>NZ_JBXWDD010000001.1:0-1624561 GCF_057320665.1 Enterobacter cloacae complex sp. 385G4
GGTGAGGGGGGGATTCGAACCCCCGATACGTTGCCGTATACACACTTTCCAGGCGTGCTCCTTCAGCCACTCGGACACCTCACCATATTGTTTTGCTGCCTGACCGCTTGGGGGGCAACGGGGCGCTACTATAGGGAGTTGCGCGAAAGCGGTCAAGCAGATTTTCTGCATTCGTGCTTGTTCGGTTAAGCCTTAATCAGCTTATGTCGTACAGCGCAGGATTAACGCTGCGAATCGAGAACTTCGCTGTTTTTCACCACCTCCTGCGCTTTGCCGTAGCTTTCGATCAGCAGCTGGTAGGCCGGGAAGATGTGGGTGTATACCTCAGCCCATTCAGCCGCATCTTCACGGTTCCAGGTTCGCTGGATCTCAGAGGCCACAGCGGCGGTATCCATCGGCACCACGCCTGCCTGGACCACGCGGGCCAGGGTGATCTCCTGCGCCATTTTGCTGTAGGTGCCGGAAGCATCAATCACCGCAAACACTTTATATCCGTCCGCCACCGCACTGATGGACGGGAAGGCCATGCAGACGCTGGTGATCGTGCCTGCAATAATTAACGTCTTGCGACCGGTAGCTTTTACCGCCGCCACGAATTCCGGGTTATCCCAGGCGTTGATCTCACCTTTGCGGGCCACATACTGCGCATGCGGCGCGTTGGCGTGGATCTCCGGGATAAGCGGGCCGTTCGGTCCCTGTGGAACGGAGGCGGTGGTGATCACCGGGATCTTCGCCAGCGTGGCGATCTTTGCCAGCGCCGCCGCACGGGCGCGCAGCTCCGGCATGGGCATGTCGCCGACGGTCTGGAACAGCCCGCTCTGGTGGTCGATAAGCAGCATGACGGCATCATTTACGTCAATGACGGGACGTGCACCGTTGAAGTTTGCAGGGGTAGACATATTGCGCTCCTTAATTACGTTCAGATCTGGCCAAAGCGGCCGGAGTTGAAATCACGAATGGCTTCCGCGATCTCGGTTTTACTGTTCATCACAAACGGGCCGTAGCCCACAATCGGTTCATTCAGCGGCTCACCGGCCATCAGCAGCAATTTCGCGTCGCTGTTCGCTTCCAGATGCAGCTTTTCACCGCTCTGACTTAGCACAACCAGCTGTGCTTCACCCGCTGGCGTGGTGCCGTTCACCGTTACGCTGCCCTCAAGTACCACCAGCGCCGTGCTCCAGCCTTCGGGCTGGTTGAGCGTCAGATGGCTGCCCTGGTTAAGCGCGATGTCCCAGACGTTCAGCGGTGAGAAGGTATGGGCCGGGCCCGTCACGTCCTCATGGCGACCGGCGATGACCCGCAGCGTGCCGCTGTTATCCGGCAGCGTGACCACCGGGATATCCGCTTTGGTGATGCTCTGGTAGCCGGGCGTCGCCATTTTGTCTTTGGCGGGCAGGTTGACCCACAGCTGCATCATTTTTAGTTCACCGCCTTTCTGCGCGAAGGCGCTGGCGTGGAACTCCTCGTGCAGGATGCCTGCGCCCGCCGTCATCCACTGCACGTCGCCGGGGCCAATAACGCCGCCTCTGCCGGTGGAGTCGCGATGCTCTACTTCGCCGGCGTAAACGATGGTCACCGTTTCAAAGCCGCGATGAGGATGCTCGCCCACGCCGCGTTTCGCGCCGTCCGCCGGGAAGGTGTACGGTCCGGCATAGTCCAGCAGCAGAAACGGGCTCAGCGGCTCGCCGTGCGTCTGGTAAGAAAACATTGAACGAACCGGGAAACCGTCACCGACCCAGTGCGGACGAGGTGCGGTATAAACGCCTGTTACGTTTTTCATGATGAACTCCTGATGTTCTGTTGATGTAATTAGCTTATATTCAGGGTTAATATCCCGGTAGATAGTGAAAATGACATTCACTGTTCTGAATATGGAACGATGAGGGCGTATGCAGGATCTCAATGATTTCGCGTGGTTTGTGAAGGTGGTGGACCATGGTGGATTTGCGGCGGCGGGTCGGGCGCTCGATCAGCCCAAGTCAAAACTGAGCCGCCGGATTGCCCAACTGGAAGAGCGCCTTGGCGTGCGTTTGATCCAGCGTACCACCCGGCAGTTTACCGTGACAGAAGTGGGGCAGACGTTCTATCAGCACTGTAAAGCCATGCTGGTAGAGGCCGAAGCTGCGGAAGAGGCGGTGGCGGCGTTGCAGGCCGAGCCACGCGGCGTGGTCAGGATCACTTGTCCGGTCACCTTGCTGCACGTGCACGTGGGGCCCATGCTGGCGCGGTTTATGGCGCGCTATCCGGGGATCAATCTTCAGCTTGAGGCCACAAACCGAAGGGTCGATCTGGTAGGTGAGGGCATCGACGTGGCGATCCGCGTTCGTCCACGTCCGTTTGATGACAGCGACCTGGTGTTAAGAGTGCTGGCAGACAGGGGACACTGCCTGGTGGCGAGCCCTGCGCTGATTGAGCGGATGGGTCACCCTGCCGTGCCCTCTGAGCTTAGCGAGTGGCCGGGTTTGAGCATGGGGGTGGGAAAACAGCTGCACAGATGGGAGCTGAGCGGGCCGGAGGGAGCGAAAGCCGCGATTCATTACACGCCGCGCTTTATTACCACCGACATGCTGGCGCTGCGTGAAGCGGCGATGGCGGGGGTGGGCGTGGTGCAGCTGCCGATTTTGATGGTCAAGGATCAGCTGGCATCCGGGGAACTGGTAAGGGTGCTTGACGCATGGGAACCCCGACGGGAAGTGATTCACGCTGTTTATCCTTCCAGGCGAGGTTTGCTGCCGTCCGTCAGAACGCTGGTGGATTTTCTTACCGAAGAGTATGCGCGGATGGTGGAGGAGTAACGATCCCCTCGCCCCTTTGGGGAGAGGGTTAGGGTGAGGGTCTCAGGCCGCACCGAGCTGAATATAGCACCGGGGGGGATTGACTCGCTTCGCTCGCCCTGCGGGCAGCCTGTTCGCTTTGCTCACAGTCTGTCCAACTGGCTGCGCCAGTTGTCGAACCCCGGTCGGGGGTTCTCATCCCCCCGCAGGCGTGCAACATGCGAAAAAAAAGCCCGCATTTTCATGCGAGCTCTTCTTAAAATATGGCGGTGAGGGGGGGATTCGAACCCCCGATACGTTGCCGTATACACACTTTCCAGGCGTGCTCCTTCAGCCACTCGGACACCTCACCATATTGTCATCCCGTTGTTGCTGGGACGGGCGCTAATGTAAGGAAAAGCCGAACTGCCGTCAACCCACTTTTTCAGTAATTTAGCGCGTTTAGACAAACTTCAGGCAACATGATTCTTAAATGTGCTGAAAGCGTCTTTTTTATCAACAACACGGTCGCGCAAGAAATTTGCTATGCTGACCGTCCAGTTAAAAAGCAAAATAAATCAGCGCAATAAAAGGCAGGATTGACTATGGATATACTCTTCTATCACCCCACTTTTGATACGGCTTACTGGATTAAGGCACTTTCTGCGGCACTGCCGGGCGCTCGCGTTCGTGAGTGGAAGCGGGGCGATAACGAACATGCTGACTACGCGCTGGTCTGGCATCCGCCGGTAGAAATGCTCCAGGGCCGTAAGCTGAAGGCGGTGTTCGCGCTCGGGGCCGGGGTGGATTCCATTCTGAGTAAGCTGAAAGCACACCCTGAAATGCTGCCGGAAGATATTCCTCTGTTCCGCCTGGAAGATACCGGTATGGGCCAGCAAATGCAGGAATATGCCGTCAGCCAGGTGCTGCACTGGTTCCGCCGCTTTGATGACTATCAGGCGCTTAAGCAGCAATCCCGCTGGGAGCCGTTGCCTGAATATCCGCGCGAAGCGTTTACCGTTGGTATCCTCGGCGCGGGCGTGCTGGGTTCGAAAGTGGCTGAAGCGCTCGCGCCGTGGGGCTTCCCGCTGCGCTGCTGGAGCCGTAGCCGTAAAGACTATCCGGGCGTTGAGAGCTTTGCCGGAACCGATGAGCTTCCGGCCTTCCTGAACGGCACGCGTGTGCTGATTAACCTGCTGCCCAATACGGCGGAAACGGTGGGGATTATCAATGAAGGCCTGCTCAACCAGCTGGACGACCAGAGCTACCTGATGAATCTGGCGCGCGGCGTGCATGTGGTCGAGCCGGATCTGCTGAAGGCGCTGGATAGCGGGAAGCTTAAAGGCGCCATGCTGGATGTCTACAGCCGTGAGCCGCTGCCGGAGGAAAGCCCGCTGTGGCGACACCCGCGCGTGGCAATGACTCCGCACGTTGCCGCCGTGACGCGACCTGCCGAGGCAGTGGCCTATATCTCGCACACGATCGGTGAAATAGAGAAGGGTAACCCGGTCACCGGACAGGTCGACCGACAGCGCGGCTACTGAGAGAAACCCGGCGTTCGCCGGGTTTTTGCTAATATTCGCCGCTGATAACTGCTATCCTTTGGAAAAAACGCAGAGGAGAGAAAGATGTATCCCGTTGACCTGCATATGCACACCGTCGCCAGCACCCACGCGTATAGCAACCTCCATGATTATATCGCCCAGGCGAAGCTTAAGGGCATCAATCTGTTCGCGATAACCGATCACGGCCCGGATATGGCGGATGCGCCGCACTACTGGCATTTTGTGAATATGCGTATCTGGCCACGTCTGGTGGACGGCATTGGGATACTGCGCGGCATTGAGGCGAACATCAAAAACACCGACGGTGAAATTGACTGTACCGGCCCGATGCTGACCTCCTTAGATCTGATCCTTGCCGGCTTCCATGAGCCGGTTTTCCCGCCGCAGGATAAAGAGACCAATACCGCGGCGATGATTGCCACTATTGCCAGCGGCAATGTGCACATCATCAGCCATCCGGGCAATCCGAAATACCCGATTGATATTCAGGCCGTGGCGCAGGCCGCGGCGAAACACCGCGTGGCGCTGGAGATTAACAACTCCTCGTTCGTGCACTCGCGTAAAGGCAGTGAAGCCAACTGCCGCGAAGTGGCTGCCGCCATGCGTGATGCGGGTGGCATGGTGGCGCTGGGCTCTGATTCGCACACGGCCTTCACGCTGGGGGATTTTAGCGAGTGCCTGAAAATATTACAGGATGTGGATTTCCCGGAAGAACGCATCCTGAACGTCACGCCGCGTCGTATGCTTGATTTCCTCGAGTCGCGCGGCATGGCGCCGATTGATGAATTTGCCGATCTTTAATTGAATAACGGAATAAAACAATGAATGAATTTTCCATCCTTTGCCGCGTGCTGGGCTCCCTGTATTACCGCCAGCCGCAGGACCCGCTGCTGGTGCCGCTGTTTACGCTGATTCGCGAAGGTAAACTGGCGCAGAACTGGCCGCTGGAACAGGATGAGTTACTGGAGCGTCTGCAGAAAAGCTGCGATATGCAGCAGGTCTCAACGGACTACAATGCTCTGTTCGTGGGCGAAGAGTGCCGCGTGTCGCCGTATCGTTCCGCCTGGCAGGAAGGAGCGTCCGAAGCGGAAGTGCGGGCATTCCTTTCAGAACGCGGGATGCCGCTGAGCGATACCCCAGCCGATCATATCGGTACGCTGCTGCTGGCCGCGTCCTGGATCGAAGACAACGCTGGCGACGATGAAAATGAGGCCATCGGGATCCTCTTCGAAACATATCTGCTGCCGTGGGTGGGGACCTTCCTGGGTAAAGTGGAAGCTCATGCCACCTCTCCGTTCTGGCGAACGCTGGCCCCGCTGACGCGTGACGCCATCGCAGCAATGTGGGACGAGCTGGAAGAAGAGAGCGAGGAGTGATGTAAATCACAAAAATCCTGCAACGATACATTTTAACTTGCACGTAATGTGCTTCTGATCTCATTTCTATGGCGCGCTTCTGCTAAGATGCGCGCCATGAACATATTACTTTGTATTGCAATCACGACGGGCATCCTCTCCGGTATTTGGGGATGGGTAGCGGTGTCTCTCGGTCTGTTAAGCTGGGCTGGCTTCCTGGGCTGCACGGCCTATTTCGCCTGTCCTCAGGGCGGGCTGAAAGGGCTCTTTATCTCAGGCTGCACGCTTATGAGCGGCGTTATCTGGGCGCTGGTCATCATGAAAGGCAGCGCGCTGGCGCCGCATCTGGAGATGCTGGGGTACGTCATGACGGGTGTCGTCGCCTTCCTGATGTGCATCCAGGCGAAGCATCTGCTGCTGTCGTTTGTGCCGGGAACCTTTATGGGGGCCTGCGCAACCTTTGCCGGGCAGGGGGACTGGAAGCTGGTGGTTCCTTCCCTGGCGCTGGGGCTGCTGTTTGGCTACGCCATGAAGAACAGCGGTCTTTGGCTGGCGGCGCGACGGGAAAAAACGCAAAACATCACCGCGGTGAGTGAATAAAAAAAAGGCGAGATAATCATCTCGCCTTTTTTTATGCGCTGCCCGTCAGGATTCCGGAGGCACCGACATATCACGGTATTTCACCAGGATCGGGTTCTGCACGTCCGCTTTGTTTTGCAGATCCCACAGCCCGCGATCGATACCATCGTTGATTAAGAAGATCACGCCGGTTTCAATGGCTGACATCAGACACATCATGACCGGTTCGTTAGAGGTGTAGCCAATTTCTCCTTCCAGCAGGCGCTGGTAATCGATGAAGCGGAATACCCCAGCCTGAACTTCATAAGACAAAATCGTTTTGCTGGTGTTGACCGAAGAGAGCACTTCACCGGTACTGACGTTTACGACGCGCAGGTTAACCGCAATTTGGTCGAGCTGGTACTGGGTATCTGCGCCGATACCGAAGTAGCGCGCGCCCACGCCACCCGATTTCACGTTGCTCTCGTAACCGATAATCGACCCTTCAATCATCACGTTTGCGGCGGCCAGAGACTGCAGAGGCATCCGGTTATTGTCCGCAACGGTGCCATTCTCCTGCGCGGCACGAATGATTTTTCGTTCATTTAACAGGTTCTGAAGCCCCTGGCGTTCCAGCGGAATAAACCAGTGCGAATCTTTAAGTGCAGTTACCAGCATGGCGGTGGCGCTTTGCGGCACCGCGGTGGAGAAGTTACTTGCCGGATAAGGTTTAAATTGTCCGGTTTCATCCTGAATGTTGTATACCGAGACAAATATCTTGCCCGTAGGTGAAGGCAAATGGGTTAAATCACGGTAACTTTGAGCCCGCGGCATTAATGTGGGTTTTGCAGCTTCTTTAGGCGGAGCAGTTAAACAACCGCTCAATAAGCACACTGCAACAAATATCAGGAAGCGCTGCATGGTCGTTGTCCTTATTTAGCTATTGTTTAAAAGTCAGTTGAATTATTTTGCAGGCCGGAAACCTCTATGGTGGAAGTTTTTCCGGTTTTACGATCGGTCACATTCAACTGGAGCTGTCCGTCCCTGTTGGCGATGTCGACGATAAAGTCGTTGGTCATCATTCGGCCGGGTTTGCCGGTATTAATGTTGGTCAGCAATCCCCCTAAAATCTGCGACTGGATAGCCTGGGTGAAGTTATCCAGTGCGGAAGGGGTATCAACGGTAAAATCCTGAAAGCTCGGATCTTTATAGGAGTTTTGTGCCTGAGCTTGATTCAGCAGAAAGGCACCGTTGTTGGGGTTACCGCCAAAGTTAGGGTTACGGAACTGGAAGGTCATATTTCCGGCCCAGCTCAGGGGAGCAATAAGCATGATCGAAACAACTGCATATGCAATACGCATGACAGCCTCCGCATATCGGTTCGCTAGAACTCATCTTTTGCTAAATCGCTGGTGCTTAATAGGGCTTTATCTATTTGCAGGCGATTAATAGCGTCTTCAGTTTGAGCCAGTGCTAAGGCTACGTTTTTTTCGAAGTCTGTTTTCGAGGGGAATAAAAACGTTTGATAAATAACGTCCTGATTGGCCGTTATGGTTATCCAGCTTCCCCATCGTGCACTGGGCCGCTCGTTGATTGTTAAATTACCCGTGTAGGGACTGTCCCATTTATCGCTGAAGGCCCGGTAAAAACTGTGCCCGATCGATGAGACAGTGTGGTCAGTTAACAATCCGGGAACTTCGACCTCAACGGCCTGCAGGTTCCCTGCAGCGAGCAGGAGACTCGCTGCGGCGATCCAACTCAACGTGCGCTTCATGTGATTAACGCCTGAGGTTATCGTTTGCCCATGAAACCGCCTGAGTTCGGTTTTTAACAGCTATCTTCTTGAAAAGATTATAAAGGTGCGTCTTTACCGTATTTTCGCTGATAAATAACGAACGGGCGATTTCAATATTTGAAGCACCAATGCGTAATTTGTTCAGGATCTCTTTCTCACGGTGGGTGAGCAGCGCTGATTCCGAACTGTTATAGCGGTAATTTCCGGAGTGCGTGATGAGGTAGCTGGCCAGCTTTTGCGAGAAATAGCATTCGCCGCGCAATATGCCTTGCAGACCATCTACCACCCGAACCTCTTCTTCAGTGACGTAGAACACGCCATTGATATGCGGCCAGCTTTCAATATCTCGGAAAGGATATTCATCAGGCGTATTCAATAATAACACGCGGATATTATTGTTTTTCCTGCTTAAGTTATCTTGCCAGTAATGGATAAGCTTTTTATCGGCTTCCATCATATCAAACAGAATGATGCTGCCAGGCACAATATCATCAAAAGAACGTTGAATATTATGCAATTTCCCGTTCAGTGATAGAGATTGCTTTAAATGTTGTAATAAAGCTGTCGCTTGCAGAGAAGGTTTTGTGATCAACAGTAATGTATGACCATGTAAACTATGGACTTCATTATACATGATGAAACCCCACTTATTTTTGGCACCTGACAGCCGCCCTCTCTGTAAAGAAGAGGGCACCAGAAGTACTGACAGATGTTGCACTGCTGTGTGTAGAATCAGAACATAACCTCCACAGGGAGGTAAATATAAAACCAATTTCGTACATCTAATTTCAATCTAGCTTTTACGAATTTTAAAGCAAGTGTTAATCATGTAACAAGATGTAAAAATCAATATTAATTTGTGAAAATTGCAGATTTTGAATGTTGTTATTTGATATGAAAGTTGTACATGGAAATAGTAGTGCATAGATTTTAAAAATCATACAAATATAATTAACCAGTTAATATTTATAAGTATTTATTATTTTTTTTAGTTTGTACCCAGGTATGAGTAACTGATACTTTCTAAGTCATGTCGTTCTGGTTTTTCTGGCTTAAGAAAACTCGCCTTGTGTCACGCCCTGAAGAAAATCTCATCCTGGCGTTACGCTTAAACAACGCGGGAAGGGACATGGACGGCTGTCTCGCCGTTGTACAACATGTCGCGCATAAATATTTCATAAAAAATAAAAACGCCCTGTGTCATGCCTTTTATGGTGCAAATTACAACTTTGTGGTGACCTGAAAAATAAAAATAAGCCGCGCGGGTGAGATATTTAAAATGTTTCAGCGGACATACTCTTCACCGTAACGACGCGTTAACAAAAACGAGTCGTTTAATACGAAATACGATCAGGGTGTTTTCAGGTAGCCGGGTCCAGGGTGACAACATGAAAAACACATCGTTATTTTTGATGTTTACATTACTGGGTGCGCCTGGATTTGTAACCGCCGCGAATTCAGATTTAGCAAACGCTGAATATAATTTTGCGGTTAATGAATTAAGTTATTCATCATTAAATCAGGCAGCCATTATTGGTCAACAGGGTGTATTTAATGACGCTCAGCTTCGCCAGGAAGGTTCGAAACTCTTGTCCGTCATTTCTCAGGATGGGGCAGGCAACAGAGCGAGAGTTGATCAATCAGGGACTTACAATATTGCCTGGATCGATCAGAGCGGTAACGGGAACGATGCAGGTATTACGCAGGATGGATATGGTAATAGTGCGAAAATTATCCAGAAAGGGTCGGGTAATAGAGCAAATATTACGCAGTACGGTACGCAGAAAACCGCAGTTGTAGTGCAGAAACAGTCGCAGATGGCAATTCGCGTTATTCAGCGCTAGCTATTTCGCGACGACGTTAATCAATCCGATGGGGGTTTACCATGAAATTTATCAAAGTGGCAGCACTTGCAGCAATCGTCGTTTCTGGTAGTGCTATGGCTGGTATGATTAATCAGGGCGGATGGGGTCATGGACACGGTCATGGCCAGGGCGGAAACAGTGGTCCAAATTCAACCCTGAATATTTATCAGAACGGTGGCGGTAACTCCGCGCTGGCGTTGCAGACAGATGCCAGAAATTCCGTTCTTAATATTAGCCAGACCGGTGGCGGTAACGGGGCTGATGTCGGTCAGGGTTCTGACGACAGCAAAATCAACCTGACCCAGAACGGCTTTGGCAACAGTGCGACACTCGATCAGTGGAACAGCAAAAAATCCGTTATGAATGTTAGCCAGTACGGCGGCCTTAACGGTGCGCTCGTAGACCAGACGGCGTCTAACTCCACCGTCAACGTTACCCAGATCGGCTTTGGTAACCACGCGACAGCGCATCAGTACTGATACTGAAATCTGTACTACAAAAAAACAGGGCCGATGCCCTGTTTTTTTTCGGGAGTTCCTCATGAATACCTTCATTCTCCTTGCCGCGCTTTCCGGGCAGATAACCTTTCAAACGTCACAGCAGGGAAATATGACGACCATTATTCCGCAGGTCATTTTGACGGAACCGTGTGATTGTCAGGTCCAGATCCTCTCTTTGAAGGAAGGGCAGAGTGGGCAAAGTGCTTCGCGACAGCAAAATACCCTTTTTATTCCCGCTAATCAGCCGATTGATTTAACGCGGTTGAGTTTAACTATTTCTGCGGAAGACACGATCAACATCGTTGTCACCGTCACGGATGGAAAAGCGCTTCATTTATCACAGCAGTGGTCGCCAGCCGGGGGTGCGCTGTAAATATTCATGAAATCAATGCATTGTGAATATTTGCCGTTGAACTAAGCTGTTATCAGGAACTGCGTTGTTAGGTTCCGTAACGTCAGCCTTCGTTTGCATAATGAAGCGCGTTTGCCCCTCATGGACGATTTTCATTGAGGAGTACATATCGTGACCCACTCTTTTGCACATCTTATTTCAGGTCTGGGCCTGCTTGTTTCGGCATTTATCGCTCCAGCTTATTCGGCCACGCTCGCGCAGGGCGGCGTTATTCACTTTCGCGGCGCAATCGTTGCTGACCCTTGCGAAGTTACCCAGCAGCAGCGGCAGCTGGCGGTGTCGTGTCCGGAAAAAAATCGTATGCAAACGCGTATGGTGAGTTACGGCGACGCGCTGAACGGCAAGGCGACGGCTTCCGGCCTGGCGACAGTGAATATGACGTACCTGAATCCTGAAAAAACGCTCGCGGTTGTTCAGATCCAGTACCGTTAATACCCGTGAGCGCCCGCCGGTGGGCGCGGTTTTATGCCTATCGTTTTTCTCAATAACCCCTCTGCGATACACTTATAAAAAAGGCGGGCAGCAGAGGGGCTTTATGAAACCGCAAATTGAAGTTATTCATGGCGATATTACGACAGTTCATGTCGACGTCATCGTCAATGCGGCCAATCCTTCCCTGATGGGGGGAGGAGGCGTAGACGGCGCTATTCACCGGGCTGCCGGACCGCAGTTACTGGAAGCCTGTAAAATGGTGCGTCAGCAACAGGGTGAATGCCCACCGGGCCATGCGGTGATTACGCTGGCGGGCAACCTTCCTGCCAAAGCGGTGATTCATGCTGTCGGGCCCGTGTGGCACGGCGGAGACCAGCATGAAGCGAGCCTTCTGGAGGAGGCATACCGAAACTGTCTGCGGCTTGCCGCCGACAACGGCTATAAAACGATGGCGTTCCCGGCTATCAGCACCGGCGTGTATGGGTATCCTAAGGCGGCAGCGGCGACCATCGCAGTCGAAACGGTTTACCGCTATTTGTCGCTTAAACCGCTGCCAGAGAAGGTGATTTTTGTCTGCTTCGATGAAGACACCACGCATCTTTATCAGCGGCTTCTGACTCAGCGCAGACAAGAGCTGGAGAGCTGAAGCGAAGGCGGCGCACCGTGAGTGCGCCGCGCTGCTCAGGCGGCTTTCGGCTGAGGTTTTCCTGAAAACAGAAAGCGCAGAAGAGGGATCCGCAGATGAATCTCGTAGAGTACGACGGCAATCCCCACCACAAACACCAGCCCGGTAAAGAAGCCCAGCGTATTGGATGCGATATGCGGCGTGATGTATGCCCCGAAGAACAGCGTCAACGGGTGGTGCACCAGATAGATAAACAGTGAGGCATTGACGAAGTAGGTCACGCGGCTGGACTTAAAGTTCAGCAAACGGTGCCCGAGCGCGAACACTACGTTCACCATCCACAAGCCCAACAGCATGGTGATCACGCTTTCCGTTTCATACATCCAGGCGTCGCCGCTCCCGTAGCGCTGGTTCACCAGGTAGGCCACGAAGGCAATGGCCGCACCCACCGCGCACCACGGTGACGGGGTGGTAAACAGCGCTTTAAGCCTCGGATGAATAAAGGCCAGCGCGCCAATTAAAAAGAACGGAATGTAGAACAGCGACTGCATCACCACAAAATTAAACAGGCCGTCGCTCAGTATCGGTGGATAGACAATAAACAGCGTGCGTCTCACCGCGGCATAGGCGATCCCCAGCAGTAAGAAGAGCACCGACAGTTTGCCCAGCGTGACGTTAGCGAAGAAAGAGTCTGCTGTCGTGCTGAGATGACGGCGCAAGCGGCTGAAAATCACCAGACTGACCGTGGTCAGCACCACCAGAACCAGCAGGAACCAGAGGTGAGACACCAGCTCCCAGACCAGCGTGTTGTACTTTTCATACAGCGAGAGATTCGGCCAGTTCTCCGCCTTGCCTTTAACGTATTGCAGCATAATGAACTGCGGCAGCGTCAGCAGTGGTATGGCGGTTAACATGGGAATACCTACGCGCTCTACGCGCACTTTCCACCAGCGCTTAAGCGGATAGCGTAAAAAAAGCATGTACGAGAAATAGCCGGAGATGACAAAAAACACCTGCATGCGGAAGGCGTGAATAAAGTCATTAAACAGCGTCAGCCACCAGGAGGGCATCTGGCTATTAACATGCCACGTGTGGCTGGAGTAAATCAGTGAAATATGAAAGGGGATCCCCAATAGCATCAGCCATGCCCGGATCGAGTCGAGGAAATATTCCCGTTGTATCGGTGTTGTGCTCATATAACGTTGCGCATTCTCAGACTTTTCGCCTTATCCCTAAGGCTCATAATGGTTACATTCGACGCCAACCCTACACCAAGACCGACACACTGTCTCCAGGATAAGCACGCAAAGTGAATAACGGGTTCTTTCATTTGCTTAATCCATGAGCCAGCAGCTGAACAAAGCAGTGATTATGTTGTCGGATTGCCTGAGTTTCCATTAAAATGGATCGGATCGATATAAGCACACAAAGGGGGAAGTGCTTACTTATTATGAAACATAAACCACAGATGATGAAAATGCGTTGGTTGGGTGTTGCGGTGGTGTTATCACTGTATACCTCATCGGCACTGGCCTTTAACATCGACGATGTCGCAAAACAGGCAAAATCGATGGCAGGCAAGAGCTACGAAGCGCCGAAAAGTAACCTGCCCTCCGTTTTCCGCGACATGAAGTATGCGGACTATCAGCAGATCCAGTTCAACCACGATAAAGCGTACTGGAACAACGTTAAAACCCCGTTCAAGCTTGAATTTTATCATCAGGGTATGTACTTCGACACGCCTGTTGCCATCAATGAAGTGACGGCGACCGCGGTACGTAAGATCAAGTACAGCCCGGATTACTTCAATTTTGGCAATGTGCAGCACGACAAAGATACGGTGAAAGACCTGGGCTTCGCAGGCTTCAAGGTGCTTTACCCGATCAACAGCAAAGATAAAAACGACGAAATCGTTAGCATGCTTGGCGCCAGCTACTTCCGCGTGATTGGCGCGGGGCAGGTGTACGGGCTTTCTGCGCGCGGTCTGGCTATTGATACCGCGCTGCCATCAGGTGAAGAGTTCCCGCGTTTCCGCGAGTTCTGGATTGAGCGTCCAAAACCAACGGACAAACGTCTGACTATTTATGCGCTGCTGGATTCCCCACGCGCAACCGGTGCCTATCGCTTTGTGATTATGCCTGGTCGTGACACGGTCGTTGACGTGCAGTCTAAGGTTTACCTGCGTGACAAAGTGGGCAAACTGGGCGTCGCTCCGCTGACCAGTATGTTCCTGTTTGGGCCGAACCAGCCGTCACCGGCAACCAACTTCCGCCCGGAACTGCATGACTCCAACGGTCTGTCTATTCATGCCGGTAACGGTGAGTGGATCTGGCGTCCGCTGAATAACCCGAAACATCTGGCGGTCAGCAGCTTTGCGATGGAAAACCCGCAGGGCTTTGGCCTGCTGCAACGTGGCCGTCAGTTCTCTCGCTTTGAAGATCTCGACGACCGCTATGACCTGCGTCCAAGCGCCTGGGTTACGCCGAAAGGTGACTGGGGTAAAGGCAAGGTAGAGCTGGTTGAAATTCCAACCAACGACGAAACCAACGACAACATCGTCGCATACTGGACGCCGGATCAGCTGCCGGAAGCCGGTAAAGAGATGAACTTCAAGTACACCATTACCTTCAGCCGCGACGAAGATAAGCTGCATGCGCCGGATAACGCGTATGTGACGCAGACTCGCCGCTCTACGGGTGACGTGAAGCAGTCTAACCTGATCCGTCAGCCTGACGGTACGGTAGCGTTTGTCGTGGACTTCACCGGCCAGGATATGAAGAAACTGTCTCCTGATACTGCGGTGTCGGCCCAGGCCAGCATCGGTGACAACGGTGAAATCGTAGAGAACACCGTGCGTTACAACCCGGTAACCAAAGGCTGGCGTCTGACCCTGCGCGTGAAAGTGAAAGATCCGAAACAGACCACTGAAATGCGTGCTGCGCTGGTCAGTGAAGATCAGCCGCTGAGTGAAACCTGGAGCTACCAGCTACCTGCCAATGAATAATACATCTGAATATATTGATGCCATGCCGCTGACGGATATCGAAAAAGCGGCGCTGCCTAAGAGCGACATCCGCGCGGTTCATACCGCGCTGGATGGCGAACATCGTCAGTTTTCCCGTGATGATGATACGCCGCTGGGGTCAGTCAAGGCGCGTCTGGAGCAGGCCTGGCCGGACTCGCTGGCAGAAGGGCAGTTGATTAAAGACGACGAAGGACGCGATCAGCTTCAGGCGATGCCGAAAGCGACGCGTTCCTCAATGTTCCCCGATCCGTGGCGCACCAACCCGGTTGGCCGCTTCTGGGATCGCCTGCGCGGGCGTGACGTCACGCCGCGCTATCTGTCGCGCCTGACGAAAGAAGAGCAGGCCTCCGAACAGAAATGGCGTACCGTGGGGACAATTCGCCGTTATATCCTGCTGCTTCTGACGCTGGCGCAGACGGTTGTCGCAACCTGGTATATGAAAACCATCCTGCCTTACCAGGGTTGGGCATTTATCAACCCGACGGACATGATGGGCCAGGATCTCTGGGTCTCCTTCATGCAGCTGCTGCCGTATATCCTGCAGAGCGGCATTCTCCTGCTGTTCGCGGTCCTCTTCTGCTGGGTCTCGGCCGGTTTCTGGACCGCGCTGATGGGCTTCCTGCAGCTGCTGATGGGACGGGACAAGTACAGCATTTCGGCGTCAACGGTCGGGGATGAACCCCTCAATCCCGAGCACCGTACCGCACTGATTATGCCTATCTGTAACGAAGACGTTGACCGCGTATTTGCGGGGCTGCGTGCAACCTGGGAGTCCGTAAAGGCAACCGGTAATGCGGCGCATTTCGACGTTTACATCCTGAGCGACAGTTACAACCCGGATATCTGCGTGGCAGAGCAAAAAGCCTGGATGGAGCTGGTTGCGGAAGTGCAGGGCGAAGGGCAGATCTTCTACCGCCGCCGCCGCCGTCGCGTGAAGCGTAAAAGCGGCAACATCGATGACTTCTGCCGCCGCTGGGGTAACCAGTACAGCTACATGGTCGTGCTGGATGCTGACTCCGTCATGAGCGGTGACTGCCTGAGCGGTCTGGTGCGTCTGATGGAAGCCAACCCGAACGCGGGGATCATTCAGTCTTCGCCAAAAGCATCCGGCATGGACACCCTGTACGCGCGCTGCCAGCAGTTCGCCACCCGTGTTTACGGCCCGCTCTTTACCGCCGGTCTGCACTTCTGGCAGTTGGGTGAGTCGCACTACTGGGGCCACAACGCCATTATCCGCGTGAAGCCGTTCATCGAACACTGTGCGCTGGCGCCGCTGCCGGGCGAGGGTTCGTTTGCCGGTTCGATTCTGTCGCATGACTTCGTGGAAGCGGCGCTGATGCGTCGTGCGGGCTGGGGCGTCTGGATTGCTTACGACCTGCCGGGATCGTACGAAGAGCTGCCGCCGAACCTGCTGGACGAGCTCAAGCGCGACCGCCGCTGGTGTCACGGTAACCTGATGAACTTCCGCCTGTTCCTCGTAAAAGGGATGCACCCGGTTCACCGTGCGGTGTTCCTGACGGGCGTAATGTCTTATCTCTCCGCACCGCTGTGGTTTATGTTCCTCGCGCTCTCCACTGCGCTGCAGGTCGTCCATGCCCTGACGGAGCCGCAATACTTCCTGCAACCGCGCCAGCTGTTCCCGGTGTGGCCGCAGTGGCGTCCGGAGCTGGCGATTGCGCTGTTTGCTTCCACCATGGTGCTGCTGTTCCTGCCTAAGCTGCTCAGTATCATCCTGATCTGGTGCAAAGGCTCGAAAGAGTACGGCGGATTCTTCCGCGTCACCCTTTCGCTGCTGCTGGAAGTGCTGTTCTCCGTGCTGCTGGCGCCGGTGCGTATGCTGTTCCACACCGTGTTTGTGGTCAGCGCGTTCCTGGGCTGGGAAGTGGTCTGGAACTCACCGCAGCGTGATGACGACTCCACGCCGTGGAGTGAAGCCTTCATGCGTCACGGGTCTCAGCTGCTGCTGGGCCTGGTGTGGGCGGCCGGAATGGCCTGGCTGGATCTGCGCTTCCTGTTCTGGCTGGCGCCGATTGTCTTCTCGCTGATCCTGTCGCCGTTTGTGTCCGTGATCTCCAGCCGTTCAACGGTAGGGCTGCGTACCAAACGCTGGAAACTGTTCCTGATCCCGGAAGAGTATTCCCCGCCGCAGGTGCTGGTGGATACCGATACCTATCTGGAGCAGAACCGTAACCGCACGCTGGACGATGGCTTTATGCACGCCGTGTTTAATCCGTCATTCAACGCTCTGGCGACGGCAATGGCCACTGCGCGCCACCGCGCAAGCCAGGTGCTGGAGATTGCCCGCGATCGTCACGTTGAGCAGGCGCTTAACGAGACCCCGGAAAAACTCAATCGCGACCGTCGTCTGGTGCTGCTGAGCGATCCGGTCACGATGGCAAGACTTCACTATCGCGTATGGTCCGCTCCGGAGAAGTACTCTTCGTGGGTGAACTACTACAAAGAGCTGAAGCTGAACCCGCTGGCGCTGAAGGCGAAGTAAGCGGTTAAGCAAGGCGGGTAAGCAAAGCGCCACCCGCCAGATAAAATACCGGCTGTGAGGCCGGTATTTTTTTAGAGGTTACTGATGAAAATAATCATCGTCGTCATGATGGCATGCCTGCTGAGCGGCTGCGGCAGCATCATCAGCCGCACCATTCCAGGTCAGGGCCATGGCAACCAGTACTACCCGGGCGTAAAATGGGATGTCCGTGATTCCGCATGGCGCTACCTGACGGTGCTCGATCTGCCGTTCTCGCTGATTTTCGACACGCTGTTGCTGCCCATCGATGCCAGCCACGGTCCGTACGAGTAGCGTAAATTAACGCTCGTCCCATTCATCGGCTGCGGTTTGACCTTCTTCCGTATCCAGCGGTGGCTCGAGCTGAAATTCGCCCTCATCCCACTCGTGCAGCGTATTCTCCTCCAGCCATTCCTGGCGTAACTCGATTTCATCATAGTCGCCATCAAACACGGCCTGCGCACCTGCACCGCTCAGGACCGGCAAACATTCTCCTTCTTCACCTTCGTCGGCAAAGAATTCGGCCTGCCACATAATATCCCCATCCTGCAGAACATATTTTTGGATATTAAGTTGTTGCACGTCAGCATCTTCTTCCTCAACGCCGGGATTATCGGCAAGGAACTCTTCACGAGCGGCATCAATAGCTTCTTCCAGCGTGGCGTACATGGTCATTGGTGTCTCCCTGTTTTCCAGAAGGTTTCAGGGAAAGAATAGCTGAATATCAGATTCTGCAAGTATGAATGCGAAAATAAGCCGTCAGGCGTTCTTCTTATTCCGTCACTGGCCGTAACGCGCGGGATAAACTGAACCACGAGTAAATGCGTTGAACAGCACCACGCCTGCCGTCACGATAAAGACGGCGCGAAAACCGAAGCTGGCGGAAATACCCGCCCCGAGAAGCGGCCCGGTGACGTTACCGATATCGCGAAACGACTGGTTATAGCTAAAGATACGCCCGGCAATCTGATTCGTGGAGTTGTAGACCAGCAGGGTCTGTACGGCGGGCAGCAACGCTCCGTCGGCGGCGCCCAGCAAAAAGCGAAGCACGCCCAGCTGCCATGGAGAGTGCACCATCGACATGGGGATAAGCAGCAGGACGGAAATGATCAGTGCGCAGATCAGGATCTTTTCCGGGCCGACCCGGTCACCCAATTTCCCCAGTCTCGGTGCGCTAACCAGCGCCGCCACGCCGGGCACAGAGGCAATCAGTCCGCTGATAAACGCAATATTGCTGACGTTACCCGCCAGGTCGCGAACGTATAGGGTGAGAATAGGAGCGATCGATCCGGTTGCCACCTGAATGATCAATGTCGTTACGAACAGGCTCAGCACCAGTCTGGGATTTTTAAGCGAGGTCAGCACGTCTCTGGCGTGAAGCATCTCTTTTTTGGCGACGGGCGTAAATTTTTCACGGATGCAGACCAGGGTGACGATGAAGCACAGGAACAACACGCTGGCGGTGATGAAAAAGACCGGGCGCAGGCCGTAGTTATCCGCCAGTAATCCCCCCGCCAGCGGCCCAAGCAGGGCGCCGCTCACGCCACCGGTTGAGAGCGTGCCAAGCGCCCAGCCGCTCTTATGGCGAGGAATTTGCGTGGCGATCAGGGCGTTCGCGTTGGGAATAAACCCGCCCAATAAGCCCAGCAATGCGCGCAATATCAGGAACTGCCAGACGTTCTGCGCCACGCCCATCAGCGCCATGATTATCGCCATCCCCAGCGCCGAACGCAGCAGCATGATTTTACGTCCCTTGCGGTCGGCAAGGCCGCCCCAGAAGGGCGAGGCAATGGCGGAAAAGAGAAACGTGATGCTGAATACCAGGCCAGACCACATGTTGAGCGCGCTATGGCCCGTCACGCCCAGCTGTTCGACGTAGAGCGGCAGGAAAGGCATGACCAGGCTAAACGCCGCGCCGGTAAGAAAACAGCCAAGCCACGCAACCGTGAGGTTACGCTTCCAGTTTATGGGGGCATCTGAGGGTGTCATAACAATCCGCATAGTGAGGTGCAGAGCACCTGAGGCATGAAGTAATAAGCCTGCTAATTATGCGCCTGGGTTATGATTGCCGCAATGAGGGGGAGCTTTTAAAGCTAAAATAGCATGCGGCCCTGAGGGCCGCATGAGGATCAATAGCGGGAAGGCGTGCCTTCTGGCCGCGTTTTAAAGCGTCGATGCAGCCACATGTACTGCTCGGGTGCCAGCATGATGCACTTCTCCACAACGCCGTTCATCCAGCGTGCGGTGGTTTCCGCATCTTCCAGCGGCGGCGCGAGTTCCGGCTCAAGCATCATCAGCTCGTAGCCTGAGCCATCCGGCATACGGCGGGGAACAAAGGGAACGATGGCGGCTTTGGACATCCGCGCCAGCATCCAGGTGCCGGTCGTGGTGGCGGCCTCATCAACGGCGAAGAAGGGGACAAAGACGCTGGCCTGGGGGCCATAGTCGTGATCGGGGGCATACCAGACCACTTCACCGGACTTCAGCGCGCGGATCATGCCCTTCAGATCCTTACGGTCGATCATGCTTTTGTTGGAGCGCATGCGGCCGTTGGTCTGGATGAGATCGATAACCGGGTTGTCGTTAGGACGGTAAACCCCGATGCCGGGCGCTTGCATGCCAAACATACGCGCCCCGATTTCGAGCGTCAGGAAATGGACGCCGATCAGCAACACGCCGGTCTGATTGGCCTGAAGCGTATGCACCGGCTCCATGCCGGTGCCTGTAACCTTGCTCCAGCGGGCCATACGTTTGTCCGACCAGAACCACGCCATGCCCGTCTCCATGAGACCCATGCCGACGGATTCGAAATTCTTCGAGACCATATCATGGCGCTCCGCCTCGCTCATCTGCGGAAAGCACAGCTCAAGGTTACGATACGCGATGCGGGCGCGGCGCTTCATAAGCGTTTGCGCGAGTCGGCCTAATGATGTACCTAACCGGAAGATAACAGGGTAGGGAAGCTGTACCAGTAGCCATAAAAAGCCAATGCCAAGCCAGGTCATCCAATAGCGGGGATGCAAAAGGGCGACGGTAAATTTTGGTAACTGGGTCATGTCTTTCCTGTGTTCAAACGTCCTGTTTCGCTATTGTCGCATTTTTTGAGACGTAGCCAAAATATCTGCCGTCGAAACCTGCACGACGACGGCAATTGTTAAGCCTGATTCATCAGGGTGTGTGAAATGTAGCGTAAATTGTGTGGATGTAAATTGGTTTTGTTTGCTATATGATGCCGACCGATTTTGATTCTCTCTGACGATTGCAGGACTTGTACACCATGCCAGTGTTACACAACCGCGTTTCGAATGAGATGTTAAAGGCGCGCATGTTGGCTGAAACCGAACCGCGCACGACCATCTCCTTCTACAAATACTTCACCATCGACGATCCGCAGGCGACCCGCGATGCGCTTTATCAGGCCTTCACGGCGCTGAACGTATTCGGCCGCGTCTACCTTGCCCGCGAAGGCATTAACGCGCAGATTAGCGTGCCGGAAAGCAAAGTGAATGCGTTCCGCGACGCGCTTTATAGCTTCGATCCGGCCCTCAACGGCTTACGCCTGAACATTGCCCTGGATGACGATGGAAAATCGTTCTGGGTGCTGCGCATGAAGGTGCGTGAACGCATCGTGGCGGACGGTATTGACGATCCTGAGTTTAACCCGGCGGACGTCGGCGAATATCTGAAGGCCGCGGAAGTGAATGCGATGCTGGACGATCCGGATGCCGTGTTCATTGATATGCGTAACCACTACGAGTACGAAGTGGGGCATTTCGAAAACGCGATGGAGATTCCGGCCGATACCTTCCGCGAGCAGCTGCCTAAAGCGGTGGAGATGATGCAGGAGCATAAGGATAAAAAAATCGTTATGTACTGCACCGGCGGTATCCGCTGCGAGAAGGCCAGCGCGTGGATGAAGCACAATGGGTTCAACAAGGTCTGGCACATTGAAGGCGGTATTATTGAGTACGCCCGCCGCGCCCGTGAGCAGGGCTTACCGGTACGCTTTATCGGTAAAAACTTCGTCTTTGACGAGCGCATGGGCGAGCGCATTTCAGAAGATGTGATTGCCCAGTGCCACCAGTGCGGCGCGCCGTGCGATACCCACACCAACTGCAAAAACGACGGTTGCCACCTGCTGTTTATTCAGTGCCCGGCCTGTGCCGAGAAGTTTAACGGCTGTTGTAGCGAGCTGTGCAGCGAAGAGAGCGTCCTGCCGGAAGAAGAGCAGCGTCGTCGTCGCGCGGGGCGTGAAAACGGTAATAAGATTTTTAATAAATCACGCGGCCGTCTGAATACCAAACTGGGTATTCCTGACCCGGAATGATAATAACGCCCGGCACGGCGAAAGCCTGCCGGGCGAATCTATTACGACTTCTGCTGCACACCTTCAACGGAAATAACCAGCTCAACGTCCTGCGACGCCGGGCCTAAATCCGTTGTGATATTAAAATCTTTCAGGTGAATTTTACCCGCCGCTTCAAAACCTGCGCGTTTTCCGCCCCACGGATCGTCGCCCTGACCGATCAATTTCGCATCCAGAGTAACGGGTTTGGTTACGCCATTCAGCGTCAGATTCCCGGTAATAGCCAATTTATCACCGTCTTTCTTAACTTCCGTGGAGGTGAAGGTGGCCTGTGGGAATTTTGTGACGTTGAGGAACTCTGCGCTGCGCAGGTGTTTATCGCGCTCAGCATGGTTCGTGTCGACGCTGTTCGTATTAATGGTCACATTGACTTTATCTGCCGCAGGATTTTTCTCGTCAAAAGTAAATGTGCCGTCGAAATCTTTAAAGGTGCCGTACAGCCAGCTGTATCCCAGGTGCTGAATGCGAAAATTGACGAAAGCGTGCTGGCCCTCTTTATCAATTTTATAGTCAGCCGCTACGGCAGAACCGGTGGTGAATAACAGAGAACCGAGGGCAATACCCAGCAGGTGTTTTTTCATTTTATGCTCCAGAGTCAACTGACGAGCGGCCAAGCATGCGCTTAAGCGTATCGTCTTTATCAATAAAATGGTGTTTAAGGGCGGCGAGCCCGTGCAGTACGGACAGGATCACCACGCTCCACGCAAGCCAGAGGTGAACGACGCCTGCCGTATCGGCCTGAGCCCCGGCATCGCTGAGCGTTGCCGGAACCTCGAACAGGCCAAAAACGCTAATTGGTTTGCCGTCTGCCGTTGAAATGAGATAGCCGCTGATCAGAATGGCGAAGAGCAGCGCGTAGAGCGCAATATGCACGGCAACGGCGCTGACGCGGGTTATTTTTCCATATGTCTTTAGCGGCGCGGGCGGTGGGGAAATATGTCGCCAGATCGCGCGAAACACCAGCCCCAGCATCAGCAGAACCCCGATGCTTTTATGCAGCTCGGGTGCCTGATGATACCAGCCATCGTAATAGCTGAGCGTGACCATCCAGAGTCCAAGTCCGAACATACCGTAGACGGCAATGGCAAATATCCAGTGCAAACTTATGGATATTATTCCGTAGCGCCGGGAGGAGTTACGCAATTGCATCAGAATGTCCATTTTCAAATTAACCGAAAGGTAAAAATGAACGGGAAGACGCGATATTGCAACTGAAATAATTGACTATTGATTTTTATTTTATTTATTTCAGCGATTTTGAAAAGAAACAGCAAGATTAATTCAATGGCTTCGTGCAAGACGTATTTAGCAGAAGAAAAAACCTTAAATAAACATAAAGTAACGTCAGTTAACGTCAATTGTCACTTTCAATAAAACACAATGTATATAACATCAACGATAGCGAGCAGCGCCCACAATAAGATATAGAGCATAAAGTGTTCGCGAATGTTATTGATGAGGAAATCCACTATCCTGCGCATAACGCCCCACAATTGAGTACGAAGAAAACGGGCCCCGATGCCGCCGGAGCCCGTGGCCGATTATCCATTAAAACGCGAGAGTGAGAACGGCGTCAGATCAAACTGCGGCGTGATACCCTGGGCAAACTGCGCGGCGATTTCACCCAACACCGAAGCGAACTTAAAGCCGTGGCCACTCAGCCCGGTAATCAGCAGGGTGTTGTCATGTCCCGGCAGCGTATCAATGATAAAGTCTTCATCCGGCGTGTTGTCATAGGTGCAGGCCGCGCCATAAAGCAGGCCGCCGACGCCCGGGAGAATATTGCGCAGGAACGAGAAGGCTTCTGAGCCGTCCTGCGGGCAGGCGCCAAACGGCTTGCGCTCCTCAGGTGATGAGATGACCTGCCCGCCGTTGTGTTTTCCAATCTTGAGAGCGTCCTTCTCGGAAGGGAAACCGTAGAACTGATCGCCGTTGGGTAACTCGCCGGTAAACGCCGGGAATTTATTTTGCGCGCTGTAACGCCCGTCCGACTGGAACCAGGAGAAGACCTTGCGTACCGGCTGGATCGGCAGGTCCGGAAGCAGGCGGGTAACCCAGGTTCCTGCGCTAATAAGCAGGCGGGAAGCCGAATATTCCCCGTCTACGGTTTTCACCGTAACGCCGTTTGCATCATGCGTGATGGCCTCTACGGGGCAATTGAACAGCTGCGCACAGCCCGCTTTGGCGGCAAGATCGACCCAGGTTTTGATCGCCGTTTCACAGTGCAGCACACCGGAGTTGGCTTCAAAGAGGCCGATATAATCCTCCGGGACGGTAATTTCAGGCCAGCGCGAGGTAATGGCCGCCGCGTCCAGCTTCTCAACGTCAAGATTAAAGGCTTTCGCGCTGCGTTCGACGTTGGCGAGAAATTCTGAACGGGCCGGACCGAGGTTGATGATCCCCGTGCGTTCGAAAATGCGCTCTTCAGTCTGTTTCGCCAGCTCGTCCCACAGCGTCTGGGCGCGAAGCACCAGCGGGACATAGCGCTCGCCTTCGCCATACGCATGGCGGATAAGGCGGGTATCGCCATGATGGCTGCCCTCCGCATGAGGCGGAAGATGGCTATCGATCATCAGGACCTTCAGCCCTGCCTGCGTTGCGTAATAACCGGCGGCCGATCCAACGGAGCCGCTACCAATAATGATTAAGTCGTATCTCATATGCATCTCGTAAACTTACGGTTTGTTAGCAGAGTAATTAACAACGCGGGCGTAAACAAGCGGGAAATAAATAAGGCACCGCGAGGGTGCCTGTTGAGTGAAAAGTGGGCATAAGGTTAGTGCCGTTTATACTCATTTTCCTGATAGTCGCCAGATTCTATTTTTGCAATGCCTGCCTCTAAAATAGAAATAAACTGACGGGCGACGTCTGTTGTTAGCCACAGCGTCTGTCCCACTTCCGCTTCGTCACGGTTGAGTTGATTTGGGGTCTGGTAGTGCAAACGCAGCATCAGTGCATCGTAGCTATCTACGGTACTGATATCCCAGCCTACAAGCGGATGGGTCTGGATGACTTCGTTATTCTTTTCCATTATAACCCCCTTAATGCGTGTTAGAAGACAACGGCTCTGAGGTTCAATGCATGTTTTTCTGAAAGCTTCTTCAGTATACCAAGTAATAAGGGTTCCAAAGGGAAAAATAAACAGGTAGCAACACATTTTTCTGCTTTTTAGGATTGTTCGAACAATAAAACACCATCTCGTTCACGATTTTTTAAGAACACGCTGAATTAATTTGATCTTTCGAAATTACAGGCAAAAAAAAGCCGGGGCGACCCGGCAAAAAACACAATGAGGGAGCAGTGTTAATCGGTAATGAACCAGTCATCTGCGCTTTCCCACGTTTCCTGCAGGATTTCGCTGATGCGATCTTTATCTTCTTTTGCGGCACCCATGACGGAGAGGTTGTTCGCTGCGGCGTAACGCACCGTTACGGCGCCCGCGTTGTCGGGAAAGGTGTTGTTAATACGACGGGATAATTCGCCTGCCAGAGCGTCAAGCGCGCCGGCAGGCAGAACGGTAGTTTTGGCTATGGTGACTTCAATACGCATAAATGCCCCCTGTGTAATATACTGTTTATTTATACAGGCATATTATCGGTTTTACAACAAGGGGCGTTGATTTTTTAGCGTTTTACCGTCCAGCTTACGGTTTCACCTGCCAGGAAGGGGATCAGCGTGTCATCCGTCAGCGCGATAGACTCCTCAACCTGGCTCGCTTTGCGCTCCAGCTCAATGAAGGTGTCATTGACCGGCAGGCCGTAGAAGCGCGGGCCGTTGAGGGAGCAGAACGCTTCGAAATGTTCCAGCGCGTTCATCTCTTCAAATACGGTTGCGTAGCTGGCAAGCGCCGTTGGGGCGTTGAAACAGCCCGCGCAGCCGCAGCTTGCCTCTTTGCGATGGCGGGCGTGAGGCGCGGAGTCTGTGCCCAGGAACGCACGCGTGAATCCGCTGGCGACCAGTTCGCGCAGCGCCTGCTGGTGAACGTTGCGCTTGAGGATCGGCAGGCAGTACAGGTGAGGGCGCACCCCGCCCACCAGCATATGGTTACGGTTAAACATCAGATGCTGGGGGGTAATGGTCGCAGCGATCAGCTCGTTACCGTCGCGAACATACTCTGCCGCGTCTTTGGTGGTGATATGCTCAAAGACCACCTTAAGCGCCGGCAGGCGCTGGCGCAGGGGCTCCATCACGGTTTCGATAAAACGGGCTTCACGGTCGAAGATGTCAATCTCCGCATGCGTTACTTCACCGTGTACCAGCAGCGGCATGCCCAGTTTCTGCATGCGCTCCAGCACCGGCATGATGGCATCAATACTGGTGACGCCGTGGCTGGAGTTGGTGGTGGCGTTCGCCGGGTAGAGTTTCGCCGCCGTAAATACGCCTTCGTTAAACCCGCGTTCCACTTCGTTCGGATCCAGTGAATCGGTCAGGTAGCAGGTCATCAACGGGGTGAAATCATGTCCCGCCGGAACGGCATCCAGAATGCGCTGACGGTAGGCAATGGCGGCATCGACGGTGGTGACTGGCGGAACCAGGTTTGGCATGACAATCGCGCGGCCATAAATTTCACTGGTATAGGGCACGACGGTTTTCAGCATATCGCCATCGCGCAGATGGATATGCCAGTCGTCTGGGCGGCGGATTTTAAGAACCTGGGGTTGTGCAGTCATGGAAGCTCCGGCTTGTCAGGAATCAGTCATAAGGATGGCTGTTTTTGCCGGACACAAATCATAAGCGGAAACGTTTTCGTTTGCACACTTTTCCGTAAAAAAAAGGGCGCCGCAGCGCCCTTCAGGTTAATCGGTGAAAGGAATAACGATCTCTCCCGGTTTCACCTCTATCCCTTTTGCGTATTTCTTCGCGAGGGCTTCACCCTTGCTGTTGTCTTCGCTTAAGACGTACGCCGGCTGCTGGTTAAAGTAGTTTCGCAGCGACTGGTTCAGATAGGGCATCAGGGTTTGCAGTACCGGCGCCATTTTGTCCGGCGAAACCTGCGCATCGACCACTTCCATCTCCTGCAGGAATATCGCCCCTTTCTCTTTGTTGAAAACGGGGAGCGCCTTCAGCTTGAGCTTGATGTTGGCTTTCTGATTGCCAAAAAGGGACGTCATATCAAGCGCGGCATCGCCTGCGAGAGTGACTTTATTCGGCTCTTCGCGACCAATCTGGCTGGTGAGATTGGTGAGCACGATGTGGGCATCGGCCAGCCCCGGCACGCCAATGTCTTTAGAGAAATTGTTATGTTTTTCCAGCGCCTGATTAATTTCCTGCTCACTGACGGTATATTGCGTAAGCTGGTTACAGCCGACCAGCAGACCGCTGACAACGAATGCCGCGGCTAAGACAATTTTCTTCATAGTGCTCCTCAACGAAAAATCGGCGCTTCTGTCCTGTTACGCCAGTATGTCAGCGTGAATGGGCAGAAACCAGCAGAAAAAACTGAGAAGTGGGGCGGGAGAGGCTCCCGCCCGAGGGAAAGGCTACGCGCCAGGCTCGAGCATGCCGCTCGCGCTGCGCTTCTGGCTGAACTGCCACCACAGGGCGAGAAGCGTCATGATGCCTACCACGCCGAGCATCATCCAGGGGAGTTCCGGCTGGTTCAGCGCTTTGCCGGCATCGAACAGCCAGCCGCCGCCGGCGTAACCCAGCGCACCGCCAAAGGCCAGACCCAGGCGGCTGAAGCCCATATAGCTGCCGCGCGCACGCGCATCCGCAAGCGAGGCGCTCAGCGTTTCGCGGGCGGGCTCGGCGATGATGGAGCCGATATAGAAGGTGCAGATCAGCGTAAAAAGCTGCTGAAGCGTGTTTACCAGACCGATCGGCATCATGCTCAGCGTCATCAGAAACAGCCCTGCCATCAGGCGATGCTCCAGGCGAAAACGCCGTTCACTCCAGCGGGCAATCGGGTAAAGCAGCGTTAATGACAGGCAGGCTTCGATGGCGTACATCCATTTTACGGCAGCAGGCGTGCCCGCAATATCGTTCACCATGATTGGCAGCATCAGCATCACCTGTACGGCGAGCATGTAATAGCCGGTCAGGGTCAACACGTAGGTGACAAAACGCCTGTCGCGCAGGACGCGTCCTAGCCCCTCGCGCACCGGGGCTTTTACCGTCGACAGCTTCCAGGCCGGAAGGTAGAGGCCGTTAAACAGGGCGCACAGAATAAACAGCACCGCCCCGGCCGCGCAAACCAGACGGAAATCGTACTGCAGCAGCCAACTGCCCAGCAGGGCGCCAACAACCGCCCCGGCGCTGTCCTGCATCATCAGAATGGAGAAGAAACGTCCGCGGTGCTGAGGACGAATCAGCTTTACCACCAGCGCGGTGCGCGGCGGGTCAAACAGGGTGCCCCCGATACCGGAGAGAAAGCAGGAGAACCACAGCAGCCACGGCTCCTGGGCGACCGCCATCGTGGCAAAGCCTGCCGCGCGGAGCAGCATCCCGGTAACGATCATCGGTTTAGCGCCAAAGCGGTCAGCGATCGCGCCGCCAAAGACGCCCAGCCCCTGCTGGACAAACTGACGTAGCCCCAGGGCAATCCCAACCATCAATGCCGCCCAGCCCATTTGATCGACAAAGCGGATAGAGATGAGGGGGAACACGACAAAAAAGCCGAGCACGACCAGCATGTTATCGACGAGCAGGAAATATTTACCCAGGCTCCTGGCCTGTGATACGCGGGACATTTTCCCTCCAGGGAAAATAAGAAGGTGAGCACGCTAACATTCTGCGGTGTCGCCGCGTTTTTTCCCACCCCCGGGCGCGACAATATTTTTTTATCAAAACGGTGCTTTGATAGAGAGTTCTCATCGAAAAATGTGAAAAGAGGTCAAAATGGTATGTCACTGTTTTCACAGACGGCACGGGCGCAGGTATAGTAAAGCTAATGGGTAAGCTGAAGTGACGGGAAGGAGTGGTATTGATGTTTGGCTATCGCAGTAATGTGCCAAAAGTGCGTCTGACAACGGACAGGCTGGTCGTTCGTCTTGTGCATGAGCGTGATGCCTGGCGTCTGGCGGATTATTACGCCGAGAATCGCCAGTTTTTAAAACCCTGGGAACCCGTTCGGGATGAGAGCCATTGTTACCCCTCCGGCTGGCAGGCACGCCTCAGCATGATCGCTGAATTTCATAAGCAGGGCAGCGCGTTTTATTTCGCGCTGCTGGATCCAGAAGAGAAAGAGATTATCGGGATCGCCAATTTTTCAAACGTAGTGCGGGGATCGTTTCACGCCTGCTACCTTGGCTATTCCATCGGCCAGAAATGGCAGGGGCAGGGACTGATGTACGAGGCGTTAACGGTAGCCATCCGCTATATGCAACGCACGCAGCATATCCATCGCATTATGGCGAACTACATGCCGCATAATCAGCGCAGCGGGAATTTGCTGGCGCGTTTAGGGTTTGAGAAAGAGGGTTATGCCAAAGACTATCTGCTGATAGACGGAGAGTGGCGCGACCACGTTCTGACGGCATTAACCACCCGTGACTGGACCGCAGGTCGTTAAGGAGAAAAGATGAAGTATCAGCTAAACGGTACAGAAGCGCGCGTGATTGGGTGCTTACTCGAAAAACAGGTCACCACGCCGGAGCAGTATCCGCTCTCTGTTAACGCCGTGACCATGGCCTGCAACCAGAAGACCAACCGCGAGCCGGTGATGAATCTCAGCGATCATGAGGTTCAGGACGTGCTGGATGCGCTGGTGAAGCGCCACTATCTGCGCACCGTCAGCGGCTTCGGCAACCGCGTGACCAAATACGAGCAGCGCTTCTGTAACTCCGAATTTGGCGATCTGAAACTGAGCAGCGCGGAAGTGGCGGTTATTACCACGCTGCTGCTGCGCGGGGCGCAAACGCCGGGGGAACTGCGAACGCGCGCTTCCCGAATGCATGAGTTCAGCGACATGCAGGAAGTCGAGCAGACCCTGGAAGGGCTGGCCGCGCGTGAGGATGGCCCTTACGTGGTGCGCCTGGCGCGCGAGCCGGGTAAACGTGAGAGCCGCTACATGCATCTCTTCAGCGGCGACGTTGACGCCGCAAGCGCGGCGACGGAATCGAGCCCTGCAACCCGTGACGACCTTGCCGCGCGCGTAGAGGCGCTGGAAGACGAGGTGGCCGGGCTGAAACAGCGTCTGGATGCACTGCTGGCACATTTGGGAGACTAACGGTGAAAAAATTACGCATTGGCGTGGTGGGGCTGGGCGGTATTGCGCAGAAAGCCTGGCTGCCCGTATTGGGCGCTGCGTCTGACTGGACGCTACAAGGGGCATGGTCACCGACCCGAGAAAAGGCAGAACGTATCTGTGAAACCTGGCGTATCCCGTATGCGGCATCGCTCCAGGATCTGGCCCGCGAGTGCGATGCGGTCTTTGTGCATACCTCAACGGCAACCCACTATCAGGTGGTGAGCGAGTTGCTCAATGCGGGTGTTCACGTCTGCGTGGATAAACCGCTGGCGGAAAATGTTCAGGACGCCGAACGGCTGATTGAGCTGGCGGCACGTAAAAAACTGACGCTGATGGTCGGTTTCAACCGCCGCTTCGCGCCGCTTTACCAGCAGCTGAAGGCGCAGTCCGGCAATATCGCCTCGCTGCGCATGGATAAGCACCGCACCGACAGCGTGGGTCCAAACGATCTACGCTTTACCCTTCTCGATGACTACCTCCACGTAGTGGACACCGCGCTGTGGCTGACTAACGGCGAAGCGCTGCTGAAAAGCGGCACTCTTGTCACCAACGAACAGGGGCAGATGGTCTATGCGGAACACCATTTTGCCGTTGAGCATCTTCAGGTCACCACCAGCATGCACCGCCGCGCGGGCAGCCAGCGGGAATCCGTGCAGGCGGTAACCGACGGCGCGCTGTACGACGTTACCGACATGCGTGAATGGCGGGAAGAGAAGGGCAGCGGCGTGGTGATGCAGCCGGTCCCCGGCTGGCAAAGCACTCTGGAGCAACGAGGTTTCGCAGGATGTGCCCGCCACTTTATCACCTGCGTGCAAAATCAGACGGTTCCTGAAACGTCCGGCGAGCAGGCCATTCTGGCTCAGCGCATTGTGGAACGGCTCTGGCGCGAGGCCATGAGTGAATAACTCGCTGTAACATCTGCGGATAGTAATTCGTTGAAATCGGGTTAGACTAAGCGCCGCTTGTTGGCTTTGCCGGGTGGCGCTTGTGCGTTCCCGGTCTATAAATCCGTATGGTTCTGGAAATTCACGTTAATGAACTTATTAAAATCGCTGGCGGCCGTCAGCTCGATGACCATGTTCTCTCGCGTTCTCGGTTTTGCGCGCGATGCCATTGTGGCAAGGGTCTTTGGTGCAGGGATGGCAACGGACGCCTTTTTCGTGGCGTTCAAGCTGCCGAACCTGCTGCGTCGCATTTTTGCTGAAGGGGCGTTCTCCCAGGCGTTTGTGCCCATTCTGGCGGAATATAAAAGCAAGCAGGGTGAAGACGCGACGCGCGTGTTTGTCTCTTATGTCTCCGGGTTGCTGACGCTGGCGCTGGCCGTGGTGACGGTAGTCGGTATGCTGGCCGCGCCCTGGGTCATTATGGTGACCGCGCCCGGCTTTGCCGACACGGCGGATAAATTTGCCCTCACCTCGCAGCTTCTGCGCATTACCTTCCCCTATATTCTGCTGATCTCGCTGGCCTCGCTGGTGGGGGCGATCCTGAACACCTGGAACCGTTTCTCCGTTCCGGCGTTTGCGCCGACGTTTCTCAACGTCAGCATGATCGGTTTTGCGCTGTTCGCCGCGCCGCACTTCAACCCGCCGGTGCTGGCCCTGGCCTGGGCGGTCACCGTGGGCGGCGTGCTGCAGCTGGCTTACCAACTGCCGCATCTGAAGAAAATCGGCATGCTGGTGCTGCCGCGCATCAACCTGAAAGATGCCGGGGCGATGCGCGTTATCAAGCAGATGGGGCCCGCCATTCTTGGCGTCTCCGTCAGCCAGATCTCGCTTATCATCAACACCATCTTTGCCTCTTTCCTGGTGTCGGGTTCCGTCTCGTGGATGTACTACGCTGACCGCCTGATGGAGTTCCCGTCCGGCGTGCTGGGCGTGGCGCTGGGGACCATCCTGCTGCCGTCGCTGTCGAAAAGCTTTGCCAGCGGCAACCATGACGAATACTGCCGCCTGATGGACTGGGGCCTGCGTCTCTGCTTCCTGCTGGCCCTGCCAAGCGCGGTGGCGCTGGGTATTCTGGCCAAACCGCTGACGGTGTCGCTGTTCCAGTACGGGAAATTCACCGCGTTTGACGCCGCGATGACCCAGCGCGCGCTGGTCGCTTACTCGGTGGGACTGATGGGGCTGATCGTGGTGAAAGTGCTGGCGCCGGGCTTTTACTCGCGTCAGGACATCAAAACGCCGGTGAAAATTGCCATTGTAACGCTGATTATGACGCAGCTGATGAACCTGGCATTTATCGGCCCGCTGAAGCATGCCGGCCTGTCGCTGTCTATTGGTCTGGCGGCCTGTCTGAATGCCGGTCTGCTTTACTGGCAGCTGCGCAAGCAGGATATCTTTACGCCGCAGCCGGGTTGGGCAAGTTTCCTCGTGCGTTTGGTCGTGGCGGTGCTGGTGATGTCTGCGGCACTCATCGGGATGATGTACGTCATGCCGGAGTGGTCTCTGGGCACGATGCCTTATCGTCTGATGCGGCTGATGGCCGTGGTGGGCGTTGGGGTGGTAGCGTATTTTGCCACGCTCGCCGTGCTGGGCTTCAAAGTGAAAGAGTTTACCCGCCGGACGGCATAAACGCCAAAAGGGGAGTTCACCTCAGGGTGCTCCCCACTGCAAGATTTGTCGCTTACGCGTCAAATCGAAATCTTTTTTACACCCGCAATACGTGCCGTCGCCGTCTGACCATCCGCGCCGTACAGTCCGGTTTCTTTATGCGGCTTCAGCACCTCAAGCGCCTGCTGATTACGCTCTATCTGGCCTTCAAGCAGCCAGCCGTTATGCTGGTTGAGATCGCGCAGATGCTGGGTTTTTTCAGTAATGGTCTGCCAGCGCTCAGCAATATCGTCATTGGCGCTGCGCTTCGAGTCCTGCTCGGCGCGGCGCTGCTGCTCCAGATAATCCAGCGTGGCCAGCAGCGAACTCTTATCTTCAGTAATACGCTGCAGCGCGCTGCCGTTAATGTGACCGGAAGAGAGATGCTGTTGTTCAGCATCCATTACCGTTTTCAGGTCGTTCAGGACAACCGTCATTTGATCCAGTATTTCTGACAGTCGACTCATACGGTTAGTTACTCTGTAAGAAACTCTGTGCTTCCTGAATCAGGGCATCAGCGATTTTGCTGGTGTCCATTTTCAGCTCACCGTTGCGAATAGCCGTTTTCAGCGCTTCAACACGTTCCATATTGATATCGTTGCTGCCTGGCTGCATCAGTTTTGCCTGGGCATCGCTCAGGGTCACGCTGGTGCTGTTAGACGTTGACGGTTTTTCCAGACGCGTTTTCTGAGGGGTAGCGTCGTTCGTTTCGCGAGGCTGTACAGCGCTTACCGGCTTCAGGGCTGATGTACGATCAATGCTCATAGTGTTGTCCTCATCGAGGGTTCGCGGCGTTTGCGCCTGACATCATCATTAGTGGAATATTTATCGGCACGCGCCGCGAAATCTTTAAAAAGATTATAGGTTAATCAGAATATTCCCATCAGAATCGACGGTTCCGCTCACCACCTGGCCTGAGGACATTCTGACGCGGGCGTTTTGCGCTACCGCGGCATTGTTTAACGCTTTCCCTTCACTGTTGATGCTAAAGCCGTCTCCGTTGGCAACGACCATCACCTGCTGTCCCGCTTTGACACGCCACGCCTGGCGCAGCATGGAGAGCTGAATCGGCTGGCCCGGCGCGACATCGCGCAGGCTGACGGCGTCCTGTGCCTGGTTAATGTCCAGCATTGTCCGCGGCGGGAGCTGATCCAGACGCCCGCGCTTTAACGTCACGCTGTTTGCCTGCAGCGCGCTGCCACGCACAATGGGGACGGCGGCGACAACATAATTGCCCGTCGCCTGAACTGCAACCTGTAAATAGCGTTTTTCGTTGGCGCAGCGTGCCAGGACGTTCACATTGCCCCACAGCTTCGTGGTCCCCGTCACGCTGAATGACGGTTGCTCGCAGGTCGGATACAGATTCGGCGGCGTGCGGATGGTCACGTTAACGTCATCGCTAAAGCCTGCCAGCTTCTGGGCAAAAAAATTCGTCAGCGCATCCTGTAAATCCCCGGCATTCACCAGAGGGCTAAACAGCAAGAAGGTTGCCATCAGGCCACGTTTTAACGTTTGCATCGCAAGTTCCACCGTTTCCAGAGTTGGATGAATTCTACCTGCAGTGGTTTTGCATCAACGGAATAAATAGCGACGCATTTTGTGCTTATTCCGTCGATAGGGGAGACCGGGTGAGATTTAAGCTGTGAACTGAAATTTTGCCATCAGCGGAGGAGACATGCTCGATAAACTCGACGCCGCGTTACGTTTTCAGCAGGAAGCGCTCAATTTACGCGCCCAGCGGCAGGAGATTTTAGCCGCCAACATCGCTAACGCCGATACGCCCGGGTATCAGGCGCGCGATATTGATTTTTCCAGTGAGCTCAAAAAGGTGATGGAGCGTGGACGTGCCGAAGGAACCGGTGTTGCACTCGCCATGACATCCTCTCGCCATATTCCCGCTCAGGCGATGACCGCGCCAGCGACCGATTTACTTTATCGCATCCCTGACCAGCCTTCACTCGACGGTAACACCGTGGATATGGACCGGGAGCGTACGCAGTTTGCCGATAACAGCCTGAAATACCAGACGGGCCTGAGCGTACTCGGCGGACAAATCAAAGGCATGATGAACGTCCTGCAGGGGGGCAACTGATAAATGGCCTTGCTGAATATTTTTGATATCGCCGGCTCGGCGTTAACCGCCCAGTCCAAACGTCTGAACGTGGCCGCCAGTAACCTGGCGAACGCCGACAGCGTGACCGGACCTGACGGACAGCCTTATCGTGCCAAACAGGTTGTGTTTCAGGTCGACGCTGCGCCAGGCGCGGCAACGGGCGGCGTGAAGGTGTCTGACGTGGTTGAGAGCCAGGCGCCGGACAAGCTGGTGTATGAGCCAGGTAACCCGCTCGCGGACGCTAACGGATACGTGAAGATGCCAAACGTGGATGTGGTAGGCGAGATGGTGAACTCCATGTCGGCGTCCCGTAGCTACCAGGCGAACGTCGAAGTGCTTAATACCGTGAAGAGCATGATGCTCAAAACACTCACTCTCGGCCAGTAAAGGAGACATGCATGTCCATCGCCGTAAATGTGAATGATCCGACGAACACGGGTGTTAACAACACCAAAAGTTCGACAAGCTCCAGCTCCCTGACGGGAAGCAATGCCTCCGATTTGCAGAGCAGTTTTCTGACGCTGCTGGTGGCGCAGCTTAAGAACCAGGATCCGACTAACCCAATGCAGAACAACGAACTGACCACGCAGCTTGCGCAGATCAGTACCGTGAGCGGCATTGAGAAACTGAACACCACCCTCGGTTCCGTCTCCGGTCAGATTAACAGCGCTCAGTCCCTGCAGGCGGCAAGCCTGATTGGTCACGGCGTAATGATCCCGGGGACCACGATCCTGGCGGGCACCAGCACCACCGACGGTACATCGACCACCACCACGACGCCGTTCGGCGTTGAATTGCAGCAGGCGGCTGACAAAGTGACGGCGACGATCACCGACTCAACCGGCGCCGTGGTTCGCACCATCGACATCGGCGAGCTGAAAGCGGGCGTTCACACCTTTACCTGGGACGGCAGCCTGACCGACGGCACGAAAGCACCAAATGGCTCCTACAAAGTCGCGATTAGCGCCAGCAACGGGACGACCCAGCTGGTGGCGCAGCCGCTGCAGTTCGCGCTGGTTCAGGGCGTGATTAAAGGGGGCGACGGCAACAAACTGGATTTGGGTACTTCCGGTACCACCACACTCGACGAAGTTCGGCAGATTATCTAAGCCTTAACACTTATCAGGAGTAAGTCATGGCCTTTTCTCAAGCGGTCAGCGGCCTGAATGCTGCGGCCACCAACCTGGACGTCATTGGCAACAACATCGCCAACTCCGCGACCTATGGTTTTAAATCCGGTTCTGCGTCTTTTGCAGACATGTTTGCCGGCTCCAAAGTCGGTCTGGGCGTAAAAGTGGCGGGCATCACGCAGGACTTTACCGACGGCACCACCACCAACACCGGTCGTGGCCTGGACGTTGCCATCAGCCAGAACGGTTTCTTCCGTATGGTCGATGCAAACGGCTCGGTGTTCTACAGCCGTAACGGCCAGTTCAAGCTGGACGAAAACCGTAACCTGGTGAACATGCAGGGGATGCAATTAACGGGGTATCCGGTTGCCGGAACGCCATCAACGGTTCAGACCGGTGCGAATCCACAGGCGATTAATATCCCGACCACGCTGATGGCCGCGAAGTCCACCACCACGGCTTCCCAGCAGATTAACCTCAACTCCACCGATTCTGCACCAACCGCCGCCTTCGATCCGGCCAACCCGGATACCTACAACAAAAAAGGTACGGTAACCGTCTTTGATAGCCAGGGTAATGCGCACAACATGAACCTGTTTTACGTCAAAGATGCGACCCCGGCGAACTCCTGGAAAGTGTATGCCCAGGACGGCAGCGTGGCAGGCAGCGCGGCGGCAGTGGCCACGACCTTGACCTTCGATAATAACGGTACGTTGATCGGGGGTGGAAACATCAACATCACTACCGCGACTATCCCAGGTGCGGACCCGGCGACCTTCGCGATGAGTTTTGCTAACTCCATGCAGCAGAACACCGGTGCGAACAATATCGTGGCGACCAACCAGAACGGCTTCAAGCCGGGCGACCTGGTGAGCTATCAGATTAACGATGACGGCACCGTCGTCGGGAACTACTCCAACGAGCAGACTCAGGTGCTGGGCCAGATCGTGCTGGCAAACTTCGCCAACAACGAAGGCCTGAAGTCCGAAGGGGATAACGTCTGGTCTGCCACGCAGTCTTCCGGTGTTGCCCTGCTGGGCACCGCGGGCTCCGGTAACTTCGGCACGCTGACCAACGGCGCGCTGGAAGCCTCTAACGTGGACCTGAGTAAAGAACTGGTGAACATGATTGTCGCGCAGCGTAACTACCAGTCGAACGCGCAGACCATCAAAACCCAGGATCAGATCCTCAACACGCTGGTTAACCTGCGTTAAGCGGCTAACAGGAAAGCGCAATGGATCACGCAATATATACCGCGATGGGCGCGGCAAGTCAGACGCTCAGCCAGCAGGCCGTTACCGCCAGCAACCTGGCAAACGCCTCTACGCCGGGCTTTCGCGCGCAGCTGAATGCGCTGCGCGCGGTGCCGGTGGAAGGGCTCTCCCTGCCGACCCGTACGCTGGTGGCGGCATCCACCCCGGGCGCAGACATGACGCCAGGGCAGATGGATTACACCTCACGCCCGCTGGACGTTGCTCTGCAGCAGGACGGCTGGCTGGCGGTGCAAACGGCGGACGGTGGTGAAGGCTATACCCGTAACGGGAATATCCAGGTCAGCGCGACCGGCCAGCTGACGATTCAGGGGCATCCGGTGATGGGTGAAGCGGGCCCGCTGACCGTGCCGGAAGGCTCTGAGCTGACCATCGCCGCGGACGGCACCATCTCGGCGCTGAACCCGGGCGATCCGGCCAACACCGTTGCCCCCGTCGGGCGTCTGAAGCTGGTCAAAGCGGAAGGCAAAGAGGTGCAGCGCGGCGACGACGGCATGTTCCGTCTGACCCAGGCAGCTCAGGCTACCCGTGGTGCCACATTACAGGCCGATCCGAGCATCCGCGTGATGTCCGGCGTTCTGGAAGGCAGCAACGTTAAGCCGGTAGCCGCTATGAGCGACATGATCGCCAGCGCCCGTCGTTTTGAAATGCAGATGAAAATTATCAGCAGCGTGGACGAAAACGCGGGCAAGGCTAACCAACTTCTGTCGATGAGTTAACAGGACTCTTTATGATCAGTTCTTTATGGATCGCGAAAACTGGCCTGGACGCGCAGCAAACCAACATGGATGTGATTGCCAACAACCTGGCAAACGTCAGCACCAATGGTTTCAAGCGTCAACGCGCCGTTTTCGAAGATTTGCTTTATCAAACCATCCGCCAGCCGGGCGCGCAGTCTTCTGAACAGACGACGCTGCCGTCAGGCCTGCAGATCGGTACCGGCGTTCGCCCGGTGGCGACCGAGCGTCTGCACAGCCAGGGCAACCTGTCTCAGACCAACAACAGCAAAGACGTGGCGATCAAAGGCCAGGGCTTCTTCCAGGTGCAGCTGCCTGACGGGACCTCTGCCTACACCCGTGACGGTTCCTTCCAGGTCGATCAGAACGGTCAGCTGGTGACGGCGGGCGGTTTCCAGGTTCAGCCTGCGATCACCATTCCGGCGAACGCCCTGAGCATTACCATCGGCCGCGACGGCATCGTGAGCGTGACCCAGCAGGGGCAGGCCGCGCCGGTCCAGGTCGGACAGCTCAACCTGACCACCTTCATGAACGATACCGGTCTGGAAAGCATTGGTGAGAACCTCTACACCGAAACGCAATCCTCCGGTACGCCAAATGAAAGTACGCCAGGCCTGAACGGTGCCGGTCTGCTGTATCAGGGGTATGTCGAAACCTCCAATGTGAACGTGGCGGAAGAGCTGGTGAATATGATCCAGGTCCAGCGCGCGTATGAAATTAACAGTAAAGCAGTCTCGACGACCGATCAGATGCTGCAGAAACTGACGCAACTCTAAGGTGTAGCCCGGTGCGGTAAACCCCGCACCGGCTCCCTGTTTTCGAAGATGAAGGCAATGCAAAAAAACGCGGCGTTTCGTTATCCGATACTGACTGTTCTGGCCGTCACCCTCAGCGGGTGCGCTTTGATCCCGTCTAAACCATTGGTCCAGGGTGCGACGACTGCCCAACCCGTTCCTGGCCCTGCGCCAGTTGTAAACGGCTCCATTTTCCAGACCGCGCAGCCGATTAACTACGGCTATCAGCCGCTGTTTGAAGATCGCCGCCCGCGTAATGTCGGCGATACATTGACCATTGTGCTGCAGGAAAACGTCAGCGCGAGCAAGAGCTCGTCGGCGAACGCCAGCCGCGATGGCAAAACCAATTTTGGCTTTGACACCGTTCCACGCTATCTGCAGGGCCTGTTCGGCAATGCCCGTGCGGATGTTGAGGCCTCCGGCGGCAACACCTTTAACGGTAAAGGTGGCGCGAACGCCAGCAACACCTTCAGCGGTACGCTGACGGTCACGGTTGACCAGGTGCTGGTTAACGGCAATTTACACGTCGTGGGTGAAAAACAGATCGCCATTAACCAGGGCACTGAATTCATTCGCTTCTCGGGCGTGGTGAATCCACGCACCATCAGCGGCACCAACACCGTTCCGTCCACCCAGGTGGCGGATGCGCGCATTGAGTACGTCGGCAACGGCTACATTAATGAAGCGCAGAATATGGGTTGGCTGCAGCGCTTCTTCCTTAATTTATCGCCGATGTAAGCGAGGTGACCCATGTTTAAATCGATCTTCGCCGCGGCGCTGGTTCTTGTCGCAACGTTTGCCCAGGCCGATCGCATTCGCGATCTCACCAGCGTTCAGGGCGTCCGCGGGAACTCGCTGATTGGCTATGGCCTGGTGGTGGGGCTGGACGGTACCGGTGACCAGACCACCCAGACGCCGTTTACCACCCAAAGCTTAAACAATATGCTTTCCCAGCTCGGCATTACCGTGCCGGCAGGAACCAACATGCAGCTAAAAAACGTGGCCGCGGTTATGGTCACTGCCTCCTACCCGGCGTTTGCGCGCCAGGGCCAGACCATTGACGTGGTGGTCTCCTCAATGGGTAACGCCAAAAGCCTGCGCGGCGGTACGCTGCTGATGACCCCGCTTAAAGGCGTCGACAGCCAGGTCTACGCGCTGGCGCAGGGGAACATCCTGGTCGGCGGGGCAGGCGCATCCGCTGGTGGAAGCAGCGTCCAGGTGAACCAGCTGAACGGCGGGCGCATCACCAACGGTGCGATCATCGAGCGTGAACTGCCGACCCAGTTTGGCGCGGGCAACACCATCAACCTGCAGCTGAATAATGAAGACTTCACGATGGCGCAGCAGATTGCCGACACCATCAACCGCAGCTATGGCAATGCCACGGCACTGGATGCGCGTACCGTGCAGATCCGCACCTCCACCGGCAGCAGCAACCAGGTGCGCATGCTGGCGGATATCCAGAATCTGGAAGTGAACGTGCCGGTGCAGGATGCCAAAGTGATCATCAACTCCCGTACGGGCTCCGTGGTGATGAACCGGGAAGTGTCGCTGGATAGCTGTGCCGTGGCGCAGGGTAACCTGTCGGTGACGGTTAACCGTTCCGCAAACGTCAGCCAGCCGGATACACCGTTTGGTGGCGGCCAGACGGTAGTGACGCCGCAAACGCAGATTGATTTACGCCAGAGCGGCGGTTCCCTGCAGAGCGTGCGCTCCAGCGCCAACCTGAACAGCGTGGTGCGTGCCCTGAACGCCCTGGGCGCGACGCCGATGGATCTGATGTCCATTCTGCAATCCATGCAAAGCGCGGGCTGCCTGCGCGTCAAACTGGAAATCATCTGATGCTGACCGATAGCAAACTGTTGACCAGTGCCGCCTGGGACGCCCAGTCGCTCAACGAACTGAAAGCCAAAGCAGGTAAAGACCCGGCGGCGAATATCCGCCCGGTTGCTCGCCAGGTGGAAGGGATGTTTGTACAGATGATGCTGAAAAGCATGCGCGAAACCCTGCCGAAAGACGGGATGTTCAGCAGCGATTCAACGCGTCTATACACCAGCATGTATGACCAGCAGATTGCGCAGCAGATGACCGCCGGTAAAGGCCTCGGTCTGGCTGACATGATTGTCAAACAGACCGCCGCCGCACAGGGTGTTCAGCCAGAAGAGCAGCCGCCGCAGGTGCCGATGAAGTTCGACCTCGAAACGGTGACCAGTTATCAGAACCAGGCGCTGACGCAGATGGTGCGTAAAGCGATACCGAAGGCAACGGGCAGCGGCGACGAGGCGCTCTCCGGTGACAGCAAAGACTTCCTGGCGCAGCTTTCTCTGCCGGCACGGCTTGCCAGTGAACAGAGCGGCGTGCCTCACCACCTGATTCTGGCCCAGGCCGCGCTGGAGTCGGGCTGGGGCCAGCGCCAGATCCGCAAGGAAAACGGCGACCCGAGCTTCAACATCTTCGGCGTGAAGGCCACCTCCAGCTGGAAGGGACCGACCACGGAGATCACGACTACGGAATACGAGAACGGCGCGGCGGTGAAGGTGAAAGCCAAATTCCGCGTCTACAGCTCGTATCTGGAAGCCTTATCCGATTATGTAGGCCTGCTGAGCCGAAATCCGCGTTATACCGCCGTTACGCAGGCGGCAACGGCGGAGCAGGGCGCTCAGGCCCTGCAAAACGCGGGCTACGCGACCGACCCGAACTACGCGCGCAAGCTTACCAGCATGATCCAGCAGCTGAAATCCATGGGCGAGAAGGTCAGCAAAGCCTATAGCACAGATATCGAAAATCTGTTCTGAAAGTTCTCAAGTCCCGGTGGAGGTTGCCGATAACCTTCATCAGGACTCGTGTCTGAACGTATAAAAGGAACCCCCATGTCCAGTTTGATTAACAGCGCCATGAGTGGCCTCAGTGCCGCGCAGTCGGCACTCAATACCGTCAGTAATAATATTTCAAGCTATAACGTGGCAGGTTACACCCGCCAGACGACGGTGCTGGGTGCATCTAACAGCACGCTGACCGGCGGTGGCTGGGTGGGTAACGGGGTGTATGTCTCCGGTGTCCAGCGTGAATATGACGCTTTCATCACCAATCAGCTGCGCGCTGCGCAGACCCAGAGCAGCGGCCTGACCACGCGCTATCAGCAGATGTCAAAAATTGACGATGTGCTCTCCGATACCACCAACTCGCTTTCCACCACCCTGCAGGATTTCTTTAAGAGCCTGCAAACGCTGGTGAGCAACGCGGAAGACCCGGCTGCGCGTCAGACGGTGTTGGGAAAAGCGGGCGGCCTGGTCAATCAGTTCAAAACCAACGATCAGTATCTCCGCGATCAGGATTCGCAGGTGAATACCGCGATTTCAACCAGCGTGTCGCAGATCAACAACTACGCCAAACAGATTGCCAACCTGAACGATCAGATCTCCCGTCTGACCGGCGTTGGCGCGGGCGCATCCCCGAATGATTTGCTCGACCAGCGCGATCAGCTCGTTACTGAGCTGAACAAAATCGTGGGTGTGGAAGTTTCGGTTCAGGATAGCGGCACGTTTAACATCTCTTTCGGCAACGGCTACAGCCTGGTGCAAGGCAGCAAAGCTAACCAGCTGGCTGCCGTGAAGTCCAGCGCCGATCCTTCCCGCACCACGATCGCCTACGTCGATGAAGTTGCGGGTAATGTCGAGATCCCGGAAAAGATGATCACCACCGGTTCGTTAGGCGGTTTGCTGACCTTCCGCGCGGAAGATCTGGATAAGGCTCGTAATAACCTGAACCAGATGGCGCTGGCGTTTGCTGACGCGATGAACAAGCAGCATGAGGCCGGCTTTGATGCCAACGGCGATGCGGGCGGCAAGCTGTTCGGCTTCGGTTCTCCGGCTGTGCTTTCCAACAGCAAAAATAGTGGCACGGCGGTCGTCAATGCCACCGTTGCGGACAGCACCAAAGTTCAGGCAACGGACTATAAGCTGCAGTTTAACGGCACCGACTGGACCATCACCCGCACGTCGGACAAGACCAGCTTTACCATGAGCCCGGATGCCAGCGGCAATCTGTCGTTTGATGGTCTCAACGTGAACGTCAGCGGTTCGGCCAACGCCAAAGACAGCTTTACCGTGAAGCCCGTCTCTGACGTCATCATGAACATGGAACTGTCCATCAGTGACGAATCCAAACTGGCCATGGCCGCGGTGCAGAACGGCGGTGAGAGCGATAACCGCAACGGGCAGAAAATGCTCGATCTGCAAAACAGCAAAGTGGTTGGCGGGAACAAAACCTTTAACGATGCCTATGCCTCACTGGTAAGCACCGTAGGGAGCACCACCGCTTCACTGAAAGTCAGCAGCCAGACGAAAGCCAATGTGGAAACGCAGTTAATTAAGCAGCAGCAGACCATCTCTGGGGTAAACCTCGACGAAGAGTATGGCAACCTGCAGCGTTATCAGCAGTATTACCTCGCCAACGCGCAGGTGCTTCAGACTGCCAGTACGCTCTTCGATGCAATTATCAACATTCGTTAAGGTTGAGGTGAAAAATGCGTATTAGCACCCAGATGATGTACGAACAGAACATGCGTGGGATCACCGATTCCCAGAGCAGATGGCTGAGCTACGGTGAACAAATGTCCACCGGTAAGCGCGTTAACCGTCCGTCGGACGATCCTATCGCGGCTTCACAGTCTATTGTGCTGTCACAGTCTCAGTCTCAAAACAGCCAGTTCGCGTTAGCGCGCACCTTTGCCACGCAAAAAGTGTCGCTGGAAGATAACGTGCTGACCCAGGTGAACACCGCGTTATCAAGCGTGCGTGAGAAGCTGGTCTACGCGTCAAACGGCACCTTAAGCGATGACGACCGTCTCTCTCTGGCGACCGATATCCAGGGGATCCGTGACCAGCTGATGAACCTGGCTAACACGACGGATGGCAATGGTCGCTTTATCTTTGCGGGATACAAAACCGAGAGTGCACCGTTTGATGCCGCAACCGGCACCTACAATGGTGGTACTGAGGCGATCACTCAGCAGGTCGATACGGCGCGAAATATGGCGATCAGCCATACCGGCCAGCAGATCTTTGAGAGCATTACCAGCAATGCACAAGAGCTGCCGGGCGGTGGGTATGGCGATACCAACATGTTTAAAATCCTTGATTCCGCCATTGCTTCGCTGAAGACGCCGATTGAGAACGATCCGGCCGCGGCCGCCGCGCAAGGTCAGGTGATTTCCAACGCGCAGATCGGTATTAAAAATGCTCAAAACAACGTCCTGACGGTCGTTGCGGATGTGGGTACTAAGCTGAACGAACTGGAAAAACTCGATACCCTGGGTGACGACCGCGCGCTGGGTCAGACTAAGCAGATGAGCGACCTGGTGGACGTGGACTGGAACGAAGCGATTTCCTCTTACACCATGCAGCAGGCGGCCCTGCAGGCCTCTTATAAAGCGTTTAGCGATATGCAGGGCATGTCTCTGTTCCAGCTGAACAAATAACATCTTGACCTCTTGGAACATGTCTTGAAACTGGGCATGTTTTACTGCCCAATCCGTCTGGATTGGGCATTTTTTTTATGCCATTTCTGCTGGTGCCGAGGCGACCCGCGCGCTTTCAATCATACGGATTGCCAGCGCAATGATGCCGCAAACCGTTGCCAGCGCAACCACGCCCGTCCAGCCAGCCAGCGTGTAAATATTGCTGCCTAACGCGGAACCCAACGCCATGCCGATAAAGATCACGGTAAAGAGCAGGGCGTTCAGACGACCCCGCGCCTGTGGCTCAAGGCTGTAAACCAGATTCTGGTGCGCGACCAGGCTGGACTGCAGGCCCAGATCGAACCCGATAGCAGAGACGGCAATCAGAATCAGCTGTCCGTGAACTCCCAGGGCGGGCATCAGGAACATCAGGGCAAACGAGACGGTCACAAGGACGGCACCAAGCTGCGTGACTTTCCCGGCACCCAGTTTATCCGCCAGGCCGCCCGCCAGCGGGGCTGCCAACGCACCGGCTGCCCCTGCGATACCAAAACCACCGGCGACGGCACTCCCGAGGTGATAGCGTTCCAGCAGCATGACCGCAAGCGTAGACCAGAAGGCGCTAAAGGCTATCGACAGAAAACCCTGGGCCAGCGCGGCACGGCGCAGAGCGGGATAGCGACGCCACAGATGTTCCATCGAGCGCAGCAGAGCGGGATAGCTCAGCGTGGAGTGAACGGCGAAACGAGGGAGTACGGCCCACATCACCACGCCGATAAACGCAATACTTCCCGCAGCCAGTTGATACATCACGCGCCAGCCAAACGCTTCGCCCACCACGCCGCTGACGGTTCGGGAGAGCAAAATGCCCAGCAGCAGACCGGTCATCACCGTACCCACGGTTTTCCCCTGTTTGCCTTCCGGGGCAAGGATTGCCGCAGCCGGGACAATATCCTGCGCCATGGTGGCGGCCATGCCGATGAGCAGGCTTGCCAGCAGCAGGGAGTGGATCTGTCCGGTCAGGCTACAGCCCAGCAGGAACAGCGCCAGGGCTGCGCTCTTTATCAGGATTAACGTTCTGCGGTCGTGGCGATCGCCGAGCGGCAGCAGGAACAGGATCCCTAAGGCATATCCCGCCTGGGTGAGGGTCGGGACCAGGCCCATTCCTTCGATACTCAGGTGAAGGTCGGCGCCCATCAGAGGCAGCAGAGGCTGGGCATAATAGATGGATGCCACGCTGAAGCCTGCACCGAGCGCCAGCATTAAGATTACCCAGCGGCTTACGGCATGGGCGGCGGTTGTTGTGTTCATAAGACGTTCCTCATTCATCGTGTGAGGCTATTTTTCATCAGTAGGCCTTGCGGCGGTAGCGGGCGCGGTGGTAAAACGCTTATACGTTGAACGTATAGATGAAAAGTAAATGAAAAGAGCTGAGCGTATAGACAGGGTAGAGCTAATGCGGACGTTTGTCCGCATTGTGGAGGCGGGTTCCCTTTCTGCGGCGGCACGGCAGCTGGACACCACCCAGGCCACGGTGAGCCGGCGGCTGCAGTCGCTTGAGACAATGCTGGGCGTGCGTCTGATGTTGCGCACCACCCACACGACGCGGCTGACGGATGACGGGGAGCGCTGCTATCAGCATGCCCGTCGGGTAATTGACAGCTGGCTGGCGCTGGAAGATGAGGTGGGGCAGACGGAAGATGAACCTGTAGGCGTGCTGCGGGTGCGGGCACCGCATGCGTTTGGTCAGGATCAGCTCCTGAAACCACTAACCGAATTTCTACAGCGTTATCCGCAGCTTTCTATTGAGTGGATGCTCAACGATCGGTCGGCTGATTTTCTGGGCGACAACCTTGACTGCGCTATTCGGGTGGGAATGGAAGTCGACCCGGCGACCGTGTCCGTGCTGCTGGCCGAAGTGCCGCGCTCGGTGGTGGCTTCTCCGGCATTGCTGGACCGCTTTCCGACGGTTAACACCCCGGAGGATCTGCAGCAGCTTCCCTGGATTGCCATCAGCTCTTTCTACCAGCGCCATGTGGAGCTTTTTCACGAGGCATTATCCGCCACCGCGCGCGTGATAATTACCCCACGCCTGAGCACTGACAGTCTGTATGTCGCACGCAATACGGCACTCACCGGTCTTGGCGTGGCGGTAGTATCCAGCTGGACGGTACAGGATGATATCCGGGAAGGTCGGCTGGTACATTTGCTGCCAGAGTGGCAGCCGGCGGCGTTACCGGTGCATCTGGTTTACCCCTGGTCCCGCTATTATCCGGCGCGCTTGCGACGATTTCTGGAGCTAATGCGGCAGATCATGCCGGAGGTCACCGGGATGAGAAAGCCCGTGCAGCAGCCATAAAAAAAGCCGACCCGAAGGTCGGCTTTTTACTTTCTGCGTCGTTATTCGACAGACTGCGGACGCGTCGCTGGTGCAGTCGCGTGATGCGTTGCACTGTGGCCGCCTGCAGCGCCTTTACCGTCAAAGCTGAACGCCGGGCGAACCCAGTCGCTGTGACGCGGTGCTTCAGGCACATACTCTGGTGCCGGAGCGCGCGTCATCGGCGCTGTCGCAACGTGAGCAGGCGCAGGAGCGGCAACAACCTTAACCGGCTCTGGCTCCACTTCAGGCGCTTTCGCTTCTTCAACAACCGGTTCAACCTGAATCTCAACGTCCTGAACGATTTCTTCAGTGGTGGTTTCGACGAGGGTTTCAGCGGCTTCTTCCACTGCGGCTACAGGTTCAGCCTCTTCAGCGACTTCCTCAGCCACCACGACATCTTCTTCGGCGATAATCTGCGGTGCGGCATCAACCGGCGCGGCAATCACTTCAGGATGGGTGGTTTCGACGTCCACTGCGTGTGGTTCTGCTGCTTCAACAACCTGAGGTTCAACCACGGTTGCTGCTTCGGTCACCGCATCTTCAACCGCTGCTACAGGAGCAATCACCTCTTCGGTCACTGCCTGCTCTTCAACAGCCTGCTCCAGGCGAGCGACCGGATAACGGATCCAGACTTTGCCGGATGCCATTTCTGGTGACGCGCACGCCACGGTCAACGGCATTGGAGACTGAGTCGGATAACGCTCGTCACGGTAGCGACGACGACGCTGGCCACTCACGCGCAGATGACGCGGAGAACGGCGGGAGCGACGCGGCATACCTGCGTTGTCACGGTTTTCACCGTTTTCATCCTGCTCAACGTTATTGTCCACGACGGCAGGCAGGTCAACTTTTGCAACCTGCGTGCCTGTTGCGGTTTCTGCCGCTTCAGCCGCAACTACGGTGGTTTCTTCTACCGGAGCCGCACCAACGCGCACTTTCTGTGACAGCTGGCGCTGCTTACGACGAGGCATCACCTGAGTACGTTCTTCCTGCTCGCCGTCCTGCTGCTCAGCGGGCTCTTCGCGGTTCAGGTTTTTAACTTCCTGCTGCGCCTGACGCTTCTCGTCGTTACGACGACGGTTGCGTTCGCGGCGTGGCTGCTGCTCGTCGCGCTGTTTACTCTTCTCAGACTCATCGCCCGCCTGCTGGCGAATTTCACGATCTTCAACATTCTGCTGCTGTTTCTCGCGACGGTTGCGACGGTTGTCTTCGCGCTGCTCACGGCCTTCGTTATTGTCTGAACGGCTGTCACGACGCTCGTTACGGTCGCTGCGGTCGTTACGATCGCGGCGGTTGTTCTGACGCTTGCGACGGTCCTGCTGACGTTCAGGTTTGGCTGCTTTAGGTTCTTCTTTCGGCTGCTCTGGCTGAACTTCTTCACCCGCAAACATCTTCTTCAGCGCGCCGAAGAAGCGGCTCAGCAGACCCGGTTGCGCCGGCTGGACTTTCGCGGCCGTTGCTTCTGGTTTCTGCGCCGCCGGTTTGGCTGCAGGTTTTTCCAGCGCCGCTTCCGGTGGTGCTTCAGGCATAATGAAGGTCGCTAACGCAGGCTGCTCTGGCAGTTTGCGCTCGGCAGGTTCTTCATCGGAAGGCAGCGCCATCTCTTCTTCATGCAGCTTCGGCAACAGGTAGCTGAGGGTGCTGGTCTCTTCGCCCTTACGGACACGCAGCACGTGATAGTGCGGGGTTTCCATCTGGTCGTTTGGCACGATGATGCAGCGAACGCCGCCCTGACGCGCTTCGATTGCGCTGACCGCTGCACGTTTTTCGTTCAGCAGGTAGGAGGCAATCGGTACAGGCACAATGGCGTGAACCTCTTTGGTGTTCTCTTTCAGCGCTTCTTCTTCAATCAGACGCAGGATAGAGAGAGACAGAGATTCGTTATCACGCACGGTACCGGTGCCGGAGCAGCGCGGGCAGACGTGATGGCTGGACTCACCCAGCGACGGGCTCAGACGCTGGCGGGACATCTCCAGCAGGCCGAAGCGCGAGATGTGGCTAATCTGGATACGCGCGCGATCCTGACGCACCGCTTCACGCAGGCGGTTTTCAACCGCGCGCTGGTGGCGAACAGGGGTCATGTCGATGAAGTCGATAACAATCAGACCGCCCAGGTCGCGCAGGCGGAGCTGGCGGGCGATTTCATCAGCGGCTTCAAGGTTGGTGTTGAAGGCCGTCTCTTCGATGTCCCCGCCGCGGGTTGCACGCGCGGAGTTGATGTCGATAGCGGTCAGCGCTTCGGTGGTATCGATCACGATAGAACCGCCGGACGGCAGGCGCACTTCACGCTGGAAGGCGGACTCGATCTGGGATTCGATCTGATAATGGCTGAACAGCGGGATTTCACCGGTGTACAGTTTAATTTTGCTGGTGAAATCCGGACGACCCAGCGCGGCGATGTGCTGGCGAGCCAGCTCAAGCACTTTCGGGTTATCGATCAGAATCTCACCGATGTCCTGACGCAGGTAATCACGGAAGGCACGCACGATAACGTTGCTTTCCTGATGGATCAGGAACGGAGCAGGGCGGCTTTCTGCGGCTTTCTGGATAGCTTCCCAGTGCTTCAGACGGAAGCTCAGGTCCCACTGCAGCGCTTCGGCAGATTTGCCCACGCCCGCGGTACGCACGATAAGCCCCATGCCATCCGGCAGCTCAAGGCTTGCCAGCGCTTCTTTCAGCTCGGTACGGTCATCACCTTCGATACGGCGAGAGATGCCCCCCGCGCGCGGGTTGTTTGGCATCAGCACCAGATAGCTCCCCGCCAGGCTGATAAAAGTGGTCAGTGCGGCACCCTTGTTGCCGCGCTCTTCTTTATCAATCTGAACGATAACTTCCTGACCTTCACGCAGAACATCTTTGATGTTTGGGCGGCCATGGGCGTTGTAGTTTGCAGGGAAATATTCGCGGGCGATTTCTTTCAGAGGGAGGAAACCATGACGCTCAGCACCGTAATCGACAAATGCAGCTTCAAGGCTTGGTTCAATGCGGGTGATTTTACCTTTGTAAATGTTCGCTTTTTTCTGTTCGTGTCCAGGACTTTCGATATCCAGATCGTACAGGCGCTGCCCATCCACAAGGGCGACACGCAACTCTTCTTGCTGAGTTGCGTTGATTAACATTCTTTTCATCGTAACTTACTCGTTATTCTTACATTGACGACAAAGCTGCGGGCAAGGTGACGCTTTCCGGGGTATGAACCGATGGCCTCGTGTCTGTTCACGTCGCCAACCTCACGGTTGTCGCTCGCTTAAGAGGCGCAGAGTGTCGGTTGCCTGTATTTCATACGGAAACACAGCGCAATTATCAGGGGAATTGCCTGGGTAGAACTCTCCAGAGAACAATCCTTATACCGGGAAGTACTGCAACCCGCAGCCCGCTAACTGCCTGAAAGATCAATACGTCTTACGCCATTGCTGCGTGGATGATCGGTCAGACAAAATTGGTCATTCCGTCGACATCCTTACAAAACCCGGATTTAACGCGGAAAACAGCCCCATTATTCCACTGCTCGCCGGGTTATAGCAAGATGACTTTTACCAATTATCACCCGGTTACTCACAGTTTCTTCACCTCAAGGTGGTGATTGGTTTAATAACCACCAAATCGATTGCGTGAAACGGGGCGCAGGCCGGATAAAAGTAAATATAAGCATAGAAAAATGAGTGGCGCTAATGGCTGACGATATTTAGAATCGCCAACCATGAAAACAGAGACTCCAGCCGTAAAAATGGTTGCTATCGCGGATGACTACGCGGGGCAACGCATCGATAACTTCTTGCGCACCCAACTGAAGGGCGTGCCAAAGAGTATGATTTACCGCATCCTGCGTAAGGGCGAGGTGCGGGTGAATAAAAAACGCGTGAAGCCTGAGTATAAGCTCGAAGCCGGTGATGAAGTGCGTATTCCACCGGTTCGCGTGGCTGAACGTGAAGAAGAGGTGGTTTCGCCGAAGCTGCAAAAAGTCGCGGCCCTGAGCGATGTCATCCTTTATGAGGACGATCATATTCTGGTGCTGAATAAGCCATCGGGTACCGCGGTCCACGGTGGTAGCGGTCTGAGCTTCGGCGTGATTGAAGGGTTACGTGCGCTGCGTCCGGAAGCCCGTTTCCTCGAACTGGTTCACCGCCTGGACCGTGATACCTCAGGCGTGCTGCTGGTAGCGAAAAAGCGTTCAGCGCTGCGTTCCCTGCACGAGCAGCTGCGTGAGAAGGGCATGCAGAAAGATTATCTGGCGCTGGTGCGCGGTCAGTGGCAGTCCCACGTGAAGGTGGTGCAGGCCCCGCTGCTGAAGAACATTCTGCAAAGCGGCGAGCGCATTGTGCGCGTGAGCCAGGAAGGGAAACCGTCGGAGACGCGCTTTAAGGTTGAAGAGCGCTACGAGTTTGCCACGCTGGTGCGCTGCAGCCCGGTGACGGGGCGTACCCACCAGATTCGCGTGCATACCCAGTTTGCGGGCCATCCGATTGCGTTTGATGACCGCTACGGCGATCGCGAGTTCGATAAGCAACTGGCGGGTACGGGCCTGTCGCGTCTGTTCCTGCATGCGGCAGCGCTGAAGTTTACCCATCCTAATACCGGGGAAGTTATCCGTATTGAAGCGCCGCTGGACGAGCAGTTGAAACGCTGCCTGAAGGTTCTGCGCGGCTGATTAGGTGCCGGGTGGCGCTGCGCTTACCCGGCCTACGAAACCCGTAGGCCCATGCAAGCGAAGCGCCGCTGGGCATAACTTACACGATCAGCGGATTACACTCTTCTCGCCGTAACATCTGGCACAAGGCAATCAGCGGCAATCCCACCAGTGTATTCGGATCCCGACCGTCCAGCTTGTCGAACAGCGCAATTCCCAGCCCCTCACTTTTGAAGCTTCCTGCGCAGTTCAGCGGACGTTCCCGGCGCACGTAGTCCATAATCTCCTGCTCGCTAAGATGGCGGAAGTGCACGTCGAACGGCTCGCATTCGGTTTGCAGATGGCCGGAGGCGGAGTTATAGAGCGCCAGGCCCGTGTAAAAGGTCACGATAGTGCCCCGCGCACGCAGAAGCTGCTGGCAGGCATTCTCCTCCGTATGAGGCTTGCCGGTGATTTCGCCGTCCAGCACGCAAACCTGATCGGAGCCTATAATCAAATGTGCAGGATAACGTGCGGCCAGCGATTGCGCTTTCTCCTTAGCGAGACGCGTTACCAGATGACGCGGTGATTCGCCTGGCTGCGGCGTCTCATCAACGTCCGGCGCGGCGCATTCAAACGGGATCCCGAGCTTTTCCAGCAGCGTTCGACGGTAGGGAGAAGTGGAAGCAAGGACGAGATTTGGCATATTTTTATCACCAGATATAGCGTATCGATGCCAGCCATTTTAAACTACAGGCCGCAATGTGTGCGAATAATTGGCAAAAGGCAGCTCTGGTTGCCTTTTTCTTTGACTCTATGACGTTACAAAGTTAATATGCGCGCCCTATGCAAAAGGTAAAATTACCCCTGACTCTTGATCCGGTTCGTACGGCTCAAAAACGCCTCGATTACGAAGGTATCTATACTTCCGATCAGGCCGAGCGTATTGCCGAATCTGTAGTCAGTGTGGACAGTGATGTAGAATGCTCCATGTCGTTCGCTATCGACAACCAGCGTCTCGCCGTTTTAACCGGTGATGCAAAGGTAACGGTAACGCTCGAGTGTCAGCGTTGCGGGAAACCGTTTGTACAGCATGTTCACACAACGTATTGTTTCAGTCCGGTTCGTTCTGACGAACAGGCTGAAGCACTCCCGGAAGCGTATGAGCCGATTGAGGTTAACGAATTCGGTGAAATCGATCTTCTGGCTCTGGTTGAAGATGAAATCATCCTCTCCTTGCCAGTCGTTCCGGTGCATGATTCTGAACACTGTGAAGTGTCCGAGGCGGACATGGTCTTTGGGGAACTGCCTGATGAAGCGCAAAAACCAAACCCATTTGCCGTATTAGCCAGCTTAAAGCGTAAGTAATTGAGGAGTAAGGTCCATGGCCGTACAACAGAATAAACCAACCCGTTCCAAACGTGGCATGCGTCGTTCCCATGACGCGCTGACTGCAGTTACCAGCCTGTCTGTAGACAAGACTTCTGGTGAGAAACACCTGCGTCACCACATCACCGCTGACGGTTTCTACCGCGGCCGCAAGGTTATCACTAAGTAATCGCGCGAAAGCGTGATTAGGCTTAGTGAGGATTTCCCCGTGCAAACGGGGAAGTTACCGAACCAGGCTGCGACGATACCTTGACACGTCTAACCCTGGCGTTAGATGTCATGGGGGGAGATTTTGGCCCTTCCGTGACAGTGCCTGCAGCATTGCAGGCACTGAATTCTAATTCGCAACTCACACTTCTTTTAGTCGGCAATCCCGACACAATCACGCCATTACTTGCAAAAGCTGACTTTGAACAACGTTCGCGTCTGCAGATTATTCCTGCGCAGTCAGTTATTGCCAGTGATGCACGCCCCTCACAGGCGATTCGTAATAGCCGTGGCAGCTCTATGCGCATGGCGCTGGAGCTGGTAAAAGAAGGGCGAGCGCAGGCTTGCGTCAGCGCCGGCAATACCGGCGCGCTGATGGGGCTGTCGAAATTACTGCTCAAGCCGATTGAGGGCATTGAGCGCCCGGCGCTGGTGACGGTGTTACCGCATCAGCAGAAGGGGAAAACGGTGGTGCTCGATTTGGGCGCTAACGTGGATTGTGATAGTACCATGCTGGCTCAGTTCGCCGTGATGGGGTCGGTGCTGGCAGAAGACGTGGTCGGGATCAACAATCCCCGCGTTGCGTTATTGAATATTGGTGAAGAAGAGACCAAAGGCCTGGACAGCATTCGCGACGCTGCTGAAATGCTCAAACAGGTTCCCTCCATCAACTATATTGGTTATCTCGAAGCCAATGAGTTGCTGACGGGAAAAACGGATGTTCTGGTGTGCGATGGCTTCACCGGAAACGTAACGTTGAAGACCATGGAAGGGGTCGTGCGCATGTTCCTTTCTCTGCTGAAATCTCAGGGAGAAGGCAAAAAAAGCGCCTGGTGGTTGATTTTATTGAAGCGTTGGTTACAAAAGAGCCTGACGCGGCGATTCAGTCACCTCAACCCCGACCAGTATAATGGCGCCTGTCTGTTAGGATTGCGCGGCATCGTGATTAAGAGTCATGGCGCCGCCAATCAGCGAGCATTTTCTGTCGCCATTGAACAGGCAGTGCAGGCGGTGCAGCGACAAGTCCCTCAGCGGATTGCCGCTCGCCTGGAATCTGTATTAGCTAAAAGTGACTGAGCGTACATGTATACGAAGATTTTAGGTACCGGCAGCTACCTGCCAAAACAAGTGCGTACCAACGCCGATCTGGAAAAAATGGTAGATACGTCTGACGAGTGGATTGTCACGCGCACAGGTATCCGTGAACGTCGTATCGCCGCGCCAGACGAAACCGTGTCCACCATGGGTTACGAAGCCGCACAGCGCGCTATCGAAATGGCGGGTATCGATAAAGAAGAGATTGGCTTGATCGTGGTTGCCACGACGTCTGCCACGCATGCTTTCCCAAGCGCGGCGTGTCAGGTGCAGAACATGCTCGGTATTAAAGGCTGCCCGGCGTTTGACGTTGCCGCCGCGTGCGCAGGTTTCACCTACGCGCTGAGCATTGCCGATCAGTATGTTAAATCTGGCTCCGTCAAATATGCGCTGGTTATCGGTGCTGACGTTTTGGCGCGTACCTGCGATCCAACCGATCGCGGAACGATTATTATTTTCGGTGATGGTGCCGGTGCGGTGCTGCTGGGGCAGTCCGAAGAGCCGGGTATCATCTCCACGCATCTGCATGCCGATGGCCGCTACGGCGAGCTGTTAACGCTGCCTAATGCCGATCGCGTTAATCCGGACAGCTCCATCTACCTGACCATGGCGGGTAACGAGGTGTTCAAAGTGGCGGTGACCGAGCTTGCGCACATTGTCGATGAGACGCTGGAAGCAAATAACCTTGAACGCACCGCGCTCGACTGGCTGGTGCCGCATCAGGCGAACCTGCGTATCATCAGCGCCACCGCTAAAAAGCTGGGTATGTCGATGGATAACGTTGTGGTGACGCTGGATCGTCACGGCAACACCTCTGCGGCGTCGGTACCGTGCGCATTTGATGAAGCGGTACGCGACGGACGAATCAAACGGGGCCAGCTGGTCTTGCTTGAAGCCTTCGGTGGCGGGTTCACCTGGGGTTCCGCGCTGGTTCGTTTCTAGTATAAGGAATAAAAAATGACGCAATTTGCTTTTGTGTTCCCGGGCCAGGGTTCTCAAACCGTTGGGATGTTGTCTGAAATGGCAGCAAACTACCCGGTCATTGAAGAGACTTTTCGTGAAGCTTCTGATGCGCTGGGTTATGATCTGTGGGCGCTGACCCAACAGGGACCGGCCGAAGAGCTGAACAAAACCTGGCAAACTCAGCCAGCGTTGCTGACTGCGTCCGTTGCGCTGTGGCGCGTATGGCAGCAGCAGGGCGGTAAAGCGCCAGCGCTGCTCGCGGGCCATAGCCTGGGTGAATACTCTGCGCTGGTGTGCGCCGGTGTGATTGCGTTTGCTGACGCGGTGCGCCTGGTAGAACTGCGCGGTAAATTCATGCAGGAAGCGGTGCCAGAAGGAACGGGTGGCATGTCTGCCATTATTGGTCTGGATGATGCCGCGATTGCAAAAGCGTGTGAAGAATCTGCTGAAGGGCAGGTGGTTTCTCCGGTTAACTTCAACTCGCCGGGCCAGGTTGTTATTGCTGGTCATAAAGAAGCCGTTGAACGTGCCGGTGCTGCCTGTAAAGCCGCGGGCGCCAAACGCGCACTGCCGCTGCCGGTCAGCGTACCGTCTCACTGCGCACTGATGAAGCCCGCAGCCGAGAAACTGGCGGCTGAGCTGAAAAAAATTACCTTTAACGCACCGACGATTTCCGTTGTGAACAACGTCGATGTGAAATGCGAAACCGCGCCGGAGGCGATCCGTGACGCACTGGTTCGCCAGCTCTATAGCCCGGTACAGTGGACCAAAACCGTTGAGTTTATGGCCTCTCAGGGCGTTGAGCACCTTTATGAAGTCGGTCCTGGTAAAGTCCTCACCGGTCTGACGAAACGTATTGTTGACACCCTGACTGCCTCGGCGATTAACGAGCCGGAAGCGATGTCAGCGGCACTCTCGCAATAAAAGAGGAATACCATGAGTTTTGAAGGAAAAATTGCCCTGGTTACTGGCGCAAGCCGCGGTATCGGGCGTGCAATTGCTGAAACACTGGTCGCGCGCGGCGCGAAGGTGATTGGTACAGCAACCAGCGAGAATGGCGCTCAGGCCATCAGCGAGTATCTGGGTGCGAACGGTAAAGGTCTGGTACTGAATGTGACCGAACCTGCATCTATCGAATCTGTTCTGGAAAATATTCGCGCAGAGTTTGGTGAAGTGGATATTCTGGTCAATAATGCCGGGATCACTCGCGACAACCTGCTGATGCGAATGAAAGATGATGAGTGGAACGATATTATCGAAACCAACCTGTCATCTGTATTCCGTCTGTCAAAAGCGGTAATGCGCGCTATGATGAAAAAGCGTCATGGTCGTATTATCACTGTTGGTTCTGTGGTTGGTACCATGGGAAATGCTGGTCAGGCTAACTACGCTGCGGCGAAAGCAGGTCTGATCGGTTTCAGTAAGTCGCTGGCGCGTGAAGTCGCGTCCCGCGGGATTACTGTAAACGTTGTTGCTCCGGGCTTTATTGAAACGGACATGACGCGTGCGCTGACTGATGATCAGCGTGCGGGTACGCTGGCGGCAGTTCCGGCGGGTCGTCTTGGCGACCCTAAAGAAATCGCCAGTGCGGTTGCATTTTTAGCCTCTGACGAAGCGGGTTACATCACTGGTGAGACCCTCCACGTCAACGGCGGGATGTACATGGTTTAATCACGATCGAAAATATTTGCGTTATTAGGGCAAATGGCCTCAAAATAACGTAAAATCGTGGTAAGACCTGCCGGGATTTAGTTGCAAATTTTTCAACATTTTATACACTACGAAAACCATCGCGAAAGCGAGTTTTGATAGGAAATTTAAGAGTATGAGCACTATCGAAGAACGCGTTAAGAAAATTATCGGCGAACAGCTGGGCGTTAAGCAGGAAGAAGTTGTGAACTCCGCTTCCTTCGTTGAAGACCTGGGCGCAGATTCTCTTGACACCGTTGAGCTGGTAATGGCTCTGGAAGAAGAGTTTGATACTGAGATTCCGGACGAAGAAGCTGAGAAAATCACCACCGTTCAGGCTGCCATTGATTACATCAACGGCCACCAGGCGTAAGTGAACATCTCCAGGCGGTCATTCGACCGCCTGAGTTTTATCTTTTTTAGTCCCACGTATCTCTTTTTTTATCCCTCCCTGGAGGACAAACGTGTCTAAGCGTCGTGTAGTTGTGACCGGACTTGGCATGTTGTCTCCTGTCGGCAATACCGTAGAGTCCACCTGGAAAGCTCTCCTTGCCGGTCAGAGCGGCATCAGCCTAATCGACCATTTCGATACTAGCGCCTATGCAACGAAATTTGCTGGCTTAGTAAAGGATTTTAACTGTGAAGAGATCATCTCGCGCAAAGAACAGCGCAAGATGGATGCCTTCATTCAATATGGAATTGTCGCTGGCGTTCAGGCCATGCAGGATTCTGGCCTTGAGATTACGGAAGAGAACGCAACCCGTATCGGCGCCGCTATTGGCTCCGGGATAGGCGGTCTTGGCCTGATCGAGGAAAACCATACATCGCTGATGAATGGCGGACCGCGTAAGATCAGCCCGTTCTTCGTTCCGTCCACGATTGTTAACATGGTGGCAGGTCACCTGACCATTATGTTCGGCCTGCGTGGTCCAAGCATCTCTATCGCTACCGCGTGTACGTCTGGCGTACATAACATCGGCCAGGCCGCGCGTATCATTGCGTACGGCGATGCAGATGCTATGGTTGCGGGTGGTGCTGAAAAAGCCAGTACCCCACTGGGTGTTGGTGGTTTCGGCGCAGCGCGTGCTCTCTCTACCCGTAACGATAACCCTCAGGCGGCGAGCCGTCCGTGGGATAAAGACCGCGATGGTTTTGTGCTGGGTGACGGCGCAGGTATGCTCGTACTGGAAGAGTACGAACATGCGAAAAAACGTGGCGCGAAAATTTATGCTGAAGTCGTTGGCTTCGGGATGAGCAGCGATGCGTATCACATGACGTCTCCTCCGGAGAACGGCGCGGGTGCTGCGCTGGCGATGGAAAATGCGATCCGTGATGCGGGTATTACCCCTGCACAGATTGGCTACGTTAACGCGCACGGCACTTCTACGCCTGCAGGCGATAAAGCAGAAGCGCAGGCGGTTAAGTCTATCTTCGGCGAGGCTGCCAGCCGCGTAATGGTCAGCTCCACGAAATCCATGACCGGTCACCTGCTGGGTGCGGCGGGTGCAGTAGAGTCAATCTACTCTATCCTTGCGCTGCGCGATCAGGCTGTGCCGCCAACCATCAACCTGGATAACCCGGATGAAGGTTGCGATCTGGACTTCGTTCCGCACGAAGCGCGTCAGGTTAGCGGTATGGAGTACACTCTGTGTAACTCCTTCGGCTTTGGCGGCACGAATGGTTCTCTGATCTTCAAAAAGGTCTGAGCCTGACTGCCTGAAAGCTATAAAAAAAGGTCCGCTTGGCGGGCCTTTTTTATTAGGGAAAATCCCCTTGTCCGGCTTTTAACATCCTGCCAGACTGAGCCTCCACGCATAAGGAGCCACCATGTTTTTAATTAATGGCCTTGAGCAAGAAACGCTGCCGGCAAGCGACAGGGCAATCCAGTTTGGCGATGGCTGTTTCACCACTGCGCGTATTCTTGACGGTGAGGTGAGCCTGCTTGACGCCCATATCCGTCGTTTACAAAAAGCCTGCGAGAAATTGCTGATTCCCTTCATGCAGTGGGACATTCTCGAGCGCGAGATGCGCCGGCTGGCGTCAGGTAATACAAACGGCGTTTTAAAAGTTATTCTTAGCCGCGGCAGCGGCGGGCGAGGGTACAGCGGTTCCGCCTGTCAGCATCCCACGCGTATTCTTTCCGTATCAGCGTATCCTGCTCACTATGCGCGCTGGCGTGAGGAAGGGGTAACGCTGACGCTGAGCCCGGTACGGCTGGGGCGAAACCCTATGCTCGCCGGAATAAAACATCTTAACCGCCTTGAACAGGTGCTTATTCGTACTCATCTTGAACAGACGGACGCCGATGAGGCGCTAGTCCTTGACAGCGAAGGGTTCATTACGGAATGCTGTGCGGCTAATTTACTCTGGCGGAAGGGCCGTGAGGTCTTCACCCCTTCGCTGGAGCAGGCTGGGGTTAACGGCATCATGCGCCAGTTTTGTTTGCAACAGCTGGCACATGCAGGCTTTCGCGTTGTCGAAGTAAACGCGAAGGAAGAGGCGCTGCTGTCCGCCGATGAAGTTGTGATCTGCAATGCGCTGATGCCTGTTATACCCGTTCGGGCGTATGGTCAACAGCGCTGGTCTTCGCGAGAGCTCTTTACGTTTTTAGCCCCGATATGTGAGCAAATCAAAAAGTCATGAAGAAAATGTTGCGCTTTGTCCTTCTCCTGATCGTTGCGCTGGGTATTGCCGGCGGAGCGGGAGTATGGAAGGTTCGCCAGCTGGCGGACAGTAAAATCCTGATTAAAGACGAGACGATTTTTACCCTGAAAGCCGGTACCGGGCGGATGGCGCTGGGCGAGCAGCTTTACGGGGATAAAATCATCAACCGTCCACGCGTGTTCCAGTGGTTATTGCGTATCGAGCCTGAACTGTCTCACTTCAAGGCTGGTACCTATCGCTTTACGCCCGGCATGACCGTCAGAGAGATGCTGCAGCTGCTGGAAAGCGGTAAAGAGGCACAGTTCCCGCTGCGCTTTGTTGAAGGGATGCGCTTAAGCGATTACCTCAAGCAGCTGCGTGATGCGCCTTACATCAAGCACACGCTAAAAGACGATCGCTATGAGACGGTCGCCGAGGTGCTGAAATTTGAACATCCTGAGTGGGTGGAAGGCTGGTTCTGGCCAGACACCTGGATGTATACGGCGGGCACGACCGATGTGGCGATTCTTAAACGGGCACACAAAAAGATGGTCGAGGCAGTTGATTCCGCCTGGGAAGGGCGCATGGACGGGCTGCCTTATCAAGATCAAAACCAGTTTGTGACAATGGCCTCGATCATTGAGAAAGAGACGGCCGTGGCGGCTGAGCGCGACCGGGTCGCGTCGGTATTTATCAACCGCCTGCGCATCGGCATGCGTCTGCAAACCGACCCGACCGTCATCTACGGTATGGGCGAAAGCTATGCCGGTAAGATCTCCAGAAAAGATCTGGAGACGCCAACGGCGTATAATACCTACGTGATTAACGGCTTGCCGCCCGGCCCGATAGCCACGCCGAGCGAGGCTTCGCTCAAAGCCGCCGCGCACCCGGCCAAAACACCGTACCTCTATTTTGTGGCTGATGGAAAAGGGGGGCATACCTTTAACACCAACCTTGCCAGCCATAATCGCTCTGTTCAGGACTATCTGAAGGCACTTAAGGAAAAAAATGCGCAGTAAATACATTGTCATTGAGGGACTCGAAGGGGCGGGTAAAACCACCGCCCGTAACGTGGTAGTGGATACGCTGAAATCGCTTGGCGTCGCTGACATGGTCTTTACCCGCGAGCCGGGCGGTACTCAGCTGGCGGAGAAACTGCGCAGTCTGGTGCTGGATATTAAATCCGTTGGCGACGAGGTTATTACTGACAAAGCCGAAGTGCTGATGTTCTATGCGGCGCGCGTCCAGCTGGTTGAGACCGTGATTAAACCTGCGCTGGCCGACGGCAAGTGGGTGATCGGTGACCGTCACGATCTGTCGACTCAGGCCTATCAGGGCGGCGGACGCGGTATTGACCAGGCGATGCTGGCAACCCTTCGCGATGCCGTACTGGGGGATTTTCGCCCGGACCTGACCCTCTACCTGGATGTGACCCCGGAAGTGGGCCTCAGGCGCGCCCGCGCGCGCGGCGAACTGGACCGCATTGAGCAAGAGTCTTTCGATTTCTTTAACCGCACGCGCGCACGCTATCTTGAGCTGGCCGCACGGGACAGCGCAATTCGTACCATTGACGCCACGCAATCTCTGGACGACGTCACGCGCGATATTCAACAGACCGTTACGCAGTGGCTACAGGAGCAGCAGGCATGAAATGGTATCCATGGTTGCGCCCGCACTTTGAACAGCTGATCGCCAGCTATCAGGCCGGTCGGGGGCATCATGCGTTACTGATTCAGGCGTTGCCGGGAATGGGGGATGATGCGTTGATCTACGCCATCACTCGTTTTCTGATGTGCCAGCAGCCGGAAGGGCATAAAAGCTGCGGTAAATGCCGCGGCTGCCAGCTGATGCAGGCCGGCACGCATCCTGACTACTACACGCTTGAGCCTGAGAAGGGCAAAAGCGCGCTTGGCATTGATGCCGTGCGTGAAGTCAGCGAGAAACTGTACGAACATGCGCGTCTGGGCGGGGCAAAAGTGGTCTGGCTCAACGACGCTGCGTTGCTTACCGAGGCGGCGGCGAACGCGCTGCTTAAAACCCTGGAAGAGCCGCCGGAAAAGACGTGGTTTTTCCTTTCCTGCCGGGACCCGGGACGTTTACTGGCGACGCTTCGCAGCCGTTGTCGTCTCCATCATCTGGCGGTACCTCAGGAATCGTGGGCGTTAAGCTGGCTTGAGCGAGAGGTGACAACGTCACAGGAGAGTGCGTTGTCTGCGCTGCGCCTCAGCAGCGGCGCCCCCGCGGCGGCGCTGGCATTACTACAGCCTGACGTCTGGTCGCAGCGAGAAACGCTCTGCCGGGCCGTTGAGGCTTCACTTAACAACCAGGACTGGCTAAGTTTACTGCCTGCGCTGAATAGCGATCGGGCCGTCGAGCGTCTGCACTGGCTGGCCTCCTTATTGCTCGATGCGCTAAAAATCCAGCAAGGAGCTACGCTGCTGACTAACCCGGACGCGTGGCCCCTGGTGAACATGCTGGCGAGCCGCCTTACAGGCACGTCTCTGCACGCTATCCTTCATGATGTTTGCGAGAGCCGCGACCAGCTTTTAACCGTGACGGGTCTTAATCGCGAGCTTTTGCTGACCGACCAGTTACTGCGTATTGAACACTACCTGCAACCGGGCGTTACGCCGCCTGTTTCCCATCTCTGAGAGAGACATTATGTTTTTAGTCGACTCACACTGCCATCTTGATGGCCTGGATTATCAATCCCTGCACAACGACGTGGATGACGTGCTGGCGAAAGCCGCTGCCCGCGATGTGAAATTTTGTCTTGCGGTGGCGACGACGCTGCCGGGGTATCGCTCAATGCGTGAGCTGGTGGGCGATCGCGATAACGTGGTGTTCTCCTGCGGCGTTCATCCGCTGAACCAGGACGAAGAGTATGACGTAGAAGAGCTGCGCCGACTGGCAGCAGAAGCGGGCGTCGTGGCGATGGGTGAAACCGGGCTGGACTATTTTTACACGCCGGAAACGAAAGCGCGCCAGCAGGCGTCTTTCCGCAACCATATCCGCATCGGCCGCGAACTGAATAAACCGGTCATCGTACATACGCGCGATGCGCGCGCCGATACGCTGGCGATCCTCCGGGAAGAAAACGTGACGGATTGCGGTGGCGTACTACACTGTTTCACAGAAGACAGAGAAACGGCGGGTAAACTGCTTGATTTGGGGTTTTATATTTCGTTTTCCGGGATCGTGACGTTCCGTAACGCTGAGCAGCTCCGTGATGCTGCGCGCTATGTCCCGCTCGATCGCATTCTGGTGGAAACAGACTCTCCGTATCTGGCGCCGGTACCGCATCGCGGTAAAGAGAACCAGCCGGCCATGACGCGAGACGTCGCAGAGTACATGGCCGTGCTTAAAGGCGTCAGTATCGAAGAGCTGGCCCGCGTCACGACGCAAAACTTCTCTGCGCTGTTCCATATCGACCCCGCCCGCCTGCAATCCGTCTGATAAGCCTGTTTTTTTTAGGCTCGTAATTAATAAATAAAACGAGTAAAGTTCACCGCCTCATTTGGGGCGGTAACGGTGTTCTTAGAAACATCCAGACATGCTTTTTGTAAATTACTGAAAGTTTTTCGACCGTCTTAAGCTGAAACGTGATAGCCGTCAAACAAACTCAGAGGGAATTATTTTACTCTGTGTAATAAATAAAGGGCGCTTAGATGTCCTGTCCACGGCACGGTACTCCCCCCGGGCCAATGCGTGAAAGCGTAAAAAAAGCACAAATACTCAGGAGCACTCTCAATTATGTTTAAGAATGCATTTGCTAACCTGCAAAAGGTCGGTAAATCGCTGATGCTGCCAGTATCCGTACTGCCTATCGCAGGTATCCTGCTGGGTGTCGGTTCTGCTAACTTCAGCTGGCTGCCAGCCGTAGTTTCCCATGTGATGGCTGAAGCAGGCGGTTCCGTCTTTGCTAACATGCCTCTGATCTTCGCTATCGGTGTGGCGCTGGGCTTCACCAATAACGACGGCGTTTCTGCGCTGGCTGCAGTGGTTGCTTACGGCATCATGGTGAAAACCATGGCTGTGGTTGCGCCGCTGGTTCTGCATTTACCTGCAGAAGAGATTGCCGCGAAACACCTGGCGGATACCGGTGTTCTGGGCGGTATCATCTCCGGTGCGATTGCAGCGTATATGTTCAACCGCTTCTATCGCATCAAGCTGCCTGAGTATCTGGGCTTCTTCGCGGGCAAGCGTTTTGTTCCGATCATCTCTGGTCTGGCAGCGATTTTCACTGGCGTGATCCTGTCCTTCATCTGGCCACCAATCGGTTCCGCTATCCAGACCTTCTCTCAGTGGGCTGCTTACCAGAACCCGGTTGTCGCGTTCGGTATCTACGGCTTCATCGAGCGTTGCCTGGTGCCATTCGGTCTGCACCACATCTGGAACGTTCCATTCCAGATGCAGATTGGTGAATTCACCAACGCAGCAGGTCAGGTGTTCCACGGCGATATCCCACGTTACATGGCGGGTGACCCAACTGCAGGTAAACTGTCTGGTGGCTTCCTGTTCAAAATGTACGGCCTGCCGGCTGCTGCGATTGCAATCTGGCACTCTGCTAAGCCAGAAAACCGTGCAAAAGTGGGCGGTATCATGATCTCCGCAGCGCTGACCTCGTTCCTGACCGGTATCACCGAGCCGATCGAGTTCTCCTTCATGTTCGTTGCGCCAATCCTGTACATCATCCACGCTGTACTGGCTGGCCTGGCGTTCCCAATCTGTATCCTGCTGGGTATGCGTGACGGTACGTCCTTCTCTCACGGCCTGATCGACTTTATCGTTCTGTCCGGTAACAGCAGCAAGCTGTGGCTGTTCCCAATTGTGGGTGCGTGCTACGCCGTTGTTTACTACACCATCTTCCGCGTGCTGATCAAAGCACTGGACCTGAAAACTCCGGGTCGTGAAGATGCAACTGAAGACAGCAAAGCAGGCGCGACCAGCGAAATGGCTCCGGCACTGGTTGCCGCGTTCGGCGGTAAAGAGAACATCACTAACCTGGACGCGTGCATCACTCGTCTGCGTGTGAGCGTTGCCGACGTTGCGAAAGTGGACCAGCCGGGTCTGAAAAAACTGGGTGCAGCGGGCGTGGTTGTTGCAGGTTCGGGCGTTCAGGCTATCTTCGGTACTAAATCCGATAACCTGAAAACCGAAATGGATGAGTACATCCGCAACAGCTAAGCTGTGACCTGGGGAGACTAAGGCAGCCGAATGGCTGCCTTTTTTATTGCTGTGGTTTGTTGTGCCAACACTCAGAAGTCGTAGCTTGCGCTCACTGAGACGTTCAGCGGTGCGCCATAAACCACGTAAGAGCCGACGTAATCGTAATACTCTTTGTCGAACAGGTTGTTGACGTTCGCCTGAATAGCAAAATCTTTGGTGACCTGATAGCGGCTGAACAGATTAACCAGTCCGTAGCTGCCTTGCTCTGCGCGGGATTGTCCCGCCGGGCCACCGTCCACATCCGTCCACACTTTGTTCTGCCAGTTTACGCCACCGCCCACCGTCAGCGCCGGCAGCATTGGCAGCTGATAACGGGTAAACAGCTTCATTGTCGTGCGCGGCTGATCGGAACTGACAGCGCTGCCGTTCTTATCTTCCGCAATGTAGCGGGTCGCGCCGAACGTCAGCTGCCAGTTATCGGTCAGGGCGCCGTTTAGCTCGAACTCAATCCCTTTGCTGACCACGCCGTCCAGCGATTCATAAATCGACTCACCGCTCGGCATGTAGGTATAGGTGTTGCTCGCCACGTTATCCTGCTCGATGCGGAAAATCGCCAGCGAGGTGGTCAGACGGGTATTAAACCAGTCTGCTTTAACACCGGCTTCGTAGCTTTTGCCCGTGGTTGGATCGAGATAACGTCCGCTGGCGTCGCGCTTGTCCTGCGGCTGGAAGATGGAGGTATAGCTGACGTAGGTCGACCAGTCTTCGTTGATATCGTAGACCAGGCCCGCGTAAGGCGTTACGTCATCTTCAGTGCTTTCCAGACGGGTGTCAGGAGAGCCCGCCGGGTTATAGCGAATGTTGTAGTTGGTGTAGCGCGCACCAAGGATCAGGTGCAGCGGGTCAGCCAGCGAGAAGCGGGCGGACGTGTACGCTGAGGACTGGCGAATGTCGTCCTGGCTGTAGAGCTTCCACGGCGTCCACTGCGGATCGGCGATATTTCCGTTCCAGTTTTTGAAATTCCCCACGTCCACCATGCCGTACAGCGCATCCGGCATTCTGTTGTCATAGTGGTTGCGCTGTCGGCTGAAGCTGCCGCCAAACATCATCTCATGCTGGCGGCCGAAAAGATCGAAGCCGCCGCGCAGGAAGGCATCAACCGCATCCTGTTTGCGTTCACCTCTGTTCCAGCCGCCGTAGCCAACCATGCCCGCCCCGGTCTCTTTTTCCGGATAGCCGGACATATACATCAGCTTGCTGTCGAAGTTGGTCTCCGCGTGCATGCCGTTGACGTGCGCTTCCCAGCCGTTGTCGAAACGCTGGGTCAGGTTAGCGAAGATGCGGGTGCTATCCTTGTCTGAATAGGCCCAGTCAGGCGCAACGGTCTGGCTGCGATTGTAGTCGGTTTTACTCCCGTCGCTGTACCAGGTCGGCAATCCGCCCCAGGTCGGATCGGCGGTGTGGCTTTCCTGATATTCATACCCTACAGAGAGGGTGGTGCTGTCGGTGACGTCCGCATCCACCACGCCGTAGAGGAACTTCTTCCGGTAGTGGTAGTTATCCACGAAGCTGTCGTTGTCCTGATAGCCCGTAATCAGGCGTCCCCGTACCTTCCCGGACTCTACCAGCGGTGCCTGGAGATCCAGCACGTAGCGCTGCTTGTCCCAGCTGCCGTAGCTGGCCGAGACATTGCCTTTGAACTCATTGCTGTCCGCATGCTTACGCACCATATTGACGTACGCCGCCGGGTTACCGGTGCCGGACATCAGCCCGGTCGCGCCGCGAACCACTTCGATACGGTCGTAAATCGCGGTATCGGCGGCGGTGTCGCCGAAGTTCCACACTTCGCTGATGGAGGTTGGCAGGTCGTCAAAGGCGTAGTTACTGACGAAAAATCCGCGCGAGTAAAATACGGTACGATCGCTGTCCTGCACCTGCGCTGTTACGCCCGTGGTGTTAGTCAACACCTGGCCGATAGACTGAAGGTTCTGATCCGCCATGCGCTGTTGGCTAATGACGCTAACGGACTGTGGGATATCACGGGGAACCAGCAACAGCTTTGTGCCGGTGGTGGTGGTTTTTACGCTGTAATCCCGGTCCTGACTTGCGGAAGGATCCTGCGTATTGTCAAAACCTCCATCCACGACGACGGTGTCTTCGGTTGCTGATGCAGCGAAAGCGGTGGCTGGCGTCAATGCCATAGCAATACAGGCTGCCAGCAACGAAGGCGTTGCGACAGGCTGACGTTGCCCATCCCTGGTATGATCAATGAAAGACATTATCAAACCCTTATGAACGGTGAAGAGTGTTTGCGTCAGTCCCACAAATACGGTCTGACGTCGTTTTCTATGTTAAAAATGCGCATGAAAATGCAAATGCGAAATATACGCATTGCCATTAATGCTGTAAACAGATGTGTCGTGCGAAACTGAAATAATGTTTCAGCCCGTTAAGCCACGCGAGCGGTCACTCTTCAGTCAGCTGATGAATATTCAGCAAAGAATTCGGGGGAGAAGGTTGAAAGGACAGGAGAAACTCGCTCATACTCTTGAATTGTGTCACACAGTCCTCCAGAGAGTGTGTTAACAGCGGACGCACCTAACAAAAAAGGAAAAGGTCATGGCTGAAGAAACGATTTTCAGTAAAATTATTCGCCGCGAAATCCCGTCGGATATCGTCTATCAGGATGAACTGGTAACGGCTTTCCGGGACATTTCCCCTCAGGCACCGACACACATCCTTATCATTCCTAATATTCTGATTCCGACCGTAAACGACGTAAAAACCGAGCACGAAGTGGCGTTAGGTCGTATGCTGACGGTGGCGGCGAAAATTGCCGAGCAGGAAGGCATAGCGGAAGACGGTTATCGTCTGATCATGAACTGTAATCGTCATGGCGGCCAGGAAGTTTATCATATTCACATGCATCTGCTGGGTGGACGTCCGCTGGGACCGATGCTGGCTCACAAAGGTCTGTAACATGTTTAAAGGGCGTATTGCAGCGCTGGTAATGACGATGATGGTTGTAGGGTGCAGCACGCGTCCGGCGATCCCCGTCAGCGATGAACAGACGCTGGTGATGGAATCCTCCGTGCTGGCTGCGGGCATCACGGCGCAACAGCCCGCACTGACCATCAGTGAAATTAAATCTTCTGCCTCCTCTACGCTCTATAACGAAAGAAATGAACCGGTGACGGTCCACTACCGTTTTTTCTGGTATGACGTAAGAGGTCTTGAGATGCACCCGCTGGAGGCACCGCGCAGCGTCACTCTTCCGGCAAGGTCGTCGGTAACGCTCTATGACAGCGCCAGCTATCTGGGTGCGCATAAGGTGAGACTTTATCTTTATCTCTAAGGGGTGAACCTTGATTAAAAATATGAGCCGTTATGCGCTCGTGACCGCATTCGCGCTGTTCCTCGCAGGGTGTGTGACCCGTACAGAACAGCCAGCACCTGTGGAAGAGGCAAAGCCGGGTACCGAGCAGCCGACACCGCCAACGCAGACCCAGCCAACCGTGCCGTCTGTACCGTCTATTCCGTCACAGCCTGGCCCGATTGAACATCAGGACCAGACGTCACAACCTGCGCCGCGCGTGCGCCATTACGACTGGAACGGTGCGATGCAGCCGATGGTCGTTAAAATGCTGCAGGCTCAGGGCGTGACGGCAGGCAGCGTGCTGCTGGTCGATAGCGTGAACAACCGTACCAACGGTTCGCTGAACGCGGGCGAAGCGACAGAAACGCTGCGCAATGCGCTGGCAAACAACGGTAAGTTTACGCTGGTCTCTGCTCAGCAGCTCGCGTTAGCCAAACAGCAGCTGGGCCTGTCGCCGCAGGATAGCCTCGGCACCCGCAGCAAGGCGATTGGCATTGCCCGCAACGTTGGCGCCCAGTATGTGCTGTACTCTAATGCGACCGGTAACGTGAATACCCCAGCCCTGCAGATGCAGCTGATGCTGGTTCAGACAGGCGAAATTATCTGGTCAGGTAAAGGTGCGGTTACGCAACAATGACACCACGCGTGAAGAGATTCTGACGCGTTATTTTCCACAGTACCGCCTTATCGCGCCGCAGGCCCACTCCGGGCTTAGCGGCGCGAGTTGCATTATAGCGCGGGGCGCGCACCGTCTGGTCTTGCGGCAGAACCACGATCCCTTCGCCCCGGCTTTCCAGTTTCGCCGTCAGTTTCGCGCCCTCAAACGCCTTCCGTCGGATCTCGTGCCTGAACCCCGATTTTTCAGCAAGGGCTGGATGGCCGTCGACTATCTGGAGGGGGAGGTGAAAAGCGCGCTGCCGGACACCCCAGCGCTTGCGGCGATGCTGTATCATCTGCACCAGCAACAGCGTCTGGGGTGGCGAATCGCCTTACTTCCACTGCTGGAAAACTACTGGCAACAAGCCTCTCCAGCAAGACGTACCCCAGTGTGGCTTGCGCATTTCAAACGGCTGCGTAAAGCGGGCGAGCCGCAACCGATTCGGCTCTCGCCGTTACATATGGATGTGCACGCCGGGAACATCGTGCATACGCCACAGGGCGCCAGGCTTATCGACTGGGAATATGCCGGAGACGGCGATGTGGCGCTGGAGCTGGCCGCGGTCTGGACGGAAAGTGCAGCCGCGCGGCAGAAACTCATCAGAGAGTATGCCAGCGTTGCGCACTTTAACGCCGATGCGCTGGCACGCCAGGTGAGACGCTGGCGGCCCTGGGTCATCATGCTGATGGCGGGCTGGTTTGAGATGCGTTTGCAGCAGTCCCGAGATAAACAATTTATTGCGCTGGCAGACGATGCCTGGCGCCAGTTACAAACGAAAGGATAAGAGAGGTGAGTGTGGGTCCAGTCATGTTGGATGTAGAAGGGTTTGAGCTGGATGCGGAGGAGCGTGAAATTCTGGCGCATCCGCTGGTGGGCGGCCTGATCCTGTTTACCCGCAACTATCACGATCCGGCGCAACTGCGTGAACTGGTGCGCCAGATCCGCGCCGCGTCGCGCAATCATCTGGTGGTGGCCGTCGATCAGGAAGGCGGCCGCGTGCAGCGTTTTCGCGACGGTTTTACCCGCCTGCCGGCAGCCCAGTCTTTCGCCGCGCTGCTCGGCACGGAAGAGGGTGGGAAACTGGCGCAGGAAGCCGGCTGGCTGATGGCCAGCGAAATGATTGCCATGGATATCGACATCAGCTTTGCCCCGGTGCTGGATGTGGGCCATATCAGCGCCGCGATTGGCGAGCGCTCCTACCATGAAGATCCGCGTATTGCGCTGGAAATGGCGACCCGGTTTATCGACGGGATGCACGATGCGGGAATGAAAACCACCGGGAAACACTTCCCGGGCCACGGGGCGGTGACGGCAGATTCCCACAAAGAGACCCCGCGCGACCCGCGTCCGGAAGCGGAAATTCGCGCCAAAGATATGTCGGTGTTCCGCTCGCTTATCACCGATAACAAGCTGGACGCCATTATGCCCGCGCACGTGATTTACAGCGACGTTGATCCGCGTCCTGCCAGCGGCTCCCCGCACTGGCTGAAAACCGTTCTGCGCCAGGAGCTGGGTTTCAACGGCGTCATTTTCTCCGACGATCTGTCGATGGAAGGGGCGGCAATCATGGGCAGCTATGCTGAGCGCGGCCAGGCCTCGCTGGATGCAGGTTGCGATATGATCCTTGTCTGCAATAATCGTAAAGGTGCCGTTAGCGTGTTGGATAACCTGTCACCGATCAATGCAGAGCGTGTTACGCATTTGTATCATAAAGGTTCATTTAGCCGTCAGGAGCTGATGGATTCGGCGCGCTGGAAGTCGGTCAACGCCCGGCTTGAAGACCTGAATGAGCGCTGGCAGGCACATAAAGCCAGCCTGTAAATCCTCCCGGAAGGCGTAGCGTGGTGAGAAGACAATGATCATCTATTTACACGGTTTTGACTCAAACAGTCCTGGTAATCATGAGAAGGTGCTACAGCTGCAGTTTATCGATCCCGATGTACGGCTGATTAGCTACAGTACGCGCCATCCGAAGCATGATATGCAGCATCTGCTCAAAGAGGTGGACAAGATGCTGCAGCTTAACGTCGACGATCGCCCGTTGATTTGCGGCGTGGGGCTGGGCGGCTACTGGGCGGAGCGGATTGGCTTCCTGTGCGACATCCGCCAGGTGGTCTTCAATCCTAACCTTTTCCCGAATGAGGACATGGAAGGCAAAATTGACCGCCCGGAAGAGTATGTCGATATTGCGACCAAGTGCGTGAGCAACTTCCGTGAGAAAAACCGCGATCGCTGTCTGGTGATCCTCTCGCGTAATGATGAAGCACTGAACAGCCATCGGGCCGCAGAGCTGCTGCATCACTATTACGAGATCGTCTGGGACGAAGAGCAGACCCACAAGTTCAAGAACATCTCCCCGCACCTCCAGCGCATCAAAGCCTTTAAAACGCTGGGCTAAACCACAGCCTGCCACTTCAGAAACCCGGTCGCGAACGCGCACCGGGTTTCTTTTTGTCCAGAATTGTCTACTTTTAAGCCATCAAAACTTGATGCATATCAATTTTGGTATGACCAATGCGCCTGACGTGTTATTCTCAATGCACCTGAATGGTTTCAGTGCTGTAACCTGTTGTTAATTAAGGGTTATTTTCATAACTTTTAATTAACAATTGGTTAATAATTTGAGGGGGTCACGTTGACTACGCCATTGAAAAAGATAGTGATTGTAGGCGGTGGTGCTGGCGGGCTGGAGCTGGCCACACAGTTGGGCAAGAAGCTGGGGCGCGGTAAAAAAGCCAAAATCACGCTGGTGGATCGTAACCACAGCCACCTGTGGAAACCGCTGCTGCACGAAGTGGCGACCGGCTCACTGGATGAGGGCGTGGACGCGCTGAGCTATCTGGCGCACGCGCGCAACCATCATTTCCAGTTCCAGCTGGGCTCGGTGGTTGACATCAACCGTGAGAACAAAACCATTACCCTGGCCGAGCTGCGTGATGAAAAAGGCGAGCTGCTGGTCCCCGAGCGCAAGCTGGCGTATGACACGCTGGTGATGGCGCTCGGCAGTACCTCCAACGACTTCAACACGCCGGGCGTTAAAGAGCACTGTATCTTCCTCGATAACCCGCACCAGGCGCGTCGTTTCCATCAGGAAATGCTGAACCTGTTCCTGAAGTACACCAGCAATCTGGGTGCGAATGGCAAGGTTAACATTGCCATTGTCGGCGGCGGCGCGACGGGCGTTGAGCTGTCCGCAGAGCTGCACAATGCGGTTAAACAGCTGCACAGCTACGGTTACAAAGGGTTAACTAACGAAGCGCTGAACGTGACGCTGGTTGAAGCGGGTGAGCGTATTCTGCCTGCGCTGCCTCCGCGCATTTCCGGCGCAGCGCACAATGAACTGACGAAACTGGGCGTGCGCGTCCTGACGCAGACCATGGTGACCAGCGCTGACGAAGGTGGACTGCACACCAAAGACGGCGAGTACATTAAAGCGGATCTGATGGTCTGGGCGGCAGGTATCAAAGCGCCTGACTTTATGAAAGATATCGGTGGTCTGGAGACGAACCGCATTAACCAACTGGTCACCGAGCCGACGCTGCAAACCACGCGCGACCCTGAAATCTTCGCTATTGGTGACTGTGCTTCCTGCGCGCGTCCTGAAGGGGGCTTCGTGCCGCCGCGCGCTCAGGCCGCTCACCAGATGGCAAGCCTGGTGCAGCACAACATCCTCGCGCAGTACAAAGGCAAGCCAATGAAGGCGTATGTCTATAAAGACCACGGTTCGCTGGTATCGCTGTCAAACTTCTCTACCGTCGGTAGCCTGATGGGTAACCTGATGCGTGGCTCGATGATGGTGGAAGGGCGCATTGCACGCTTCGTGTATATCTCCCTGTACCGTATGCACCAGATCGCGCTGCACGGCTACTTTAAAACGGGCCTGATGATGCTGGTGGGCAGAATCAACCGCGTCATTCGTCCACGTCTGAAGCTGCACTAATCTTTCACTCCCTCCGGGCCCTCCGGAGGGATTTTTTAGCATATCATGCTGCTCGTCGTGGATTAGGTGCCTAAGAGTTCTCCTAAACGCGATATATCTCTCCCCGATGTCCACTTTTTGATCCTTTGTCTTATTGGCGAAGCCGCGCCTCCATAGCAGAATTGTTACCAATAGCAACAAAGGAGGAAGTCCCGTGAATAAATCAATGTTGGCGGGTATAGGGATCGGCGTCGCAGCTGCGTTAGGTGTGGCTGCTGTTGCCAGTCTCAACGTTTTAGATCGCGGCCCGCAGTATGCGCAGGTGGTTTCTGCAACGCCTATTAAAGAAACCGTAAAAACCCCACGTCAGGAGTGCCGTAACGTCTCCGTAACCCACCGTCGTCCGGTACAGGATGAAAACCGTATTGCCGGCTCTGTTCTGGGTGCGGTAGCGGGTGGGGTGATTGGTCACCAGTTTGGCGGTGGTCGGGGTAAAGATGTCGCGACCGTGGTCGGCGCGCTGGGTGGCGGCTATGCCGGTAACCAGGTGCAGGGCGCAATGCAGGATAACGATACTTACACCACGACCCAGCAGCGCTGTAAAACCGTCTATGACAAGTCGGAAAAAATGCTGGGCTATGACGTGACCTACAAAATTGGCGATCAGCAGGGCAAAATCCGCATGGATAAAGACCCGGGCACCCAAATTCCACTGGATGGAAACGGCCAGCTGGTACTGAATAACAAAGCGTAAAAAAGATGTTCTCTGAACTTAGCTCCTCAAGCGCTCAGGCTGAGGAGCTTTTTTTTGCGTCAGATTTTGAGCAGTTCAGGCCACAGGCGCAGCGTGGTGTCGGAAATGTTCTGCAGTTTTTCCAGCGTCGCCCCTTCACGGGCGCTGATCGACATTCCCTGTAAAATACAGCTCAGGTATTGCGCCAGCATCTGAGGCTGGCAGTGTGCGGGAATTTCACCGCGCTGCTGGCGCTGAGCCAGAAATGCGCTGAGCGTCTCCTCCTGCATCGCATGACGCGATTTCACCGTATTGGCGATCTCTTTTGATGCTGCCGCCAGGGTGGCAGAGGTGTTAATCATAAAGCAGCCCGCGGGCGTCTCTTTACTGGTGAAGCAGGTGGCAACGGCAGTAAAGTAATCCCGTAGCGCCTGTTCTACACTTTTCTCTTCACAAAATAGCTGGGCTTCGTGTTTCGCCGCAAAGCGCGAAATGTACCTGTCCAGCACCGCCCTGAACAGCCCCTCTTTATTGGTAAATTCAGCATAAAGCGTCGGCGCTTTAGCTCCGGTGGCTTCTACCAGATCGGAAAGCGAGGTCGCTTCATACCCATGTTGCCAGAAGAGAGTCATGGCCTTATCAAGCGCTGCATCCCTGTCAAACACTTTTGGTCGGCCACGGCTTTTCTTCACACAACTCGTGACGTCGGTTGTCATTTGCCGTTGGTCCTCTGTTGGTTTGTTGAATGACCATTATAAAAATAAATGCAACCCACCACCAGTGCAGAATGCATAAAAATAAATTAATCATATATGTATGAAAAATAACAATTTTAAAATTTAATTAATGCTCGTTATAAAAATGTGTTGACGCGTGAGCTGGATCACATTTATCATTTACCTATCGATCGTTAACTAAATAGCTAACGACCAAAAAATTCATCTGCCAAAGGTAAACATTATGAAAAACGTAAAAACCCTCATCGCTGCTGCTGTACTGAGTTCACTCTCTTTCGCAAGCTTTGCTGCTGTACAGGTACAATCCACTCCAGCCGATCAGCATAAAGTCGGGACGATCTCTGCATCTGCCGGGACTAACTTGGGCTCTCTGGAAGATCAGCTGGCACAAAAAGCGGAAGCAATGGGTGCAAAATCTTACCGCATCACCTCTGTGACCGGTCCTAACACCCTGCACGGCACCGCTGTCATCTACAAATAAGCCGGGCATAAACCCTCATTTATGCCACTGCAATAAAAAACGCCCTGCTTAGCAGGGCGTTTTACTTTCCGTCTTACATGGACTGCTGGATAACATCGTGATGCCGGGTGACGTCGGTCGGCATGCCTGACCGCGCTTCCATCGCGCGCTCCATCACCAGGCTATCGGTATTCGCATTCGTTTTGAAGCTCACCATCGTGGCATTCAGGTTAATGGGTAACGTCTGGGGATCGTCGCCGATATTTTTTGATAGCGGCTGGTGAATCTCAACCAGCCGCACGCCGCCTGGCTCTTCAGAGACCTTAATCGGCGTATTGATAATATTCACCTTCGTTCCCGGCGTAACGACGTTAAACAGCGTTTTGATATCGTCATCGCGCAGACGAATGCAGCCGGAGCTGACGCGCATGCCGATGCCAAAATCCGCGTTCGTACCGTGCAGCAGGTACACACCGCCATATGCGGCAAGGCGGATCGCGTGATGACCCATCGGGTTATCCGGGCCTGCCGGAACCACGGCAGGAAGATCGATGCCCTGGGCCTTATAGCGGGCGCGAATGTTGGCCGTCGGCGTCCAGGTTGGGTTGGCGCGTTTATCCGAGACGGTGGTGACCATCGTCGGCGTCAGCGTATCGCCGCCCAGTTGACCAATACCGATAGGGTAGACGGTAACCTCATTTTTACCCGGCGGGTAATAGTACAAACGCAACTCCGCCAGGTTGATCACGATCCCCTCCCGCGGGGCATCCGGCAGGATAGTCTGTAACGGAATGGTCAGTACGCTGCCCGCGCGCGGGACGTACGGATCGACGCCGGGGTTCGCCTGCAGCAGGGCCAGAAAACCGACGTTATATTTTTTGGCTATCGCTTCCAGTGAGCCACCATTGTTTTCAACCACATGAAAACGGTTTTCACCCACCACCTTGCTGCCGGGCGGGGGAAGGGGCCAGGTGTTTGCCCGCGCAGGAAGCGCAACCGCGACGGTGGCTGCCAGCGCAAACAGGGTTATCCAGCGGGTAAAACGCGAAGAGGTCATCATCACCATAATCCATGTAAATGATAAGGTTATTGTTTTATAAGGGGTTAAAGATAATTATGGCGAATGGGTGTGTCGGGAAGATCGGGTGAAGTGCAAAGAGTTTGTAAATTGTCCCCCCGCCAGCACTGCGCTAACGGGGGGGAAGGGAGGTCAGGCGATCGCGTTCTCTTCCAGCTGACGCATAAAGTTACGCACCCAGTCCATGCGCGTTTTGCGCTCCGTCAGCTCCTGGGTAAATTTCAGTCGCGTCGGGCCATCAAGACGGAAGTGCTGCGGCTGTTTTTGCAGCAGGCCGATCAGCCACATCGGGTTGACGTGGTTCTTCTCGGCAAATTCAATGACGCCGCCTTTTTCGTTGCCCTCAAGCTTGCGAATGCCCAGCTTCTGCGCCTGCTGGCGCAGGCGCGCGATATCCAGCAGGTTACGCGCAGCATCTGGCAGCAGGCCGAAGCGGTCGATCAGCTCCACTTTAATCTCTTCCAGCTCGTTATCATTCTTCGCGCTGGCGATGCGCTTGTAGAACGACAGGCGGGTATTCACGTCCGGAATGAAATCGTCCGGCAGCAAGGAAGGCATTCGCAGCTCGACCTCAGTTTGCTGGCTGGTCAAATCTTCCAGAGACGGCTCGCGCCCGGCCTTCAGGGCATCAACCGCGTTTTCCAGCAGCTCCATATAGAGCGAGAAGCCGATGGTCTCCATGGAGCCGCTCTGGTCCTCACCCAGGAGTTCACCTGCGCCGCGGATCTCCAGGTCGTGCGTGGCCAGCGCGAAGCCTGCGCCGAGGTCTTCCAGCGAGGCGATAGCTTCCAGGCGCTTTTGCGCGTCGGTGGTCATCGCTTTCGGATGCGGTGTCAGCAGCCAGGCGTAAGCCTGATGGTGCGAACGTCCGACGCGGCCGCGCAGCTGGTGAAGCTGCGCCAGACCAAAGTGATCCGCACGTTCAATGATGATGGTGTTCGCCGTCGGAATGTCGATCCCGGTTTCGATGATGGTGGTGCACACCAGCACGTTAAAGCGCTGGTGGTGGAAGTCGTTCATCACCCGTTCCAGCTCGCGCTCGCGCATCTGTCCGTGACCGATAGCAACACGCGCCTCCGGCACCAGCTCCGCCAGCCTGTCGGCCGCTTTCTGGATGTTTTCCACGTCGTTATACAGATAATAGACCTGACCCCCGCGCAGTACTTCACGCAGAATGGCCTCACGCACCACCAGATTATCGTATTCGCGGACGAAGGTTTTCACCGCCAGACGGCGCGCCGGCGGCGTGGCGATAATCGACAGATCGCGCATGCCGCTCATCGCCATGTTCAGCGTGCGCGGGATCGGCGTGGCGGTCAGGGTCAGGATGTCGACGTCCGCGCGCATCGCTTTGATGCGCTCTTTATGGCGCACCCCGAAGCGGTGCTCTTCGTCGACGATCAGCAGCCCCAAATCTTTCCACTTCACGTCGCTTTGCAGCAGCTTATGGGTACCGATCAGAATGTCAATTTTGCCTTCGCTGGCCTGCTCCAGGATCTGCGTCTGCTCTTTGGTGCTGCGAAAACGCGACAGCATCTCGATGCGTACCGGCCAGTTGGCGAAACGGTCCCGGAAGTTGTCGAAGTGCTGCTGGGCGAGCAGGGTGGTCGGCACCAGCACCGCCACCTGCTTGTTGTTTTCCACCGCAAGGAAGGCGGCGCGCATTGCCACTTCGGTTTTGCCGAAGCCGACGTCGCCGCAGACTAAGCGGTCCATTGCCAGCGGCTGGCACATGTCGCTCAGCACGGCATTAATGGCCTGAGCCTGATCCGGCGTAGTTTCAAACGGGAAGCTGTCGCAGAACAGCTGGTACTGTTCTTTGTCGTGCTTAAAGGCGAAGCCCTCTTTGGCCGCGCGCTGGGCGTAGATATCCAGCAGTTCGGCCGCCACGTCGCGCACTTTTTCCGCCGCTTTCTGGCGTGCACGCGCCCAGGCGTCGCCGCCCAGCTTGTGCAGCGGCGCATTTTCCTCCGCGCCGCCCGCATAGCGGCTGATCAGGTGCAGCGACGAGACCGGTACATAGAGTTTGGCGTCGTTGGCGTAGGTCAGCATCAGGTATTCACCTTTGATACCGCCCGCTTCCAGCGTGGTCATCCCCTGATAGCGGCCAACGCCGTGCTCCAGGTGAACAATCGGCTGGCCTGGATGCAGCTCGGCCAGGTTGCGGATCAGCGTGTCCGGGTTGATGGTCCGACGGCTGTCCTGACGGCGGCGCGCGACGCGCTCGCCCAGCAGGTCGCTTTCGCAAATCAGCGCCAGGTTATTGAGCGTATCAATGAACCCGTGCTCGGCGGCGCCGATCATCAGATAACGACCGTTTCCGGTCGCTTCGCTCAGACGCAGGATGCGCTTCGGCGCCACCTTAATGCGTCCCAGCAGCTCACCCAAAGCTTCGCGTCGGCCTTCACTCTCAACGGAGAACACCACCGGGCCGGTAAAGGACTCCAGGAACTTGCGCAGATTATCCAGCGGCGATTTCTGCTGAGCCTGAACGGCCAGCTCCGGCAGCGTGCGGAAGGCGAGGTTGGTGTTGGCGGCCTTATCGGCAAGCGAATCGGTTTTCAGCTGCATGCGCGGCCAGCGCTTCAGCTCGGCGTTGAGTTCGTCGGTGCGCAGCCACAGCGCTTCCGGCGGCAGGAGCGGACGCATCGGGTCAACGCCCCGGTTTTCGAAGCGTGCGCGGGTTTCGCTTTCAAAGCGGCTGGCGCTGGCGTCGATATCGCCGGTGTTCACAATCAGCGTATTCGCCGGGAAGTAGCTGAACAGGGCGGGCAGCGGCTCGCTGAAGAACAGCGGCTGCCAGTATTCGATTCCGGCCGGGAGCGTACCTTTGCTGACCTGCTGATAGATATGTTCTGCATCACGCTTTACGTCGAACCTGTCGCGCCACTGGCTGCGGAACAGCTCGATGGCGGTTTTGTCCGTCGGGAACTCGTGGGCAGGCAGTAAATTGATGGATTCCACCTCTTCCAGCGTGCGCTGGGTGTCGGCATCGAACACGCGCAGGCTGTCGATTTCATCATCAAAGAAATCCAGACGATACGGCTGGTCGCTGCCCATCGGGTAAAGGTCGAGCAGCGCGCCGCGGGTGGCATATTCCCCGTGCTCCATGACCTGATCGACATGGCGATATCCTGCACCGTCAAGCTGGTCTCGCAGGGTGTCGCGAGACAGGCGCTGGCCTTTTTTCATCACCAGCGCGTGGCCGTGCAGATAGCTGTGCGGGCAGACGCGCTGCATCAGGGTATTCACCGGCACAATCAGCACGCCGCGCTGCATGGTCGGGAGTTGATATAGCGTCGACAGGCGCGAGGAGATGATCTCCTGATGCGGGGAGAAACTGTCATACGGCAGCGTTTCCCAGTCGGCCAGGCTGAACACCAGGCTATCGGTGAACTGGCGGATTTCATCGTGCAGGCGCAGGGCGTTTTGCATATCCGGGGCAACCAGCACCACCGGGCCAGGGTGCCGCTCAGCGATTTCTGCCACCAGCGTGGCGCAGGCCGCGCCCGTGAGTTCACCCAGCTGGCGCTGGTCGCCCGCTTTGACGGGCAAGGAATAACGATAGTGTTCAGGCATGGCTATGTCAGAGTCTCTTATGGATATACCAACAGTATTGGGGCATATCACTGATACGCAATGTCTTTATTATCCTCGATCGTTTTACATAAGCAAATTGTAACCGCACGGCAGGGCTAAACGCCCCCAAAACGGGGGCGGAGAGGGCATTAACGGGTGGCAGGTGACAGGCTCCGCGCAGACGGAGGAGAGAAGAAAAGGTCCCCGAACAGCGCGGTGGAAATTTTACGCACCCCGAGTCCGGCAAGGGTACAGATAAGCAGGCTGGCAAACGGGTAGATCAGTATTAAGCACAGCTCTGCCCAGACCGGCCAGTAAGCGGCATTCATCTCGCCAATCAGGATCAGGCTGAAGGCCTCAATTAAGATGCGGTGGGTGGTATAGATCGCAATGGTGTTTGAGCCAATCACGTTCAGCAGGTTGTTGGGATGTACGGCATAACGCTGCTCAAGGCTGTAGAACAGCTTCATGATCAACACGATCGACAGCAGAGAAAGCAGGAGAGGAACGTTAGCAAACCACAGCACCACGGAGACGGCCGCGAAAGCGCCAGTAGCCAGCCAGGTGCGGCGAAGGTTGAAGCTTTTCATCCACGCCATCAGCTCGGCGCCATACCACGCCCCCAGGCTGTAGTAGATCATGTTGCGTACCACGCTGTTCATTCCCCACCACGGCAGCGGCAGGAAGTTGATCGTGATGCTCGCCAGCGCAAGCAGTCCGAGTACCGGCAGCTTCCAGCGGCTCAGCAGTTTACACAGCGTGAAGTAGACCACCAGAGCATACAGATACCACAGGCTGGTGCTGGCGGTGAGCATGCCCCGCACAAATCCTGCCAGGGAATCGGCGTAGGCCGCGTTCGACGAGGTGGCAAGCTCGCGATCGGGCGCCAGCCAGGCGTTCAGGTGGGTCAGCGCCTGCCATTGCAGGATCCCCCACAGCGCCAGAACCCAGACAATGCTCCAGATCCGCTTGTCGAGGCTGGTGCGCCAGTCTACCTCATCAATATAACGACGGATCAGATAGCCGGAGATAAAGAAGAAAACCGGCATCCGGAACGGGGCGAGATAGAGGTTAAAATAGACCCAGCATTTGGCGAGGAGACCGGAGAGCGGATGCTGTAGCCCGCTGAGATGAGGATAAAAGGTGATGACCGAGTGGTAAATCACCACCAGACAGATGCACAGCCCTTTTATCTGATTAATCCATAATGCTTTTTGTTTCATTGGTAACCCATACCAGTTTTGCCATAAACGTAGGGGCAATTGTTCTAAAACGACAGAGAGATGTAACGGGTAACTGTCTGTATCGGGACGTTTTTCGGAAAAGGTGGAGACTATCCAGAGGGGAAATGGAAAGTACCACCCTGATTTATCTGAGTTTTTCGGAAAAATGATTACCAAAGCTTACGGTTTCAGTCATTTACCCTTAACGGATTCGCTTATATACTCGTGGGTCTGCTATCAGCAAACAGACGGACTTCATGTATCAACCTGTCGCACTCTTCATAGGCTTACGCTACATGCGTGGGCGCGCCGCGGACCGCTTCGGTCGCTTTGTCTCCTGGCTTTCGACTATTGGCATTACGCTCGGCGTGATGGCACTGGTGACGGTGCTTTCCGTCATGAATGGCTTCGAGCGCGAGCTGCAAAACAACATCCTGGGGCTGATGCCGCAGGCCGTTCTCTCATCGAATAACGGTTCCGTTAACCCGCAACAGCTGCCGGAAAGCGCGGCGAAGTTACAGGGCGTCACGCGCGTTGCGCCCTTAACCACTGGCGATGTGGTGCTGCAAAGCGCCCGCAGCGTGGCGGTCGGCGTGATGCTGGGGATTGACCCGGCGCAAAAAGACCCGCTGACGCCGTTCCTGGTTAACGTGAAGCAAACCGATCTGGAAGCCGGAAAATACAACGTGATTCTGGGGGAGCAGCTTGCCGGGCAGCTTGGCGTCAACCGCGGCGATCAGCTGCGCGTGATGGTGCCGTCCGCCAGCCAGTTTACGCCAATGGGTCGCCTGCCGAGCCAGCGCCTGTTTAACGTGATTGGTACTTTTGCCGCCAACAGCGAAGTTGACGGCTATCAGATGCTGGTGAACATTCAGGATGCGTCACGCCTGATGCGTTACCCGGCGGGAAATATCACCGGCTGGCGCCTGTGGCTCGATCAGCCGCTGAAGGTCGATACCCTCAGCCAGCAAAAACTGCCGGACGGCACCAAATGGCAGGACTGGCGCGAGCGTAAAGGCGAGCTGTTCCAGGCCGTGCGCATGGAAAAAAACATGATGGGGCTGCTGCTGAGCCTGATCGTCGCCGTGGCTGCATTTAACATCATCACCTCGCTGGGCCTGATGGTGATGGAGAAGCAGGGCGAAGTCGCCATCCTGCAAACCCAGGGTTTGACGCCGCGCCAGATCATGGCGGTCTTTATGGTGCAGGGGGCCAGTGCAGGCATTATCGGCGCGCTGTTGGGCGCCGTGTTCGGCGCACTGCTTGCCAGCCAGCTTAATAATTTAATGCCGATCATCGGCGCGCTCCTTGACGGCGCGGCGCTGCCAGTGGCTATCGAGCCGCTGCAGGTGGTCGGAATTGCGCTGGCCGCGATGGCCATTGCGCTGCTTTCTACGCTTTATCCTTCCTGGCGCGCTGCCGCCACTCAACCCGCTGAGGCTTTACGTTATGAATAAGATCCTGTTGCAATGCGACAACCTGTCCAAACGCTATCAGGAAGGCACTGTGCAGACTGACGTGCTGCACAATGTGAGCTTCAGCGTGGGCGAGGGCGAGATGATGGCGATTGTCGGCAGCTCCGGCTCGGGCAAAAGTACGCTCCTGCACCTGCTGGGCGGGCTGGACACGCCAACCAACGGCGACGTGATCTTCTCCGGTCAGCCGATGAGCAAAATGTCCTCTGCGGCGAAGGCCGAGCTGCGTAACCGCGAGCTGGGCTTTATCTACCAGTTCCACCACCTGCTGCCGGACTTTACGGCGCTGGAAAACGTGGCGATGCCGCTGCTGATTGGCAAAAAGAAACCGGCAGAAATTAACGCCCGCGCCAGCGATATGCTGAAAGCGGTAGGGCTGGGCCACCGGGGAAATCACCGCCCGTCGGAGCTGTCCGGTGGCGAGCGCCAGCGCGTGGCGATTGCCCGTGCGCTGGTCAACAACCCGCGCCTGGTGCTGGCGGATGAACCGACCGGTAACCTGGACGCGCGCAATGCGGACAGTATCTTCCAGCTTCTCGGCGAGCTGAACGCCTCGCAGGGAACCGCGTTTCTGGTGGTGACCCACGACCTGCAGCTGGCAAAACGCATGGGTCGCCAGCTTGAGATGCGCGACGGCCATCTGAATGCGGAACTGACCCTGATGGGGGCAGAGTAATGGCTTCACCGTTATCGTTACTCATCGGGTTACGCTTTAGCCGCGGCCGCCGTCGCGGCGGTATGGTGTCGCTGATCTCCGTTATCTCCACCATCGGTATTGCGCTGGGCGTGGCGGTCCTGATTGTCGGCTTAAGCGCCATGAACGGCTTCGAGCGCGAGCTGAATAACCGCATTCTTGCGGTGGTGCCGCACGGGGAGATCGAGCCGGTTAACCAGCCGTGGGCCAACTGGAGCGATGCACTCACCAAAGTGGAAAAAGTGCCGGGCATTGCCGCGGCCGCGCCATACATTAACTTTACCGGGCTGGTGGAGAGCGGGGTTAACCTGCGCGCCATCCAGGTTAAAGGGGTCAACCCGGCCCAGGAGGAGCGGCTCAGCGCGCTGCCGAAATATGTTCAGAACGGCGCGTGGGTGAACTTTAAGGCCGGCGAGCAGCAGATCATTATGGGTAAAGGCGTTGCCGATGCCCTGAAGGTGAAGCAGGGCGACTGGGTGTCAATCATGATCCCGAACGCCAGCGCCGATCACAAACTGCAGCAGCCAAAACGCGTGCGCCTGCACGTCACCGGTATTCTCCAGCTGAGCGGCCAGCTTGACCATAGCTTTGCGATGGTTCCGCTGGAAGATGCGCGCCAGTATCTCGACATGGGCGACAGCGTGACGGGCATTGCCATTAAGGTGAACGACGTCTTTAACGCTAACAAACTGGTGCGTGATGCCGGCAGCGTCACCAATAACTATGTCTACATCAAAAGCTGGATCGGCACTTACGGCTATATGTACCGTGATATCCAGATGATCCGTGCGATCATGTATCTGGCGATGGTGCTGGTGATTGGCGTGGCGTGCTTTAATATCGTCTCGACGCTGGTCATGGCGGTTAAGGACAAAAGCGGCGACATCGCCGTGTTGCGTACCCTCGGGGCAAAAGACGGTCTTATTCGCGCCATCTTCGTCTGGTACGGTTTGCTGGCAGGGCTGTTCGGCAGCCTTTGCGGCGTGGTGATTGGCGTGGTGGTTTCTCTGCAGCTGACGCCGATTATCAACGGGATTGAAAAGCTTATTGGTCACCAGTTCCTGTCCGGTGACATCTATTTTATTGACTTCCTGCCGTCTGAACTGCACTGGCTGGACGTTTTTTATGTGCTGGTTACAGCACTTTTACTGAGTCTGCTGGCAAGCTGGTATCCGGCGCGTCGCGCAAGCCGAATTGATCCGGCGAGGGTATTAAGTGGCCAGTAATTACGTCATGGTGTAGCGGTCCTGAGGCCGCTATGTCAGAAAGAGGAATGCGTTATGTATTATGGATTTGATATTGGCGGCACCAAGATTGCGCTCGGCGTGTTTGATAAAGACCTCAAACTGCAGTGGGAAACCCGCGTTCCCACGCCGCGTGAAAGCTACGATGAATTTTTAACCGCTATTACTGCGCTGGTGGCGCAGGCGGATGAACGCTTTGGCGTAAAAGGCAGCGTCGGCATTGGTATTCCGGGCATGCCCGAAACCGACGACGGTACGCTGTATGCCGCCAACGTGCCTGCCGCCAGCGGTAAACCGCTCCGCGCCGACCTCTCGGCCCTCCTTAAACGCGACGTGCGTTTAGATAACGATGCCAACTGCTTTGCCCTCTCTGAAGCCTGGGACGATGAATTCCGCCGCTATCCGCTGGTGATGGGGCTGATCCTCGGTACCGGCGTAGGCGGGGGGATTGTCATCAACGGCAAGCCGATTACCGGGCGCAGCTACATCACCGGGGAGTTTGGTCATATCCGTCTCCCGGTGGATGCGCTGGAGGTGGTGGGGCGTGATTTCCCGCTGACCCGCTGCGGCTGCGGCCAGCACGGCTGTATCGAGAATTATCTCTCAGGACGCGGGTTTGCATGGCTTTACGAACACTTCTATCATCAGAAACTTGAGGCCCCTCAAATCATTACCCTGTGGGAGCAGGGGGATGCGCAGGCGCGTGAGCACGTCGAGCGCTATCTGGATCTGCTGGCGGTGTGTCTGGGAAATATTCTCACCATCGTCGACCCGGATCTGCTGGTGATCGGGGGAGGGCTGTCAAACTTTACTGCGATTACGGAACGGTTGTCCGGGCGTCTGCCCCGACATTTATTGCCGGTCGCCCGCGTGCCGCGCATTGAACGCGCGCGACACGGGGACGCGGGAGGTATGCGCGGAGCCGCATTCCTTCATCTCACCGATTAGTTTACGAGGTCTTTATGCTGTCGCGTCGCCAGGGTCGACTCAGCCGTTTTCGCAAAAACAAACGCCGCTTACGAGAGCGCTTGCGCCAGCGGATCTTTTTCAGAGACAGAATCATGCCAGAAGCGATGGATAAACCCAGAGTGGTGGTACTGACCGGGGCGGGGATCTCCGCCGAGTCAGGAATTCAAACCTTCCGTGCGGCAGACGGGCTGTGGGAAGAGCACCGCGTCGAGGACGTGGCGACGCCGGAAGGCTTTGCCCGCGATCCGGATCTCGTGCAGGCGTTTTACAACGCTCGCCGTCGGCAGCTTCAGCAGCCTGAGATTGCCCCGAACGCGGCGCATCTGGCGCTGGCAAAGCTGGAAGAGGCGCTCGGGGACCGTTTTCTGCTGGTGACGCAGAATATCGACAACCTGCACGAGCGGGCCGGTAACAAGAACATCATCCACATGCACGGTGAGCTGCTCAAGGTTCGCTGCGCCTGGAGCGGCCAGGTGCTGGACTGGAAAGAGGACGTGCTGCCAGAGGACAAGTGCCACTGTTGCCAGTTCCCGTCGCGCCTGCGTCCGCACGTGGTCTGGTTTGGCGAAATGCCGCTGGGGATGGATGAGATCTACAGCGCGCTGGCGATGGCGGACGTGTTTATCGCTATTGGCACATCAGGGCACGTTTACCCGGCGGCGGGGTTTGTTCACGAAGCGCGACTGCACGGGGCGCATACGGTGGAGCTCAATCTGGAGCCGAGCCAGGTGGGCAGCGAGTTTGAAGAGAAGCAATATGGTCTGGCGAGCGAGGTGGTGCCAGCGTTTGTAGATAAGCTTCTGAAGGGGCTGTAAGAGTAACGGGCGACGTTGCGTCGCCCGTTATGTATTGCATTAACGACCTGCTTTTAACTTCTGATAATACTCTTCGTAAAGGCGGCTCGCGTCGCCTACATCGTTCTGCCATTCTCCTTTGCTGATGGTTTCGGCATCCGGATAGAGTGACTTATCGTTAGCCACGTCAGGCTTCAGCAGCTTGCGGGCGGCCAGGTTTGGCGTCGGGTAGCCAATCGTCTCAGCAACCTGTTTCGCCACGTCCGGACGCAGCAGGAAATTAATCAGCTTCAGCGCACCGTCCACGTTCTTCGCGTTGGCTGGGATCGCGAGGCTATCCATCCAGAAGATCCCGCCTTCCTTCGGCCAGACCACCTCCAGCGGCGTCCCGGCCTGACGGGCAACATACGCAGAGCCGTTCCACACCATCCCCAGGTTTACTTCGCCTTCCATATACGGGTTTGCCGGGTTATCAGAGTTGAATGCCGCCACGTTAGGCATCAGCTTTTTCAGCTCGTTGTAAGCCGCGTCGATCTCTTTCGGATCGGTGGTGTTACCGGAATAGCCAAGCTTACGCAGCGCGATCTGGAACACTTCACGCGCGTCATCGGTTAACAGCAGGCTGCCTTTGTATTCCGGTTTCCATAGATCCGCCCAGCCGGTGACCGTTTTAGGATCGATGGCCTCGCTGTTCACGCCAATCGCCGTCGCCCCCCAGATATACGGAATGGAGTAGTCGTTATTCGGGTCGAACGGCTTGTTGAGCATCTCAGGATCGAGGTTTGAAAAATTAGTTAGCTTCGTTTTGTCGATCTTCTGGATCATGCCCTCTTTGCGCATTTTATCGACAAAGTAGGTGGAAGGAACCACCAGATCGTAGGCGCCGTCCTTGTAGGTTTTGAGCTTGGCGTACATGGTTTCATTCGACTCGTAGGTCGAGTAGATCACCTTGATGCCCGTCTCCTTTGTGAACTGTTCCAGCAGGCCCGGCGGTACGTACTCGGTCCAGTTGTAGAAGTAGAGCGTTTTGCTGTCATCAGCGTGCGCGGCACCCATGCCGAGCACCAGCGCCGCAGCGGCGAGCATTTTTTTCATTTCATTGTCCCCTGAGATTTTGTTTTATCACGAGCAATAACCTGGCTGGCGATCACCAGAACCAGCGAAAACAGCAGCAGAATGGTCGCCAGCGCGTTCACCTCCGGTGAGACGCCAACTTTTACCATCGAATAGATCTTCAACGGCAGAATTTCGTAGCTCGGCCCGGTCACGAAGGAGGAAACCACGACGTCATCCATCGACAGGGTAAAGCTGAGCAGCCATCCGGCGGCGACGGCAGGCATCGCCAGCGGCAGGATGATTTTGCGCAGGATGATCATCTCGCTGGCACCCAGATCTTTCGCCGCCTCCAGCATGCGCACGTCGAACCCTTTCAGACGCGCGTAGACGGTGACCACCACAAACGGCAGGCAGAAGGTGATATGGGAAAACAGCAGCGACCAGAAGCCAAGCTGTACGCCCAGCAGCATAAACAGCACCAGCAGCGAAATCGCCATCACGATGTCCGGCGACATCATCACTACAAACAGCATGCCGCTGACGAACGGCTTGCCGCGAAAACGGTAGCGATACAGCGCCACGGCGGTCAGCGAGCCAATCAGCGTGGCGAAGGTGGCGGAGACGATCGCCATCGTCAGCGAGTGCTGTGCGGCCTGCAGCAGGCTGTCATTGTTCATCAGCAGGCTGTACCAGTTGGTGGTAAACCCCTGCCAGTTGATCCCGAACCGCGAGCTGTTAAACGAGTTCACGATCAAAATGATAATCGGGATATAAAGGTAAGCGTAAATGGCGGTCATAAAACCGCCGCGAAGCAGTCGACCGATCATTCGAGTTCCACCTTCTTGTTGAGCAGGCGAGAAGCGCGCCAGTAGACGAGCAGCATCAGCCCCATCACCACCGTGAGCGTAATGCTGGTCGCGGAGCCGAACGGCCAGTCGCGGATGTTCAGGAACTGACTCTTGATCACGTTCCCAATCAGCAGGTTTTTCGCCCCGCCCATCAGGTCAGACACGTAGAACAGGCCCATCGCCGGGAGCATCACCAGCAGACAGCCCGCAATAATGCCGGGCATGGTCAGCGGAATGATAATGCGGATAAAGGTCTGCAGCTTGCTGGCCCCCAGATCTTTTGCCGCTTCCAGCAGCGGTTTATCGAGCTTCTCAATGCTGGAGTAGAGCGGCATCACCATAAACGGCAGCAGGATATAGACCAGGCCAATGATTACCGCACCTGGGGTAAACATGATGCGCACTGGCGTATCAATCACGCCCAGCCACAGCAGAAACGCGTTGAGGTAGCCTTTGGTGCTGAGGAAGATTTTCAGCCCGTAGATGCGAATCAGCGAGTTGGTCCAGAACGGCACAATCAGCAGAAACAGCAGCAGCGGGCGCACCTTTTGCGGCAGTCCCGCCAGGAACCATGCGAAAGGGTACCCCAGCAGCAGGCAGGCCACGGTGGCAATCAGCGCCATATTGAGCGAGTGCAACAGCACGTCGAAATAGAGCGGATCGAGCAGGCGCGCGTAGTTGTCCAGCGTAAAGACCAGCGAAACGAAGTTTGCATCGTCGCGGGTCAGGAAGCTGGTGGCGATGATCATCAGGTTGGGTAAAAAGACAAATAACACAAGCCAACCGACGATAGTGGCAATGACCACCTTCTGGAACTTACTTGTGTTCTTCATCAGCCAGCACAACCTCCCAGCTTTCTACCCAGTTGATAACCATTTTCTGGTCAAGAGAGTGGTCAAAGTCAGGATCGTCCTCGTTAAAGAATTCGCTGACCATCACCATTTTGCCGTTCTCCAGTTCCACAACGGACTCGAGGGTCATCCCTTTATAGTTACGTTCGCGAACGTAACCGATCAGACCTTCGACGTCGGCCGTGTCGTGGATCTCATCAACGCGGAGATCTTCCGGGCGCAGCAGGACGTTGAGTTTTTGTCCTTTCTCGACGGCAAAGTTCACGGTGATAATGCAGTCGCGTCCCTCGACGTTCGCGCGAACGCGCTGTGCATCCAGACGCTCAAGTACGGTGGCGTTGAAGATATTGATCTCGCCAATAAAGCTGGCGACAAACAGGTTTTTCGGCTCTTCGTATATTTCACGCGGCGTACCGTCCTGTTCAATCTTACCGTCACGCATTACCACGATACGGTCTGACATGGTCAGCGCCTCTTCCTGATCGTGGGTGACGAAGACAAAGGTGATACCGAGCTTGCGCTGTAGCGCTTTCAACTCGTTCTGCATCTGCTTGCGCAGCTTGTAATCCAGCGCGGAGAGGGATTCATCCAGCAGAAGCAGGCGCGGTTTATTGACGACCGCGCGGGCAATGGCCACGCGCTGCTGCTGACCGCCGGAGAGCTGGTGGGGCTTTCGCTGGGCAAACGTCTCCAGCTGAACCATGCGCAGGGATTCGGTGACGCGCGGTTCGATCTCATTAGCCGGGGTTTTTTGCATCCGCAGGCCAAACGCCACGTTCTCAAACACGGTCATGTGCGGGAACAGGGCGTAGCTCTGAAAAACGGTATTGACGTGGCGATCTTCGGCAGGAACCTGGGTTATGTCCTGGTTCTCAAGATGGATGCGGCCATTATCAACGCTTTCCAGCCCGGCGATAAGGCGCAGTACGGTGGTTTTGCCGCAGCCGGAAGGGCCAAGCAGCGTAAGAAACTCACCATCATTGATGGTCAGGTTGAGGTCGGAAATGACGTCTTTGCCATCAAAGCTTTTACGAATTCGTTCCAGTTGCACCAGCGGTGAACGAGAACGGGATTGTGTATTCAATTTTTGCGCTGTCCCATATAGACGCCTCAGGCAGCAGACTGAAGCGGGGTTTGTGTGTAACCACCTTGGTGACTCGTAATGAGGGCGGACATTCTACGGCAATCCCCCGTAATCGCCAATCCTTGTCACTGATTCATAAGCTACATTTATTAACGCATAAAGATATAAACGTAAAAAGTTCTCGTTTGCGGGATAAAAGTGACCTGACGCAATATTTGCGTTTTGATGCTTACTGATAATGTTGTCACAAAAAGTGAGGGTGACTGCATGGATAAATTACTTGAGCGTTTTTTACAGTATGTTTCGCTGGATACCCAATCTAAGCCGGGTGTCCGCCAGGTGCCAAGCACCGAAGGCCAGTGGAAGTTGTTAAACCTGCTCAAAGAGCAGCTTGAGGCCATGGGGCTGGTCAACGTCACGTTAAGCGAAAAAGGCACTGTGATGGGAACGCTGCCGGCGAATGTGCCGGGTGATATTCCGGCGATTGGCTTTATTTCTCATGTCGATACCTCACCTGATTTTAGCGGCAAACACGTGAACCCGCAGATCGTGGAAAACTACCGCGGCGGTGATATCGCGCTGGGGATTGGCGACGAAGTGCTCTCTCCGGTGATGTTCCCGGTGCTGCACCAGCTGCTCGGCCAGACGCTGATCACCACCGACGGCAAAACGCTGCTGGGGGCGGATGACAAGGCGGGCATCGCGGAAATCATGACGGCGCTGGCGGTGCTGAAAGGTAAAAACATCCCGCACGGGGACATCCGCGTTGCTTTTACCCCAGATGAAGAGGTGGGTAAGGGCGCGAAGCACTTCGACGTGGACGCTTTTAACGCGCAGTGGGCGTATACTGTCGACGGCGGTGGCGTGGGCGAGCTGGAGTACGAAAACTTCAACGCGGCGTCGGTGACCATAAAAATTGTCGGAAACAACGTTCACCCAGGGTCTGCCAAAGGGGTGATGGTGAACGCGCTGTCGCTGGCGTCGCGTATTCATGCGGAAGTCCCGGCGGAAGAGAGCCCTGAACAGACAGAGGGGTACGAGGGCTTTTATCACCTCACCAGCATCAAAGGCACCGTGGACAGCGCGCAGATGCACTACATCATCCGCGATTTTGACCGTAAAGCTTTTGAGTCGCGCAAGCGCAAAATGATGGAGATCGCCAAGAAGGTTGGGAAGGGATTGCATCCTGACTGCTATATTGAGCTGATCATTGAAGACAGCTATTACAATATGCGCGACAAGGTGATGGCCCATCCGCACATTCTGGATATCGCCCAGCAGGCGATGCGAGACTGCGATATTGAACCGGTCTTAAAACCGATTCGCGGCGGTACTGACGGCTCGCAGCTGTCGTTTATGGGGCTACCGTGCCCAAACCTGTTTACCGGGGGCTATAACTACCACGGCAAGCATGAGTTTGTGACGCTGGAAGGGATGGAAAAGGCGGTGAAGGTGATTGTGCGCATAGCCGAGTTAACCGCGAAGCGGTAAGAAAAAGCCCGGTGGCGCAGCGCCACCGGGCATTATCACAACTCAGTCCTCAAAGAACCAGTACCCGCTGTTGACCAGCGCGGCCAGCATCGCGAGGAAGGATGGGTCTTCCAGCGCGTCGCCAAAGGTTTCTGCAGTCAGTATCATATGGCTGGCAATGGCTTCCAGTGCCGGGCGGTGCGGGGAGTCGAGCTTCTCACCGTTGACGAAGACCTCTTCACCAATGCGCAGCACGCGTAATCCGCCCAGACGAACCAGCTTGTCACCCTGCAGCAGCGCATCATAGATCTCATCTGCCTGATACGGCGGCTCCGGCGGTGCAACGTCCAGCTCGTGACGTGACTGGCTGATAAATTCGCCAAACCACTGCCTGAAATGTTCCGGCTCGTTGATCAGATCCAGCATCATGCCGCGCAGCTTATCCAGCTCTTCTGGCACGATGTCTGCCGGATGCTCGCGCGCAGGCACATCCGGATCGCTGTAGCGATAGCTTCCCAGCTCGCGCTGCAGGACATAGTCGGCAAAGCCGCTGATCATCTCGCGGCCGCTCGGCGCGCGGAACCCGACAGAGTAGTTCAGCGAGTTCTCCAGGGAGTAACCTTCGTGAGGGAATCCTGGCGGAATGTAGAGAATATCGCCTGGCTCCAGCTCTTCGTCGATAATGCCTTCGAACGGATCCACCTGAAGCAGATCCGGGTGCGGGCAGTGCTGCTTCATCGGCACTTTTTCGCCCACGCGCCAGCGGCGGCGGCCCGTGCCCTGAATGATAAACACGTCGTACTGGTCCAGATGCGGACCCACGCCGCCGCCAGGTACGGAGAAGGAGATCATCAGATCGTCCATTCGCCAGTCTGGCAGGGCGCGGAACGGGCGCATTAGCGCGGCAGTCGGCTCGTGCCAGTGGTTAACCGCCTGCACCAGCAGCGACCAGTTGCTTTCGCCGAGATGATCGTAGCTTTCGAAAGGACCGTGGCTGACCTGCCATTTCCCGTCCTGGTGGCTGACCAGACGGCTGTCGACTTCGTTTTCCATGGCCAGACCGGCCAGCTCGTCAGGTGAGATAGGGTCGACAAAGTTGCTGAACCCGCGTTTCAGAACCACCGGGCGCTTTTGCCAGTAACGTTCAATAAACTCGGGCCAGTTAAGTGTTAAATGATAATCCATATTTTTTTATCCGCAGGCTCTTACTGACTCGGATTATAACGGAAGCTCAGCCCCCCGGCTGCGAGATCCTCGCATTTTTCACATAACGGGTTAACTATCATCCGATGTGGGCTGCTGACGACCAAAAATCACTTCCATTCTGGCCCCGCCGAGCAAGCTTTCGCTGGTTTCGATTTTTCCGTCATACTGGTCGACAATCTCACGGGCGACGGCTAAACCCACGCCCTGACCGGGGCGCAGCGTATCCGCTCGCTGACCGCGATCGAACACCACATCACGTTTATTAAGCGGGATCCCAGGGCCATCATCCTCAACGATAATGTGTAACTCGTTATCCGTCTGGCGCGCTGATACTTCAACAAACTCCAGGCAGTATTTACAGGCGTTATCCAGCAGGTTGCCCATCACTTCCATAAAGTCATTTTTTTCGCCTACAAAGCTAATTTCAGGCGAAATATCGAGGCTGATGTTCACCCCTTTACGCTGATACACCTTGTTAAGTGCGGACGTGAGATTATCCAGCAGCGGGGCCACCGGGTGCAGCTCGCGGCTCAGGAGCGCGCTGCCGGAACGCATGCTGGCGCGATGCAGATAGTAGCCAATTTGCTGCGAGATTCGGCTGATTTGTTCCAGCATCACCGGCTCGGCATCGTCGACGCTCAGCCTTGAGCTGCGCATGGAACGCAGGGTGCTTTGCATTACGGCCAGCGGCGTTTTCAGGCTGTGGGTGAGGTCGGTCAGGGTCGTACGGTACTTATCATAGCGTTCACGCTCGCTTTTCAGCAGGCGATTGAGGTTACGCACCAGGCTGGTCAGCTCACGGGTGGTTTCCGGATTGAGCTTTTCACGATGATGTTCCTCAAGCTCGCGCACCTCTCGCGCGAGGGACTCAATAGGGCGCAAGCTCCACCACGCCGCCACCCAAAGCAGCGGGATCACCAGCAGCAGGTTTGCGGCCAGAACATAAACGAACCAGCCCCAGACCTTATAGGAACGTTTTAGCTCAACCGGAATGGTGTCGATCACCACAATGGTTAACTGCGGCATGTTCATGGTCGCCGGGTAGATATTGATCGCCACCGAGTGCGTCATTCCCGTCTCGGCATCGTCAGCCCGGATTTCATTGAGCTTTTGTTGCATCGAGCGATCTTCGCGAATCAGCGTGCTGGTGGTATTGAGATCGGCTTCTATCTCATGAAACCCGTTGGTTTTGAGCCACTCCGGACGAATGCTTTTCGCCAGCCACGGAATATCGCGTTGCGCCCAAAGCAACTTTCCCTTTTCATTGTAAATCAGGGCTAAAGTAGGACTCTGTTGATCCAGGTTCTCTGGCATTTCAACGGTGATGTGGTTGTCTTCCCATGTGGCCAGGGTATAAAACAGATTACTTTCGCCGCGTAACAGTCGAAAGGTCGTTTTATCGAAGCTGACGCTGTAGCCCACCAGGGCGACCAGACCGTAGGAGAGCGACAGCACCAGCACCACCGCGGCCGTTGCCAGTAAAAAACGAACCCGCAGCGAGAGGGGCAGAATGTGGCGCAAAATCCGTCTCATTTAGCGTAATTCGAACAGGTAGCCCTGGCCGCGAACGGTCGTAATCACGTCCTGCGGATACTGCGCCTGAATTTTCTTACGCAAACGGCCCATCAGCACGTCTATGGTGTGACTCTCGCGCAGCTCAGCGTCAGGGTAGAGCTGGAGCATTAAGGAGTCTTTGCTCACTACTTTTCCGCTGTTACGGATCAGCGTTTCCATAATGGTGTATTCGAACGCGGTGAGCTTGATCACTTCATCGTTAATCGACAGCTCGCGACGGGAGAGATCCACCTGGAAAGGCGGAATGGAGATAACCTGTGAAGCCAGCCCGCTGTTGCGGCGTAACAGCGCCTGCATGCGCGCCGCCACTTCTTCAATGTGAAACGGTTTGGTGACGTAATCATCCGCACCGGCGCTGAGCACTTCAACTTTGTCCTGCCAGCCTTCGCGGGCGGTGAGAACCAGAACCGGCAGGGAAACGTCATGGCTGCGCCAGCGACGAATTAACGACAGGCCGTCTTCATCAGGCAGGCCTAAATCGACAATGGCGATGTCCGGCAGGTGTTCATTGAGATAATAATCGGCTTCTTTTGCATCTTCAGCATCATCCACCTGATGTCCCATCTCCTGAAGCTGAACCTTCAGGTGGTGGCGTAGCAATGCGTTATCCTCAACAACCAGTACGCGCATCATCTTTTCTCCGGGAATAAATAGTATGAATAGTTTAACGCTGATTATGGAGTTTGGAACCAGCGCTATGAAATTAAATGACTTTTTTCATGCTCCCTATGCCCTGGGGGCGTCCTGGGGGCAAAGCTGTCGGCATCTGATTGTTCAGCATGTTGACCTGATCCTGGTTCATATCGCCAATCCACTTCGAATAAACCTCATACACCATACGCGCATCCTCATGGCCCATCTGGCTGGCGATAAAAGACGGGTTCGCGCCGGCCATAAGCGTCCAGCAGGCGTAAGTGTGCCGGGACTGATAAGGGTTTCTCTCACGAATACCTGAAAGTTTAGTTCCCTGTCGCCAGCCATACGAAATCGAATTTTTAGAAAAATAGCTCTCATTTACTGAAGATTTCTTTTCCGGCGAAAAAACGAAACGCAGATTTTGTTGTTCGGTTTTACCTATTTCGCGATGATGAAAAATAATTTGCTGGCGCGGGTTGTTGCCGGTGATGTCGTACTGCTCCAGCAGCGCATCATGCGCGGGCTTGAGCAACGTGATCGTTCTGATTCCCGCATCTGTTTTCGGCGGCACAAATACCCGTTTGTTTGTCAGACTCCTGGACACGTGAATCTCACCTTTTTTCAAATCAATGTCATCCCACGCCAGGGCGCAAATTTCGCCGGGCCTCATTCCCGTATGCACGGCAACGATGATGATCAAAGCCAGTTTGCGGGGAAGGGCTGCAATTAGCGCCTGGTACTCATGAAGTAGAAGCGGATCGGGGTCTGCCTTAGATAGCTTGAGCCTGGACACGCCCTCATAAGGAGCGTGTAATATAAACTGACTTCGATTAGCAAGCTTCAGCATTTCTGATAAAACAGCCATCTGTTTATTGACTGTTGAGGGCGCGCGCCCCTTTTTAACCAGATTAGGCATAGAAGGGTTTAACACGCAGCCCGTCAGCAGCTCTTTGCGATAATGCAGTATGTCGGCGTGTTGAATATCAGCCAGGGGGGTATTTTCTCCCACTACACGCTTCAGGGTGTTAACTGCAGATGTGAGTGAATGCAGAGTAGCTCCTGACACCTCCAGTGCTTTTGTCTCGATGAAAAAATCGCTCAGTTCACTGAACGTCGCGATCCGCTTTGTTGATGAGAATTTTTTAAGAGCCTTTGACTCAGGGAATCGCGCCGCATAGTCGAACTGGCCGAACTGGATCTCACTTACGATGACGGCGCGAAGGTTTCCCGCCTTCTTGATGTTGCTGCTGTTAACCACCCAGCCACGGAGAACTTCGCGGCAGCGAATGCCGCGATAGGTAAACGTGATCCTGATTTTTCCGTTATGAAGTTCAACGCCGGTTGGAAAGTTCATCATGCTTCCTGAATAAATCTATTAATCAGCGGAAAGTTGTACCAGACCAAAGCGCGTTTGCTTTCCCCACCGGGTACCGCGGGTACTCGCTTAAAATGAACCCCTTCAATCCAGCATCCGAGGCGATAAGCTTTTATTTGCCTGTCATCCAGCCCCGTTTTCTCAGTTAGCTTTCCCGCCACCATCCACTCTTCATCGAAAATGATTTGCGCCATGCTTAACTCCATGACGCCGCCACGATACCGCAGCGGCAGATAGTATATTGATTGTCAAAAATCACCTGCCAAGTCCGGGGAGGCACTGGAGGTGCCTGGCACCGGTCATTGCCGTTGCCACATAACTACGGGGGCGGTTAACAACCTCGACCGTAATTTTTCTCCCTTGGATCTTGACGGTGTAAAACGTCTGTTTGTCGCTGCGGCCATGCTCGCCGTATTTGTCGAGATGGCATTTTAGGGCGGCGGCACATGCAGGCCCGCCGATGCTGTCTCCCTTGCTTCGGTTAATCAGACGCACAGGAGCCTTCCTGATGGTTGATCACGCCGCGGGCAAGCCCGGCGGCCATAGCCGGTAATTCCTCATACTGATTGCAATATGCCGGGTTGGAACATAAGCCCTGCAGTGCTGCAATGGTCAGCTGCTGCAGGTAGGTAAAAGACGAAAGCGGAGCGTTTGTTTCAGGTGCTGGTTCGGGCCGTGCTTTCGGCTTTGCATTAACGGCCGGTGGATCGAGCACTACAGATTTTGGTGGTGCCGGGCGGCGGTATTCAACGATCGCATCAAGGGCGATTTTCTGACGCACGCTGATATCGTCAGACCAGCTATCCAGCATGGTGGTTGCCACGTCGTGGATCTCCTCGTCGGAGAACTCAGGAGACAGGCAAAATTCTGTGGTGTTGATATCGGCCATTAGCAGCGGAATAACATCAGAAACGAGTTGGCCGGTGCATGCCACCACACCTTCTGCTTCTTCTTTCCCCATGATGTTGGTGCGTCCAGAAATAAGATCATTAAGCGCATGCAAAATCGCAAAGTCGCGATCATTTGGTGCAGGTGGTAATTCCTGTTTTTCAACCTCATTTGAGGGGGAATTATTAATCAGTGCATCAACAGAGAAGACTCCGCCGCCCAGGTTCTCCACCCGTGGTTGGTCAATCGCTTGCTCTTCTGGTGCCGGGCTCTGAGCGAATGCCTCGTTGAGTTCTTTGTTGAGTTGCGCAGCTTTGCCTGGGCAAACTGCTGGTGGCAGAGCTTCGCCCGGTACAGTCGATTCGGTTTCATCATTTTCTTTTTTCTCAACATTAGTGCGAGGTTTAGGGCGGCAGGCTATATCAACCGTTTTCTGGTCAGGGTTCGCATGGTCACGTTCAACCAGCTCGCGATTGATGTATTCACGCAAGGCAACAGGATCCATCCAAATGTCCTCCGGGGCGGATTTAATCAGGGCGATAATGGCCGCACGGGAATAATCCAGAATGCCTGGGGTGCTGCGCAGTTTTTTCCACCACGCTGTAAAACGGGTGTCCTGTTCTGCTTCGGCCATGGCTTTCGCTGGAATCATGTATTTATTCGGGATCCAGTAAATGTCGATCTCGTCGTACATGCTCAGAATGGCAACAGCCACTTCGATACGCAGCGTAGAGAGGTTATGAACCAGATCCGGGCTGCGGTCTGTCTTGTTACCACCGCCCAGTGTGGAGCCGGTGTCTGTACGGTTTTCTTCTGAGTTAGTGCTGTCAGCCAGAGGTCGCTTATCAACCGGGGTATCGATCCATTTAGCGATCTGCTTTTTGATGTCCGGCCACTGTGCAGAGTCTTTTGTATTTTCACGTATCCATGCGAGCAGCTGCTCCTGCCGTTCCGGAGCCAGCGCCAGCGCGCGGGTCTCTTTCGCCAGTGCTTCTGCAAGCTCGCGGGCAAAGCTGGGTTCATCATCATTCTTCAGATCGACGATCTGGCCGTACTGCGCTGTAGTGATTCCAGGGACCGGGCCGAACAGTGCCAGGCAAGCTGCACGGGATGCCACGTCGAGCTGCGCGACAGTTTTAATTTCTTCCACTGCCTTGTTGTCGTCCCATTCCGTCTTTTCTTCAGATTCTGGCTGTGGTGCCGCAGCTGGTTCACCGCGGTTGGTATTCCAAACAACGTGCTCACCAAAGAAATCAGGGCAAAACACATCAAGCTCAGGGCAAGGGAGATCTTCATGGTGCTCCCAGATTTTAACCTTAAAATAATCATCAATATGTTCAGGATGCTCAGCCGCCAGCCTGCCGAAAATAACGGCTTCAGCGATGGCTTTTGTGGCCGCATTAACTGCGGTTGCAAGTGGTTTTAAATCTGGATGTTTTTTTAATGCTTTATCTTTTGGGAAATAAGCACCACCAAATACTTTTAACTCAACAGACATAACAACCTCGTTTAATATTTGAAAAATGATGTTGAATGAAATGGCTTGCGGCTGCCGCGTTTTACCTTTCTTAAATCGTCACGCTTTTCTCTTTTTTCATTGCATTGCTCACATAAATAAATCGTGCGCTTAAAGGGATATATATCTGTTTTCCTTTCATGCATTTCCGATTTTTTATATTCGTGGCAGCAAACAGCGCAATGACAAATGATGACATCCATATCAGTTAAGTTGTTGGCGTTTGTGATCGTAATAAGACATGCCACAAGCGTCCTGCGCTTCTGCGAAGTTCACAGACAGCAAACTAATATGTTTAACAGCGCAGGCTGGGCAATCGAACTCCCCGAGTACGTAGCCACCATCAATCACAACGGTAACAGGGCCAAAGGATGACAAATGAACCACGCCTGAAATAGCACCGTTTACATTAAAGGTTGCAAGGTCTTTATTCACGATTGCCAGGCTCAATTCTACGGTAGTAATAGTTGCTTTCATTGTATGATCCTTAATTTAATGTGTGAAAATCCCTGCCGTTTAAGGCACGATTTTTTATCGTATATAATTAAATGACAGTCAGGTTGTTGCGTTTATATCGACGCTATCAACCTTCAGAGTTCAGGGTTGCCTTTTTGAGCCAGTAAATAACAAAGTTGTCGCAGTTTTATTTCAAACCAGTTAAGGCGGACTGCCTGTTGCCGTGAAGGTTGACGATTAAAGTCTGTCATAATGAATCCCCTATGAAGGTTATTAACAGCCATCTACAATTTTCGATTGCCCACAACTGGAAGCACACTCCGCCAGCTAACAAACCAATCCCCATTAGTGAAAGGGTGGAATGCGCTTCCATGTTGCAGACAAGTTTTCTGCGAGGTTTAAGCAAGTTCAGTCAGTGTCTTACGCATCTCCTGGCTAATGTTTCTGCCAGCCCTTTCGCAACGAACAAGCAATTCTTCAGCGTCAGAAAGGTGGTTGTATAACGCGGTCAATTCATCAAAATAAATACCAATTCCGGCATCAGCGGCCAGCATTGTATCTTTAAGATGATCGATATCTCCACGCAGTGAACTAGCCATTTCTTGCGCTTTAATTGCTAACTCCGTTACAACGCCAGCATTCACATACCGAACTGCTAAATCTAAATGTTTTTTGGACATGTTTTCCTCTCACACATACTGCTGAGCCTATCTATGCGAATCATCCGGTCATTCATACGCCACCGGCGGCTACTTCATGGGCATCCTGCCTGTTCGCTTTTTTCACCCTTATCGCCGGGTAGGCGGAACGTTTACTGATTACTGCTGTTAAGTTTTGATAACGCTGATTGTTATTTAAACCTAACAAATCGTCAAGTTTAAATTTCGCAAAACCTAACGGAAGGGGTGCGGAAAACGCAAAAAGGCCGCTGCGGGAGCGGCCTATAGGGGTGAAAATTATTTGATGTCGAGGTTTTTGAGGATCTGCAGGATTTCTTCTTTGCTTTTGGTTTTTATGAGGTCATTGAACGTTTCATCATAGTCCTTGACCTTATCCCGCAAATTGATGATGTGTTGCTCTTTCTCTGCATTAGGAAGCTTATCGAAGAGCTCTAGAAGCTGATGCTGCTGTGGGGATAACAATCTGTAAGATTCGGCTGGTGGTGGTTCATACCCCTCATCCCCCTTAATAATCCAGCCAGGCTCTACGTTCAGTGCTGCAGCTAGTTTGAAAAGGTTATCGCCTCTCGGTGAGGTTTCATCACGTTCCCATTGAGAGATTGTGACATGGGCAACCCCAGCCTGTTTACCTAGGCTGCGCTGGGTATATTTCAAGGCAGAGCGCCGTTCTTTTATACGCTGACCGATCGTTTTCATAGTTCGGAAATCCTAACGCGCATTGACTCTTGTTTCCTTAACATATAAAGTTAGGAAAACTTACCAAGGAGAACCCAATGAAAACCGAAGATGTAATAAGACACTTTGGGAAAAAAGCCAATGTGGCGAGAGCTCTCAACATCGCTCGATCCTCTGTCAGTGAATGGGGGGAGTTGGTCCCCGAACGACGAGCCGCGCGACTGGAAAAAATAACGGGTGGCGCATTGAAGTACGACTCAGTTTTGTATGAGCACAAAGATAACCCGAAAGATTCAAAGGAGTCTGACTGATGGAAATCAAAAAGCTGGCATGCGAGCTGGAGTCCTGGGCGCAGGAAAAGGGCTGGAAGACGGTCACGCAACTGATAACCCCGCATCACTTCGGTGATCTGCTTCAGCCACTGGATAACGTGACGGACCCTGTCGAGTATGCGCGCCGACTGCACAACAACAAGCAGGTTATTCAGCGCGCCTTCAGAAACGATACGCCGAATTATCTCAAGCAGGCAGAGGCGCTGAGCTATGCCATCCGTACCGCCATAGATAACGAGCTGGAGCAGAAGGACTGCATGCTCTACCGGGCCGCCAGAGTGAACAAAGAGTGTATCGAAGCTACCAACGCTGTATTCACCGGGAAACCGCAACCGGTAATCAGGCGAGAAACTCTGGAAGCGATAGACGCGCTGGCGCAGCTGGTGGGCGTAAAGGTTCAAATCATGAACAGCCATCGGGCTGCATAACGTTCTGGAGGCAACTATGCGTACTTCTCAGGAATTAGCGAGCGCACTGGCAGAGCGCATGAAAAACGCGATGAATAACCGACCCGCTCAGGAGCCAGTGGATCGCCGCAGTGAAATTGTTCCTGGGAAGCGGTACCGCGACGAACGCGGGCGCATGGTGACTGTTTTACGTGCATCCCAGCTCCGCGTGTCATATCGCCGGGAGGGGCACACCGGCGTCAGTGAAACAGGGCGCCGAGAGTTTGAAATTAAGTTCACTGAGGTGAAGTCGTGAGCGTGAAATTATCTTCCTGGGTGTGGGACGGTTGTGCCGCACAGGGTGTCAAGGGCATAAAACTGCTGGTTATGGCTCGCCTGGCCGATTTTAGCTCGGATGAGGGGGTGTGCTGGCCGTCTGTTGCCACCATTGCCCGCCAGCTTGGGGCCGGGCGCAGCACTGTGATAACTGCGATAACCCAGCTTGAGGCAGACGGATGGTTAACCCGTACCGAACGTCGAAACGGCCAGCGCAGCGGCACTAATTTATACACGCTGAATGCTGAAAAATTACGCACGGCGGCAGCATATTTTCAGAGTTCAGATTCTGAACGTTCAAAATCTGGACACCCATTAAACAAGGGGTTAGCCAACCCTGATGATTCAAATTCTGGACATTCAGGTTCTGAACGTTCAAATCCCGAACGTTCAGAAAACGCGAATAAACAGGGTTCTCAGGGTTCAGAATCTGGACACGATCCGTCAGTAACTACAGATCCATCATTAAAACAGATCTCTTCGTCCGGAAATTCTGGCGAATCTCCAGACGGCGAAGATTCAGCCAAAAAAATACCGGCCATGAAAAAATGGGGCACACCAGAAGATCATCAATGCGCAAGCTGGATATTTTCCAGGATCCGAACTCTGTATGAACAAGCAGCCGAAACCGATGGTGAAGTTGCTCGCCCAAGAGAACCAAACTGGAACGCATGGGCAAACGAGATCCGGCTGATGCGCACTATCGACGGGCGCACACACCGCCAGATTTGCGACATGTTCAAGCGAGTCCAGAGCGACCCGTTCTGGTGCCGAAACGTGCTAAGCCCCGCGAAGTTGCGTGAAAAATGGGATGACCTGGTACTGAAACTGGCACCTGTCGCTCATATCGGAGTGATGCGTAGTTCTTTTGACGATGAATATTACAAAAATGACATTGAGGCCGCGGCAAAAGCGGGCTTCAGGGTCTGATCTAACTGAATTTTATCAGGAGAATATTTATGGAAACCGTACTTGATGCACTGAAAGCCATGAAAAAAGCGACATATCGCGAAGTTGCTGCCCGTCTGGAAATCGAGCCCGTTGAAGCGCTGAACATGCTGCGCGAGCAGAAAGAGCAGGGACTGTGTGATTTTGCGGACGGCGGCTGGTTCCTCGGTACCGCGACAGAGCAGAAGCCGAAGCGTATCAGACCCAAGCAGCAGTCGCCGCTGGTTGAGAGGGTGCTGTCAGCAATGCAGGGCCAGGGGGCCATGACCGCCAATCAGGTCGCAGAAAAACTGGGTAAAGGTTCGCGAGCCCTGAATGCTTCGCTGGGTGCAATGTGCAAGGACGGTCTGGTCCTGCGCCATGTTGACGGTAAAAACATCACCTGGAGCCTGGCGGGTGAACCGGCAATAAAGCCAGAGCAGCAGGAGCCAGCACCAGAGGTTAGCGAGCAAGCAGCAGCGCCAGCCTGCAAATCCACCTCCGAAATTATTCAGGATATCCCAGCCTTCGCCAGCCGCCCTGATGACCTGATTATTCCGTCATCGCGCTATATCTCGACCGAAATCCGCCGCACGAAAGCCAAGCTGGCTAACCTGCAGCGTCTGCAGGGGGCCGTTCGGGAGCTGCGCCGCCATAAGCATCTGCTGGAGGGGCTGGGGAATGACTGATTTACCGAAATGCCCTGTTTGCAGAATGCCTCCTGCACTGAGGGTTCGCAGCCGGGGAATGAACTGGGGTTCGGCAGAGGTCCGCTGTTCTAACGGTTGTCCTGGCATCCGCGCCGGGTTCGCGTTTCCGCCAGATCACGAGGCTCAAGCCCGTAAAACCCTGTGCGAAAAATGGAAAAAGCTGGTGGAGGCAAAGTGAGAAATTTATTACTTCTAAAATGCACAAAAGATACCGCAGGCTGGTGGACTGAAGGGGAAACTTACCCAGCCCGTGTAGTTGCTGGTGGTTTCGTTCTGGTCGGTGACGATGAAGAACTGGACGGAGAGGGATGGAGCGCAGCACCGATGGAATACCGTGAAGATGGTTCAGTGCTTTATCAGGTTGGCGGCGTTGATGGTGAGGTTTTGTTTGAGGAGACACCTAATGAGCAACAAGCACCACAACTTATTAGGCGTTCCGAAACACGCCAATCAGCACCGCTTGTCTCGTCTGACCATGGAAGTGCATACCGATGAGCTTCGAATTTTAGCATCAGAGATAGAAAGCTATACCGACGAGTTGATAGCAGCGCTAGAAGCCGCAGAGAAGCGGATCGCAGAGCTGGCTGCGATGATTGCTGCAGCACCTAAAGTCTGAAAAAACCATATGTTGTATAGTTGAATCTTAAGGCGAACACTTGTTTAATAGTTTTGTCCCCGCGAGAGATCCAGAAAGGAGGGCCTTATTTTGTCCGAGTTTTTGTATTCCCCCGCATGCCGCTGCAGAGCGCAACATCTGAGTGTCTGACCAGGGGATAGAACAAGATTGGATAGTGGGCAAAGAGTGGCGACGGAGGCTGTGCCGATGTCTACCAGTTCACCCTGGGGGTGTTCAGCTCTTGCCTTCAGTGTTGCGATTGAAGGTTAACCCATGAAAACCCGAGAGGTCAGACAACCAATTTGCCAGAGGAGCATGCCCGGAGATATTCCGGCCAGCCAACCGAAAGCGATGCGAAAAAGCATAAACTCGGCCCTCCAGTCGCCCACGTAAAACGATTTACTTAAAACGGCAACTCCATGGATACTTTACTTGTATGGATGGCAGAACGTCTGCATGGGTGGAATAAAAATAAGTCCGATCTCAGGCTGAAAGCTATCAAGGGATTAACCACTGCAATTTCTGCTACAGTTATATACACAGAGAAACTGAAGCTCGGTGAGCCAAACGACACGGAACAGGAAGCACTACTTTATAAGCTTTGGTATGAAGCATCTTCTGAAGTTATTGATTATGATCGGAAGCTGGCTAAAAGATGTTTAGACAAGTCAGAGTATTGGCTTAACTCGAATTTTTACAATCCAGAAAAAGTTAAAGAATTAAACATTTCCCTGGTTGGCATGAAAGCCACTCTTGAACAAATCAAACACAACTAAGAACTTTTCTTTTACATAATCAATCCGCCATAATCATGTCATCGGAGCCAGAACAACTCCGGTGACTTCTGCGCATTTAAGGGGACTTAAATGCGACCACAATCTGAACTCCTCACCTTGTTACAGATGCAGAAATGCATCTGTGATTTTGTGCATTCTACGGTTTCCGTCCAGGAGGCCGTAAGGGCCTGCCTGTAGATGGCTTCAAACTCCATCGCGGTAACTTCGCCGCTATCGGCAAGCAGATTCAGCCACTACTGGATTCCGGGCAATGCTTCCGTCTGCAGGTGAAGTCGTGGCGGGAGAAGCTCAGCTTGGCTCAGAACGAGCTCAGCCACTTGTGGTAAACGTAAGTCAGCTAATACTTTATTGCCCGAGGCAAGACCTTCGCTAGGCCGGGTGTGGCAAGGACGCGATGAAGCATACCTATCTCGGCTACGAAAACAATGACTGGGGGACGTCGTGTCCGGCTAGGTAACTGCTATGCAAACCCTGCGCCATACGTCCGAGCTGGAAGCCGGCGAGATTTACATCTTCCTGTGCAAAGTCGAGGCCTGGGCGATGAGCATCTGCTGCCATGCGACTATCCCCCCAATATTGCAAGTACCAGCGGTTGCGCGATAAGCATGAGGTAAAAACGTAAACCTGATGGAGCTGTTATTAGGGGCAGTATAGCTAGTTGTTTTAAACCTACTGGAGATCGTGGCTATGAGAGGAATTGATTGTTAATTAAGCATTTACCCGCTCCGGCGGGTTTTTTACGCCCAAAATCTTGACCCTCATTTTTTTGGTGTTACTGTATAAATATACAGTAATTATCAGGGGTGGTTATCATGGGTTTTCCATCACCAGCAGCAGACTACGCAGAACAGGCGCTCACTATCACCAGCCTTTGCGGCTATGACGGCAACTGCCTCACCATCGAAACATCAGCCGGGTACGCGATCATAAACGTCGCCAGAGAGCCGGAAGTGGGTGACACCGTCCTGATTTCGTTCTGCGGCAGTCTGGACATCGCAAAAGTCCAGGGGAAGGTATTGATCACTCAGGATGGAGAGGCTATCGAGGGCGATGCGCTGGACGATGCGACCGTAATGGGCGTGGTAACGCACCTACTAAATCCTGTGACAGATACTGACAATCGGCCTGTGATTTAAAAGGCTGGATCTGATTCCTGTGTCTTGAAAGCAGATCGGTTAGACAGGTCAATTATGGTTAATTGATCTTTCTAACCTATTAGACATCTGGTTAGCGGAAACCTAAATGAAATCAGTTCACAGGGAGAAAAGGACCGCCCCCGCAAGGGGAAATCCATTTTAGGGAATTGCCCATGAAATTGAATGAATTTGCTAACGGTCTCACCAAAGACGGACTGCTTGTTTTATGTCTTAGCGATGGTGAAATCACCGACTACCTGGTGACCAGCAATGCCTTGCGCACACTGATTCGCCGGGAAGGTGACAGACTTTCATCCCAGGTTCTGGGTGATGAAGACCGGGTTGTAAACCTAAACTCCTTGCGAAATGACCTTAAGGTTTTCAAGCCGTAAGTGTTGATTTATAATAATCAAACGGGCTGAACACCCACTGATTACTGCGCCAACCTGAGGAATCAAAATGGCGCAGAGCATTACCCCAAATCACCTTCACCGCACGATTACGCGCGGTGTTTCTGCTTGTGCTGGTGGTCCGGCATGAATAAAGCAGATAGCCTCCATCTTTCACGTGTGGCCGCACTGGGCTGCATAGTGTGCAGAAATCAGAACCTGGGCGAAACGCCTGCGGAAATCCACCACATCCGAACCGGACAGGGCACAAGCCAGCGCGCTGACCATCGGAAATCAATTCCCCTGTGCCATATGCATCATCGCAACGGCGGTTATGGTGTGGCGGTTCATGCTGGCCGCCGTGCGTGGGAAATGAAGCACGGCACCGAAGCAGAGCTGCTGGTGCAGGTTCTCTATTTGCTGGGAGAGCCTGCCGATGAATAAGCCAGTCAGTTATGGCTCAGTGTGCAGCGGCATTGAGGCCGCCAGCGTGGCATGGCATTGCCTGGGCTGGCAGCCAGCATGGTTCGCTGAGATAGAAAAATTCCCCTCCGCTGTTCTGGCGTACCGCTGGCCGGACGTCAGCAACCTGGGCGACATGACGCAAATCGCCGCGGCAATCCGTGCCGGAAAAATCGAAGCGCCTGATGTGCTGGTGGGGGGCACCCCTTGCCAGGCGTTCAGCGTTGCGGGTTTACGTAATGGGCTGGCAGACGAACGCGGCCAGTTAACTTTGGCTTTTGTGGAACTGGTTAATGCTATCGATGAAAAACGCAGAGAACAGGGAAAATCACCCGTTATCGTCATCTGGGAAAACGTACCCGGCGTATTCAGCAGCAAAGATAACGCTTTCGGATGTTTTCTTGCAGGGCTTGCCGGCGAGAGCTGCGCGTTGGAATCACCAGGGAAGCGATGGTCAAACGCTGGTTATGTGCTGGGACCAGAAAGAGCTATTGCCTGGCGAGTGCTCGACGCTCAATTTTTCGGAGTGGCCCAACGACGCAGACGTGTGTTTATTGTCGCAACAACTCGAGGGGATATCGATCCCGCAAAAATTCTTTTTGAGTCCGAAGGCCTGCGCCGGAATTCTCCGCCGCGCAGAGAAACGACGGAAATCGTTGCCGCCCTTACTGCGCGAGGCGTTGGAACATGTGGCGCAGACGACAACCAGGCACAAGCCGGCCATCTTCAGGCAGTAGTTGGCACTATTGCAGCTCATTCATTTACTGGCGGCGCGGGTGGAAGACCGGAAGGGGCCGCAGCTGGACATTACATCCCCGTAGGAGCTTTCCGCATGAGGGCGTTTGGCGAATACGTGAATGATGGGACGGGATCAACCTGCAAAGCACGGGACCATAAAGACGCTACTGATTTGGCCGTTATGTCGGTGCACGGAACGCAGGACCTCGACATTCTGAAAAATATAGCCCATACGCTGGGGCGTAATCATGGTCAGGAAAATGCGGTTATCGCGTTTAGCTCTAAGGATAGCGGACACGATGCCTTCTGCGAAATTTCACCAACGCTTCGCGCCGGCAACAGCTTACATGGAAACCAAAATGCTGGATCTCCTCCCGCAGTAGCTTACGCATTCAAAGCCGGGCAGGGCGCAAAAGCCCATGGAATAGGTTATGCCTGCGAGCAGGCACCTACGCTTACCAGCGCCAATAGCGGGAGCAATCAGGCCCCTGCAATCATGCAAAATATGGCAGTTCGCCGCCTGACTCCTGTCGAGTGCGAACGCCTGCAGGGCTTCCCCGATAACCACACCCTGATCCCCACACAAAAACGTAAGCAGCTCACCGCTGAAGAATATGCCTACCTGCGCCACCACCGGCCTGAACTGACTGCAGAGCAGGCTTACCGCCTGGCCGCTGATGGACCGCGCTATAAAGCGATCGGAAATTCAATGGCGGTACCGGTGATGCGCTGGATCGGCTCCCGCATACAGGAGGCGCTGCGTGCCTAAATACATCATCACCCCAGTGGGAAAACCCCGCATGACCCGCGCTGATAAGTGGAAGCAGCGCCCGCCGGTGATGCGTTATCGCATGTTTTGCGATGAAGCCCGCCTGCATGGAATCCGGGTACCGGAGAACGGCGCCCATATCACCTTCGTTTTGCCGATGCCGCAGAGCTGGAGCAAAAAAAAGCGCGCGTCTATGGACGGCCAGCCCCACCAGCAAAAGCCCGATCTGGACAACTTAACAAAATCTCTGTTGGACGCCTTGTTTGAGGATGATTCCCACATTTGGGACGCCCGGGCATCAAAAGTATGGGGTGAAACCGGAATGATAATTATCGAGGACATGAAATGACGCCACGCCAGAAACGCCAGTATCTTGAAGGGCTGGGAAAAACAGCAATGGCACCACGTAAGAGCTGGCTGGGAAAAAGTATTCTCCTGAATGATGTTCAGTCCGGTTGGATAAAATCTCTGCTTACAGTGTGGGGGGAATGTGTCCGCGGAGGTACAGCACCGGCGAAACCATGCGGGCACTCATGCTGGAACGTAATCAGAGGAAAGAACTGGTCAGACAAAGCCCTTGAGCGGTTTACCGCAGCGCTGAATCAGGCGAGAGAAGAAGGATTTCGCGGTGAGCTGGCGATGAAACGGGCGCGCGCAATTCTTTGGCCTGAGCCGCCGATCAGCATTATTGACGAGGCTATAAGTAGTGATGACGGTGAATTTATGGAGGGCGTAGTGCTGCAGGCGTTCGACCTGAAGGATCCGGTTTACATCGTTGGCCGCCAGTATTACACCACCAGGAAAAAAATCTCTGACATCACCAGGGAACTGCAAACCCTGGCCCCATGGCTAACTGAATCGGAAGCCAGAAAGCGGGTGCGCTGGTGCCTGGAGATATTCAGGGCAAAGGTTTTTCTGTCGGCGAGGACCAGCCTGAAAGAAGGTTCATGATCAGGTCTGAATTAGCAAAAAATGCTATTTATGCGGAATGATGTTGAAAACGGGCCAGAAAATCAGATAATACATTCATGCTTGGCAGAGCTGCGCCACGATGGCAGCGATGTAAAGCGACAATTTGAAAAAACTTCAAACCCCGCCTGCCGGGGTTTTTTGTTATCCGGCGATACGACAGGGGTATTCGCGAAGGTGCATTGCACCAGTACCCCTGTCATATCGTCGAGTCCATCTGATTTAACCGATCCTGAACATCATCTTTGAAGGCTGCCATCCGAGCATTTTCATTCACCTCAAATCTCTGCGTGGCATCTGAGCAATTTGAAGGGGATAAAGATTGAGTATAATGACCCTTACTCATTCGTTATTGGAAACAAGATTTATGAAAAATGAAAATCCAGAAAATCCTCTTGAACGCTGCGGTTTTACATGGGATGAGTTTTATTCTTATCTCAGGGAATTTGATAAAGCTGTATGTGAAGCCAATGCTGTAAGCCAGGGAGTTGGCGTGAGAATGGCCGAAGCTTATCAAGGGTGGTCTACTTATATATTCGCTCGAATTTGTATTCATGCTTCAATAATGATATCGGATGTTCCAAAATCTAGATGGGCAAAACGTGATTATGATTTTTGGGACTTTTCTTCAGTAGCATCACATTTGAGGGCAATTCTCGAAGCTGAGTTGTTATTCTTTTATTTATCAGAGACGCCCGAGTCGACTGAGCAGTGGTCAGCAAAACTTAACGTTATGCATATGAATGATTGCGTTAAGAGAATAGAGATGTTTACTGCAAGTGATAATTCTGAAGCCTTAAATTTTTATCATGAACAACAGAAGGTTATTTCTGATAGGCTCCATAATAACCCAGTGTTTATGTCACTTGATTCTGGGACTAGGAAAAGATGCTTGGCAGGTAAAGCTATCACTATACCGAATCGTGACGAATTACTTGTTAAGCTTGGGAAGGACCCCGTCTCATTCAAAATCATGTTTGATTTTCTGTCTCATTATACACACATACTCCCTATGTCGTACTACAAAATGGAGCCGAATGGTAGAGGTACCGGCTGTTATAATGAATTCGATTTTGGATACATCATTATGGGTATGATGATGTGCACTGAAAGCTTAGTTAAATGCACTGATAGAATGATTGAAATATTCCCAGATGTAAAAAGATTGCGAAAAGGAACTAAATCTAAATTCACCTTGGGACCCAAGCCAACTAAATAGTCACTGCATTAATAAAAGGTTCCCACGCGGAGCCTTTTTTAATAAAGATAGTTTATATTCCGTTTGAGTATTGTGCATGCTTTAAACTTTCCAAAATTTTAACGCCATCCGAATTATCGGAGGTGAGGTTATGAACAGAATGAGCACCATTTACAGCAGACTCTCATACGGCACCGGGACCGCTTTGACGGGCTGTGGTGTCTCAGCGAAGGCATACGCCGACACAGCAAAAACAGAGGTTTGGATCTTGGCTGACAAGATAGCAGGGCTGACCCTGAGCGATTGGGCAATCATAGTCGGTATAGCGTGCACTATTATCACATGCGGCGTTAACTGGTATTACCGCCGTAAAGAACGAGAGGATAGGTTAAATGTCCGCCAGCAGAGCGAAGCTTAGTGCTACTATGCTGGCGCTTCTTGCTGCTGGCGCTTCAGCTCCTGTGCTGTTTGATCAGTTCATCAGCGAGAAAGAAGGCAATGCGCTGGTGGCCGTTGTTGATCCGGGTGGGGTCTGGTCTTTATGTCATGGCGTAACCGTTATCGATGGCAGGCGTGTGGTTAAAGGCATGACGGCCACAGAGGAACAATGCCGCAAGGTTAACGCTATTGAACGCGATAAGGCCTTAGCCTGGGTCGATCGCAATATCAAAGTGCCTCTAACAGAGCCGCAGAAGGTAGGTATCGCATCATTCTGCCCGTACAACATTGGCCCGGGTAAATGTTTCCCTTCGACATTCTATAAGCGAATCAACGAAGGTGACCGTAAAGGGGCATGCGAAGCGATCCGCTGGTGGATTAAGGACGGTGGGCGTGATTGTCGACTAACCAAAGGCCAGAAGAATGGCTGCTATGGGCAGGTTGAGCGGCGCGATCAAGAAAGTGTGCTGGCATGCTGGGGGCTGGACCAATGAAAATTAATCCGGGTCTAATCGGCGTTGTCGTTATTGCTGTTCTTTCGGTCGCCCTCGTTAAGAGTTGCTCGGACGTCAGTAACCTTCAGAGCGATAACGACGTTCTGCGCAGTGATAACTCTATGCAGGGGCAGGTGATCGCCACTCAGGCATTCAATTTCAATCGGTTCAATCAGGTTGCAGAACATGCCAATAAGCTTAACTCCCTGATCGACACCAGCACCGAAGAAACCGTAATCGAATACCGGGAGATTCTCCGCCGTGAAAAAACCTGTGATCTGCCTGTTCCTGCTGATGTCGCTGGTGGGCTGCTCAAATACGCGCACCGTTTACGTGCCAGCGCCATGCACACCGATACCGGCAGACCTGACGAAACCGATGATCGTGCCGCTGCCGCCAGCTCAATGACGTACTGCCAGGCCGTTTTGTGGATTAAGCCGCTGCTGGCCGTCATTGAGAAGGGCAACAACAACTTCGCGGGAATTAGGCAGATAGAGCTGGGAAGGAAAAACTAAGGATGGCTCGTCCTTGAGCACACGGGTATTTCTGAACGACGGCTTTACCTGACATAGCAAAGCACCTTTAAATTCTAGAAAAGACTCATTATCTAACAAGCGAAGCGCATCAATCCCAAAAAAAGCCCCCACAAGGAGGGCTACCGGAGTCTCAGTTTCACTTGCTCTTTTTATCGATGTTTCCCTGGAGTTGGCATTCTCCGCATCAGAGTCTTGGATATCCTGGCATGGACCCAGAGATCAACAAGCGTAAGCGTAAAGAATTAAGATTTTACTTAGGTAGAAAGATTTGTGTTAGGTGCCAAGTTATCTATCGGTTCGCGATATTGATGCTCTGGACCGCCAGACGAAGAAGGACATCCTGGCGCATAACAAAGCGTGGCAGGCCAATTGTGCTAATCGTATTGAATAAAATTTTAAGATTAATAATCTGTTTAAAATTTCTGTTATTTGTTTAGAAACTTGTTAAAAAACCATAATTATTTATACTTATCTGCTGTTTTCATTGTAAGAGCGATTAAAGAAATTAATCGTATCGATTGATTTTATCCGCGTGTTTAGTTAAGGAAATTTGAGATGATAAAAGAAAAACATGCGGACATAAAAATGGCAGAGTTGCGTTATACAAAAGGTGAAATCAACAAGGCTGGGGATATTCTTCGAATAAAACCAGCAGATAGACAAGGATACAGGGAGCTTTTCTGGGCCTTAAACGTTTTAAACAATTTACGTGAAATGTACGTTCATCCTTTGAATGCTTTTCAAACGACTTTGCGTAGGAAAATGAAGGTTGCAGATGCAGGAGCAATTGCATCTCAGCGTTTGAAGCGTATCCCATCAATCATAGGTAAGTTGAAGCGAAGTCCAAAAATGCAGTTAGCAAGGATGCAAGACCTTGGTGGGCTAAGGGCTGTAGTTTCAGATATCGATGCTGTTCGCTCTTTGGAAAAAAGTTATCTGAAAAACTCATATAATAGATTTAGACATGTTTTAACATCTCATAAAGATTATATCGATCACCCAAAAGCTTCTGGGTACCGAGGCATTCATCTCGTTTATAAATACCAAGGAGCGACAAATCCTCATCACAATGGTCTTCTGTTGGAAATCCAGATTCGTACAAAGATGCAACATGCATGGGCTACAGCAGTTGAAACAATGGGCACCTTTATAGGTCAATCGATAAAGTCCAGCGAAGCTGATGTTGCATGGAATGAATATTTCGCTGTAGTTGCCAGCGCTTTTGCGCTGATGGAAGGATGTAATCCAGTTCCGCAGTACGCTCACTTAACAAAATATGAAACCTTCAAATTAGTTGAAGAACTTACGGTTAAACTCGCCGTTATTGATAAGTTGTTGGCTTTCAGAGTTGCAGTTGCAGACATAACCAATAATGGAGGTAGTTATCATTTACTAGTGCTGGATACAGCTTCTCAAAATGTACAAATTAAAAGTTTTGGCATTAGACGAATAAATGAGGCCACTTCTGAATATTTGGAATGGGAAAAGAAAGCCGAGAAAAATCCCTATATGCAAGTAGTGCTTGTCTCGACACAGAACGTGAGTAACCTGAAAGCTGCTTATCCAAGTTACTTCCTTGATGCTGAGGAGTTTGTTCGCATAATAAATATAATAAGGGCAGAATGCCTTTAGCATTTATTAATGGCTAAAGCAGTGAGATTGGCATTCAATTTGTCGGATCTAATTGTTTTGATTATTCGATAGTTAATCATCCTCAATCCCCGCTAATGCGGGGTTTTTTATGCGCATCTCCATGCAGAATACATATCATGCAAACAATAATTTGCATCGGCAGCGGCCCGTCGCTAATACCGGATGACTGCTTGAACGCCAATGATTCAGGTCTGCCAGTTATCGCCGTTAACAACAGTTGGACTGCTGTACCGGGTTGTCAGCACATTTACGCAGCAGACTGCTGCTGGTGGGAAGAATACGGCGCAGGGATAACATCAAAGGCTGCCCGGTGGTGTGGTGATGAGTTCACGGCCCGGCGTTTTGGCATTAACTGGCTACCCTCTGTAATTCCCGGTTCGTTTAATTCTGGTCAGCGAGCCTTTTGTGCAAACAATGGGTAATGATTCTCATTTGAAAAGGTACTTCTGGTGATTCTGAACACCGAGGGGGCGCGGACACGCGGAAAACGGCTAGTTTTTTGCATTTTATTGGTTTCATCATCATCCGTTTAACCTCTTGATATTTCAGTCCTGATCATTTGCAGGATGTCGAAATGACTATTTTTTGTTCATCATCATGGATAACGAACTCAAAAATTTCCGGCTGAATATCACGCAGCTGGCAGCCATTACCGATCTGCACCGCCAGACGGTCGCTAGCAAGCTTGCAAATGTTCAGCCGGCACCGGGCAGCAATCCGAAACTTAAGCTATACGCAATCACCGATATTTTGCGTGAGCTGCTGACAAGCACCACACCATCTGAGCTGGTGGACGTCGACAAAATGCTTCCCCCCGATCGCAAAGCCTGGTTTCAGTCGGAGCGTGAGCGGCTCAAGTTTCAGCAGGAAACAGGGGAGCTGATCCCGGCATCCGAAGTCACCAGGGAGTTTTCCTCCATGGCGAAAGCAATGGTTCAGGTGCTGGAAACGTTACCCGATATTCTTGAGCGCGATTGTGCCATGACCCCAGCAGCGGTTGTCAGGGTGCAGCAGGTTATTGACGATCTGCGCGATCAGATAGCCCTCAAAGTTGAGCAGGCCGACTCACCGGAACAGGAGGATACGCCAGAAGAGGAGTAAGTCATGCGACAGGCCACGGCAGCGGAAGTCAGGCGTAACGCTTCCGCCATTCTCAAAGCTCCGCGCCGCATGCCTGTGGCTGAGGCGGTTCAGAAATTTATGCGCGTACCTATGGGGGCCGGTAACTCGGTACCGTGGGACCCTGCCGTCGCCCCGTATGTGATTGAGCCGATGAACTGCCTCGCGATGCGTGAATACGATGCGGTGGTATTTGTGGGTCCGGCACGAACGGGGAAAACGATCGGCCTGGTGGATGGCTGGGTTGTATACAACATTGTCTGTGACCCGTCCGATATGCTCGTCGTTCAGATGACCGAAGAGAAAGCCCGCGAGCACTCAAAAAAGCGACTGGCCCGAACCTTCCGTGTCAGTCCTGAGGTAGCAAAACGCCTGAGTCCGCTGCGAAACGACAACAACGTGCATGATCGTACTTTTCTGGCGGGCAACTATCTCAAAATAGGCTGGCCTTCAATCAACATCATGTCTTCGTCAGATTTTAAATGTGTGGCGCTCACGGATTATGACCGCTTTCCTGAGGACATCGACGGCGAGGGCGATGGCTTTACCCTGGCTTCCAAACGTACCACGACGTTTATGTCCGCCGGGATGACCCTGGTGGAGTGTTCTCCGGGTCGGGATATTCGCGACAGTAAATGGCGTCGCAAATCTCCCCATGAAGCGCCACCAACGACTGGTGCACTTTCTCTGTACAACCGTGGTGATCGCCGTCGGTGGTACTGGCCGTGCCCGCACTGTGGTGAATATTTCCAGCCCGCGATGGAGGCGATGACCGGCTATCGCGATGAACCGGATCCGGTAAAAGCCAGTGAGTCGGCACATCTGCTTTGCCCGCACTGCAGCAGCGTTATCACCGCAGATAAAAAGCGCGAGCTTAACGGGGTGGGCATCTGGTTGCGTGAAGGTCAGAGTATTGACCGTGACGGCAATATTACCGGTGAGCCACGCCGTTCGCGCATTGCATCGTTCTGGATGGAAGGACCCGCAGCCGCGTATCAGACCTGGGCGCAGCTGGTGTACAAGCTGCTGACAGCTGAGCAGGAGTATGAGGCCACCGGCAGCGAAGAAACCCTCAAGGCGGTGATCAACACCGACTGGGGGTTGCCGTATCTGCCGCGCTCGGCCAGTGAACAGCGACGCGCCGATGTGCTGATGCTGCGTGCGGAGGATTACGGTAAACGCCTGGTTCCGCCAAAAGTACGTTTCCTGCTGGCGGCAGTTGACGTTCAGGGCGGTAAAAAGCGCCGTTTCGTCGTGCAGATTATCGGCTATGGCGAAAACGGAGAGCGCTGGCTGGTGGATCGCTACAACATCCGCCAGTCGTTGCGCTGCAATGAGCATGGTGAGGCGGAGCCGATCCATCCCGGCGCGTATCCGGAGGACTGGCAGTTGCTGGTCTCCGATGTGCTGGAAAAAACGTATGCGCTTCAGTCTGACCCGACGCGCCGTATGCCGGTGCTGGCAATGGCCGTAGACAGCGGCGGTGAAGAAGGGGTGACCGACAACGCCTATAAATTCTGGCGCCAGTGCCGCCGGGATGGCCTGGGTAAACGTGTTTACCTGGTCAAGGGCGACAGCACAAAGCGCCAGAAAATCATCACCAAAACCCACCCGAACAATACCGAACGCAGCGACCGTCGCGCCGATGCGCGTGGCGAGGTGCCGGTGTATCTGCTGCAGACCGACCTGCTTAAAGATCAGCTCAGCAATAATCTGGACCGTGAGACCCCCGGTGCGGGCTATATCCATTTTCCTGACTGGCTGGGGGAATGGTTCTACGAGGAACTGACCTACGAAGAGCGCGGTGTGGACGGCAAATGGCGCAAGCCTGGCAAGGGTGCCAACGAAGCCTTTGACCTGTTCTGCTATGCCCACGCCGTGGCGGTCCTGCGCGGGTACGAAAAAATCCGTGACTGGGAAAAACCGCCGGCATGGGCGGAGCTGCAGGACCTGAATCCAAATATTTTTGAAGGGGAACGCCCCCGGGAGATAACCGTGAAAAAAACAAAAACCGTTCAAACGCCTGTTAAGGCTGAACCTGAAAAGGACACAGTTCTCTCCGGCAGCTGGCTGGGATCTTCCGGCAAGGGAGGCTGGTTGTGACGAAAGATGATATCTGGAAAACGCTGCTGATGGTACGTCAGGCCTACCAGGACTCGCTGGACGGCAAGAGCATTTCTTTCACCGGCGTTAACGGTCGCGCCATCACCAACCACGATCCGAAAGCGCTGCGCGACGAGCTTGAATACTGGGAACGGCGCTGGCGGACGGTTAATTGTCGCGGCGGTTCGTACAAACTCGCTAACTTTCTGTAAGGCGTTCTATGGGCATTCTTGAAAGAACACTGGGCGCAATTTCCCCCGGGTGGGCAGCCGCACGTGCGCGGGACCGCCTCAGGCTCAATGCGTATGAAGCGGCAAACCCGTCACGGCTGCACAAGGCCAAAAAACAAAGCCAGTCAGCGGACACCTCGGTGTTTGCTGCAGGTCAGTCCCTGCGGGAACAGGCCCGGTGGCTCGATGAAAATCATGACCTGGTGATCGGCCTGTTCGACAAAATGGAAGACCGGGTAATTGGTGCTCACGGTATCCATGTTGAGCCCCAGCCGCTCGATCTGGAGGGCAATCTCCACTCCGATTTTGCCGGGCAGCTGTCGGCACTCTGGGCGGAGTGGTCCGTGCGTCCGGAAGTGACCGGCATGTTTACCCGGCCGGAAGCCGAGCGTCTGCTGTTGCGTTCAGCGCTGCGTGACGGCGAAGTATTTACTCAACTGGTCAGGGGAAACGTACCCGGCCTGCAGCATGCCACGTCGGTACCGTTCTCGCTGGAAATGCTGGAGGCGGATTTTGTGCCGTTCAACCTCAACAGCACCGCAGGTCAGCAGGTTCGGCAGGGCATCATCGTGAACGACTGGGGGCGTCCCGTCGGATACAGGGTTTACAAATATCATCCGGCGAACATGACGCGGTTCAGCGCGGAACTCAAAACCGTCTCTGCTGACAACATGCTTCATCTGGCACAACGCAAGCGACTGCACCAGCTGCGGGGTATCAGCCTGATCCACGGCGTCATTACCCGTCTTTCGGACATCAAGGATTATGAAGAGAGCGAGCGCGTGGCCGCCCGTATTGCCGCTGCGCTGGGCTTCTACATCAAGCGCGGCGATGCACAGTCACTTGGCGATGACGGTGAGTTTTCAGCGCCCGGCGGTCAGCGTCACTACGATATCGCGCCGGGCATGATTTACGACGAACTACGACCCGGCGAAGACCTGGGCATGGTGGAGTCAAACCGCCCGAATGTTCATCTGTACGAATTCCGGAACGGGCAGATGCGGGCCGTGGCCGCCGGTACGCGCGGCAGCTATTCCAGCATTGCCCGTGACTATAACGGCACCTACAGCTCCCAGCGTCAGGAGCTGGTGGAAAGCTTCGAAGGTTACAACGTCCTGCAGCAGTGGTTTGTCGGTCAGCACAGCCGCCCCGTTTACCGCGCATGGCTGTCGATGGCGTTACTGAGCGGTATCAAAGTCCCGCCGGATGTGGATCCGAATTCTCTCTATAACGCGCTTTATCTCGGGCCGGTGATGCCCTGGATTGATCCGGGTAAAGAGGCCAACGCGTGGAAAGCCATTGTGCGTGGCGGTGCCGGTACTGAAGCGGAATGGGCGCGGGCCAGGGGGAAAAATCCTCAGGAGGTTAAGCGCCAGCGACTGCGTGAAACTGAATTTAACCGTAAACACGGGCTGGTGTTTGATTCCGACGCCGCCAATGACAAAGGAGCGATGCCAGATGCAACGGCAAAACCAGACGATAAACGGCGTGAGCCGGACGATGATGATTAACCCCCGCGCCAGCCTGGCGGGTGTCGATGCGGCAAACGGCCAGTGCTGGTACGAAATCCGCGCGCTGGCTGCCGGACGGGTCGAAATCTTCCTTTATGACGTGATCGGCGGCTGGGGTATCACTGCCCAGCAGTTCGTCGCCGACTGTAAAGAGGCGGGGGTGTTTGAGGCCAGCGCAGTGGATTTGCATATCCACAGCCCCGGCGGCGATGTCATGCAGGGTTTTGCCATCTACAACACCCTGTCGCGGCTGAAAGCGAAGGTGGATATCTGGGTGGACGGCGTGGCAGCCAGCATGGCCTCGATGATTGTCTGCCTGCCCGGCGCCACGGTGCACATGCCGGAAAACGCCTGGATTATGGTCCACAAACCGTGGGGCGGTATCGCCGGGGATTCTGACGACATGCGCGATTACGCCGCCTGGCTTGATCGTAACGAAGCCCTGATGCTCAGCGCCTACATGAACAAAACCGGACTGGGGCAGGAGGAGCTGGAAGCGATGCTGAAAGCGGAGACCTGGCTTAACGGTGCCGAGGCGGTGGAAAAAGGTTTCGCCGATACGCTTGAACCTGAACTGCAGGCCGCGGCCTGTGTGAATGAAAATAAACTGAAGGATTACCAGAACATGCCAGAACAGATTAAATCCCTTTTTGCGCCGCGCGCCGAAGCTCCGGTGAATCAGCCCCAGCTACCTGCTCCGGTACAGGCAAACTTTAACCCGCCAGCACCACAACAGCCCGCGCCGCAGATGACAAACATCGATATCACCGCGCTGGCCCAGCAGCTGCAGCAGCAGATGCAGACGGCGAACGCGGAGCGCGTGAATTCCGTTTCCGCCGTGTTTGAGGCATTCCCGGCCTTTGCGACGCTGAAGGCGGAGTGCCTTGTCGACTTTTCCTGCAACGCCGAAAAAGCCCGCGATAAACTGCTGCAGGCGCTGGCGGCGGGCACCACCCCGAGCGCCGGTCCGGGTGCCATTCATCTTTATGCCGGTAACGGCAATCTGGTCGGTGATTCCATTCGCGCTGCGGTAATGACCCGCGCGGGCTATGCGCAAGCCGAGAAGGATAACGCTTACAATGGTTACACCCTTCGCGAACTGGCGCGCGCCTCCCTGGTCGATCGCGGCATCGGTATTTCCGGCGCTGGCACGGCACAGGCGATGGTCGGCCTGGCGTTCACCCACAGCAGCAGCGATTTCGGCAATATTCTGATGGATGTGGCGCACAAAGCGGCGTTGATGGGCTGGGATGAAGCCACCGAAACCTTTGAACAATGGACCCGTAAGGGCACGCTGACCGATTTCAAAACCGCACACCGTGTCGGTCTTGAATCACTGGCATCGCTTCGTAAGGTTCGTGCCGGGGCAGAATATAAATATGTCACCATCAAGGATCGCGGTGAGCCGATTGCGCTGGCGACCTACGGCGAACTGTTCAGCATCGACCGACAGACCATCATCAACGATGACCTGGACATGCTGACCCGTATCCCGCAGGCAATGGGGCTTGCTGCGCGTGCCACCGTGGGCGATCTGGTGTGGGCTGTTTTGACCAGCAACCCGAAAATGTCGGACGGTAAGCCGCTGTTCCACGCTGACCACGGCAACCTGGTCTCCGCCGACCTGAGTATCGAAGGCCTGGATACGGCGCGTAAGGCGATGCTGCTGCAAAAATCGGGCGATCGCCGTCTGAATATTCGCCCGGCCTACATGCTGACGCCAGTGGCTATCGAGTCCCGGGCTAACCAGCTGATCAAGTCTGCAAGCGTACCAGGCGCAGATGCGAACAGCGGTATCGTGAACCCGATCCAGAACTTTGTGACGGTGGCTTCTGAGGCCCGCCTGGACGACAGCAGCCTGACGGATTACTACCTGACCGCTGCACAGGGACGCGACACTATCGAAGTGGCCTATCTCGACGGCATCGACACCCCGTATCTGGAGCAGCAACAGGGCTTCACCGTTGACGGTGCTGCGTTCAAGGTGCGTATCGATGCAGGTGTGGCACCGCTTGACTGGCGCGGCATGGTTAAAGTCACCAAAAAATAACGACCGTCTTCTGGCGGTTTTTTTATTACGGAGCGGCGCGTGCTGCTCTTTTTTGTCTGGAGAGAAAAATGGCGAAAAATTATCAGCAGGACGGCAATACCCTTGATTTTCAGAATACCGGTGCGACCGATATTCTCTCAGGTGATGCCGTGCTTTCAGGAGCTCTGGTGGGTGTCGCTCACGATGACATCCCGGCAGGGTTGTGGGGTGTGCTGCATACGACGGGCGTTTTCGTTCTGCCAAAGGCGGCGGAAGCGGTCACTCTCGGCCAGAAGCTGTATCTGGCAGACGGAAAACTAACGGTTGAAGCTGGAGAAGCGGCGGCACCGAATCCTCTGGCCGGTACCGCCTGGGCAGCTGCAGCTGCAGATGTCGATACTGTTCCGGTGCGGCTGGGTTACTGATGAACCGCTTTCGTGCCCGACTGGCCCGTGCTGATGCCCGGATCTCCCGGGCATTTGCGGAAGCACTGCCGGCAGTCCTGTTTATCGGTACTGAGGTGCGTCCTGTCACCGTAATTTTCGAGACGCCCGATGCGCCGGTTGACGTTCCCGCCGGGGGACAAATACAGGACCGCTCTCCGGCATTCAGCGCGCTGACAACAGATATCGCCGGGCTTGGGAAGCATCACGGCGTGGAGATCAACGGCACGGCTTATCGTGTGACGCACGTCGGCGCTGATGAGGAAGGGCGGACCCGCGTCACGCTGGCGTATGGCGCACCGGGTAAGGTGCAGCCGGACATCAATAAGTGGAGCTGATATGGCACGTGAGTCCAGACTGCGACGGGATTTGCCCGTCGATATCGATGTGGATGCCATCTGGCGGATAGCAGAGCATATCGGTGCCACCCATAAACAGTTTCGGGCGGCATACTCCCGCGCCCTCAAACGTACCGCCGCCACTTTACGTAAAAAAGCGATGGCAGACCTGAAAGACGGGCTGGCTCCCCGCAGCCTGGATCTGGTGCGCCGGCGTCTGCTTTCCTTTCGTCTCGATCGCGCTTCTCAGTCACAACTTGATAATTTTCGTCTCTGGTTCGGCCTGAATGCCATCAAGGTAAAGGATCTCAAAGGGCGAATTAACGGGCGGGTAAGACCTCATCATTCCCGGCGGGATAAGTCCACCGGGCGATTTATTAAGGCGCGACGTCAGGCAGAAAACGTCGGATTCACACCAAAAGGCAGTCTGCTTTCCCCACGGACATTTGAAAACGGTGAGGTGGCACGCTCCCGTCGGGAAAACAGACGCACGGTGGTCATACGCGATCCTGACACCCGGCGGACCCGGGAGGCAGAAGTGGATATTTATGAGCCGATGCTCAACTACATCGAGGATAACGCCTTTGCGGAGGCGATGGAGATTTTTATGCATCACTTTGAAACCGATCTGCGCGGGCGCGTGAAAGTCCGTATTTCTGTCTGAGGTGGACCATGGCTGAGCCATTGCTGCTGGGGCAGTATCACGATGCCGTTACCGGCGCGCTGAAAAACATTGCGTGGGTGCGGGACGCCGATGCGTACCCGGAAAAAAATATCCCCCGCTTTACCGGACTGATCACCCCGGCAGTCTATTTCTCCATTAACGGCTGGGAGCAGGGCGGGGGCAACGAGGGGCAGCTCAACGTCAATCTGTCCTGCGATTTGTTCGTGGTGGTGGATGCAGCCGGGGCTGGTGTCAGTCGCCCGGAAATTTTCCTGCGCACGGCGGCAGCGGACATTACCCAGTGGATTGACGGCCAGCTGTTCGGCCTGACCAGTCTGGAGCCTGCCGTGTTTATCGATGCGGCACGCGATGAGTTTGATCCGCGCATGGATGATTACCTTGTCTGGCGCATTTCATTTACCCAGGCAGCCGCCTTTGGTGCCGATCCGTTTGCACAGCTGAATGCCCCGCTGAAAGCTGCCTGGCTGGGCAAGGCACCGGATATCGGTCGCGCACATGTGGACGATTACCAGCTGATATACGAGGCAAAACCTGATGAGTGATATCGAGGGCGATTTACAGCGCCGTCTGGCGAATATCGTGCGGCGCGGGGTGATTCATTCCGTTAAGCATGACGGTATACCGAAATGCCGGGTGGACCTGGGCGACATCACCACCACCTGGCTGCCGCTCTGCCAGGGCTTCTCGGGTACTAACCGGGCAGACTCCAATCCGTATGCGGTGGGGGATGCGGTCACGGTGCTGTCGGAGGCGGGCGAACTCAATAATGGCCGGGTGTTTCCGGGCTGGAATACCGGCGGTCTGCCGGTGCCGGCGGGAAGCGACAGTGAACATATCACCCGTTACGGGGATGGTACTGAAATCCGTTATAACCGTGCCGCACATGCCCTGACCATCACCCTTGCAGAGGGGGGAACATACAAAATCATCGGGAAAGGCACGCTGGACGGCCCGGTGGAAATCACCGACACCCTGACCGTTCAGGGGAAAACGCAGATAAATGCCGACACGAACGTGACCGGAAATATCGGGGCGACACAGGAGATTTCGGACGGTACCGGAAAAATGAGCGGGATCCGCGAAACCTACAACGGCCATGACCATAAAGAAAATGGTGACGGCGGTGGTACCACGAATCCCCCAAATCAAAAAATGTGACCTGCCGCGGCAGGTTTTTTTATGCCTGGAGAAAATGAATGGCGAATTTACATGGTGTGGAAACGATCGAACTGACATCCGGTACGGTCGCGGTCATGACGATCCAGACGGCGATTATCGGCCTGGTGGGTACCGCGCCGGATGCGTCTGCAGGTATTCCGGCAGGCGGTACCGTCGGAACACCCATCCTGGATAACGTTGTGAATTTTGCTGCAACGGTCAAAGGCAAGGCGGGCAATGTCGTGGTGGTTGACGCGGTAGCCGGCGTCCCTGATGCGGAAAATCCTGCTGAGGTGGCGACGACAGCTGTCTGGGATGCGACGGCTTTAAGGCTGACCATCACGCTGGGCTGTGATGAGAGTGGCAAGCTGACGGCAACGCCAGCAGAGGTGGTCACGGCCGTGGGTGCGGTGGCGGATGTGAAAGTGACCGCGAAGGGTACTGGCAGCGGTATTGTCACGCCGTTCAGCCTGCAGCTGTCCGGTGGCGAGGATGAGCCGTTCCCGCTGAATACGCCGGTGGCAATTGTCGGTACCACGATGCTCTCCCGCCTGGGTGAGCAGGGCTCGCTGAAACAAGCGCTGACCGAAATCAACGATCAGCGCAATGCCCTGACGGTAGTGGTGCGTGTTGCTGAAGACGCTGACGCCGCGAAACAGCGGGCTGCGGTGCTGGCAGGTATTGGCGCGCTGTCATCGGCGAAATCGGTCACAACGTATCAGCCCCGTATCGTCATCGCGCCGGGCTTCAGTGAAGATGATGCAGTGGGCAAGGCGCTGGAAACCGTTGCCGGCAAGCTGCGGGCAGTGGCGTATGTTGATTGTGCGTCTGGTGCCACGCTGCAGGAAGTGGTCCAGCGGCGTCAGTCCTATGGCATGCGCACTGAGCTGTTGCGCCCGCGCGTTCAGGTCAGCAATGCCGACGGCCAGCTGGTCTACCGCCCGTATTCAGCGTTTGCGGCGGGACTGCGCGCCCGTATCGACTTTGAGAAGGGCTGGTGGTGGAGCAAATCCAACCAGGATATTAACAACATCCTCGGCGTGGAGCAGATCGACGAGTTCATTCTCGGCGATGAAAACTGCGATGCGAACCTGCTCAACATGCAGAACGTCTCCACTATTATCCGACGTGCCGGGTTTAAGCACTGGGGTAACCGCCTGTGCGGAACCAATCCCCAGTGGCGCTTTGAATCGGTTCGTCGCACTGCAGACGTCATCGAGGACAGCATTCAGGAGACGATGCTGGAATACGTTGACCGCCCGCTCGACCGGGAAAACGCCGACGACATCATCGGGACCATCAACGCCTATATGCGTCAGCTGATCGGCCTCGGTGCCATTTTCGGCGGTCGTGCCTGGCTGGATGAGGAGCTTAACACCGCGGAGAGCATGGCGGCGGGTGTGCTGTACATCAACTATGACTTTGGTCCGAAATCGCCGACTGAACTTATCAGCCTGCGCGTCCGGGTGAATAACAACTATGCGCTTGAGGAGATGCTGGCAGCATGAGCGAAAAAAACACGTTACGCGTCTGGACCTTCTTCCGGCAGGGGATCCGTATTCAGGGCGCACATGAATTTACCCCGCCGGCATTGTCCATTGTCAAAACCGATTTGCGCACCGGCGCACAGGACGCTCCCTCTCCCGTGGATGACGGCATGGAGGCGCTGACCTGCCAGCTGAAGTTTTACGGGGTGGACACGGACATGCTGACTGCCTTTGGTTTTGTCAGTGGCAGTCGCCCGCGTTTTACGGCGTATCAGGGCTATCTGGCGAACGGCACCGCGCTGGGCACCATCGAGGAGATCGAGGGCTTTGTGCAGACCGTCACGCCGGATGCGCGGGGCAAGGACAGCCTGTCCGAAAATGCCGTCACAGTGGACATCGCCGTGAGCTATTACCGCCAGACCAAAGACGGCCGCGAGCTCTTTGAAATTGATACGGAGCGGTTCTCGCGCCGGGTGAATGGCGTGGATGTGTTGTCCGGCTTGGCGGCGAAAGTCCGTCTCTGAGCCTGTCTTTATCCTGTAACGGCCTTCGGGCCGTTTTTACTTTACGGAGAGTGTTATGAGTTTTCCTGGTGAAACCCGCGTTATCAAACTGTATTCCCCTGTTTCCTTTGAGAACGGTGGCCTGCTCGAACAGGTGACGCTGCGCGAGCCGCTGGTGCGCGATCGCATTGCTTTTTCCAAGGATCGGGGCAGCGAAGAAGAAAAAGAGGCGCGCATGATTGCGCTGCTGTGCAATCTCAGTGAGCAGGATATCTGGCAGCTGACAGCGGCAGATTATGCGCAGCTGCTGGACGCATTTAATGTTTTTATGCTCCCGCCCGGGGAGCGACCGAAAGAAGCCTGATCCGGGCGATACGCTTTCTCGGGCGGCGCCTGCATTTTCCCATGACGGAATACTTGGATATGCCGTTCAGCGTGTTTTCTGATTTTCTCACCGACGAAGTGGAGGCGGTAAATCGTGGCCGGACTAAGCCAGAATCTTAAGGCCGTCATTACGTTTGGCGGCAATATCGACAGCTCATGGAATCGTTCAGCGAACGGCCTGCAAAAGAGCCTGAAGGACGTCGGGAAGCAGTCAGAAAAACTGACCAAAGACCAGGCGAAGCTGGCGGCGGAGATTAAAAAAGCAAAGCTTGCCGGGCAGAGCCTTGGCGATCTGAAACGGCGTTACAGCGATGTGTCCCGTGAAATCCGTAAAACGGAGTCTGAACAGCAGAAGCTGAACCAGCAGATGCAGAAGGCGCAGCGGCTGGCGTCATTTAAAGGGGCCGGTAAAGGCCTGTTTCGCCGCGGTCTGGGTATCGCCGGACAGCTGGGCGGCATGGTGGCACCGGGGCTGGCGATCGGCGGCGGTGGGGTGGTGGCTTCCGCGCTGGGCACCCTGATAGCACCGGCGGCTACCAATGCGGAGACGGCCCGACGTGCGGGCGTGGCGAAAAGTTATGGCGTGGACATCCCGACGTTTGATGCCTGGGACACCCTCGCAAATCAGTACGACATGAACGGCGAGAATATCGGCGATCTGTTTGAGGAGTATCTGCACAAGGCAGGGGAATACAAGCAGAACGGTAAGCAGGGCTCGCTGCAGGACGCGTTTGAGACGCTCGGGTTTAAGGCGGGGGATTTGGCCGGGCTCAGCGATATGGCACAGTTTGAAAAAATCGTTGAGCGCGCGCTCAGCCTGCAGGATGAGTCGAAAGCTTCATTTGCGCTGGATTCGCTGTTTGGCGGCGAGGCCAGCAAGCTCCTGATGCTGCTGAAGCAGTCCGGGAAGAGTTACCGCGACCTGATGGACGAGCAGCGCCGGTATAACCTCGTCACGAAAGAGGGGGCTGAAGGTGCAATGGAGGGCAACCGCGCTATTACCAACCTGCAGACCGTGTTCTCTTCTGCGATGGCGGAAATCTCCGGCCAGCTGGGTAACGAGCTGGCACCGGATGTGCGCCGTCTTACTGATGATCTGGCAGAGTGGTTTAAAGGCGGCGGTATCAAACGCATTGTCAGTTTCCTGCGTAATGATCTCTATCCGGGCGTGCTGACGTTCGGGCAGGGAATTGTTTTTGTCGGGAAGGTGGCGTACGCGCTGGCAAAAAAACTGTCCTGGCTGCTGCCGGATGAGCGAAGCGATCAGCGGGATGTCCTTAAATCGCTGGCCATGACCGGGTCGGTTGATATCGCCCGGATGACAGCGCAGCGAAACGGCCAGGGACAATGGTTTGAACAGCAGCTAAAGGAAAAGCCGGACCTGCCTGACGATGTGAAAAAATCTTACCGGGATACGCGGGGCTTTTTCCGTGATGACGAGGAGGCATTCAACACCACCCTCGATAAGTATATGACTCCCGAGAACAGCGGCGGACTGTTCGGGCCGGATGGGTTAATGAAGCCGGCACAGCCGCAGTCTGTCACGCCCGGTACCGGCCCTACGGCATGGGATCATTATCCCCGGACCCTGCTGTCGCCGTTACCGCCAGAAACATCGCCGCAGGTGGTACCGGGCATTACGGAGCAGGATTCACTCCAGCAGGTTACCAGCACAGAGGCTGAAGGTCGCTGGGATATGCTGCTGCAGAAGCTGGATTCAGCAGATGCTCCCGCCGCACCCCGACAGCTGACAGACAATCGCCGCTTTGAATACCGGTTTGAAATTCATGGTGCACCCGGGCAGGACGAGCGGGCGATTGCTGATGAGGTCGAGGGTATGACGAAAAGCAGCCCTGCTTTTAATGGTAATAACAGCATGCTGGACGGAGGGCAAATCTGGTGAGTGAAATCATTCCTGTTTTTGAAGATTTCGGGCAGGCCGGTGCCAGCGCGGCGCGTGGTGCCCAGGCCGCCAGGGTGATGATGATGCTGGGCGATTTCGCATTTTCCATCGATACCACGGCGTATAACCAGCTGACCCGTGAGGCCAGCTGGCGATGGAGCGAGCAGGAGCGCATCGGCAAACAGGACCTGTTGCAGTATACCGGCAAGCCAGGGCGAACCGTCCGGCTTGAAGGTGAATCGCATGCCTTCTTCCGTAAGGGGGTGGATGCCGTTAACGATCTCTACGATCTCGCTGACCAGAACAAGCCACAGCAGCTGGTCAGCGGTGAAGGGGATGTACTGGGCTGGTGGGTGGTGCTCGACTTCTCCGACACGACAAACCGTTTCCTGCCCGGAGGTGGCCACCGAAATAAAAACTGGACGATGACGCTGAAACATTATGCCGACGACATATCAAACCCGTGATGGTGATGTGCTGGATGCAGTCTGCGCTTTGCATTACGGCACGGAAAACCTGTCTTATATCGTGACGCAGGTGCTTGAAGCGAATCCGGGGCTGGCTGATGCTGGCGCGGTTTATCCGTCTGGTCTGTTTATAACCCTGCCGGATCTGGCCCCGCCGGTTCAGGACTCAGCTTTCAGCCTGTGGGATTAATATGACTGAACAGATTGTGAAACCGGAATACGCGCCGGCGTTCAGCGTCACCGCGGAGGGTAAGGATATCACCCGCGCGCTGCAGCAGAGCCTGGCAGAGATAACGCTGACCGATTACGGCGGCGCCACAGCAAAAGCGGATGAGCTGAAAATCACGTTACTCTCAGAAACCCTCCCCTTGCCGACAAAAGGCGCGCGGCTACGCGTGGCACTGGGCTTCAACGACCAGCTGGTGGATAAAGGCTGGTTTGTGGTGTCCGGCGTCGGCAGCAGCGGTCCTCCGCGGCGTATCGAGATTTATGCCACGGCCGCGCCCATGAATGCGCAAAAACAGCCCGGCGATGTGCTCAGCCAGAAAACACGCAGCTGGGATAATCTTCGGCTGGCGGATCTGGTTAAAACCGTGGCCACAGAAAACGGTCTGGTACCGAAAGTGGCCACGGAACTTGCGAATATCCATATTGACCATGTTGATCAGGTTGCGGAGTCTGACGCCAACCTGCTGACCCGACTGGCCCGGACATGGAACGCGGTAAGTAAACCTTCCGGCGGATACTGGCTTTTTCTCAGGCAGGGCGCAACGGCTAACGCCTCAGGTGAGCAGACCGTGGAAATGGTTATCACCCCGGAGGAAGTCTCAAACTGGTCATACAGTGAGGGCGAGCGGGGGAGTTCGACGGGGAAAGCCACCGGCAGCAGCGGTAAGTCATCAGGAAAAATCGGTGTGCGCTATTACGATGAAGCGGATGGGAAGACCAAAACCACTACGGTTGACCATGACGGCCCCTCGATGGCGAATCCCTATACCCAGCCCGCAAAGGCCACTGCTGACCAGCACGCCAAATCGAAAAAAACGCAGGCCCGGCGCAATGAGCAGAAAATGACGGTGACGGGACCGTGCCGCCCGAAACATGTCCCGCTTACGGCAGAATCCGGCGTTTCCACGTCCGGCTTTGGCGAGCGGGAAGATCGTGCCTGGGTGGTGGAATCGCTGGTCTATTCCCTGACGCCTGCCGGATTCAGCTACACGTACAACCTGGTGGTTGATATCCGCAAGCCTGCGAAATCCTCAAAAAAATCCGGCAGCAAGGATAAAACCGGCCCGGATTATTTCGGTTAACTCTCCGCCCCTGGCGATCCACATACGGAAAAACATTATGAATGGTGTAAACAGCCGGACCGGTAAACGCCTGTCCGGCAGCGATCATTTGCGCCAGTCCGTCAGCGATATCCTCTCCACGCCGCTCGGCAGCCGTGTGCTGGTTCGTGATTATGGCAGTGACCTGTTTTCGCTGGTGGACAACCCTCGCGACGATCTCACCCGACTGCGGATTATCGCGGCCACGGCCTCAGCGCTGGCGCGCTGGGAGCCACGGTTGCGGGTCACGCGTGTGATGGTCACTTTCCCGGCCGATGAAACAGGATGTGTCGTCGATATCGAGGGGATCAACAAAGAGAATAATCTCCCCGTGAGCACCGGAGGAATACAGATTTATGGCAAGTAGTTACGACGTAATTAACCTGTCCGCGCTGGCGGTACCGGATGCCATTGTGGTACCGGATGCCGCCGATATTTTTACCCGCTGGCTGGCGCGTCTGCGCGAACTGGATCCGGAATTCGACGCTCTGGTTGAATCAGACCCGGCGTATAAACAGGGGGAAATCAACGCCTACCAGCTCACCCTGGCGTTTCAGCGTGTCAATGATGCAGTACGCGCTGTTTTCCTTGCCAGCGCCAGAGGAGTCGATCTTGACCAGATAGGTGCGAGTTTTAATGTTTCCCGCCTGGTGATAAATCCCGGCGACCCGGATGCCGTGCCACCCGTCGATCCTGTCTATGAAGACGATGACGCTTTCCGTGAGCGTATCCAGCTTTCGTGGGCGCAGCTGAACACGGCAGGAGCGCGCAACGCATACCGCTTTCATGCCAAATCCGCGGATAACGATGTGCTGGATGCGGATGCCTATGGCCCGGAAACGCACAACCGCCCGGGTGAAGTGGATGTCTATATCCTGTCGCGAACCGGTAATGGTGAGGCCAGCCCCGGCCTGACGGAAAAGGTGATGAGCGAACTAAGCGCCGATGAGGTCAGGCCTCTGACTGATTATGTCAGTGTCAAAAGCGCCACCATTGTCAGCTATGCGGTAACAGCTGAACTGGACATACCCGACGGACCGGATGCGCAGACGGTGCTGGAGAATGCCATCAGCACGCTGACCAGCTACACCCTGCTTTCACATCGCATAAACGGCCTCGTGCCGCTTTCCGCGATTTATGCTGCACTCCAGCAGCCCGGCGTCTCCAGAGTCAGGCTGATAAGTCCGGTCGCAGATCTGGAAGCGGCCGCCGGGCAGGCTCCCTGGTGTAGTGCGATAAACGTCACCCGCAAAGGAGGCTCCGGTGGATAAATTTCGTTCCCTGCTACCGCCCTCCGCCATTCAGCCTGAGCGGGCGCAGGAGCAGGCCAGCTCGGAGCAGATCACCGCACTGGATACGGGCATGGTGCGTAAGGTGAAAGACCCCGATACCTGCCCGGCGCACTTGCTGCCGTGGCTCGCATGGGAGTTTGCGGTTGATTCCTGGGAAGACGACTGGACTGAGGCTGAAAAGCGGCAGGTGTTAAAAGATGCCGCCTATGTTCATCAGCATCGCGGTACTGCCGGCGCTGTCAGGCGGTCACTGAGCGCTGTCAGTCTCCCGACGACCGTGGTGGAGTGGTGGGAGGATCAGCCGCATAAGGCTCCCTACACCTTCCGCGTTGAGGTTTACAGCCTTCAGGAAGTTGATGACGCTTTGTATCAACGTATTCGGCGGCAAGTCGATAAAGCGAAGAACCTGAGGAGTCTGTTGACCTCCATTGACGTGATTGCCGACCTGGGCACAAAGGGAACTTATTATACCGGCGGTGCTGTTACCGCCTGGATTGATGTCGATATTGAGGCAGGAGTGTAGCCATGGCTGATAAATATTACAGTATTCTGACCAACAGAGGTAAAGAGCTGGAGGCGCAGTCTTCTGCGACCGGGAAACCCGTCATTATTAAAGATTTTGTGGTGGGTGACGGTAATGGTCAGCCCGTTACGCCTGATCCTGCAAAAACAACACTGAACCACGAAGTGTATCGGGCGGGGATTTCAGCGTTGCAGGTCTCACCGGACCAGGCTAATCAGTTTATTGCGCAGCTGGTACTGCCTCCCGATGTTGGGGGCTTTGTTGTTCGTGAGGTCGGGCTGTTAACCGATGCCGGCGAACTGTATGCCGTGGCGAACTGTGCAGCAATTGAGAAGCCGGTAAGTGGCATCAGTGTAACGCTCCAGTTTCGCCTCGCCGTGTCAGAAACGGCGGATATTGAGCTTAAGGTGGCTACCGGGGATGGCCTGTTCCTTCGCCAGGATGCAAACCTGCGCGATGTGAAGAATGCCAGTGAATCCCGGAAAAATATTGGGCTGAAAGGTGCCGCTGTACTGGATGTTGGTACAACGGCGAATACAGTCGCCGCCGGGGATGACCCTCGTATCGTTAATGCCCTGCAGAAAGAAAATAATCTTTCTGATGTCCAGGATAAGGCGTTAGCCAGAGAACATTTAGAACTCAGGGCGGCGGCTGTCAGGGATGTTGCTGACAATGCAGCGGGTGCTCTCGTGCCGGTTGGTTATAAAGGGAACTTTAGTTCCGACTCGAATCACGGCGCGATTGATTTTGCGACTTACCCCTTTGTCGTCGGTGAATCACTGTTTATAGATACCCGTGGATGTACCAACACCCCGCCATTCCTGACGCAGGATTTTTACTATATCGATGTCGTATGTGCTACCGGCCCCGCTCAGGGGGGAAGGGTAAATCGGCCGTTAGTCCAGTTCGTGAGTTACACGAATTCTAAGTTGATCCTCGCCATTCGTGAGGATGATGGCAACAATATCGGCTGGCGGTATTTCAGGGCGGTGCAATACGATACTGATAATAATACTGTTACCATCCCTGGGGCGCTTAAGGCTGTCAATGGCGGTGCAGAGCTTTCACAAAATGCGATAAACATTCGTGGGGCAGGGAATAAACACCTCTGGTTTTTTAATGCTTCCGGTGCAGAAATGGGGCTCGTTTATGCCTCTGACGATAAAGTGCTTCATTTACGCGCAGCGCAGGGACCGTCAGTAGATATTCAGTCAAATGGAAATGTGATTGCGCCTAATTATCTTGAGGCCAAGGATGATATCCATTCAGGGCGAAACATCAGCAGTGTGGGGCTGATTCAAGCAGGGGCGGGATTGTACGATACTCCAGGCGTGCGAGCATACTCCCCAAACTATATGCCCGCATTTCCTGTTACCAGCGTTAACGGGATGCAAGGGGCGGTCGTTATTGATACAAGTCAATATGCTCCGTCGGCATGGGTTGCTGCAAATTTCTTGCAAGGAGGGATCCGGCTGGCTTCACCTGGAACGGCAGATAACGGAAATAATGATGGTAACTTTGCATATGCTCCAGATGGGGCTGTAGTTACTGCTGTGATGCAAAAGACAAATTATACGGCAATACAATTTCGATATATTCAATATAACATCAACGGCAACTGGTATACTGCACGGGTATCTTAATGGAAATGCAATCAGGCGTGTTTAAAAAATACAACCCATTAGAAATCTGGGAAAACTATACAGCGGAGCAGGTCGCTAAGTTTTCAAAATGTGAACTTGAATTATATTACATTGCAAAAGCTCCAGATATGAATGTCGTTTTTCTAAGGGATGAGTATGGAAATGATTGGTATCAGTGGTTAAAGACGCTCTCCAAAAATACTCTAAAAATATCATACAATCCTGATACCAAAAAAATAATCCATTTTTCTTATGATGCTAGTTTGATATTCCCTATTAATCAGATTGTAGTTGAAGTCTTACCTGAAAATGTGCCAGATGGGTTTGATGATGCTGGGAATAATGCGTTTGGAGATTCTTTCATCTTTGATAAAGGGAAAATCATCACTGCACCAGTGGATCATGAGTTAAAAGCTCAACGAAAAAAACAGGAGTTATTAGCCTACGCAAATAACATAATTGAGCCTCTTAAAGATGCTATTGATTTAGGGATGGCAACAGAAGAAGAGCGAAATACTTTATTAGCGTGGCGGCAGTATCGTGTGCTTTTATTGCGCGTTGATACATCGCATACATCTAAAATAATCTGGCCGATAACACCTTCGTCATAGTTGCAGGAGATTTATAAAGTATATATTAAGAAGCGCTGATTTTTATCAGCGCTTGGAAAATCACTGCTTGATTATTTTCTGAAATGGACGATGAAAAAGAAGGGTGCAAGCTTTAGCTATTTTGACTTTAAAGGAACGGCTTGAATAAATAGCCTTCCATGCTTCATTCTTTTTTTTCATTGTTATATCATCATTCCGATTGCCGATGGTGGTTACACTCTCATAAACTGGATTGGTGTTGATGTATTCAGGTATAATTCCACGTAAATTAATAAATCCGAATTCTTTAAATGTTTGCCACTGATCGGCTACGCACCAAACAGGGAATAATTTTTTGTAAAGAATGCGAGCGGCGGCCTTATTTATAATATAAGCATGAGAAAAGGCTGCATTATAAACATCATGAACAGTATGTCCGTTAGCTAATTTTAAAATACTTTTATTGTTGTAATGGTTAACTCTAGAAAGCAAATAAACATATGGAATGTTTTTTGGGATTGATAACTCAATTTCATCAAGAAAAAGAGAAATATCTTCAGGTAAGAAAATGTCATCCTCAAGCACTAGCGCACAATCATCTTTGGAAGCATCCAGCGCTTTATAAACTGTCAAATGGCTCAGGGAACATCCAATTTCCCCAGGAGTCACCGCGTAGCTATGTTCTCTTTTCAAAAGAGAAAACACATTTTCTGGAATACATTTTCCGTTTACAGCTGGAATTAACTCGTAATCAAGATTTAGACGCTTTGCTTGGGATTCCATGGATTCCCTTCGTTCAGTATCGCCTTCCAGATTAATAATATATATTTTCATTATTTAGAAGCTCCTTGCCAATAATTACTTGCCATACTTGAAAGAATAATTGTAGTGGAAAATATAACTATCAATTCTATTGATGTCAACAATACATCTGTGGAACCATAGAATAAAACTGCTAAGGTAGGTATGCCAATTGGTCCAATTATAGCTGGATGGCTACTTTTAAAAATCAACATAAAGAAAAAAACAAACAACACAAGTATGCCGAAAATACCAAAAATTGATGCGTACTGAATAAATTCATTATGTAAATGCACTGTTAGATAACCTGCGGCTTCTGATTTTTCATTAGTATTTTTCAAAAAACTAATTATTTCATTATTTCGATGAGTCTCACTTTGTCCAAAAGGTGATTTAGCAAAAGCCATTGCTCCAAGTTTCCACATGCTGAATCTGGCTCCCAGAGATGTATGGTCATTTCCAAGATTGTACTCCCTTATTTCAATCATTGTGGAATCGAGACGATTAATTATTATTTTGGAATTTAAGGAAGCAACAACTGCTAATGACAAAACTGAAAGAATCAGCGTCTTGAAATTAAGTAACTTATCTCGCCACATCCATGAAAGAAGCAACAGCAAGCCGAGCAAAGGATGGATAAGCATGGCCGCTCTTGTTTGAGTTAAAAAAATGATATAAGTGGAAATTATAAGAACGATTAATTGAAATAGATACTTCTTTTTAGTTGTAATAGTAGCTGCTATGATCGCTGAAAAAGCTAATGAAAATGCACTGAAAGCATATGCCGTAAGAGTTGCTCTATTAATGCCAAGAAGAATGCGCGTATCGCTGTTTATTCCTTGCAAGATCCCATAAGTGCTTGCAACAATGAAAGCTAAAGTCATCACTGATACTATGATCGTAGCGTTTGGGAATTTCTTTAGCTTATCCTTACCGTTTAAGATAAAGAGAGAAATTATTGCTGCTATAAGCCATCTTTTTCCTGGTGTATATAACAATTCAGAAGATTTTTCTCCTGATAAAAAACCAGATAACAATGACCATCCCAAGAAAAGAACAGATAGCATCAAAAAAGAAAAAGTAATCCTGTTGCAATTTATTTTCTCTTCTTTTTTGAATACGTTAAGTAATAAACCTGCTAGCGATAAATACCCGCACCAATAAAATATTACGCGCGAAGTTTTTTCATGGATAAATGCACAAGGCAGCACTACCAATAAAAGCGTAAATGTTGTTATGTAAAGTGCTTTACTAATGAACTGCACTTGTTGTGAATTAATCATTTTTTGCATATCCTTTGATCATCAACTCTTCTTGATATGTTGTTGTTAACATTAATCTCAAATTCTAGTGAAGCCCCTTCCTCATTTTATGCTAACTGAGTAGCCTGACTATATGCAATAGCGAGCTGCCTTGAGTTGCTTAGTGCTCGAGCTATCGTAATCATTTCCTCAGTCTGACCCAGAGTGAATTTCTCCGCTTCATTGCACGGCATCACCACTTGGCTGGAGAGAATCACATGCTTCAGGCTACGGGCAGGTCGATTCTAGATTAGTGATAAAGGAGTGTTTAGGTTGAAAACTACTGTCCGTTGCATGCAAGAACGAGCAGTGGCTTAAATCTGCTCACATAGAGTTGCGGCCCTAAAATTTACAAAACTCATAATTCGAAGCGACATATAAACTTAGAAACGAAACGGCGAAGCTTTAAGCAGTCAGGGTAGTACCTCTGTCTTGCGCGCTCACTCAAATGAAACTACTGTATATAAAAACAGTATTTGAGGTGTGCAACATGGAATTTATCAGGCCTGCAGAACTGCGCGAAATTATCGCTCTTCCGCTTTTCAGTGACTTAGTCCAATGTGGTTTCCCAAGCCCCGCAGCTGATTACGTTGAACAGCGTATCGATCTCAATGAGCTACTAGTTTCCCACCCCAGCTCAACATATTTCGTTAAGGCGGCCGGCGACTCAATGATCGAAGCAGGGATCAGCGACGGTGATCTGCTGGTGGTGGATAGTTCCCGGACTGCTGAGCACGGAGATATCGTAATCGCCGCTGTAGAAGGGGAGTTCACTGTTAAACGCCTGCAGCTGCGCCCGACCGTGCAGCTAAATCCTATGAACAGCGCCTACAGTCCGATTATTGTTGGCAGTGAAGACACGCTGGACGTTTTTGGCGTCGTGACTTTCATCGTTAAATCTGCGAGCTGAATATGTTTGCTCTCTGTGATGTGAATTCGTTCTATGCATCATGCGAGACGGTGTTTCGACCTGATTTGAGGGGGCGGCCGGTGGTCGTGCTCTCGAACAATGACGGCTGTGTAATAGCACGCAGCGCCGAGGCCAAAGCTGCTGGAATTACTATGGGAGAGCCTTTCTTCAAGCAAAAGGAGCTTTTTCGGCGCGCTGGCGTTGTTTGCTTCAGCAGCAACTATGAGCTGTATGCTGATATGTCGAACCGGGTAATGACGACGCTCGAGGAAATGAGCCCTCGCGTCGAAATTTACAGCATTGACGAAGCTTTTTGCGACCTGACAGGAGTGCGCAATTGCCGGGACCTGACAGAGTTTGGCAAAGAAATTCGCGCTACAGTCCTCAAGCGCACACACCTGACAGTAGGAGTGGGCATTGCGCAGACAAAAACACTCGCAAAGCTGGCCAACCACGCCGCAAAGAAATGGCAGCGGCAGACGGGTGGGGTAGTTGACCTCTCAAATGTTGATCGCCAGCGCAGACTGCTTTCTGTGGTACCTGTAGAGGACGTCTGGGGTGTTGGTCGCCGAATCAGTAAAAAGCTAAACGCGATGGGTATTAAAACGGCCTTAGACCTTTCAGAGCAGAGTACGTGGATAATCCGGAAACACTTTAACGTGGTACTCGAACGCACTGTCCGAGAGCTGCGAGGCGAACCCTGTCTTGAACTGGAAGAGTTTGCCCCCGCAAAACAGGAAATCGTCTGCAGCCGGTCATTCGGCGAACGCGTTACCGACTATGAGCAGATGCGCCAGGCTATTTGCTCTTATGCCGCCCGCGGTGCTGAAAAGCTCCGTGGTGAGCACCAGTATTGCCGCTTTATCTCAGCGTTCGTGAAGACCTCTCCCTTTGCTCTTAACGAACCATATTACGGTAATAGCGCCTCAATGAAGTTGCTCACGCCAACGCAGGATAGTCGCGATATTATCAACGCCGCGGTAAAGTGCCTGGACAAAATTTGGCAGGATGGGCACCGGTACCAAAAAGCTGGCATTATGCTCGGGGACTTCTTCAGTCAGGGCGTTGCCCAACTGAACCTGTTCGACGAGAACGCACCACGGGCCGGTAGCGAAAGGTTGATGGAAGTGCTCGATCACCTGAACGCAAAAGACGGAAAAGGCACGCTCTACTTTGCAGGGCAGGGCGTTCAGCAACAATGGCAAATGAAGCGAAAAATGCTGTCGCCTCGATATACGACAAGATATTCAGATTTGCTTAGAGTCCGATAAATTTTCATGATGTCTATGTCCGCTTTGTGCAAACAGCAGACATTAGAAACATGTTTTATGGCATCTAGTACCAACTAGTGTAATGTCTAGGCTCATTGGCTCACCAGATCCCGTTACAGGAAAAAGTCCTAGAGAGCTAGTAACGTATAAACTTAAAGGTTAATATAAGGGGTGTTGTAACTTGCTCATATCAAGATGATATAATTAATTATAATTCCATATCGGAACAATACAAATGAAAAATGATACAGTGAATATCAGTGCCCTTACACTAAAGGAATTCTTGGATAATAATTGCTTGACTGCAGAGCAATTTGAAAAAGCTGATTTTTCGTGGGAAGAATTGCTGGAAATTGGATCGGCGCACTACGATAACATCCCCGCCCTCTCTGAAACTGCAGGACTTATATCTTCGATATTACAGCAAGGAGAAGATGTACACTCTGTTCGCTGGAGAATTAAAGATCCAGAGCATCTAATGGCTAAAATAATAAGAAAAAGAAATGAAGATGAGATTAGTGAAAAGTATCGTACTATAACAAAGGATAACTACACCGATGTAATAACTGATTTAATCGGTATTAGAGTGCTGCATCTTTTCAAAGAAGACTGGGAAAAAATTCATAATTATCTTGATTCAAAATGGGAGTTTCAAGAATCGCCAATAGTTTATATTCGCGAAGGCGATGCTCCAGATATAAATATAGAAGGCAGTGTTGAGAAAACACATCCAGCAGGGTACAGATCCGTTCATTATATAATATCAACTAGACTACTAAAAAATCGTATTTACACGGAAATTCAAGTTAGGACAATATTTGAAGAGGCATGGAGTGAAATAGACCATCGTGTTAGATATCCAAATTTTAAAAGCAATGAAATATTAAACTATTTCCTATTGATTTTTAATAGATTTGCAGGCAGTGCGGATGAAATGGGCACATTCGTTCTCTCTTTAAAAAATGAACTTAAAGAATCAATTGAACGAGGCATCAAAATATCCGAGATTGAAAAAGAAAAAGAAACATATCTTGCAAAAATTGATGAATTAGTTAGTAATCTTGAGGCTGATCAAAAAATTACCGTGCAAACAAAAAATGAATTAAAACAAGTGAAGGCAAAACTTGATTACTTCCAAAAGAAAGAAGACGCTCTCTACAGAAAGTCATTGTTTGAAAGATTAAATATTGATGGCTCTTTAGGTTCTATTCATGACTTGTCATCCAAGTCTAATGGTTTATTCGGTAATTTAGAAAACAAAACCTCTAGAAATAAAACATCAAGGGGATTGATTGACTCTCTCACAAATAGTAATGAAGCACTCAGGAAAATGAAAATTTCAATCGAAGATCTTAATTTAGATGGTGATGGAATGCCAAGAAAACCGCCTAAAAAATAAATGGTTATCAAGGAAAAATTATGGTAGATGATTTTTTAGTATCATCTACCGATTTATTGTTATTTGAGTATTAATAATTTATTTGTTCGAATCAAAAAAGTAGATTATAAAAAGATTCATCCTACTACACGCTATGTGGACATGGCTCTAAAGAGATTCTGATGCTCGCTCATTTTAAACGTGAAAGATCTCTTTTGACATTACTATTGTGATGCCTCGATGAGCTCCGGACCTTGGTTTTTTACATTACCCACGGCGCGCGTCACGGCGTGCCAGATAAACTTGTCGGCGGGCACTGAGCCGTCGGTCGCTATCTCTTCAGCTTCTTTGCCGCCTATATCCTGGCGCATCCACTCCCGGGCCGCTTCAGGCGACAGAACCAGTGGCCGGCGGTCGTGAATGTCGACCAAACCTTTGTCAGCTGCAGACGTCACTATCAGAAATCCTTCCGCTTCATCGCCGCGCTCAAATGGTGTGCTGCCGATTGCAGCCATAAATATCGGCTGACCGTCTGCCCGGTGAATGAAATATGGCTGCTTCTTGTCGCCTTCCTTTTTCCATTCGAACCATCCATCCGCAAAGCAGATTGCTCGGCCGTGTTGCCACAGCGGTTTAAACATTCGGCTTGATGCCGCCGTTTCGACGCGCGCGTTAATCAGTGGCGGTTTATCCCACCATTCTGGCGCATATGACCACAGGACCGGATCAAGATGCAGCTGCTCGTCGCGTTCGCTCAGCAGCAGAACTTTGGTACCAGGCGCCACGTTGTACCGGCCAATATGTTCTGGATCATACGCGATGTCACGATCGGCTTCATTGGCTAGGTATGCCAGATATTCTTCACGGGTTTGGGCTTGTGCAAAACGTCCACACATAGAAACCTCCAGTCAGTCAGAATGAAAGTATAGGGCAGGGAGAAAAAGTAGCGCGCTGGTTAAGTCTTACAAACGGATTCGGGGCGATTATGCTGATGAGTAAGAGAGGCATAAAGCGATAGGTTGTGAAACTGGAAGGAGCTACGCAAAAGGGTCAATTTTGGGGGCAAATTTGGGGGCAAAATTGAGCCGGGGGCATGATTTGGGGCGTTAAAATGACCTATATTGTCCGATAAAGTCCACACAGTAGTTTTTGTAAGTCACTGATTAATAATTAAGTTACTGATTTCATGGTGGGTGTGATTTTTACCAAACAGTCTAACGCTGATTATGTTGCTGTGGGGATAAACATTCAGTAAACCGGGGAAAAGCAACCCCCTTTTCGGGCGGAAAGGGGGGTAAGGACGTTATTTCAGCTCGTCAACCATGGTGATGGCGCGGCCAATGTAATTCGCCGGGGTCATGGCTTTCAGGCGGGTTTTCTCTTCTTCCGGCAGTGCCAGACCGTCGATAAACTGTTTCATGCCTTCGGCATCGACGCGTTTACCGCGTGTCAGCTCTTTCAGCTTCTCGTACGGTTTTTCGATACCGTAGCGGCGCATCACGGTCTGAATCGGCTCTGCCAATACTTCCCAGTTGTGATCCAGCTCGTCCAGAAGACGGTCACGGTTCACTTCGAGCTTGCTCACGCCCTTCAGGGTGGACTGATACGCGATCAGCGCGTAGCCAATGCCCACGCCCAGGTTACGCAGCACGGTGGAGTCGGTCAGGTCGCGCTGCCAGCGGGAAACCGGCAGCTTGCTCGCCATATGCTGCAGCACGGCATTCGCCAGGCCCAGGTTGCCTTCGGAGTTTTCGAAGTCGATTGGGTTCACTTTGTGCGGCATGGTGGAGGAGCCAATTTCCCCGGCGATGGTCTTCTGCTTGAAGTGGTTCAGCGCGATGTAGCCCCACACGTCGCGATCGAAGTCGATCAGGATGGTGTTGAAGCGCGCGATGCAGTCAAACAGCTCTGCAATGTAGTCGTGCGGCTCAATCTGGGTGGTGTACGGGTTCCACTGGATCCCCAGAGAGGTCACGAACTCTTCGCTGAACTGATGCCAGTCCACTTCCGGGTACGCGGCAATGTGGGCATTGTAGTTACCGACCGCGCCGTTGATTTTACCCAGAATTTCAACCTGCTCCAGCTGACGGTATTGGCGCTCCATACGGTACGCCACGTTCGCCATCTCTTTACCCATCGTGGATGGGGTGGCTGGCTGGCCGTGAGTACGGGAAAGCAGCGGAATGTCGCGGTATTCCACGGACAGCGCTTTCACCGCGTCGATGATTTTACGCCAGTAAGGCAGCACCACTTCTTTACGCGCGGTGGAGAGCATCAGCGCGTGAGACAGGTTATTGATATCTTCGGACGTACAGGCGAAGTGAATGAACTCGGATACCGCATGCAGGGCCGGGACGCTTTCCACTTTCTCTTTCAGGAAATACTCAACCGCTTTCACGTCGTGGTTGGTGGTGCGTTCAATGGTCTTAATACGCGCGGCATCTTCTTCGCTAAACTCAGCAACGATTTTATCAAGGTAATCGTTTGCCTTTTCGTCAAAAGCAGGAACTTCCTTGATTGCTGCCTGGGCGGCCAGCTTCTGCAGCCAGCGTACTTCAACCTGAACACGGAACTTCAGCAAACCATATTCGCTGAAGATCCCGCGCAGCGCGCTGACTTTATCGCCGTAGCGTCCATCGACAGGGGATACGGCGGTCAGTGAGGATAATTCCATAATTCGCAACTCCGGGAGGTTAACAATGAGCAAGAATTTGTTTTGCCTGAGTAGTCAGGCGATTACGAGAAAACATTAACTGCAGGCGGCCACCGCCAACCTGATGCCACAGCACGGCGGCGCGGATCCCAGCCAGCAGGGAAGCGCGGACCTTCGCCTGCACCTGCGGGCTTTGCAGTACGGCAGGGGAGCCGGTGACCTGAATGCGCGGGCCCAGCGGGCTGATGACGTCAACGTAAATGCCCGCCATGGCGCTCAGCAGCGTTTCAGACTGCAGGTCAAAAAGGTCGAGCTGACGCTGTAGCCCAGCGATGCGATCGCCCAGGGTATTGAGCGCGCCTTTCGCCGCGCTCAGCTTACGCTCAAGCACCATCAGGCTTAAGGTGTAGCGGGTCAGTTCCGCGTTTAACCCCTGACGGCTGCTGGCGTTAAGCACGCCAAGCAGGGTTTCAAGACCGAGACGAAGATTGGTTTCGCTGCCGCCGAACACGCCCAGGGTTGAACCGGGGTTGAGGTCGATAACGCTGTTGAGCGAAACGTGCAGGGCATCAGCGTCACAGTGACCCTGATGCGCCAGCTGTTGCACCAGACGAGCAGACTGGCAAATTCCTGCCAGCGCAAGGGTGATGTCATAATAATTCTTCGCCACACGGTCTCCTTTATGTGTGCAATCGGTTAAACAGCGGGCAGCGGCAGGCGCTGTTCAATGATCCCGCCGCCCAGGCAGATTTCGCCGCTGTAGAAGACAGCAGACTGGCCCGGGGTAACGGCGGCGACCGGCTCGTCGAAACGGACGTCAATACGGTCGTCATCAAGCGCGGTGATGGTGCAAGGAATATCGGTCTGGCGGTAGCGCGTTTTCACCGTGCAGCGCAGCGTGCCTTTCAGGGGCTCGCGATCGACCCAGTGCAACTGCTGTGCGATAAGGCCAACGGACATCAGACGCGGGTGGTCGTGACCCTGAGCCACCACCAGAATATTGTTTTCGACGTCTTTGTCGACCACGTACCACGGATCTTCGCTGCCTTCTTTCGTCCCACCAATACCCAGGCCTTTACGCTGGCCTAAGGTGTGGTACATCAGCCCCTGATGCTGACCAATCTCGTCGCCATCAACGGTGACAATTTTACCTGGCTGTGCAGGCAGGTAGCGGCCCAGGAAATCACGGAATTTGCGCTCACCGATAAAGCAGATACCGGTGGAGTCTTTTTTCTTCGCGGTGATCAGGTCCAGCTCTTCGGCAATTTTACGCACTTCCGGCTTTTCCAGTTCGCCGACCGGGAACAGACTTTGCGCAATCTGTTCGTGGCTCAGCGTATAAAGGAAGTAGCTCTGGTCTTTATTGCCGTCGAGGCCGCGCAGCAGCTGGCTTTTGCCATTCACGTCCGCACGACGCACGTAGTGACCGGTCGCAATGTAGTCAGCGCCCAGATCTTCCGCGGCGAATTCCAGGAAGGCTTTAAATTTGATCTCTTTGTTGCACAGAATATCCGGGTTCGGGGTACGGCCCGCTTTGTACTCTTCCAGGAACAGTTCAAAGACGTTGTCCCAGTATTCTGCGGCAAAGTTAACGGTGTGCAGTTCAATGCCGAGCTTGTCGCATACGGCCTGCGCGTCGGCGAGATCCGCTGCGGCAGTGCAGTATTCCTCGCCATCGTCTTCCTCCCAGTTCTTCATGAACAGGCCCTCCACCTTATAGCCCTGTTGCTGCAACAGGTAGGCGGAAACGGAGGAATCGACACCGCCGGACATGCCGACGATCACTTTTTTCTGGCTGTTATCTGACATGGAATACTCACGACATTGAACTTCAAGGCGGCGTATTCTATCACGCCCCCCCACCGTTGACACCCTCTGTAAACGGCCAGTTAAATTCTCCGATGACACCCAGCGGCAGGCGTGCGCCTGACTGCCAGCAGCGGATGCTTTCCGCAACCAGCGGCGAGCGCAGGTTTGGCGCGTTCAGGATCTCCTCGGCGGTGACCCACAGGCAGCGATCGATATCGTCATCATGCGGTTCTGTGGCGCACGTTTCGCTAAGCTCAACGGCGAATAAAAAGCGCAGGAATGGGGTGCTGTCGGGCGCAATCCACTGGTGCATGCGAATGAAGTGCTGAGGCTCAGCGCGAATGCCGGTCTCTTCCCAAAGCTCGCGCTTCGCGGCCTGCAGCAACGTTTCATTGGCTTCAAGATGTCCGGCAGGCTGATTCCACAGCGCCCTGCCGTTGATGCTCTCTTCCACAACGAGGAATTTTCCCTGCGCGTGCACCACGCAGGCGACCGTAACATGAGGTTTAAACATCGTTTCTCCTTAAGGGGCAGCGTCGCGCCATTCGCCGTTTGCCAGCGTATCCAGCGTGTAGCTGCCCATGGCGTAGCGAATCAGACGTAGGGTAGGGAAGCCGACGTGCGCGGTCATTCGCCTCACCTGGCGGTTTCGGCCTTCATACAGGGTGATTTTGAGCCAGCTTGTCGGGATGGATTTGCGCTCGCGAATGGGCGGGTTACGCGGCCACAGCCACTCCGGCTCATTCACGCGTTCAATACCGGCGGGCAGGGTGGGACCGTCGTTCAGCGTCACCCCGCTGCGCAGTTTCGCCAGCGTCTCTTCGTCCGGCTCACCTTCAACCTGCACAAAGTAAATTTTGCCGGTGCGTTTGCCCGGTTGTGTAAGCTTTGCCTGTAGGGCGCCGTCGTTGGTTAGGACCAAAAGTCCTTCGCTGTCCCGGTCCAGGCGACCGGCGGCGTAGACGCCCTGAACAGGGATGTAATCCTTGAGCGTGCTGCGTCCGGCCTCATCGGTAAACTGCGGCAAAACATCGTAGGGTTTATTGAACAGAATAACCCGCTTTGGCTGGGTTTCTTGCGGTCGTCTGGCGGCTTGTCGTGAGCTGAATCGCTCAACCCGGTGTTTTGTAAAAGAAGTTTTCTTCATGGTATTTTCAGGTGTTATCAATTGCCGCATTATAGCCTAATAACGAAGACCTTTCATGGCGCAGGACAATCAGGTACTATCGAAGGGCTCATTACAATTTATTAACATAAGATCAGTAACAACCAGAAGCGCTCGAAGGAGAGGTTAATGGAAAGCAAAGTAGTTGTTCCGGCGGAAGGTAAAAAGATCACCCTGCAAAACGGCAAGATTAACGTTCCTCACAATCCGATTATTCCGTTCATCGAAGGCGACGGTATCGGTGTAGACGTTACCCCGGCAATGCTGAAAGTGGTTGATGCCGCTGTTGAGAAAGCCTACAAAGGCGAGCGTAAAATTTCCTGGATGGAAATTTACACCGGTGAGAAATCAACGCAAGTTTATGGCCAGGACGTATGGCTGCCAGCAGAAACGCTGGACCTGATCCGCGACTACCGCGTTGCTATTAAAGGCCCACTGACCACTCCGGTCGGCGGCGGCATCCGTTCCCTGAACGTGGCGCTGCGTCAGGAGCTGGACCTGTACGTGTGTCTGCGTCCGGTTCGTTACTATCAGGGCACCCCAAGCCCGGTTAAGCACCCTGAACTGACCGACATGGTTATCTTCCGCGAAAACTCAGAAGACATCTACGCGGGCATCGAGTGGAAAGCGGACTCTGCTGATGCAGAAAAAGTGATTAAATTCCTGCGCGAAGAGATGGGCGTGAAGAAAATTCGCTTCCCTGAGCACTGCGGTATCGGCATTAAGCCGTGCTCTGAAGAAGGCACCAAGCGCCTGGTGCGTGCGGCCATCGAATACGCGATCACCAACGACCGTGATTCTGTAACCCTGGTTCACAAGGGCAACATCATGAAGTTCACCGAAGGCGCGTTCAAAGACTGGGGCTACCAGCTGGCGACCGAAGAGTTCGGCGGTGAGCTGATCGACGGCGGCCCGTGGCAGAAGATCAAGAACCCGAACACCGGCAAAGAGATCATCATTAAAGATGTGATCGCCGATGCGTTCCTGCAGCAGATCCTGCTGCGTCCTGCTGAATACGACGTGATCGCCTGTATGAACCTGAACGGTGACTACATTTCTGACGCCCTGGCGGCACAGGTTGGCGGTATCGGTATCGCCCCTGGCGCGAACATCGGCGACGAGTGCGCCCTGTTCGAAGCAACCCACGGTACTGCACCAAAATACGCAGGCCAGGACAAAGTGAACCCAGGCTCTATCATCCTCTCCGCAGAGATGATGCTGCGCCATATGGAATGGTTCGAAGCCGCAGACCTGATAGTCAAAGGTATGGAAGGCGCGATCAACGCGAAAACCGTAACTTACGATTTCGAACGTCTGATGGAAGGCGCTAAGCTGCTGAAATGCTCAGAGTTTGGCGACGCGATTATCGCGAACATGTAATCCAGATTCTGGGTTAAACAAGAGCGGGGGCCTGAGGGTTCCCGTTTTTTTTGCCTTTGCCTGCGGGAAATAACACGATGCTCGCTACTGTTCTTATCGCTGTCGTTGCATTCATCCATATCTACATTCTTGTGCTGGAAATGTTCCTGTGGAACACCAGAACAGGGCACAAGGCCTTTAATCTGCGTCCCGATTTTGCGCGCGACACTCGCGTGCTGGCCGCGAATCAGGGGCTTTATAATGGTTTTCTGGCTGCGGGTCTGCTCTGGAGCCTCTGGCTTGGTGAAAAGGGTATATCTGTGGCCATTTTCTTTCTGACCTGCGTGTTGATTGCCGGACTCTTTGGTGCAGCGACCGCCAGCCGAAAGATACTGTACGTTCAGGCCATACCTGCTCTTGCAGCCCTGCTTGCCCTGCTTATCTGACTCAACGCGTTGGTTAACCGTACGTCGTCGGATATACTTGTGGCTTCACCCTCAGAGGTTAACGCTGTTATGAATAACGAAATCCCACTGAAGTATTATGACATCGTCGAAGAATACGCGACGGAAGCCACAAAGCCCGTGAGTGAGTCAGAGCAGGACTCGCTGGCGCATTATTTCCAGCTGCTTCTCACGCGTTTGTCGAATAATGAGGAGATCGATGAGGAAGCTCAGCAGGAGATGGCGCGTGAAGCCGGGGTTCGTGCCGAACGTATTGATGATATTGCGAACTTTCTCAATCAGTGGGGAAACGAGTAACCTACCGCGCGATCCCAGCGAGTCGCTTCGCAAGCTCGCTTCGGGTGACGGATTTTGAGAAATACCATCCCTGAATCAGCGCCTCGGGGTATCTTTCAGCAATAAAGCGATACTGTATTTCGCTCTCCACGCCTTCGAAAACAAGCGTTTTATTCAGTTTTGCGAGGGCGTCGCTAAAGATGACAAAAATGTTCTGCTTGTAATGTTCACTGATGCCATCGACCAGCGACTTGTCGATTTTGATCTCATCATATTCAAGCAGCGAAAGCCTTGCCAGGTTTGAGTTTTGCACCCCGAAGTCATCAATGGATATTCTCACGCCAAGGTTTTTTAAATCCTTGCAGAAATCTTCCAGAATATTCCCCGTTGAAATGGCTTTTTCAGAAAGCTCGATTTTGATCAGAGAGAGCGGAATATTATTAGCTAAACAGCTACGGCGCAAAATGCTGATAAACTGTCCGTCTTCAATTTCCGTTCGGCCAACATTGAGCGAAACAACCAGATGATATTTAATAATAAGTGGCGCGATATCCGAAAGGGATTTTTGGAGAATATTAATATAGTAATTTTTATACAGGCCAATTTTTTTGATTAATGGAATAAACAGTTCCGGGGAGACGTCACCGTATCTTGCGTCACGCCATCTCGACAAGACCTCCACGCCTACAATTTTTTTATCCTCAATCCGAACAATGGGCTGGTAATGAACGCCGATGGTATTAGTGATAACAGCTTTGACCAGCGTCCGCTCCAGGGAGAACCGATCCTCGTTGAGTCGAAAGAAAAAGAGCGTTATCGCAATCCAGATAAAACATAAAATGACCGCGAGAACGATAAATAGAACGGGAGATAACGAGGCCAGTCCCGCGTTGTGATGCTTCACAATGACGCACAAATCCCACGTGGTGCTGCACCGGGTGAGGGTCAGGGTAAACAAGGAGGAATTCAGTTCGCTCTGTTGGTTTAATTCAGGCGTAGCCGAAAAAAAAGTTCTGCTTAAGTCCCTGGTGGTGGTGCTCAGAGAATAGCTCTCCGTAACCGGGGTGAATTTATCGTAAGCATAGCGGGAGGTGAAGATAATGTGATTATTATAGATGGCCGCATTGCCGGTAAAAAAATCCTTTCTCGAAAATTGCGCGAGGAGAAATCCTCTGGGCGTTTCATGGAGCTCTTCAGGAAGCGGGACAGGATTAACGAGTTTACCCCAAAAAGCGGTACAGACTATTTTTCCCTTTTCAATAAAACCGACGTCAGCGACATAGCGGCTTTCGAGCTTGACCTGCCGGTAGCGATCGAGGCTGTCTCTGTCGCATCCCTGTGTGGTCAGGTTTTTGAGCGTCTGCGCCATGCTCTGGGTCAGACTTTCTGAATGCTGTAAAAGGGTTCGGGAAATCTCAAGCTGTTTGCTTTTCTGCTGGCTCCCGATAACTGCATTAACCGCAAAAAGAGACAGGAAGACCAGAAACGCTGAAACGATAGTAACGGCAATGATCTTTTTCATTTTCCAGATACCCTGTCCGCTCCCTCATCTCTCAAATCTTATCACAGGCAGTGCAAGCTACAAGCCTGATAATAACGGCAGCCGTTATGCTTAAGTGCAATTTGTTTTCCTCTTAACCTGAGCTTTGTTACAGTGACAAGAGTTGTCAGCCAGGGATGCCAGGCGTGATAAGGTGGAAAAGCTCGTGCATGTGAAAAATACTTTTTACACAACAACCATTACCGTCATCATTGTCTCATTGATTGTTTCATTGTCGCTTGCCGTCCAGATTGCCACGTCCCGACAGCAGTCAATCCAGCAAATCAATACCAGCGTTGCCAACCTGAGCCATACCCTTAACGTCTACACGGAAGGGATCATTCGCCAAAGTGAAATGTTGATTACCACCGTTTCCGACACAATTGAAATTTATGGTATGACCCCGCAACAGGCGATCAATATTCAGCGAATGATAAGCAATCAGGATAATCTTCTTACTCAGATTAATAATGTGGTTGTCTACGATGCGCATGGGGATATCTTCACTGCATTGCACAAAAATTTTGCGGGCCCCCATAATGGCGCGGACAGGGCATTTTTTGTCTATCACAAGGAAAATAAAAGTCAGCAGATTTATATTGGTGAGCCGGTGATAAGCAGAACCAATGGTAAATGGGTTATTACTCTTAGCCGACGTCTTGAAACCCACACCGGTGCATTTAACGGTGTTGTGGTGGTGACGCTGGGTATCGAAAATTTTCTGGCGCTTTATGGACAGATTAATATTGGTCACGCGGGCGTGATTGGTTTAACGACGCAAGCAGGCGTTTTACTGATACGTTATCCCTTTAAAAATAACTATATCGGTACGATTTTTTCTGACTCACCTCTCTTCAGAAAATACCTCAAGGTACAAAATACAGGGATAGCCAGCTCTGTCTCCAGGTTTGATAAAATCGAACGCATTTATGCCTATGAGAAAAACAGGCGCTACGGACTGGTTACGACGGTAGCGGTAAGCATTGATGAAGCCCTTTCACCGTGGCGCAAGCAGGCGATTCAGCTTGCCGCACTTATTTTGGTGTTTACCGCGACGCTCATCGTGGCGTCCTGTTTCCTCTATTCCGACTTATCCAGAAAAGCACGGGATAACAAAGTGCTAAAGATTATTGCCTCGGAGGATGCGCTGACAGGGCTTTATAACAGGCGCATCTTTGATGAAAAAATCCTCTCGGAAATTGCGGCGTGTGCGGCAAAGGACGCGCCGGTTTCGCTGCTCCTTGTGGATGTGGACTACTTCAAAAAGTACAACGATAACTACGGTCATCCGGAAGGGGACAGATGCCTGGCGTTGCTGGGAAACTGCCTCAGGGAAAGTCTCACCCGCGACAACCAGATTGTGGCGCGCTATGGCGGGGAGGAGTTTGCGCTGATTTTGCCTGAAACGGATATCCAGGAGGCGCTCCGCCTTGCGCAGACGATTATTCGCTATGTTTTCTCTCAGCAAATTGAACACGCGTTTAGCCCCTTCGGGCGGGTCACGGTAAGCGTAGGGGTCTCCAGTGCGCGTGCTGTCAACATCGCGGGTAGCCAGCAGAATATTATTAATGCTGCCGACCAGGCGCTCTATCAGGCAAAACGCGGCGGGCGCAACCGGCACGCTTTCGTTGGGGCTTGATCAAAAAAAAAGCCCACTCATGAGTGGGCAAGAAATACTGGAAGCAATGTGAGCAATGTCGTACTGAATACCTGAGTGTTTATCTCAACTATTCAGTGTTGAGAAAGATAATCTTTCTCAACAAAAGATGCAACCCCACAGTTCTTGTGGAAGGGCATGTTGATGAAGAAATGCGCAGACTCTCTCTGTGAGGCTTATCACAAATTTCCTTTCTCAGATCCTGTGCTATCCTTTTTGTGTCGTTGATTTAATGACAAAAACCATACAGAGAGGAAAGTTATGGGAATTTTATCCTGGATTATCTTTGGGCTTATTGCGGGTATTCTGGCGAAGTGGATCATGCCGGGCAAAGATGGCGGTGGGTTTATCGTCACCATAATACTGGGTATTGTCGGCGCGGTAGTCGGCGGTTGGATCAGTACGCTGTTCGGTTTTGGTAAAGTCGATGGCTTTAACTTCGGCAGTTTCGCGGTCGCGGTGATCGGCGCGCTGGTTGTGCTGTTTATCTACAGAAAGATCAAAAGCTAATACTGAAGCGTTAAAAAGGCTGCCATATGGCGGCCTTTTTACGTAACGGGTTTACCACCAGCCAAATTGCGTGCCGGCAAACGCCACGACGGCAACGATCAACATTATAAGGGTGGTTTTTCTCATTTATCCCCCCGGAGCAGCGTAACCACCGACAAAAAACCACGCCAGAAATACCACCGCCGTTATAAAAATAACGACCGGGAAGAGGATCCCTATTCTCATATCATCACCTGTTTCGGTTTTTATAACGCCGTAGAGTGTACGGGGTTAATCCATCGCGAGAAAGCCTGTTTTGCTTTTTCCTTTTTTATCCTGATACATCGCGATATCCGCGGCACGTAACGCACTGTCCGGATCGGTTACGCCGGGATCCACTTCGATAACGCCGAGGCTGGCGCCAGGATAGATGATGCTGATGCTACCCAGCCAGTATTCCCCCGCAATTCGGGCGCTGAGGCGCGTTCTGAGAAGGTGGATTTGCTCCTCATTCTCGACGTTGCTCAGAGTGGCCACCAGAAACTCATCGCCGCCCAGCCGGCCGATGATATCGTCCTGCTGTTTTTCTGCGGTCAAACGCTTGCCCACTTCAATCAGGAACTGGTCGCCTGCTTCATGCCCGTATCGATCGTTAATCAGTTTAAAATCATCCAGATCGATAAAGGCAATGATGGCGTTACGTTTCAGATGCCGCGCCAGCGAAAACAGGGTGGTCAGATCCTCAAAAATGGCGCGACGGTTGGGTAACCCTGTAAGGGCATCTGTGTAGGAGTGGGCGATAAGCGCCGCGTTGGCTTCACGGAGCTGGGTCACCAGAGACTCTTTCTGAATGTACTGACTAATTAACCCGGCGAAGAGTTTTAACATCTGCTCGCCGCGCGCGCTGAGCGGTTTTTTTGCCGTGCTGGTGGCGCAGAGCGTACCGTAAAGCGAGCCATCGGCAAGATGAACGGGGATGCTCATGTAAGTGGTAATGCCGAGTGCTTTCGCCGCTTCACACTCCGGCCAGCGCTCGGGAACATCGTTACTGAATAATGTGTCGCTATCCAGCGCGCGCTTACACAGCGTTTCATCCCATGGCACGCTTAACCCTTCCGGGATAGTCATCTGCTTGCTGTTTCGGGCATAGAGGATATGCTGCAGCCGGGCTGTTATATCCACCTTCGTCAGATACGTCGACTCCATGTCGGTGACGATTTCCAGCATCTCCAGCAGCTGGCGAACAAGGCTTTCAAGGGAGTGCTCGGTGGCAAGGGTTTCTGAAACGCGAGCGAGGATAAGATCCGACATGACGTAGAATGACTCCCAGGCAGAAGACGTCTGCATCTGCATGTTATGCTGAATTTTTAGGCTTCCGGCATAGTAAAACATGAATATAGAAAATTTAATATATGCAGAGGTAGGCAGCAGGCGGGAAAAAAAGCCCCGTTGTTGAGAACGGGGCAAAGACATCTTGATTACGGAATGATGTTCTCTGGTCAAAGTGAGAACATGCCAGACTGTAGCGTTGAAAAGTGCAGTTAGAATGGAGAAATCATGGAGAAAGCGGCGACAAGCCGTTACCCTTAGCCAATGATGATGTCAAAAGGATCAACAAGATGAGATTTCTGCTAATGGCGCTGGCGCTTCCCCTGGTTGCCTGCACCGCAAAAACAACCCCACCCGACGCCCCGAAACCGCCGCACGCCGTGGGCATGGCGAACCCGGCTTCCGTTTACTGCCTGGAAAAGGGCGGGGAACAGGTCCCAATTCAAAGCCCGCAGGGAGTCCGCACCGAGTGCAAGCTGCCCGGTGGCGAAGTGATCGACGAATGGACGCTCTATCGTCGCGATCATCCGCAACCTGCCAGGTGACAGAGGGACAGTAGCTGCGATACACTTCTCTTTAGGATTATTCTTAGCTAATTTCTGACTACCGTTACCGCGAGAGAAGTATGTTTCAGCTTAAACCGGGCAGCGTGGCGATGATCGTCGGTGCCCGCACGGCGTCAGGCCGTCGCAATATTGGTAAATCTGTGGAGCTATTTGGTCTCTGCCAGCCCGGCCAGCGTTTCGTTAACCCGGTCAACGGCGTGATGACGCAGTTACCCGCAAGCGCGGACCGCGCGCTCTGGCTGGTGACGGGAGACGTCTACGCCTTTGATAATCAGCACGGCTTTGCGTTTGTTCGCGCCGAACACCTGATGCCGCTCACCCCGGACGAAGCCCCGCAAATTCAGGATGAGCTAACGGTCAGCTGATCACAGATGGCGCAGCCAGTCGGCTAAGACCAGAGCGTGATTCTGCTTCGTGTCCTTCGCGCCGTAGAGCAGGGTTACGGTCTGCTTTTTCGCCAGCGCCGCCAGACGCTCTCCTTCGTCCTTATGCTGCGCCAGCTCTTCCTTGTAGGCTTTAGTGAAGGCCGCGAAATCAATCGCTTCGCTATGAAAGTCCTTGCGTAACGCGCTGGACGGTGTGAGCGTTTTACACCATTCGTCATACGCGAGGTCCGTTTTTTTCACCCCGCGGGGCCAGAGCCTGTCCACCAGAACCCGATAGCCATCGCCCGGGCTCGCCTGTTCATAGACGCGTTTGCACTGAATCATAATTCCACCCTCCCAATTTAAGGTATTGTGATAATTGCAGAAGATCGGTAGTCTGAGGTTCCTTATGTTATCTGATAATACTCTGGCATAAGGAACCTTTCATGGAACACCTCCCGGTTAAAACGACGCTGCGCATTGCGCTGGTTGGCGATTACAATCCTGATGTTATTGCACACAAGGCGATCCCGCTGGCCATTGACGACGCCGCCGCGGTCCTTGACCTCACCGCCGATTACGACTGGCTTGCCACCACGGAATTAACCAGTTCTGAGGATCTGGTGGGCTACGATGCCATCTGGCTGGTTCCCGCAAGCCCCTATAAAAATACCGAGGCGGCCTTTATTGCCGCACGCTACGCGCGTGAAAACAGCATTCCGTTCCTGGGCACCTGCGGTGGGTTCCAGCATGCGTTAATTGAGTATGCCCGTAACGTGCTGGGCTGGAGCGACGCGGCACATGCTGAGACGGATACCGAAGGCACGATGGTGATTGCGCCGCTGACCTGCTCGCTGGTGGAGAAAACCGATGCCATTGAGCTGCGCAATAATACGCTGATCGCGAAGGCCTACGGAAAGCCGGAAATCGTAGAGGGTTATCACTGTAACTATGGCGTATCGGCGGCGTTTGCTCAGGAACTGGAGAGCGGTGATATGCGCGTGACGGGCTGGGACGAGCAGGGGGAAATCCGCGCTGCGGAGCTGGTGACCCATCCGTTCTTTGTGATCACCTTATTCCAGCACGAGCGTGCTGCGCTGGAAGGGCGTCCGGTGGTGCTGGTGCAGGCAATGCTGCGCGCGGCGCGCGGGTAAAAAAGGCAGACCCGATGGTCTGCCACCGTGTTTATCGGGGCGCGATTTCCCGGTCGCGCCCGGCAAGTACGCCGCAGATGGCCATGACGACAGCGGCCAGCGCGCAGGCGAGAAGCGGGATCCGCCAGTCTCCAGCCGAATCGTGAATTTTACCCATCAGCGGCGGACCGCAGGCGGCGAGCAGATAACCAATAGACTGTGCCATACCGGACAACGCTGCCGCCTGGTGTGCGGAGCTGGCGCGCAGGCCGATGAACGTCAGGCCGAGGATCATCGTTGCCCCGGTACCAAAGCCAAACACCAGCGTCCACATCACCGCCATCTCAGGCATAAACCACAAACCCGCCGCGCTTACCGCGCACATCAGCCCAACCGCTCCGGCAATGGTTCGCTGATCCTTCATACGCTGCAGGACGAGCGGAACGGCAAGCCCCGGCACGGCCGTGGCAAGCTGTAAAAGGCCGTGCACCGAGCCGGCCTGCGCTTCGCTAAAGCCATGGCTGAGTAATATGGCCGGCAGCCAGCCGATGATGACGTAATAAATCAGCGAATTTATCCCCAGAAAGAGCGTCACCTGCCAGGCGAGTGCCGAGCGCCAGATCGCGCGGTTATGCAGCGCGCCTGCGCCCGTTACCGTTGCGACGTGTTTTTGACGCCACTGCGGTAGCCAGAGCAGCAGTGCGACCAGCGGAAACACCATCAGCATCAGCAGCGCGCCGTGCCAGCCCGCATCACCCTGAGCCAGAGGTACGATCAGCGCCGAGCCTAACGCGGCAGAGACACCCATCGTCAGGGAATAGGCGCCGGTGAGTCGGGCAACCTGGCCCGGGAAATCACGCTTAATTAAGCCGGGCAACAGCACATTCCCCAGCGCGATCCCGCAACCAATCACCGCCGTTCCGATGAAAAGCAGAGTAGCGGAAGGCAGGGAGCGAACCGCAATCCCGATGCAAATCAGCATCAGGGCGATAAACAGGCTGCGCTCCATGCCGATACGCCGGGCAACGCCCGCCGCGAGCGGCGAGACGAGGGCGAACGCCAGAAGGGGCAGGGTGGTCAGCAGACCGGTTTGCGCCGTGCTTAAGCCATAATCAAGGCGAATAGTGTCGAGCAGCGGCGCTGCGCCGGTAAAGGTGACGCGAAGCGTGGTGGCAATCATCAGGATGCCTGCGATCAACAGCGCGCCCTGTTTTCCTGAGGTGCGAAGAGCAGTAGTCATTGTGTTCTCATACGTTCAAGCGAGCGCACACAATACCGATTTTCTCAGCGGTTGAAATCAGGCTAAAATGACAGTTTATCGCTAATATCGGACAACCTGATGATTGGTCTGGGACTGGACGGCTACGATCCTGATAGCCAGCACGATGCGGCCGTCGCGTTTCGCATCCGCGTGGTGACGGAAGAACAATATATTCCGCAGCATCAACACCGTAAGGGGCAGCTGATTCTGGCCCTTGGCGGCGCGATCACCTGCGAAGTGGAAAATGCGATGCTGATGGTACCGCCCCAGTATGCCGTCTGGATCCCAGGCCAAATGCCGCACAGCAACAGGGCCACGCCGGGGGCGCAGCTCTGCTTTTTGTTTATTGAGCCTGGTGCTGCCAGCCTGCCCGACCGCTGCTGCACCCTGAAAATCTCTCCTCTGGTGCGGGAGCTGATTTTATCCCTGGCGGAGAAATCACGTGAACAGCTGCATCTTGCGGCCACATCGCGTCTGGTGGACGTCCTGTTTGACGAGCTGCCGCTCCAGCGCCAGGAGCATCTGCAGCTGCCCGTCTCTCCCCATCCTAAAATTCGGCTGATGAGCGAGAAGATGGCGGAAGAGCCCGCCGCCTGGCAGACGCTGGCGCAGTGGGCAAGCCATTTCGCGATGAGTGAACGCAACCTGGCGCGGCTGGTGGTCAAAGAGACCGGTTTAAGCTTTCGCCGCTGGCGTCACCAGCTTCAGCTGATCGTGGCGTTACAGCATTTGATTAGCGGGAAATCGGTGCAGCAGGTGGCACAGTCTCTGGGCTATGACTCTACCACCGCGTTTATCACCATGTTCAAAAAGGGGCTGGGCCAGACGCCGGCGCGTTACATGGCCAGCCTGACTATGACTTCCCGATAAACAGGGACACCAGCCCTGCCGCAATCAGCGGGCCTACCGGCACGCCGCGGAAGAGCGCCACGCCGAGTACCGTGCCCACCAGCAGGCCCGCCACCAGCGAGGGCTGGCTGCTCATCAGCGTAACGCCGCGTCCGCCCAGCCACGAAACAAAAATCCCCACCGCGATCGCCACCAGTGATTTCCAGTTCACAAACGAGTGCAGCAGCGTTGAGGCGGGAAGGGTGCCGCTGGCGATGGGAGCCATCACCCCGATGGTTAAAATGATGATCCCGATGGTGAGGCCTTGTTTTTCTATCCACGGGAAAAAGGTATTTAACGGGGTCACGCGCACAATAATCAGCACCAGAATCGAGATGGCAACGGTGGTGTTATGGCTGATAAAGCCGAGCGCGGCGAGCGCCAGAAGAATGAGCAGAGTCGGGTCAAACATGGGGGATCCTTGCCAGAATAATTATCCTGCTTACTTTACGCGCAAACGCGGCGGAGGACAGCGTTAAAAAGGTTTTATCGCTGTCATTACCTTGTCATTTACGCGGATTAAAACGAAGGCAGGTATCGCAAAGGGATCGCCATCATGAACGATCACATGTTTGTTGAAACGCTCATTATCTCCTCATCGTTTTTCGCTATTGCCGTGATTCTCGTCGCCTCCGTGCTGTTTCTGGAAAGAAGAGGCTAGCGCCGTCACGACGACGCCTTATGGAAGTTTACAAGCTCAGGACGGGCGATGCGCAGGTAATCCTGGGTGTCCATGATCACGGATTTCTCCAGTAAACCGGCGTTAAAGGCAATTTCGTCGAAACGCTCGAATAGCAGCGGGTCGGCCACTAGCGCCAAATCAGGATGGAAGCTAAAGGGCGGGATCGCGCCAAAAACGCAGGCGGTAAGGGTATCGACCTCGGCCGGGCTGGCGAGGGAGGCTTTAAGCCCGCCAAAATGGCTGGCAAGCTGGCTCAGATCGGCCTGCAGGTCGGCGGCCAGAATCGCCAGTACGTGTTTTTTAACGCCGTTGCCCTTCACCTTGCAGACCAGGGCTTTTGCCCCCTGGCGCAGATCGGTCCCGCGAATTTCACTCACCGCTTCGCATTTCCCCACCGCCTCGTGCTCCATGACGCGAAAACGCGCGCCCTGCTCGGTGAGTAAGGTAATCAGCTGATGGTGGGTACTTGTCCCCATAACGTCGTCAGTCATCATCATTTTCCCGGTGATAATCCAGTATGCAGCTTGCTACATTAGCACGGGATAAACGGGGTCGAAAGAAAACAGCCAGCGGATTCGCTGGCTGTTGGGTTATGCGTTGCTGGTAGCAGATTGCTTGTGGAACAGCTCCCTGAACACAGGATAAATATCATCCTGATCGCGGATATGCTGCATGGCAAAGTTATCGAACATGGACTGCAGATGTTCATATTCCCGCCACAGGGTCTGGTGGGCGCGACGGGTGATTTCGATATAGCTGTAGTAACGCACCACCGGCAGAATTTTTTTCGCCAGGATCTCGTGACACAGCGGTGAGTCGTCGGCCCAGTTGTCGCCATCCGACGCCTGCGCGGCATAAATGTTCCACTGCGCCGGGTCGTAACGCTCTTTCACTACTTCATCCATCAGCTTCAGGGCGCTTGATACGATGGTCCCCCCGGTCTCCTGGGAGTAGAAGAACTCATGTTCATCCACCTCTTTGGCCTGGGTGTGATGGCGGATATAAACCACTTCCACGTTCTTATAGGTTCTGCTCAGGAACAGGTAGAGCAGGATATAGAAACGCTTCGCCATATCCTTGGTGGCCTGGTCCATCGAGCCGGAGACGTCCATCAGACAGAACATCACCGCCTGGCTGGAGGGTTCAGGACGTTTTTCGTAGTTCTTGTAGCGCAGGTCGAAGGTATCGATAAACGGTACGCGGTCGATCTTCGCTCTTAGCTCGGCAATCTCTTTACGCAGGCGCTCCTCTTCCAGCAGCTGCGCCGGCTCCGTGTTTTCCACGACCTTCAGGCTGCTCTCCAGCTCGCGCAGTTCGCGACGTTTGCCTGCCGTCATGGCCGTGCGGCGCGCCAGAGAATTCTGCAACGAACGCACAACGCTGATATTGGCGGGCACGCCGTTAGCGGTATAGCCCGCGCGATGGGTTTTATACTCGTTAAGCTGACGATGCTGATTCTTTTTCAGATTCGGCAGCGCAAGGTCCTCAAACAGCAGGTCGAGATATTCATCTTTCGAAATCTGGAAAACGAACTCATCCTGGCCTTCACCGTCCTGGCTGGCCTGCCCCTGACCGCTTCCTGAACCACCGCCGCCGCCCTGAGGGCGCTCAATTCTGTCGTTCTGAACGAAGTGGTCGTTACCTGGATGAACGCGATGGCGCAGGCCGCCGCGCCCCTGATGAAACATCGGTTCGCTGATGTCATCGGTAGGGATGGAGACAGACTCGCCGCTGTCGACGTCGGTGACCGAGCGTTTGTTGATGGCCTCGGAGATCGACTGTTTAATTTGCGCTTTATAACGGCGCAAGAAGCGCTGGCGGTTCACCGTGCTCTTGTTTTTGCCGTTAAGACGCCGGTCAATAAACCAGGTCATATACCCCCCGTACTGCATTTGCCAACTTGCGTTTTTGTTGGCCCGGCAGGCGCAGGCGCTACCGGGCACTTGTTTTAGGACGATTTACGCACGCGCAGATACCATTCGCAGAGCAGGCGAACCTGTTTGCGGGTGTAGCCTTTTTCCATCATACGGTCGACAAAATCGTCGTGTTTCTTCTGCTCGTCGGTTGAGGTTTTGGTGTTAAACGAGATCACCGGCAGCAGCTCTTCGGTATTGGAGAACATTTTCTTCTCAATAACCGTGCGCAGCTTCTCGTAGCTGGTCCAGTTCGGATTGCGCCCGTTATTATGCGCTCTGGCGCGCAGGACGAAGTTCACAATCTCATTACGGAAGTCTTTCGGGTTGCTGATCCCGGCAGGCTTCTCGATTTTTTCCAGCTCCGCGTTCAGGGATTCACGATCAAACAGCTGGCCGGTATCCGGGTCGCGGTACTCCTGATCCTGGATCCAGAAGTCAGCATAGGTGACATAGCGGTCGAAAATGTTCTGCCCGTATTCTGAATAGGATTCCAGATAGGCCGTCTGGATCTCTTTGCCAATGAACTCGGCATATTTCGGGATCAGGTAGCCTTTCAGGAACTCAAGGTAGCGTTCAGCCTGCTCCTGCGGGAACTGCTCGCGCTCGATTTGCTGCTCCAGGACGTAGAACAGATGAACCGGGTTGGCCGCCACTTCCGCGTGGTCGAAGTTAAAGACCCGGGAGAGGATCTTAAACGCGAAACGCGTGGAGAGGCCGTTCATCCCTTCATCAACCCCGGCGTAATCGCGGTATTCCTGGTACGATTTCGCTTTCGGGTCGGTATCTTTCAGGCTTTCACCATCGTAGACGCGCATTTTCGAATAGATGCTGGAGTTTTCCGGCTCTTTCAGACGCGACAGGATGGAGAAGCGCGAGAGCGTTTCCAGCGTGCCCGGAGCGCATGGCGCATGCACCAGTTCACTGTGGTTAAGCAGTTTTTCGTAAATTTTGATCTCTTCGGAGATCCGCAGGCAGTAAGGCACCTTGACGATGTACACGCGGTCAAGGAAGGCCTCATTGTTTTTGTTATTACGGAAGGTTACCCATTCCGATTCGTTCGAGTGGGCGAGAATAATCCCGTTAAACGGCAGGGCGGAGATACCTTCCGTCCCGTTGTAGTTCCCTTCCTGGGTCGCCGTCAGCAGAGGATGCAGCACTTTGATCGGTGCTTTAAACATCTCGACGAATTCCATAATCCCCTGGTTGGCGCGGCACAGCGCACCGGAATAGCCATAGGCATCCGGGTCGTTTTGTGCGAAGTTTTCCAGCTTACGGATATCGACTTTACCCACCAGCGCCGAGATATCCTGGTTGTTCTCATCACCCGGTTCGGTTTTGGCGATAGCGATCTGCTCCAGTATGGATGGCCACACTTTCACGACGCGGAATTTGGTGATATCACCGCCAAATTCGTGCAGGCGTTTTGCTGCCCACGGCGACATAATGGTGCCGAGGTAGCGACGCGGGATGCCAAACTCTTTATCCAGAATTTGCGCATCTTCCTGCGGGTTAAACAGGCACAGCGGATGGTCGTTCACCGGGCTGCGTTCGCCGTTGGCGCTTAGCACGTAAATCGGTACGCGCTGCATCAGCGACTTCAGGCGTTCAGCCAGCGAGGATTTACCGCCGCCGACGGGGCCGAGTAAATAGAGGATCTGTTTCTTCTCTTCCAGACCCTGGGCGGCATGCTTCAGATAGGAGACAATCTGTTCAATGGCATCTTCCATACCATAGAACTCTTCGAACGCCGGATATCGGGCGACCACCCGATTCGAAAATAGACGGGAAAGCCGTGGCTCCAGGGCAGTATCAACCATGTTTGGCTCACCGATAGCCATCAATAGCCGTTCTGCCGCATTGGCATAGGCACTGCGATCTTGCCGACAAATGGTAAGAAACTCCTGCAGTGTGAACTCTTCGTCCTTGGCAGCTTCGTAGCGCTGGCGATAGTGATCGAATATATTCATGGCATGCCGTCCTTTCGTTTTTTAGCACAGGATAAGAGCCGTTCGTATGAGTAGTGGAGGCTCCCGGAAGAGAATCTCTCGCACCCCACTGCCAGAGCAGCAACCTGTGTGCCAGGTCAGACTCTAAGAACCGCAGGTGTTCAGGAAAACTCTTCTTAAATTTAAGCGTAGATGGCATTTGCCAAACTTGCATGCTGAGAAAAACTAATTTCAATGACATATCAATAACTCATCCAAAAATTTCCACCCTGGTTATAAGGCTCAAGCACGTTTTTCATGCATCGGTCATATAAATGAAAGCGGGTTGTCATCTGAAAAGTTAAAAATAATGGGTTAATCAGACTGATTAGCAGGCAAAAAATTTTGGGATGTACGGGAATGGCGGTTACACTTCACCCGCTGATTATTTGACTACAGGAAAGAATGGATTGTGACCAAACTCAAACTTCTGGCATTGGGCATCCTTGCCGCGACCGCAGTTAGCACCGCTCAGGCGGAAAGTCAGTGGACGGTGGGTGCGGGCGTTGGCGTCATTAACAGCCCATACAAACAGTATGACCGCGATGTTTATCCTGTACCCGTTATCACCTATGAAGGCGATAACTTCTGGTTCCGCGGTCTCGGCGGCGGCTACTATCTGTGGAACGATACGGCCGATAAGCTCTCTATCATGGCCTACTACGATCCAACGCACTTCAAGCCAGGCGACAGCGACAGCCACGCGCTTCGCCAGCTCGACAAGCGCAAAAGCTCCATGATGGCCGGGCTTTCATACGTGCATAACACCCAGTATGGCTTCCTCCGTACGGCCCTGGCGGGTGATACGCTGGATAACAGCAACGGCTTTATCTGGGATCTGGCGTGGTTGTATCGCTATACCAACGGTGGGCTCACCCTGACGCCGGGTATCGGCGTGCAGTACAACAGTGAAAACTACAACGACTATTACTACGGCGTCTCTAAAAACGAGTCCCGCCGCAGTGGGCTGAAAAGCTACAGCGCCGATGATGGCTGGGATCCTTACCTGGAGCTGACCGCGAGCTATAACTTCCTTGGCGACTGGAACGTCTACGGTACCGGCCGTTACGAGCGTCTGAGCGACGAAGTGAAGGATAGCCCGATGGTTGATAAGTCCTGGGCTGGCATCTTCTCGGTGGGCGTGACCTACAAGTTCTGATTGTGCATTATCGCGGTGCAATCATTGCATCAAAACGGGGCGCTTGCGCCCCGTTTGCTTTGGTGTGGTGCAGCGACCTTATCGCTTAACGATGCGAATTGTCTGCCCTAAACGAGACGGCTTTTCCTCGCTCGCTTTCTGCGGGGTGGTTACGCAGGCCGTTTCCACGCAGACGAACGTTTTGTAACCGTCATCAGGGATGTCGGCCATGCTGATGGAGAGTGCAGGCCCCGGGTTCCAGCCCACCACGTTGCTGTGATGGTGATGAACCACCTCAATGCCGCGGTTCAGAGCACCGTCGTGGATCACGCTGCACGCTTCCGGATGCAAATAGACGCGGTCAGTACGGTCAGGGAACGTCTGAACGCCGTCGCTCAGCTTACCTTCCTTCGCGTTATCAACTTTGTCGATAAAGGTATCGCCCAGGCCGCTCACCTTCACTGCATTGATGTCACCCACGTTGAAGTAGGTATGCAGGGCAGAGGTGGTCTCGAACTCGCCATGAGCTTCCAGCTCAATCTCGCAGCTCTGACCCAGTTTGAAGCGGGCATACAGGGTGAAATCATGCGGCCACAGGGCGCGGGTTTCATCATTAGCCTGCAGCTCAAAGGTCAGTACTGCGCCGTTGTCATCTTCGTTATGTGCTTTCAGCGTCCACTGCTGGTTACGGGCGAAACCGTGAGAAGGCAAACCCGGCTGTGCGGACGGGCCAAACCACGGCCAGCAGATCGGTACGCCGCCGCGAATCGCATCCCCTTTTTTGAACGAGGTGGCGTCACTCAGCCACAGCGCTTCCGCTTCGCCTTCCGGTTTCCAGGAGAGCAGGTGCGCGCCGTTCAGCGCCACGGAGGCTTTAACGCGCGGGTGGTCAACGACGATAACGTCGGCACCGTCAATCTGACGGCGGGAGAGCACAGGGGTAAGTTGTTCGACTACCGGAAGTGCAAAAATTTTATTTATCATTAAGCAATCCTCTGTCTAAAAAACAATAAAAAAGGCGACCGAAGTCGCCTTTTTGGATCAATCACTCATCTCAACTTATTTGGAGATGTGAGCGATCAGGTCCAGTACTTTGTTAGAGTAGCCGGTTTCGTTGTCGTACCAGGAAACCAGTTTCACGAAGTTGTCGTTCAGTGCGATACCTGCTTTAGCATCGAACACGGAAGTGCACACTTCGCCGTTGAAATCGGTAGATACAACGTCGTCTTCGGTGTAACCCAGAACGCCTTTCATTGGGCCTTCGGAAGCAGCTTTGATTGCTTTCTTAATTTCTTCATAAGAAGCAGCTTTTTCCAGACGAACGGTCAGGTCAACAACGGATACGTTAGGAGTTGGAACGCGGAACGCCATACCAGTCAGTTTGCCATTCAGTTCTGGCAGTACTTTACCTACAGCTTTAGCAGCACCGGTAGAGGATGGGATGATGTTCTGAGCCGCGCCACGGCCGCCGCGCCAGTCTTTGTGAGACGGGCCGTCAACGGTTTTCTGAGTAGCGGTGGTCGCGTGAACGGTAGTCATCAGACCTTCGATGATGCCGAAGTTGTCGTTGATCACTTTAGCCAGCGGTGCCAGGCAGTTGGTGGTGCAGGATGCGTTAGAAACGATGTCCTGGCCAGCGTAAGTTTCGAAGTTTGCACCGCGAACGAACATTGGGGTGTTGTCTTTGGAAGGACCAGTCAGAACAACTTTCTTCGCACCCGCAGTGATGTGTTTACGTGCAGTTTCGTCGGTCAGGAAGATACCGGTTGCTTCAGCAACAACGTCAACACCGATTTCGTTCCATTTCAGGTTAGCTGGGTCTTTCTCAGCAGTAACGCGGATGGTTTTGCCGTTAACAACCAGGTGGCCGTCTTTCACTTCAACGGTGCCGTCGAAACGACCGTGAGTTGAGTCGTACTTCAGCATGTACGCCATGTATTCAGCGTCCAGGAGATCGTTGATACCAACGATTTCGATGTCAGAACGTTTCTGAGCAGCACGGAAAACAATACGGCCGATACGGCCAAAACCGTTGATACCTACTTTGATAGTCATATATTCCACCAGCTATTTGTTAGTGAATAAAAGGTTGCCTGTAAAATTACAAAAACCTTACGCAGCGTCAAGCGGAATCGTGTCAATCATTGCGACAAATCAATCCTGTGACTAACGTTTGTGCGACTGACTCGCCTCACTTTCCCTTTGAGCTTGCAACCACATGGGGGCTGCGCCCGGAATTTTAAAGTCCTCGCAGGATAAAAATGTGAACGTGATCACAATTGCCTGACCGCCTTTTCGCGACACATAAGTTTAGAACAAAAGTGCACGCAAGGGTGTTAATGTTTTGTTAGAATCCGGGTTAAAAGATGTCTGTTTCTACAGCGAGATGTAAGCATATGTCGAACCAACATAACCCTGACGATCTGAAAAAAAACCTCACCGAAATGCAGTTTTACGTGACCCAGAATCACGGCACGGAGCCGCCATTTACCGGGCGATTACTGCACAACAAGCGAGACGGTGTCTATCACTGTCTGGTCTGCGATGCCCCGCTGTTCAATTCACAAACGAAATACGACTCCGGCTGCGGCTGGCCGAGCTTTTACGAGCCGGTGAGCGATGACGCAATCCGCTATCTGACCGACTCGTCGCACGGTATGGTGCGCACGGAAATTCGCTGCGGTAACTGCGACGCGCACCTGGGGCACGTCTTCCCGGATGGTCCTCAGCCAACGGGTGAGCGTTTCTGCGTGAATTCAGCCTCAATGAGCTTCACCGATGATGAAAACGGCGACCAGATTAAGGGTTGAAAAAACGATTCAGCAAATTATTCCTTTGAAAGGGAGAGATCGTGAATATTGAGGACATGATTAACGGGATGACCCCGGAAGTTTATCAGCGTCTGGTGACCGCCGTTGAGCTGGGAAAATGGCCGGACGGTGTGGCGCTCACGCCTGAGCAAAAAGAGAACAGTTTGCAGCTGGTGATGCTGTGGCAGGCGCGCAATAACACCGATGCGCAACACATGACTATCGACACTAACGGTCAGATGGTGATGAAGAGCAAGCGCGAGCTGAAAGAAGATTTTGGCATCACGCCGAAGCCGATTGCGACTTTCAAATAATGCTCTACATGCAGGCCGGGTAAGCGTTAGCGCCACCCGGCACAATACACCTTAGTGCGGGATCCCGAGCGACTCCGCCAGCTGTTTCGCTAACTGATTATTGTCGTCCGCTCCGTACTCCCAGAACATCGCCCCGGCGAGGCCTTTCTCTTTGATGTAGTCCGCCTTGATCGCGACAGAACGCGGATTCTCATACGAAATCGCAAACAGCGCGTTGCCATCGGCACCCTTTACCGAGAGCCACGGTACCTTCGCCTGGTCGTCCCAGTGCTCGGTAAAACGCTTCTGCGGATCGTTCAGCAGCTTCTTCACGATATCGTTGTACTTCACGTAGGTATCTTTAGTCAGGTCATAGCCGAGCGACTTAAACAGGGCGATCTCCTGCGGTCCAAAGTAGGGCTGGGTGACCGGATTTTTTTGCGCGTCCGGCTTGCTCCAGTCAATGCCCGGTTCAACCGCACGTTTCGGTACGCGGCCGTAAAAACCGATCCCGAGGTTCATCTGCTTCGGCTTAAGTCCGGCGGCCAGATAGTTGTTCACCACAAAATCGACGCTGTATTTGTCGGCGGCAGCCACCGTTGGCCAGGCGCTGGAGTCATACAGGTTCGCGTTGAAGTACTGTGTCCCGTACGCCATGTCGTAGGTCATCAGGTTGATGTAGTCGAGGAGCGGGGCGATGGCTTTGACATCCACCCAGCTTTTCGGACTTTCCGCATTCGCGCCCACCGCAATGGTCACCAGCTTTTTCTGCCCGAACGCGTCGCGCATCTCTTTCAGCAGGGCGGTGAAGTTATCCCTGTCGGCGGGCTGGCTTGCAACCAGCCCCCACGCGCCGTTGACCGGATATTCCCAGTCGAGATCGATCCCGTCCAGACCGTATTTCTCAACAATTTCCTTCGCGGAGCGGATAAACACCGCGCGACTCTCCTGGGTTGCCGCTGCGCCAGAGAAACCGCGTGCCCCCCAGCCGCCAACGGAGAGCAGGACTTTCAGGTTCGGGTTTTGTTTACGCAGGGTCGGGATAAGGGCCAGATCGGACGCCACTTTTGGCGAAAGCCAGATTTGATGCAGCTTCGCCGGATCTTTCAGCGCGGGGTTGGTCTCGTCTTTCTCGTTGTTATAAACAAGCCCAAACGAGTAGTTCAGGTGGGTGATCTGGCGAACGTCCAGTTTATTGATATCGCCACCCGGTCCGGCGGTGACATCGCCACCCCCGTTAAAGTAGCCCACGGACATCAGAGGCGCGGCGGAAGCAAGCGACGCGCAAAGCAAGGGTAATGCTGCCAGCAGGGGCAAACGTTTCATACAAGTTCCTCTTTGACTTAATAAAAATAACCACGCCACAGAAAAGGCGTGGCGAAAAAACAGCCTGAAGAGAATAGCATTGCCGCTTCGCTGAGGATGCGAGGGAGTTCACTTTATGGGGATCGGAGGGGGTGTTTTGCCGGGTGGCGGCTGCGCCTTACCCGGCCTACGGGGAAAGGTAGGCCGGGTAAGCATCAGCGCCACCCGGCTTAAAAGGCTACGCCTGCGTTTCCTGCCAGTCTGCCAGCGTATACAGCGTGGCACCTTCGGCGGCCATATCCATAAATGCCTGAGCGCTGTCCTGTGGTTGAATGTTCACCCCGCGACAGCCGTCGGTGATGACGCTAACGGTATAACCCAGCTGGAGCGCGTCCAGCACGGTGAACTTCACGCAGTAATCCGTCGCCAGACCCAGCACGATCAGCTCCGTGATTTCATGGTGACGTAACCACGCGTCCAGCGCCGTCTTCTGGCGATGCCCGTTATCGAAAAACGCGCTGTAGCTGTCGATAACCGGGTTTTCACCTTTATGGAACACCGCGTCGATGGCCTTCTGATTCAGAAGCGGGTGCAGCTCCGCTCCTTCGGTCTGCTGCACGCAGTGATCCGGCCAGAAGGTTTGCGCCAGACCGTCGAGTTCACCCTGGGTGAAAGGCTCAACGTTGTGCTGGCTGGCAAAGCTGCCGTGGTTCGCCGGGTGCCAGTCCTGGCTGGCGACAACCGCTTCACCGCGGGCTTTGCACCAGTCAATCAGGGTATTTGCCACGTCAACGGTGCTGTCACCTTCGGCGACGGCCAGCGCGCCGCCCGCGCAGAAATCATTTTGCAAATCGACCAGTAGCAGGGCGCGTTGCTTCATGAGAGCTCCTTATTCGTCCGGGGTCAGCTCGCCACGCAGGTTTTGCATCATTGCGCGGCGAATGGACTGAATGTCCAGATCCTGACTCAGTAAATAATGAAGTTTAGTCAGCGTCGCCTCAACGGTCATATCGAAGCCGCTGATCACCCCCGCGTGCGCCAGCGCGTTGCCAGTGGCATAACCGCCCATATTGACCTTGCCAGACATGCACTGGGTCAGGTTTACCACCACAATTCCGCGCTCGCTGGCTTCCTGAAGCTCCTTCAGAAATTCGCCGTTCTGCGGAGCGTTGCCGACGCCATAGGAACGGAGGATCAGCGCTTTCACCGGCTGGCGCAGGAAGTTGCGCACCACGTCCGCGGAGATGCCCGGATAAATGGTGACCACGCCAATCGGCTGCGGGGTAATCGGATGCACAATCAGCTCGCCGGCGGTGTTCGGTGCCGGAGGCGTTCCCAGACGACGGATATGAATACCCGCTTCCAGCAGCGGCTGCAGGTTAGGGGAGGCAAAGGCATCAAAACCGTCGGCATGGGCTTTGGTGGTGCGGTTGCCGCGATACAGGCGATTGTTAAAGAACAGCGACACTTCGTTGATCGGGTAATTCGCCGCCACGTACAGGGAATTCAGCAGGTTGATCTGCCCGTCCGAGCGCAGCTCCGCCAGCGGTATTTGCGACCCGGTGACGATCACCGGCTTGCTCAGGTTCTCCAGCATGAAGGAGAGCGCCGAAGCGGTGAACGCCATGGTGTCGGTGCCGTGCAGGATCACGAAGCCGTCGTACTGGTCGTAATGGGCTTTAATGTCATCCGCGATGTGCTGCCAGTCTTCCGGCGTCATGTCGGAGGAGTCCATCAGCGGCTCGTATTCGTGGATGGTGAAGTCAGGCATTTCCGGACGGTGGAATTCAGGCATCAGCGCAAGCTGACGCTGCAGATGGCCGGAGACGGGGATATAGCCATTTTCAGAGCGCTGCATACCGATGGTACCGCCAGTGTAGGCTACATAAATCGATTTCTTCTGCATGGTAGTGAGTTCTTGTTCTTCAAAAGAAAAAAATCCCCTCTTCACGGGAAGAGGGGACGGTTTTTAACGGACGTTCGCGCAGGTCAGGCAAAACGCGTAACGACTTTGTGGATCGTTAAAGGCCGCGAGCTTATCGCTTTCCGCCTTCATCGCTTTCGCAGCCGTGGTCACCGGGGCCGGCAGGTACGCCTGCAGCGCCTCCGGCAGCATGGCGCGTACGGAGACGGACATGCTGTCCATCACCATATCGAAGAACGACGGTTCGTCCTGATAATACTCAACGTGCCACTGCTTGAGCTTCGCCAGTTCGGCGGCTTTCTTCACCGCGTCGTCGAAGTCGCCCAGGCTGTCGACCAGACCGTTACTCTTCGCATCCTGTCCGGTCCAGACGTGGCCCTGTGCAATCTGGTCGATCTGTTCCGGCGTCTTCTTACGCGAGTCGGCAACCAGCGTGATAAAGCGTTTATAGCCGTTCTCAATGCTCAGCTGCATCATCTCTGAAACTTCCGGCGGCAGAGATTTGGTCATCGACACATCCGCCAGCGGCGACGTGGAAACACCATCGGTATGCACACCCAGATAATCCAGGCTGTTTTCCACGGTGTTAATCACCCCGAAGATGCCAATCGAGCCGGTCAGCGTGCTTGGGTTCGCCACAATATAGTTGGCAGGCGTGGAGATCCAGTACCCACCAGACGCGGCCATGCCGCCCATGGATACGACGATCGGCTTGCCAGCGGCACGCGCTGCGGCCAGCTCGGCGCGGATCACTTCGGAAGCGCTAACGCTGCCGCCAGGGCTGTTCACCCGCAGGACAATCGCTTTCACTTTCGGATCAAGGCGTGCATCGCGGATTTGCGACGCGGTAGTATCACCGCCGACGTTCCCCGGGGTTTCCTGACCGTCCATGATAGCGCCGTTAGCAAACACCACGGCTACGCTGTCGCCGCTGTCGTCCGGCTTTTTCGCAGCATAGTCATACATGCTGATGGCGCTGTAGTTTTTGTCCTCTTTGCTCCAGCCAAACTGTTTGGTCAGGGCTTTTTCGATATCTGCACTGGTGCCCAGCGCGTCAACCAGCTTGTTGTCGAGCGCATATTTCGCGCTATCACCGTCGACCTTGCGCAGTCCATCCAGCACGCCGCGAGCGCCAGGGAACACCTGCTCAGCGGTAATTTGACGGTTAGCGGCAACGGTACCCAGATAGTTCTGCCACAGCTCGCCAATCCAGCGGCTGTCCGCTTCACGGGCGGCAGGGGACATATCGTCGCGGATAAACGGCTCCACGGCAGATTTATAGGTGCCGACGCGGAAGACGTGGGTGGTGACCTTCAGCTTGTCGAGCAGCGATTTGTAGTACAGGCCGTTGGTGGCAAAACCGTGCAGATCGACCGTTCCCTGTGGCGAAAGCCAGATCTTATTGGCGAAGCTTGCCAGATAATATTGCCCCTGGCTGTAGCTGTCGCCCACGGCAATCACCGGCTTGCCGCTGTCGCGGAACTCGCGCAGCGCTTTACCGATGTACTGCATAGAAGGCTGGTCGCCGCCGGCAAAATCTTTCAGATCCAGCACGATCCCGGTGATGTTTCGGTCGTCTTTGGCCTGACGGATAGTATCGACGATATCGAACAGGGAGTTCTCCTGCAGGCGGTCTGACGTCGCGCCAAACAGCTGGCGGCCGATCACCCCCAGACGATTGCTGGTGGACGGTTTATCAACGATCACGCCGGTGATATCGAGTAACAGGGCCCCACGAGTCGAATGCTGCGCCTGATTCGCGTTGCTGATATGCATCCAGATGCCCGCGCAAACCAGAACCAGAAGGATGAAGAAGATGTTCATCACCAGGTTGCGGACGAAGTTGAGCAGTCGCCACGTCCATTTAAAGAAACCGGCAAAGATTCGCCAAAGGGTTCGCATGTATTCTCCCTAACCAGAAAATGACTGTTTCCGTCGCCACTGGACGGTAATGTTGGGTTATCGTAATGACCCAACCGCCACTTGTCAGCAGGAATCGCCTGCCAGGCTGTAACAAAATCTGCCGTCGTGTTAATTTTGTGAGTAAATTTCAAGAAAGGAGTTAACCAATGGATGCACTCGAACTGCTTGTTAACCGTCGTAGCGCGTCACGTCTGGCCGAACCCGCCCCTGCGGGCGAGCAGCTGGAAAACATTCTGCGTGCCGGTATGCGTGCGCCGGATCATGGCACGCTGCAGCCGTGGCACTTCTTTGTGATTGAAGGCGAAGGCCGCGATCGCTTCAGTCAGCTGCTGGAGCAGGGGGCAGTTGCCGCCGGGCAGGATGAGAAAGGTATCGACAAGGCGCGTAACGCGCCGTTCCGCGCCCCGATGATTATCGCTGTCGTGGCGAAATGCCAGGCCGACCATAAGGTGCCGGTCTGGGAGCAGGAAATGTCTGCCGGCTGTGCGGTGATGGCGATGCAGATGGCCGCCGTTGCGCAGGGTTTTAACGGTATCTGGCGCACCGGGCCGCTGACCGAGAGCGCCGCAGTGCGGGCAGGATTCTCCTGCGGTGAGCACGACAAAATTGTCGGTTTCCTTTACCTCGGCACCCCGCAGCTTAAAGCCTCCAGCACCATTAGCGTGCCGGACACCACGCCTTTCGTCAGCCGTTTTTAATTACACGCGCTAAACTGTCTGGATTCTGAGCATCCGCCGCAGAATTCAGACAGTCATACTTACCTCTTTATGGAATGAGCGCTACCATAGCGCGATTGAGATGACAGGAGACGTCCATGAGCGAGCAAACCATTCGTTTAACGCAGTACAGCCACGGAGCCGGTTGCGGTTGTAAAATTTCCCCGAAAGTGCTGGAGACCATTCTGCACAGTGAACAGGCGAAGTTTGTCGACCCGAACCTGCTTGTCGGCAACGAAACGCGTGACGATGCGGCGGTTTATGACTTAGGTAACGGCACCAGCATTATCAGCACCACTGACTTCTTCATGCCGATTGTTGATAACCCGTTCGACTTCGGGCGCATCGCGGCCACCAACGCCATCAGCGATATCTTCGCCATGGGCGGTAAGCCGATCATGGCCATCGCCATTCTGGGCTGGCCGATCAACACCATTCCACCGGAAATCGCCCGCGAGGTGATTGATGGCGGGCGTTTCGCCTGCCAGCAGGCGGGGATTGCGCTGGCCGGCGGCCACTCGATTGATGCGCCGGAGCCGATCTTCGGCCTGGCCGTTACCGGCGTGGTGCCGACCGAGCGCGTGAAGCGCAACAGCACCGCGCAGGCGGGCTGCAAGCTGTTCCTCACCAAGCCGCTGGGCATTGGCGTGCTCACCACCGCTGAGAAAAAATCCCTGCTCAAACCGGAGCACAAAGGTCTGGCGACGGAAGTCATGTGCCAGATGAACCTCGCCGGCGCGGCGTTCGCCAATATCGACGGCGTAAAGGCGATGACCGACGTCACCGGTTTTGGCCTGCTGGGGCACCTCTCTGAAGTGTGTCAGGGGGCGGGCGTGCAGGCGCAGGTCTGGTATCAGGATGTGCCGAAGCTGCCTGGCGTGGAAGAGTACATTGCCCAGGGCGCGGTTCCGGGCGGTACCCAGCGCAACTTCGCCAGCTACGGTCACCTGATGGGCGAAATGCCTGAGGCGTGGCGTAACCTGCTGTGCGATCCACAAACCTCCGGCGGCCTGCTGCTGGCCGTCACGCCGGAATCCGAAGCCGAGGTTCAGGCAACCGCCGCCGAGTTTGGCATCACCCTGACGGCGATCGGCGAACTGGTGACCGCCCGCGGCGGCCGACCGATGATTGAGATCCGTTAATTCGATGCGGTTGTTTATTGCCGAAAAGCCGAGCCTGGCCCGTGCCATCGCCGACGTGCTGCCTAAACCGCATCGCAAAGGCGACGGCTTTATCGAATGCGGTAACGGGCAGGTGGTCACCTGGTGTATCGGCCACCTGCTTGAACAGGCGCAGCCGGACGTCTACGACAGCCGCTACGCCCGCTGGAACCTCAACGATCTGCCCATCGTGCCGGAAAAGTGGCGTCTTCAGCCTCGTCCGTCCGTCACCAAACAGCTCAACGTCATTAAGCGCTTCCTGCATGAGGCGACGGAAGTGGTCCACGCAGGTGACCCGGACAGAGAAGGGCAGCTGCTGGTGGACGAAGTGCTGGACTATCTTGAGCTGGCGCCGGAAAAGCGCCAGCAGGTGCAGCGCTGCCTGATCAACGACCTCAACCCGCAGGCCGTTGAGCGGGCGATCTCGCGCCTGCGTTCCAACAGCGAGTTTATTCCGCTGTGCGTCTCTGCTTTAGCGCGCGCCCGCGCCGACTGGCTGTACGGCATCAACATGACCCGCGCCTACACCATCCTCGGGCGCAACGCGGGCTATCAGGGCGTACTCTCCGTGGGCCGCGTGCAGACGCCGGTGCTGGGGCTGGTGGTGCGTCGCGACGAAGAGATCGAGAACTTCGTCGCCAAAGATTTCTTTGAAGTGAAAGCGCATATCGTCACCCCGAAAGACGAGCGCTTTACCGCCGTCTGGCAGCCGAGCGACGCTTGCGAGTCGTACCAGGATGAAGAGGGGCGTTTGCTGCACCGTCCGCTGGCGGAGCATGTGGTTAACCGTATTACCGGCCAGCCCGCTATCGTTACCAGCTATAACGATAAACGGGAATCAGAACCCGCGCCGCTGCCGTTCTCGCTGTCGGCCCTGCAGATCGAGGCCGCAAAACGCTTCGGCCTCAGCGCGCAGAACGTGCTGGATATCTGTCAGAAGCTCTACGAAACCCATAAGCTCATCACCTATCCGCGTTCGGACAGCCGCTATCTGCCGGAAGAGCATTTTGCCGGCCGCCATGCGGTGATGAACGCCATTAGCGTGCACGCGCCGGATCTGCTGCCGCAGCCGGTGGTGAACCCGGACACCCATAACCGCTGCTGGGACGACAAAAAGGTCGATGCCCACCACGCGATTATCCCGACGGCGCGCGCCAGCAAGGTCAATCTTACCGACAACGAAGCGAAGGTCTATAACCTGATCGCCCGTCAGTACCTGATGCAGTTCTGCCCGGACGCGGTGTTCCGCAAGTGCGTCATCGAGCTGGAAATTGCCAAAGGCAAGTTTATCGCTAAAGCGCGTTTCCTCGCGGAAGCGGGCTGGCGCACGCTCCTCGGTAACAAAGAGCGCGATGAGGAGAACGATGGCACGCCGCTGCCGGTGGTCGCTAAAGACGACGAACTGCTGTGCGAGAAGGGCGAAGTGGTTGAACGTCAGACCCAGCCGCCGCGCCACTTCACCGATGCGACGCTGCTGTCAGCCATGACCGGGATCGCCCGCTTTGTGCAGGATAAAGATCTTAAGAAGATCCTGCGCGCCACCGATGGACTGGGTACGGAAGCAACCCGCGCGGGGATCATCGAGCTGCTCTTTAAGCGAGGTTTTCTTGAGAAAAAGGGGCGCTATATCCACTCAACGGAACCGGGCCGGGCGCTCATACACTCCCTGCCGGAGCTGGCCGCAAGGCCGGACATGACCGCGCACTGGGAATCCGTGCTGACGCAAATCAGCGAAAAGCAGTGCCGCTATCAGGACTTTATGCAGCCGCTGGTGGGGACGCTTTACCAGCTGATCGATCAGGCGCGCAGCACGCCGGTGAAGCGGTTCAGAGGGATGGTTGCACCCGGTGGTGGCGCGAAGAAACCGTTCAAAAAGAAAAAGAGCGCGGCCTGATACGCCCGGTTTTCTCCCTCTCCCTGTGGGAGAGGGCACCCGGCCGCACGATATAAACCTTAAATCACACCCTGCCCAATCATCGCATCCGCCACCTTCACGAACCCGGCGATATTCGCCCCGCGCACGTAGTTGGTTTGCGATGCCTCGCCGCCGTACTCGACGCAGGCATGGTGAATATCCAGCATGATGTGGTGCAGACGGGCATCCACTTTCTCCGCCTTCCAGCCGAGCCGCGCCGCATTTTGCGCCATCTCCAGGCCGGAGGTCGCCACGCCCCCAGCGTTCGCCGCCTTGCCTGGCGCAAACAGCACGCCCGCCTCCAGGAACAGATCCGTCGCCTCGATAGTGGTCGGCATATTCGCCCCTTCCGCTACCGCCTTCACGCCGTTGCTAATCAGCGTGCGCGCAGCGTCCGCGTCCAGTTCGTTTTGCGTGGCGCACGGCAGGGCGATATCCACCGGCACGCCCCACGGCTGTTTGCCTTCCAGATACGTCAGGCCAAGCTCCGCGGCATAATCGGCAAGTCGGCCATCGCGGCTGGCTTTGATTTCGCACAGGCGCGCCAGTTTCTCCGCCGTAAAGCCCGCTTCGTCCACTACCGTGCCTTTAGAGTCGGAGGCCGTCACCACGCGGGCACCAAACTGCATCGCTTTTTCGATAGCGTACTGCGCCACGTTACCGGAGCCGGAGACCGCCACGCGCATCCCCTCGAAACCTAAACCGTGACGCTTGAGCATTGCCTCGGTGAAGTAAACCAGGCCGTAGCCGGTCGCCTCCGGGCGGATCAGGCTGCCGCCAAACGATAATCCTTTGCCGGTAAAGACGCAGGCGCTGTTGTTGGAGAGTTTTTTCATCATCCCGGCCATAAAGCCCACTTCGCGGGCCCCCACGCCGATATCCCCTGCCGGTACGTCGGTGTCCGGGCCGAGGTGGCGGTAGAGCTCGGTCATTAGCGCCTGACAGAAACGCATCACTTCGCCTTCGCTTTTGCCTTTCGGGTCGAAATCGCTCCCGCCTTTACCGCCGCCCATTGGCAGGGTGGTGAGCGCGTTTTTAAACGTCTGTTCAAAGCCAAGGAATTTCAGAATCGACAGGTTCACGGAAGGGTGGAAGCGCATGCCGCCCTTAAACGGACCGATGGCGGAGTTAAACTGCACGCGCCAGGCGCGGTTGACCTGTACCTGGTTGCGGTCATCCACCCAGGTCACGCGGAACTGGATCACACGCTCTGGTTCAACCAGACGTTCCAGCAGCGACAGTTGACGATAGCGCGGGTTTTCTTCAAGGAACGGCCAGAGGGTAGTCATTACTTCACGAACGGCCTGAGCAAATTCGCTTTGATGCGGGTCGCGCTGCTGAACATAGGCAAGGAAACTTTCCAGAGAGCGTGTCTGATCCATAGATATAAGAACCTCTTATAGTCATTAATGTATGTTGCTTATGCGATTTGTGTTGTTTTTTTGACTATACCACCCGTACCGCTTTGTGAAGCAAGCAGAAATGTGGACCGAAAGGGAAATTAATGACCCGGGCCGCGTCATAACAAAAAGCGATGGCGCGCTAAATTAAAGATTCTGTCCGATTTACCGTTATAGTCATTATCAGGACACAACAGGAAGAGAAGTCTATGAACCGTTACGTGATGGCCGCGTTATCATTGATGTTGACCGCAGGCGCGCAGGCTGACCGCATTCGCCCGGATGTAGAAGTGAACGTGCCGCCGGAGGTGTTTAGCTCCAGCGGCCAGCGCGCGCAGCCGTGTAACCAGTGCTGCATCTACCAGGATCAAAACTATTCTGAAGGGGCCGTCGTGAAGGCGGATGGCGTGCTGCTGCAGTGCCAGCGCGATGAACGTACCATCAGCACGAATCCGCTGGTCTGGCGTCGCGTAAAAGAATAAACGCCTCCAGCAGCGGAATATCCGCCGGAGCTAACTCATAACTGAAAGCCTCTTCCGGCGTACACCACGCCAGCGCGCTGTGGTAGTGCGCCGTTAACTCTCCGCTGAAGCGGGGTACGTGCCAGGCGTGCAGGTTGATTAACCGCTGTGATACCTCGCGCTGATGGCTCGCCACGTACTGCTCAGGCTGTGCCTCGATACCCAGCTCTTCACGCAGCTCGCGGATAAGCGCCTCAGGCTGGGTTTCTCCGGCCTCCACTTTGCCGCCAGCGAACTCCCACATTCCCGGCTGGTCGGCGTGAGCAGGGCGCTGTGCCAGTAAAATTTTGTCGTCTTTTTCGATGATGGCCGCAACGACATCGACTGTTTTTAGCATGGTCGTCAATACTTGATAGCGAAAAACGCCATATTATCGTGCCCTTACAAAGAGTCCAGCCATCAGGAGAATCAGGTGAAAGAGACGTCCACCTGGGTAGAGCCCATCCCAACCCTTCCGGCGAGCGTAAAACCTATTGCCGCCATGCAGCAAAAACACTTCGGCGCCGTGCTGAACCCCACGCGCTGGTGGGGACGCATGCCGCGTCTGTTCTGGCTGGTCGCTTTGTTTGTGGGGTTTCTGGAGCGCAGAAAAGCGCGCCTGACGCCAGTGCTGCGCTCGCTGCTTATGACGCGCGTATCGCAGCTGTGCCACTGTGCGTTCTGCATTGACGCCAACAGCCTGCGTCTGGCCGAGCGCTGCGGCGCGCTGGATAAAGTCCAGGCCGTAAGCGGCTGGGCTGATTCTGACGTGTTCAGTGAACAGGAACGCGCGGCGCTGGCCTATGCGGAGGCGGTGACCGCCACGCCGCCCAGGGTGGATGAGGCAGTCAAAACGGCGATGAAACGCCACTTTACGGATGATGCCATCACTGAAATAACGGCGCTCATTGCCTTTCAGAATCTCTCGGCCCGGTTTAATGCCGCACTGGATATACCGGCACAGGGGCTGTGCGCCACGTTTAAAGGGAAGCCTGATGCTTGACCGTCACCTGCACCCACGGGTAAAGCCCGCTCTGGACCGTCTGGTATCCGTGCTGGATAAGCCGGGCGTTACGCCCGACGGATTAACGCTTGCCGGGTTTGCCATCGGCCTGCTGGCGTTGCCGTTTCTGGCCCTCGGCTGGTATCCGGCGGCGCTGGCCGCCATCGTCCTGAACCGCCTGCTGGATGGTCTGGACGGCGCGCTGGCGCGTCGGAGAGGGCTGACGGATGCGGGAGGGTTTCTCGATATCGCCCTCGATTTTCTGTTCTATGCGCTGGTGCCGTTTGGCTTTGCGCTGGCTGCACCCGCAGAGAATGCGCTGGCGGCGGCCTGGCTGTTGTTTGCGTTTATCGGCACCGGCAGCAGTTTTCTCGCCTTTGCCGCGCTGGCGGCAAAGCACGATATCGACAACCCCGGCTATGCGCATAAGTCGTTTTACTATATCGGCGGGTTAACGGAAGGGACGGAGACCATCGCGCTGTTCGTGCTGTGCTGCCTGTTTCCGGCACAGTTTACGCTGTTCGCGTGGATATTCGGCGCGCTGTGCTGGTTGACCACCACAACGCGCATCTGGAGCGGCTACGTGACGCTGAAGTCACTCACCCGTTAGAGAGCACTCTCTGGTCCGCGCTCTCCGGCGGTGACCGGGTTCTGCGGGTGGCTGCTCCATTCGTACCAGCCGCCGTCATAGACGGCGATATTTTTCCAGCCCATCGCCCGGGCGTACATAAAGGTTTCGGACGCCCGCCAGCCAGTGCCGCAGTAAAACGCGACCTGCTGTTCCGGCAGAATATTCCAGCGCTTCCACTGGGCGGCGATGTCGTCAGCGCTGCGCATGGTGCCATCCGGGTTATGGAAATCCTCCATGTGAGTGGCATCGCTGCCCGCGTGACCCCAGCGGGCACCGGCAATTTCACCTTTTGGCTTGATGTAGCTGTAGCCGCTGGTTTCGCCGATAAACTCCGGCCACGAACGAATGCTGACCAGGGAGGCATCCTGACGGTGCAGCATGCCGCGCGCCTGTTCCATATCCACCATCAGCTGAGGCTGGCCGGGGATCGGCGCGCCAAAATCAGGGGCAGGAGCCACTTTGCCGGGCGTACCGCGCTCAACCGGCAGACCGGCATCTGACCACGCCTTCCAGCCGCCATCGAGAAGGCGCACATCCTTCACGCCCGCGTAGAGCATGATCTGCGCCACGCGCGCGGCGGCATACACGTCGCGCCCGTACAAAATGACGGTGGTATCGTGACGGATCCCGTGCTTTGCCAGCATTGCTTTCAGCCTGTCGTCGGAGACTTTGTTCCACAGCGGCTCGCTTTCCACCTCGTTGGTGTCAATGTAGCCCGCGCCGGGAATGTGGTTGAGCAGGTAAAACTTCGGCGCGCCCCAGGCCGCTTCTATGACTTTCCATTCGCCCGCCGGCGCGGCGGTCACCGGTTTGCTCTGCTGAAGCCGGTGGATCCACTGCGGGTAGACCAGCTGTTCAAAGTGGGGCAGGCGCTGCAGGCGGTCGGGCGTCTGCAGAGCATCGCTGAGCAGCGAAACGTGGCGGTAACCAGCTTTCTCCAGACGGGCTTTCACCGCCTGGTTATCGTTCTCCTCGCCATACAGCGCGATGGACGTCGCAGGGGTAAGCTGATGCTGTTTTGCCCAAAGTGCAATCTGCTCGTCGCTCATGGCGCTAAGCCAGGCGGCTGCCAGGTTGAGCGCAGCGGGTTCGTGCCCGGAAGGACCGCTGAGGGTCTGCGGCCAGCCGTTATAGAAGGCGCTGGGGCGGGTGTCGATTGCCGCGCCGTGCTGCGCCTGAAGCTGAGACAGCGTCATCGCGTTGGCCATATCAGCAGCCTGAGAGGAAAAAGAGGCGAGGCCGCAGATCAGGGCCAGCGCGGTCAGTTGAGAAACACGTTTCATCGAATAACCTGACGTCAGTAAAAGAGGGGGGCATTGTCGTCTCTCCCGAAACGGAAAACATTGCGTTAGCACATTATTGCCAGCGAGAAATCTCCATCACCTCGCCGCCGGGCGGAATATCGTCCTCGTCATGGGTGACCAGCACCACCGGAATATTGCGCGCGCGGACGGCGTCAAATACCCATGTCCGGAACGTCGTGCGTAACGCTTTATCAAGGCGGCTGAACGGTTCGTCCAGCAGCAGCGCCTGCGGCTCTGCGAGCAGGGCGCGCAGCAGGCTCACCCGGGCGCGCTCTCCGCCGGAAAGGGTGGCCGGATCGCTGTCGTAATGACCGCCAAGCCCGGCGGAATCCAGCGCCTGCTCGACCGCTTCTCGCCGTGCGCGTCCCGCGATCCGCTCAGGCAAGGCCAGCAGCAAATTTTGCCCAACGCTGAAAGGGTCAAACAGCAGCGCGTCCTGAAAAAGAATCCCCAGACCGCGGGATTTGACGGGCAAACCGTCGCAGCGGCGTTCGCCGATCCACAGTTCGCCCTGCGCCTGAAAATCCTCTGACAGCGCGCCGACCATCCAGGCAAAGAGGGTCGATTTGCCGCTGCCGGATGGCCCCATCAGGGTGACAATCTTCCCGCGGGGTACGCAAAAATTGACCTCGCGGAAAAGCGGTTCGATGGTGAGATCGTTGACCTTGAGCATTAGCGTAATCCTTGACGGTAGCGGCCCGCGAGCCGGGATAACAGCGCAGCAAGACCGAATACGACGCCCGTGACCAGCAGTAATCCCAGGGCACGGTTAGCGAGAAGCGGGATGCTGCCTCCGCTGCTGAGCGCGACGGTCTCGGTGGTCAGCGTGGCGAAACGTCCCGCGCCCAGCCACAGGGTCGGCATATATTGGGCCATGCTGACGGAAAAGCCGGTGGCAAAGGCCAGCAGCGCAGGACGCACCAGCAGGGGACATTTCAGCAGGCAGAAAATTTTTGCCCGCCGCCAGCCGAGCGTTCTGGCGGTAAGGATAAGCCGGGGATCGATCCGCCGCCAGGCGGGCTGCAGCACCAGCAGCATCCACGGTAGCACCCACAGCAGATGGCTCCAGAGGACGGCGATAAAGTCTCCGTCGAGACCCAGATGCAAAGCAATCGCGTATTGCCCGGTGACGAGCGGCAGTGCCGGAAGGGCGAGCGGTAGCCACACCCACGCCGCGCCGCGCTGCGGCCCCCATTCCAGCCAGAGAAAAATGACGATCAGGGCGATAAGGCTCGAAAGCAGTCCGAAGGAGAGGCTGGTTCCCACGGGACCTACGTCGTCCCGCTGCGCCAGCATCAACAGCACGGCGGCGCAAAGGAGGCCGCATGCGGGCAAAAAGCCGCTGAATGCGCGTTCAGGCAGGACGAGATGCAACCTGCGGCGCGTTCCGCTCAGGTCCGGAATCGCGCGACGCCAGACTTTCCACAGGCCGTACCCCAGCGCGGCAAGCGCGGCCAGCAAAAGAAGGAGCACCAGGCACAGCAGTGTCCCTTTCACCTGCTGCTGCGCGTCGCCCTGGCTCAGCCACTGCCAGGCCAGCACGGCCAGCGTGGGCGGGTTGCCGGGCCCGAGAACGATCGCTACGTCCACAACCGACAGCGACCACGCCAGCACCGCCAGCATCACCGCCCCGAGGACGGGCGCGATCGCCGGAAGGATCAGCCAGCTGAGCGTCTGAAAACGCCCGTAGCCAAAGGTTTGCAGGACGATCTTCTGCTGCGCGAGCCCTTTTTCCGGCAGCACGGCGTAAATGGCCCACAGCACGAATGCGCTCTCTTTGACCGCGAGCGTCAGGCCCAGCCCTACGCCGTAGCGGTCAAACGGCGGCGAACAGACGGTACAAACCTGATAAAACAGTCCGCCCTCGGCAAACAGCAGTAGCGCGCTGGTGGCGAAGGCCTCGTGGGGGATCGCCAGCAGCCAAGGCAGGCGCGTGCTGAGGCGCCGCCAGCGGGTGCCGGGCCAGAAAAGAGCCACGAGGGAAAGGGCGATAAACAAGGCCCCCAGCGTAGCGATAAGCGTTGAGACCAGCGTGGCAACGGCTGCCTGCGGCAGTTGAGGATCGTTTAGCAGCCGCTGCCAGTTCGTCACGGAAAAGGCCGGTGCGAACAGCACGGTGCCAGCGGGCAGGATCGGCAGATAAATCACCGCCATCGCCAGCCAGACAAGCCAGCCTAACGGGTGCCGTAACGACGCAGCCATTCCTGCTCCAGCGCGTTCACCCACGCGGACTGCGGCTCCGGGATCACCTTCGGTAGCCCCTGAGGCGTGTGGGCCTGCAGCTGTTTCGCTTCACCTTCGGGCAGCGTTTTCGCATCCAGCACGCTCGGATCCCCGCAAATGGCCGGGTCGGCCTTGCGGATCTGCGCCTGCGGCGACAGCAGGAAATTGGCGACCATTTTCGCCCCCGCGCTCGCGCTGGCATTAGCCGGAATAGCCACAAAATGCACGTTGCCGAGCATCCCGTCGCGAAAACCAAAGCTGTAGCTGTCGGCAGGCAGTTCGCCGCTCGCCACTTTTTGCTGCGCATGCGCCGGGTTAAAGGTCAGCGACAGGTTCAGACTTCCGCTGGCGAGCAGGGCATCCATCCGGGCGGGTGAGGGAGGGAAGTCTTTTCCTTCACGCCACAGTAGCGGGTGCAGTTTATCGAGGTAGGCCCAGAGCGGCGCCGTAACCTGGGCAAACGTATCATCAGGCGCTTTTTGTAACGCCTCGGGATGCGCCGTAAGCGTCAGCAGCAACTGCTCAAGAAAGGCCGTGCCGGTAAAATCGGGTGGGCGAGGATAGCTCACCTTGCCCGGGTGCTGCTGCGCGTACGCCAGCAACGCCTGCGGATCCTCCGGCGGCATTGGCATGCTGGCTTTGCGGGCAATAAAAGTCAGCTGCGCGCCGCCCCACGGCGATTCCGCCCCGTCGGTGGGAATCGCAAAATCTTCCGTAACGGGTTTACGGGTATCGACATAGCGCCAGTTGGGCAGACTCTGCGCCCACCCGGTTTGTAGCAGGTTCGCCTCTTTTAGCGTGCGGAAGTTCTCGCCGTTCACCCACAGGAGGTCGACCGAGCCGTTGGTCTTACGCCCTGCGGCGGCTTCCGTCTGAATACGTTTGACCGCATCGGCGGCATCCGCCAGCGGGACGATTTTTAGGGTGATGGCATAGTGCGTTTGCATCTCACCGCTGACCCACTCAAGGTAGCGGTTAACCGCCGGATCGCCGCCCCAGGCGTTAAACCAGACGGTCTGTCCTTTGGCCTGCTGTTGAATAGCTTGCCAGCCGTCGGCGGCATAGAGGGGGGCTGCCAGCAGCAGACCGGTCAGAAACGTGCAAAAACGCACACGGCGCATAATGCCTCACTTTTTATCAGCAGGGAGATAGCGGGAAAACAGCCGGCGCGTAACCAGCGGTAATAACCCCAGTAGTGTAAAGGCGAATACCACGCCCGGCGACAAAATATCGCGCAGCGATGCCACTTTTCCCAGTTCCCGCCCGGCGTTCAGAAAGATAACCGTCGCGGGCAGCATGGCGAGCTGGCTGACCCACCAGTAGCGCCGGACCGTGATGCGGGTCAGCCCCATCAGTAAATTCACCAGGAAAAACGGGAACAGCGGCATCAGGCGCAGGGCAAAAAGATAGCCCGCGCCGTCGCGCGCCATGCCCGCATTTACCGTTGCCATCTGTCGGGCAAACCGCCGCTGCACCCAGTCGCGCAGCAGGTAACGGCTGGCGAGCATCGCCAGCGTGGCCCCGAGCGTGGAGGCAAACGAAACCAGCACGGTGCCTTCCCACAGCGTAAATAACGCCCCGCCCAGCAGGGTCAGAACCGCCGCGCCGGGTATCGAGAGAGCGGAAACCGCCACGTAAAGCGCAAAGAAGATCAGCGCGCTACGCAGCGGCGCGTGGTCGACATGGGAGAGTAGCGTCTGCTGGTGGGTTTTAATTCCTGCCAGAGAGAGCGTGTCAGGCGGCAGAATGACAAGTGTCATAAGAAATGCGCCCATAAGGGCGCACAGGAAGAGTGTTTTTCGTATGTTCACGCGCGATTACAGCTTGAATTTAGCCCATACCGGCGCGTGGTCCGACGGTTTTTCCATGCTGCGGATGTCGTAGTCGATCCCGGTTTCAATGCAGCGCTCCGCCAGCGGCGTACTCGCCAGCAGCAGATCGATACGCAGGCCGCGGTTGTCGTCAAAGCCCTTCGAGCGGTAGTCAAACCACGAGAAGCGATCCTGCGTTTCCGGGTTGGCATTGCGGAAGGTATCCACCAGGCCCCAGCCCAGCAGGCGCTCCATCCACTCACGCTCTTCCGGCAGGAAGGAGCATTTGCCGGTGCGCAGCCAGCGCTTGCGGTTCTCTTCGCCGATGCCGATATCCAGATCCGTTGGGCTGATGTTCATGTCGCCCATGATCAGCACCGGATTCTCTTTTTTCAGTTCGGTCGTCAGATAGTTCTGCAGATCCTGATAAAACTTCGCTTTGGCCGGGAATTTTGTCTCGTGATCGCGGCTCTCACCCTGCGGGAAATAGCCGTTAATGACCGTAATATTCCCGAGCGCGGAAGGCACTTCCGCCATGATGATGCGGCGCTGGGCTTCTTCACCGTCGCCGGGGAAGCCGCGGCGCACGGAAACCGGCGTGTCTTTAGTGAGCAGCGCGACGCCATAGTGACCTTTCTGACCGTGGTAAAAGACGTTGTAGCCGAGTTTCGCCACCTCTTCGAGGGGGAACATGTCGTCGTGTACCTTGGTCTCCTGCAGGCCGATCACATCTGGCTGATGTTGCTCAACAATGGCTTCTAGCTGATGAGGGCGGGCGCGCAGGCCGTTGATATTAAAAGAGACAAATTTCATAGTCGCTGCCAGTGCAAGGTGAATAGTGCATGGATGGTAGCAGAATTTGCGTCAACTGTTACCGGGTTCGACCAATAACTGCGACAGATAATGCCGGTGGTGCAATATTTGCACCATTCTGACGCGCTTCGCCCTCAAACAGGGCGTAAAGGGCCGATAAATTTCGCGAGCGATCACAATTCCAGAATTATATTTGGCCTGTGCATACTCTTTCTGATTTTCATGCGGCAAAGCGCCGCTTGTCGTAAAAATATTCACTTTTTATGCACTAACAGTGAATAACTCCATATTGTAACCTATTGATATTCTGTTACCTCACCCCGTTTATGCATTTTTATCGCTGGCTGGCACGAAGGCTGCAATCTACATTCACAGTGCAAACACTCAATTATTTAACATTCAAATAACTTTTTATTTACCGGATGAGGTCGCTATGTCTCTGTCAATTACGCGTGAAAATTTCGATGAATGGATGATGCCGGTTTACACTCCGGCGGCTTTTATTCCGGTTCGCGGGGAAGGCTCACGCCTGTGGGATCAGCAGGGTAAAGAGTATATCGACTTTGCCGGGGGGATTGCGGTGAATGCGTTGGGTCATGCCCATCCGGCGCTGCGTCAGGCGCTGAATGACCAGGCGGCGAAGTTCTGGCATACCGGCAACGGCTTTACCAACGAGCCCGCACTGCGCCTGGCGAAAAAGCTGATTGACGCGACCTTCGCTGAAAAAGTCTTTTTCTGTAACTCCGGCGCGGAAGCCAACGAAGCGGCGCTGAAGCTGGCGCGCAAATATGCCCACGACAAATTTGGGACGCACAAGAGCGGGATTGTGGCGTTTAAAAATGCGTTCCACGGGCGCACGCTCTTTACCGTGAGCGCGGGTGGCCAGCCTTCTTATTCGCAGGATTTCGCTCCGCTGCCGCCGGATATCCGCCACGGCATTTATAACGATCTTCAGTCCGCCAGCGAGCTGATTAACGACACCACCTGCGCGGTGATTGTCGAACCGATGCAGGGGGAGGGCGGCGTGCTTCCGGCGCAAAAGGCATTCCTGCAGGGGCTGCGCGAGCTGTGCGATCGTCATGACGCGGTCCTGATTTTCGACGAAGTGCAGACCGGCGTGGGCCGCACCGGCGAGCTGTATGCCTATATGCACTACGGCGTGACGCCGGACGTTCTCTCTACCGCCAAAGCGCTGGGCGGCGGCTTCCCGATTGGCGCGACGCTGACCACCGATAAATTCGCCAGCGTAATGACCGTGGGCACCCACGGCACCACCTACGGCGGTAACCCGCTGGCGACCGCCGTCGCCGGACAGGTTCTCGACATCATTAACACCCCTGAGGTGCTGAAGGGCGTTAAGCAGCGTCACGAGTGGTTCGTTGAGCGCCTGAACGCCATCAACGGCAAGCTTGGCCTGTTTAAAGAAATTCGCGGCCTGGGGCTGTTGATCGGCTGCGAGCTCACGGCTGAGTTTGCCGGAAAAGCGAAGCTTATTTCACAGGAAGCGGCAAAAGCGGGCGTGATGGTGCTGATTGCCGGTGCCAACGTGGTGCGTTTTGCCCCTGCGCTGATTGTCAGCGAGGAAGAGGTGCAAACCGGTCTGGATCGTTTTGCGCTGGCGTGTGAGAAGGTGAAATCCGGGGTGTCATCATGATGGTCATCCGTCCCGTTGAGCGCGGCGATATTGCCGGGCTCATGCAGCTTGCCGGTAAGACGGGAGGTGGGCTGACCTCGCTTCCTGCCGATGAAAAAACGCTGTCGGCGCGCATTGAGCGCGCCCTGCAAACCTGGCAGGGGACGTTGCCAAAAAGCGAACAGGGTTACGTGTTCGTGCTGGAAGACACCGAAACGGGGAGCGTGGCCGGGATCTGCGCCATTGAAGTGGCCGTCGGGCTTAACGACCCGTGGTATAACTACCGCGTCGGCACGATGGTTCACGCCTCGAAAGAGCTGAACGTCTATAACGCGCTGCCCACGCTGTTTCTCTGCAATGACCACACGGGCGCCAGCGAGCTCTGTACGCTGTTCCTCGACCCGGCGTGGCGCAAAGAGGGCAACGGCTATCTGCTCTCCAAATCGCGCTTTATGTTTATGGCCGCTTTCCGCGATCGCTTTAACGAAAAAGTGGTGGCAGAGATGCGCGGCGTGATCGACGACAAAGGCTACTCGCCCTTCTGGGAGAGCCTGGGCGAGCGCTTCTTCTCGATGGAGTTCAGCCGGGCGGACTATCTCTGCGGCACCGGCCAGAAGGCGTTTATCGCGGAGCTGATGCCTAAACATCCTATCTATACCCATTTCTTAACGCCTGAAGCGCAGGCGGTAATTGGCGAAGTGCATCCGCAAACCGCGCCTGCCCGCGCGGTGCTGGAGAAAGAGGGCTTCCGCTACCGTAACTATGTCGACATCTTTGACGGCGGGCCAACGCTTGAGTGCGATATCGACCGCGTGCGCGCCATCCGCAAAAGCCGACTGGTTGAGGTATCCGAAGGCCAGCCCGCGCCGGGTGACTGGCCGGCATGCCTGGTGGCGAACGAAAATTACGCCAACTTCCGCGCCATGCTGGTGCGGACCAACCCGAAATGTGAACGTCTGGTGCTGACAGCTGCAGAGCTGGATGCCCTGAAATGTAACGCCGGCGATACGGTTCGCCTGGTGCGTCTCTGCCCTGAGGAGAAAACAGCATGACATTATGGATTAACGGTGACTGGGTAACGGGCGAAGGCGAACAGCGCGTAAAAACCAATCCAGTTGGAAAAGAGGTGCTGTGGAAGGGAAATGACGCCAGCGTCGCGCAGGTCGAGCAGGCCTGCCGTTCCGCACGACACGCGTTTCCTGCGTGGGCAAAACGGCCATTCGCCGAGCGCCAGGCGCTTATTGAAAAATTTGCCGGACTGCTGGAGGCCAACAAGGCCGAGCTGACGCGCATCATCGCGTCCGAAACCAGCAAACCGCGCTGGGAAGCGGCGACCGAAGTGACGGCGATGATCAATAAAATCGCTATTTCGGTTAAGGCGTACCACACCCGCACCGGCGAGCAGCATACTGAGATGCCGGACGGCGCGGCCACGCTGCGCCACCGTCCGCACGGCGTGCTGGCGGTGTTTGGCCCGTATAACTTCCCGGGGCATCTGCCGAATGGTCACATTGTGCCCGCGCTGCTGGCGGGCAATACCGTCATCTTTAAACCGAGCGAGCTCACGCCGTTAACCGGCGAGGCGGTGGTGAAGCTGTGGGAGCAGGCCGGTCTGCCGCCGGGCGTGCTGAACCTCGTGCAGGGCGGGAGGGAAACCGGCCAGGCGCTGAGCGCGCTGAGCGATATCGACGGCCTGCTGTTTACCGGCAGCGCCGGAACGGGCTATCAGCTGCACCGCCAGCTGGCGGGGCAGCCGGAGAAAATTCTGGCGCTGGAGATGGGCGGCAACAACCCGCTGATTGTCGAAGATCCTGACGATATCGATGCCGCGGTGCACCTGACGATCCAGTCCGCCTTTATTACCGCCGGACAGCGCTGCACCTGCGCCCGCCGCCTGCTGGTCAAGCGCGGCGCGCAGGGGGATACCTTCCTGAAGCGTCTGGTAGAGGTGAGCGCGCGGCTGGTGCCTGCCGCGTGGGATGCCGATCCGCAGCCGTTTATCGGCGGGCTGATCTCCGAACAGGCCGCGATAAATGTGCTCAACGCCTGGCAGGACCACGTAGCGCGCGGGGCGAAAACCCTGCTGGAGCCGAAGCAGGTTCAGCCGGGTACCTCGCTGCTGACGCCGGGCATCGTAGAGATGAGCGGTGCGAGCAGCGTGCCGGATGAAGAGGTGTTTGGCCCGCTGCTGTGCGTCTGGCGTTACGACGATTTTGATGCGGCCATTGCGATGGCGAATAACACCCGCTACGGCCTGTCGAGCGGGCTGATATCGCCGCATCGCGAGAAGTTTGAACAACTGCTGCTGGAAGCGCGTGCCGGGATCGTGAACTGGAATAAACCGCTGACCGGGGCGGCGAGCACCGCGCCGTTCGGCGGCGTGGGCGCCTCGGGCAACCATCGCGCCAGCGCCTGGTATGCCGCCGATTACTGCGCGTGGCCGATGGCGAGTCTGGAAACCCCGGCGCTGACGCTGCCGGAGACGCTTAATCCGGGGCTCGATTTTACGAAGGGAGAAGGCCATGAAAGCGCGTGAAGTCAACTTTGACGGGCTGGTGGGGCTGACGCACCACTATGCCGGTCTCTCCTTTGGTAATGAAGCCTCGACGAAGCACCGCTTTCAGGTCTCCAACCCGAAGCTGGCGGCGAAGCAGGGGCTGCTAAAAATGAAGGCGCTGGCGGATGCCGGCTTCCCGCAGGCGGTGATCCCGCCGCAGGAACGCCCTAACGTGGCGGTGCTGCGCCAGCTAGGATTTAGCGGTACGGATGAGCAGGTCGTCGAAAAAGCAGGTACGCAGACGCCGCATTTGCTCTCTGCGGCAAGCTCTGCCTCTTCAATGTGGGTGGCCAACGCGGCCACTGTCGCGCCGTCAGCCGATACGCTGGATGGTAAAGTCCATCTGACGGTGGCGAACCTGAATAATAAGTTTCATCGCGCCACCGAAGCGGACACCACCGAGCGCGTGCTGCGCGCTATTTTCAAGCATGACGCCCATTTTGAGATCCATCAGGCCCTGCCGCAGGTGGCAATGTTTGGCGACGAAGGCGCGGCCAACCATAACCGGCTGGGTGGCGATTACGGCGATCCCGCCGTGCAGCTGTTTATCTACGGGCGGGAAGAGGGCGGCCACGCCGCGCCAACCCGTTATCCAGCGCGTCAGACGCTCGCGGCCAGCCAGGCGGTTGCGCGCCTGAACCAGGTCAATCCTTCCCAGGTGATTTTTGCCCAGCAGAACCCGCACGTGATCGACCAGGGCGTGTTCCATAACGACGTGATTGCCGTGTCCAACCGCCAGGTGCTGTTCTGCCATGAGCAGGCCTTTGCCCATCAGGATAAGCTGCTCGCCACGCTGCGCGAACGCGTGCCGGGCTTTATGCCGATCCAGGTGCCAACGCAGGCGGTCAGCGTGCAGGACGCGGTCGAAACCTATCTGTTCAACAGCCAGCTGCTGAGCCGCGATGACGGCAGCATGATGCTGGTGCTGCCGCAGGAGTCCCGGGATCATCGGGGCGTGTGGCGCTACCTCACCGAACTGGTGAAGGCCGATAACCCGATTGACGAGCTGCGCGTATTTGACCTGCGCGAAAGCATGGCTAACGGCGGTGGCCCCGCCTGTCTGCGCCTGCGGGTCGTGTTAACGCCAAATGAAATACAGGCCGTTAACCCGGCAGTCATGATGAATGAGACGCTCTTTAACACCCTGAATAACTGGGTGGACCGCTACTATCGCGACCGGTTGACGCAGGCCGATCTGGTTGACCCGCAGCTGCTGCGCGAAGGGCGCGAGGCGCTGGACGCATTATCGTCAATCCTGCAGCTGGGCTCGGTTTACCCGTTCCAGCGCTAAAGGAGTGGATATGGAAAATTTACTGGCGCTGACCCTGGCCGATGAAACGCCGGACCAGAGTGAAGGGGAAGGCCCCTCATTCCGCTGGCGGTGGCTGGGGCGCGGGGTGCTTGAGCTGACACCGAAGGCCAGCAGCGCGTTATCGCTGCTGCTTTCCACGGGGATCCACGGGAATGAAACCGCACCCGTTGAGATCGTCGATGGGCTGCTGCGCGCGCTGTATCGTGGCGAGATCGCCCTTGCGTGCCGCGTGCTGGTGGTGCTTGGCAATCCGCCTGCGCTGGCGCAAAACAAACGGTACCTGGTCAGCGACATTAACCGCATGTTCGGCGGTCGCTGGTCGCAGTTTCCGCAGAGTGACGAAACGGCGCGCGCGCAGTGGCTGGAGAACGTCGTGACGACGTTTTTTGCCGCGGCGGGATCGGCGTGCTGGCATCTGGATCTGCATACGGCGATCCGCGCCTCTTACCATGTCAGATTCGGCGTTCTGCCGCAGCGCAATCAGCCGTGGGATGAAGCGTTTCTGAGCTGGCTGGGGGATGCCGGGCTGGAGGCGCTGGTGTTTCATCAGTCGCCGGGCGGGACCTTTACTCACTTCACTTGCGAACGGTTTGGCGCGCTGTCCTGTACGCTGGAGCTGGGAAAAGCGCTACCGTTCGGACAGAACGATCTCACGCGCTTTGCGCCTACGGAGCTCGCGCTTCGGGGGCTGCTCGGTGGGACGGCTACCGAGCACGCACATCAGCCCGTTGAGCGGTACCGGGTCGTACAGCAGATCACCCGCCGCAGCGAGGCTTTCCAGCTTCACATGGCCGCGCACACCCTGAACTTCACGCCGTTTCGCAAAGGGGCTCTGCTGGCGGAAGATGGCGAAGAGCGTTACGAGGTGCAGAAAACCACCGAATATGTGCTGTTCCCCAACCCCTCCGTAGCGTTTGGCCTGCGGGCCGGTCTGATGCTGGAAAAACTTACCTGAACCTTTCCCCTCTCACCATCCGGGAGGGGAAGTAAATATGTTTTCTTAGCGATTAAAGCGCTCTGATTTCTTTTACGGAATATTCCTGGCGAATTGCTTTATTATTCTCCGTCACTTCGTTATACTTCTGCTAAATAGCTTTAAAATCATCGTATTGAATATTTCTTGTTGCAACTCTCCACGCTTTATCCTTATTTCCTCCACATTTGGCGAAAAATTGTTTTTTACACTTTCATTGTTTTACCGTTGCTCTGATTAATTGACGATAAACCCCGTAAAGTTAATCTCGTCAACACGGCATAGCGCCGAAGAATAACTGAAAGAAAGGAAATAAATTATGCGTAAGTTTACTGCACTGTTTGTTGCTTCTACCCTGGCTCTGGGCGCTACCAGCATGGCGTTCGCCGCAGATACCGCAACCACCACCACCACCGCCGCGCCAGCTGAAGGCAAAATGATGATGCATCATAAAGGCAAGCCGGGTATGCACCACGAGATGATGATGTTCAAAGATTTGAACCTGACGGACGCGCAGAAGCAGCAGATCCGCGACATCATGAAAAGCCAGCGTGACCAGATGAAGCGTCCTCCGCTGGAAGAGCGCCGCGCAATGCATGACATCATTGCCAGCGACAGCTTCGATAAGGCGAAAGCCGAAGCGCAGATCGACAAAATGGCCGAGCAGCACAAAGCCCGCATGCTGGCGCACATGGAAACCCAGAACAAGATCTACAACATTCTGACCCCGGAACAGAAAAAACAGTTTAATGCCAATTTTGAGAAGCGTCTGACAGAACGTCCGGCGATGGAAGGTAAAATGCCAGCACCAACCGAATAATCGGTTCACTCTCTTAAGACCGCCGGGATCCTGTCCACAAAAGCGAAATCGCTGTGGACAGGACCGGCGGTTTTTCTATTCTGCCCTCTTGCCTGCCGCCGCCAGCGCGGTATTCTCCTGTAGTCGCTTCAGAGAATGTCTGTAGAGTCATGGCGTTAGCATTTTTATTTACGTTCCGCTAAGGCCTGCCCGCTCTGCTGCCGATACTGTGTCTGTGAATACCTAACGATAACAAACAAGACTGCAGGGGTAGCGATATCCTTGCCCTGGCACGGGTTGTGCCATTCAGGAGTGGTGATGGAGTTCTTTGATATTCGTAAGATGCCGGTCAGCCTCTGGCGCAATGGTGCCGGCGAAACGCGAGAAATTTGCTGTATCCCTCCCGCGACGCGCGATTTTTTCTGGCGTGCCAGTATCGCAACCATCGCCAGCAACGGCGAATTCTCCTCGTTTCCCGGTGTCGACCGGGTCATTACCCTGCTGGAAGGCGGGGAGGTGACGCTGGATGCCGGTCAGGCGTTCTGCCATACCCTTAAACAGCATCAGCCTTACAGTTTTGCCGGCGATTTGCCGGTGAAGGCGCTGCTTTCCGATGGCAGGATGGCGATGGATTTCAACATCATGACCCGGCGCGACTGCTGTCAGGCGAAGGTGCGGGTTGCCGATCGTACTTTTACCACCTTTGGCTCGCGCGGGGGCGTGGTGTTTGTATTAAGCGGGGCGTGGCAGCTGGGTGATAAATTACTCACGGCCGATCAGGGCGCCAGCTGGCAGGAGGGGACCCATACTCTGCGTCTGCTGGAGTCTCAGGGCACCCTGCTGTTCAGTGAAATTAACTGGCTGCCGGGTCACTGAGCGCGATGATCTCGAACTTGCCCGCTAATACAGGCTTGCAGAGGATTTTGTAGCCGTCGTGGTCGAATCCCGCGGGGGTGCGCAGCAGGGTTGCCGCGTCGCTTAAATCATCGACAGCCCCCAGCCAGAGCCAGTTATTGACGATGTGATACTGCGTCATGGTTTCACCCACTTCTTTTAGCGCAACGGCGCCGTCCCACGGCCAGCAGTTGACGCTGATCCCGGCCAGGCCCGCGAGGAGCCGGGCGTGATGCGCCTCAACGCTCTCTTTTCCGCAGCAGGCGCCCGCGCAGCGCTTCAGAGCGGAGCGGAAACAGGCGCGGCCCCGCGTGGTGCCCTCTAGCCCTAAAAGGCTATAGCAAAGCTGCAGCTCGTCCGCGAGCGCCTGCAGAGACTGTAGGGCGGCACGCTTGTTTGCGAACAGCCCGAAGAGATTCGGGGCGTGGGAGAAATCGACCTCGCGGGCGTAGACGACCTGCGGCTTGCCGTCGGCGATCTGCAGGGAGCAGAGCTGGCGGTTGCGGCGCAGGCGCTTATTGAAGAGCGGCTGCTGCTCTTTTATCAGCCGGGCTTCCAGCAACAGCGCGCCCATTTCTCCCGCCGTCTGGAACCAGGTAATGCGTCGCGACTGGCGCAGCATGGCGGCCTCGTCCGGGGTGCGCAGGTGGGATAACACCCGGCTGCGAATGTTAACGCTTTTGCCGATGTAGAGCGGCAGGGTCTCGCTTTCACCGTGAAAGATGTACACGCCCGGCTGTTTGGGCAGCGCCTCAAGCCAGGGGCGAAGATGTTCGGGATATTCATAGATAGCCGCCGCTTCAAACTCAAGACGCGGGGCTGATTGACGCCTGCTCACATACTGCTCCATATACTGTTCAGGTATACAGTGTAGCAGGTGTGCTGTGGTTAAAAAAGAGCCGGGTAGCATGATGCCCTCTCCCTAAAGGGGAGAGGGAGCAAAGATTAACGTTTTGCGTTTATTTCCAGAAATCGTCAAACACCGTAATTGGCGTGTGGCGCTTGTGCTCGGTTTTCAGGTACCAGCCCTCGATAATTTTCGCGGTACCTTCATCCAGCGTTTTGCCTTCCAGATAATCATCAATGTTGTCATAAGTAACGCCAAGGGCCGCTTCATCCGGCAGGGAAGGGCGATCGTCTTCCAGATCCGCTGTTGGCGCTTTCTTGTACAGGTGCTCAGGGCAGCCCAGCGCGGCGAGCAGCTGCTTGCCCTGACGCTTGTTGAGACGGAAAATCGGGTTGATGTCGGTGCCGCCATCGCCGTATTTGGTGAAGAAACCGGTGATCGCTTCTGCCGCATGGTCGGTGCCTACCACAACGCCTTTGGTCATCCCGGCGATGCTGTACTGCGCTTTCATGCGCTCGCGCGCTTTCTCGTTGCCGCGCACAAAATCACTCAATTCAATGCCCGCTTCGCGCAGCGCCTGCTCGCTTGCCAGCACTGAGGCTTTGATATTGACGGTAAGCACGCGATCGGGCTGGATGAACGCGATGGCGTCCTGGCAGTCCTGTTCGTCCGCCTGAACCCCGTAAGGCAGACGCACGGCGATAAACTGCAGCGCTTCGTCGCCCGTCTCTTCACGAAGCTCTGAAATCGCCATCTGGCAGAGTTTACCCGTCAGGGTAGAGTCCTGCCCGCCGCTGATGCCCAGCACCAGGGATTTCAGGAAAGCGTTCTTTTTTAAGTACGACTTTAAAAAATCCACGCTGCGGCGGATCTCTTCCTGTGCATCTATCGCAGGCTTAGCGCCCAGCGCCTGAATAATCTCTTGTTGCAGAGCCATCATGCCCTCCGTATGCAGAACATAAACAGAATGTGTTAACTGTTAAAACTAACCCTTTGGGCGGAAAACGACAAGGATCACAGTTTCGAGTGCGTTAATTTGCGGCGATTTAGCAGCTTATCGTTGTTTTATTAGAATTTTCCGAAATTCGTCTGGCGTAAATCACAAAGTTGAACAATAGTACTTTTTATCCCATGCTTAGATAACACGCTGATAAACAAGAGGACGGAATATGAACAAGAACGTAGCAGGAATTCTTAGCGCAGCGGCGGTACTGACGATGCTGGCAGGGTGTACGGCTTACGATCGCACCAAGGATCAGTTTACCCAGCCCGTGGTTAAAGACGTTAAAAAAGGGATGACACGTTCGCAGGTGGCTGCGATCGCCGGCAAGCCTTCTTCTGAAGTGACCATGATTCACGCGCGCGGTACGTGTCAGACTTATATCCTGGGTCAACGTGATGGTAAGGCAGAAACCTACTTCGTCGCGCTGGATGATACCGGACATGTGATTAACTCCGGCTATCAGACCTGTGCTGAATACGACACCGATCCGCAGGCACCTAAGGCGCAGTAACCCTGCTTGCCTGAAGATGTTAACAAACCGGCCTCTGGGCCGGTTTTTTTATTCATACGTTAATCTTATTTCTTTGCGCGAATTATTTGCCTGAAATGTGAAGGTAGTCAACAAGCCAGGTCAATGAGAGACAATTTTGGCCTATCCAGAATTATCTCCCCTCTGTACCATTGCGTATACTCACTTCAACGATAAACAACAGTACGCAAGCTACCTGTCTGCCGGGACAGCGAGTCGAGTGATAGCGCGACGGCAGGTAGTCATACAAGAGGGAAATTATCATGGAAAAGAAACATATCTACCTGTTCTGCTCAGCGGGCATGTCAACCTCGCTTCTGGTGTCAAAGATGCGCGCGCAGGCTGAAAAGTATGAAGTTCCTGTGGTGATTGAAGCGTTTCCGGAAACGCTGGCGGGCGAAAAAGGCCAGAAAGCCGATGTTGTGTTACTGGGGCCGCAAATTGCCTATATGTTGCCCGAAATTCAACGACTGCTACCGAATAAACCGGTCGAAGTGATCGACTCGGGGCTGTACGGCAAGATCGATGGTTTAGGTGTACTTAAAGCTGCTGTGGCAGCCATTAAAAAAGCTGCTAATTGATTTTTATTTTTCCCGTCAAAGAGTTATTTCACACACAATTACGCCGTAACATGCGTTACGGCATTTAAGGGTATTTTCCTATGAGTAAAGTCATCGCTTCACTTGAAAAGGTACTCCTTCCTTTTGCTGTTAAAATAGGAAAGCAGCCTCACGTTAATGCCATCAAAAACGGTTTTATTAAATTAATGCCGTTGACGCTGGCCGGGGCCATGTTCGTTTTAATTAACAACGTTTTTCTGAGCTTTGGTGAAGGTTCCTTCTTTTATTCATTAGGAATTCGGTTAGACGCTTCCACTATTGAAACCCTTAATGGTTTTAAAGCCATCGGCGGCAACGTATATAACGGTACGTTGGGTATTATGTCGCTGATGGCGCCTTTCTTTATTGGGATGGCGCTGGCTGAAGAGCGGAAAGTGGATCCGCTGGCCGCCGGATTATTATCCGTTGCCGCGTTTATGACCGTCACGCCTTACAGCGTGGGTGAAGCCTACGCCGTTGGCGCAAACTGGCTGGGCGGAGCCAACATCATCTCCGGTATTGTTATCGGCCTGGTGGTGGCAGAAATGTTCACCTTTATTATCCGTCGCAACTGGGTTATCCGCCTGCCGGATAGCGTGCCAGCCTCCGTTTCTCGTTCATTTTCCGCGTTGATCCCAGGCTTCATTATCCTCTCCATCATGGGGATTATCGCCTGGGCGCTCTCTCACTGGGGCACGAACTTCCACCAGATCATCATGGACTCTATCTCTACGCCGCTGGCGTCGATGGGTGGCGTGGTCGGTTGGGCGTATGTGATTTTCACCTCTCTGCTGTGGTTCTTCGGCGTGCATGGTTCACTGGCACTGGCCGCGCTGGACAGCGGAATTATGACCCCATGGGCACTGGAAAACGTTGCGCTTTACCAGCAGTACGGCTCCGTTGACGCGGCGCTGGCGGCAGGTAAAACCTTCCATGTGTGGGCGAAGCCGATGCTTGACTCCTATATCTTCCTGGGTGGTACCGGGGCGACCCTGGGTCTGATCATCGCGGTCTTTATTGTCTCTCGTCGCGCTGACTATCGTCAGGTGGCGAAACTGGCCCTGCCATCAGGCATCTTCCAGATTAACGAGCCGATTCTGTTCGGTCTGCCAATCATCATGAACCCGGTAATGTTTATCCCGTTCATCCTGGTGCAGCCGCTGCTGGCAGCGATCACCCTGACGGCCTACTACATGGGTATTATTCCACCGATCACCAACATTGCTCCGTGGACCATGCCGGCAGGTCTGGGTGCCTTCTTTAACACCAACGGTAGCGTCGCGGCCTTCCTGCTGGCGATATTCAACCTCGGGATTGCCACCCTGCTGTACATGCCGTTCGTGGCGATTGCGAACAAAGCTGCCACCATTATTGATGAAGAAGAGAGCGAAGAGGAAATTGCCCTCTCACTGAAATTCTAATATTGACCGGCGCGGGGAAGCCCGCGCCAGCCACAAGGAGCTAAAACATGTTAGATTTGGATAGTATCGTCGCAGACGAAGCCGCAGAGAACGATCTCGAAGAAGTGGTGATGGGCCTCATCATCAACTCCGGGCAGGCGCGCAGCCTGGCGTATGCCGCACTGAAGCAGGCCAAGCAGGGCGATTTCGCCGCCGCGAAAACCATGATGGAGCAGTCCCGCACGGCCCTGAACGAAGCGCACCTGGTGCAGACAAAGCTGATTGAAAGCGACCAGGGCGAAGGGAAGATGAAGGTCAGCCTGGTGCTGGTACACGCTCAGGATCACCTGATGACGTCCATGCTGGCGCGTGAGCTGGTGGCGGAGTTGATTGAGCTTCACGAGAAAATGCACTAGGTCGGATTGAGCAGCAGGAGGTCAGCACGATGGAAATCAAAACCGCATTTGAACAACAACTGTTTAATGGCAAAAATTTTCACGTGGTTATCTACAACAAGACGGAGAGCGCCAGCGGTCTGCACCAGCATGACTACTATGAGTTCACGATTGTTCTGACCGGCCGCTACTACCAGGAGATCAATGGTAAGCGCGTCCTGCTGGAGCGAGGGGATTTTGTCTTCCTGCCGATGGGTTCCTATCACCAGAGCTTTTACGAATTTGGCGCGACCCGCATTCTGAACGTGGGCGTCAGCAGACGCTTCTTTGAGAAGCACTATCTGCCGCTGGTGCCGTTCTGCTTTGTGGCGTCCCAGGTATATCGTGTGAAAAACGAGTTCATGACCTGGATTGAAACGGTCATCGCCTCGCTTAACTTCCGCGACAATGAGTTTGATGAATTTATTGAAACGGTGACCTTCTACGTGATGAACCGGTTGCGGCATCACCGTGAAGAGCAGCAGGTGACGGATGATGTTCCACAGTGGCTGCGCAGCACCGTGGAACTGATGCACGATAAAGGCCAGTTCAGCGAAAATGCGCTGGAAAATATGGTATCCCTCTCGGGGAAATCCCAGGAATATCTGACCCGCGCGACGCAGCGTTATTATCGTAAAACGCCGGTGCAAATTATTAATGAAATCCGCATTAATTTTGCCAAAAAACAGCTGGAGATTACCAACTATTCTGTCACCGATATTGCCTATGAGTCAGGATATAGCAGTCCCAGCCTGTTTATTAAAACTTTTAAGAAGTTGACCTCATTCACACCGAACAGCTACCGGAAGAATTTAACGGTAATTAATTAACTTTCGGCGGATTACCCGCCATAAATATTGCTTTAATGGCTTGCCCAAATAGCGGGAAGAGTACGCTATACCTTGCAGGCGATTAACCTGATACACTAAGGGAGATATTATGCAAAAGAAATTAAAAGTCGTAACCATTGGTGGCGGCAGCAGCTATACCCCGGAATTACTCGAAGGTTTTCTGAAACGTTATCATGAATTACCGGTCAGCGAATTATGGCTGGTGGACGTTGAGGAAGGTCAGGAGAAGCTGGATATTATTTTCGACCTGTGCAAGCGCATGGTTGAGAAAGCGGGCGTGCCGATGATCGTGCATAAATCCCTCGATCGTCGCCTGGCGCTGAAAGATGCGGATTTCGTTACCACTCAGCTGCGCGTCGGCCAGCTAAAAGCGCGCGAGCTGGACGAGCGTATTCCGCTGAGCCACGGCTACCTGGGGCAGGAGACCAACGGCGCGGGCGGCCTGTTCAAAGGCCTGCGTACCATTCCGGTGATTTTCGACATCGTCAAAGATGTGCAAGAGATCTGCCCGAACGCGTGGGTGATTAACTTCACTAACCCGGCCGGAATGGTGACCGAGGCGGTATATCGTCATACCAATTTCAAACGCTTTATCGGCGTCTGTAATATCCCGATCGGCATGAAGATGTTTATCCGCGACGTGCTGGAGCTGACCGACAGTGACGATCTCTCAATCGATCTGTTCGGCCTGAACCACATGGTGTTCATTAAAGACGTCATCGTGAACGGAAAATCGCGCTTTGCCGAACTGCTCGACGGCGTGGCTTCCGGTCGCCTGACCGCGGCCTCCGTGAAGAACATCTTTGACCTGCCGTTCAGCGAAGGGCTGATCCGCTCGCTGAATCTGCTGCCGTGCTCATACCTGCTTTACTACTTCAAGCAGAAAGAGATGCTGGCTATCGAAATGGGCGAGTACTATAAGGGCGGCGCGCGTGCGCAAATCGTTCAGAAAGTTGAGAAGCAGCTGTTCGATTTATATAAAGATCCGAACCTGAACGTCAAACCGAAAGCGCTTGAGCAGCGCGGTGGGGCCTATTACTCCGATGCAGCGTGTGAGGTGATCAACGCCATCTACAACGACAAGCAGGCGGAGCACTATGTTAACGTGCCGCATCACGGCCATATCGACAATATCCCGGCGGACTGGGCCGTCGAGATGACCTGCATTCTGGGGCGCGAGGGGGCTAAACCGCATCCACGTATCACCCACTTCGACGACAAAGTTATGGGCTTGATCCACACCATCAAAGGCTTTGAAGTGGCGGCGAGCAACGCGGCGCTGAGCGGTGAACTCAATGACGTGCTTCTGGCGCTGAACCTCAGCCCGCTGGTGCATTCCGACCGCGATGCGGAGCAACTGGCCAGCGAGATGATCCTGGCGCATGAAAAATGGTTGCCGAACTTTGCCGCCACGATTGAGAAGCTGAAGTTCAAACAACACTGAGAGGACGCACAATGGAAAACCTGCTGATCGTTAATGCTGATGACTTTGGCCTTTCGAAAGGCCAGAACTACGGCATTATTGAAGCCTGTCGCCGCGGGGTAGTGACTTCTACAACGGCACTGGTGAACGGTGAAGCGGTTGAACACGCGGCGCAGCTGAGCCGCGAGGTGCCAGAGCTGGGTGTCGGCATGCATTTTGTGCTGACGCTCGGGATGCCGCTTTCGCCTATGCCGGGCCTGACGCGTGACGGTCTGCTGGGCAAATGGATTTGGGCGCTGGCGGAGCAGGACGCTCTGCCGCTCGAGGAGATTGCCCGTGAGCTGGACTGCCAGTACAACCGCTTTGTTGATCTTTTTGGCAAGGCGCCGACGCATATCGACAGCCACCATCATGTGCACATGATCCCGGCGATTTTCCCGATTGTTGCGGCGTTTGCCCAACGCAAAGGCGTGGCGATGCGCGTGGATCGAGAGGTGCAGGGCGTGCCGGATTTTGCCGTGACAACAACAGAGGGGTTCAGCAGTGCCTTTTACGGTGACGAGATCGACGAAGCGCTGTTCCTGAAGGTGCTGGAGGATTCCGCCGCGCGGGGGGAACGGTCGCTGGAGGTTATGGCGCATCCTGCCTTTGTCGATAACACCGTGCGTAAGAGCGCCTACTGCTGGCCGCGCCTGGCGGAGCTGGATGTCCTGACGTCGCCGTCGCTGAAATACGCCATTGCCGAGCGTGGGTATCGGTTGGGGACGTTTGGGGATCTGTAAGAAGTGCCGGGCGGCGAGGTAAAAGCAAAACGGTAACCTGGGTTACCGTTTTTATTGTTTTCTCCCTCTCCCGTGGGAGAGGGGCGGGGTGAGGGCATCAGGCCGCACAACCGGGAATGGTTTTTACGCCGGAATCTGATCGATCTTACTGCTGCGCGACCAGACGCGGTGCGCGGCGAGCAAATCAAACAGCTTCGTCATAAAGGCATCGTCAACGTTATCGCCCTCGACAATGCCGTCCTCACCCTGATCGGCCACCTTCAGTTGCGCTTTAAACTGTCGTGCGTCGCCGGACAGCGCAATGGGCTTCAGGTGCTTATAAGCTTCCAGCAGATAATAGATGGCATCACCGTTGTTGAGCAGGCTGGCAATATCCCCGCACGGCACAATCACCGCATCGACGGTCAGCGACGGCGCGCCGGCAAAGGTCGCCGCCACCGGCAGCACGGAGCCGTCATCGGCGGTCACTTCACCCATGCGGGAATAGAGCAGTTTGGCGTGTACGCCCTGCGTTTTTAGCGCCTGCATAATCCCCAGCACGTCGCTGGCGCGAGTTTTGTCGTTCAGCAGGATGGCGACCACGCGGCCTTTAATCGAGCCTCCAGGCACCGCATACAGGCTCAGCGATGGATCTTTCTTCACGCCGTTAACCTCTTTCGGTGGCGCAAGGTTGCGCTGTTCGTCCGTTAGCGTGATACCAAGGTTATCCGCCACGCTCTGGGCAAGCTGAATATCAATGTGCGCCAGCTGATCGACCACGCGCTCGCGGATGTAGGTGCGCACCACTTTGCTCAGTTCGAAGCTAAAGCCGCCGATGATGTGCTGTTGCTCAATCGGCGTCTGGCTGTTCCAGAACAGGCGAGGGTGGGCGTAATACTCACCGAACGAGGGGCTGCGCTCGCGAATTTTGTTGCCGTCGATACGCTCCTGGTACGATTCGAATCCGCCGCGTTTCGGCCCCGGCGGGGTTTCTCGCGGCCAGTTGTCGTTGATGGAGTTCGGCTCATAGTTTGCCGGGTTGGTATCAATATCCTGACGGTGCATCCCGTCGCGCTGGAAGTTATGGTACGGGCAGGTTGGGCGGTTAATCGGGATCTCGTGGAAGTTCGGCCCGCCAAGACGGCTAATCTGCGTATCGGTATACGAGAACAGGCGTCCCTGTAAGAGCGGATCGTTGGTGAAATCCAGTCCGGGGACGATGTGGCCCGGATGGAACGCGGCCTGCTCGTTTTCGGCAAAGAAATTATCCGGGTTGCGGTTAAGCACCATTTTGCCCACCAGCTGAACGGGCACCAGCTCCTCAGGGATGAGTTTTGTCGGGTCAAGCAGGTCGAAATCGAACTTAAACTCGTCTTCTTCCGGGATCAGCTGTAAGCCCAGTTCATATTCCGGGAAGTCACCCGCTTCAATGGATTCCCACAGTTCGCGGCGATGGAAGTCCGGATCGCGCCCGGTGAGCTTCTGCGCCTCATCCCATACCAGCGAGGCTTTGCCCGCTACCGGCTTCCAGTGGAAGCGCACAAACGTGGCTTTTCCTTCCGCGTTGATCATGCGGAAGGTATGAATACCGAACCCTTCCATCGTGCGATAGCTGCGCGGGATCCCACGGTCGGACATCGCCCACATCACGTTGTGTAAGGTTTCAGGCTGCAGGGAGACATAGTCCCAGAAGGTATCGTGCGCACTTTGTCCCTGGGGTATGGCCCAGTGGGGCTCCGGTTTTACCGCATGGACAAAGTCAGGAAATTTATGCGCATCCTGAATGAAAAACACCGGGGTGTTATTGCCCACCAGATCGAAAATACCCTCTTCGGTATAAAACTTGGTGGCAAAGCCGCGGATATCACGCACCGTATCTGCCGAACCTGCGCCACCCTGCACGGTGGAGAAACGTACAAAGACCGGCGTGATTTTATCCGGGTCGGAGAGGAAATCCGCTTTGGTGATCGCTTTCAGGCTTTTATAGGGCTGGAAGTAGCCGTGCGCCGCAGAACCGCGCGCGTGAACGATGCGTTCCGGAATTCGCTCGTGGTCAAAATGGGTAATTTTTTCCCGCAGGATGAAATCTTCCAGCAGGGTCGGCCCGCGCGCGCCTGCGCGAAGGGAGTTTTGATCGTCAGCAATGCGCACGCCCTGATTGGTGGTGAGTGCAAAACCTTCGCCGCCTTTACGGTGTGGCTCAAGCGATTTCAGCTTCTCGTTTCCGGTGTCCGGCGATTTCATGCTTCCCGGCGCGGTTGGTTGTTCGCCAGGGGCTGATGGGCCCGGCGAGGGGCGGTGAGAGCCGTCAGCAGGGGCGAGAGAGTCCATACCCGGTTGAGATTCTTCAGTGCCATGAATCGGTGATTGATGTGATTTATCTTTGTTCGACATTGCACGCTTCTCCTTTATCCATTGCTAAAAACCCTATTAAGGATAGAACAATGTCGTGAGATAGCTCGCTAACTAAGAGTTTTCACATGACGTTATTAACGAAAGGAGCCATCTCACCCACTCGGAGCGCGACGTAAGGCAGCAGGATCGGCTATCATAGAATTTTCCTGCTTCAAGAATTTGCTTTAGTGAATCCGTCGCTTATGAAACCTCTTCGTCAACAAAACCGCCAGGTTATTAGCTATGTGCCCCGCGTTGAGCCCGCGCCGCCTGACCATGCCCTGAAAGTGGATGGTTTTCGTGATGTCTGGCTGCTTCGCGGTAAATATGTGGCTTTTGTCCTGATGGGGGAACATTTCCGCCGGTCGCCGGCGTTTTCCGTGCCGGAGTCAGCCCAGCGATGGGCGACGCAAATCCGCCAGGATGAAGAGGTTGAAGAATAACAGCCATAAAAAAACCGCCATCAGGCGGTTTTTTTATTTCTATCGAGATTAACGGTGCGCCAGTTCGGCGTCGTCTTCACTTTCCAGAATGGCTTTGTCGGTCTGCTTCAGCCACTGGCTGGTCAGCGTACCGGCAGTCATGGAGCCGCTCACGTTCAGCGCGGTACGGCCCATGTCGATCAGCGGTTCAACGGAGATCAGCAGGGCCACCAGCGTGACGGGCAGGCCCAGCGCGGGCAGCACAATCAGCGCGGCGAAGGTTGCACCGCCGCCGACACCTGCAACGCCGGCGGAGCTGATGGTAACAATCCCGACCAGCGTGGCGATCCAGACCGGATCCAGCGGGTTGATACCCACGGTTGGGGCAACCATCACCGCCAGCATCGCCGGGTAGAGCCCCGCACAGCCGTTCTGACCGATGGTAGCACCAAAGGAGGCAGAGAAGCTGGCGATAGATTCCGGTACGCCCAGACGACGGGTCTGTGCTTCAACGTTCAGCGGAATAGACGCTGCGCTGGAACGGCTGGTGAAGGCAAAGGTCAGTACCGGCCATACTTTGCGGAAGTATTTCAGCGGGCTGACGCCGTTCACGCCCAGCAGGATACCGTGCACCACGAACATAATGCCCAGGCCCAGATAAGAGGCGACAACGAAGCTACCCAGCTTAATGATGTCCTGCAGGTTAGAGCCGGCTACCACTTTGGTCATCAGTGCCAGAACACCGTATGGCGTCAGCTGCATGACCAGACGGACCAGCTTCATCACCCAGCTTTGCAGGGTATCAATCGCCGTCAGCACGCGTTCGCCTTTCGGCGCGTCGTCTTTCAGCAGCTTAAGCGCAGCCACGCCCAGGAATGCCGCGAAGATCACCACGCTGATGATAGAGGTTGGGCTTGCACCGGTCAGGTCAGCAAACGGGTTCTTCGGAATGAAGGAGAGGACCATCTGCGGAACCGTCAGATCAGCCACTTTACCCACGTAGTTGGTTTGAATTGCGGTCAGACGCGCCGTTTCAGCGGTACCCTGTACCAGACCTTGGGCCGTCAGGCCAAACAGGTTGGTAACCAGCACCCCCACCAGCGCGGCAATCAGCGTGGTAAAGAGCAGCGTACCAATGGTCAGAAAGCTGATTTTACCCAGTTGAGTTGCGTTGTGCAGACGGGCTACGGCGCTCAGAATAGAGGCAAACACCAGCGGCATAACGATCATCTGCAGCAGCTGGACGTAGCCGTTACCGACAATGTTGAACCACTGAATGGACTCTTTCAGTACCGGACTATCGGAGCCGTAGACGGCGTGTAAGGCCAGACCAAACGCCACACCCATGACCAGACCGACCAGTACTTTTTTCGCCAGGCTCCACTGTTTGTGGCGCGCCTGCGCGAGAAGCAATAGTAATACGACGAACACGACTATGTTCGCGATGAGTGGAAAATTCATCCCCGTTCTCCTGATTTATTATGTGGGATCGGTTTTTCCCGATCCTGTTGGCGGAAGGTTAGCAGAAGTGTGATGTGGCGCTTATATCCAAATGGAATGGTTTATCACAAATGGAATGATTTTGTTGGTTTACTGTTCAATCTGGTGATGAATAAAACGATTGAACTGAAATTGCAGCGAATTGATCATCTGGGAAGACCAGCGCACTGCACTGTTTTCGGGCAAGGTTTGCGGCATCCAGACGGCGTAGGCGAACAGCGCCATGCACAGCACGCGTTCAAGCTGATTCCCTTTCTGCGGCGCAAGGATCGGAAAACGGAAACGCCAGCGGCAGGGCCATAGCAGCGGCACGCCTGCGGGCGTCAGCATATCGGCGAGGATATGGCTTAAATAACCCAGCACCATGCCCTGAATGGCATCGCCCGGCACTATCCAGCTTTCAGGGACTTTTAAATAGAAAAGCGTGAGCAGGCCAAAAACGGCCAGCAGGCTGTGGGTAAACCCGCGGTGGCCGAACGCGCGGGCGATGGGCTTCGACACCCACTTCAGGCGCTGTCCGAGGAAGGATTTTGGGTGGTCAATATCGGGCAGCAGACAGGTTAAAACGGCGGAAGGGACAATATGCCACCAGTCTCCCTGTGCAAGCACGGGAGTAAGTTCTGCGTTTTTGGCAAATACTGCGCACGCAATTGAAAAAAGCAGGTGGCCTTCCGCCGTCATGATAAAACCCACGAAACTGTCAATTTATACAGTATAGGGTTTTTATACAGTGGGCGAAAGAGGTGACGGTGTAACTGTTTGTCACAAACGCGCCTCAGCGCGCCAGCCAGCCGCCGTCGACGGCTAAGGTGTGACCATTCACGTAATCTGATGCGGGGGAGGCTAAAAAGACGACCGGCCCCTGAAGGTCATCCGGTATTCCCCATCGACCCGCCGGGATGCGGTCAAGGATCTCCGCGTTACGCTGTTCGTTATCGCGAAGCTGCTGCGTGTTGTTCGTCGCCATGTAGCCCGGCGCGATGGCATTCACGTTGATGCCATGTAGCGCCCACTCATTTGCCAGCAGGCGCGTGATCCCCAGCACGCCGCTTTTCGAGGCGGTATACGACGGCACGCGAATGCCGCCCTGAAAGGAGAGCATAGAGGCGATATTGATAATTTTGCCGCCCTGGCCCTGGGTGATAAATCGCTTAGCGACCGCCTGAGAGAGGAAAAAGAGCGACTTGAGATTCAGGTTCATAACGTCATCCCAGTCTTTTTCGCTGAAAGTCAGAGCCTCCTCCCGGCGAATCGTCCCGGCATTGTTCACCAGAATATCAATTCGTCCCATCTCCGCCACGGCGGTGTCCACGACGTACTGAAGATTTTCCTGCTGGCTCAGATCGGCCCGAATAGCCACAAAACGTCTTCCCAGGGCGGTGACGGCGCTGGCCGTTTTCTCTGGAGCTTTGCGATTTACCCCAACGATATCGCAACCTGCCTGCGCCAGCGCAATAGCCATGCCTTGCCCCAGCCCGGTATCGCACCCGGTGATGAGGGCTACTTTGCCTGAAAGAGTAAAGGTGTCCAGTATCATACGCGCCTCAGAAGCTGGTTATCGTCGTGTTGACGTTAAAGATAGGAGGCAGGGATGAGAAAAGCAAACAAAATGAAACTGTGTTTTGTTTTTATCAGGCAGCATGACGCTGCCTGTAGGAGGGGCTATTCGCCGCGCAGGTGTTGTACCGTCAGTTCAGCCAGCGAATTCAGCTTAACGTCGGCAAGAGCATACCGCGGATCGTGGCGATTTTCTTCATCGGGAACCACAATGGAGCGCATACGCGCGGCTTTGGAGGCCACCATGCCGTTTACTGAATCTTCCAGCGCGACGCAGGTAAGCGGATCAAGACCCAGCTTCGCGGCGCAGTCCATATAGACCTGCGGATGCGGCTTGCTGTAGGGCAGTTTTTCCGCAGACGCCAGGGCGTCAAAACTGTCGCGCAGCTCAAACATGATCAGCACTTTTTCCAGCATATGCAGCGGTGAAGCGGAAGCCAGGCCAACCTTCAGCCCCTGAGATTTGCACAGCGCGACAGCCTCATGTACGCCCGGCAAGAGCGGCTTGTTCTCCTCCACCAGCGCGATGGCGCGGCTGATAATACGCGAGGTGACTTCGTCGCGATCGGGCCCAACCCACGGCTGTTGGGCGTACCACAGGTCAACGACCATATCAATACGCAGGCCCAGCGTGTCGGGAAGTTCATTACGGCGACTGATATCAACCCCCAGGCTGGCCATCACATCCAGCTCGGCGCGATCCCACAACGGCTCGGAATCAATCAGTAATCCATCCATGTCAAAAATAGCGGCAAGTATCTGGCGCGGTGTCGACATCACAACGTCTCCTTATCCAGGTGTTCGACAGACGATAAGTGCTAAGCACAGTCTGCAATTTAGCATATTGCTTTTAAAGAGCGGGCGAAATTGATGTCCAGCAGGTAGACTTAGGCTCAAATCACGCGTCTTTATGAAGAGGAACTGATGACGTATCAACAAGCTGGACGCATTGCTGTCTTAAAACGTATTGCAGGCTGGGTGATTTTTATTCCCGCCGTCATTTCTACGCTGATCTCCGTGCTGAAGTTTATGTACGATCACAGCGAAAAACAGCCGGGCATTAATGCGGTAATGCTTGATTTTGCGCATGTCATGATTGAGATGGTGCGGTTTAACACCCCGTTCCTGAACGTCTTCTGGTTCAACTCGCCAACGCCGGACTTTCACCAGCAGCTGAATGTCGGGTTCTGGATTATCTATGCGCTGATTTTTATTGCGATGGCGCTGCAGGCATCGGGCGCACGAATGAGTCGCCAGACCCGTTTTTTACGCGAAGGGGTGGAAGATCAGCTTATCCTTGAGAAGGCGAAAGGTCCTGAAGGAATGAGCCGGGAGCAGATTGAATCCCGCATTGTGGTGCCTCGTCACACCATTTTCCTGCAAATTTTCCCGCTCTATATCCTGCCGGTTATCATCATCGTGGCGGGATATTTCTTCTTCTCACTGCTCGGTTTTCTGTAACGAATTAGGGTGGCGGCAAGGCCACCCGTTTTGTCTTTAAGCCGCAAGCACGCGTTCAAGCGCGCGCTGGGCGTTGACCAGATGTTGCCCGCCAAAAAGAATGGCTCGGTTCATCAGCGTATAGAGCTGATACACGGGCTGGCGCTCAAGGAAGTCCGGCGGCAGGGGGGAGACAGACTGATAGCCATCGTATATTTGCGGCGGTTGTTCAGGATGCAGGGGCAACATGGCCAAATCGCACTCTCTGTCGCCCCAGTAGCAGGCCGGGTCGAAGATATACGGGCCGTTGGGGCCCAGCGCGCAGTTATCGGACCATAAATCACCGTGCAGCAAAGACGCCTGAGGCTGGTGGGAGGCCAGGCGCTGTTGCACATGCTCGACGATGGCATCAATGTTGCCAAATTCCAGCCCTTTCTCTGCGGCCAGTTCAAGCTGCCATCCGATGCGCTGCTCGGCAAAGAACGTCGACCAGCGGCGCTGCCAGGCATTGGGCTGCGGCGTGGTGGAAAGGTCGTTGTCGAAGTCGAGACCAAACTGGGGCTGGTCGCTCCACTGGTGCAGGCGCGCTAACTGTTGCCCGAGAATAAAGGCATTATGGGCGTCCAACGGGCGGGCAGGGAGATAGTCCATCACCAGAAAGCTGTAGTCCCGGTCACTGCCCACGGCCAGCACCTCTGGTACCGTCACCGTTTTACTACGGGACAACAGTTCAAGCTGATCGGCTTCAGCGGTAAAAATCGGGAGCAGCTCTCGCTCGTCGCATTTAACGAACAAATCGCGTCCTGCGTAGCGTAAATGCCACGCGGCGTGAATTTCCCCGCCCGGCAGCTCGTTACGCAGTTCAATTTCACCTTCACCCAATTGCTCATGTAAAAGATGACTAATTGCCTGCCACATGTTGACTCTCCCATGTTGTCTGCCAGATCATAAAGTTAGCGCATAACTGCGGTAAAAAAATACGAACTAACGCACACCTGAGCGGATTAATTTCATGCAGGGCACTTATTGTTCTTTTTTCTGCCAGCGTTCCCACGTCTCCACGGTGATGTCGGCAGGCTTGTCGGTCACGCTTTCCACCAGGCTGGCGGCCAGCGCATGCACCTCTTCTTCACTCAGGGCTGCGATCAGGCCAAACGCCAGGGTGCCTAAATCATGAATATGACCTTCGTCATCCGTTAGCGTGAGCAGGAAATTCGCCCGTGTAAAGGCATTGTTGAGCTCGTTAAGCTCGGTCAGCGATGCTTCATGAAGGCTGATGGTCACGACGTAGCGGGTGATATCACCACTGCTCATAATTCACCTCGTTGTTATCCTGAAAGTTTTTTTAGCATAGTCGATACGCCATATTTGGCGACTTCCACAGATATTCCCCCTCCGTCAGGAGGGGGATATATCGGTTAGCTTCGTGACAGGTAATCGACGATTTTCTGCGTATCGGCAAGCGAACACAGGCGCGTTCCCTGATTGATGGTGGCGGCACTCCCCGCCGCGACGCCATAGCGCGTCATCTCCAGAAGTGATGCGCCCTGCGCCAGCTTCAGCGCCATCGCGCCGACCATACTGTCGCCTGCGCCGACGGTGCTCTGGCTCTTCATTGGGGGCGGAACAACCTGCACAAAGCCCGTCTTGTCGACGGCCAGCGCACCCTGAGGACCGAGAGAGACGACAACGCGGTGCGCTTTGCCGCTGCGAACCAGTTCTTCTGCGGCAGTACGCACGTCATCCGGCTGGCTAAGTTCGCGATTAACAAGCGCACTCAGCTCTTTCTGGTTAGGCTTAACCAGCTCAAGCTGTCCGGGTTCTAATGCCGCCTGCAGGGCTTCGCCTGAACTGTCGACAATGCAGCGAATTCCGCGCTGAAGTACGGCATCAACCAGTGCTGTCAGCTTTTCTGTTTTGACACCTGGCGGCAGGCTACCGCTGATGACCAGCAGCGAGCCGCTTTCAATGGTTAGCACCTTTTCTTCCAGCTGACGAAACTCATCATCGCTCAGCCTGGCGCCTGGCATAACGAAACGATACTGTTCCCCGCTGGACTCAACGTGGACATGCAGGTTCTGCCGGGTCCAGTCTTTGGCGTCTACGGTATCCACGGCAACCTGTTCATCGGCCAGCAAGGCAACAAGATGCTCCCCCGTGGCACCACCGGCCGGAAATATGGCAGTCGCTTTACCGCCGAGGTGGGTAATCGCGCGCGCAACGTTAATCCCGCCGCCGCCCGGCTCAAATACGGGTGCGCTACAGCGTAGTTTACCTTCCGGGTAAATCTGCGGCGTTATGGTCGCGGAGTCGAGGGAAGGGGAGAGCGTCAGCGTATAAATAGAAGCCATCATAACCTCCTTTTAGCATGGGTTCTTTTAAGCCTGGCACCGATCGACAGGAAGGCAATGTAAATAACAGTATGATTTTAAAAATGAATGCTGACATAAATGCGATGAGGGATATATAAAATAAAACGCGTTTTGAGATCGTTCTTATTCAAAAAATGAAATAAGAAAATATTGCTATGTTATTTGCGCCTTTTTATAATTTGTTACCTTTCTCTGGACGCCTTGTCATTGATCCTCAAGAAAGTTTCCGAGACCGTGGTGGTCTCTTTTTTTGTTGTACGGACTCCTTAAATAAAATGAAGCTTTTGAAGACAGTACCCGCAGCACTGATGCTGGCGGGTGGCGTTTTTGCATCACTGAATGCAGCCGCCGATGACACCGTTTTTACTGTCATGGACGATCCCTCCACTGCCAAAAAACCGTTTGAAGGTAACCTGAACGCCGGGTATCTCGCGCAATCGGGTAATACGAAAAGCTCTTCTCTGACGGCGGACAGCACCCTGACCTGGTACGGCAATACCACTGCATGGTCGCTGTGGGGGAATGCCAGCAATACGTCCGCTAACGATGAACGCTCATCCGAGAAATACGCGGTCGGTGGACGTAGCCGTTACAACATGACCGACTATGACTACATCTTTGGTCAGGCAAGTTGGTTAACTGACCGCTTCAACGGCTATCGCCAGCGCGATGTGTTCACCGCCGGTTATGGTCGTCAGTTCCTGAATGGTCCGGTACACAGCCTCCGTTTCGAATTCGGTCCTGGTGTCCGCTATGACGAGTACACCAATGGCGAAAATGAAACCCAGCCGCTGGGCTATGCTTCCGGCACGTATGCCTGGCAGATGACCGACAACACCAAATTTACGCAGGGTGTTTCTGTGTTTGGTGCCGAGGATACGACGCTGAACTCCGAAAGCGCTTTGAACGTGGCTATCAATGAACACTTCGGCTTGAAATTGGCCTACAACGTGACCTGGAACTCTTCACCGCCAGAAACGGCACCGGATCATACCGATCGCAGAACCACGATTTCGCTGGGCTATAAAATGTAATCATAGCGGGCCGATGAAAGTGTCGGCCCGTTTTCATTATTATGGTTAACCCGCGCCAATAAATTCTCATCACGCGCAACGGCATTTATTTTTATTTGTACTTAGCCCCAAATCATTGCCGCCCACCGAAATAACAGCATTGCACCGCAGATGGCAACCAGCACCAGCACCATTTTCCAGTGTTTTACGGCAAATCGTTTTGTTGGCATAACCTAATCCTTGTTCGTTGATACGCATAGTCTATCAAACGGGGCCAAAAGATGCGCCTTCCCGGGAGCGATCGAGTTATGCCAACAAGGGGTCGGCTCAGAACCAGTGGAATCGTTCGGCGAGGATCAACACTAGACCTGTTGCGGAAAGGATGTTCAAAATCACAACCGTTCTACTGGATACATTCATGGTATGCACCTGTTGATATAAAAGGCATGTTCAAGAGTAGCCCAGCATGTCTGAAATGCGAGCGCCGGAGAGATGCAATCTGCAAATTTACGCTACGTGCCAGCCCATCATTCTGGCTGCAGAGGGTGCAATCTCCTTGCTGATAGTGTTAACATTACGTCGCTTGCCGTAAATCCGCATTAATCTGAATTCGGCAGGTGCATGATGACGAACCAATTTGACGATTGTTGGTCAGATGGTGTCGTAATCTATTGTCAAATCACGATTATTTTCTTTGTATATGCTCTTATGTGTGGGGCATCACTGCAAATAAGGATATAAAATGCCTGTAATTACTCTTCCTGATGGCAGCCAACGCCATTTCGACCACGCTGTTAGCCCTATGGATGTCGCCCTGGACATCGGTCCTGGCCTCGCGAAAGCGACCATCGCCGGCCGTGTGAACGGTGAGCTGGTTGATGCGTCCGATCTGATTGAAAACGATGCGACGCTTGCAATCATCACCGCGAAAGACGAAGAAGGTCTGGAGATCATTCGTCACTCCTGCGCACACCTGTTGGGTCATGCTATCAAGCAGCTGTGGCCAAACACCAAAATGGCGATCGGTCCGGTTATCGACAACGGTTTCTACTACGACGTTGATCTTGACCACACCCTGACCCAGGAAGATATCGACGCGCTCGAAAAACGTATGCACGAGCTCGCCGAGACCAACTATGACGTCATCAAGAAGAAAGTCAGCTGGCACGAAGCGCGTGAAACCTTCGTCAAGCGTGGCGAGAGCTATAAAGTCTCTATTCTCGATGAAAACATTGCTCATGATGACAAGCCTGGCTTGTACCATCACGAAGAATACGTCGACATGTGCCGTGGACCGCACGTGCCGAACATGCGCTTCTGTCATCATTTCAAACTGATGAAAATCGCTGGCGCCTACTGGCGTGGCGACAGCAACAACAAGATGTTGCAGCGTATCTATGGTACCGCGTGGGCGGATAAGAAAGCCCTGAACGCGTACCTGCAGCGCCTGGAAGAGGCCGCGAAGCGTGACCACCGTAAAATCGGTAAGCAGCTTGACCTGTACCACATGCAGGAAGAAGCGCCGGGTATGGTGTTCTGGCATAACGATGGCTGGACTATCTTCCGTGAACTGGAAACGTTCGTACGTTCCAAGCTGAAAGAGTACCAGTATCAGGAAGTGAAAGGCCCGTTCATGATGGACCGTGTGCTGTGGGAAAAAACCGGCCACTGGGACAACTACAAAGATGCGATGTTCACCACCTCGTCCGAGAACCGTGAATACTGCATCAAGCCAATGAACTGCCCGGGGCACGTTCAGATCTTCAACCAGGGTCTGAAATCCTACCGCGACCTGCCGCTGCGTATGGCGGAGTTCGGTAGCTGCCATCGCAACGAGCCATCGGGTGCGCTGCACGGTCTGATGCGCGTGCGTGGCTTTACGCAGGATGATGCGCATATCTTCTGTACTGAAGATCAGGTTCGTGATGAAGTTAACGCCTGTATTCGTATGGTCTACGATATGTACAGCACCTTTGGCTTCGAGAAGATCGTGGTCAAACTCTCAACGCGTCCGGAAAAACGTATCGGTAGCGATGAGACCTGGGATCGCGCAGAAGCGGATCTCGCCGTAGCGCTGGAAGAGAACGGTATTCCGTTCGAATACCAGCTGGGCGAGGGCGCATTCTACGGTCCGAAAATTGAATTTACCCTGTATGACTGCCTCGATCGCGCATGGCAGTGCGGTACTGTACAGCTGGACTTCTCCCTGCCGCAGCGTTTAAGCGCCTCTTATGTTGGCGAAGACAACGAGCGTCAGGTACCGGTCATGATTCACCGTGCTATTCTCGGTTCTCTGGAGCGCTTCATCGGCATCCTGACCGAAGAGTTCGCGGGCTTCTTCCCAACCTGGCTTGCGCCAGTGCAGGTCGTGGTGATGAACATTACCGATTCTCAGGCAGATTACGTTAAAGAATTGACGCAGAAACTACAAAATGCGGGCATTCGCGTAAAAGCAGACTTGAGAAATGAGAAGATTGGCTTTAAAATCCGCGAGCACACTTTACGTCGTGTCCCGTATATGTTGGTCTGTGGTGATAAAGAGGTGGAAGCAGGCAAAGTTGCCGTTCGCACCCGCCGTGGTAAAGACCTGGGCAGCTTGGACGTAAGTGAAGTGATTGAGAAGCTGCAACAAGAGATTCGCAGCCGCAGTCTTCAACAACTGGAGGAATAAGGTATTAAAGGCGGAAAACGAGTTCAAACGGCACGTCCGAATCGTATCAATGGCGAGATTCGCGCCCAGGAAGTTCGCTTAACAGGTCTGGAAGGCGAGCAGCTGGGGATTGTGAGTCTGAGAGAAGCGATCGAAAAGGCTGAAGAAGCTGGAGTAGATTTAGTTGAAATCAGCCCTAACGCCGAACCGCCAGTTTGTCGTATCATGGACTACGGCAAGTTCCTTTATGAAAAGAGTAAGTCTTCTAAGGAACAGAAGAAGAAGCAAAAAGTTATCCAGGTTAAGGAAATCAAATTCCGTCCTGGTACCGACGATGGCGATTATCAGGTAAAACTCCGCAGCCTGATTCGCTTTCTGGAAGATGGCGATAAGGCCAAGATCACGCTGCGTTTCCGCGGTCGTGAGATGGCCCACCAACAGATTGGTATGGAAGTGCTTAACCGCGTCCGTGACGATCTGAGTGAACTGGCAGTAGTCGAATCCTTCCCTACGAAGATCGAAGGCCGCCAGATGATCATGGTGCTCGCTCCTAAGAAGAAACAGTAAGGCCTTCAAGCAGCAAAATCTGTGGAGCCTTCGGGTTTCATAGGTTTTGTTCGCCTATGTTTCGTTTATTTAACAATGCGAAGTGGAAGTTATTAAGATGCCAAAAATTAAGACCGTACGCGGTGCTGCTAAGCGCTTCAAAAAAACCGGTGGTGGTGGATTTAAGCGTAAGCACGCAAACCTGCGTCATATTCTGACCAAAAAATCTACTAAGCGTAAACGTCACCTGCGTCCAAAAGGCCTTGTTTCTAAAGGCGATCTGGGTCTGGTTATCGCGTGCCTGCCGTACGCATAAGCCGTTAACGTTTAATTTTTTACTAAGAATATAGATACAGGAGAGCACATATGGCTCGCGTAAAACGTGGTGTAATTGCACGTGCACGTCACAAGAAAATTTTGAAACAAGCTAAAGGCTACTACGGTGCGCGTTCACGCGTATACCGCGTTGCCTTCCAGGCTGTTATCAAAGCAGGTCAGTACGCTTACCGTGACCGTCGTCAGCGTAAGCGTCAGTTCCGTCAACTGTGGATTGCGCGTATCAACGCAGCAGCACGTCAGAACGGTATTTCTTACAGCAAATTCATCAACGGCCTGAAAAAAGCCTCTGTTGAAATCGACCGTAAGATCCTGGCTGACATCGCAGTATTCGACAAAGTAGCGTTCACCGCTCTGGTCGAAAAAGCGAAAGCAGCACTGGCATAAGCCAGTTGAGAGAGGGGGCCTGGCTCCCTCTTTTCATTTAACACCATCAGAAGATTGACATTTATCCGTGCAGGCTTTTCAATAAGGTCTTACCGGTTTTTACCCAACAAGGTAACGCAAGCATGAATGCTGCTATTTTCCGCTTCTTCTTTTACTTTAGCACCTGACTCCAGGAGGCTAGCGCGTGAAAGATGAAACGAAAAACAGCGCCAGATAAGCCTCCCGATGGAGGCTTTTTTTGTGCCTGAATTTGAGAGAATAACTCCACCAAATCGGTGTCTGCACCGACATAATGAGGAAAATCATGTCACATCTCGCAGAGCTGGTTGCCAGTGCAACAGCCGCCATTAATCAGGCCTCAGATGTTGCCGCGTTAGACAATGTCCGCGTCGAATATCTTGGAAAGAAAGGGCACCTGACCCTTCAAATGACAACCCTGCGTGAACTGCCGCCAGAAGAACGCCCGGCAGCGGGTGCGGTGATTAACGAAGCCAAAGAGCAGGTTCAGCAGGCGCTGAACGCACGTAAGGCCGAGCTGGAGAGCGCGGTACTAAACGCGCGTCTTACGGCAGAAACCATCGACGTTTCGCTGCCGGGTCGCCGTATTGAAAACGGTGGTCTGCATCCGGTTACCCGTACTATCGATCGTATTGAAAGTTTCTTCGGTGAGCTCGGCTTTACCGTGGCGACTGGCCCGGAAATCGAAGATGATTACCATAACTTCGACGCCCTGAACATTCCTGGCCATCATCCGGCACGCGCTGACCACGACACTTTCTGGTTTGACGCGACGCGTCTGCTGCGTACCCAGACCTCTGGCGTTCAGATCCGTACCATGAAGGATCAGGAACCACCAATCCGCATCATCGCGCCGGGCCGCGTGTATCGTAACGACTACGATCAGACCCACACTCCAATGTTCCACCAGATGGAAGGTCTGATTGTTGATAAAAACATCAGCTTCACCAACCTTAAGGGCACGCTGCACGATTTCCTGAACAACTTCTTTGAGGAAGATTTGCAGGTTCGTTTCCGTCCGTCCTACTTCCCGTTCACCGAACCGTCTGCGGAAGTTGACGTGATGGGTAAAAACGGCAAATGGCTGGAAGTGCTGGGCTGCGGCATGGTGCATCCAAACGTGCTGCGCAACGTGGGCATTGATCCGGAAGTTTATTCCGGCTTTGCCTTCGGCATGGGCATGGAGCGTTTGACCATGCTGCGCTACGGCGTGACCGACTTACGTGCATTCTTCGAAAACGATCTGCGTTTCCTCAAACAGTTTAAATAAGGGCAGGACAGAACAATGAAATTCAGTGAACTGTGGTTACGCGAATGGGTTAACACCACGCTGGACAGCGAAGCGCTTTCCAACCAGATCACCATGGCGGGCCTGGAAGTTGACGGCGTTGAGCCGGTTTCCGGTGCCTTCAACGGCGTCGTGGTGGGTGAAGTGGTCGAGTGCGGCCAGCACCCTAACGCTGACAAACTGCGCGTGACAAAAGTGAACGTAGGCGGCGACCGTCTGCTGGACATCGTCTGCGGTGCGCCAAACTGCCGCCAGGGCCTGAAGGTGGCCGTGGCGACCGTCGGTGCCGTGCTGCCGGGTGATTTCAAAATCAAAGCGGCCAAGCTGCGCGGTGAGCCGTCTGAAGGCATGCTGTGCTCCTTCTCTGAGCTGGGTATTTCCGACGACCACAACGGCATCATTGAGCTGCCGCTGGATGCGCCAGTTGGCACCGATATCCGTGAATACCTGAAGCTTGATGACAATACTATCGAAATCAGCGTCACGCCAAACCGTGCCGACTGCTTAGGTATTATCGGCGTGGCGCGCGACGTGGCCGTACTGAACCAGACCGAACTCAACGCGCCGGAGATTGTGCCGGTTGAAGCGACCATCAGTGACGTGCTGCCGATTCAGGTTGACGCTGCTGATGCCTGCCCGCGCTACCTCGGTCGCGTGGTAAAAGGCATTAACGTTAAAGCGCCAACCCCGCTTTGGATGAAAGAGAAGCTGCGCCGCTGCGGTATCCGCTCAATCGACGCCGTGGTTGACGTGACTAACTACGTTCTGCTGGAGCTGGGCCAGCCGATGCACGCGTTCGATAAAGATCGTATCGACGGCGGCATCGTTGTGCGCATGGCGAAAGAGGGGGAAACCCTGGTGCTGCTGGACGGCACAGAAGCCAAACTGAACGCCGACACCCTGGTGATTGCTGACCACAGCAAAGCGCTGGCGATGGGCGGTATTTTTGGTGGCGAACATTCTGGCGTCAACGACGAAACGCAAAACGTCCTGCTGGAATGCGCGTTCTTCAGCCCGCTCTCCATCACCGGCCGCGCGCGCCGTCACGGCCTGCACACCGACGCGTCTCACCGCTACGAGCGCGGCGTTGACCCGGCGCTGCAGTACAAAGCGATGGAGCGTGCAACCCGCCTGCTAATCGACATCTGCGGCGGCGAAGCGGGCCCGGTTATTGACGTCACCAACGAAGCGACCCTGCCGAAGCGTGCGACCATTACCCTGCGCCGCAGCAAGCTGGATCGCCTGATTGGTCACCACGTTGCCGACGCGCAGGTGACCGACATCCTGACGCGCCTGGGCTGCGAAGTGACCGAAGGTCAGGACGAGTGGAAGGCCGTTGCGCCGTCATGGCGTTTCGACATGGAAATTGAAGAAGATCTGGTGGAAGAAGTGGCCCGTGTTTACGGCTACAACAACATCCCTGACGAGCCTGTGCAGGCGGGTCTGGTGATGGGCGCCCACCGTGAAGCCGACCTGTCCCTGAAGCGTGTGAAAACCATGCTGAACGACAAAGGCTACCAGGAAGTGATCACCTACAGCTTCGTTGATCCTAAGCTGCAGCAGCTGATCCACCCGGGTCAGGAAGCGCTGATCCTGCCAAGCCCAATCTCCAGCGAAATGTCCGCGATGCGTCTGTCCCTGTGGACGGGCCTGCTGGGGACTATCGTTTACAACCAGAACCGCCAGCAAAACCGCGTGCGCATTTTCGAAAGCGGTTTGCGCTTTGTGCCGGATAATCAGGCAAATTTAGGCATCCGTCAGGATCTCATGCTGGCTGGTGCCATCAGCGGTAACCGCTACGAAGAGCACTGGGACCTGGCAAAAGGCACGGTTGATTTCTACGATATGAAGGGCGATCTGGAAGCGATTCTGGATCTGACCGGTAAATTATCTGAAATTGAATTCCGCGCGGAAGCGATTCCTGCGCTCCATCCGGGCCAGAGCGCGGCGATTTATTTAGACGGCAAACGCGTTGGTTTCATTGGCGTTGTCCACCCGGAGCTGGAGCGTAAGCTGGACCTGAACGGCCGTACCATCGTGTTCGAGCTGGAGTGGAGCCCGGTTGCAGACCGCGTCATTCCTCAGGCGCAGGACGTCTCCCGCTTCCCGGCGAACCGCCGTGATATCGCGGTTGTGGTCGCTGAAAACGTGCCCGCAGCAGATATTTTGGCCGAATGTAAGAAAGTTGGCGTAAATCAGGTAGTTGGCGTAAACTTATTTGACGTGTACCGCGGCAAGGGCGTAGCAGAAGGTTTCAAGAGCCTCGCTATCAGCCTTATCCTTCAGGATACCAGCCGTACACTCGAAGAAGAGGAGATTGCCGCTACCGTCGCCAAATGTGTAGAGGCATTAAAAGAGCGATTCCAGGCATCATTGAGGGATTGAACCTATGGCGCTTACAAAAGCTGAAATGTCAGAATATCTGTTTGATAAGCTTGGGCTTAGCAAACGGGATGCCAAAGAGCTGGTAGAGCTGTTTTTCGAAGAGATCCGTCGTGCTCTGGAAAATGGTGAGCAGGTAAAACTCTCCGGTTTTGGCAATTTTGATTTGCGAGACAAAAACCAACGTCCGGGCCGTAACCCGAAGACGGGGGAAGATATTCCCATTACAGCCCGCCGCGTGGTGACCTTCAGACCCGGCCAGAAGTTAAAGAGCCGCGTCGAAAACGCAACGCCTAAAGCAGAGTAATATGAACTAACCAAAAAGGCCGCCCACGCGGCCTTTTTTCTTTGCGCTCTCCGGCAAACACGCCGTAAAATCAATTACATCACTCGCTAACAAACCGTACACATGCTTGATTATGCTCATCGCCAGCACCGTTCCGATCGGCGTCGCCTGCTTCTGCTGGCGCTGCTGCTTATTCTTGCCGCGGGTATTAGCCTCTGCGCAGGCGATAGCTGGATCGGGCCTGAAAGCTGGCTGGGGCCTGACGGGCAGCTCTTCGTCTGGCAAATTCGCCTGCCGCGCACCGTCGCGGTGATCCTGGTCGGCGCCGCGCTGGCGCTGTCTGGCACCATTATGCAGGCGCTGTTCGAAAACCCACTGGCGGAGCCCGGCCTGCTGGGGGTGTCGAACGGTGCAGGCGTCGGGCTGATTGCGGCGGTGATGCTGGGCGGGGGAGAACTCTCCGGCTGGAGCATTAGCCTGAGCGCCATTCTCGGCGCACTGCTAATCACAGTCATTCTTCTTCGCTTTGCCAGACGGCACCTGTCGACCAGCCGGCTGCTGCTTGCCGGCGTCGCGCTGGGGATCATCTGTAGCGCGCTGATGACCTGGGCGGTCTACTTCTCGACCTCCTTTGACCTGCGTCAGCTCATGTACTGGATGATGGGCGGCTTTGGCGGCGTCGACTGGCACCAGGGCTGGCTAATGGCGCTGCTGGTGCCGGTCATCGCGTGGGCTGCGCTGCAGGCCCAGCCGCTGAATCGGCTCGCGCTGGGGGAAATCTCTGCCCGCCAGCTCGGCATGCCGATTGGTTTCTGGCGTAACGTACTGGTCATTGCCATTGGCTGGCTGGTAGGCGTGAGCGTGGCCCTGGCGGGGGCGATTGGCTTTATCGGGCTGGTCATTCCGCACATGCTGCGTCTTTGCGGCTTCACGGATCATCGAACCTTGCTTCCGGCCTCGGCGGTTGCCGGGGCCGCCACGCTGCTGGTGGCCGACATCATCGCCCGTCTCGCCCTGACGGCCGCAGAATTGCCTGTTGGCGTGGTGACCGCAACGCTGGGCGCGCCAGTCTTTATCTGGCTACTATTAAAAGCTGGACGTTAAATCGACAACCTGAGGAAATGCTATGCAGTCAGATATCCTGAATACCGAAGTGACCACCATTGATGGGGATAACACCACGCTGGAAAGCTACAAAGGCAAGGTGTTGCTCATCGTCAACGTGGCATCGAAATGCGGCCTGACGCCGCAGTACGAGCAGCTGGAGAATATTCAGAAGGCCTGGGAGAAAGACGGTTTTACCGTGCTGGGCTTCCCGTGCAACCAGTTCCTGGGCCAGGAGCCGGGCAGCGAAGAAGAGATCAAAACCTTCTGCAGTACCACTTATGGCGTGACGTTCCCGATGTTCAGCAAAATTGACGTCAACGGTGAAGACCGCCATCCGCTGTATGCGAAGCTGATTGCCGCCGCGCCGAAGGCCGTTGCGCCGGAAGAGAGCGGTTTTTACGAGCGCATGGCCAGCAAAGGCCGCGCGCCGCTCTATCCGGACGATATTCTGTGGAACTTCGAAAAATTCCTGATTGGCCGTGACGGCCAGGTCGTTCAGCGTTTTTCGCCGGATATGACGCCTGAGGACCCGATCGTCATGGAATCTATTAAGCTGGCGCTGGCGAAATAATGTCGCTGCTGATGCAGCTCACGGACGTCGCCGAGAAGGGGCGTCTGGAGCCGGTGACCTGCGACATCAATTCGGGTGAAATCCTGCATCTCGTCGGGCCAAACGGCGCGGGTAAAAGTACGCTGCTGGCGCGGATGGCGGGGCTGACCACCGGGCCAGGGCAGATTACGCTGCTGGAACATGCTTTGGTCGACTGGTCACCCGCCTCGCTGGCCCACCGGCGCAGCTACCTGGTGCAGCAGCAGGTACCGCCTTTTGCGATGCCGGTCTGGCATTATCTGATGCTGCATCTGCACGACAAACAGCATACGGCACTGCTGGAGGAAGTGGCTGCGGCGTTAGGGCTGGAAGATAAACTGTCCCGGCATGCCAGCCAGCTTTCCGGGGGGGAATGGCAGCGGGTGCGTCTGGCGGCGGTCATTCTGCAGATCCATCCCGCGGGCAATCCTCACGGGAGGATGCTGCTGCTGGATGAACCGATGAGCGGTCTGGATGTTGCCCAGCAGGCGGCGCTGGATAACCTGCTAAGCGCTCTGAGCAGAAAAGGTATCGCCGTAGTGATGAGCAGCCACGATCTTAACCATACGTTACGTCACGCCCATCGCGTGTGGCTTCTGTCGCGCGGCAGGATGATCGCCAGCGGTACGCGGGATCGGGTCCTTACGCCGCCAAATCTTGCCCGCGCCTACAACATGTCGTTCCGCAGGCTGGATATAGAGGGACATAAGATGCTGATTTCTACCGGGCAGGAGTAACCGTTTCTTGCCTGTGAACACAATTGCACGCTAAATTACCAAAAGAACAATAAAAGCAGAGGATTCGTCTGAAAATGCGATTCTGGTTTCTCTTCGTGGCGGCACTCTTTCTTGCGGGATGCAGCAGCCATCGTGCACCGCCGCCTAATCCGCGGCTATCGGATTCTATCACCGTTATTGCCAGCCTTAACGATCAGCTGAGCAACTGGCGCGGCACGCCTTATCGCTACGGCGGCATGAGCCGCGGTGGGGTGGACTGCTCAGGCTTTGTCCTGATGACGTTTCGTGACAAGTTTGATTTACAGCTTCCGCGAGACACGCGCAAGCAGGCGGAAATAGGCACTGAAATTGATAAAGACGATCTCCTTCCCGGTGATCTGGTCTTTTTCAAAACCGGATCGGGAGAAAGCGGCCTGCATGTTGGGATATATGATACAGACAATCAGTTTATTCATGCCTCTACCAGCCGCGGCGTGATGCGCTCTTCTCTCGATAACGTGTACTGGCGTAAAAATTTCTGGCAGGCGCGACGTATTTAGACTGCCCGAACACGTTTCTTATGTCGGCATGGTAACTATTAAACCATGCCGTTTTTCTCAAATAAGCTGATTAAAGTTAAATTTACCTAAATTAGCAACATCCTTATGTGTCTGTTTTATCTAAAACTGGCTATTATTCAGTAACCAGGATAAGATTATTTTAGATTCAGGGATAAATCTGAAAATTAATACGGAACTAATGAAATTAAACTTATTAAAATCAAGACAGTGGAATTGTGTCAGCAATTGCTCCAGGATGTCCTCTCTCATCTTTAATGCGGGGCGAGTGCAATGATTATTACGCTAGATAATGCTTACCAGTCTGAACTGATGCTTCTGCCTGCCCGTAATAGCGCAGGTGAGCTAAAAGGTTTAGAAATACTGGTTAACTTTACTGGCGTCGGCACCGATGTGAGGATCCCCACTGAGCTCGTTATCCCTCGGCTTTCAGCGGCAGAGGAGTTAGTGCTGTTTAACGAAAAACTGCAATTGCTTGATACCTGTAAACTGTTTTTTATTCAGCATCAGTTAATTGCATGGATCAATATTACACCAGCAATTGTTGAGTTTTTATTAAGTAATGGGAATGCTGTTTCAATACTTGAGCGTTATCCGTTTCTTGAGTTTACTGTTAATGAGAACTATCCAGGTTTAAATAACGGAAAGGACGATCTGCAGCTGGCAAGAATGGCGATCCATTTTCCCCTGGTGCTGGCAAACTTTGGAGCCGGTGCTGCATCGCTCAAGGCCGTCTATGATGGATTATTTAAACGGGTTATTCTTGATAAAGGATTCATCCAGCAGCGTGCTTCTGAGCTTTCTTTCGAGCCTTTTATGCGCGCGATCCTCTGGCAAATAACGCCGCACTGCCAGTCGGTGATCGTCTCCGGGATTGACGACCACGGTTTGCTGCAGCGCGTTCTGTCCTTCAATTTTGGTGCCATGCAGGGTGCGCTCTGGCCAGCCGTCTCGGCGGAGCATGTCACGACGCTCGTTCAGCAGCGATAACCCTGCCTTTCGCCCGTGTTTAAGTCCGGGTAAACCCTCTACACTAAAGGCAGGAGGACTTATGACCCTGTCTTTTACTGCTCACTGGCATGACGAGTTGCCTGGCTTTTACACCGCACTCAAACCAACACCGTTACATAATTCACGTCTTATCTGGCATAACGATCGGCTGGCCGATGAGCTGGCCATTCCGCCCGATCTGTTTCAGCGTTCAGACAGTGCTGGCGTCTGGGGAGGCGAGACGCTTCTCCCCGGTATGCAGCCTCTGGCTCAGGTCTATAGCGGACACCAGTTTGGCGTCTGGGCGGGGCAGCTGGGTGACGGCAGGGGGATCCTGCTCGGCGAACAACGGCTTCCCAACGGGGAGACGGTTGACTGGCATCTGAAAGGCGCAGGTCTTACCCCTTACTCACGAATGGGCGACGGGCGCGCGGTATTGCGGTCAACGATACGCGAAAGTCTGGCATCCGAAGCGATGCATGCGCTGGGGATTCCCACCACCCGCGCGCTGTCGATCGTCACCAGCGACACGCCGGTGACGCGCGAAACGGTGGAAAAGGGGGCGATGCTGATGCGCATAGCGCAAAGCCATCTCCGCTTTGGTCATTTTGAGCACTTTTACTATCGCCGCGAGCCGGACAAGGTTCGCCAGCTCGCGGACTTCGCCATTCGCCACCACTGGGCGCATCTGCAGAATGAGGAGGATAAATACGTTCTCTGGTTCCGGGACGTGGTTGCCCGTACCGCCACGATGATTGCGCGCTGGCAAACGGTGGGCTTTGCTCACGGGGTCATGAACACGGACAATATGTCGATTCTCGGCCTGACCTTTGATTACGGTCCGTTTGGTTTCCTGGACGATTATCAGCCGGGGTATATCTGCAACCATTCCGACTATCAGGGGCGTTACAGCTTTGACAATCAGCCGGCGGTTGGGCTGTGGAACCTCCAGCGGCTTGCACAAACCTTATCGCCGTTTATCGACGTTGATGCCCTGAACGATGCGCTCGACAGCTATCAGGACCTTTTGCTGCGGGAATACGGCACGCTGATGCGTAACAAGCTGGGGCTGAAGACCCAGGAGAAGGGCGACAACGACATCGTCAATGGCCTGTTTGCCCTGATGGCGCGTGAAGGAAGCGATTACACCCGCACCTTCCGAATGCTGGGCCAGACGGAGCAGCACAGCGCCGCCTCGCCGCTGCGCGACGAGTTTATTGACCGTCAGGCGTTTGACGACTGGTTTGCAAAGTACCGCACGCGGCTGCAGCAGGAGCAGGTAGACGACGCTACCCGTCAGGCGCAGATGAACGCAGCGAATCCCGCGATGGTATTACGCAACTGGCTGGCGCAGCGGGCGATTGAGCAGGCAGAGCAGGGTGATTACGACGAGTTACACCGGCTGCATCTGGCGTTGCGCACGCCGTTTGCCGACAGGGATGATGACTACGTCAGCCGCCCGCCTGACTGGGGCAAGCGGCTGGAGGTCAGCTGCTCAAGCTAGCGATTTTAGCCGGGCGGCGACGTTGCCTTACCCGGCCTGTTCATCACTGAGCAACCCAGCCGCCATCCATATTCCACGCAGCGCCGCGAACGTTCACGGCGCCGTCGCTGCACAAAAACAGCGCCAGCTCGCCCAGTTGTTCCGGGGTAACAAATTCCCCTGAAGGGTGTTTCTCCGCCAGAAGTTGTTCGCGAGCCTGCTCCGGCGGTACGCCGTCCGCGATACGTTTGTCGATTTGCTGCTGCACCAGCGGGGTCAGTACCCAGCCGGGGCAAATAGTATTGGCGGTAATACCCGTGCGGGCGGTTTCCAGCGCCAGGGATTTGGTAAAGCCCACCACGCCGTGCTTGGCCGCAACGTAGGCCGATTTCTCTTTCGACGCGACCAGCCCGTGAACGGAGGCGATATTGATGACGCGCCCCCAGTTTTTATCCCGCATGGCCGGCAGCGCCAGCCGGCTGGTGTGAAACACCGCGGAAAGATTAATGGCGATAATGTCGTTCCATTTCTCTACCGGGAAGGCGTCAACCGGGGCCACGTGCTGGATCCCGGCGTTGTTCACAAGAATGTCCACGCCGCCAAACTGCGATTCGGCGTAGCGCATCATGGCCTCAATCTGCAATACGTCCCGCAGATCCGCATCGTGATAGCCCGGCTTTTTGCCCAGTTGCGCAATCTCTTCCCGTGCCGATGCGCTGTCGCCGAAGCCGTTGAGGATCAGCTGCGCGCCCGCCTTCGCCAGCACGCGGGCGATCCCCAGACCAATGCCGCTGGTTGAGCCGGTTACCAGGGCGGTTTTACCGTTCAGATTCATTTTTCTCTCCTTACACAATGCCGGTCAGATAGAACACGGCAATGACAAAAAGTACTGCCAGACTTTTAATGATGGTGATAGCGAAAATGCCGCCGTAGGCCTGGCGATGGCTCAGGCCGGTGATAGCCAGCAGGGTAATCACCGCGCCGTTATGGGGAAGGGTATCCATTCCGCCGCTCGCCATCGAGGCCACGCGGTGCAGCACCTCAAGCGGGATATTGGCCGCATGGGCGGCGGCGACAAACGAGTCGGACATGGCGGCAAGGGCAATACTCATCCCGCCGGACGCCGAACCAGTGATCCCCGCGAGCACGGTCACGCTGATGGCCTCATTTAGCAGCGGATTCGGAATGGCCGCCAGCGCTTTGGATAACACCAGGAACCCAGGCAGCGCCGCGATAACCGCGCCGAAACCGTATTCCGAGGCGGTATTCATCGCCGCCAGAATGGCTCCGCTCACCGCCGTTCGGCTGCCTTCAGCCAGACGCCCCCGGATATTGCGAAAGCCAAAAATCAGCACCAGCACGATACCGGCGATCAGCGCCGCCTCCACGGCCCAGATGGCGGTGATCTTGCCCACCTCGGTCACAATCGGTTTCGCCAGGCCGGGCAGGGTAAGCTCGTGACTCACGCCGTACCAGCCGGGGATCCAGCGGGTAAACAGCAGGTTCAGTATGCCCACCACCAGCAGCGGGGAGATAGCAATCAGCGGATGCGGGAGATTAATGTTATCCGGCGTCTCGGGTTCATTTTTCAGATCCGTGCCGTAACCCTCGTTGTTGCTGAGCGCCTTACGCCGCTGGCGCTCCAGCCAGAGCAGGCCAAAGACGATAATAAACAGAGAGCCGATAAGCCCCAGCCACGGGGCCGCCCAGGCGTTCGTGCCGAAGAAGCTGGTGGGGATGATATTCTGGATCTGCGGCGTGCCGGGCAGGGCGTCCATGGTAAACGAGAATGCCCCCAGCGCCACGGTGGCCGGGATCAGCCGCTTAGGGATGCCGCTCTGGCGAAACAGCTCGGCGGCAAACGGGTACACCGCAAACGCCACCACGAACAGCGAAACGCCGCCGTAGGTTAACAGCGCGCACACCAGGACAATCACCGGGATGGCGTGTCGACGCCCGAGGATCTGGATTGCGGCGGCGACGATGGAGCGTGAGAAGCCGGAAAGCTCAATCAGCTTGCCAAACACCGCACCCAGCAGGAACACCGGGAAGTAGAGCTTGACGAAGCCCACCATCTTTTCCATAAACAGGCCGGTAAACGTCGGGCCGACGGCACCCGGATCGGTCAGCAGCACGGCACCGAGCGCCGCGATCGGCGCAAACAAAATAACGCTGTATCCGCGGTAGGCCGCCAGCATCAGCAGTGCCAGCGCCGCCAGGGCTATTAACACACTCATTATGACTCCTCACTTTACTTATTATTCGGGTACCAACGAGAGGTTTAACGCTCGACGGTCAGGGCAATGCCTTGTCCGCCGCCTACGCACAGGGTGACGAGCCCTTTTTTGACGTCACGGCGCTGCATTTCGTACAGCAGGGTCACGAGGATTCGGCAGCCGGAAGCACCAATCGGATGGCCCAGGGCGATGGCACCGCCGTTAACGTTGACCTTGCGCTCATCCCAGCCGAGCTGCTGGCCCACCGCCAGCGCCTGGGCGGCAAAGGCTTCATTGGCTTCAATGAGATCCACCTCGTCGAGCGTCCAGCCCGCCCGCGCCAGCGCCGTCCGGCAGGCGCTGACCGGGCCCATGCCCATTACTGAAGGGTCAACGCCCGTCACGGCGTAACTCACGATGCGGCCAAGGACAGGCAATCCGCTCTCCCGCGCCTTTTCCTCGCTCATCAGCAGCACCGCGGCGGCACCGTCGTTGAGTGTGGAGGCATTCCCCGCCGTGACGGTGCCTTCCTCGTGCAAAAAGGCGGGGCGCAACTGCGCAAGCTGCTCTGCAGTAGTGCCTGGTCGGGGCTGTTCGTCACGATCAATAACCAGAGGCGGCTTTTTACCCTGTTTCACCGTCACCGGCGCTATCTCGGCGTCAAGCCGGCCGGACTCAATGGCGGACGCCGCTTTTTGCTGCGAGCGGGCGGCGAAGGCGTCCTGCTGCTCGCGGGAAATGTCATACTCGCGGGCGACGTTTTCAGCGGTGATCCCCATGTGGTAATCGTTGAATGCGTCCCACAGGCCGTCGGTAATCATGCTGTCCTTGAGGCCCGCATGCCCGAAACGTAGCCCGGCACGTGCGCCGTCCAGCAGATATGGGGCGTTGCTCATGCTCTCCTGACCGCCGGCGATAACCACCTCCGCGTCGCCGCAGCGGATCGCCTGGGCGGCGAGCTGGACCGCTTTTAAGCCCGCGCCGCACACCAGGTTGACGGTGGTCGCCGGCGTGCTGACGGGCAACCCGGCGCCGATGGCCGTCTGGCGGGCGGGGTTTTGCCCGCATCCGGCCGTCAGCACCTGGCCGAAAATCATTTCATCTACCTGTTCGGCGCTGAGACCACTGTTCTCCAGCAGGTGCCGTACCGTGACGGCCCCAAGCTCAACCGCAGAAAGGGACGAGAGCGATCCGCGAAAACTGCCAATGGGGGTTCGCGTTGCCCCGACAATCATGACCTTTTTCATGCTGACCCCTCAGGTGAAGCGCATCTCGCGCACGTCGTCCGCCACAATGATTTTCCCTGCCGTTTTACGCACGATCTCGTCAATACTGACGCCCGGGGCGTATTCCCGCAGGATGAACGCGCCGTCCTGAATTTCCAGCAGCGCGAGATCGGTCAGGACCCGACGGATACAGCCCGCGCCCGTGAGCGGCAGCGTGCAGCGCGGCAGCAGCTTCGACTCACCGCTCTTTGAGGCGTGGGTCATCACCACAATGATGTTCTGCGCCCCGGCAACGAGATCCATCGCGCCGCCCATGCCCTTCACCATCTTCCCGGGGATCATCCACGAGGCGATGTTGCCCTCCACGTCCACTTCAAATGCGCCCAGCACGGTCAGGTCCACGTGGCCGCCGCGGATCATGGCAAACGACTGGGCCGAGTCGAAAATGGCCGCGCCGGTCCGCGCGGTCACGGTCTGTTTACCGGCGTTGATCATGTCAGGATCAAGGGTCTGCTCGTCGGGAAAAGCCCCCATCCCCAGCAGGCCGTTTTCCGACTGCAGCATCACGTCCATCCCGTCCGGAATGTAGTTCGCCACCAGGGTAGGGATGCCGATCCCCAGGTTGACGTAATAACCGTCACGCAGCTCGCGGGCGACGCGCATGGCCATCTGTTCACGGGTTAACATCGTCACACTCCTTGCGCGCGCAGAGTGCGCTGCTCAATGCGTTTTTCAAACTGGCCGACAATCAGCCTGTCGACGTAAATTCCCGGGGTGTGAATGGCCGACGGGGGCAGTTCACCCGGCGGAACAATCTCTTCCACCTCCACCACCGTGATCCGGCCCGCCGTTGCCATCAGCGGATTAAAGTTTTGCGCGGTATGGCGATAGATGACGTTGCCGTACCAGTCCGCTTTCCAGCCCTTGATCAGCGCGAAGTCGCCGACGATCGCCTCCTCGAGGATGTAGTGCTTCCCCGCGAACTGGCGCACGTCCTTGCCGGTCGCCACGGGCGTGCCGTAGCCGGTGGCCGTATAAAACGCCGGAATACCGGCCCCGCCCGCGCGCACCTTTTCCGCCAGCGTGCCCTGCGGCGTAAGCTCAATTTCCAGCTCGCCGCTCAGCACCTGCTGCTCAAACAGCGCGTTTTCGCCGACGTAAGAGGCCACCACTTTGCGAACCTGCCGCGTTTCGAGCAGTATCCCCAGGCCGAATCCATCCACGCCGCAGTTGTTTGACACCACGGTCAAATCTCTCACCTGACGGCGCCGGACCTCCGCAATCAGGTTCTCCGGAATGCCGCACAGGCCGAAGCCGCCCGCCAGCAAGGTCATTCCGTCCGTCAGCCCGTCCAGCGCCTGCGCATAGCTGCCGACGCGCTTATCCAGTCCTGCCATAGTCATCCCTCCCGTTAACCGTGCCGGTATCATTAGGGGCGGCGACTCATTTGTTAATTTTGAATTTGTGACCCACTCATTTGGTTTTCTTATTAATTTCCTGTTAACTAATTCTTTTCAATTAGTTAACAGGATGAAAAATGAGAATGAGTGTCAAACAGTTACGCGCGTTTTTAGCGGTAGCTCACACTCTCAATTTCGCGCACGCCAGCGAACGCTTAAATCTCTCCCAGCCGGCCCTGAGCCTGACGATTAAGAGTCTGGAAGACGCGCTCGGCGGCCCGCTGCTGCAGCGGAGCACGCGCAAGGTTGCCCTTACGCAGGAAGGGGAGACGTTTCTGCCGATGGCGCGGCAACTGCTTGCCGACTGGGATAATGTGGAGGAGGCGATGCACCAGTGCTTTACCCTGCAGCGCGGCAAAATCTCGGTCGCGGCGATGCCTTCATTTGCCGCCAACGTTTTACCGGAGGTGCTCAAGGCGTTTCGCGATCGCCACGCCGGGATCAACGTCACCGTGCATGACGTCATTAACGAGCAGGTGATTGAGATGGTGCGGGAAGGGCGGGTTGAGATGGGGATCGCCTTTGAGCCGGCCCCCACGCACAACCTGCTGTTTACGCCGCTGGGGCTCGACAGGTTTGTCGCCATTGTGCCGAAGGACTCCGGGCTGGCGGGCAAAAAGCGGCTGGCCTGGGAAGAGCTACTGACGCTGGATTTTATTACCCTGCAGCGCCCGTCGGCGGTACGTCTGATGATGGAGGAGGAGCTGGCCCGAAGCGGCAGAAAGCTGGACGTGGCGCTGGAGAGTCATCAGCTGGTGACGGTAGGTCGCATGGTCGCCAGCGGGCTGGGCGGCAGTGCCGTACCGGCGCTCTGCGAAGCGCAGATGACGGCGCTGGGCGCGGTCTGTATACCGCTGGATAATCCGCCCATTGAAAAGTGCATCGGAGCAATCCATCCGGGGCACACGCAGCTCTCTAAAGCGGCGCATGCCCTGCTGGAAACGCTGAAGGATTTTTACCAGCCCGCTCACGGGGCGAGAAATACCTGCGGTACGGGGTGATCCGGATGGCTGCCGACGCGCACCTGCGCGCCGTACCAGCGCGCCAGCGTCCCGGCCTGCAGCACGTCCTCCGGTGTGCCACTGGAGACCAGCCTGCCGTTGTGCAACAGCAGAATGCGATCCGCCCACAGCGCCGCCAGATTGAGATCGTGCAGCACCACGCACACGTGGAGATGACCCCGACGGGTCAGGGATCTCATCAGGCGCAGCAGATGCTGCTGGTGGTAGAGATCCAGCGCGGAGGTGGGCTCATCAAGAAACAGCCAGCCGCGCGGGGCTCCGTCGCACCAGAGCTGGGCCAGCGCGCGGGCGAGCTGGATCCGCTGCTGCTCGCCGCCGGAGAGCGTCGAATAGCGTCTGCCCGCCAGCGGTAGACAGCCCGTTATCGCCATCACTTCCTCAACTACCGACGCTTCAGAGGAGCGAGTCCAGGGCGCGCGTCCCATACCGACCACTGCGTCCACCGGCCAGTCGAATCCGGGCTGAGTATTCTGGCGCATCACCGCCCGGTAGCGCGCGAGGGTATCCGGCGGCCAGTCCGCAAGCGGCGTTCCGGCCAGAGTGCAGCGTCCGCTTGCGGGCTTGAGATAGCCGGTAAGCAGCCGCAATAACGTCGATTTCCCGGCACCGTTGGGGCCAATCAGGGCGACCAGCTCACCCTGAGAGAGGGTAAGCGACACATCGTCGATCAGCGTCCGCTGCCCGGCGTGAAAGAAAATCTTCTCTGCACAATAGCGTTCAGCCATGCGTACCTCCGCGACGAAAGATAAGCCACAGGAACCACGGCGCGCCGAGAAGGCTGGTCAATAACCCGACGGGCATCTCCGCCGGAGAGACCAGGGTGCGCGCCAGCGTGTCGGCAACCAGCAGCAGCAGCGCACCGGCCAGCACCGAGCCGGGTACGACGGCCCGGTGGTCGGCCCCCAGCCACATGCGCATCAGATGCGGCACCACAAGGCCAATAAAGCCGATCACGCCGCTGACGGCTACCGCCGCGGCAACTAGCAGGGCGCTGCACAGCAGCAGGATCCGCTGTACCATCGCGACATCCACCCCGAGATAGTGCGCCTCTTCATCGCCCAGCTGCAGCAGGTTGAGCGGGGCGGCCAGCCGCCAGATAATCAGCACCGCGGGCACCATCAGCGACGTTACCGCCAGCAGGGTGGACCACTGCGCCTGCCCGAGGCTGCCCATTCCCCAGAGGGAAAGCTGGCGAAGCTGGGCATCATTGCTGAGCCATGAGAGCACCCCGACGGCCGCGCCGCACAGGGCGTTGATGGCGATCCCCACCAGCAGCAGGCGGGACAGGGAGCCGTGACGCTGCTGGCTGAGCAGGAAGATAATAACGGTTGCGGCCAGTGCACCGAGGAACGCCGCGAGCATCGGGGCATACAGCATCAGCAGGGCAGGTAACGCGGCGGGAATGACCACCCACAGCGCCACCGCCAGCGCCGCGCCGCTGCTGATCCCCAGCAGACCCGGGTCCGCCAGCGGGTTGCGGAACAGCCCCTGCATCACACAGCCGGCCAGCGCCAGCGCTCCGCCAATCACCAGCGCCAGCAGTACTCGGGGCAGGCGAATGGTAAGCCAGATCTGACGCATGGCCTCATCGCTGCCGCTCCACAGCAGGCTGATCGGCAGGTGCAGTGCCCCAAAACCGGTCGCGGTGAGCGTCATGATGCTCAGGATCGCGGCCAGCATCCACAACGACAAGGCGATCCGCCGGGACATCAGGGCAGTTGCTCCGCTTTGGCGCGCAGCTGCTGGATGGCATCCGGCGTTCGCACGCTGAAGCCCAGCAGCGCCATATCATCAATCGCCAGCACCTGCCTGTTCCGTCCCGCCGGGGTTTGCGCCAGACCGGGCAGCTTCCACAGGTTTTCTTCGCCGCCCAGCGCGTTCACGCCGTCCTGCGAAATCACCACCAGATCGGGCTGGCTGGCAATGACCCCTTCCTGAGACAGCGGCTGATAGCGGGTGAATCCCTGCATCGCGTTCTGCAGCCCGGCGGCACGGATGGCGGCGTCTGCACCGGTCTGCTGCCCGGCGGCCATTGCGGTCATTCCCCCGTGGTTGAGGATAAACAGCACCCGCTTGTTGAGGGGCGCGGAGGGCAGGGCCGCCAGCGCCTGACGCAGCGTGTGGCGCAGGGCTTCCCCCTCGGCTTCATGGTGCGTAGCGTTGGCAATCACCCGAACCTTTTCGTCAATGACGCTCAGGTCGTTGCGGCCGGGAACGGTTACTACCCTGACGTGACTTTGTTCGACCTGCTTCAACGCCAGAGACGGCTGCGCCTGGTCGCTGGCCAGCACCAGCGTGGGGTGCATGGACAAAATGCCTTCGGCGTTAAGCTGGCGTAAATATCCCACGTCAGGCAGATCGTTTGCCGCCTGCGGCCACTGGCTGGTGCTGTCGCGCGCGACCAGCGAAGACTGCGCGCCAAGCGCGTAGACAATCTCCGTCACGTCGCCGCCAAGGGCGACAATTTTCTCCTGCGCGGCGGCAAACGCCACCAGAGTCAGGGCGCTCAGCAGGGCTAACCACGTTTTCATGCGGCCAGCCCTTTTGGCGTCAGGGCGTCAATCTGGCTGCGCCACTGGCTCTGCTCCGGCTCACCTTCGGTACGCTGGCCGTAAAGCTGGGCGATTTGCGTGCCGTCGGCGGCAAACAGCTCCAGGCTGGTGACGTGGCCGTCAGCCGTGGGCTTGCGCGTCACCCAGCTCTCTGCAATCGTCTCCTCCAGCAGATGCAGGGTAAAGGCAGGGTTAAAGACGTTCAGCCAGCCTTTCATCGGCACGACTTTTTCCACCGCGCCGGTGAAGATCTGCACGCAGCCGCGGTTGCCGACGAAGACCATGATTTCGTTGCCGTCCCGGCGTGCCGCTTCCAGCAGCTGTGCCAGCGCGCTGTTCTCCACCTTACAGGCCAGGTCGTCGCCCACCAGGCGAAACGCCTGCTGACGGCTGAGATTGTGGCGCTTGAGCAGGCTGAAGAACTGATGCACGTCGGTCATGGCGCGCCACTCCTTGTCCACCAGAGCGGCATCCGCGTTTTCGGCGTGAGCCGGGACACCCCCAGCGCTCAGCTCAAGCGGCGGGTTATCGGCAAAGATAAAGCGGGTCAGCACGTCGCCCCAGGCGGCGAGGTCGGTGTTGTCCGTGGTGTAGACCTTCAGCACCGCATCGCCCTGACGATCGAAGAACTGAATGCTCTGTCGCTCGCCGCGGGCGGTGGTTTCGCTGAGGTGAAACGCGCTCGCCCACTGGTTGAGGAACAGGCGCAGATCCAGCGCGCGCGGGTTCAGCACCAGCCCGGCGTGGCCGTTCAGGTGCTGGTTGGTGAAGCTGCCCACCTGCTCGTGAACGGCATACTCGTTGCGGCAGATGCACTTGGTTTCACCCACGGCTTCCAGCGCGCCCAGAATATCGCGGATTTCGCCGCGCAGTCGCCAGGCGTCATGGCCCACGCGGGAAAAGGTCAGCTCCGCTTCGCTGATGTTCATTAACCCTGCGATGTCTCGCGCATACTTACCCGGATTTTCTTCTTTTAGCTCAAGCCAGCGTGCGTAGTGATGCATTGTCTTATCCTTCTGAAGAGTGGCCCCGAAGGGAATTACCACTGATAGCTTACGAAAATCTTGCCGTTACGACCGTCCTGCGGAATACCCTGTGGAGACCAGTACTCCTTATCAAAGGCGTTGCCGAGCACCAGCGTGGTGGTGACGCCCTTGAGCTGCTCCTGGCCCTTATAGCTGACGTAGAAATCGTTAACCGCATAGCCCGGTTGCTTGCTGTAGCTGCTGCTGACGTGGGTTGAGCGATCGGCAAAGGTGCCGATCCAGCCCACGGAGAAACCGCTTTGCGCCACCGGAACGTCCAGCTTGCTGGTGACGGTGTCCGGGTTGATGCTGGAGATGTACTCCCCGGTATCGGTATCTTTCCCGCGCGTGCGGTTATAGGCCACGTCGAGGCTAAACAGATCGGCCGAGTATTTTGCCATCACGTCCCAGCCCCAGATTTTGGCGTTCGGAACGTTGTACGACATGGTGGTCGCGGCGGCAAAATCGACGGTTGTGGAGATATAGTCTTTGGCTTTGGTATCGAAATAGCTGGCCTTAAACTCCAGCGCATCGTTGGCAAGCATCAGATCGTCAAAGCGCAGGCCAAAACCAAACTCCTGCGTTTCGTTGGTTTCCGGGCGCAGGTTCGGGTTCGGCACCCAGTAGTTGGTGTAGAAGCGTCCAATGGAGAAGTGTTTGGCGTCGTTATACATCTCACCCATGGTCGGCGCGCGGAAGGCCTGCGCGTAAGATCCGAACAGCATCAGCCAGTCGGTGGGGCTGACGGTTAACCCGGCGCGGGAGGACCATTTATCGGCATCGACATCGTCGTAGCCATTGCTGCTGCCGCGGTAGTTGTCATACCGCGTGCCGCCCAGAAGGGTGACGGGCAGATCGCGCAGGGTGATTTCATCCTGCAGCCAGCCGGAGCTGAAGTCGATTTTCGCCTCCGGGAAGCCGGTCGTGGACCCGCCCGGACGCTGCTCCTGACGATAATATTCTCCGCCGTAGGTCAGCAGGTGAGAGGCAAAAGAGTCGCTGAACAGGCGGGTTCGGTTTTCCACCTTGCCGCCTTTGGTGGTCTGCTTGCGGAACTCGCCGGTGCTGTCGATGTTCTGGGCATTAATGCGCGCTTCGGACCAGTAAACCTTCGCATCGGCGTTCAGCCAGTCGTATCCTTCCGGCGCAATGTGGTAGCCAATCTGCGCATCGCGCTGGATGGTGGAGCGGTCGGTCATCGGGTTGCTGCTATTGGCATCAGAGGTTTGCGGGTTTTTCGGCTCCTGCGCGGCGTTGTTGTAATAGCGCAGGGCGCCGCTCAGCGTCTGGGCCTGGTCGATTTTCCAGCTGCCTTTCGCCAGCATGTTATTGATGGATTCGTCGTTCGGCGCCGTCGCACCGTCGCTCTGGCGGATATCTCCGCGGTCGCGGCTGGACCACGATACCAGGCCGTCCAGGGTATCGGTACGGCCATAGGCGCTGGCCCCCAGGCCGAGGCTGTGGTCCCCCGTTGCGCCGGTACCAAACACGCGATAACCGCTGTTTTTGCCCGGTTCCAGCAGATCTTTGGCGTCGACGGTGTCATAGGAGATGACGCCACCCAGCGCGCCGCTGCCGTAGAGCAGCGCAGACGGACCACGCACCACTTCAATACGTTTAATCAGCGCCGGATCGAGGAACGTGCTGTTGAGGTGCCCGGTGTCGGTACCCTGGCGCACGCCGTCGACCAGCACCAGAACGCCGCGGCGGTCATAGCCGCGCAGGTTAACGTCCTGACCGTTGGTGCGGCCGGTGCCGTCCAGCGTCAGACCGGGCACGTTGCGCAGCAGGTCGGCGGCAGAGCTGGCGGTCTGTTTTTCCGGGGCGGTGGCGTCAACCACGCTCACCATCATCGGGGCTTCGAAAGCGCTACGGGCGTTGCCTGTGGCGGTGACGGTTATTTCATCTGCGGCAGCAAACGCGGCGCCCGGCAGGGTGCTGACAATCGCCAGCGCCAGAAGGGACGGGCTTAAACGTGCGGTATGCAGGTGTAGCATAGCAACTCTCCATAAAGTATCGAAAGCGCTGGCTGCCTGGGGATCACCTGGGTGGCTGGCGAAAGTTTTGGTTTATTTTGTGAGGATCAATTTTCCGGCATTCGTCTGGCGCAGCAGATACTGCTGGCCGTCATGCTCGATAATCACCCGCCCCTCATCACCCAGCAGCGTTTTGCTGTCGATGCGACGATCGGTAGGGGCAGGGGACGGTGCTGTGTGCTTGTTCGCTGGCGTTGCCGCGCTGTTATCCGTAGGTGACATCATGTTTATAAATAACAATCAATGTAACAATGATAATCATTATCAATAAACTGCAAATTCACGGCAAGCGTTTTTGTGAAAATTGTGTGACGGGATCAAATTCAGGGGGAAGAAATGCGGCCTGATGCCCTCACCCCAACCCTCTCCCACCGGGAGAGTGAGAAGGGCGAGAACCGTTGGTCGGGTAAGCGCAGCGCCACCCGACGATAACATCAGAAGCGAGAATCAACCGCAGCTGCCAGCTTCTGCAGCAGCAGCTCGCTGTCTTCCCAGCTCAGGCACGGGTCGGTGATCGACTGGCCGTATACCATCTGCTGTCCGGCAACGATTTTCTGCGTGCCTTCTTTGATAAAGCTTTCGGCCATGATCCCGGCAACGGCGGTCGAGCCGCTGCGGATCTGCTGACAGACCTCATCGCAGACGTCAAGCTGGCGGCGATGCTGCTTCTGGCAGTTGCCGTGGCTGAAATCCACCACCAGATGTTCCGGCAGGTCGAATTCGGCCAGCGTTTCACAGGCGGCAGCGATGTCTTGTGCATGGTAATTAGGCTTCTTCCCGCCGCGCATAATGATATGCCCATACGGGTTACCGCTGGTCTGGTAGATGGTCATATGGCCGTTCTTGTCCGGCGACAGGAACATATGGCTGGCACGCGAGGCGCGGATCGCATCGACCGCAATCCGCGTGTTGCCGTCGGTCCCGTTTTTGAAGCCGACCGGACAGGAGAGGGCTGAGGCCATCTCGCGGTGGATTTGGCTTTCGGTAGTGCGCGCGCCAATCGCGCCCCAGCTGATCAGATCGGCGATAAACTGCCCGGTCACCATGTCGAGAAACTCGGTGGCCGTCGGCACGCCCAGCTCGTTGACCTGCAACAGCAGCTTGCGCGCCAGCTCGATGCCGTGGTTTACGCGATAGCTGCCGTTAAGGTCAGGGTCGGAAATCAGCCCCTTCCAGCCCACCACGGTACGCGGTTTTTCAAAGTAGGTGCGCATCACAATCTCAAGGCGATGCTGGTATTTTTCCCGCAGCCCCTGGAGCCGTTTTGCATAATCCATCGCGGCATCCAGATCGTGGATGGAGCAGGGCCCAATCACCACCAGAAGACGCTTGTCTTCACCATTGAGGATTTTTTCAATGCGGCGGCGGGAGGCCGTCACATGTTCCGCGACCGCGGCGGAAACGGGGTGCCGCTCGGCTAGTTCAGCCGGGGTGACCAGGCTGTCTATGCGCGCCGTGCGGAGTTCATCGGTTTTATTCATGACTTGTCTCAGAAAATTTTTGCTTCATCGGCAGACTACCGGGAAGTGATGGGCATCACATTAAACCAATCCCTGCTGATTTCAAGTTCGGGGCGACACCGCCCCGCTGTTGAAAAGGATGATACATGAATCTGAGCTAATGTACTAGCTTATTAGTACATGCGGCGGTTAAGCCCCATGATGTCGAGAATTTTGGTGGCGATCTCTTCTACCGAATAGTTCGTGCTGTTCAGCCACGGGATCTGGTTTTTGCGGTACAGGGCTTCCACTTCGGAGACCTCCATCCGGCACTGGCGCATCGAGGCGTAGCGGCTGTTCTCGCGGCGCTCTTCGCGGATCGCCGCGAGACGTTCCGGGTTAATCGTCAGGCCGAACAGCTTGTGCTGCAGCGGCTTAAGGGCGGCGGGCAGCACCAGGTTATCCATATCGTCAGCAATAAACGGGTAGTTGGCGGCGCGAATGCCGAACTGCATCGCCAGGTAGAGGCTGGTTGGCGTTTTGCCGCAGCGCGATACGCCAAGCAGGATCACCTGCGCCTGGTCGAGATTACGCAGAGAGATACCGTCGTCGTGCGCCAGGGTGTAATCGATGGCGGCAATACGCGCGTCATATTTGGTCAGGTTGCCGGGGTTCAGCCCGTGGGTTCGGTGGGCGATAGGCGTCGGGTCAAGCTTCAGTTCGCTCTGGAGCGGCGCCACCAGCGCCTGCACGATATCCTGGCAAAAGCCTTCACTTTGCAAAATGATGTGGCGAATCTCAGGAATAACGATGGAGTAGAACACCAGCGGGCGCACGCCGGTCTGCTGGAAGATGGCGTCAATCTGGTCCTTCACCGCTTTGGCACGGCTCTCATTTTCCACAAACGGCAGCGTGATGCTGTTAATCGAAACGGGGAATTGCGACATCACCGCGTGGCCCAGCACCTCGGCGGTGATCGCCGTACCATCAGAAATATAAAAAACGTGACGATCGACAGCATTATCCATTTTACCCACCCTGAATATCGGACCTAATTGCCTGAAAGCATAAATTAAAAAAGTTAATTGCACAGCAAAGAAGTTATCTGAATTTAAAATGAAATGATGTTTTTGATTTTCCTGAAAAGCGGATTTCATTTTTCAAATAGCGACTTTATTTTTGTGGTTTCTGGCTGAATATAGAGGAATCATCAGCTTATTGGCTGGTGGGAAACTATCCGAAAAGTTGAAAATTTAAATTGCTTACACGATTCACCGTTTTTTTAGCGCAAATAATTATGCCAGTATAAATACGTAGTCAGGTGTTACTTACTCCGATCAAATATCACAAAAGGATTGTTTCGATGTCCAACAATGGCTCGTCACCGCTGGTGCTTTGGTATAACCAACTCGGCATGAATGATGTAGACAGAGTTGGGGGCAAAAATGCCTCCCTGGGTGAAATGATTACAAATCTGTCCGGTATGGGTGTCTCCGTACCAAACGGGTTTGCCACGACCGCCGACGCGTTTAACCTGTTTTTAGACCAGAGCGGTGTAAACCAGCGCATTTACGACCTGCTGGATAAAACGGATATTGATGACGTCACCGAGCTTGCCAAAGCCGGGGCGCAGATCCGCCAGTGGATCATCGACACACCTTTCCAGCCGGAACTGGAAAAAGCTATCCATGACGCGTACAACCAGCTCTCCGCTGACGACGCGCAGGCCTCCTTTGCCGTACGTTCTTCCGCGACCGCAGAAGACATGCCGGACGCGTCGTTTGCCGGGCAGCAGGAAACCTTCCTGAACGTTCAGGGCTACGATGCGGTGCTGGTGGCGGTGAAGCACGTATTTGCTTCCCTGTTCAACGACCGCGCCATCTCCTATCGCGTGCACCAGGGCTATGACCATCGCGGCGTGGCGCTCTCCGCGGGCGTGCAGCGCATGGTGCGCTCGGACGTGGGTTCCTCCGGCGTGATGTTCTCCATTGATACCGAATCCGGCTTCGACCAGGTGGTGTTCATCACCTCCGCGTGGGGCCTGGGTGAGATGGTCGTGCAGGGCGCGGTGAACCCTGACGAATTCTACGTACACAAGCCTACGCTTGCCGCGGGCCGTCCGGCGGTGGTGCGCCGCACCATGGGCTCGAAAAAAATCCGCATGATTTATGCCCCAACCCAGGAGCATGGCAAGCAGGTTAAGATTGAAGATGTGCCGCAGGAGCAGCGCGACCGCTTCTCCCTGACCGACGCCGAAGTGCAGGAGCTGGCGAAGCAGGCGGTGCAGATTGAGAAACACTATGGCCGTCCGATGGATATCGAATGGGCGAAAGACGGGAACACCGGCAAGCTGTTTATCGTTCAGGCGCGCCCGGAAACCGTCCGCTCACGCGGTCAGGTAATGGAGCGTTATACGCTGCACGCGCAGGGTAAAATCGTGGCGGAAGGCCGCGCCATCGGTCACCGCATCGGTGCCGGTCCGGTCAAAGTGATCCACGACATCAGCGAGATGAACCGTATTGAGCCAGGCGACGTGCTGGTGACCGACATGACCGACCCGGACTGGGAACCGATCATGAAGAAAGCGTCGGCCATCGTCACCAACCGCGGCGGCCGTACCTGCCACGCGGCGATCATTGCCCGCGAGCTGGGGATCCCGGCGGTTGTCGGCTGCGGTGACGCCACCGAGCGCATGAAGGACGGGCAGAACGTGACCGTCTCCTGTGCCGAAGGCGACACCGGCTACGTCTACGCCGATATCCTTGACTTCAGCGTGAAGAGCTCCAGCGTGGATACCATGCCGGATCTGCCGCTGAAGATCATGATGAACGTGGGTAACCCGGACCGCGCGTTTGACTTCGCCTGCCTGCCGAACGAAGGCGTTGGCCTGGCGCGTCTGGAATTCATCATTAACCGCATGATCGGCGTTCACCCGCGCGCGCTGCTGGAGTTTGACGATCAGGACGCGAAGCTGCAGAACGAAATCCGCGAGATGATGAAAGGCTACGACTCGCCGAAAGAGTTCTACGTCGGCCGTCTGACCGAAGGGATCGCCACGCTGGGCGCAGCGTTCTACCCGAAACGCGTGATCGTGCGTCTGTCTGACTTTAAGTCTAACGAATACGCCAACCTGGTCGGCGGCGAGCGCTACGAGCCGGAAGAAGAGAACCCGATGCTGGGCTTCCGCGGCGCCGGACGCTACGTATCCGACAGCTTCCGCGACTGCTTCGCGCTGGAGTGTGAGGCGGTGAAACGCGTGCGCAACGACATGGGGCTGACCAACGTCGAAATCATGATCCCGTTCGTGCGTACCGTGGATCAGGCGAAAGCGGTGGTGGACGAGCTGGCGCGTCAGGGCCTGAAGCGCGGCGAAAACGGGCTGAAGATCATCATGATGTGTGAGATCCCGTCCAACGCCCTGCTGGCCGAGCAGTTCCTGGAACACTTCGACGGCTTTTCTATCGGCTCGAACGACATGACTCAGCTGACGCTGGGCCTGGACCGCGACTCCGGCGTGGTTTCCGAGCTGTTCGACGAGCGTAACGAGGCGGTGAAAGCGCTGCTTTCCATGTCCATCCGCGCGGCGAAGAAGCAGGGTAAATACGTCGGGATTTGCGGTCAGGGTCCATCCGACCATGAAGACTTTGCCGCCTGGCTGATGGAAGAGGGGATTGACAGCCTCTCCCTGAACCCGGACACGGTAGTGCAAACCTGGCTGAGCCTGGCGGAACTGAACAAGTAACGGCAACACGATCGCAAAAAGGCGAGGATTTTATTCCTCGCCTTTTTTATTTCACCTCAAATTTGCTCACCATCACAAATAATCTAAAAAACCAAATATCATAATTTGTCTGTTAATTAAGACAATTGTTAGTGCGCAACGCGTTGCTAATACTTGAGCCTTACTGCGCATTTCCCTTCAGATGATGCGCAACTGGTTGAAATACGTTTTAACCTGATAAAAAGGCAAATAACAATGACACTTTCCTCTGTATTGCGTACCAAAGATAAAATAGGTTATGGCTTAGGTGATATGGCCAGCGCGCTGGTCTGGCAAACGGCCACATTATTTCTTGCTTATTTCTATACCGACGTTTTTGGTTTGCCTGCCGCGATCATGGGTACCATGTTTTTAGTGGTGCGTGTGGTCGATGCGTTTGTCGACCCGTGTATTGGCGCGCTGGTTGACCGCACGCAGACGCGTCACGGCCGTTTCCGTCCCTGGCTGCTGTGGTTTGCTATTCCCTTTGGCGTAAGCTGCCTTATTACCTTCTACGTACCGGACGTCGGGCCGACGGCAAAAATCGTTTATGCCTGCGTGACCTACGCGATTTTAAGTCTGATTTACTCCGCCATTAACGTGCCTTACTGCGCCATGCCGGGCGCGCTGACGCTGGATCCGCGCGAGCGTCACTCCCTGCAGTCCTGGCGTTTTGGCCTGTCATTTATTGGCGGGTTGATCGTAACGGTTATCGCTCTGCCGCTGGTCTCATTGTTGGGCCAGGGCAACGTGCAGAAAGGCTATTTCTTTGCCATGAGTCTGATGGGGCTGCTGGGCATTGTGCTGTTCTTTTGCTGTTTCCTGATGACCCGTGAGCGTTATTCCCCGCGCAATGATACCTCCGGCTCCATGCTCACCGATTTAAAACTGCTGGCCGGTAACAGCCAGTGGCGCATTGTGTTTGTGTTTAATATTTTGCTGTTAACGGCGGTGGTGACGCGCGGCTCTGCCACCATGTATTACGTCAACTATGTACTGTTGCGCCCGGAGCTGGTTTTTGCCTTTATTGTTTCTGGCATGGTGGCCTCGCTAAGCGGCGCGTTATTATCTGAACGCCTGCTGGGGAAATTTGACCGCGTACGCGCTTATCAGTGGACGATAATGTCCTTCGTCATTTTCGGCGCGCTGATTTTCTTCCTGCCGCCTTCGCAGGTGTGGCTAATCTTTGGCCTTAACATTATCTTTAGCTTTATTCAAAACCTCACCACGCCGCTCCAGTGGACCATGTTCTCTGATGTGGTCGACTACGAAGAGCATCGCAGCGGTCGCCGTCTGGACGGGCTGGTCTTCTCTACCGCACTGTTCGCCATCAAGTTTGGCCTGGCGCTGGGCGGGGCGGTGGTCGGCTGGGTGCTCGGCATGGTGGATTACGCCCCGGGCCAGGCAGCCCAGGCGCCACACGTGCTCTCCACCATCAACGCGCTGTTCACCCTTATTCCGTGCGCGCTGTTCCTCTGCATGGTGGCACTGCTTTCCATCTACAAGCTCAACAGCCGGCTGGTGGATTCCATCGCCCGGGAGCTGGCCAGCAAGCGTGAGGTAAGACCCGACGCGGAGCAGCTCAGCCCGGCAACCCCTTCCGCACTACAGGAGTAAAATATGACTGCTATCTATAAGGACGCGGGACGTCCCGTGCACGAGCGCGTCGCTGATTTACTGGCATGCATGACCCCGGAAGAGAAGTTCGCCCAGATGCACGCCTACTGGCTGATCCTCGATGAAAACGGCAACCACCGGGAGCGCAGCGATTTGAGCGACGAATTCGCCGGCGTCAGCGAGCAGGCGGCGCTGAGCGAACGGCTAAAACTGGGCGTCGGGCAGATCACCCGTCCGCTCGGCACCCATATCGTTGACGCGAAAACCGGGGTGCGCGCGGCTAACCGCCTGCAGCGCATGATGATGGAAGAGACGCGTCTCGGCATTCCGGCGCTGTTCCACGAGGAGTGCCTGGTGGGGCTGCTGTGCAAAGACGCCACGCTGTTCCCGTCCTCGCTCAACTACGGCTCGACCTGGGACCCGGAGCTGGTGCAGCGCGCGGCAGAGCAGATCGGTAAAGAGGCGCGTTCCGTCGGCTGTCAGCAGGGGCTGGCCCCGGTGCTGGACGTTTCCCGCGACGTCCGGTGGGGGCGAACCGAAGAGACCTTCGGGGAAGATCCCTGGCTGGTGGGGGTGATGGCGACCGCCTACGTCAGAGGATTACAGGGTGATAAACGCGATCTGCTGGCGACCCTGAAACATTACGTTGGCCACTCGTTTAGCGAAGGGGCACGCAACCATGCGCCGGTGCACCTCGGGTTTAGCGAGCTGAACGATACCTTCCTGCTGCCGTTTGAAATGGCGGTGAAACTGGCCAATGCCGGGTCGGTGATGCCCGCCTACCACGATATCGACAATCAGCCGGGGCACAGCGACAGCTTCCTGCTGACCACCGTCCTGCGCGAACAGTGGGGCTTCGACGGAATTATTGTCGCGGATTACGGCGGCGTCAGCCTGCTGCACCAGCATCACGGTGTGTCCCACGATGCGGCCGAATCCGCCGCGCTGGCCTTTAACGCCGGGCTGGACGTCGAGCTGCCGAAAGATGACTGCGCACGCTATCTGGCGGACGCCGTTGAGCGCGGGCTGATCTCTATGGCCAAAGTGGATGAGATCGTGGCGCGCGTGCTGACGGAGAAATTCCGTCTGGGCCTGTTTGAAAACCCGTACGCAGATGAAAACGGTATCGATCTGCAAAATGATTTGACCCGACAGATCGCGCGAGAGGTGGCGACAAAATCGGTCACGCTGCTGGAAAACAACGGCATTTTACCGCTCGGCGGTAAGCCCCGCGTGGCGGTGGTGGGGCCGACGGCAGACGATCCGCTGGCGTTACTCAGCGGCTACAGCTTCCCGGTACATCTGATCATCAGCGATATGGTGGAAGAGACCTCGCAGGTGACGACCCCGCGCGCGGCGCTGGAGCAGTATCTCGGGGCATCGAACGTCCGCTATGCCAAAGGGTGTCACATCATCGAGAAACGGATGGCGGGTGCGCCGGTCTTCCCGGGCGATAGCGGCGGTAAGCCGATGCAGCAATCGCCGGTCTCGCACAGTACTGCATTGATCCCCGAGGCCGTGAACGCGGCGCAGGAGAGTGACGTGGTGGTGGCCTGCGTGGGCGATCTTGCCGGGCTGTTCCAGAGCGGAACCGTGGGGGAAGGTTCCGACATCGACTCCCTGAATCTGCCGGGCGTGCAGCAACAGCTGCTGGACGCGCTGGTGGCGACGGGCAAACCGGTGATTGTCGTGATGACCGGCGGCCGTCCGTACAACCTGCAGGGGCTGGAGGATAAGATTGCAGCGCTGATCGTGGCGTGGGCGCCCGGGCAGGAAGGGGGCTGGGCGATCGCGGACGTGCTAACGGGACGCGCTGAGCCGCAGGGGCGTCTGGTGGTGAGCGTGCCGAAAAGCGCCGGGGCCATGCCGTATTACTACAATCACAAGCTCAAAAGCGGCGGCACGCCGTTTGCGTTCCACTTCGGTTCACGTTATCCGTTTGGCTTCGGCCTCGGCTGGACGACGTTTAGCTGGGGGGCTGCCCGCGTAGCTGAAACCAGCGCGCCGGTTGACGGCGAGGTGACGCTAAGCGTGGCTATCACCAATACCGGCGAGCGCAGCGGCAGCGAGGTGGTGCAGGTCTACGTGCGGGACAAGGTCGCCACCCAGGTGCGCCCGCTTCAGGAGCTTAAGGCCTTCCAGCGCGTCATGCTCTCGCCGGGCGAAACCGCCACGCTCACCTTCACGCTGCCGGTTGAGATGTTCAACTTCACCCGCCGTGACGGCAAGCGCATCGTTGAGCCGGGCGAGTTTGAACTGCAGATTGGCGCATCGTCGGCGGATATCCGCCAGGCGGTGACGGTCAATGTGACGGGGGAAACGCGGGTGCTGCCTGCTGAGTGGCGGATGCTCAGTACCTGTGAGGTTAAGCGCGCGTAGTCAGGATAAAAAAAAGCCCATCGTGGGAGATGGGCAAAGACTACACACAGCAATTCGTTGTTTCACTCAGGGGATTTCCATGCTTATAAATCAAGGTGTTGATTTATAACCGTGAGCTAATAGTAGGCATTGTAATTTTTAGCGTCGATCAGATTCGTCTCAATAGTTAAAGAGACGTAAAGATTTCTTGAGAATAATAGCGGACTTAATGCTGAAATGGCGGGTCTGACCAGTGTGCAACGAATAAATACTTTAGCAGTGTTAAAGTATTGTGCGGGATAATGTAGGCCGGGTAAGCGTAAGCGTCACCCGGCAACAAGGCTTAATGGGTATTCTTTTCTTCCAGCTCTTCCAGCTCGCTCAGAATCACGTCCGGGTCGGTTCCAGGCGGCGGCACTTCATGAACCCAGGCGGAGAACAGACGCCAGGTAACGGCAAGCAGCACCGGGCCAATGAACAGACCGATCATCCCGAAAGCAATTAACCCGCCGATAACCCCGGAGAGGATTAGGATCAGCGGCAGGTCTGCGCCCATGCGGATGAGAATGGGGCGAATCACGTTATCCATGGTGCCAACCACGCAGCTCCAGACCAGCAGCACCGTTCCCCACGTGGTATCACCCGTCCAGTAAAGCCAGATAATGCTCGGAACCAGTACCAGCAGCGGCCCCAGTTGCGCAATGCAGGTCATCAGCATGACTACGGTAAAGACGGTGGCGTACGGTACGCCGGAAATCGCCAGGCCGATACCGCCCAGCACCGCCTGCACCAGCGCCGTCACCACGACGCCCAGGGCGACCGCGCGCACGGCCTGCGCGGCCAGCAGCACCGCGGCGTCACCGCGTTTTCCCGCCAGGCGGGTGGCAAAGTGACGAACGCCTAAAGCTACCTGCTCACCGCGCCAGTAAAGCAGGGCGCTGAAGACCAGCATCAGGGTACAGTGCATCATAAAGCGGCCGATATGTGCGGCCTGACCGACAAACCAGGTGGTGGTGGTGCCAATATACGGACGCACTTTCGCCATCAGCGCGCTGCCGCCCATCTCCAGCAGGCTATGCCAGCCGCTGTAAAGTTTAGCGCCCACGACCGGAATGCTGTTCAGCCAGCCGAGGTCCGGCAGCGTGAGATCGCCGCTGGTCACGGCGCGGATCACCGGGCCGCTGGAGTCGACGAGACTGTTTACCAGCAACGCAATCGGAATAATAAACAGCAGGAACAGCAGGAGCGTCATGACCAGCACCGCTAACCCGCGGCGGCCGAACAGCAGCTTCTGCAAACGCAGCAGCAGAGGCCACGTGGCAACGACAACGGTCGCGGCCCATGCGAAGCCAAGAATAAAGGGTTGAACAATCCACAGACACGCAATAATCATGAGGGCCAGGAACAGCACCGACAGCAAAATTTGCGCAACATCCCTGGGCTGGCGAAGATTGACCATAAATGAAACTTTCCTTAAAAGAACGCCAGTACCACTGGCGGGAACGGAAAACCGCGTCTCTCTAATCATTAGCGATCGCAGCGGTTTTTGACAGGCGAATTCTGCCTGTAATTCAGCAGAGATTATAAGAAAAAAATGTGATAAAACTTTTAAGATACACGCAAACGATTCCCACAACTCTAATTAGGGTCGACAGTAATGATCCCACAGATTTCTCAGGCACCTGGCGTCGTTCAGCTGGTGCTTAATTTTTTGCAGGCACTGGAGCAACAGGGTTTTACAGGTGATACCGCCACGAACTATGCCGACAGGCTGACGATGGCAACCGATAACAGTATCTACCAGCTTCTTCCCGATGCCGTGGTTTTCCCGCGTTCAACGGCCGACGTGGCGCTTATCGCCCGGCTGGCAACGCAGGAGCGGTTTGCCTCGCTGGTCTTCACGCCGCGCGGCGGCGGCACCGGAACCAACGGTCAGGCGCTGAACCAGGGCATCATTATTGATATGTCGCGCTATATGAACCGCATCATTGAGATCAACCCCGAAGAGGGGTGGGTGCGGGTCGAAGCGGGCGTTATCAAAGATCAGCTTAACCAGTACCTCAAGCCTTACGGTTACTTTTTTGCCCCGGAGCTTTCCACCAGTAACCGCGCGACCCTCGGCGGGATGATCAACACGGATGCCTCCGGTCAGGGCTCGCTGGTCTACGGCAAAACCTCCGATCACGTGCTGGGCGTGCGTGCCGTTCTGCTGGGCGGCGATATCCTCGATACCCAGCCGATGCCGGTCGAACTGGCGGAAACGCTGGGTAAAGATAACACCACCAGCGGGCGCATCTACCGCACCGTGCTGGAGCGCTGCCGCGACAACCGCCAGCTTATTCTCGATAAATTCCCCAAACTGAACCGCTTCTTAACGGGCTACGACCTGCGCCACGTGTTTAACGACGACCTGACGCAGTTTGATTTAACCCGCGTGCTAACCGGCTCCGAAGGAACGCTGGCGTTTATTACCGAGGCGCGGCTGGATATCACCCGCCTGCCGAAGGTGCGTCGCCTGGTGAACGTCAAATATGACTCCTTCGACTCCGCGCTGCGCAATGCGCCGTTTATGGTGGAAGCGCAGGCGCTGTCGGTGGAAACCGTCGACTCTAAGGTGCTGAATCTGGCGCGGGAAGATATCGTCTGGCACTCCGTGCGCGAGCTGATTACCGACGTGCCGGACAAAGAGATGCTTGGCCTCAACATCGTGGAATTTGCCGGTGATGACGCGGAGCTGATTGAAAGCCAGGTGACGACGCTCTGCCAGCGCCTGGATGAGCTGATTGCTCATGGCGAAGGCGGCGTGATTGGCTGGCAGCTTTGTCACGATCTGGCCGGTATCGAGCGTATTTACGCCATGCGTAAAAAAGCCGTGGGCCTGCTTGGCAATGCGAAAGGGGCGGCGAAGCCGATTCCGTTTGCCGAAGACACCTGCGTGCCGCCCGAGCATCTGGCGGATTATATCGTGGAGTTTCGCGCCCTGCTGGACGGCCACGGCCTGAGCTATGGCATGTTCGGCCACGTGGATGCCGGGGTGCTTCACGTGCGTCCGGCGCTGGACATGTGCGACCCGCAGCAGGAGATCCTGATGAAGCAGATCTCCGACGACGTCGTGGCCTTGACCGCCAAATACGGCGGTCTGCTGTGGGGGGAGCACGGGAAAGGGTTCCGCGCGGAATACAGCCCGGCGTTCTTCGGGGAGCAGCTTTACGCGGAGCTGCGCAAGGTCAAAGCGGCGTTCGACCCGGATAACCGCCTCAATCCGGGGAAAATCTGCCCGCCTGAAGGGGTGGACGCGCCGATGCTCCAGGTGGATGCCGTTAAGCGCGGTACGTATGACAGACAGATCCCGATTGCGGTGCGCTCGTCCTGGCGCGGCGCGATGGAGTGTAACGGCAACGGCCTGTGCTTTAACTTTGACGTGAAAAGCCCGATGTGCCCGTCAATGAAAATCACCAGCAACCGCATTCACTCGCCGAAAGGGCGTGCGACGCTGGTGCGCGAGTGGCTGCGTCTGCTGGCGGACCGTGGCGTCGATCCCCTGAAGCTGGAGCAGGAGCTGCCGGAAAAACGGGCCAGCCTGCGCTCGCTGATTGAGCGCACCCGCAACAGCTGGCATGCCAATAAGGGCGAGTATGATTTCTCCCATGAGGTGAAAGAGGCGATGTCCGGCTGTCTGGCCTGTAAAGCCTGCTCTACCCAGTGCCCGATTAAAATCGACGTGCCGGAATTCCGCTCGCGCTTCCTGCAGCTCTACCACACCCGCTATCTGCGCCCGGTGCGCGATCATCTGGTGGCGACGGTGGAAAGTTACGCGCCGCTGATGGCGCGCGCGCCGAAGACCTTTAACTTCTTTATCAATCAGCCGCTGGTGCGCAAGCTTTCCGAAAAGCATATCGGCATGGTCGATCTGCCGCTGCTGTCGGTGCCGTCGCTGCAGCGCCAGCTCGTCGGTCACCGCTCGGCGAACATGACCCTGGAACAGCTCGAAGCGCTTACTCCTGAGCAAAAAGCGAAGGTGGTTTTGGTGGTCCAGGATCCGTTCACCAGCTACTACGACGCGCAGGTGGTCGCTGACTTCATCCGCCTGGTTGAAAAACTGGACTATCAGCCGGTAGTGCTGCCGTTCTCGCCAAACGGCAAGGCGCAGCACATTAAAGGCTTCCTGAACCGCTTTGCGAAAACGGCGCAAAAAACCGCTGATTTTCTCAACCGGATCGCCGAACTTGGGATGCCGATGGTCGGCGTCGATCCGGCGCTGGTGCTTTGCTATCGCGATGAATACAAGCAGACGCTAGGTGATAAGCGCGGCGATTTCCACGTCATGCTGGTGCACGAGTGGCTGCCGGCAGCCCTGGAAGAGAAGGCCATTCAGGAGGCGGGCGGTGAACCGTGGTATCTGTTCGGACACTGTACGGAAGTGACGGCGCTGCCCGGCGCCCCGGCGCAATGGGCGTCTATTTTTGCGCGTTTCGGCGCGAAGCTGGAGAGCGTCAGCGTGGGCTGCTGCGGTATGGCGGGCACCTACGGCCACGAGGTGAAAAACCACGCCAACTCGCTCGGTATCTATGAGCTGTCGTGGCATCAGGCGATGCAGCGATTGCCAAGAAACCGCTGCCTGGCGACGGGCTACTCTTGCCGCAGCCAGGTGAAACGGGTTGAGGGTAACGGCGTACGCCACCCATTACAGGCTTTACTGGAGATAATTGGATGATCTGGAAACGTGCCGTCACGCTGCAGGCGCTAAACGCCATGGGCGAGGGGAATATGGTGGGGCTGCTGGATATCCAGTTCACCCGCATTGGGGAAGACGATCTGGAAGCGACGATGCCTGTCGATAGCCGCACCCATCAGCCGTTTGGCCTGTTGCACGGCGGGGCTTCCGTCGTGCTGGCGGAAACCCTGGGCTCCGTCGCGGGATATCTCTGCACCGAAGGCGAACAGAAGGTGGTCGGGCTTGAGGTGAATGCCAACCACATTCGCTCGGTGCGCAGCGGGCGCGTGCGCGGTATCTGCCGCGCGCTGCACGCTGGTAGCCGCCACCAGGTGTGGCAGATTGATATTCTCGACGAGCAGGATCGCCTGTGCTGCTCGTCGCGTCTGACGACGGCGGTCGTGTAAAGTTTTCAGATGAATTGCCTTTGGTCAAAAACTAGCCAGCATGTTGTGATATACTGGTCAGGATTTGTACATAAGCGAGGACATCATGGATACTGAAATAACCCCAACACAGCTGGCAATTGAATATTTACGTCGCGATAAGAGCAACCTGTCTCCGGCGCAGTACCTGAAAAAGCTGAAACAGCTTGAGCTGGAGTTCACGGATCTGCTGGCGCTCTCTTCGAATGAACTGAAAGAAGAGATCTACTTTGCCTGGCGGTTGGGCGTTCACGTCCATTGAGTGAGTGTTGTTGAACAGGCCGCGAGTGCGGCCTTTTTTGTGCCCGTAATTCAGTAACGGGCGGGAAGTTTGTTGATTTTGATGAGCCGCCCGTCTTCTATTTCGATAAAGCCACCGGTTTTTAAATCCGCCAGAATACGCATTACGCCGCTGCGGGAGAGCTGGGTTTTCTCCCTGATATACCTTTCCGCCGTCACGCTTTCGCGATAGCTTTCATCTTCATCCATCAGCTTTATCAACTGCTGGCGAATCATCTCGTACGCCGTCGGTGCGCCCTGCGGCATGACGTTGTTATACAGACGGTTGTATACAAACATAAGCTGTTTTGAGAGCAGCCCCCACAGCGCTTTTTCTTTAATAATCTCATTCACGCGCTCGGTGGTGAGCGTGCCGATCAGGCACGGGGTAACGGTCTTGAGATAATCATTGAAATAGATATCAGTGAGATTCGCGAGGCCGAAGAGGGCGGGGCTACGGGCCGTGGAAAGCATCATATCGTCGCTTCTTCTGTAGATGGCGATCGTCCCCTCAAGAATTAAATAGCATATTCCCTGACCGTTGATTTGAAGGTCAAGCCGCTCGCCGCGAGCGGTTCTTCGTGTTGTACATTCAGGCAGTAAATAAGAGATAAGCTCTTGTGCGTAGGGCGAGCCACGGTGAGACTTTTCTGGAAGGGACATGGTAGCCGGTAACCTTAAAAATAACCTGGCTAATTATAGCGTTTCTCGCCGGGACAGGCACGGTGGCAATCAATATTTGCGTGGCAGATGGTGAATTTCAAGCAGCACGCCGCGCTCCATGGTGATGTACTTGCCGGTCCGCAGTTCCGACAGAATACGCATAATTCCGCTACGTGAAAGATACGTACGGCTTTTTATGTAGGCTGCCGCCGTCGTATTTTGCCGTATGGCGTCCGGCTCCTGCATCAGCTCAACAAGCTGGAAGCGGATGATATCGTAAGCAGACATTTGCGATATTTGTGCACAATGTTCGTATACCCGCGAGGCGGTATAAATAAGCAGCCTGGAGAAGTGTTCCCATAAATCGTGCTGCGACACAATTTGATTGAAACTCTCCAGCGACACGCGTGCGATCTCGGCGGTCTCCAGCGCCCGGACGTACAGGTGCTCAGAGGAAAACTGGCTGCTGACGCCCAGAATAAACGGCGCAGATTCAGAATTTAACACAATGCCGTCGCCGCGACGATGAAGCGCTACGCTGCCCTGAATAAGCAAAAAGCACTGTCGGACATCATCTTTATAATAATGCACCGTCTCCCCCCGGCTGATGATCATTCTGCTGGCCGCGGGCAACACGTGCTTAATCAGCGCGTCTATGTGGGCGAAAGGCTTTAAATCCAGAACGGAGAGCTGGTAATTATTCAGTGGGGTGGACAAGCGTGTATTCATTAAGATACCTCACATCGACTTCGTATGTGATCAAATTTTGATCTGCGCAAAGAATTATCTTAAAAATGAAGAGCTCAGGGAATATTCCGACGAGGTCTAAAAGTAGACCCTCCTATCCTTGAGGACTAACCTGCTGAATAAAAACAAAAAGCCGGCCGAGTCTAATAATAGACCTTCATTATAAAAGATGAGATTTTCCTGTAGTAGATGTTGATTTTTCGTTAAATCAGAGTCTACAGCTAGACCATCTAAAAGTTGTACTCATTAAAATGATTATATAAATTTTGACCAGTCAGTCAGGAAGACCTTAAGCCATTCAGCGAAAAATAAAAGAACCCTTAGCGATTCTTTTATCGGCCTTCTGCTGCTTGAATTTCAATAATAAATAAAGTTATCCCGTGAACAGGAAAATGAACATTATGAAAAAGAGTATTATTTTAGCGATGGTTGCTACGGGTTCAGCCTTAATGATGGGCAATGCTCTCGCCGCCGCAGGAACCGTTAATTTTAATGGTAACATCCTGGATTCAGCCTGCGACGTGGCGGTTGCTTCTCAAAACCAGGTGGTCGTATTAGGCGATTATTATAAAACAGAATTCCCGAGAACGGGTTCCAGAACGGCGGCAACGAAATTCGATATTATTCTGAAGAACTGCCCGGTTACGGTCACCAGTGCCAAAGTTCGTTTTGATGGTACGCCTGACCTGACCAACGCCGATCTGCTGGCGATTGATACCTCTGTCGCCGGGGCGGCAACGGGTGTTGCCATTAATTTGATGACCGCTGATAAAGCCGATCTGCCATTGCACGGCAGCAACGGCTACAACTATGTACTGAGTAGCACCGCAGACAATACGCTGAATTTCTATGCACAGTATATTTCAACGGCGGCATCGGTAACGGCGGGTCCTGCCAACTCCGTCGCTAACTTCTCCGTTGTTTACAACTAGTCATTAAGCAGAACAAGAGTCAGCTCCGCGAGGCGCTGCGCGGGGGCATAAACTGCCCCCTTGTTTTAAGAGGTCCAAAATGAATTTTATTAGCAAAACCCTGCTGAGTGCGGCGGTTATTACTGTATCTGTTTCGCATGCTTATGCCGGGGTTATTATTGGTGGTACCCGAGTAATTTTTGATGGCGGGAAAAAAGAGGCATCCATAAGTGTAAACAATGCGGATACCGCCCCTTATTTAATCCAGTCCTGGGTCGACATGCCAGAGGGTAATGCTAATAAAGCACCTTTTATCGTCACGCCACCTTTGTACAGACTGAACGGCGGCCAGCAAAATATTGAACGGATTTTAATTTCCGGCTCATTGCCGCAGGATATAGAAAGCCTCTTCTGGTTAAATATTAAAGCGATACCTTCAGCGAGCAGACAGGAAAACTCGTTACAAATTGCCGTTAAAACACGTATTAAGCTTATTTATCGCCCGACAAGCCTGAAGGCGTCAACACCGGAAGAACAGGCGAATAAATTAACCTGGTCCCGGAGCGGAAACAACCTTCAGGTCACAAATCCTACACCGTATGTGATCAACTTTAATGAAATAAGCGTCGGCGGTAAAAGGCTGGAGGATGTTTCCTGGGTTGCACCTGGCGCAGTGGCAGCATTTCGCTTACCGCCAGGCGTTAATGGCAATCAGATCGTATTTAAAGTGATTAACGATTATGGCAGCCCGGGAATAATACATCAGGCCAGCTTTTAGTTCCTGAGAAAAGTGGCATCCGCAATATCGAGTCAGGTTTATGATGATGGCAACAAGCAATATAAAAATGCAGCCCGCGCGTCTGGCAATGTGTATTGCCTTTGCGCTGGCGAATGCAGTCCCCGTGGTTAATGCCCGTGATTCCTTTAACGCCGAACTGGTGGAGCTGGATAATCCGGGAATGTTTAAAGCCGATTTATCTGCATTTGAATCAGGTTTGCAGGCACCAGGGAAATACCATGTTGACATCATCCTCGACGACCAGCTTATTGAGACCAGCGATATTGATTTTGTTGCCGGGAAAGATTGGCAGGAAAACGATAGCCTGCAGCCCTGCCTGAGCATGGATCAGCTAAAAAAATGGGGCGTTAAAACGGCGCTGTTCCCCAATCTGGCGGTTGAAAGCACCTCCTGCGTCGACCTCCAGGCAATTCCTCACGCCACTACGAATTTTCAGTTTGGTGCACAGCGGCTTGTTATCAGCATTCCCCAGGCCGCGATCGACCTGCCTGCGAGAGGGTATGTCCCGCCAGAACAGTGGGACGAGGGGATCGCCGCTGCGATGCTCAACTACAGCCTGAGCGGAGCCAACAGCTGGGCGAAACAGAGCGAGAGTAAAAACAGCAGCAGTCAGTATGCCAACTTACGTCCAGGCCTCAACGTTGGGCCATGGCGACTGCGCAACTACACCACCTGGTCGCGTGATGAGAACGGTCAGGACAAATGGGATACCGTCTACACCTATGCACAGCGGGCCATTATTCCGCTCAAGGCGGAGCTCACGCTGGGCGATAGCTCCGCGCCCGCCGACGTGTTCGACAGTATACCGTTTCGCGGCGGACAGTTGGCTTCCGATGACGACATGCTCCCTGATTCGCTCAAAGGTTACGCACCCGTCGTGCGTGGGATTGCGCGTACGAATGCTCAGGTCATTGTTCGCCAGAATGGCTATCAGATTTACCAGACCTATGTCGCGCCCGGCGCCTTTGAAATTACCGATATGTATCCCACCGGCGGGGCAGGCGATCTGGACGTCACCATTAAGGAAGCTGACGGCAGCGAGCAGCATTTCACCCTGCCTTATGCCTCATTACCAGTTTTGCAGCGCGAAGGGCGCCTGAAGTATGCGGTGACCGGAGGGCAGTATCGTTCTTACAGCAGCAGCGTGGATAAGACCCCGTTTGGCCAAATCACGGGGATTTATGGTCTGCCATATGGCCTCACGCTCTATGGCGGGCTGCAGGAGTCGAGCAAATATCAGTCGATAGCCACCGGGATCGGGAAAAACATGGGGGATTTCGGCGCGATATCGGCGGACATGACCCAGGCCTGGTCAACCCCGCAGGGGGAAGAAAAATCCAACGGGCAGTCCTGGCGTGCGCGTTACAGCAAGAACTTTGTCGGGACAGGGACCCAATTTTCGATTGCGGGCTACCGCTATTCGACCAGCGGTTACTACGGCATGCAGGAGATCCTTGATTCCTGGGGAGACAGCTCTGCGCTCCAGGACCGTCGTCGTAACCGTGCCGAGCTCACGATGAGCCAGACGTTGGGCAGCAATCTTGGCTCGCTGACGCTGAGCGCGGTCCGTGAAGATTACTGGAATTCGGGTAAAAGGATGGCGTCTTACAGCCTGGGTTACAACAACTACTGGCACAACATTAGCTACGGACTCACCTGGACTTACAGTAAAAACGGCAGCGCGGGTTCATATGACGGCAATAAACGCGACGACAACGATCAGCTGCTGGCCTTTAACGTCAGCATTCCGCTTGAAAAATTCCTGCCGCAGACCTGGGCTAACTATAGCGTGAGCGCCAGCAAGAATAACGGCACCACGCAGAACATTGGTCTGAACGGCGTGGCGCTGGAAAACCATGGGCTGAACTGGAACGTGCAGCAAGGGTATGGGTCGGACGGCGTTGGCTATACGGGCAACATGAACGGGGATTACAGGGGCACGTACGGCGAAGTGACGGCGGGCTATAGCTACGACAAAAACAGCGAGCGTCTTAACTATGGTTTGCAGGGGGGCATTCTTGCTCACAGAGAAGGGATTACGCTTTCTCAGCCTCTGGGGGAGACCAATGTTCTGATTAGCGCACCGGGCGCGCATGACGTAGATATCCGTAATCAGCCGGGGGCAAAAACAGATTTCCGGGGATATACGGTGGTCAGTAACCTTTCCGCGTACCGTAAAAATGACATCACGCTTGCCCCGGAAAGTATGCCGGATGACGTTGAGCTGGATATTAATACCCGCACGGTAACGCCGACGCGCGGTGCAATTGTCCTGGCCGACTATAAGGCGAAAGTGGGAAGGCGGGCATTATTCACGTTAATGCATAACGGCCATTTTGTTCCTTTTGGCGCAATCGTGAGCCTGAAAGGCAGCGACAACAGCAGCTTTATTGTTGGCGACAAAGGGCAAGTCTATCTCACTGGCCTGGATTCGGAGGGGACAGTATTCGTTACGTGGGGAGTGGAAAGCGATCGGCAGTGCCGCGCACCGTTCCGGCTTTCGCCGCAATCTTCGGCAGGCGGAATTACTGAAATTAACGTCACTTGTATTTAGGGTTTTTAAAATGCGCATACTTAACATCCTGTTCCTGCTGTGTATCACCGCTGCCTGGAATAGTGCTCATGCAGGAACCTGCACAACAATTACGCCACAGGAATCCACTTTGTCCATCGGCACAATTACGGTGCAGCGTGATGTCGCGGTTGGCACGGTATTATTTTCAAAAAATGCGTCGGTCACTGGGTCCTATTTAAGCGGCTGTACCAATCCGTTAATGCTCGGGTTTAGCATGCGGTACCTTAATGCAACGCCGAGTAGTTACGGTAATCACGTTTATAACACCAATGTAAGCGGTATTGGCGTGCGCTTTTCATCAGGTAATTATTTTGAAAACCCGATCTATACCTTTTCTTATAACGCGCAGACAAGTTATGTCGAATGGTGGGGCGGTAAAATAGAACTTGTCGTTACCGGACCCGTTGCCTCTGGCTCGCTGACGCCCGGCGTACTGGGTGTCGTTATGCTGCAGGGGAGCGATGGTGTGTATCGCGATGGCCTTACGACGACGCTTCTGGACGGGACCATCAACGTGCTGGCCTGCAGCATAACGACGCCGCAGCTGACGTTTCCCATCGGCGATATTTCTGCCGCGACGTTTGGCTCAACGGTCGGAACCACGCCGACGGGCGCTCAGAATACGCAAAACCTGGGTCTGAACTGCGACCCGGGGGCAAACGTCAACGTTTCGCTCAGCGGCATTCAGAACCCGGACGTAGCAACAACGAGCGTGCTCGCGCTGACGGGGCAGGGTAATACCGGCACGGCGAAAGGGGTTGGCGTTCAGCTGCTCTATAACGGTACGCCTCTCTCGTTAAATACCCGTCTGCCGTTAAATGCCGCCGCGGGTGGGCAGCAGGCATTTCCATTAACAGCGCGTTATTACCAGACCCAAACGACGGTTGAACCCGGTACTGCCAATGCGTCTGCAACCTTAAATTTGACGTATCAGTAAAGGATAAATGATGAATATTCTGCGCACGGCAGCGCTTGCCGCCATATTAGTAAGCTGCAATACCTTTGCGACGGACAACGTTAGCGTCAGCGTTACCGGAAATATTGTGGCCTCTCCCTGTATCTTTAATGGGGGAAATAACAGTCTGGATATCAACCTTGGCAATATTCAGGCATCCAATATGGCTACGCCGTGGTCATCGTCCGATCCTGTGCCGTTTAACCTGCTGTTTACCCAGTGTCCGACAGGGACGCGCAGCGTGACGGTCTCCTTTACCGGAAACCCCGATCCGGTCGCCGGGGCGGATTACTACATGAACAGCGGTTCGGCCACGAACGTCGCGATTGCGATGAGTGAGGCCGCAACGGGTGCAATGAAGGGAACCGGAACAAGTATTACACAAACTATTGCAGCAGACAGAACCGCAACGATGGCCATGCTGGCATCGGTCAGGTCTTCCACGGGCGGCGCAACGCCGGGGAGCATTAGTGCCGTCGTGGTCATGACGATGCAGTACAACTGATATGCTGAATATTGTGATTAAAGAGACCGACGCATTTTTCAGAGCGGGATTGCAGTGTTTTCTTGAGAATTTCTTCTTTCATAATTTCAAACATCTGCTTCACTTTGACTGCGAACTTTCTCATGAAAATGTCAGTGCCGCTGATATTATTTTTCTCTCTTTATGTCAGGGGGAAACCCTGACCTGTTATCCCGAATTACAGGCGCGGAAAAAAGGAATTGTGGTTGGGCTGGTGGATGATGAACACCGTTTCTCGACATATCCGTCCTGTTTTCAGGATATGATTTTTATCTCCCGCCGCGCTTCGCTGGACAGGATCACCGAGGCGCTGTTTATCGCATGGTACCGCACACAGCTCTCAAGCTTTCACTGGAGGAAGAGAACCTGCAGCGAATGCCAGCATAAAATATTATCGCCACAGCAAATTCGCGTTATGGTGAGTTTTTACAAAGGATTATCGGTAGGGCAGATCGCGAATGAGCTTAAAACAAGTGATAAAACTATTTTTACCCATAAATATTTGCTGATGCAAAAATTCAACCTGCGCAGTGATTTTGAGCTGGTGGCCTTGATTCACAGGATGGTGGAGAAGAATACCCCTGCAAACCGCTTGCGAGACTATCTGACTCATCATCATGGTTAACAAGTATTAGCCAATAACCTAACAGGGGCGCAATATTCTCATTCGTTATCGCGCCCCTGATTCTGTGAATTACAAAACATAGTGTGCGGTTATGCCTCTATAGAATAGCGTGTGCGGCATGGTATTTTTTATGCTTTATAAAATGACGCCTTAGCTATGCAAATTCATAAAACCATCAAACCGATTTTCGTCAGTAAGTTTCAGTGCGTGGGGTCAGCATGTTTAATCTCATGTTGTCGTGGCTGGACGATCGCTATTGATAAGAAAACCCACCAAAAGTACGTCCAGTCCACGCACGCAGAAATTGCCGCCATTGCAAAAGAGAATCTGATCCTTCAGCGCAAGGGCAAGAACAACTACTCCAGAGTGAAGCTAAACGAAAAAGGGGAGTGTCCTTTTATCGATGAAAACAAACTCTGCATGGTGCACCGTGATTTAGGGGAAGAGGCGCTCTCACATACTTGCAGTACGTATCCCAGAAGCGCAAGCCGTTATCAGGATGAAACACGGCATACGATGACGCTCTCCTGCCCTGAAGTGGTCAGACGCGTCCTGTTTGACCCGGAGGCCATGCTGTTTCAGGAGCAGGATGAGTTAGTGGCAACCTACAAAACTAACCTGATTGGGCAACGTCAATCCGCCTCACAGACGCAGCAGGTGATCCATCTTTTTGCCTGGAACCTTATTCAGTCGCCTTCCCGCAATGTTGAAGAAAATTTGATGGCGCTGGCGCAGTTTATTCTCTGTCTTCAGCACGTTAATTTTGATTTACATAATAAATTTGCCGAAGTAGAACAATTTTACGATGCGTTACGCAATGACCTGCAAAACGGGAAATCGCTGATCGATGCCTGTCACCTCACGCATTCAAATGCGATGAAATATCTGGCACTGTCCGTGATGGGAACGAACGTGGCGAAAGATTCGGTGCGGGACGGTTTTATTCTTCAGGGGCACCAGCAAATTGCCTCGTATCTGGACATGGCCGGCCTGAACGACGCTTCTGAACTGGAAGCTAAATTCGACGGGATTAATCAGCAGTGGCACAAGCTGTGCGAGTCATCCTGCTTGTCAGAACCCTACGTGTTACGCAATTACCTGCTGTATAAACTCTATAGCAGCTATTTCCCTGGTAAAAATACGGCAAACATCATGCGCCAGTTTTACCGTATTGTACTGGATTTTTTCTATATCAAATTCATTCTCAGCGTGCGGTCGATGCAGGAAGACATTGACCAGCAGGTCGTGATGAAAACCATCGCCAGCCTCTCTGAAAAGACCATGCACAATCAGACCATAGATGCGCGCATGGACTTTGCTATTGATAAAATCAACGGTGGGGATGATTTATCCTGCCTGCTGTTGATTGGATAAACGCGCAGACTCAGAGGCTCACGCGGTGAGCCTCCTCTCCTTATACGTTATACGTTATACGTTATACGTTCACGGCATTGATCAACCGCGTTTTCATCGTCTGGTAAGACGACGCCGCAAAATCCTCCGCCCAGCGCTGGTCCTCAATGGCTTCCAGCTTTACCGCGCAGTACTTGGTTTCCGGCGTTTTGGAGACAGGGTCAAGGTTATCCTGCGTTAACTCGTTGCAGGCGCCAATCCACCACTGGTAGGTCATATAGACCGCACCGGCGTTGATACGCTCACTGATGCTGGCGCGGGTGATGACCTTGCCCCTGCGTGAACGAACCCACACCAGCTGGCCGTCACTGATTCCCAACTTATCCGCATCGGCAGGATTCACCTGCACCCGTCCCGGCTCATCGGCCAGGCTTTGCAGCGCGGCGCAGTTCCCGGTCATTGATCGGCACGAATAATGTCCCACTTCACGCACCGTGCAGAGCACAAGAGGGTAGTCATCATCAGGGGTTTCTGCCGGTGCGCGCCACGGTGCAGCAAAGAGCTGCCCCTTGCCGGTTGGGGTGTCGAACTGATTGTCTTTGTACAGGTATGGCGTTCCCGGATGATCGAGCGTCGGGCACGGCCACTGCACGTGGCCCATCTCGCCCATTTTTTCATACGTCACGCCGTAGAAGAGCGGGCACAGCTCGCGCATTTCATCCCAGATCTGCTGGTTATCGTCGTAATGCATCGGATAGCCCATCTCGGTGGCGAGCAGGCTGACGATCTCCCAGTCGCGCTTCACGTTGCCTTTGGCCACAATAGCCTGGCCAAAACGCTGGAAACCCCGGTCTGCGCAGGTAAAGACGCCGCCGTGTTCGCCCCATGAGGTGGCAGGGAGCAGAACGTCCGCCACTTCCGCCGTTTTGGTCATAAAGATGTCCTGAACCACCACGAAGTCAAGCGCCTCGAAACCGCTGCGGACCAGGCCGAGATCGGCTTCCGTCTGCAGCGGATCTTCCCCCATGATGTAATAGGCTTTGACCTTGCCTTCCAGCGCAAGGTGAGGCACCTCGGTAATGCGCGTCCCGACGCGATCGTCCATGTTATTCACGTTGATCCCCCAGGCATCGGCGAACTTCTGCCGGACAGCCGGATCGGTCACATCCTGATAGCCGGGGAACATATTCGGCAGAACGCCCATATCGCAGGCGCCCTGAACATTGTTTTGTCCGCGCACGGGACCGACACCGACGGCAGGGCGGCCGAGGTTGCCGGTCAGCAGTGCCAGGCTGGAAAGCCCTTTGACGACATCGACGGCCTGGCCAAACTGGGTCACGCCCATTCCCCACATTACCGTGGCGGAAGGGGCCGCCGCGAAGGTGCGCATTGCCTGACGAACGTCGCGGGCGGGGATGCCGGTGAGGTGTTCTACGCGCTCTGGGGCATACTCTTTCACCGTCTGCCGATAGGCCTCAAGTCCTTCGGTAAACCGCGCGACGTAGTTCTTGTCGTACAGCTCTTCTTCCAGAAGCACATAGCCAAAGGCGTTCACCAGCGCCATGTTGCTACCGTTCTTCAATTGCAGATGCTGATCGGCAATACGCGCCGTTTCGATGCGGCGCGGGTCGCAGACGATGATTTTCGCGCCGTTTTCACGGGCCTTTAGCACGCGCCGGGCGACGATAGGGTGGGAGTCTGCGCAGTTATAGCCAAATACCAGCAGGCATTTGGAGTGTTCAATATCGTTGATAGAGTTGCTCATTGCACCGTTGCCGAGGGTCTCCTGAAGTCCGGCGACGGAAGGACCGTGACAAACGCGCGCGCAGCAGTCGACGTTGTTGGTGTGCAGCACCGCGCGGGCAAATTTTTGCATCACGTAGTTGGTTTCATTCCCGGTACCGCGCGACGACCCGGTGGTCATAATCGAACGCGGGCCGAACTGGGCTTTAATGCTGCTGAGCTTCCGGGCGGTGTAGCGGATAGCCTCTTCCCAGGTCACGGGAGTGAATGTCTCTCCCTTGCGGTAGCGGATCATCGGCTGGGTCAGGCGTGGGGTGAGCAGGCGGGTATCGTTAAGGAAATCCCATCCGTAAAATCCTTTCAGGCATAGCGTGCCTTGGTTTGTGGCCCCCTCTGCCGCTTCGGCACGGATGATACGGTTATTCTCAACGACAAGGTTTAGTTTGCAGCCTGCACCACAGTAAGGGCAGACGCTGGCGATTTTTTTCATCAATAACAGACCTGTTAAGAAATGAAGCAAAATGACTGGTAAGCCCAGTCCCGTAACAGGGAGTAAGCAGAAACCATGCCATCTTTATAACGTTTCTTTACAGGGGGTTATGAAGAGAGGGGGGTGTCATCGTCAGCATGTTCGACAATTCTGACGATGACACGATCGCTGAATGCAGGGCGTTTAAACGTCATCCATGGTGTAGCCCACCACGATTTCCAGCGTCTTGCGAATCACATCCGCCTGAACCACGTCGTGAGTGGCTTCCAACGTCTGAATGAGCCACAGGATGATCGCTTTATTGGAAATATGACCTTCAGAGGCCAGAACACAGCGTACTGCAGTAGAAAAAATAGCGGACTCTTCAGCAAAACGATCGCCTGCGTGACGGAAATATTCCGCCAGCGCACTGTCTAAAAAAGCAGAGTGGTATTCGGGTTGAAGCTGAATATTTTGTCTCATTTGTTCTCACCGTAGCTGTTAAAATGCAGTCAATGTATTTTTTTGGGATCGGACGGCTTTCCCTTTCCAAACAACGACACTACATTGCCTCTGTTATCATTGAGAGGTCCCTCTCTGCTCATTCGTCCTTGCGCGGTTCTGCGACGTTTTAATCCGAGGCTTTTTGATCCGATATCGGCAATCGCCTTCGCCAGTGTCTCCCGCCGCCGGGGATTCTTTTCATGTGTTTTCATCTGCCGCAGACGCTGAACCAGAGCTTCAGTTGTAACGGGGCCACGCTCTCTCAAAAGAGAAAGAACGGCTTCGCCAATCAGCTGATCGGTCAGTTTGTCTGCGTCACTGCGGTTCATCACGTTATCGTTCGAAGAGCAAGCCAAGCAGCATATGGTAATGCTGTTCCTCTTCGGGGCCCTCGGCCCTTTCAAGGCGACTTAACAGTTTGGTACAGAGCGATTTGCGATTGAGATTTCGCCCGTCGCTAAGGATCTCAACAACGACCTGACCCAGCGTTTCCTGTTGGGTTGGAAGTGTGGCTTTTTCGAAGTACTGTGCGATCGCTGCTGCGGAATCTGCGACGTAACCTTTCTGCTGCATGTTTCGCTCCTGTAAAATTTTGTAATCAGTAACGTTACATTTAAGGTATACACTTTTTCTAAATCTGTACATTAAAAATGTACAGATTTTTAATAAAATCAGGATATATTTAATAAATGCTATATTTCTCAATCGCTTGCTTGTTTATCATGAAACGGTAATGCTACAGAATATATTGTACAAATCGCACGGCCGCTGTTAAGTTGTACAACACTTGTGAGAGTGCCATTAACGGGCGTAAATGATTGAGATGTAAATTATTTGTGAGGCAATTAATGTGCTATAAGAGAAGTCTCTCCACATGTTTTTGTGGTCAAAACCCTTAACCCCCAGGAATCGCATGCTTACAACCATCATTTACCGCAGTCATATCTGCGAGGACGTTCCAGTGAAAGCACTGGAAGCTATGGTCGCTGCTGCAAATAATAAAAACCGGCAAGCCAACGTCACGGGGATCTTGCTGTTTAACGGCACACATTTTTTTCAGTTGCTTGAGGGGCCAGTGGAGCATGTTTCTGCTATTTATGAGGAGATCTGCAACGACCCGCGACACCATAACGTAGTCGAGCTGATGCGCGATCACGGCCCCGTCCGGCGTTTTGGCAATGTGGGTATGGAGCTTTTTGATTTGCGCCAGTTCGACAGGAACGAGGTGCTGCAACAGGTGCTGAACAAGGGAACAACACGCTATCAGCTGACTTACAATGACCGTCCGCTGCAGTTTTTCCGTACCTTTGTCGAGGCCACGGAAAAAGCGAACTATTTTGAACTGCCGCCTGCGGATTCCTGGGAGTTCGTTCGCGAAGAAACACGCTTGTCAGCGCAACCCGAGGTGGTCGCGAAAGGAGCGGATTGCAGCTTTGCTTTCCAGCCGATAGTTGATCCGTTTATGCAGCAGGTTGTCTCCTGGGAGGCGCTTCTGCGCACCCCGTCCGGCGACTCGCCGGGGGCCTATTTCGCCAGCCTTACGCATGATGAAGTTTACGCGTCTGATTTGCAGAGCAAGCAGGTGGCGCTCTCGATGGCCAGCGCGCTGGGGTTACAGGATCAGACGTTATCCCTTAACCTGCTGCCTATGACGCTGGTTAACATTCCCAATGCGGTGGACTTTCTGCTCACCGCAATTGAAGCAAACGGTTTTGTACCTGAACAGATCGTGGTGGAGTTCACCGAGAGCGAAGCCATTTCACGTTTTGAAGAATTCACGGATTCAGTCAGACAGCTAAAAAGTGCAGGCATCAGCGTGACGATCGATCACTTTGGTGCCGGCTTTGCGGGACTACAGCTACTGGCCCAATTCCAGCCCGACAGAATTAAGATTAATCGCGATCTCGTCGCGAACGTGCATAAAAGTGGCCCTCGACAGGCCATCATTCAGGCGATTATCAAATGCTGTTCCTCGCTTGAAATTCAGTTCTGCGCGGTCGGCGTGGAGAAGGCAGAAGAGTGGATGTGGCTGGAATCTGCGGGGATTTCCCAGTTCCAGGGGCATCTTTTTGCCAGCCCCCGCCACGGCGGAATTCCGGCGATTGCATGGCCGGAGAAAAAATTTGATTTTTGATAAAGCTGTACAAAATTCGGCAGACTTAGCTGTACGAGAAGCAAACTTTAGACAACAATGTATTAACAGGTGAAGGGAGAACGACCCCTTTCACCTGTGCAAAATGCGGTCTTAGTTATACAAATGGTTTGTACAATCTGATAAGGTTGGTGTAGTTAGGTATGGAAGTTCTGAGCGTGAGGGAGTTAATGGCCTATTACAGTATCGGCGAAGTGGCCGAACGATGCGGTATCAACCCCGTTACGCTGCGTGCCTGGCAGCGACGTTATGGATTGTTGAAGCCGCAGCGCAGCGAAGGGGGTCATCGTCAGTTTGACGATGAAGATATCCTGCGTATTGAAGAGATCAAACGCCTGATGAAAAGCGGCGTTTCGGTCGGAAAAGTAAAAGCTTTGCTGGAAAATAAAGAAGTCCTGACTCAGGGTAATTGGGTCTCGTTCCAGGAAGAGATGATGACCGTTCTGCGTTATGCCAGCCCGGCAAAGCTGCGCGCCAAAATCGGTGAGTTCCGCCGGGATCACGCCATGGATGCGCTGATTGATAACATCATTTCCCCCGTCCGCCAGCGAATGAATCAGGATCAAAATACTGTACGCCACATGGCGAGCATGCTTGACGGCGTCCTGATTGAATTCGCGGTTCTAAGCCTGGCGGAGTCGCGCAAGAAAGCGGGTAAAGATGCGTTGCTTATCGGCTGGGAATGCGATGACCGTACCCATCTTTGGCTTGAAGCCGCGCGGCTGGCGCAGCAAGGCTGGCACATTGACGTGCTGGCGGACCCGATTGATTCTCCGCGTCCTGAACTTTTCCCGGGGCAAAAAATCTTCGTCTGGACGGGAAAAACGCCAACACCGCGTCAGCAGGAACAGCTGGATCACTGGCGTGAGCAGGGTTTTAGCGTTTCATTTCACCAATAATAATCAGAGGCCTTGAGGGCCTTTTATTGTTTTAGACACTTCCAGAACAAAAGCTATCTCAAAAATAGGCATTTCCGATACATATTTTACTTTTCCTTTCTTCACTGTTTTCTCCGACAGATAATCCATTAATTTTCAAAGTATTGAACAATTAAATCCATCCCGCCCGCATCTTCTGACAGGGTCTATGCTTAATAAAAGTAGACAAAAAGGGCGGTTTAGCCGAATGCCCCTGCTGACAGAGGGTTGAAGTGATAATCGTTATCACTAACATGGTGTTATGCCCTGATGGCTAATCAGATGAGGTGGACCTATGGAACTGCATTCAGAAACCTTCAATCCTGCCGATTTCGCCTGGCGAGGATTAACGCTCACGCCTGCGGCGGCGGCGCATATCCACGAGCTGGTGGCAAAAAATCCCGACATTCTCGGCGTGCGCTTAGGCGTTAAGCAGACCGGCTGCGCGGGCTTTGGCTACGTGCTGGATACCGTCACCGCACCGGAAAAGGATGACCTGGTGTTTGAAACCGACGGCGCAAAGCTGTACGTCGCGCTGCAGGCTATGCCGTTTATCGATGGAACCGAAGTGGATTACGTGCGGGAAGGTTTAAACCAGTTATTCAAATTTCATAACCCGAAAGCCCAGAACGAATGCGGCTGCGGCGAAAGCTTTGGGGTATAGGCGGTACTATGTCTCGTAATACTGAAGCAACGAGTGATGTAAACACCTGGAGCGGCGGACACCTCAACTATAAAGAGGGTTTTTTCACGCAGCTGCAGACCGACGAGCTGGCGAAAGGCATTAATGAAGATGTGGTGCGCGCCATTTCGGCCAAACGTAACGAGCCCGAGTGGATGCTCGAATTTCGCCTGAGCGCATTCCGCGCCTGGCTGGAGATGGAAGAGCCGCACTGGCTGAAAGCCCACTACGACAAGCTGAACTACCAGGATTACAGCTACTACTCCGCCCCCTCCTGCGGCAGCTGTGACGATACCTGCGCCTCGCAGCCCGGCGCGGTCCAGCAAACCGGTGCCGAGAACAGCTTCCTGAGCAAAGAGGTTGAAGAGGCGTTTAATCAGCTGGGCGTGCCCGTGCGCGAGGGGAGAGAGGTGGCGGTAGACGCCATTTTCGACTCCGTCTCGGTGGCGACCACCTACCGTGAAAAGCTGGCCGAGCAGGGGATCATTTTCTGCTCCTTTGGCGAAGCCATTCATGACCATCCCGATCTGGTGAAAAAGTACATCGGCACCGTGGTACCGAGCAACGATAACTTCTTCGCCGCGCTGAATGCCGCGGTAGCCTCTGACGGCACCTTTATCTACGTGCCGAAAGGCGTGCGCTGCCCGATGGAGCTCTCCACCTATTTCCGCATCAACGCCGAAAAAACCGGACAGTTTGAACGCACCATTCTGGTAGCGGACGAAGGCAGCTACGTCAGCTATATCGAAGGGTGCTCCGCCCCGGTGCGCGACAGCTACCAGCTGCACGCGGCGGTGGTTGAGGTCATCATTCACAAAGACGCCGAGGTGAAATACTCCACGGTGCAGAACTGGTTCCCCGGCGACGGCAATACCGGCGGTATCCTGAACTTCGTCACCAAGCGCGCGCTGTGCGAAGGCGAAAACAGCAAAATGTCCTGGACGCAGTCGGAAACCGGCTCCGCTATTACCTGGAAATACCCGAGCTGTATTCTGCGCGGGGATAACTCCATCGGTGAGTTTTACTCGGTGGCGCTGACCAGCGGGCATCAGCAGGCCGATACCGGCACCAAGATGATCCACATTGGGAAAAACACCAAATCGACTATTATCTCGAAGGGGATCTCCGCCGGGCATAGCCAGAACAGCTATCGCGGGCTGGTGAAAATCATGCCGACGGCCACCAACGCGCGTAACTTCACCCAGTGTGATTCAATGCTGATCGGTGCCGACTGCGGGGCGCATACCTTCCCGTACGTCGAGTGTCGCAACAACACGGCTCAGCTGGAGCACGAGGCGACCACGTCGCGCATTGGGGAAGATCAGCTCTTCTACTGCCTGCAACGCGGCATCAGCGAAGAAGATGCCATTTCGATGATTGTGAACGGCTTCTGTAAGGACGTGTTCTCTGAACTGCCGCTGGAATTCGCCGTTGAAGCACAAAAACTCCTCGCCATTAGTCTTGAACACAGCGTCGGTTAAGGAAAGCACATGTTAAGCATTAAAGATTTACAGGTTAGCGTGGAAGAGAAAGCGATCCTGCGCGGTCTCAATTTTGACGTCAAGCCGGGTGAAGTTCACGCCATCATGGGGCCAAACGGCTCCGGGAAAAGTACGCTTTCAGCGACGCTGGCGGGACGTGAAGATTACGAAGTAACAGGCGGCTCGGTCGAATTTAACGGCAAAGATCTTCTGGAGATGTCTCCGGAAGACCGCGCGGGCGAGGGCATTTTTATGGCCTTCCAGTACCCGGTGGAAATTCCGGGCGTCAGCAACCAGTTTTTCCTCCAGACGGCGCTGAATGCGGTGCGCAAGTATCGCGGCCAGGAGGCGCTGGATCGCTTCGACTTCCAGGATCTAATGGAAGAGAAAATCAAGCTGCTGAAAATGCCGGAAGATTTGCTGACCCGCTCGGTGAACGTTGGCTTTTCCGGCGGCGAGAAAAAGCGTAACGACATTCTGCAGATGGCGGTGCTGGAGCCCGAGCTGTGCATTCTGGATGAGACCGACTCCGGTCTGGATATTGACGCCCTGAAGATTGTCGCCGACGGGGTGAATTCCCTGCGCGACGGCAAGCGCTCGTTCATTATCGTCACCCACTACCAGCGCATTCTGGACTACATCAAGCCGGACTATGTCCACGTGCTTTACCAGGGACGTATTGTGAAATCCGGTGATTTTACGCTGGTTAAACAACTGGAGGAGCAGGGTTATGGCTGGCTTACCGAACAGCAGTAATGCGCTCCAGCAGTGGCACCGGCTGTTTGAGGAGCAGGGTAATACGCGCTCCGAGCAGGCGCAGCAGCACCTGCAGCAGATGCTGCGCCTCGGCCTGCCGACGCGGAAGCATGAGAACTGGAAATACACCCCGCTCGACGGCCTGCTGAACGGCGAGTTTGTGACGCGTCTGGCGGAGATTGACCCGGCCCGGCGCGACGCTCTGGCGCTGACGGTGGATGCGGTGCGTCTGGTCTTTGTCGACGGCGTCTGGCGTCAAGAACTGAGTGATGACGCCCGGGATAGCGGGTTCGATATCGTCATTAACGACGACCGCCATAGCCTGAGCACCCCGGTTCAGCCGGAAGTTTTCCTCCACCTGACCGAGAGCCTGGCCCGCAGCGTGACGCATATTCAGGTCAAGCGTAACCAGCGTCCGGCAAAACCGCTGCTGCTGATGCACATCACACAGGGCGTGGAGGGCGATGAGATCAACACCGCGCACTATCGCCATCACCTTGAGCTGGCGGAGGGGGCGGAGGCCACGGTAATCGAACATTACGTCAGCCTCAACGAGCCCCGCCATTTTACCGGGTCGCGGCTGACGATGAACGTTGCCGCCAATGCGCAGCTTCACCATATTAAGCTGGCGTTTGAGAATCCGCAGAGCCACCATTTTGCCCATAACGATCTCCTGCTGGGCCAGGATGCCGCGGCGTACAGCCACAGCTTCCTGCTCGGCGGCGCGGTGCTGCGCCACAACACCAGCACGCAGCTTAACGGTGAAAACACTACGCTGCGCATCAACAGCCTGGCGATGCCGGTGAAGGCAGAAGTGTGCGACACGCGTACCTGGCTTGAGCATAACAAAGGCTACTGCAACAGCCGCCAGCTGCACAAAACCATCGTCAGCGATAAAGGGCGGGCGGTGTTTAACGGCCTGATTAACGTGGCCCAGCACGCCATCAAAACCGACGGGCAGATGACCAACAACAATCTGCTGCTGGGGCGCCTGGCGGAAGTGGACACCAAGCCGCAGCTGGAGATCTACGCCGACGACGTAAAATGCAGTCACGGCGCGACGGTCGGTCGGATCGACGACGAGCAGATGTTCTACCTGCGCTCGCGCGGCATCGACCAGCAGGCGGCGCAGAAAATGATCATCTACGCCTTTGCGGCGGAGCTTACGGAAGCGCTGCACGATGGCGTATTGAAGCAGCAGGTGCTGGCCCGCATTGGTCAGCGTCTGCCCGGAGGCGAAGCATGAGTTTTCCCGTAGAGAAAGTGCGGGCCGATTTCCCGGTTCTGACCCGTGAAGTGAACGGCCTGCCGCTGGCCTATCTCGACAGCGCGGCCAGCGCGCAGAAGCCGAATCAGGTGGTGGATGCGGAAGCCGAGTTCTACCGCCACGGCTACGCCGCCGTGCATCGCGGTATTCATACCCTGAGCGCCGAGGCGACCCAGCGCATGGAAAACGTGCGCACGCAAATTGCAGCCTTCCTCAATGCACGCCTGCCGGAAGAGCTGGTATTTGTGCGCGGCACAACCGAGGGGATTAACCTTGTCGCCAACAGCTGGGGCAACGCCCAGGTGCGCGCGGGGGATAACATCATCATCACCCAGATGGAGCACCATGCCAATATTGTGCCGTGGCAGATGCTCTGCGAGCGTGTCGGCGCGCAGCTGCGGGTCGTTCCGTTGAACGACGATGGCACGCTGCAGCTGGAGCAGCTTGACGCCCTGCTGGACGCTAAAACGCGGCTGGTGGCGGTCACCCAGGTCTCTAACGTGCTGGGCACCGAAAACCCGGTGACAGAGATTATCGCAAAAGCCCATCAGGCCGGCGCGAAGGTGCTGATTGACGGCGCGCAGGCGGTGATGCACCACGCGGTGGACGTGCAGGCGCTGGACTGCGATTTCTACGTATTCTCCGGGCATAAGCTCTATGGCCCGACCGGGATTGGCGTGCTGTATGTGAAAGAGGACATCCTGCAGACGATGCCGCCGTGGGAAGGGGGCGGATCGATGATCGCCACCGTCAGCCTGACGGAAGGGACGACCTACGCCCGTGCGCCCTGGCGTTTCGAGGCGGGCACCCCCAACACCGGCGGGATTATCGGCTTGGGGGCGGCGGTGTCTTACGTCTCCGCAATCGGCCTCGACGCCATTCAGGAGTACGAACAGCTGCTGATGCACTACGCGCTGCAGGAGCTTGCCAGCGTGCCGGACCTTACCCTGTATGGCCCGGCTGACCGACAGGGCGTGATTGCCTTTAACCTGGGGAAACACCATGCCTATGACGTGGGAAGCTTCCTCGATAATTACGGCGTGGCCGTCCGTACCGGCCACCACTGCGCCATGCCGCTGATGGCTTTTTACCAGGTGCCGGCAATGTGCCGCGCATCGCTGGTGATGTATAACACAATGGAAGAGGTCGACAGGCTGGTGGCGGGGCTTAAGCGCATTCACCAGCTGCTGGGCTAAGAAGAGGCAAAAGATGGCAGAACTGCCGGACAGAGACAAATTGCTGCGCAACTTTGGACGCTGTGCAAACTGGGAAGAAAAGTACCTTTATATCATCGAGCTGGGGCAGCGTCTGCCGCCGCTCGGTGAAGAGGCGCATAACCCGGAAAACATTATTCAGGGCTGCCAGAGCCAGGTGTGGATTGTGATGGAGCAGTCTGACGACGGCACTATCGCCCTGCACGGCGACAGCGATGCGGCCATTGTAAAAGGGCTGATTGCGGTCGTCTTTATTCTTTACCACCGGATGTCGGCGCAGGATATCGTCGCGTTCGATGTCCGCCCGTGGTTTGAAAAAATGGCCCTGACCCAACACCTCACCCCATCCCGCTCCCAGGGGCTGGAAGCGATGATTCGCGCCATTCGCGCCAAAGCTGCAATCCTTAGCTAGACTTACAGAACAGCATTCATTCTGTTTCGCGAGGTGGCTCCCGCCTCGCTGGTTTTTCAGCTTTCTGGCATCCTGCCAGTGAATAAGGAATCTCAGCATGAAGCGCGCGTCTCTAATAACTCTATTACTCCTCAGTTCGCTCGGTACGTTTAATTCGGCCCGCGCGATGGACTATCCGTTGCCGCCCGCAGGCAGCCGTCTGATTGGGCAAAATCAAACCTACACGATACAGGAAGGGGATAATAAGCTTCAGACTATCGCCCGTCGGTTTAATACGGCGGCGCAGGTGATCCTTGAAACGAACAATACCATTGCGCCAGTAAACCCGGCGCCGGGTACCGTTATCACCATCCCGTCGCAGATGTTGCTGCCGGATACCCCGCGCGAAGGCATTGTGGTTAATCTGGCCGAGCTTCGGCTCTACTACTTCCCGCCGGGAGAAAATATTGTCCAGGTCTTCCCGCTCGGCATCGGACAGCTGGGGCTGGAAACGCCGGTGAGCACCACCCGCGTCAGCCAAAAAATCCCTAATCCAACCTGGACGCCAACGGCGGGCATCAGAGCGCGTTCTCTGGCCCAGGGAATTAAATTGCCTCCCGTCGTCCCGGCGGGGCCAAATAACCCGCTGGGGCGCTATGCGCTGCGTCTGGGAATTGGTAATGGGGAATATCTTATTCACGGCACCAGCGCGCCGGACAGCGTAGGTCTGCGCGTCAGTTCCGGCTGTATGCGAATGAACGCCCCGGATATTAAAGCCCTGTTTGAACAGGTGCGGGTCGGCACGCGGGTACAGATCATCAACGAGCCGGTGAAATTCTCGGTTGAGCCGGACGGTAAGCGCTATATTGAGGTCCACCGTCCGCTGGCGCAGGTGGAGGGCGAGAACCCGCAGATTTCGCCCATTACCCACTCGGCAGACTTTGCCACCTTTGTTTCTCAGGCCGGAAGCGATAAGGCGTTAATTGATAAAGCCCTGGCGCGCCGTGCCGGGATCCCGGTTGTCGTATCCGCGGGTAGCGGCCCGTCGGCCAGCAATAGCGTGTTGTCAGTGCAGAACAGCCGGGTGTCTGCTGCGGTAGCAGAAGAGGAAGGGGAAAAGGTAACGCAGTAGCAGTTTGACGCAGGCAAAAAAAATGGCGCACAATGTGCGCCATTTTATTAACAGGTACTATTACTTACGGTATTTAGTAGCCTGGTTGTCCAGACGCTGGTTAGCGCGAGCTGCGTCGTCTTTAGCAGCCTGAACGTCGGAACGCATTGCGTTCACGTCGTTGCTCAGCTGGTCAACTTTAGCGTTCAGAGTCTGAACGTCAGAAGACAGCTGATCGATTTTAGCGTTGCTGGAGCAACCAGCCAGCAGAGTAGAACCCAGGATTACCGCGCCCAGTACCAGTTTAGTACGATTCATTATTAATACCCTCTAGATTGAGTTAATCTCCATGTAGCGTTACAAGTATTACACAAACTTTTTTGGGTTGAGAATATTTTTTTGATGGGAATACGCCTATTTTTGATCGTTCGCTCAAAGAAGCATCGAATCAGTGCGTTTTGAGTAAAAAGCTATGTAAAAAAAGGCATTTTTCATCGGATTCATCTTAGATAAATCGCATTTAAATAGAAAAACCCGATTTGCTTTTTGAATGAATTTGGCTAATGCCGGGAATAAAAAAAGCGCCCATTGGGCGCTTTTTATCAAATTTAATTCGTTCGTGAATTATTACAGCACGTGAACGGAGGCAGTATTGGTTGTTCCGCTTGGTACCAGAGCACCAGAAACCATTACAACCACGTCGCCCTTCTGCGCCAGACCGCTTTCCAGAGCCATTGCTTTACCCTGAATGTAGAAATCGTCAGTAGAGGCGATCTCTTTGACCAGGTGCGCAACCACGCCTTTGCTCAGCACCAGCTGACGTGCGGTGGTTTCGTTGGTGGTCAGGGCCAGGATGGTGGCATCCGGGAAGTATTTACGCACTGCGCGCGCAGATTTACCGCCCTGGGTCGCAACAACAATCAGTGGCGCTTCCAGTTTCTCAGCGGTTTCTACCGCACCGCGGCATACTGCTTCAGTGATGCGCAGCTTGCGGCTGTCGTTGTTGAAGTCCAGACGGCTGGTCATTACGCGGTCAGTACGTTCGCAGATGGTCGCCATGATGCCGACCGCTTCCAGAGGGTATTTCCCTTTCGCGGATTCACCGGACAGCATGACTGCATCGGTACCGTCGAGGATGGCGTTCGCCACGTCGCCTGCTTCAGCGCGGGTAGGGCGTGGGTTTTTGATCATGGAATCCAGCATCTGCGTGGCGGTGATAACCACTTTACGCGCGCGAACACATTTCTCGATCATCATCTTCTGCGCGAAGATCACTTCTTCAACCGGGATTTCAACGCCCAGGTCGCCACGAGCAACCATGATGCCGTCAGACGCTTCGAGGATTTCGTCGAAGTTGTTCAGGCCTTCCTGGTTTTCGATTTTGGAGATGATCTGGATCTTCTCGCCGCCGTGGGCTTTCAGGTGCTCACGAATTTCAACCACGTCGGAACGCTTACGGATGAAAGATGCCGCAACGAAATCAACGCCTTGTTCGCAGCCGAAGATCAGGTCCTGTTTGTCTTTCTCCGCCAGTGCTGGCAGCGCGATAGAAACGCCCGGCAGGTTAACGCCTTTGTTTTCGCCCAGGTCGCCGTTGTTCAGCACTTTACAGATAACTTTGTTGCCTTCGATAGCGGTGACTTCCATACCGATCAGACCATCGTCGACCAGCACGGTGTTACCCACGGACAGATCGCTGGTGAAGCCTTCATAGGTGACCGCAACGATTTCGCTGTTACCAACAACGGATTTGTCGGTAGTGAAGGTGAAGGTCTGGCCCGCTTTCAGAGAGACGTCGTTACCGCCTTCCAGTTTGATGGTACGGATTTCCGGACCTTTGGTGTCGAGCAGGATCGCCGCTTTTTTACCGGTCTTGCTCATCACGTTGCGCAAGTTCTGGATACGCTGACCGTGTTCTGCGTAGTCACCGTGGGAAAAGTTCAGACGCATCACGTTCATGCCGGCGTCCAGCATTTTGCTCAGCATCTCTTCGGATTCGGTTTTCGGGCCGATAGTACAAACAATTTTCGTCTTTTTCATGACAGTCTTAGTCTTTAAGTTGGGAAGGATATGGAAATCTCGCTCCGGGGGCGCACCGCCGCGGAGTCAAACCTGTGTTGCAAAAGAGTATATGACACGCACTAAGGATAGGAGACATCAAATGAGCGTGCAGAAGAAAGTGTGCCTGAGTGACAGCCCAACGAAGGAGAGGAGAAGTTGTACGTTGTTTTTTGTATTCCAAGCGCTGAAACCATTCACCAGGGATTTGGCGCGCATTATACGCTAATTTTAAGATAAAAGGAAAATGGAAACGGTGTTTCAGAATTAATCAATGCCGTTTCACATAATATTGTTATCAAGGCGTTAAGCCATGATGACAACTTTTGGCGGCAGGTGAGCGACCTGCCGCCGTTTGCTTATTTTTGCAGCGCCTGGCTGAGGTCGGCAATCAGGTCTTTTGGATCTTCAATGCCTACCGAGAGGCGGATCAGCTGCGGCACAATGCCGTTTGCCAGCCGTTGCTCCAGCGGAATCGAGGCGTGCGTCATGCTGTAAGGCTGGCTCACAAGGCTCTCCACGCCGCCCAGGCTTTCCGCTAGGGTGAACAACTTCAGGTTGCGAATCACCTCGGTGGCGCGTTGCGCGTCACCTTTCACCACGACGGAAATCATGCCACCGGGCAGCGCCATCTGCGTACGGGCAAGCTGGTACTGCGGATGCGATTCCAGGCCGGGATAGAACACTTTTTCGACCAGAGGATGCTGCGCCAGCCATTGCGCAATCTCCAGCGCGTTGCTGCTGTGCTTTTCTACCCTCAGCGCAAGCGTGCGAATACCGCGCAGGGTCAGGAAGCTGCTGAACGGATCCAGGACACCACCGACCGCATTTTGCAGATAGCCAAGCTGGTCCGCCAGCGCCGGATTATCTCCCACCACTGCCAGCCCAGCCACCACGTCAGAGTGGCCGTTAAGGTATTTGGTGGCGGAGTGCACCACGATATCGAAACCGGACGCCAGCGGACGGTGTATCACCGGCGACGCGAAGGTGTTATCCGCCACGCTGATGACGTTATGACGACGGGCGATCGCCGCAATGGCCGCCAGATCCGCCAGCTTCAGCAGCGGGTTGGTCGGCGTTTCGACCCACACCATGCGGGTCTCCGGGCGAATGGCGGCCTCAAGCCCGGCTAAGTCGTCCGGTTTAACCCAGCTGACCTGCAGACCGGTGCTGCGCTTGCGTACGTTTTCGATCAGGCGATACGTCCCGCCGTAAACGTCATCAATGGCGACGATATGGCTGTCTTTATCCAGCAGTTCGAGCACCGTGGAGATGGCCGCCAGACCGGAAGCAAAGGCGTAGCCGCGCGTGCCGCCCTCCAGTTCGGCAATCGCCGTTTCCAGCGCATGGCGCGTTGGGTTGCCGCTGCGGGAATACTCATAGCCGGTATGCTCGCCGGGTGACGGTTGCGCAAACGTCGAGGTGGCGTAAATCGGCGGCATGACGGCGCCGTGCGGGTCGTTGAATGCGCCGCTGTGGACGCTCAGGGTTGCCAGGTTTTTCATCGTTTAATCCTTTATTGCTGTAGACGATTGCGCCACGCGGTCAGGACGTCGCTGCGCGTAATCAGACCGAGAAAACGGTCATTGTCGTTAATGACGGCTACCAGACCTCGGTCGAAGATGGCGTGCAGGGCGCTCTCCGGGGCACGTTTATCGAGAAATTCCACCTGACGGGTCATGGCCGCCGTGACCGGCAGGGCAAAGCGGTCGCCGTCGCCGCCGATATGCCGCAGGAGATCCCACTCGTCGATAATGCCCACCACCTTGCCATTCTCCAGGACCGGCAGCTGAGAGATGTCATACAGGCGCATGCGTGCCAGCACGGTGGAAAGCGTATCGTCCGGCGCGGCGGTGACGGTAGCGCCTTCATCATGGCGCAGGGCAATGTAGTCAGAGAGATCCCCCGCCTGAGGGCGCGTGATAAGCCCCTGCTGGCGCATCCAGTCGTCGTTAAACATCTTCGAGAGATACTTATTGCCGCTGTCGCAGGCAAAGGTCACCACGCGCTTCGGCGTGGTCTGCGCCTGGCAATACTTCAGCGCCGCCGCCAGCAGCGTGCCGCTGGAGGAGCCCGCCAGAATGCCTTCCGTTTTCAGCAGCTCGCGCGCGGTGGCGAAGGCTTCGCGGTCGGAGATGCGCCAGGCACGATTCACCCCTTCGATGTGAGCCAGCGGGGGAATAAAGTCTTCGCCAATGCCCTCTACCAGCCAGGAGCCCGCGTCGTGGTAGCGTCCGGTTTCCACCTGGTCGGCCAGCACCGACCCGGCGGGGTCAGCCAGGACAAACTCCGTGTGCGGAGAGTGCTCGGCGAACCACGCCTGCAGGCCACCGAGCGTACCACCTGAGCCGACGCCGACCACGATGGCGTCAATTCTGCCGTCAAGCTGCTCGTACAGCTCCGGTGCCGTGGTGGTGCGGTGCGCCAGCGGGTTGGCCACGTTATTAAACTGGTCGATGTAAAACGCGCCGGGCAGCTCGTTAGCCAGACGCCGGGCGTAATCCTGGTAATAGGCGGGGTGGCCCTTATTCACGTCCGAGCGGGTCAGCACCACCTGAGCACCCAGCGCGCGCAGGTGGAAAATCTTTTCGCGGCTCATTTTGTCAGGCACTACGAGGATCAGCGAGTAGCCTTTCTGGGCGGCGATCAGCGCCAGGCCGAGGCCGGTATTGCCCGCCGTGGCCTCAATAATCGTGCCGCCCGGCTGCAGCTGGCCGGTGCGCTCCGCTTCGTTAATCATCGACAGCGCAACGCGGTCTTTAATCGAGCCGCCGGGGTTCTGGTTCTCCAGCTTCAGAAACAGCGAGCAGGGACCGGTATCAAGCTTATGCAACTGGATCAGCGGCGTGCGGCCAATCAGTTCGGTGACGGAGTGGTAAATCGTCATGATGTTTTCCTTTCGGTATGTCATGACGGGATGATAGGGCTGTGAAATTTTCTCAATAAAGAACCATTCACTGCCGTTTAGAACGGAAAGGAATATAAATACCGTTTTTGGATGTCAGGAAAGCAAGACGTAAAGTTGTCTGGATGTGAGGATGGCTATATCGGCATAAAATGCTGAAAAAATGACCACTTTTACGGTAGGTAAGCCAGCATATATGCGTCTCGTAGATAATCATTGCTGAAATTGGTCTAAATGCTTCCCGCCCGGCAAATTCGCTGTTTATTTCTGAAAGTTATAAGACATGCTTTTTTGTTCATTTAAAAGCTGATAACGCCTGTTTACTATCTTTTGGACATCCATACTGCTAAACCGCTATATGCGAACGGATAACGTATAAGAATGATCGTACTCAGGAATATTTCGAAGGTTTTTGACAACGGAAAGGTCGCGCTGACCGCCGTTGATAACGTCAATTTGACGATAGAGCAGGGACAGATTTACGGCATTATCGGTTACAGCGGCGCCGGGAAAAGCACGCTGATTCGCCTGCTGAACGGTCTGGAGAAACCCAGCGCCGGGAGCGTCACCATTAACGGGCAGGATATCTCCGCCGCAAAAGGTGAAGCACTGCGCCAGGCGCGTCTGAAGATCAGCATGGTGTTTCAGCACTTCAACCTGCTGTGGTCGCGCACGGTGAGTGAGAACATTGCTTTCTCTATGCAAATTGCCGGTGTGCCAAAAGCGAAGATTAAGGCGCGCGTCGCCGAACTGGTTGAGCTGGTTGGCCTGAAGGGACGCGAAAATGCGTATCCGTCGCAGCTGAGCGGCGGGCAAAAGCAGCGCGTGGGGATTGCGCGCGCGCTGGCCAACAACCCCGACGTGCTGCTCTGCGATGAGGCTACGTCCGCGCTCGACCCGCAGACCACCGATCAGATCCTCGATCTGCTGCTGGATATTAACCGCCGCTTCAAACTCACCATCGTGCTGATCACGCACGAGATGCACGTGGTGCGCAAAATCTGCGACCGCGTGGCGGTGATGGAGAACGGCAAAGTGGTGGAAGAGGGCGACGTGCTGAGCGTCTTTACCCATCCACAGCAGCCGATTACGCAGCAGTTTGTCCGCCAGGTGAGCCAGTACGCCGAGGAAGAGACCTTCAATACCGAACTGGCAAACGATCTGGAAGGCACGGTGATCAGGCTGACCTTTACCGGACACAGCACGCACAAGCCGATTGTCGGGGAACTCACCCTGCGCTACGGCCTGCCGTTTAACATCCTGCACGGAAAAATGACGCAGACCGCCCACGGTGTTTTCGGGCAGCTCTGGGTCCACGTGGCGGCATCCGATGAACAACTGAACAATATCCTCGCCGACCTGCAGCACAGCGATATTGAAGGCGAGGTAATTAAACATGTCTGAGAATCTCTTTCCGCATCTCAAGTGGGAGCAGCTCTGGGCTGCAACGCTGGAGACTCTGTACATGACCGCGCTGTCCGGCGTGGCGACCTTTGTGCTGGGCATCGTGCTGGGGCTGGCGCTTTTTTTAACCGCGCGCGGTGGCTTGTTCCACAACCGCACGGTCTACAGCGTCATTTCGATTGTGGTGAACGTGTTCCGCTCTATTCCGTTCATCATTCTCATCGTTCTGCTGATCCCTTTCACCAAGACCGTCGTCGGCACCATCCTTGGCGCTAACGCGGCGCTGCCGGCCCTGATTGTCGGCGCCGCGCCGTTCTATGCGCGTCTGGTGGAGATCGCCCTGCGCGAAGTGGACAAAGGGGTCATTGAAGCAACGCGCTCGATGGGCGCACGACTGAGCACGCTTGTGTTTCGGGTTTTACTGCCGGAATCATCACCTGCACTGGTATCAGGTATTACGGTGACGCTGATTGCGCTGGTGAGCTACAGCGCCATGGCGGGGGTGATTGGCGCCGGTGGTTTGGGAAATCTGGCTTATCTGGAAGGATTCCAGCGCAACCATGGTGACGTCACGCTGGTGGCAACGGTGACCATTTTAATCATCGTTTTCATTATCCAGTTCTGCGGCGATGTCATTACTTCACTGTTAGATAAACGCTAATAAATACACACAGGAACCACATCATGAAAAAGACACTGACACTGATCGCCGCCGCAACCCTGAGCGCCCTGAGCTTCGCCTCCTGGGCCGATACCCTGACCGTGGGCGCATCCAACACGCCGCACGCCGAAATTCTGGAGCAGGCCAAGCCGATTCTGGCGAAGCAGGGTATCGACCTGGAGATTAAACCGTTCCAGGACTACATTCTGCCGAACACCGCGCTGGCGGGTCATGACATCGACGCGAACTATTTCCAGCACATTCCTTACCTGAACAGCGTGCTGAAAGATCATGCGGGCGATAAAGACTACGATTTTGTCAGTGCGGGCGCGATCCACATTGAGCCAATCGGCATCTACTCAAAAAAATACAAATCCCTGAAGGACCTGCCGGAAGGCGGCAAGATCATCATGCGTGATGCGGTTTCCGAGGAAGGCCGTATTCTCTCCATCTTCGAAAAAGAGGGCGTGATAAAGCTGAAGCCGGGCATCGACAAAGTGACGGCGCGCATCAGCGATATCGTTGAGAACCCGAAAAAACTGAAGTTCACGCCAAACGTGGAAGCGTCCCTGCTGCCGCAGATGTACAACAACGACGAAGGCGACGCGGTGGTGATTAACGCCAACTATGCGATAGACGCCGGTCTGGATCCGGTTCACGACCCGATTGCTGTCGAGAGCGGTGAAAACAACCCGTACGCTAACATCATTACCGTGCATCGTGGCGATGAGAAAAAGAAAGACATCGTCGCGCTGGTGAACGTGCTGCACTCCAAAGAGATTCAGGACTGGATCCGCACCAAATACAAAGGCGCGGTCATTCCCGTGAACAACTAATTATTTGATTTTCCAGATGAAGCCCGGCGAGATCCTCGCCGGGCTTCTTTTTTGTATCCGGCGGGAGAATCATTTAAGCTCAACGTTTAACAGGCAATGGAGTGATGACGATGGGTAACGTGACCAAAGATGAAGCGCTGTACCAGGAGATGTGCCGGGTGGTCGGAAAGGTGGTGCTGGAGATGCGTGATTTAGGGCAGGAGCCGAAGCATATTGTCATTGCGGGCGTGCTGCGCACGGCGCTGGCGAACCAGCGCATCAAGCGCAGCGCACTGACAACCGAAGCGATGGAAACGGTGGTTAAGGCGCTGGCCGGCTAACGTGCCAGCGTTTCGCGACCTGTTCAAGCGAGCAGCAGAGCAGGTAATAGACCGCACCCGTAAAGATAAAGATGGCCGCCGGGTAGATTTGCACCCGGTTGTTGACCTGTCCCGCCACCGTGGTTAGCTCCGGGACGTTGACGATGAATGCCAGCGACGTATCCTTCAGCAGGCTGATAAAAATTCCCACCAGCGACGGCAAAATATTTCTCAGCGTCTGCGGCAGCAGCACGCGCCACAGGGTTTGCTGTGTGCTGAACCCCTGAGACAGCGCGGCCTCGTTTTGACCCGCAGGGAGCGCCCTGAGCCCGGCAAAAACCGAATGCATCACCGATGCCGCCGTAAACCAGGCCAGCGCCAGCGTCACGGTCAGCGCCCCCGGCAGCTCCCCGCCGGTGATCAGCGGCAACAGGTACCACATCCAGAAAATCACAAAAATCAGGGGAATACCGCGAATCAACTCCGCCCACAGAAAAAGCCCTCTGCGCACCAGCCCAGGATAGCGCCAGGCGAGGCACGCCAGCGCCACGCCGCCGGGAAGCGCAAGCAGGGCGGCCCCTGCGGCCATCAGCAGCGAAAGCAGTACGCCGCCGGGTTCACCCGCTGCCGTTCGTCCCCACAGCAGATAATCCAGGTTTTCGACAATAACGTTAAATCCTGCAATCATCTTTCTTCCTCCCTGAATGCGGACCGACGCGCACCAGCACCATCCCCATGACAATGCCGGTAAGCAAATAGAGCACCGTACCGACGATAAACGCCTCCATGGCGTGGGCGTTGTAACTTTCAATCTGCCGGACCTGGTAGGTTAGCTCAGCGAAGCCAATCCCGCTGGCGAGCGAGGAGAGCTTCATCAAGTTGAGGTACTGGCCGACAACGGGTTGCCAGGCGTTGGCGAGCCCCTGCGGCAGAAGGATGTAGCGAAATAAACGCCACGAGGAGAACCCTTGCGCCAGCGCCGCTTCCTGCTGTCCGGCAGGAACTGAACGCAGCCCCGATGCCGCTTCCTCAATTAAAAACGCCGAGGTAAAAACGCCCAACCCCCAGGCAGAACATAAATACTCAGGGGTAAACCACCAGACGTCGCCGGGCAGAATTGACCAGCTGTGATCCGCATTCACCGCGTCTCGAAAGCCCTGCGGTAACCCGTTCCAGGCGGCGAAATACCAGAACAGCAGCTGCACCAACAGCGGCGTATTGCGAAACAGCGATACCCAGCCGTTGACGATCGCATTTCCGATGCGTCCACCGGAAAGACGCAGGAGCAAAAAGGTCGGTGCAAGCAGGCTGGCGATCAGGCCCCCCGCCAGCGTCACCCACAGGGTGGTGAGAAATCCGGAGAGTATCCACTGCAGAGGCTGTCCGGCCAGCACTCCCTGCCAGTCGAGGGCGGGCATCAGAGGTGCTCCTGGTGCAGCGGGTTCAGCACTTTTTGCAGGAAACGCTGCGCCCGGGGATGGGACGGTTGACTGAAAAATTGCCCCGGCGGCGCGGTTTCAAGAATCTGCCCCCCGTCGATAAATACAATCCGGTCGGCAATTTCCCGGGCGAACTGCATCTCATGAGTCACGACAATCATGGTGATCCCGCTATGGGCAAGGGCTTTCATGACGAATAATACTTCGCCAATCATCTCCGGATCGAGCGCCGACGTCGGCTCGTCGAAGAGGATGATCTGCGGCGACGAGGCCAGGGCGCGGGCAATCGCCACGCGCTGCTGCTGGCCGCCGGAAAGCTCAGCGGGGAAGTGGTGAGCCTTTTCCTGCATTCCGACCTTCTCCAGCAGCGCCAGCGCGCGCTCCTGAGCTGGCTGCGGCTTCCAGCCGTGCACATGCTCCAGCGCCAGGGTGATGTTCTGGCTGGCGGTGAGGTGGGCATACAGATTGAACTGCTGAAACACAAATCCAACGCGGCTGCGCAACTGACGCAGCCTGCTGCCGGAAAGCTGCCCGGTCGGCTTGCTGTCGACCAGGATTTCCCCGCCGCTCAGGGTTTCAAGCTGATTGATAAGACGGATCAGCGTTGATTTACCCGAACCGGAAGGGCCGAGAATAGCAACCACTTCACCGGGCGTGATGGTGAGGTTAATGTCGCGTAAAACCTGATGGTCGCCGTAGCGTTTGTCCACGTGACGAAACTCAACGCTGGCCTGTTCCAGATGTGAAAAATCCGCGGCACCGTCCGCGGAATGGGAAAATAAACCTGAGAGCATAATTACCTGGCTTCTATTTTAAAGGCGCGAGGCTGTGGAGCGGGCGTGTTTGGGCCAAACCAGACGTCATAGATTTTTGCCGCCTGACCGTTCTTCTCGAGATTAACCAGCTCATCGTTGACGGCTTTCAGCAGCGCTGTTTCACCTTTCTTCACCCCGACGCCAATTTCTTCCTTACTGAGCAGATCGGGCAGGATTTTGAAGTTCGCTCTATCCGGGGCCTGTGCCAGCAGGCCTGCAAGAATTGTGCTGTCCTGGGTAATGGCCTGCACGTTGCCGTTACGCAGCGCCGTCAGCGCCAGAGGAATGTCGTCATAAGCCAGCACGCGGGACTGCGGGAAACGCTGGTGGAGCGCCTGTTCACCCGTGGTGCCTTTGACCGCGCCAATGCGCGCCCGGCTGTATTCATCCAGCTTATCGGGCGATTTGGCGGGAACCAGGAACTGTTGTCCGGTCACGAAATAGGGGGTGGAGAAATCAATCACCTGCGCGCGTTCCGGGGTGATGGTGATATCCGCTACGATCAGATCTGCTTTACCGGACTGAAGCAGCGGAATTCGGTTGGCCGGATTGGTGGCAACCAGTTCAAGCTTCACGCCGAGTGATTTTGCCAGTGCTTTGGCAAAGTCCACGTCGTAACCCACGATCTCGTGCGTTTTTGCATCAATTGAGCCAAACGGTGGGTTGGCGTCAAACGTGGCGACTTTCACCACCCCTGCGGCCTTAATATCTTCCAGCCGATCGGCCAGCGCCTGCGCTGAAAACAGGCTCCCGGCGGCCAGTAATCCCAGAACTGCCGTCCCTTTTTTAAACCTTTTCATCTTTGCTGCCATAGTCATCGTTCGTCCCGTTGTTTTTGTTTTGCACCGTTACGCTCCCATAAGCAAAAGCTATCGCCAAATAAGAAAATGTTCTTTGCTCTATACAAAAAAGCATTAGTGAACAGTGTGTTACCGGCAGGTAAATGTAAGGAGCTATTTGCACGTCCTGCACATCGACTGCCGGAATTGATATTTCCGCGGCCAGGAAACGCGTGCTTAACTCAAGGCTGGTGAAGCGAGAGGGGTAAAGGCAATGAAAAAATGGATCGGCACGCTACGGCGGTTTTTTGCGACCCGGCCAGCGAATGCGGAGAACAGCGCGCAGCGTGTTCTGGAGTCAATACTGCCTGTTGCCAGCCTGTATGGCGTGGACGTCGCTAACATCGACCCGGAGTGGTTCCATGATAAAACGTCACGCTGAACTTCGCCGCACGCGCGAAACGTACTGGAATGAGCTGTGCGTGATGCCTGTAAAGCAGGGATGAACGGAAAAATACGCGGGCAAATCCTCGGTAAACCCTGGCCGTTTTGATACCAATATCTCCTTTCTCAGAAGGAGATGATAATGAAACGGACAGTATTAACCCCGGCACTTTCTGCCACCGCACTACTGATTGCCATGCAGGCGGCGCACGCTGCGCCACAGGCGCACGTCGTCTGCGGTTACTCCCACACGCTCGGCGACGATGCCATTATGATGCACGGCATGCCCAACGAGGCCATGCTGCACGATTTTTTTGGCAACGTGCAAACGGATGCCTTCTCCAGCCGTGAATCGCTGCGTAAAGATGAAAAGACCACCTGCGATAACAAAGCAGACAGCTCGGCCTACTGGGCACCCTCTCTGAAATTGCCTGACGGAACGGTGGTCAAACCCGCCTATCAAAAAACCTATTATCAGGCATCGAACGTCGACGCCTGGCCGCTGCACCCGTTCCCGGCGGGGCTGTCGCTGCTGGCGGGCGATCATCACGGCACCGCGCCGAATCCACATATCACCTTCCTGTGCGCTAACGGCAAGGGCTACACCACCAAAACGGGTGAGGTCTGCGGCTTACGCAAGGCGAACGATGCCGTGCAGTTTAATATTGGCATTCAGTTTCCGAACTGCTGGGACGGGGTAAATCTTAAGCCCGCTCACGGTCTTGCCAATGCCACCTACGACACCAAAGGGCAGTGCCCGTCCGACTTCCCGGTGAAAATTCCCACCGTGAACATGAACATTGCGTACGTGCTCCCGACGATTAGCTCGCTCGATACCAGTAAAGCGCAGCTTTCTCTCGATCCCATCATGCACGGCAACGAGCGTGAAGAGCGGTGGGGGAGCCTGTATACGGCGCATGCTGATTTTATGAACGGCTGGACGGAAGACGCCGCGCGCTTTATGACCGACCTGTGCATGAACCGCGGTCTGGACTGCGGCACCACCGTTCCGTATGGTTATTCAAAAGCGAAGGCCAACGTCTGGCTCAGCAGCCTGGAGCCCGCGCTTACCCAGCCAGAGCCCCAGGTCCTGCTGGTGCAGGATAACTGGCAGAACGGCGGGCGCACCAAAAACAGCGAAACGCTGTCGCTGGTGAAGTTTCACATTCCCCCGCTGCCTGCCGGACAGGATCCTTCGCAGTTTAAATACCGCGTGCGGATTTATGGCGGGAAAGTGGAAACCAACGGCGCGGATCAAATTTTCTTCTATCCGGCAAGCAACGACTGGGATCCGGCCAGCGTGAGCTGGCAGTCGCGGCCAGCCTGTAACTACCGCTCGGATGCGGTGCTTTACCTTAACCACTCCCGCGAATACCGGATGGTGGACGTGGATAAGGCGGTGCGCAAGGCGCTGGCAGAAGGGAAAACCGAGATTTCGTGGTACATCGGCGGCGATCGTCAGGGGAATCACTACCAGTTTGAGACGGCGTCTTCCCCGCAAAGCCTGATCCTGATGCTGACCGGCTTTAGCAAAACGCCGGAGATCTGATTACGCCCGCGTTTTTTTGTTCTCATCAACGTTAACTGGTAATGTCGACAGCCTGAAAAATGAGAAGGGCATTCTGGTTACCCTGGGGTACTGCTGGAAGGGTGCAGTAATAAAGAGGTGGCTGCACGCCTGAATCTTTCCCCGAGAACCGTGGAAGCGCACCGTGCGGCGGCCATTGACTGGCTGAAAAAGTAAAATAAAAAAGCACCGGTTTACCGGTGCTTTTTTTATCAAATCTTGCAGGCATCACCGCAGTCGTCGTCGGCAACAATCGCCTGCGCTTTTTTATCCGCGTCGTCCAGACGTTCCGCGTTACGCTCTTCCGCTTCATCCAGACCGTTAAAAACTAAGTTATCGAGATCAATTTCCATGTTGCACCTGCTCTGTTCGGTTTTTGATACTGGCACAGTATAGGGTAAAAAACGTCGGCAATGTACCTCGCAGCACATAAGGATAATCCCTGCCATACTCAGTGCTTTATCACCGAGGAGCGCTCATGATTACACTCTGTAAAACCTGCGGTACCTCCTATGATGGAAAGCCGGAGAGATGTCCGATTTGCGAGGATGAACGCCAGTATGTCCCGGTCAGCGGTCAGGCGTGGATTGATTACGCGACGGTGACGGCCACGCACGTGAATAAATGGCAGCAGCTGGAGCCCGCGCTGTTCAGTATCAAAACGGTTCCCGCTTTTGCGATTAACCAGAGGGCGCTGCTTCTGCGCACCCCGCACGGCAATATTCTTTGGGACTGCATTGCCAACCTTGATCCGGCAACCCAAACGCTCATCACCGCGCTCGGTGGCCTTCACGCCATTGCGATTTCGCATCCGCACTATTACACCACGATGCAGGAGTGGGCCGCGGCTTTCAATGCGCCGGTCTACCTGCACGCCAGCGACCGCGAATGGGTGATGCGCAACAGCCCGGCGATTCATTTCTGGGAGGGGGAGGCGCTGGAGATTTGGCCGTCCGTCACGCTGCTACGTCTCGGCGGCCATTTTGCGGGCGGAACGGTGCTGCACTGGCAGGAGGGCGAGGGCGTTTTGCTGGCGGGGGATATTTTGCAGGTCACCCCGGGGAAAGATGCGGTGTCGTTTATGTGGAGCTACCCGAATATGCTCCCGCTGCCTGCCCGTACGGTTGAGGTCGTTACCCGGCGCCTGGCGGGAAAATCGTTCGCTCGTCTTTACGGCGCGTTCGAAGGGCAAAACATCCCGGCGAACGCGGACGACATCGTGCAGCGGTCGGGCCAGAAATATATTGCTTGTCTCAGGTAAAGTACGGTGGGTAAACTTTACGAGTGTGATCGCGATCATACCGAAACGAAAACAGATAAAAGAGAAATTGCTATGCAACATATCATTGAAGGTTTTCTCAGCTTTCAAAAAGAGATTTTCCCGCAACGTAAAGAGCTCTTTCGCAGTTTAGCGTCCAGCCAGAATCCCAAAGCGCTGTTCATCTCCTGCTCCGACAGCCGTCTGGTTCCTGAACTGGTCACCCAGCAAGAGCCGGGACAGCTTTTTGTCATTCGTAATGCTGGCAACATTGTCCCGCCTTTCGGGCCGGAGCCGGGCGGCGTATCTGCAACTATCGAGTACGCGGTGGTGGCGCTGGGCGTGACGGATATCGTGATCTGCGGCCACTCCAACTGCGGCGCGATGAAGGCGATTGCCGATAACGCCAACCTGGAGCCAATGCCAGCTGTATCGCACTGGCTGCGCTATTCCGACGCGGCGAAAGCCGTGGTAGAGAAGAAAAGCTGGGACAAGCCGATCGATAAAGTGAATGCGATGGTGCAGGAGAACGTGTTTGCGCAACTGAGCAACATCAAGACCCATCCGTCCGTCGCGGTGGGCCTGCGTAATAATTCGCTTCGTCTGCACGGTTGGGTGTATGACATTGAAAGCGGCAAAATCCTTGCCCTGGATAAGAACACCAAAACGTTCGTATCGCTGTCGGAAAACCCAGAGGTCTTCTTCGAGTAATTACCGATAGCAGGGCATGGAAGCCCTGTCAGTTCTCCACGTACGGTAACCGACGCCGTCTCCCCGAGCCAGGTTTTTCAGCCGCCTTCGCCATCGCCTCTGCAATTTCCGCACACTCCGCCAGCCCCTGAACGAAGGGACTATCGTGCATCAGCCACGGTATCGCACCGAAAGCAATGCGCCCGCGAACCGTTTCAGGCGCTTTAAGCGTGTAATCCTCACCAATGTCGGGTATCTCGTCGCCCGTCTCTGCCAGCTGTTTACGCAGCGTCGGGAAAGGCAAGTCCTTTGTTTTGAGCGGCTTTTGCCCGCGCGCGTCAATAAACACGTCGAAACGATAAACGCTCTCTTTGGTGGTAATTACCGTCCGATCGCTGCCAGCGTCGAGCGTGTAATCATCGCCAAGCGCCGCCACGCTAATGATGCCGGCCTCGCGAAGCGCAAGCAGCCTGCGGATAGACTGCGGCGGGATGGCGGCATAGTTGTCGATAAACACGCGGGCGAGGCCCTGCTTAAAGCGCTCTCTGTCGTCGTCGTTGAGGTGGGGCACAATCTCCTGAACCACCTCATGCAGTCGAAGGACGGTATAGCGCCAGGCCACGGTGCGCCGTTCGCGTTTGTTGCGTTCAACCTCGCTGAGGTTCTCTTCCGCCCAGGTAAAGGGGCCGTGCCGTTTACGATCCTCAAACCATGCCTCACGAAGGCTGTCGGCATCCTGGTTACGCAGAGAAATTTTCTCGCACCACGCCGGGTCAGCGAGCTCGAGCTCTTTCACCATCAGGGAAAATATGCGGTCAAGCAGGCCGTCCGATCCTTTGGCTATCTCGCGTTCAACCACGAATTCGGTCAATACCGACAGCGGTTCGTAAGGGATTGGACAGTAAAAATCGGCTTCCGGCAGAATGCCCGTGCGGGACATCAGCGTAATGTTTAACCCTTCGCTGCCCTTGTCGAGGAGGAATTTACCGTCACGAAACTCACCGTGCTGCATTACCACCGCCATAGCCGCGTCCAGACCGCTCAACGACGTTCCCATAATGCCCACGCGGCAAGGGGGAATGCTGGCGTCCATCAATCCCGACCACGGGCTGGGGAAGAACGTGCGCGTGGCTTCCTCCTCATCTGGCCAGACGTGGCCGGTGGCGATAACCGCCAGGTCGAACCGATCGGGCAAAGTGGTGTCGTTGACGGAAAGCGTTACGCCGGTTGTCGAGGGGATGATGTCCGTTACCTTCGCGGATTCATGGACCGCAACCTGGAACCCCAGCTTTTTTGCCTCTTTCACGATTGAACGCAAGCTGTCGCGAAAATACTCTCCCAACAGGAGTCGGGGCAGGAACTGCCGGTCATGCAGGCTGGCTTTATCAACCTTAAAGCGCGCCAGATGGTCGTCGCTCTGTTCCTTGAGCCAGGCGAGGTAGGTTATAAAAATGGGCGGGATTTCTATGCTCGCAATGTTCGCCAGCATCAGCCGGGAATTATTGTCGTCGTTATAGGGCATGCCCACGCCGGCTTCATCGGCCTGTTCGAAGACGGATACGGAGAGCGGGGTGCTGTTATTAAGCAGATGATAAAAGGTGTAAATCCCTGTAGGGCCGGAGCCGATAATCGCGATATTCTTCATTGACGCGCTTCCTGTATTTATTCCATAAGAAAAGCGTAGCAGGAGAATAATGATGAAAATAAGCGATTAAGAAAATTCAGGGTAAAAGGAGAGAATTTGCACCATTTCAGGACTGAAATGGTGCGTCCGAGTGGACTCGAACCACCGACCCCCACCATGTCAAGGTGGTGCTCTAACCAACTGAGCTACGGACGCAGAATGGTGCGTTCAATTGGACTCGAACCAACGACCCCCACCATGTCAAGGTGGTGCTCTAACCAACTGAGCTATGAACGCAACGTGTTGTCGGTGACAACGGGGACGAATATTAGCGGCACAGCATCAAGGAGGCAAGAGGGAAAACGCATTTTTCTCTCTGATTTCACGCGATTGCTTCATTACCGCGCAAAGTGAAGAGAAAGTAGCCGCCAGCTGGCGGCTACTGCGTAGTTAACGCGCAGCGCGCTGCAAAATTACCGTTGACGGCTGGCGCTGCAGGAAGCGCATGCGCATCATCATCATGATCGCCGCCGACGTCAGTCCGATGATAAAGCCCATCCAGAATCCGGCTGGCCCCATGCGATCAACGACCAGATCGGTCAGCGCCAACACGTAGCCAGTAGGCAGACCCAGCACCCAGTAGGCGATAAAGGTAATAAAGAAGATCGAACGCGTGTCTTTATATCCGCGCAATACGCCGCTGCCAATCACCTGGATGGAGTCAGAAATCTGGTAAATCGCGGCCAGCAGCATCAGGTGCGATGCCAGCGTGACGACCTCCGGATTATCGTTATAGAGCAGGGCAATTTGCTCGCGCAGCGCCACGGTAAAAAGCGCCGTGCAAATGGCCATGCAGACGCCAACGCCTAATCCGGTGCGCGCGGCGGTTTGCGCATCAAGCGTCGAGCCTTGCCCCAGGCGGAAGCCCACGCGGATCGTCACTGCTGCGGCCAGAGACATGGGCAGAACAAACATCAGAGAGCTGAAGTTCAGCGCGATCTGGTGCCCGGCGACGTCCACAATCCCCAGCGGGGAGACCAGCAGGGCAACCACGGCAAAGAGCGTCACCTCAAAGAACAGGGCCAGCGCAATCGGCAAGCCTAGCTGCACCAGGCGCGTCATGATGCTCCAGTCCGGCGTGCTGAATCTGTTCTCGTTACGAATATCGCGCATTGAACGGGCGCGTTTCACATAAGCGATCATACTGAAGAACATTACCCAGTAAACCGCAGCCGTCGCCACGCCACAGCCGACGCCGCCCAGCTCCGGCATGCCGAAATGGCCGTAAATAAAGATATAGTTCACCGGAATATTCACCAGCAGGCCGATAAAGCCCATCACCATGCCGGGCTTGGTTTTCGCCAGCCCTTCACACTGGTTACGGGCGACCTGGAAAAAGAGGTAGCCGGGCGCACCCCAGAGCAGGGCGCGCAGATATCCCACGGCTTTGTCTGCCAGCGCCGGGTCAATATTGTGCATGGCGCGGATGATATGACCCGCGTTCCAGAGCACGACCATAATCAGCACAGAGACAAACCCTGCCAGCCAGAAACCCTGGCGGACCTGATGGGCAATACGCTCGCGACGACCCGAGCCATTAAGCTGAGCGATAACAGGGGTGAGGGCGAGCAGCAGACCGTGGCCGAACAGGATGGCCGGCAGCCAGATTGACGTGCCGATGGCAACGGCCGCCATATCGGTGGCGCTGTAGCCACCCGCCATTACCGTATCCACAAAACCCATTGCGGTCTGGGCCACCTGCGCGACGATCACTGGTATAGCCAGTGCCAATAGCTGGCGCGCTTCATTCATGTACTTCTGCACGTGAACACCTTTATTTTGTAGTTATATGAGAGACTAAAAAAGCCGCCGAAACGGGCAGCAAGAAGAAAATGCAGGGGGGTGCCAGCTATTGTAGCGGGCTTTAGCTATTTATCTAGTGAAAAAATCGCCAGAAAATGCGCTCCGCTGGCAACCTGTTTTTCCAACTGTTATTGTGGTGGGATTAAACGGTGTCACCACCGTCCGGAAAAAACAGGAGTTGTAAGCATGTTTACTGGTATTGTGCAGGGCACCGCCAAAGTGGTGTCCATTGATGAAAAACCTAATTTTCGTACTCATGTTGTAGAGCTGCCGGAATATATGCTCGACGGCATAGAGACCGGCGCCTCGATTGCCCATAACGGCTGCTGCCTGACCGTCACCGAAATTAATGGCAACCAGATTAGCTTTGATTTAATGAAAGAGACGCTGCGTATTACCAACCTGGGTGAACTGGTGGTGGGGGATACCGTCAACGTTGAGCGCGCGGCGAAGTTCAGCGACGAGATTGGCGGCCATCTGATGTCCGGGCATATCATGACCACCGCCGAAGTGGCGAAAATCGTCACATCAGAAAATAACCGTCAAATCTGGTTTAAAGTGCAGGACCCGTCATTAATGAAATACATCCTCTATAAAGGGTTTATTGGCATTGATGGGATTAGTCTGACGGTGGGAGAAGTGACTCCGACGCGTTTTTGCGTGCATTTAATTCCCGAGACGCTGCAGCGCACCACGCTGGGTTCGAAAAAACTGGGGCATCGCGTGAATATCGAAATCGATCCGCAAACCCAGGCGGTTGTAGATACCGTTGAGCGCGTGCTGGCCGCAAAAGAAGCCGCAATAATTAAAGCTGTAGAAGACGAATAAAAAATAACCCCGGCTGACCGGGGTTATTTTTCTAGCGTGCGACCCGCAAGCCGTGTTCAATCCCACGGCTAAAAACAACCTGCCAGAGCTGAATATCTCGCGCGCGAAACGCCCCCGCGCAGGCATTCAGATAATAGCTAAACATCCGCTTGAATCGTTCAGAATAGTTGTCCGCAATTTCAGGCCAGGCTTCCTGAAAACGTGCATGCCACGCCATTAACGTGGTGTCGTAATCCGCGCCGAAGTTATGCCAGTCTTCCATCACGAAATGGGATTCGCTGGCGTTGGCAATCTGGCGTACGGACGGTAAACAGCCATTCGGAAAGATGTATTTGTTGATCCACGGGTCAACGTTATTGTCGGTCCGCTTAGAGCCGATGGTGTGCAGCAGGAAAATACCGTCCGGTTTCAGATTACGGTCCACCACCTCGAAATAGGTGTCGTAATTTTTCGGCCCGACGTGCTCGAACATGCCCACGGAAACGACCCGGTCAAACTGTTCGTTCAGATCCCGGTAATCCTGCAGGCGGATATCCACATCAAGCCCCAGGCACCGCTCCTGCGCCATTTTTTGCTGTTCAGCGGAAATGGTGACGCCGACCACGCTGACGCCGTAGTGCTTCGCCATAAAATACGCCAGCCCGCCCCAGCCGCAGCCAATATCCAGCACGCGCATACCGGACTGCAACTGCAATTTCTCGCTAATCAGGCGCAGCTTGGCCTGCTGAGCCTCTTCAAGCGTCGACGCCTCTTTCCAGTAGGCGCAGGAGTATTGCATGAAGGGGTCCAGCATGCGGCTGAACAGATCGTTGCCGAGATCGTAATGCTCTTTGCCGACGATCCAGGCACGCTTTTTACTTTGCAGGTTAAAGAGACGGGCAGAGGCGACACGCAGGGTGTCTTTAAGATTACGGGGGAGCTGTTTTTCCAGACCAGCACGCAGCACGCTGGCGAAAAAAGTATCCAGCCGTTCGCATTCCCACCAGCCGTCCATATAGCTTTCCCCCAGGCCTAGCGACCCCTCGCGCAACACGCGTTTAAAAAAATCGGGATGTTTAACCTGAGGATCCGATGGGGATGATCCGTTGATAGTGATGCCTGCCCGACCTAACAGTTCACTGACGATCCGGGACCAGTTATCGTCCGGAACGCTGACTTCTTCTATACACGATGAACTCATAGCTTCTCCATCACCCTACTGTGATCAGAACCTTAAAACAGCGTAGACGCTTTTTTGGTTTGTGAGAAATCTCACGGTAAATACCGCGAGGCTAGTATCCGACGTAGAACAGAGGAAGGGAGATAACCCTTGCCGAAATGCCTTCCATGGTAAAACGGGAGCACTCCGGCTCCCGTTAACACATAATATTTATCGTATTTAATCGAACCAAATTTAGTATAGGCCTCAAAATTTGGTGATTCAATAGAAAATTCTTAGCAACCTAATCACTGAAAATTAACATAGTTTTTGGCGCGATTAGGCATGCGAGGTTTCTACCTGCGTGCTCTCATCCTGAGCGGAAGCCTGCATGCGATAGCCTATGACGGCCAGCGCAACGGTAGCCAGCATCACGCTGGTTGTCGTCAGCAGCGGCGTGGCAATCAGCGCGGAGACCACCAGGCTTGCCAGGAAGCACAGCCCCAGCTGCAGGGTGTTCTGCAGCGCAGCCGCGCGGCCTGTCGCCTGCGGGAACGGACGCAGCGCCTGCGCCACAACGATAGGGTAGATCGCCCCGTTCGCGATGGCCATCACGCAGAATGGAATCAATATTTCGGCCAGACCCGCGCCCGGAATAAACCCAACGGCCCAGGTGCCAATGACGCTCAGCGCATAGAGCACCAGCAGCCACGGCAGCATCTGCTGGCCTTCCCATTTTTGCAGCGCCGCGCGACAGCCGTACCCGCCCACCAGGAACGCGATGGTCTGCGGAACGTAGCTCAGGCCAATGGCCGCCGGGCTATAGCCCATATCGTGCAGAATAAACGGCGAACCGGTCAGCCACGCGAAGAAGCTCGCCGAGCAGGCGGCATAGATCAGAACGTTGCCGCGATACGCTTTCGCGCTCAGCAGGGAGGTGAAGGTAATCGGCTTCGCGTCTGCGTGCGCCTCTTTTTTATGCGCGGGCTTGAGGGCGAACGCCGGCAGCATCAGCACCAGCGTGATGGCAAACAGCGTGGCAAAGATGGCCTGCCAGTCAAAGTGCGCGAGGATCCAGCTGCCCAGCAGCGGGGCGAGGGCCGGTGAGAGCCCCACCAGCGGCATGATGGTGGCGAAAATACGGTTAGTGCGGTTCGCCGGATAGTAGTCGGTGACCAGCGCCTGCCAGGTCACGGCCGCGGCACAGACGCCGACCGCCTGAACAAACCGCAGCACCAGCAGCCAGGTGGCATCGCGCACCCATAGCATCCCCAGGCAGCCCACGGCAAAAATGGCCAGCCCCAGCAGCAGCACCGGTTTACGCCCAAAGCGATCCGAAAGCGGTCCCCAGAGCAGCTGCGCGAAGGCAAAACCGGCCAGGAACAGGCTCAGGCTGGCGCTGATGGCGGCAGCAGGGGTTTGCAAATCTTCCTGCATGGCGGCAAACGCCGGCAGGTACATATCGGTGGCCAAAAAGCCCAGCACGCTTAAGCCGCCGAGCCAGACTAAAAAACCTTTCCTGGGTTGCACTGTTTTATTCTCCTGAGGAGGCAGGTATACGTTGGCGCTGAGTGTAGGGAGTGCAAAGCCGCTTGTGAAACGCTAATATTTGTCGGGTGCATTCAAATTTTTTGCAGGCAGAAAATGTGGTCAGATTATTCTCTTGAAGTGGTCGATGCTGTCGCGCGTAATGGCAGCTTTAGCGGAGCGGCGCAGGAGTTGCACCGCGTCCCTTCGGCCATCAGCTATACTGTGCGACAGCTTGAGGAGTGGCTGGCGGTACCGCTGTTTGAACGGCGGCATCGTGATGTTGAATTAACGCCCGCAGGGGCGTGGTTTTTAAAGGAAGGGCGTTCTGTTATCAAAAAAATGCAGATCACCCGCGAGCAGTGCCAGCAGATCGCGAACGGCTGGCGGGGCCACCTTTCCATTGCGGTGGATTACATCGTTAAGCCCGAGCGCACCCGGCAGATGATTGTCGATTTTTATCGGCATTTCTCTGACGTAGAACTGCGGGTCTCGCAGGAGGTGTTCAACGGCGTCTGGGATGCGCTGGCGGACGGCAGGGTAGAGATGGCGATTGGCGCGACCCAGGCGATCCCGGTCGGGGGACGTTACGCCTTTCGCGATATGGGGATGCTGAGCTGGAAATGCGTGGTGGCAAGCGATCATCCCCTGGCGGCGACGGAAGGGCCGCTGAGCGACGATACGCTGCGCAGTTGGCCGTCGCTGGTGCTGGAAGATACCTCCCGCTCGCTGCCGAAGCGAATTACCTGGCTGCTGGACAACCAGCGGCGGGTTGTCGCCCCTGACTGGGGATCGTCGGCGACGTGCCTCAGTGCCGGGCTCTGCGTAGGCATGGTGCCCGCCCATTTTGCACGTCCGCGAATCGACACCGGTGAGTGGGTTGAGCTAACGCTGGAGAATCCGTTCCCGGATGCGGCCTGCTGCCTCACCTGGCAACAAAATGATGTCTCGCCGGCGATGGCCTGGCTGCTGGACTATCTGGGGGACAGCGAAACGCTTAACCGGGAGTGGCTGCGGGAGCCAGACTGACTGGCTCCGCAATGAGCTTAACGACGGTAGTCGCGGAACGGGCCATCCGCAACGGAACGGCGTTCGATGAGGCGAGGGTGAACTTCAATGGACTGTGACTCTTCACGCTTGTTGACGATCCTGTCCAGCAGCATATTGAAGGCGGTTTCACCCAGTGAATCTTTCGGCTGGTGAATGGTGGTTAACGCTGGCGTGAAGAAGCGCGCGTTGCGCACGTTGTCATACCCGATCACGGAGATGTCCTGCGGTACGCGCAGACCCAGCTCGTCGGCCGCACAGAGGGCGCCCATCGCCATGATGTCGCCCCCGCAGAAAACGGCGGTTGGACGGTGAGGCTGGGAGACGATCTGCTGCATCGCGCGGTAGCCTGATTCCGGCTCAAAGTCGCCCTGCACGATCCAGTTTTCCGGCACGGTGATTAGCGCTTCTTCCATCGCTTTCATAAAACCGGCCAGGCGGCCCGCGCCGGTGTTGCGTTCCAGCGGACCCGGGATCACGCCAATCTCGCGGTGGCCGCGTTCGATCAGATAACGGCCCGCCATGTAACCGCCTTCGAAGGCGTTATCGATAACGGAGTCGGTGAAGTCGGCGCGCGCTTCGCCCCAGTCCATCACCACCATAGGGATATGGCGATACTCTTCCAGCATCGACAGCACGGATTCCGGGTACTCTGAACACATCACCAGCAGGCCGTCCACGCGCTTTTGCGCCATCATCGACAGGTAGGCGCGCTGTTTTTCAATGCTGTTCCAGGCGTTGCCGAGAATCAGGGTATAGCCTTTCTGGAAGCAGTTTTTTTCTACCGCTTCAATGATCTCGGCAAAATAGGCCGCTTCGCTGCTGGTCGCCAGCAGACCAATAGACTTGGTGTGATTAACCTTGAGGCTCCGCGCAACCGCGCTCGGCGAGTAGTGCAGCTCTTTGATCGCTGCCCAGACGGCGTTGCGCGTCTCTTCCGCCACAAAACGGGTTTTGTTAATTACATGTGATACGGTTGTAGTGGAAACGTTTGCGCGTTTTGCTACGTCTTTAATTGTTGCCATTAAATGTCACTCCAGACCATATCCTAAACTCCTGAAAAACTTGAAGGTAAACGTTTGCCTTCTCTCACCCTTATCACGCAATTTTGAATTGCGGCACGCCGGGAAAACGACACGGGACGTCAGGAGGGGGTCAATGGCCGGTACGCTAATAAATTTAGCGTGGAATTTTGGCCTATCTTGATGAAAAGGGGAAGAGGTAAAGTGTTTATCAGCTTAAATCCAGGAAGATTTTTGACGTAAACTGTGCAAAAATGAGCAAGCTCACTTTTCGTGGGGGGATTAAAAGGAGAAAAATTGATGAGTTCCGATCTGAAGTTTTCGCTGTTCACCACCGTTATTGTGCTGGCGCTGATTGTGGCGGCTGGCCTGACGGCTGCGCTGCATTGATTTACGCGGGGGGAGTCTTCTCCCTCCCGAACGCTCCGATTGTTACTTCTCTGGCAAAAATCTTTTGCCATTTTGTTAACTTCTCATTTTTTGTGATTGATGTCATGCTTTCCGCTTCTTTGTTCTGTGTCACCACATGACACGGCATCCGGAGTTGACGCATGAAAATCAATTTTCCCCTGCTGGCCCTGGCGATTGGCGCTTTTGGGATTGGCACCACTGAATTCTCCCCGATGGGGTTACTGCCCGTTATCGCCCGTGGCGTGGACGTCTCGATCCCGGCCGCCGGGATGTTAATCAGCGCCTACGCCATCGGCGTGATGGTGGGAGCGCCGCTGATGACGCTTCTGCTTTCGCACCGTGCGCGCCGCAATGCGCTGATTTTCCTGATGGCGATTTTCACCCTGGGCAACGTGCTTTCGGCCATTTCGCCGGATTACACCACTCTGATGCTGTCGCGCATTCTGACCAGCCTCAACCACGGTGCTTTCTTTGGTCTGGGCTCGGTCGTGGCCGCAAGCGTGGTGCCAAAACACAAGCAGGCCAGCGCCGTGGCCACCATGTTTATGGGGCTGACCATCGCTAACATCGGCGGTGTTCCTGCGGCAACCTGGCTGGGCGAGGTCATTGGCTGGCGGATGTCCTTCCTGGCGACGGCCGGATTGGGCGTGGTCGCGATGGTGGCGTTGTTCTTCTCCCTGCCAAAAGGCAGTGCGGGTGAACGCCCTGATGTACGCAGAGAGCTGTCGGTGCTGATGCGCCCGCAGGTACTTTCCGCGCTGCTGACCACCGTGCTGGGGGCAGGAGCGATGTTTACCCTCTACACCTACATTTCGCCGGTCTTACACGACATTACCCACGCAACGCCACTCTTTGTTACCGCGATGCTGGTGCTGATTGGCGTCGGCTTCTCGATTGGCAACTATCTCGGCGGGAAATTTGCTGACCGTTCCGTGAGCGGCACGCTGAAGGGCTTTTTAACCCTGCTGATTGTCATTATGGTCGCGATCCCGTGGCTGGCGCAGAATGAATTCGGTGCGGCGATTGCGATGGTTGTCTGGGGCGCTGCCACCTTTGCCGTGGTGCCGCCGCTGCAGATGCGCGTGATGCGTGTTGCCCATGAGGCGCCGGGTCTCTCGTCTTCCGTGAATATCGGGGCATTCAACCTCGGCAATGCGCTGGGCGCCGCCGCCGGAGGCGCCGTGATTTCAGGCGGTCTGGGGTACAGTTTTGTGCCGGTGATGGGGGCGATTATTGCCGCGCTCGGCCTGCTGCTGGTGATGATGTCCGGCCGTAAACAGCCTGAAGCGGTTTGCACGGCTGAATAAGCAAAAACGCAGAAGGGTTACCCCTTCTGCGTGTCTCTTACGCGGCGAAGTTCTTCGCGACAAAGTCCCAGTTAACCAGAGCCCAGAAGTGCTCCAGGTAGTTCGGGCGCGCGTTGCGGTAATCAATGTAGTAAGCATGTTCCCACACGTCCACGGTCATCAGCGGCGTAGCGCTGGTGGTCAGCGGGGTGCCCGCGTTAGACGTGGACACGATAGCCAGTTTGCCATCCGCCTCTTTTACCAGCCACGTCCAGCCAGAACCGAAGTTCTTGATGGCGGCATCGGTAAACTTCGCTTTAAACTCAGCAAAGCTGCCAAAGGCGGCGTTGATGGCGGCTGCCAGTTCACCGGCAGGTTCGCCACCGGCATTCGGCGCCAGGCAGTGCCAGTAGAAAGTGTGGTTCCACACCTGAGCCGCGTTGTTAAAAACGCCACCCTCTGAGCTGCGAACGATCTCTTCCAGCGTTTTGCCTTCAAAATCGGTGCCCTTGATGAGGTTGTTCAGGTTAGTGACGTACGTCTGATGATGCTTGCCGTAGTGGTATTCCAGGGTTTCCGCAGAAATGTGCGGTGCCAGGGCGTCTTTTGCATACGGTAGTGCAGGTAATTCGAACGACATTGCTTCTCTCCTTATTGTATTTTGTGTTGCCAATAACCCTACAGACAACAAGGACAGGATAGCAAATTGAAAGGGTATGCAAAAGAGGAACTTACCCTGCCGCAGATGCGGCAGGGCAGGGATTAACGAATGGTTTTTGGCGTCATGACGCGACGCGCGCCGACGTAATGACGTACCCAGTAATCTTCGCTGAGCGAGGTGATCTGAATGTCCTGACCGCTGCGCGGAGACTGGATGAATTTCCCGTTGCCGACGTAGACGCCCACGTGGTCAGCCGTACCGCGACCCTGCGTGCGGAAGAAGACCAGGTCGCCGTTTTCCAGCTCACCCCGGTTAACCGGTGACGCATCGCGCAGGTGATACATCTCATTGGCGGTACGTGGAATACGGAATTTAACCAGATCTTTGTAGGCGTAATAGACGAGGCCGCTGCAGTCGAAACCGGTACGCGGCGAACTGCCGCCCCAACGATAAGGCTTGCCAATCTGCCCCATCAGTTTATTCATCGCGGTTTTTTGCGCTTTTTGCACACGCACTTTATGCACATCCGCCAGCTTTGTTACCTTCGTGCATTTTGCTTTATGGCCTTTACGGGTAATGCATTTTTCTGTAACGAGGTTAGCGGCGGTCTGCGAAGCTTTATTTTTGGCGGTGCGGGTAGTGCGGGAAGATTTTGTTTTCGTCTTGCTGGAAGCGGTTTGTTTAGTCTGAGCGGTGGTTTTTTTCTTGTCGTTCTTGCTGCTGGTTTTTTTCTTACGTTCTGTGGCTTTCACCAGATGGCTTTTTTGTACAGCAGATTGCCGCGCCTGCTGAGAGGCGTTTGCCGCTGGCGTTAACGTGAGTGATGTAAACAGTAAAGCACAGAGCGTGATCGAGATTTTAGTTATCCGCGCCACTGGGCAGTCCCCTGATATATGCAGGTCATCAATAATACCCGCGTGTGATTTACAAAGCCCGTCGATTCTAATCCATAAAAACCCGAGAAGTTAATAGCATTTTTCAATCTAAAAACGTGTTTCGTTAGCAAGTGCAAAAAAATTCATCGTTCTGACGCACAATTGTTCACTCTCTAAGCAAAACCCTGACGGGCGAAGGGGTAAACACCATTTGCAATGCAACTTTTGTGGAGTCGGGGTAAAATATATAAACGTGACGAAAATGTTATTTTCCGATGCCAGCCTGACCCGCTACAATGTCAGACTACTGCCGTAACAGAAGTTAAAGGAAGCAAGACATGAGCACCACTATTGAAAAAATCCAGCGCCAGATCGCTGAAAACCCGATTCTGCTGTATATGAAAGGTTCTCCGAAGCTGCCAAGCTGCGGCTTCTCCGCGCAAGCGGTTCAGGCGCTTTCAGCCTGTGGTGAGCGTTTTGCTTACGTTGATATCCTGCAGAACCCGGACATCCGCGCTGAGCTGCCAAAATACGCTAACTGGCCGACCTTCCCGCAGCTGTGGGTAGACGGCGAGCTGGTGGGCGGCTGCGATATCCTGATTGAGATGTATCAGCGCGGCGAACTGCAGCAGCTGATCAAAGAGACGGCGGCGAAGTACAAAACGGAAGAGCCGGACGCTGAATAATTTTCTGCGTTAATAAAAAAGCGACCTGAAGAGGTCGCTTTTTTTTATTCTTCACTGTCGCCCATCGGCAGCGGCCAGCCGCCCAGACGCTTCCAGCGGTTGACGATCTCACAGAACAGCTCTGCGGTGCGCTCCGTATCGTATAAGGCGGAGTGCGCCTGGGTACCGTCAAACGGTATACCCGCCGTAATGCAGGCTTTGGATAAAACCGTTTGTCCCAGCGCCAGGCCGCTTAGCGCGGCGGTGTCGAAGGTCACGAACGGGTGGAAAGGGTTGCGTTTGAGCGATGCGCGTTCGGCCGCCGCCATGGTAAAGCTGTGATCGAAGGTGGCGTTATGGGCTACCATGATGGCGCGGCTGCAGTTGCTCTCTTTCATGCCTTTACGCACCATTTTAAATATGGCGTGCAGCGCATCATATTCACTGACTGCACCACGCAGCGGGTTATGCGGATCGATACCGTTAAACGCCAGCGCCTCCGGCTGTAAGTTTGCCCCTTCGAAAGGTTCAATGTGGAAATGCAGCGTGGTGTCCGGTGTAAGCCAGCCCTGTTCATCCATCTTCAGCGTGATGGCGGCAATTTCGAGCAGCGCATCGGTTTTAGCGTTAAATCCGGCTGTTTCTACATCAATGACAACGGGATAAAAACCACGAAAACGGTCGCACAGACCGCTAAATTGAGCGTTATCGGACATCAGGGTCTCTTACAAGGGGAAAAAGCAGTGCGCATTATGGCAAATTTTGCAGGGTGATGCAGTAAAACTACGGGCGCATGTTGCGCCCTGAGGGATCAGTTGCCCAGACCGCGACCCGCGTCTTTGGCTTCAATCAGCTCGATCTTGTAACCGTCCGGATCTTCTACAAAGGCAATAACGGTGGTGCCGCCTTTTACCGGGCCGGCTTCGCGCGTGACGTTACCGCCGTTGCTGCGAATGCGTTCACACGCCTCGGCCGCGTTGTCCACTTCCAGCGCGATATGGCCGTAGGCGGTGCCCAGTTCATAGCTGTCTACGCCCCAGTTGTAGGTCAGTTCAATGACCGCTTCATCCGTTTCCGGGCCGTAACCCACGAACGCCAGCGAGTATTTGTATTCCGGGTTTTCGCTGGTGCGCAGCAGCTTCATGCCCAGGACGTTAGTGTAGAAATCGATAGAACGTTGCAGATCGCCAACGCGCAGCATGGTGTGAAGTAGGCGCATAATTTCCTCATTAACCAATGGAATAGACTATTTTTTTGAACAGAAACGATGTTTTAGTATAGCGGCGAAGTATCGCCGCTATCAATGAACAATGGCGAGATTACAGTGAAGGGTAGTCGGTGTAGCCTTCCGCGCCGCCGCCGTAGAAGCTCTCAGGACGCTGCGGGTTCAGGGCCGCTTTCTGCTGCAGTCGAGCAACCAGATCCGGGTTGGCAATATAGTCGCGGCCAAACGCCACGGCGTCGATCAGCCCTTTATTAATCAGATCCTCGGCTTTCTCAGGGGTATAAGCGCCCGCACCGATGATCACCCCGTGGAAGCGCTCGCGCACTTTCTGACGGAAGGCTTCCGTATAAGGCTTACCGCCGGCCCAGTCCGGCTCGGACATGTGCAGATAGGCAATGCCGCGTTTCGCCAGCTCTTCAATCAGATACAGCGCGTCCGCTTCTTCATTCGGACCGTTGTCGACGTTCTGGAACGTACCGATTGGGGAGACGCGGATACCGATACGGTCCGGGCTCCACTCCTGACAAACGGCGTCAACCACTTCCAGCACCAGGCGGGCGCGGTTTTCGACGCTGCCGCCGTACTGGTCGGTACGATGGTTAGACGACGGTGACAGGAACTGGTGCAGCAGGTAACCGTGCGCGGAGTGCAGCTCAACCAGGTCAAAACCGGCTTCGCGGGCGTTGGCCACGGCCTGACGGAAATCGTTCACGATACCCGGGATCTCATCCAGCTCCAGCGCGCGTGGCGTAGAGGTGTCGACGCGGATCGCGTTGCCGTTTTCATCGCGCAGGGAGGTGCGGGTGTTCGCGTTCAGGGCAGACGCTGAAACCGGCGCCTGACCGCCAGGCTGAATGCTGCTGTGGGAGATACGACCGGTATGCCACAGCTGGACCGCAATGCGACCGTCTTCAGCGTGAACGCCCGCGGTGATTTTCTGCCATGCGGCGATCTGCTCCGGGCTGTGCAGCCCCGGCGCACCCGCATATCCCTTGGCCTGAGCAGAAATCTGCGTGGCTTCAGTGATGATCAGGCCAGAGCTGGCGCGCTGACGATAGTATTCACCCATCAGTGGGGTTGGGATATCACCCGGCTCAATGCTGCGCAGACGGGTAAGCGGAGCCATAAACACGCGGTTTGGCGCGGTGACGGCACCCACTTTTAAGGGGGTAAATAATTTTTCAGCTGACATAACGACTCCTGAGTAGACCAGTCGACTAGTGATAACGAAAATAAAAACGCCTGCTAAGCGCCAGGCGCAGTAATCGTACTTTTCACATGTGCCAGCGCGCTTTCGAGCGGCACGGCACTGCGAGAAATTTTAGCCTGCAGGTTGGCGCCTAACCAGAGGGAGTAGAGCACCTGAGCCTGCGTTAAGGGATCCCCGGGGAAGGCGAGCGTATTTTCTTCGCGCCCCTTCGCCAGCGCCTGCGCCAGCAGGGCGATAACGCCGCTGGCGCCTTTATCCATTGCAGTGCGCATATCTTCTGAGAGATCGCACACTTCGGCAGAGAGTTTAACCGTCAGGCATCCGCTGATAATGCCCTGCTGACAGAACTGGTTCAGCGTTTCCTGGTAGTAGTTCAGAACACGATCCCGATAGTTACCTTCCCCCGTGGCGAAGTGGGTCGCGAGGCGCTGGTGGTAAGCAGCATAGTGCCGCTCCAGCATCGCCACGCCAAAGGCCTCTTTGGACCGAAAGTAGTGATAAAACGACCCTTTCGGTACCTCAGCGGTTTTTAATAGCTCGCTCAACCCCATACCGGTGAAGCCGCGGTGCATGCACAGCCGCTCGCCGGTCGCCAGGAGATGTTCGCGCGTGTCGTGTTCAGTATTTCTGCTCATGGATTCACTCTAATAGACCGTTCGGTCTAATGCAAGCGCTGTTACCGGCGACACGCATTCAGAATGTCCAACTGTTGCTGATAAACGCTTGATTTAACGTCCATCATGCCCAGCACCGTCGAGAATAAATTGTCCTGCGAAACCGCATTTTTTGCTGCGTGGTCGCGTAAACACTGCGCGTTGATGCCAAAGTTTTTCGCATAGTCCGGGGACAGCCAGAACATAAATGGAATGTGCGTCTGCTGCTCCGGCGCCAGCATGTACGGCGTGCCGTGCAGATAAATACCGCTTTCACCGAGCGATTCCCCGTGATCCGAGAGGTAAATCAGCGCGGTGTTCATGTTCGCCTGACGGGCTTTCAGCGCATCAATGGTTTTGCTGACCATGCTGTCGGTATACAGGATGGTATTGTCATAGGTGTTCATCAGCGCCTGATGGTCGCAATCCTGAATTTCGTTGGTGTCACAGGTGGGGGTGAATTTACGGAAATTATCCGGGTAACGGCGATAGTACGCCGGGCCGTGGCTGCCCATCAGGTGGATAACCAGCACCGTGTCCTGCTTCAGACCGTCCAGCACGTTGTCCAGGCGGTAGAAATTCACGTCATCAATACAGGACTGGTCTTTGCAGAACTGATCCAGCTTCCACTGCGTCATGTCGGTATGGGGAATACGATCGCAGGCACCTTTACAGCCACCGTCGTTGTCGCGCCACAGGAGGTTGATACCCGCATGGTTGAGCACGTCGAGCAGCCCTTCCTGATGGTGCGCCAGGTCAGCATCGTATTTGCTGCGCGTCATACCGGAGAACATGCACGGAACGGATACGGCGGTTTCAGTGCCGCACGATGAGGCCTGCGGGAAGTTAATCACATCCTGCTTTTTCAGCTCGGGGTTGGTTTCACGCCCGTAGCCATTGAGGGAGTAGTTCGCCGCGCGCGACGCTTCGCCGATGACCAGCACCAGAACGGTTTTCTTCTGCTGACCCGTAATCAGCGCGCCTTTGTGCGCATCTTCGCCAATCCGCACCAGCGTTTGATCGCCGGCAAACCAGCGCATCTTGCTGTATTTCACCACGGCGCTGACGTAGTTCGCCGGAGTGACCATTTTGACGATGCTTTTGTTATTGCGGAACAGCGACGCGTAATCTTTATAAAACACCGCGGCGATAAGAATAATCACCAGCAGGGCACCGAGCATCGCGGCAACACGCGTCAGCAGGGCGTACCACCATTTGCCGGTACGAATGCGGGTCAGCGCCAGCACCAGGGATGGAACAAGACCGGCTATGACAATCCACAGAATCATCTGCGGGGTCACCAGCGCGGTGGCTTCCTGGGAGTTAGTTTCGAACACGTTCACAATCATGTTCTGATCGATGACCGCACCGTAGGTAAACATAAAGTAAGTTGCCGCAGCGCACCCGACAGTTAAGACGATCATCAGCGGCTTACGGATATACGGGATATTGAGCAGGCTAAATACAATGACCCAGCCACAAAACAGCACCACCGGCACGGATGCGGCGAAGAGAATATCGTGCAGATGCGCAGGGGCAATAATGGCCCAGCTGCGCTGGATAAACAGCCCGTTAAGCAGAGTAAAAAAGAGTGCACAGCCCAGAGTAAATTTTATGTCGTTACATTGTAACTTTTTACTTAACCACATCGATCGTAAAACCTGTCATTGTCATGATGTGGCGAGTATAGAGAGGGAAGATTAGTGAAACCTTAATGCCACAAAACTGTGGTAAAGCCCTTGCACGCGGCGCTTTTAGCGTCTTCACTGTAGGTGAGAGAGGTAAACCGGAGGTGAGTGTGGCAGAGCAACTGGAGTTTTTCCCCATCCAGAGCCCGTGCCGGGGGATTTGTCAGTCAGATGAACGCGGTTATTGCCGCGGGTGCATGCGTACCCGTGACGAGCGTTTTAACTGGCAAAACTTCAGCGACACGCAAAAGCAGGATGTGCTGCGCCTCTGCAGACAGCGACTTCTGCGCAAAATCCGCGCAAGCAAAGCCTCTGAGACCGAAGAACCCCAGCAACCTTCACTGTTTTAATGCGGTAATTGCGTATACTCATGACATCACGTCCTTGAGGAAAATGTTATGGTTCAGCGTATTACCCTTGCCCCCCAGGGGCCAGAATTCTCCCGTTTTGTGATGGGCTACTGGCGCCTGATGGACTGGAATATGTCCCCCCTCCAGCTGGCAAGCTTTATTGAAGAGCATATCGATTTAGGGGTAACAACCGTCGATCATGCGGATATTTACGGTGGCTATCAGTGTGAAGCCGCCTTTGGCGAGGCGCTCAAGCTGGTTCCGGCACTCCGGGAGCGCATGGAGATCGTTACCAAATGCGGTATTGCCACCACGGCCAAACCGGAGCATGCCCTCGGCCACTACATCACCGACAGCGCCCATATCATCAAGAGCGCCGAGCAGTCGCTGGTCAATCTGGCAACCGATCGTATCGACCTGCTGCTGATTCACCGTCCGGACCCGCTGATGGATGCCGACGAGGTGGCGGAAGCCTTCCTGAGTCTGCATCAGAGCGGGAAGGTGCGTCACTTCGGCGTCTCCAACTTTACCCCGGCCCAGTTTGCGCTGCTTCAGTCTCGTCTGCCGTTTACGCTCGCCACTAACCAGGTTGAGATCTCCCCGGTGCATCAGCCGCTGCTGCTGGATGGTACGCTCGACCAGCTGCAGCAACTGCGCATTCGCCCGATGGCCTGGTCGTGCCTCGGCGGTGGACGCCTGTTTAATGATGATGCGTTCCAGCCGCTGCGCAATGAGCTGGAAACCATCGCCCGCGAGCTGAACGCCCAGAGCATAGAGCAGGTGGTTTACGCCTGGATCCTGCGTCTGCCGTCAAAACCGCTGCCGATTATTGGCTCCGGGAAAATTGAACGCGTCCGTTCCGCGCTGGCCGCCGAAGAGCTGCAGATGACTCGCCAGCAGTGGTTCCGCATCCGCAAGGCCGCGCTGGGTTACGACGTGCCTTAGACCGCAAGAAGGTGACTTTCCGGTGAAATCTGTGCCCCTGGTATACACTTAAGGGGCAAAAAATAACCAGCGGAGGTCATATGAAGCGTTTTACTCTGGCATTGGTCACGCTGGTTGTTTGCGCAGGGGCGCAGGCAGCCAGCGACGAAGTAGAAATGAATCTCGTCACCTCACAGGGTGTGGGGCAGTCCATCGGGACGGTGAAAATCACCGAGACCGATAAAGGGCTGGAATTCGCACCCGATCTTAAAGCACTCCCGCCGGGCGAACACGGCTTCCATGTTCATGCCAAAGGGAGCTGTCAGCCAGCCATGAAAGAGGGCAAACCGTCGGCAGCGGAAGCAGCAGGGGGCCACCTCGACCCGCAGAATTCAGGCAAACATGAAGGGCCTGATGGTATGGGACACCTGGGCGACTTGCCGGTGCTGGTGGTAAACAATGACGGTAAAGCCACGGATCCGGTCGTGGCCCCGCGGCTGAAAAAGCTGGATGAGGTAAAAGGCAAAGCGCTGATGATCCATGTGGGCGGCGATAACATGTCCGATCAGCCTAAACCGCTTGGCGGCGGCGGGGCGCGCTATGCCTGCGGCGTAATCTGATCCCCAATCGTTCCCGGCGGGGGCGCCTGTTCCAGCTGCGACAGCGAGCAGTGCAGGCGCCAGATTATCGAGGCCAAATCGCGCGCTGCGGGAAGATGATGCCGGGCAAGTGTGTCGCAGATCCGCTGCAGTTCAGCCAGCGTGGCCTCCAGAGGCCGCTGCTGAACGCCGCGCTCGCTCATCACATCGCGTAGCAGAGAGATACACACATCACGTACCTGCGACAGCGGATCGGAGCGCGTTTCCCATGCGCGAAGCTGCCAGACCACGTGCGAGCAGTTCAACAGCACCACCCCCCAGCGCAGCAGCCAGCGTCGGGACAGCGCGTCCTGGCTGTTATTTAACTGGCTGACGTGGTGATAAACCAGCGATTCATACTCGCTTTCTTGCAGATGCGGCTTGCGGCTGAGCTGGTCGACAAACCCTCTGCGCAATTCACGGATATGTCGACGGCTTTTGCGTGCGTCAGAGCCGGGACGCAACACCGCGAAGGCCAGCCACGCCAGCCCGACGCCAAGAATCTTTGCCAGGTTGTCATTCAGAAAAGCGGCGTAATCATAAACCGGCGGATTCGTCACGGAGATAAACGAGCCCATAAAGACAATCAGCTGCCCCCACAGACCCGCCAGTTTCGGCATTTGCAGCTTAAGGAGCTGCATCGTAGTTAGCAGCGGAAACAGGAACAGCAGAAACTGCCAGAGATCGCTTATCTGCACCATCAGGCCAAACTTCACCACATAACTGAACAGTGATAGTAAAACAAGCGTTCGCAGCAGCAGCGTAAGCGAGTTAAACGGCGAGGCCGCGACGGAGTAAAGCACGCAGCTGATAGCGGCAAGCGTTAACGCCGCCGAACCTGACTCCCACTGCGTGGTAATGCTCCACGCCCCCACCAGCATCAGTGCGCAGAAGGTGCGAAAACCGCTCCACAGCGCTTCCAGATAATCGGTGTGACGTGCGAGAGCCGGGCTGCCGGGAACGGCGAACTCCGTGACCGGGGTAGCATTCTCTACCGCCTTAATCCAGCGGCTGCTGCGCAGGTATAGCCGACAAAAGTAATTCAGACGCTGCCAGAAGGCGCGATGGCGGTAATCATATTCATCCACCGGAGCGAGCGGGGCGATGATCTTCGCGACGGTATAGATGTCCGCATCCGGTCGAGCGAGCGCCGCGAGCAGGGTTTCGATTACCGCGCGGGTGTTTTCTGGCGGTGTCGGCCAGTTGAGCAGCATTCGGCGCAGGCTGGAGATAGCGCTGGTCATGCGCAACTGCTGGTGCAATAAATAGTTAAGCAGCGTGTTCTGACGGCGAAAACGGTAATGGCTCCAGAACGCCTGAATTCGCAACAGATTCATGGTCAGGATCTGCCCGATAACCTTTTCATGCGCGAGGCGGATGTCATCGCTGGTATCCGGTTGCCACAGCAGGCTCGCATGTTCCAGCAGCCGGGTATGCATGGTTTTCAGCGCAGTGATAAGCGCAGTGCCGTCAGAGGTGCTGGGCAGGATCATCATCATAAATCCGCCGCAGAGGATCCCGACAATGACTTCGCAGACGCGCGCCTGTGCGATATCCCATAGCTCGGTGGTGTCGAGCACGTTGACGACCGGGAAGGCGATAATGGCGGCGGTATAGCCCGCCAGCTGGAAAGCATAGGCCACGTTATTGGTGAAATGGGCGCAGGCCCAGGTACAGCAACCCAGCCATGCCGCCATGCTCAGCAGGAACAGCCACGGATCGTTCAGCGTGTGGCCCGCGATAATTAACGCCGCGGTGGCACCCAGCAGGCTACCTGCAATACGGCCAAGACTTTTGCTGATCACCCCGCCAACGGTGGGGAAGCTTACCACCGCCGCGGAGGTCATCGCCCAGTAGGGTTCATCCAGGTTCAGATAATAAGCAACAGTCAGCGCCAGGCACATGGCAATGCCGTTACGCAGCGCGTAGCGCCACTGGGGGCGCGTCGCTTTCATCCACGGCGTGTTTTGCCAGGAGAGCGCCTGCAGCTTCATTAACGGGTTCCGATAGAGACAGTGCAGGTGGTGCCGGAAACCAGCGTGATGTCCTCCGGTAAACGGTCAAACTCCACGCGCACAGGCACGCGTTGAGCAAGGCGCACCCACGGTACGTTCGGCTTGATGTCCGGCACCAGCCCGGAATCCGTTTCAACGCTTTGATCGTAAATGGCGCGGCCAATGCTGGAAACGTGACCCTGTAACTTTTGCGTGCCACTATACAGCGTTATGGCGGCGGGTACGCCTTCATGTATATGCCGAAGCTTGGTCTCTTCGAAATAGCCCACGACGTAGAACGAGTGGCTGTCGACAAGAGCAAAAACTGGCTGACCGGCGGTGGCGTAGTTACCCACTCGGGCAGAAAGGTTAGTCACCCATCCATCTACAGGTGCGGTAATCACGGTTTGGGTTAATTCCCACTGTGCCTGCTTAAGCGTCGCCTGGGCTACGTTGACGCTTGCCTGCATGGCCTTGACGTTAAGGTTGGCGGTATCCAAATCTTCCGCTGAGATGTAGTTTTGCGATAAATGACGGCGGCGATTGGCTTCGTTATTGGCCTTCGCCAGGTCTGACTGGGCTTTTGCCAGCTGCGCCTGGGCATTCAGAACGGCAATATGGTAGGGGGTATCGTCGATACGAAACAGTTCCTCTCCCTTTTTAACATACTGGTTATCCTTCACCAGGAGCGTGGTAATGCTTCCCGACACCTGGGGGGTGATGCTGACCTGCTCGGCGCGAACTTTGCCGTCACGCGTCCAGGGGGACTGCATATAAAAATTCCAGAGCCACCAGCCGGCGATCAGCGCGAGGAAAAGGACAAACAGGGTGGAAAAGTACTTCAGCGTTTTCAGAGGCATATTCACCACACGGTCAAAACAGCAAGGCCCAGACTGACACAGAGGGCGAATAGGGAGAGATCCATCAACATGGGATGCCAGATTTCGCCGGAGTACATCCAGTCGCGAAGCAGGCGATGCGCGATGAGCCAGAGAACAAAGCCCACCAGCACGGCTTTAAACAGGGGAGGAAAGTAGACTGACGCACCGAAGATCAGGTCCTGAAGGGGTAAACCTTCTGAGCGATGAAAAAAGATCACAGGCAGAAATCCTTTGCAGTGAACAGAATGCCGCGTTGGCTTGTCTGAGTATGAAGAAGCATCATAATTCAGTGTAAGTCATACTTTTGAGTCCGATGAATGCAGTATTGCATTTGTTTTGCCAATACAAATGCTGCACACTATTCTAAAATCAGTATAATAACTTAGCAAGCTAATTATAAGGAGATGAAATTGGAATCGCCATTAGGTTCTGATCTGGCAAGGTTGGTACGCGTCTGGCGTGCTCTGATTGACCATCGCCTGAAACCTCTGGAACTGACGCAGACGCATTGGGTCACGTTGCACAACATTCATCAGCTGCCGCCCGACCAGTCGCAAATTCAACTGGCTAAAGCGATAGGCATTGAGCAACCGTCGCTGGTGCGCACGCTTGACCAACTGGAAGAGAAGGGACTGATCTCCCGGCAAACCTGCGCCAGCGATCGTCGCGCCAAGCGCATTAAGCTGACGGAGAAAGCGGCGCCTATCATCACTGAAATGGAAGCGGTGATCACCAAAACGCGCGGTGAAATCCTTTCAGGGGTTTCACCGACGGAGCTGGAAATGCTCATCAGCCTCATTGCGCGCCTTGAGCAAAACATCCACGAGCTACAGTCTCGCGACTGACCAGACAACACGGCCTTGCATCTGCAAGGCCTTGTTTTTACTTAAAGACAACAACGCGGTTACGGCCCGTCTCTTTCGCTTCATACATCGCCTTATCGGCACTTTCCACGCACGCTTCTGCGCTTACCGACGAAGAGGTTGCCGTAAACACCCCCATGCTGATGGTAATCGGCTCTGGTAACTGACCCTCGCTGCTAATTTTATCAAAACCGCTTAGCTTCAACCGAATGCGCTCCGCCACCAGATATGCGTCTTCTGCGGAGGTGTTTGCAAGCATCAGGACAAACTCTTCGCCGCCGATTCGCGCTGCGATATCCTGCGGACGTACGGAGTCCATCAGCAGATTGGCGACAAACTGCAGGACTTTATCTCCCTGCAGGTGACCGTAGTTGTCGTTGATACGCTTGAAACGATCGAGATCGCTGACGATAACCGAAACCGGGCGGCTGGGTTTGGCGATGCCCAGCGCCTGGTTTAACGATTCATAAAAATAGCTGCGGTTATAAAGGCGCGTGAGCGGATCGCGAATCGAATTTTGATACGACTGCTGATACTTCAAATGGGAGTCACGATACAACCTGAAGACATCATAGAGCAGCACAAAAATAATAATCAGCGTCGCGACGGTTTCAAATAATCGGGCGCGATACCAGGATATATCTTCTGCATGTCCGCCTACCAACAGCATAGAGAGCGTGACGACATAGCAGACACACAGAAAATTACCCCCTACCCAGAACATATTACGCACGCGCGTAATAAGCATCAGCGTGGCTAGTGTCACGACCCAGAGAACGATTAATGAAATATTAATGCTGTGGCTCCAGAGAACCATAAATTGCCGCGTTTCATTATCAACCAGATCGAGGGATAAAAACGGGGAATGGCTGGAATACATCCAAGCCAGAATCACCATACATGCGGTAAAAAGAAATGAACCGCTAACGATGATAATATGCGCCAACCGTGAAAGGGACAGATTGCGCGTGGGATAAAGTAATGCCGAAACCATCATCAGCACCGCCATTAAGAGGTGGCGGAACATATAGTAGATCATCGCATCGTTGTAGTTCACAACGTTGAATTGATAGAGATCCAGCCACGCCGGAAAGCTGGTCAATGTTCCGACCATCAGCAAGGCCGAACCGGCAAAGGCAAATGAGATGGCAATCAGATAGAGCCGCCGCTTATCACACCAGTATTTCATTGCCATAAAGCAGGCAATAAACAGGTGAAACACGAGTAAAAAAATGGTGAGTGTGGGGAACAAAAGAGGCGAAAAGGACGGAACCCAGTCAAACAGTTTTGAAAATAAAGCCTGTAATATTCCGATGACGACAAAGCAACCGAAACAGAACGAGATATAACGACCTTTTACAGAACGACTATTCGCAAGCATATAAAGTTATATAAATTAAAATAATTATAAAGAGATGATTGCGAAGAGTTTAATCAATTAGCACGCTAAATACTTTGCGCAGAAACAATATATGGTGCGTTTAATAATGTGTGGGGTGAATGTATTTTATAAATATATTTGTGAGGGTGATATATATTGTAAATGGATGTGGCCTGATGACCACATCCATTTTTAATTAACGCGGAGAAACGGTAACCTGGCTGCCGTTGCTCGCCAGCACGACGCGTTGACCCGCAGAGAAGCGGGTGTTGCCCTGCTTCTGAACAACCATAATGGTGCTGCCGTCGTCTTTACGAATTTCCAGCTCTACGCCCTGGGTTTTGTTCATCGCGCCCTGAACGCCCTGACCCGCGACACCACCCGCAACAGCGCCCGCTGCGGTTGCCAGAGAACGGCCCGTGCCGCCTCCAACGGTATTACCCAGGAAACCACCCAGTACAGCACCGCCGATTGCGCCCATCACGTTGTTTTCATCACCACCCTGAATTTGTACAGGACGGGCGTTAACAACGGTACCGTAAGTCACGCTCTGAACCTGTTTTGCTTCAGAAGCGCTGTAAACGTCGCCAGACAGCGAGCTGTCGTTCACACAGCCGGCCAGGGTTAAACCAATCAGCGAAACGCCCAGTACACGTACAATCATTTGAATCTCCTGTTCACCAAAAACGCCCATCTGGAGGCATCCGTTATGGCTAAATTATATGGCATAAAGAGCCATAGTTCATATCTTTGCACTAACAATAAGAAAATTGTACTTGAATTTGACTTAACGAGACATAAACAGGAGCCACTCGTCATACCGGCAAGAGATTGTTAAAAAATATTATCGTCGGATGGCAAAGGAGCGCTGTTTATGGTTGAGTGGATATCCTTAGCCCACGCAACGTAAGGAAAGCGCATGAAATCGGGTCGCTACATTGGTGTGATGTCGGGCACCAGTCTGGATGGGGTAGATGTCGTTCTGGCCGCCATTGACGAACATATGGTGGCACAGCAGGCGAGCCTGACCTGGCCAATCCCCCTTTCGCTGAAAGAGGACATTCTGAGCATCTGTCAGGGGCAGCAGTTAACCCTCTCCCAACTTGGTCAACTTGATGTTCGGCTGGGGGCGCTGTTTGCGGATGCGGTGCAGGCGTTAATGCAAAAAGAACACCTTCGTCCTCAGGATGTGGTCGCCATCGGGTGTCACGGACAAACCGTCTGGCATGAGCCCACTGGCGACGCGCCGCATACGTTGCAAATCGGCGATAACAACCAGATTGTGGCAAAAACGGGCGTCACGGTGGTCGGCGATTTCCGTCGTCGCGATATTGCGCTTGGCGGACAGGGCGCGCCGCTGGTGCCTGCCTTCCATCAGGCTTTGCTGGCGCACCCTACAGAACGCCGCATGGTGCTCAACATAGGCGGGATTGCTAACCTCTCGATGCTTATTCCAGGGCAGCCCGTTCGCGGCTACGATACCGGCCCGGGAAATATGTTAATGGATGCCTGGATCTGGCGGCAGTGCGGTCAACCGTATGATAAAAACGCCGAGTGGGCGAGCGAGGGTAAAGTGGTTCTCCCGCTGCTGCAGTCCATGCTCAGCGACCCTTATTTTGCCTTGCCGGCGCCGAAAAGCACGGGACGAGAATACTTCAACTTTGGCTGGCTCGAGCGCCAGCTTGCGCTGTTCCCGGCACTCGCCCCGCAGGATGTCCAGGCGACGCTTGCCGAATTAACGGCCGTGTCGATCTCTGAGCAAGTGCTGCTCAGCGGCGGCTGCGAACGCCTGCTGGTGTGCGGCGGGGGAAGCCGAAACCCGCTGGTGATGGCGCGTCTTGCCGGGCTGCTGCCGGGCACCGAGGTGACGACGACGGACGAGGCCGGCATCAGCGGGGATGATATGGAAGCGCTGGCTTTCGCCTGGCTTGCCTGGCGCACTATCGCAGGGCTGCCAGGGAATTTGCCGTCGGTAACCGGCGCGCGCGAGGCCAGCGTCCTCGGGGCGATTTTCCCTGCAAATCCTCGTCATAATCAGAGTTAACTGAAATTCAGCGCGGCGCCTCGTCGTTAGAATGGAATAAAACAGGGGGGCAGCCATGCCCTCCAGGACCAGGAAAGTCTTCGGAATACGCCCATGAAAAAACTTCTTCTTATTGCCGCGCCTTTATTGCTGTCAGGATGCAGCGTCTATAACCAGTTCCTTGAGCGCATGCAGACCGATACGCTGGAGTATCGCTGCGATGAAAAACCGCTGACCGTGAAGCTGAATAACCCGCGTCAGGAAGCCAGCTTCGTTTACGATAACAAGCTGCTAACCCTTAAACAGGGTATCTCGGCCTCCGGGGCGCGTTATTCGGACGGCATCTATGTCTTCTGGTCGAAAGGCGACAGCGCCACGGTCTACAAACGCGACCGCATTGTGCTGAACAACTGCCAGCTTGAAAATCCGAAGCGTTGAGATTTTTACAGGGGCGGCGCACAATAGCGCCACCCAATCTCAAGATCAGCTAACGCCATGTCAGATAACGACGAACTGCAGCAAATTGCGCATCTGCGCCGTGAATACACCAAAGGCGGCCTGCGTCGCCAGGATCTTCCCGCTGAACCCCTCGTGCTCTTTGAGCGCTGGCTGAAACAGGCCTGCGACGCAAAGCTGGCCGACCCAACGGCCATGGTCGTCGCGACGGTAGATGAAAACGGCCAACCGTATCAGCGCATCGTCTTGCTTAAGCATTACGACGAAAAAGGGCTGGTGTTCTATACCAATCTGGGCAGCCGCAAGGCGCACCACTTAGAAAACAACCCGCGCATCAGCCTGCTGTTCCCGTGGCATATGCTTGAACGTCAGGTGATGGTCATCGGTAAAGCGGAACGTCTCTCGACCCTTGAGGTGGTGAAGTATTTCCACAGCCGCCCGCGCGACAGCCAGATTGGTGCCTGGGTGTCAAAACAGTCCAGCCGGATCTCTGCCCGCGGCGTGCTGGAAAGTAAATTCCTGGAGCTGAAACAGAAGTTCCAGCAGGGGGAAATTCCGCTGCCGAGCTTCTGGGGCGGCTTCCGCATTCCGATTGAGCAGATGGAATTCTGGCAGGGCGGTGAGCATCGCCTGCATGACCGCTTTTTATACCAGCGCGAGAATGGCGGCTGGAAAATCGACAGACTGGCCCCGTAATCCCCGAAATTTGTTGATTTAAGCGCTAGCGCACACCGCGCTTGCGCTTTATTCTATGGTCCTTTCGCATCAGGCGAAAAGTCGTGTACCGGCAAAGGTGCAGTCGTTTATACATGGAGAATTTGATGGCAAGCAGTAACTTGATTAAACAATTGCAAGAGCGGGGCCTCGTGGCCCAGGTGACGGACGAGGAAGCGTTAGCAGAGCGACTGGCGCAAGGCCCGATCGCGCTCTATTGCGGCTTCGATCCCACCGCTGACAGCTTGCATTTGGGGCATCTTGTTCCATTGTTATGCCTGAAACGCTTCCAGATGGCGGGCCATAAGCCTGTTGCCCTGGTGGGCGGCGCGACCGGTCTGATTGGTGACCCGAGCTTTAAAGCCGCGGAGCGTAAGCTGAACACCGAAGATACCGTGCAGGAGTGGGTGGATAAGATCCGCAAACAGGTTGCACCGTTCCTCGACTTCAACTGTGGCGATAACTCTGCCATTGCTGCTAACAACTACGACTGGTTTGGGAGCATGAACGTGCTGACCTTCCTGCGCGACATCGGCAAGCACTTCTCTGTTAACCAGATGATTAACAAAGAAGCGGTCAAGCAGCGTCTGAACCGTGACGATCAGGGTATCTCCTTTACCGAGTTCTCCTACAACCTGCTGCAGGGCTATGACTTTGCCTGCCTGAACAAGCTGCACGGCGTCTCTCTGCAGATCGGCGGCTCTGACCAGTGGGGGAACATCACCTCCGGTATCGACCTGACCCGTCGTCTGCATCAGAACCAGGTCTTCGGCCTGACCGTTCCACTGATCACCAAAGCAGACGGCACCAAATTCGGTAAAACCGAAGGCGGCGCGGTATGGCTCGATCCGAAGAAAACCAGCCCGTACAAATTCTATCAGTTCTGGATCAACACGGCGGACGCCGATGTTTACCGCTTCCTGAAGTTCTTCACCTTCATGGACATTGCTGAGATCAATGCGCTGGAAGAGGAAGATAAGAACAGCGGTAAAGCGCCGCGTGCCCAGTACGTGCTGGCGGACGAAGTGACCAAACTGGTTCATGGTGAAGAGGGCCTGGCCGCGGCAAAACGCATCACCGCAAGCCTGTTCAACGGTACGCTGAGCGATCTGAGCGAAGCGGACTTCGAACAGCTGGCGCAGGACGGCGTGCCGATGGTTGAGATGGAAAAAGGGGCTGACCTGATGCAGGCGCTGGTGGACTCTGAGCTCCAGCCTTCCCGTGGTCAGGCGCGTAAAACCATCGCCTCCAACGCTATCACCATCAACGGTGAAAAGCAGGCTGATCCGGAATACACCTTCGTTGACGGCGATCGTCTGTATGGCCGCTACACGCTGCTGCGCCGCGGTAAGAAAAACTACTGTCTGGTCTGCTGGAAGTAAGTAAAAGTCTCGAGGGGCGTGGGAAACCACGCCCTTTTTGTTTGTTCAGGGTTTGGTAAGAAAAAGATGAAGAACATCCTCGCCATTCAGTCCCACGTTGTGTTTGGACATGCTGGCAATAGCGCAGCGGAATTCCCGATGCGCCGCCTCGGTGCCAACGTCTGGCCTCTCAATACCGTGCAGTTCTCTAACCACACGCAATACGGCAAATGGACCGGCTGCGTGATGCCGCCTTCGCATCTCACAGAGGTTGTGCAGGGTATTGCGGATATCGACCAGCTCAAGCGCTGCGACGCCGTTCTGAGCGGCTACCTCGGCTCAGCGGAGCAGGGGGAACACATCCTCGGCATCGTGCGTCAGGTGAAAGCGGCAAACCCGGCGGCAAAATACTTCTGCGACCCCGTCATGGGACACCCGGAGAAAGGCTGCATCGTGGCGCCTGGCGTAGCGGAATTTCACGTTCGCCATGCGCTGCCCGCCAGCGATATCATTGCGCCCAACCTGATTGAGCTGGAGATCCTCTGCGAGCATCCGGTTAACAGCGTAGAAGAGGCTGTACGCGCGTCTCGCGAGCTGATAGCCCAGGGGCCGGAGATTGTGCTGGTAAAACATCTCGCCCGCGCAGGGCTGACTCAGGAGCGTTTTGAGATGCTGCTGGTGACGAAAGATGACGCATGGCATATCAGCCGTCCGCTGGTGGATTTCGGCACGCGTCAGCCGGTGGGCGTGGGTGATGTGACCAGCGGACTGCTGCTGGTGAAACTGTTGCAGGGTGCAACGGTGAGAGACGCGCTGGAGCACGTGACGGCAGCGGTGTACGAAATTATGATTGCGACGAAAGAGATGCAGGAATATGAACTGCAGGTGGTCGCGGCACAGGATCGTATCGCGAAGCCGGAGCACTATTTCAGCGCCACACGGCTATAATCGTCCAGAGTTCATAGGCCGGGTGAGCGTCAGCGCCACCCGGCAACACAGACGGCTCGCTTAATTCAACCCTTCCGCTTTTAGCGCCGCGGCCACCGCTGGACGCTCCGCCACGCGCGCCATATACGATGCGATGTGGTCCAACCCTTCCAGGTTCAGCTTAACCGCACGCGCCCAGCGCAGTACGGTAAACAGGTACGCGTCGGCAATGGTGAAGCGTGAACCACAAATCCACTGATCGTCTTTCAGCGATTCGTTAACATACTGCAGCTTTTTCTCCAGCAGAGCTCGCACGGTCGGCTTGTACTCTTCCGGCGTATCCGGGCGGAAGAGGGGGGTAAAACCTTTGTGCAGCTCGGTGGCGATATAGTTCAACCACTCCAGCGTTTTATAACGTGCGACGCTGCCGGTAGGGGCAAGGAGCTGGCGATCCGGTACGTTGTCCGCCAGGAACTGCATAATCGCCACGCCTTCGGTCAGCAGAGTTCCGTCATCCAACAGCAGGGCTGGAACCTGCCCTTTTGGGTTAATCGCAAAAAAGTCATCCCCGTTTTCCAGGCGCTTTTTCATCAGATCAACGCCATCCAGCGTGAAATCTTTGCCGCTCTCGCGCAGGGTGATATGGGAAGCAAGAGAGCACGCGCCCGGTTTGTAGAACAGTTTCATCGGTAACTCCTTTTTGCTGAGGTTTCAGCTATGTTAGTGCGCGAAGGGACAAAAAAAAAGCCGCTAATCTCTTAGCGGCTTCTGTTCTGTCGTTTCTCTCAGATATCACGCGGTAGCGGTTTTATTCGCTTCCGCCGTCTTGTCGTCGTCCTGAGTCATTCGATTCAGTTTCGGCGCGGTCAGCAGCATCAGCGCCGCGATAACCGCCGTAGCGATACCAATCTGCATAAACACGGTACCGTAGACGTTCAGGGAGAGCAGCGGATCGGTCACGTTTTCTGGCACAGCCATCAGGTTCGCGATCTTACCGGCGATGATCGCCGCACCGGCAGTGGTCAGGAACCAGCTACCCATAATGAAGCCCATCAGACGCTGTGGAACCAGCTGTGCAACCATCGCCAGACCCAGACCGGAGATCATCAGTTCGCCGATAGACTGCAGCGCGTAGCTCAGGATCAGCCAGTTAACGGATACGATACCGGCGTCGGACGCAAACTTAGTCCCCAGCGGCAGCACCAGGAACGCACCAGAACAGAGCACCATACCCACCGCGAACTTGTGCGGCATTGGCAGACGATCGCCCATCTTGTTATAGATTGCGGCCAGAATCGGGGAACCGATCATGATCCAGAAGGGGTTCAGCGCCTGGAACTGCTCGGGTTCGAATGCGATACCCAGGATAGAGTGCTCAACGTTACGAATAGCGAAGAAGTTCAGAGAGGTTGGCATCTGGCTGTACAGCACGAAGAAGATAATCGCTTCCAGCATCAGAATGAACGCCACAATCATCTTACGACGGGCTGCACCCTTCATAGCGAACGCTTCTTTCGCGAAGATGACCACGATGCCCAGCGCAACGACGCCCAGAACGGCACGAGCGATACCCTGGTTGTGCAGCAGCCAGGTGGCGATCGCCGCCAGGACGACAACGCCCACGAGGGTAGCCAGCAGCTTGCCCATGTGGACAGGCTCGAAGTCAGGTTTTGAACCGTAGTCTTTCACCCAGTTGCGGCAGAAAAGGAAGTTTACCACGGTGATCAGCATACCCACGAAGCTCAGCGCAAACGCCACGCTCCAGCCGAATTTCGCGGCCAGCCATGGGGTTGCCAGCATGGAAAAGAAGGAACCGATGTTGATGGACATGTAGTACATGGTAAATGCACCGTCCAGACGTGGGTCATCTTTGCTGTAGCAGGTTGAGAGCAGGGAAGACGGGTTCGCTTTGAACAGACCGTTACCCACGGCGATGGTTGCCATGCCCATGTAGACCACAGCCGCATCATGTCCTGACCATGCAACCAGACCATAGCCAATAGCCAGTACAATGGCACCCAGCATAATGACGCGCTTAGTACCGAGAACTTTATCACCCAGCCAGCCGCCGATAGCAACCAGACCGTAAACGAGGGCACTAAAGGAGGAGAACAGCGTGATGGAATCGGCTTCGGACATACCCAGCTGTTTTACCAGGTAAACCGCCATGATCCCTTGCAGGCCGTAGTAACCAAAACGCTCCCATAACTCGATAGAGAAGATGAGATAAAACGCTTTCGGTTGTTTAAAAGCGTTCAGACTCACGCTTTCATCTGTTGGTTTATTGTTTGCAGTCGACACATATACCTCTTTTTTTACATCCCATATTAACGGGGGTGTTCATAGCGTGATGGCCGTAGCCCATCCGCCTTATAGTTATATTGGGAGGAGAAACGGCGGGTAATGTTCACTATCCTGCCCCATCTGGCAAGACGTTTGTAATAATCTGTTACATATATCTGAGATGGTATAATCGTCGGTTCATGCAAATGTTATTCAGCGTTAAATTTTATAAGGTGAGTAAAGGTAGTTTTTTCGACTGCTTTTGACCGGTACGGACCGGTGAATGGCGATATGTTCTGCTATTTGCCGCTTCTGGCAGTGATATAGCCCATAATCTGAAAAATCACTGGTCTTATCGTCGGTAAAAAAAGAAGGGTGTCTTGTCAGACAAAGGGTTTAGGTCGATTTTGACAACAAAAATATAACATGAAGTTATCAGGGTGATCGCGATCACAGATGTATAGAAATTTTTGGCTATGAAAAAACTATTAACCTGTTTAAACGTTAAAGAACCGAAGAAGTGACAGGCCAGAGGAAACGAAAGGCGGACAAATAACGGTCAAAAGAAGCGTGCACCATCACCCTTCTTTTGATGTGGTAATAACGTTCAGGAATACACTTTTTCTTTGTATTCGCAGAGATCTTCAATAATGCAGGAGCCGCAGCGAGGCTTACGGGCAATACACGTGTAACGACCGTGCAGAATCAGCCAGTGATGGCAATCAACCTTAAATTCCGCCGGAACCACTTTCAGCAGCTTCTCTTCGACCTGCTCGACATTTTTCCCCGGCGCGAAGTTGGTCCGGTTAGAGACGCGAAATATATGCGTATCGACGGCGATAGTGGGCCAGCCAAACGCGGTATTGAGCACCACGTTCGCGGTTTTACGCCCCACGCCCGGCAAGGCTTCCAGCGCGGCGCGATCTTCCGGTACTTCGCCTCCATGCTGTTCCAGCAGGATCCGACAGGTCTTAATTACGTTCTCGGCTTTGCTGTTAAACAGGCCGATGGTTTTGATATAGGACTTCACACCTTCCACGCCCAGCTCCAGCATGGCCTTCGGCGTATTGGCGACCGGATAGAGCAGGGCAGTGGCTTTATTGACGCTCACGTCGGTCGCCTGCGCAGAGAGCAACACCGCGATCAGCAGCTCAAACGGGGAGGTAAAATTCAGCTCCGTCGTCGGGTGCGGGTTCTCGTCCCGCAGACGGGTCAGGATCGCAATGCGCTTTTCTTTATTCATGAGGCCTTCTCGGGTGACCCTTCCACAACGCTGCGCTCAGCCGCGCGGCGCTTACGTTTCTCATCAATCAGGTATTTTATTGCCAGCATCATGCCGAGGCCAATAAACGCGCCGGGCGGCAGCATCGCCAGCAGGAACGGCGTATCGGTGTGAAACACCTCAACGCGCAGCGCTTTAGCCCAGCCGCCCAGCAGCGCATCTGCGCCGTCAAACAGCGTACCGTTGCCGAGGATTTCACGCAGCGAGCCCAGCACGAACATGGCGCACGTGGCGCCCATGCCAATGGAAAAACCATCCAGCGCCGACATGGCCGGGCTGTTTTTCACCGCGAACGCTTCCGCACGCCCGACCACAATACAGTTGGTGACGATAAGAGGAATGAAGATCCCGAGCGACTGGTACAGACCAAACGCGTAGGCGTTAATCAGCATCTGGACAATACTGACCACCGACGCAATGATCATGACGTAAATCGGAATACGAATTTCCGACGGCGTCCAGCGTCTCAGGGCAGAGATGGAGAGGTTGGTCAGGGTCAATACCAGCGTGGTTGCCAGACCCAGACCGAGCGCGTTGGTGGCGGTGGATGTCACCGCCAGCAGGGGGCACATACCCAGAAGCTGTACCAGCGCGGAGTTGTTTTTCCACAATCCCTGGACAATAACCTCTTTAACCTGGCTCATGATTACTCCTCACAGGCCGGAAGATTGTTGATCTGCGCGGGCAGCGTTTCAGCGTACAGCCCGGCTCGTTTTACGGCGTTTACCACCGCCCGCGGGGTGATGGTCGCCCCAGTGAACTGGTCAAACTCGCCGCCGTCTTTCTTCACCGCAAACGCGGCGTCATCTTCACCATGGATCACTTTACCGGCAAAGTGCAAAATCCAGTCGCTCAGACGGGTTTCAATTTTGTCGCCAAGACCCGGCGTTTCATGATGTTCCGTCACGCGGGTGCCCAGCACGGTGCCGGAAAAATCGCTGCCCACGAGCAGCTGTATGGCGCCGGAATAGCCGTCAGGCGCGGTCGCTTCCATCACCGCGCCGACCGGTTTATCCCCTTTGCGGGCGATAAAGAGGCGGTGCGGGCCTTTCCCAAGCTGCGGCGCGTCTACCACAAAGCAGCTTTTTTGCAGGTCATTATCGTAGAAATCGGACGGGATCACCTGATCGAACAACGCCTTTTGCTGCTTCGAGGCCTGTTCTTCGATGGTCGTTTTGGTCAGCGCATTAACCAGTGCCGTCAGCCCCGTCAGGACCGCGGCGAAGACAGCCAGCGTGACGCCGTGTTTTTGCATCGTTTTTAACATGGCGAAACCCTTAGCGATGGCCGTACACGCGCGGACGCGTGTAATAGTCGATGAGCGGAACGGTAATGTTGGCGAGCAGGACGGCAAAGGCCACGCCGTCCGGGTAGCCGCCGAAGCTGCGGATGAGCCAAACCAGCAGGCCAGCCAGCGCGCCGAAGATCAGGCGTCCGCGGTTAGTCGTTGAGGCCGTCACCGGATCCGTCAGGATAAAGAAGGCACCCAGCATGGTCGCGCCGGAGAGCAGGTGCATCTGCGGGCTGGCCAGCGATTCAGGAGAGAATACCCAGCCCAGCGTGGCACAGACCGCCAGCGTCACGAGGAAGCTGACCGGAATATGCCAGCGGATGGCTTTCTGCTGCAACAGGAACAGGCCGCCCAGCAGATACGCCAGGTTGACCCACTGCCAGCCGGCTCCCGCCAGCACGCCGCTGTAGATCGCCGATTTCATAATTTGCTCAACGCTGTGTCCGGCATGCAGGGACGTTTTAAAGGTATCAAGCGGCGTCGCCTGGCTGATACCGTCCACGCCCATACGCAGCGCGTTCATATCAGCACCCAGCGCCGTATGGCCGGTAAAGATCACCTGCAGAGCATCCATAAAGCCGGGCACCGTGGCTGCAATCTCGTGCGGTGGCAGCCAGCTGGTCATCTGTACCGGGAAGGAGATCAGCAGCACCACGTAGCCAATCATTGCCGGATTAAATGGGTTATGACCGAGGCCGCCATAGAGCTGTTTGGCAATAATCACGGCAAACACGGTGCCGAGCACCACCATCCACCACGGGGCAAGCGGGGGAATGCTGATGGCCAGCAGCAGGCCGGTCAGCAGCGCGGAGTTGTCGGCCAGGATGCGGGAAACCGCCATCTTGCGCAGCTTCAGCACGAGGGCTTCCGCCACGACGGCGCTGGCGCATCCAAGAGCTATCTGTAACAGAGTTCCCCAGCCGAAAAACCAGCACTGAACGGCAATGCCCGGTAGCGCCGCCAGGCAGACCAGCATCATGATGCGCGAGGTCTGGCGCTGGTTGTGTGTGTAAGGGGAACTTGCGATTCTGAAAACCATTTAATCCTCGTTTACGGCTTGCTGTGCGGCTTTCTTTGCCTGAACGCGCGCAATGGCGGCGGCGACGGCGGCCTTGCGCGGGTCATCGTTGGCGGCCTGCGGCTGCTCTTCCTGCTGTGCTGCTTTGCGCGCTTTGGCGCGGGCAATCGCCGCTTCAACGGCGGCTTTACGTGGGTCGACCGGTGCTTCAGGTTCTGCGGCTGGCGCCTGCTGTGCTGCTTTGCGCGCTTTGGCGCGGGCTATCGCCGCTTCAACGGCGGCTTTACGTGGGTCGACCGGTGCTTCAGGTTCTGCGGCTGGCGCCTGCTGCGCTGCTTTGCGCGCTTTGGCGCGGGCAATCGCCGCTTCAACGGCAGCTTTACGCGGATCGACCGGTTCCTGTTCAACCACCACTGGCTGCTCCCCGGCCTTGCGCGCTTTGGCACGGGCTATTGCCGCCTCAACGGCGGCTTTGCGTGGATCGATTTCAGCTTCCGGCTGCGCCGCTTGCGCTTTTTCCGCCTGACGGGCGCGGGCCGCAGCTTTACGCGCTTCGCGGGCGGCAATCGCTTCGCTGTTATCCGGTTTTTCACCGGCCTGGATCACCAGCGTCTGGGCGGCACTGGCTTTTTTCTCGCGAACGCGCGCCAGTGCGGCGTTGATTGCATCCTGATCTTTCCCGGCAGGCTGAACGGCGGCCTGCTTATGTCGCTCCTGACGAGCCATCTTCTCACGTTCGAGACGCGCCTGACGCGCTTCGAAACGTGCCTTGGCTTCCGCGGCGCGTTTTTCTTCCATGGAGATGGCATAAATCTCGGCCTTCTCCTGGCGGAAGTACTGCACCAGCGGAATGTTGCTTGGGCAGACCCAGGCGCAGGCACCGCATTCGATGCAGTCGGCCAGGTTATGGGCTTTGGCTTTATCGTGCAGTTGGCCTTTGCTGTACCAGTACAGCTGCTGCGGGAGGAGATCCGCCGGGCAGGCATCGGCACAGGCGCTGCAGCGGATGCAGCCTTTCTCTTCCTGCTCCTCCCCCATTTCGGTTGGGGAAGGGGCGAGCAGGCAGTTGGTGATTTTCACTACCGGAACGTCGAGCCACGGCAGGGTAAAGCCCATCAGCGGACCGCCCATGATCACCATCTGGTCGCTGGCAGGGCAAAAATCAGCCTGTTCCAGCAGATGGCGCACCGGCGTGCCGAGGCGCGCCCAGACGTTACCCGGACGAGAGACAGACTCTCCGGTCAGCGTTACCACGCGCTCGGTCAACGGCTCGCCGTCAATCACCGCACGCTTGACGGCGTAAGCGGTGCCGACGTTTTGCATCAGCACGCCGATATCCGATGAGCGTCCGCCGTGCGGGACCTGCTTGCCGGTGAGGATTTGCGTCAACTGCTTTGCGCCGCCAGAGGGGTACTTGGTCGGAATAACGCGCAGGGCGATATCATGGCTACCGGCCAGCACGGCGCGCAGCATTGAAATAGCCTGCGGTTTATTGTCTTCGATACCGATCAGCACTTCCCGCGGCTGCAGAATGTGCGCAAGGATGCGGATGCCTTCCACCACCTGGGCGGCGCAATCCTGCATCAGACGATCGTCGGCGGTGATATACGGCTCGCATTCGGCGGCGTTGATAATCAGCGTCTGAATCTTATCGCCACCGCCGCGCAGCTTGACGCCGGTCGGGAAGCCCGCGCCGCCAAGCCCGGCGACGCCGAACTGATGAATACGCTCGATGAGCGCTTCGCGGCTCTGGCTGCGGTAGTCGCTCCAGCCGTCACGGTCAATCCAGCGATCTTCGCCGTCGGCTTCAATAATCACGCTCAGTTCCGACAGCGCGGACGGATGCGCCACCGTATGAGGGGCAATAGCCACCACTTTCCCGGAAGTAGGGGCGTGTACCGGCAGCATACGTCCGCGTCCGAAGGTCAGCGGCTGACCGCGCAGCACCGTATCGCCTTCTTTCACGCACAGCTCGCCCTCAGCGCCAATATGCTGCTTGAGCGGCATGACGTAACGCGTCGCCAGCGGAATTTGACGCAGCGGCGTGCCGTTGGACTGGGCTTTCATCTCTGGCGGATGGATACCGCCGTCAAAGTCCCAGATCTTCTCTTTTCTGAAAGCAGAAAATAACTTAAGCATGTTGTTCCACAGGAATATTGCGAACCGGAATGGTTTGAAGATCCCACTTCCAGCTTTCGGTAGTCGTTTCAACCGGGCGCAGCTCTATACATTGCGTCGGGCAGGGGGCCACGCAGAGGTTACAGCCGGTGCAGAGATCCGCCACAACGGTGTGCATGGCGCGGGTCGCGCCAACAATGGCGTCGACCGGGCAGGCCTGAATACATTTGGTGCAGCCGATGCAGTTTGCTTCGTCGATCACCGCGAGGGCACGGACCGGCTCCTGGACTTCCGCATCGCCATCAACGGGCTGCGGATCGATGTTAAGCAGGGCGGCAATTTTCAGCATCACCGCTTCGCCGCCGGGCGCACAGCGGTTAATTTTTTCACCCTGAATGCCTACCGCTTCAGCGTAAGGGCGGCAGCCCGGGTAGCCGCACTGTCCACACTGACTTTGCGGCAAAAGCTCATCAATTTTTTCAACAACAGGATCGTCCTCTACCGCGAAACGGCGGGAGGCGTAGCCCAGGATAAGGCCAAACACCAACCCCAGGACGCTGATAGAGGCGATGGCAATCCAGATAGCACTCATTACAACTTCACCAGACCACTAAAGCCCATAAAGGCCAGAGACATTAAACCCGCGGTCACCAGCGCAATGGCATTACCGCGAAATGGCGCAGGGATATCCGCTGCTGCCAGACGTTCGCGAATCGACGCGAACAGCACCATAACGAATGAGAAACCGACAGCGGCGGAGAAACCGTACAGCGCCGACTGCATGAAGTTATGGCCAAGGTTGATGTTCAGCAGCGCCACGCCAAGCACCGCGCAGTTGGTGGTGATCAGCGGCAGGAAGATACCCAGCAGGCGATAGAGCGCCGGGCTGGTTTTACGCACGACCATTTCGGTAAATTGCACCACCACCGCAATGACCAGAATAAACGCCAGCGTGCGGAGATAGATTAACCCCAGCGGGATGAGGATCCAGGTGTCAATCAACCACGCGCAGATGGACGCCAGCGTCATGACGAAGGTCGTCGCCAGCCCCATGCCCATCGCCGTTTCCAGCTTTTTGGACACGCCCATAAACGGGCACAGGCCAAGGAACTTCACCAGAACGAAGTTGTTAACCAGCACGGTGCCGACAAAGAGCAGTAAGTAATCGGTCATTATTTAGCCTGAAATAAAAAAGCCGCCTATTATCGGACAAACCGGGGCAGGCGACAACAGGTTATCTGTAAGGTTATTACGGGTTCACGAAGGTGTTTTTCACACGCGTTGAACGTTTGAAATAGGGCACCAGTAGCGCCGCAGCCAGTAACGGGAAAAGCAGCTGGCGGACAGCAAGCGCGTCAGACACGGGCGAGAAAGCAAACGCTTTAACCGCCAGCAGAACCGAAATGAGCAGCCAGATAATGTAGTGCTTAGGCACACTCTTGCGGCGCTTAAAGAAGGCGATAGTCAGCCACAGGGTGTAGTACCACATCCCAATCGCGAAAACGAACGACACAAACCACATCGCTATATTCAGCACGCTTTGCGACATCAGGGTCTGAATAGCGTGAGGGGTAATCAATGCGGTGGTATAAAGCAGCAGCGCAAGCGATGCGCTTAATAAGGCAACCAGCAGCCATGCCAGTGGGGCGATTAACCAGCCTCCGATGCGTTCTCCAGGCGTTGCGGTCATGAACTCTCCCATTATCTGCGCGAAATGTTGTACAGCCAGTTTGCAGGGCGGAGAGTATATAACATTTCGCGCGGATGGCTACTTTCTTATAAAACGTAACGCCATACGGACTTCGGCACCTCGCCGACGTTGAACAAGCGACCGCCGGAGACCAGCTCCGCACGGCGATGGTCAGCGGCGCGATACATATTGATGATGTCCTGATTATCCGACAGGGTGTAGTTCAGATGGTCAAACAGTTTTTCCAGGCTCTCAAGCGAATTGATCTTGCGAAATTTTAATAAATAGTCCTGAACTGTCATATTAATAATTTTCCATATAAAAGTGAGTAATACCAGTTAAGGTAATTCGGTCGAATAATAAACGGATTAATACAGACGTAAACAGCCCACTCAGATAACGCGACGAAATTAGGAGTTTTCTTTGCTGAAATTCAGGCACCGAAGGTGATGCCTGGAAGAGAAGGTTAACCGCGTTCACCAGGGCTGGCAATACGAAACTGACACATTATGTCACTCTTTAAAGCAGCAACCGGTTACTTAGGATGGGTGACGGCAGCAGGCTCCGGCGGCTGGTAGTTATCAATATGGCTGGCTACGCCGAGCAAAATGACCGAAACCCCAAGAACAATCCATCCCGCTAATTCAATGATTCGATTAATAATTGATGCCATGATTCACTGTTGTAATTTATCCATAAATACAGGTCGCAAATGTTACAGCGCTGTTTCTCTGACGGCAAGCGCTTTGGGAACGATTCCCTTAAACAAAATCAGAAGGTTAATACTATGTAACAAAAATAGCCGGTCCAGCCTGCTATTTTAAGCGCCCTGGCTCATTATTAATGAGGACAATGCCAGAAAGGCCAGTATGAAATAAGAAACGCAAAAAGAGGACAACACGATGAGTGATAACATCCGCGTCGGGCTTATAGGCTACGGGTACGCGAGCAAAACGTTTCATGCGCCTCTGATAGCCGGAACGCCGGGAATGGCGCTGGCGGCGGTATCCAGCAGCGACGCCGCCAAAGTCCACGCTGACTGGCCCGCAGTGCCGGTTGTCTCCGAGCCTAAACACCTTTTCAACGATCCGAATATCGATTTAATTGTTATTCCCACCCCGAACGACACGCACTTCCCGCTGGCGAAAGCCGCGCTGGAAGCCGGGAAGCACGTCGTTGTTGACAAACCCTTCACCGTGACGTTGTCACAGGCGCGTGAGCTGGAGGCGCTGGCAAAAAGCCCGGGCAGAGTGCTGTCCGTTTTCCATAACCGCAGGTGGGACAGCGACTTCCTGACGGTTAAAACGCTTCTTAGGGAAGGCACGCTAGGAGAGATCGTTTTTTTTGAATCGCATTTTGACCGCTTCCGTCCGCAGGTGAGAAACCGCTGGCGCGAGCAGGCCGGTCCGGGCAGCGGCATCTGGTACGATTTAGCCCCGCATCTGCTGGACCAGGCCGTGAATCTGTTTGGGCTGCCGGTGAGCATGACAGTCGATCTGGCCCAGCTCAGGCCCGGGGCGCAGACAACCGATTACTTCCACGCGGTGTTGAGTTACCCGCAGCGGCGGATTGTGCTGCACGGCACGATGGTCGCGGCCGCGGAATCTGCCCGCTATATCATCCACGGCACGCGCGGGAGCTACGTGAAGTTTGGCCTCGATCCGCAGGAAGATCGCCTCAAAAACGGTGAACGTCTGCCGCAGGAAGACTGGGGCTATGATATGCGCGACGGCGTCCTCACGCGGGTGGAAGGCGACGAGCTGGTCGAGGAGACCTTGCTGACGATCCCGGGCAACTATCCAGCCTATTATGCGGGCATCCGCGATGCGCTGAACGGCACGGGGGAGAACCCGGTTCCGGCCAGCCAGGCGATACAAATTATGGAGCTGATTGAACTGGGCATCGAATCTGCCAAACATCGCGCCACGCTCTGTCTGGCATAAATCTTTGACGTTGTTGTAGGCCGGGTAAGGCGTAGCCGCCACCCGGCAAAAGGGTTTACGCGGTTGCCACCTTATCCCGCAGCGCCTGCTTCTCAGCAGGCGTCAGGAAGGCAATTTCCAGCCCGTTAATCTGCGCCTGACGGATCTGCTCACGGCTCAGACCCGCCTGCGGTGCGGCGATGTTGTACTCGTGGATGATATCCACGCCCTGAACCGCCGGATCGTCCGTGTTCAGCGAGGCCAGCACGCCGTGTTCAAGGAACGTTTTCAGCGGGTGCTGCGACAGCGATGCTACGGTGCTGGTCTGAATGTTAGACGTCAGGCACGACTCAATGCCGATGCGCTGCTCCGCCAGGAAATCCATCAGCGCGCGGTCTTCTACCGCCTTCACGCCGTGACCGATACGTTCGGCGCCCAGCTCGCGGATGGCCTGCCAGATGCTTTCCGGGCCAGCCGCTTCACCCGCGTGCACGGTAATGTGCCAGCCGGCATCGCGCGCGCGGTTGAAGTGGGAGAGGAACAGGCTGCCCGGGAAGCCCAGCTCGTCACCGGCGAGATCGACGGCGGTGATGGCATCACGATGGGCCAGCAGCGCTTCCAGCTCCTGCAGGCAGGCGGCTTCGCCGAACGTGCGGCTCATAATGCCGATCAGGCGGGCCTGAACGTCGAAGGTTTTACACCCTTCACGGACGCCTTCAATGACGGCTTCCACTACGCCTGCAACGGGCAGGCTGTGGGTCATCGCCATATAGCCCGGCGAGAAGCGCAGCTCGACGTAGTGCAGGCCGTTGCGGGCCGCGTCTTCAATGTTCTCAAACGCCACGCGGCGGCAGGCATCCAGCGACGCCAGCATCTTCACGCCCCAGTCGAGTTTGCTCAGGAAACTGACCAGGTCCGGTTCATTGGAGGTGACCTGTACGTGTGGGATCAACGACTCAAGCGTCTGAGCGGGAAGCGTTAAGTTGAACTGGCGGCCAAGATCGAGGATGGTTTGGGCACGAATGTTACCGTCAAGGTGACGATGAATATCAGTTAAGGGCAGGCGTGTATCAATCATGGTCGCACTCTTTTCGGGTTAAAGTGCGCCATATTATAAAAACAAAACGGGGTAAAAAGCTATTTGCGCAAGGGAATATTCCGTTGCGCAAACAAATTACAGGAGCGTATTGATCCCGGCGATGAGGCGCTGAACCCCTTGTTCCAGCTTGCTGCGTGGGCAGCCGGCGTTAAGGCGCACGAAGCCGTTACCCTCGTTTCCATACGTGTATCCCGGCATGATGGCGACCTTTTGCTGCTCGATCAGTACTTTTTGCAGTGCCCTGTCGTCAATGTTCAGCGGGCGCAGGTTAATCCAGGCCAGATAGGTAGCTTCCGGCGGCTGCCAGTTCAGTTTCGGAAAAGCACTGTTTAATTCCTGTGCGATATACAACAGATTCTCTTCCAGATAACGACGCAAGGCATCCAGCCACGGCTCTCCCTGCTGATAGGCGGCGATATGGGCCGTCAGCGCCAGCACGGAAGGGGAAGAGAGCCCATCCCGTCCTTTTAGCGCGCTGAGATAGCCGTTACGGCTCTCTTCATCGCCGATCAGGCCGTATGCGCCCGTCAGTGCCGGAATATTAAAGCTTTTCGAGCCGGAGGTGAGAAGCGCCCATTTGCCGCGCGCTACCGCATTCCACGGGGTGTGGCGATGCGCCCCCCAGACCATGTCCATATGAATTTCATCGCTGATAACCGCCACGTCATAGCGCTCACAGAGTTCCGCCATCTGCGTCAATTCATCCCGCGTCCAGACCTTGCCGGTCGGGTTCTGCGGGCTGCACAGCAGCAGAATTTTGTTTTCCGGTTTCGCCAGGGCCACTTCAAGCGCCGCCATATTGCCCTGCCAGCCAGCCGCCTGCTTTTCCATCTCAACGGCCACAACCTGACGCGCATTGCCTCCAATGGCGTTGTAAAACGCATCGTACGCCGGTGTGTGGACCACCACGCCGTCACCGGGCTTTGACCAGAGGCGAATCAGCTCTGACACCATATAGATGACGGAAGGGCCATAAACGATGGTTTCTTTATCAATTCGGCTGTTAAAGCGCTGCCGAAACCAGTGCTCAACAGCGGCAAGAAACTCGTCGTTTTTCCAGCGGCTGTAGCCCAGCACGCCGTGGTTGATGCGCTGATGCAGCGCGTCGGTAATGCAAGGGGCGGTGGCGAAGTCCATATCCGAGATGGTGAAGGGCAGCAAATCCGCCGCGCCAAAGCGGTCGGCGACGTAGTCCCACTGCGTACACCAGGTGCCGTGACGATCCACGACGGTAGAAAAATCAAACATGACGTTAATCCTTAAAGTAAAACCCCCTCATGAGAGGGGGTTGAGGCATCAGGCTTCTACTGTTCGCATCAGGGTTGCCAGCTCATCTTTCACCGACTGAACCTGCGGGCCGATAACCACCTGCAAATTGTGCTGATTTAACTGTACCACGCCGATGGCCCGGTTGGCCTTGAGGGCGTTGGTATCCACTTTTGACATATCCGCCACCGACAAACGCAGGCGGGTAATGCAGTTATCCAGCGAGGTGATGTTATCCGCACCGCCCAGCGCCGCCAGAATGGCAGGGGTGTTATAGCCGGATTTGCCCACGGTACCGGCAACCGCCTGTTCAACGCTGGTGGCCGTATCAATATCGCGTCCTGGCGTTTTTAGATTAAAGCGGGTGATGGCGAAGCGGAAGATGCCGTAGTACACCGCAAACCAGATTGCCGCCACGACAGGGACCAGATACCACTTGGTTGACAGGCCGTGCAGGATCCCGAACACCACGAAGTCAATCACGTTGCCGTCGGTGTTGCCGATGGTGACGCCGAGCACCGCCATCACGGTAAAGCCCAGGCCGGTCAGCAGCGCGTGGATGAGATACAGCACCGGCGCAACAAACAGGAACAGGAATTCGATAGGCTCGGTGGTGCCGCCCACGACGCAGGCAATCACGCCGGAGATCAGCAGCCCTTTAATTTTATGTCGGTTTTCCGGGCGCGCGCAGTGGTACATCGCCAGCGCGGCACCCGGCAGGCCGCCGAGGAAGGCCGGCATTTTACCCTGAGACAGGAAGCGGGTGGCGCTTTCAGAGAAGCCGTGGGTAGTCGGACAGCTCAGCTGCGCCTGGAAGATGGTCAGCGCACCGCTCACGTCGTGACCGCACACCTCCATGGTACCGCCCGCTTCGGTGAAGCGAATCAGGGCCACCAGGATATGCTGCAGGCCGAACGGCAGCAGCAGACGCTCGCCGGTGCCGAAGATCATCGGACCAAAATCTCCCGCGCCGTTGATGATGCGGCCAATGCCGTTGATGCCCATCGCAAAGACCGGCCAGATCAGCGGAATGATCAGGCCGAACAGACCCATAACTACCAGGGTGACAATCGGCACGAAGCGGGTACCGCCGAAGAAGGCCAGGGCATCCGGCAGGCGGATATTGTGGAAGCGCTCGTGCAGCATCCAGATAATGACCCCGGCGATCACCGCTCCGAGGATCCCGGTATCAATAGACTGGATGCCAATCACGCTCTGAATGTTGTTGGCCTTCAGCACGGCAGCATCGGTCGTCGGCAGAATGCCTTTCGCGGTCAGCCAGAAGTTAACCGCCAGGTTCATCACGGCGTAACCCACAAACCCGGCAAAGGCCGCGACGCCTTTATTCTCGCGGGCCAGGCCCAGCGGGATGGCGATGCAGAACATCACGGGCAGGAAGCTAAACGCGAAGGAGCCGACCTTACTCATCCAGATAAAGATCGCCTGCAGCACGGGAGTACCGAGGAACGGGATCAGCGTGATGACGTCTTTACTGCTCAGCGAGCTGCCGATCCCGAGCATGATCCCGCAGAACGAGAGGAGCGCCACGGGCAGCATAAAGGTTTTACCCAGTTGCTGGAAAAACTCCCACAGCGATATTTTTTGTGCTGTTTTCGCCGTCATAAAACGACTCCTTTATTGTTAAAATCAGTTTGCCTGCTTCAATGCTGCGAGAAGATAAAACGTTTTATCAAAGTTTAGTGCGCGCTAAATCACATTCTCAGGCTTTGACTGGTAGTATAAAGATAACGTATTGATAAAACGTTTTACCGATCTCATTTCAGGGAGTCACGCTGACACATGGCTGTAGCGAAAAAAGTCACCATCAACGATGTCGCGCTGGCGGCGGGGGTTTCCGTCAGCACCGTTTCTTTCGTGCTCAGTGGTAAAGGGCGCATCTCGCCCGCAACCGGCCAGAGGGTGAACGAGGCGGTTGAACAGCTGGGCTTTGTGCGTAACCGTCAGGCGTCGGCGCTGCGCGGCGGGCAAAGCGGGGTGATTGGCCTGATTGTCCGCGACCTGACGTCACCTTTCTATGCGGAGCTGACCGCCGGGTTAACCGAAGCGCTGGAAGCGCAGGGGCGGATGGTCTTTCTGTTGCACGGCGGGCGCGAGGCCGGGCAGCTTCTCTCCCGTCTCGATATGCTGCTGACCCAGGGGGTTGACGGAGTGATCGTCGCCGGAGCGTCGGGCGTGGGTAGCGAACTGTGCGAGCGTGCCGCCGAAAAAGGCGTGCCGCTGGTGTTCGCCTCGCGCGCCAGCTATCTGGACGAGGCCGATACGCTGCGCCCGGATAACATGCAGGCCGCGCAAATGTTGACCGAACATCTTATTCGCCGCGGGCATCAGCGCATTGCCTGGCTGGGAGGGAAAAGCTCCTCCCTGACGCGCGCCGAGCGGGTCGGCGGCTACTGCGCGACGCTGATTAAATACGGCCTGCCGTTCCACAGCGAATGGGTCGTGGAGTGTGAATCTAGCCAGAAGAAAGCGGCGGAAGCGATAGGCGCGCTGCTGCGAAGCAATCCGACGATCAGCGCCGTGATTTGCTACAACGATGTGATTGCCATGGGGGCCTGGTTTGGCCTGATCCGCGCCGGGCGTCAGAGCGGCGAGGGCGGGGTGGAAACCTTCTTCGGCCATCAGGTGGCGTTAGGGGCGTTTGCCGACGTTGGTGAAAACGCGCTGGACGATCTCCCCATCGTCTGGGCTACCACCCCTGCGCGGGAGATGGGCTACACGCTGGCAGACAGAATTATGCAGCGCATCGACAACACGGATGTCCAGTCCGGGCACCAGATTGTGGCGGCGCGGCTGGTGACGGTGAAATAATTCAGCTCTGCTGCGTAAGCGGGTTGAGCGTCAGATGTGTCTCCAGGGCTTCTACAAATTTTCGTACTTTTGCCGGGATCAGCCGGGAGGTCGGGTAAACCGCCCAAATGGCCAGCGATTCCGGCTGAGCATCTTCCAGGACGATCCGCACGAGTTTACCCTCAGCAATGGCAGGCTCTACGTACCAGCGAGATAAATTTGCGATGCCGAGTCCCCCCAGACAAGCCTCGAAAATCGCCTCAATAGAGTTAGCCGAGAATCGGCCTGACACCTTTTGTTTGTAGCGCTGTTCACCCTTCTCAAACGACCAGTGTGTCGTATCTGATGTGGCCAGGCAGCTATGTCCAGCCAGATCGTTAAGCAATTTCGGTGAACCGTACGCAGCGAGATACTCCGCGCTGGCGCAAAGCTCGCGGGGGTTATCACAGATGCGGTGTGCGACTAACCGGTTATCGCGCAGCGGTGCAATGCGTAACGCCACGTCTATGCCTTTCCCGACAATATCAATTTGCTCATCGGTTGCCAGCAGGTCGACCTGCAGGGCAGGATGTTGCTGCATAAACAGCGCCAACATCGGTGCAACGATCTTGCGTCCAAACGCCGCTGAGGCGGTAATGCGAAGGCGTCCGGACAGGTGCGTACCATCAGGAAACAGATCGGCCAGCGCGTTATTTTTATCTTCCAGCAACGCCTGCGCATGCGGCAAAAAAACGTCACCATCGCTGGTGGGTGAAAGGGATCGCGTGGTGCGATGCACCAGCCTGACCCCCAGCTCAGCCTCAAGATTGTTAAGAGAGCGTGACGCCGCCATGGCGCTCATTGAGAGCCGACGCGCGGCGCCCGCCAGGCTACCCGCCTTAATGGCTTCGACAAACACTTCTACGTCTTCCAGTTTCATTGTTTCGTTTTTCGTTATGCTGACTTATCAAAGGACATATCTACAGTATTTATCGTTACGCTGCCATAGTCTCTTCACAACCTGAAAAATATCAATCTGGAGTGAAGATGAAAAAGTTGAAAACGGTTCTGGCATTCAGCAGCCTGTTATTGGTAAGTGCCGCCTGGGCTGACGCACCTGCACAGGTGAAGCAGCAGGTCCCAGGCTATTATCGTCTGGCGGTAGGGGAATATGAGGTCACGGCGCTGTTCGACGGCTATAACGACCTTTCGCCGTCATTACTCCACGGTCTTTCAGACGACAAGGTTCGTAAACTGCTGGCTCAGCATAAAATCGATGCCGACCGCATGCCGACCGCCTTTAACGCTTTCCTGGTTAATACCGGTAAACATCTGGTCATGATTGACAGCGGAGCGGGGCACTGCGTGTCGGAAACGGCCGGCCAGCTGGTTAACAATATGAAAGCATCAGGCTATCGTCCCGAGCAGGTTGATACCATTTTCCTGACGCATCTTCATCTTGATCATGTTTGTGGCCTGAGCGATGCGAACGGTAAAGCGTTGTTCCCCAATGCCACCGTCTACGTACCGCAGGGGGAGGCCGACTACTGGCTTGATCCTGCAAAAGAAGCGAGCGCGCCGGCTAATGCGAAAGAGTATTTTGCTATCGCCCGAAAAGCATTGTCTGAGTATAAAGCCTCCGGACATCTTAAAACCTTCGTTCCGCCAGCTTCGCCGATCCCGGAAGTCCAGACGGCCTATGCCGTTGGCCATACGCCCGGCAGTACCGTTTATCGCTTTGCGTCGCAGGGGACGGCTATTAACTTCATTGGGGATCTGATTCATGCGCCAGCCGTCCAGTTCCCGCATCCTGAAGTGTCTATTCGCTTTGATGTCGATTCGAAAAAAGCCATCTCGTCCCGGGCGCAGGAATTTAACGCCCTGGCGAAAGACGGCGAGTGGATGGCCGCTGCGCATCTGCCTTTCCCCGGTATTGGGCATATCACCGCCTGGCAGCAGGGCTATAGCTGGAACCCTGTAAATTACGGTCCTTATCAACGTGCGGCCAACGTGCCTCTGCTGAAATAAAGTGAGGTTATGAATATGAAAAGTTACACCGTAACGGCAAACGGCATTCGCCAGTTTGTGGCTGAAGAGGGTGAAGGCGCGCCGGTTATTCTTCTGCACGGTTTTCCTGAAACAAACTATGCCTGGCGCTACCAGATACCTGTATTGTCCCGGCACTACCGCGTCATCGCGCCGGATTTGCGAGGATATGGCGAAACGGATAAACCGGCTTCTGGCTATGATAAACGGAACATGGCCCGGGATATCCGGGAGCTAATGCGTGCGCTGGGGTTACAGAAGGTGGTGCTGGTGGGGCACGATCGCGGGGCGCGCGTCGCGACGCGGTTCGCAAAAGATTACCCTGAGCTGGTGGATCGTCTGGTGGTCATGGATAACGTGCCAACGCGTATTGTGGCGCGCGATTTGAATGCATCCATCGCCCGCGCATACTGGTTCTTCCTGTTCCATCTTGTGCCCGATCTGCCGGAAGCGCTGATTGCAGGACGTGAAAATATCTGGCTGCGCCACTTTTTCTCGGACTGGACCTACGATCCGTCAACCATCAGCGGCGAGGCGTTTGACACCTATGTTCGCGCGTATCAGGCGCCCGGAGCCGTGCGAGGCGCGATGGCTGACTATCGCGCCAACGCGGAAGACGTGGCGCAGGATCTTGCCGACGCTGACGTGAAAATCGCCTGTCCGGTAATGTCGCTGTGGGGCAATGATTTTCACGCGGTCGGCAAGCTCTTCGATATGCAAAGCGTCTGGGCTGAAATGGCGGATAACCTGCGGGCGCAGGGTATCGACGAGTGCGGCCATCTTCCTCAGGAGGAACAGCCTGAGAAAGTTAACGCCTTGCTGCTGGATTTCCTGCAGGGATGGAAAGGATAAGGGCAATAAAAAACCCCTCTTGCGAGGGGTTTTGACGTTTACTGCTGCGGTGCCGCCGGTACGGCTGGCGCTGCGGGTTCAGCCGGTTCCGGCATTCCCAGCGTCGGCATACCAAACATGCCAACAAACTCTTCCAGCGGCATTTTGTCGCCGTTCAGCGTTACCTGGCCGTTGGCATATTGCAGGCTGGTGGAAATGGTGTTGTCTTCCACTTTGGTGATGCGGAACATCTGACCCATCGCCGCCAGACCTTTCACCTGCTGGTTCGCCAGCTTGCCGGCATCTTCATCGCCGTAGCCTTCCAGCTTCGCAATCTGGGTCATAAACTCGGTCGCCATATCCATCGGGATGGTCAGCTTGCTGTCGAGCGACTTCACGCTGCGATCCACTTCCTGCGCCAGCGTCTGGGGTTCACCCGTGGCGGCTGCAGGATCTTTCAGGAACAGCGACAGGTTAAAGCTGGTTTCGCCTTTGCTGTTTTTCCAGCTCAGCGGCGCAACGGTGACCACCGGCTGGCCTTTCAGCAGGATTGGCAGGTTATTGAACAGCACCGCCATCGCCTGCTGCTGGTACACTTCCGGGTTCTGCTGCAGCGCGGCGTCGGTCAGCAGCGCCTGGCTCTCTTTGCTGTATTTCTGGCTAAATTCGTGCCATGCCTGGCCGTCGATATTGCCGATCTTCAGCGACAGCTTGCCGGTGCCCAGATCCTGATTCTGCACTTTCAGGCTCTTCAGCGTGTAATCCAGCTGGGTATTGATACTCTTACCGTCTTTGGATACGTCGGATTGACCGTTAACGTCCATGCCTTCCAGCACGGCCATCTCTTTTCCTTCAATTGCGATAGCAATTTTATCCACGGAGAGCTTCTGATCGCCGATACGCTCTTTAAAGTCGGTCATACGGCTGTTGCCGTCGGCTTTCAGGTTGTTGAAGGTGAGCTGAACTTTTTGGTTATATTCGTTCACGGCGTTGACCAGGCCGCTTTCCGCTTCACCCGTCATGGAGAAGACGTTGCCGTCCCGATCCGCATCAAGTTTGAAATGGCCACCGCTGAAGGCGACTTTTTCGTTCTCTTTCTCGTAGTTCAGCGGTTTCAGCGCGATATCAGAACTGGTATCACCGGAGTAGCTAATACGGGTGTTAATGTCGAAAGGTGATTCATTCTTCGCCAGGTCAAACAGCGGTTTGGTGACGTCGTTATTCACCAGTACGGTATGAACGGACGCCATGGACGGGATCAGGTTAAACGACTTTAGCTGCGCCAGCGGCAGCGGACCGTGGCTTACCACTTCATCCAGCACCACGCTCTGTCCCGGCTTCAGCCAGCCGTTTGCCGCACCGGCCACCGGCTTCACCACCAGCTGCATGCGGCTGGTGAACACGCCGCGCTGATAGTTCTGGTAGCTCAGCTCCAGACCCGCCTCCGGCGCGCTGCGCTTAATTTCTCCGTTAGCCTGCGCCACCATCTCAGCCAGACGGCCTTCCAGCTGTTTCCCGGTAAACCAGGAGGCACCCGTCCAGACCACGCCTAACGCTACAATCACTCCAACCGCTACGACCGATTTTTTCATTGCGACTATCCCTAAAATGAAACCAGGCGGTAAAAACCGCCCGGAGATATTAAGCCTTCAACTAGCTTAGCAAGAGTTGTTAAAAAATTCAGTAAGTGCTTAAAGCTTATTAAAAACGCGCGCCAGGCGACCGGTGCCGCTCACGCTGACCGGGGACTCATTGGCTGCAACGAATGCTGACTCGCCAGGCTGGAGAACCAGACGTTGCTCGCCTTTGCGCAGCGTTGCTTCGCCCTCGACGCAGAACAGGATCGCCGCGCTCTCCTGTGCGATTGTCGTTTCCGTCTGATTGAGGTCGTGCAGGGAGAACGCAAAATCCTCAACCGGAATCGGGAAGTCCAGCTCTGCGCCGTTTTTCACCGGCTGAGTCAGCAGCTCCGCGGCAGGCTTCGCCACAAACTTCACGTTGGCAACCAGCTCAGGGATGTCGATATATTTCGGCGTCAGGCCCGCGCGCAGCACGTTGTCAGAGTTGGCCATCACCTCCAGCGCTACGCCCTGCAGGTAGGCGTGCGGGGTTTCCGCGAACAGGAACATCGCTTCGCCCGGGTTCAGCTTCACCACGTTCAGCAGCAGAGGGGAGAACAGGCCGCTGTCGTCAGGGTAAAACTCGGAAATCAGGCGGATGGTCTCCCACGGTTCCCCTTGCTGGCTGTTCAGGGCCGCTTTCAGCACCGCCAGCGCGTGAGATTTCTCTTCACCCTGCATATTCAGCAGGCTGGCAAACAGCTGGCTGAGCGCGTCCGCGTTTGGGTTTTCAAGGAAGTGGGCAATAGCCTTGTTGGCACCCGCGACCGGCTGCAGCAGGGAGATAATCTCTGAAAACTCGCGGAACGCGTTCATCGCCAGGAACGGCGTCAGCGCAAAAACCAGCTCCGGCTTGTGGTTAGGATCTTTGTAGTTACGCTCGGCGGCGTCCAGCGGGATGCCCGCCGCGTTCTCTTTGGCAAAGCCGATTTCAGACGCTTTTTTGTTCGGGTGAACCTGGATGGAGAGCGGCTGGTCGGCGCACAGCACCTTAAACAGGAACGGCAGTTCGCCAAAGCGTTGAGCCACCTTGTCGCCCAGCAGTGCGGCTTTATCGGCATCAATCACGTCACGCAGGCTGCGTACCTGGCCGCTGGCGTCTTCAATTTTTGAGCTGCTCTTCGGGTGCGCCCCCATCCATAGTTCCGCCATCGGCAGGTTGTTCGGGTTCGCGATACCGTAGAGATCCGTTAACGCAGTTTTACTTCCCCAGGCGTAGTTTTGCACTGAGTTAATGAGTTTTTGCATTATCAAGCCCTGATTCAAATGTGGAATTAACTCCGGGTATTAAAGCAATAAACTACGTGGAAGTAACCTGTGGATGTAAAAAGTCGTACTAGTCTCAGTTTTTGTTAAAAAATTGTGTAGGATAAGCTGACTCGCTTTTAAGCCGGGCAGCGGAACATCTGCCCTGAATAAACAGACCGAAGCAGTAAGTGAGAGAACAATGTCGAATAAACCCTTCCATTATCAGGATCCTTTCCCCCTCAGTAAGGATCAGACCGAGTATTACCTGTTAACCCGCGATCACGTCTCCGTCTCTGAGTTTGAAGGACAAGAGATCCTCAAGGTGGATCCGCAGGCGCTGACGCTGCTGGCGCAGCACGCTTTCCACGATGCCTCCTTTATGCTCCGCCCCGCGCATCAGCAGCAGGTTGCCGATATTCTGAGCGACCCGGAAGCCAGCGAAAACGACAAGTACGTTGCCCTGCAGTTCCTGCGTAACTCCGATATCGCGGCGAAAGGCATTCTGCCCACCTGCCAGGACACCGGCACGGCGATCATCGTCGGTAAAAAAGGCCAGCGCGTCTGGACCGGCGGCGGTGACGAAGCGGCGCTGGCTCACGGCGTCTACAACACCTACACCGAAGACAACCTGCGCTACTCGCAAAACGCGGCGCTGGATATGTACAAAGAGGTCAACACCGGCACTAACCTGCCTGCACAGATTGACCTCTACAGCGTTGACGGTGACGAGTACAAATTCCTCTGCATCGCCAAAGGCGGCGGTTCAGCCAACAAAACCTATCTCTACCAGGAAACCAAAGCGCTGCTCACTCCGGGCAAGCTGAAAAATTACCTGGTTGAGAAGATGCGTACCCTCGGCACCGCGGCGTGCCCGCCGTACCATATCGCCTTCGTGATTGGCGGAACCTCAGCTGAAAGCACGCTGAAGACCGTCAAGCTGGCCTCGACCAAATACTACGACGGCCTGCCTACTGAAGGTAACGAGCACGGTCAGGCGTTCCGCGACGTGCAGCTTGAGCAGGAGCTGCTGGAAGAGGCGCGTAATCTGGGGCTCGGGGCGCAGTTTGGCGGTAAGTACTTCGCCCACGACGTGCGCGTGATCCGTCTTCCGCGTCACGGTGCATCCTGTCCGGTCGGGATGGGCGTCTCCTGCTCTGCGGATCGCAACATCAAGGCCAAGATCAACCGCGAAGGCGTGTGGATCGAAAAGCTGGAAAACAACCCGGGTAAATATATTCCGGAAGCGCTGCGCAAAGCGGGTGAGGGGGAAGCGGTTCGCGTTGACCTGAACCGTCCGATGAAGGAGATTCTGGCGCAGCTGTCTCAGTATCCGGTTTCGACCCGCCTGTCGCTGAACGGCACGATCATCGTGGGCCGCGACATTGCGCACGCGAAGCTGAAGGAGCGTCTGGACAACGGCGAAGGGCTGCCGCAGTACATTAAAGATCACCCGATCTACTACGCGGGCCCGGCGAAAACGCCTGAAGGCTATGCCTCCGGCTCGTTAGGCCCAACCACGGCAGGGCGTATGGACTCGTACGTTGATCAGCTGCAGGCCAACGGCGGCAGCATGATCATGCTCGCTAAAGGCAACCGCAGCCAGCAGGTGACGGACGCGTGCCACAAGCACGGCGGCTTCTACCTCGGCAGCATCGGCGGCCCGGCGGCGGTTCTGGCGCAGGGCAGCATCAAGAGCCTGGAGTGCGTGGAATACCCGGAGCTGGGTATGGAAGCGATCTGGAAAATCGAAGTGGAAGACTTCCCGGCGTTTATCCTGGTGGATGACAAAGGCAACGACTTCTTCAAGCAGATCCAGTCGTCCCAGTGTTCTGCGTGCGTGAAGTAAATTGAAAAAAACGGGTGGCGCCGCCGCCACCCGACATCAAAAAGAGCGCACAAAGCGCCATACCGTTTCTCAGAAGTCATCAATACTTATCCCTTAAGCATGTGAGCAATCCCTCTTTTGTTATCAAGGAGAAAGTAATGACCACGGTACGCCATGAGAAAGACTCGATGGGCGCCATCGACGTCCCGGCCGACAAGCTATGGGGCGCGCAAACCCAGCGTTCGCTGGAGCACTTCCGTATTTCGACCGAAAAAATGCCCGTCTCGCTGATTCAGGCGCTGGCGCTGACCAAACGCGCCGCCGCGAAAGTGAACCAGGATTTGGGCCTGCTGGACGCCGATAAAGCCACCGCCATTATCAATGCCGCAGACGAAGTGCTGGCGGGCAAGCATCCTGACGAATTTCCCCTCGCTATCTGGCAGACCGGTTCCGGTACCCAGAGCAACATGAACATGAACGAAGTGCTGGCGAACCGGGCGAGCGAGCTGCTGGGCGGCGTGCGCGGCATGGAACGTAAGGTCCACCCGAACGATGACGTCAACAAAAGCCAGAGCTCTAACGACGTCTTCCCGACGGCGATGCACGTGGCGGCGGTAATCGCCATTCGCGAGCAGCTTATCCCGCAGCTCAACGTGCTCAAATCCACGCTTAACGAGAAAGCGCAGGCCTTCCGCGACATCGTCAAGATTGGCCGTACGCACCTGCAGGACGCCACGCCTTTGACGCTCGGCCAGGAGATTTCCGGCTGGGTGGCGATGCTGGAACACAACCTGAAGCATATCGAGAACAGCCTGCCGCACCTGGCGGAGCTGGCGCTCGGTGGGACGGCGGTCGGTACCGGGTTGAACACCCATCCAGAATACGCGGTGCGCGTGGCGGAGGAGCTTGCTGCCATCACCGGACAGCCGTTCGTCACGGCGCCCAATAAGTTCGAAGCGCTGGCGACCTGCGATGCACTGGTCCATACCCACGGCGCGCTGAAGGGGCTGGCGGCCTCGCTGATGAAAATTGCTAACGACGTGCGCTGGCTGGCCTCAGGTCCGCGCTGCGGCATCGGTGAAATCAGCATCCCGGAAAACGAGCCGGGCAGCTCCATCATGCCGGGTAAAGTGAACCCGACTCAGTGCGAAGCCATGACCATGCTCTGCTGCCAGGTTATGGGCAACGACGTGGCCGTCAACATGGGCGGTGCGTCCGGCAACTTCGAGCTGAACGTCTATCGCCCGATGGTGATCCACAACGTGCTGCAATCTGTTCGTCTGCTGGCGGACGGGATGGAGAGCTTTAACGAGCATTGCGCGGTAGGGATTGAACCCAATCGCGAACGCATCAGCCAGCTGCTCAATGAATCTCTGATGCTGGTCACCGCGCTCAATACCCATATTGGCTATGACAGGGCCGCCGAGATCGCCAAAAAAGCGCATAAAGAGGGGCTGACGCTGAAAGCCTCCGCCCTGGCGCTGGGCTATCTCACGGAGGCGGAGTTTGACGCCTGGGTTCGCCCGGAAGCGATGGTCGGTAGCCTGAAATAATCATCCCGCCACGTACAGGTGCAGCCGAGGAATAATCAGCTGAAGCGGCTGCGCCTGAGGTCTGTAACGGTGCTGAACATTGTCAGCATCGTAATTCAGCAGTTCCCCGATATCGGGTACTACCGCGCCCTGATCGGCATCGTAAAGCGCAATCAGCGGCGTCGGGCAGGCATACTGTACCTGCTTTTGCTGACCGGAATACCAGACGCGAGCGATAGGCTGCACCTTCACCGGGCGCTTTATCTTCAGGCGCGCATCCACCGGCAGCGAGGCGATGCTGTGGTACTCCTGCTCCAGGCGCTCAATCCACTGCTCCCGCGACCATGGCGCGACGGTGCGCGGCGTCTTCAGGCTTTTTTCCAGCTGGGCCAGAATCTCATCCCGGGTGAAGTTTTTAATGATGTGCTTATTCGCCCAGCCGAAGCGCAGCGTAGCGGGGTGACGCAGTACCGTCAGCGTCCGATAGGCATTCAGGGTAATCAGCCCCGGAAGCTGGCGGTGCACCCACTCAAACCGCGCGGCAGGGGCGAGGCCGGACTCTTCGGTGATGATCTTTTCAAAGGCCGCTTTCAGGGTGTTGATATGCGCAATCTGGCTTTCCAGCGCTTCGCGCGATGTCGCATCGGTTTGCAGGCAGATGACCCCCGGCAGGCGCACGGCGGCCTTGCTGCTGCGGTTTTCTGACTGCTGCTGGATAAACAGGCGACGATAGTGTTTTAGCGCCAGCTCAAGGGCCGCGCTGCCGATGTGCTGTTCGACCTCGATGGTGTCCAGCGGATCGTGCTCGGCTCCCTTAGCCACTTCCGGCAGGGTAAAGACGCGCGCGGCCAGCAGGCGACAGGCCTGCAAACGCTCGGTCAGGGTCAGGAGTTCGTGTTCTATTTCCCGAAACGTGCCGTTAAGCCGTTCGATGAGATCGTAGTTCGCCATAAACACTCTCATTAGTTACAACATACTTATCATATAGCATAGCACGCCGGGTCAGGCCAGCGTGCGGTTGAGGTCAGGCAGGAACGGGAAGGGCGATGTTATGGTACACCGGCCAGCTAAAGCAGAAGCGCGCGCCGCCGAGCTCGCTCTCCTCGCAGTGTACCGTGCCGCCCATCGCCTGCGCGATAGAGTGGACAATCGCCAACCCCAGGCCGCATCCGCCGGTGGCGCGATCGCGGCTGGGATCGAGGCGGACAAACGGTTCAAACACGGTCTCTCGCGCTTCCGGGGCAATTCCCGGTCCGTCGTCCTCCACCGTCAGGCTGGCCCGGTTGCCCTGCAAATCCAGGCCAATCTGGAGCGTCCTTTCGCTGTAGCGCATGGCGTTGTTCATCAGGTTGTCCAGCACGCGCTCCATCAGGCGCATATCGAGCGCGCCGTAGTCACCCGGCGTGACGCGCGTCAACAGCGTGCGCTGCGGGTTTACGCTCTGAACGTCATCAATGTGGGTTTGCAGCCAGGCGGGCAGATCCGGCGTGGTGAGGTTCAGCTCGTTTTGCGGGCGGTCGAGACGCGCGTAGGTCAGCAGCTCCTCAATCAGCGCTTCAAGCTGGCCAATGTCGCGGTTAAGCGCCTGATTCTCTGCCTCGGTCAGATTCTCGCTCATCTCCAGACGGTAGCGCAGGCGAACCAGCGGCGTGCGCAGCTCGTGCGCAATTCCGTCGATCAGCTGCTTCTTACTGGCGATCAGGGCGTTGATGTTATCGGCCATCTGGTTAAAGGCCACGCCCAGACGCTCAAAGCTGGAACCGCTGTCGAAGTGAATGCGTTCGGTAAAATGCCCCTCGCCAAAACGCTGCGCGGCAGATTCCAGCTTCAGCATGTCCTGCCAGTGGGGCCGCATCCAGATAAAGACCGGAAATGCGAGCGAAATGGCGATAAAGGCCATCAGCGCCATGTCCAGCAGGCGCATCTGGTGCAGATAATAGAGATAGGGCACCGGCCCGACGGCCAGCACATAATGGCTGCGCGGAATGCGCTGGATAAACGTGTATTTCTCATCCAGCGCGACGATGTCACCGTCGCGCAGACGCTGCATGGCGGGCGGATCCAGCTCAAAATCTTTTAACGGCTCGATGCGTAAATCGAATGACAGATTGAGATCCAGCTCTTTCAGGGTTTTCGCCCAGTCGTGTGGCGGGATCTCTCTTAGCTCGCTGCGCATCAAATAGAGCGAGCTTTTCATCAGATCGTCCAGCGACTGCCGGCCCGCACGTTCGGCGGTGAATTTATAAACCAGGCCGACCAGCATGGTCATCACCAGGAAGCAGACAAACAGTAAAAGATAAAACTGCACAAACAGCTTTTTCATTGGATCTCACCGAAGAAACGCTTTGTGCAGAATATACATGAAATCCCATCGATATTTTCATGTCTGTGAAGCGCGTTACATGGCATTCGCGCTATTTTTTACCCTGCCGATGAGTGTTTCCGTTATGGCCAGACCTTCCGCAATGTGCGGATCGATCACGGCAGTCCCAAATTCGTTAATCAAATCCAGGAGTATTTCGTAAAACTGGATGAGTTCAAGGAGGTCAATGAGCGCTTTTTGATCGGCACGTGAGGGTAAGGCATGGCTAGCTGCTGCCTGATTAACTATCCATTCAAGATTGGTTTTAATGGCTTCTACTTCAGAGTAGCTATACATATCTCATCGGCTTAAATCCTCATTTCAAGATTTCATGGGAGAGAATGTGCTGAAAAGGTGTGGGCTTATAGCCGGCCCGGCGCGACTTAAAGGAGAGAACGTGTGAATAATAATTATGGATTAGTTCGCGCGCTTATCAAGTTAACTGTTGCGCAAACGTGAAAATTAACGCGCGAAAGAAAGGGCTTAGACGCCTGATGCCTTCATTTCGCGCATGTTATCTTTTATCAGGTTTCCCAGGCGTGTGGGGCAAACAGATAACCCTTGTTACGCACGGTTTTAATGCGGTAGGGCTCGGTGGCGTTATCCTGCAGTTTTTTGCGTAATCGCGAAATCGCCACATCAACGCTGCGATCCATACCGTCATAGCTCACGCCACGGAGGTTTTTCAGCAGCGCGTCGCGGTCCATGATTTGCCCGGCATGCGTGGCCAGCTCCCACAGCAGGTCAAAGTCTGCGGTAGAAAGGGCGATAAGCTCGCCGGAAAGCAGGACCTGGCGGTTAACCGGGTCAATAGACAGCGTACCGAAGCGCAACGCTTTGTGCGGCGTCAGGGACGGCGCGGGCGCTTCGCGTTCAATGCTGGCGTGCTGGCGCAAATGCAGGCGCAGGCGGGCCAGCAGGACGGCAGGCGGTGTGGTTTTCAGAATGTAATCATTGGCGCCCATCTCCAGCGACAGAATATGGTTCATATCGCTGTCCAGTGAGGTAAGCAGAACGATAGGACCGTCCCAGCGGGCGCGCAGGTCCCGGCAGAGCGTCATGCCGTCTTTGCCTGGCAGCATGATGTCCAGCAGCACTAAATCCGGGTTTTCACGGACGACCACCTCTTCGGCACGATCGCCGCGAGGCTCAACAATGACGTCCATATCATGTTTACCCAGATAGGCGGCGATCAATTGCCCGACTTCGGGTTCGTCTTCAACATATACAATCTTATTCATACAGCGTCTGTTTTCGTGAAAAAAGCCAAAATACACCGCGGAACCTTAACCTTCCATTAATCTTTCAAAATTAACGCCGCTTCCGTTATTCTGACGTTTCTTGTTATTTGATTGTTATAGGAAAAAATATGGGGCTGGTTATCAAAGCCGCGCTGGGGGCGCTGGTGGTGTTACTGATTGGCATTCTGGCAAAAACCAAAAACTATTATATTGCCGGGCTGATCCCGCTATTCCCGACCTTTGCGCTGATTGCCCACTATATTGTGGCCTCTGAGCGGGGTACGGAAGCGCTACGCACGACCATCGTGTTTGGCATGTGGTCAATCATTCCGTACTTTCTCTACCTGCTTTCCCTGTGGTATTTCACCGGTTTTCTGCGGCTTCCCCTGGCGCTGGGCGGGGCAGTGGTCTGCTGGGGGCTCAGCGCCTGGGTGTTAATCTTCTTCTGGAGCCGCTTTCACTAGCGCAGCGGGCGACCGCCGTCCACGGCAAAGGTTCTGCCGGTGACGTAGCAGCTGGTGAGCAGATAATCTACAAGGTCGATCACCTCTTTCTCGCCTGGGGCAATTTTCATCAGCGACTTATTCAGCGCCTGCTGGCGGTATTCCGCATCATCGTGTTCGTTAAACAAAATCATCGCCGGGGCGATGGCGTTCACCTTTACCTCGGGCGCGAGCTTGCGGGCAAAGGAGCGCGTCATGTTATCCAGCGCGGCTTTGCTGGCCGCGTAGGCGATATGCTTGTCGCTGCCGCGCTCCACCACATAATCGGTAAAGTGAATAATGTCGCCCGCCGCATGCCCGTGGCCGCGCAGCAGATCCTGCAGCGCGTGGTTAAGCAGATAAGGGGCGTTAACGTGGATTTGCAGCATGGCGGAGAGCGTATCGCTGAGGGACGTGCCGGGCTTCTCGGCACACCATGCGCTGGCGTTATGGATCACGGCGCGCAACCCCGTCGCGGTGGATTTAACCTGTTCGGCAAAGGCCAGAATGCCTTCGTCGGTGGAAAAATCAGCCTGAATGCAGATCGCTCCGGCTTTGCGCAGCCCCTCAATCGATGGGTATTCCGTACGGTAGCTGACAATGACCGGATGGCGAAGGTTGAGAAAGTGATGGGCGAGGGCGAGGCCGATACGGCGGCCTCCACCGGTAATCAGTATTGGGCGAAGCGGTGCATTTCCCATCGTATTCTCCTTTACAGTTCAACAATGGGAAAGACAGTGCTATCCCATTAACATCCAGGTTGCCGGTACGGCAGCAACCAGTAACAGCCCGATTAAGGCCATTTCACGGCGTTTCAGCGCGTTCTCCAGCTGATGCGTGCGGCGGGCATAGATAAACACCAGCAGACCCGGCGCATACAGCACAACCGACAGCAGCAGATGCATCGGCCCGGAAGCATACAACAACCACAGGCCGTAAATACAGGCCCCTACGCCCACAACATAGTGCGCCGGACGCGTGGCGATTTTTAACAAATACGCACCCACTAAGAAATAGGGTACCAGAATCATCTCCGAGGCGATGGTCAGCAGGGTGTTATAGTCTGAACCTGTGAGCCAGATCAGCACCAGACAGACCTGAACGCTGATGTTGGTCAGCCAGAGTGAGGCTGATGGCGCATTATTTTGGTTTTGACGAGCAAACAGGCGGGGAAACGCCTTGTGCGTAGCGGCCAGAAACGGCACTTCAGCCGCCATGATGGTCCAGCTCAGATAAGCGCCGCAGACGGAGACGATCAGCCCTGCGGCAATCACCACGTCGCCCCACGGGCCGAGCATTTTCACCATCAGGCCTGCCATGGACGGGTTACGCATTTCGGCCAGTTCAGGACGCGCCACCACGCCCAGCGACAGCAGGGTCACCAGCAGATACACGCCCAGCGCTGCCAGGACGGCCAGCAGCGTGGCGCGGCCCACATCGCGCTTATTACGCGCGCGGGCAGAAACCACGACGGCACCCTCAACGCCGATAAATACCCACAGGGTAATCAGCATCGTGTTTTTCACCTGCTCCCAGACCGGAACGCCCAGCGCAATGCCGCTGAAATCAAGCGAAAACACGTCGAGACGAAACGCGATAAAGGCCAGCACGATAAACAGGCCAAGCGGCACCAGCTTCGCCAGCGTTGCCACCAGGTTGATGCTGGCGGCGGTCTGGACACCGCGCAAAATCAACCAGTGAACAATCCACAGCAGCACCGAGGCGCCGACGATAGACTGCCAGGTATTACCGTCGCCAAACAGGCGCAGCTCAGGGGTATCGGTAAAGAAACTGAGCGCCGAGAAGACAATCACCAGATAAGAGACGTTGGCGATGACCGCGCACAGCCAGTAGCCCCAGGCGGAACAGAAGCCGATCAGCTCGCCGAAACCTTCACGTGCATAGGTGAAAATGCCGCCGTCCAGATTCGGGCGAATGCGCGTCAGCAACAGCATGGCAAACGCCAGCAGCAATATCCCGACACCGGTAATGCCCCAGCCAATGAGCAGGGCGGCAGGGCTTGCGACGGCCGCCATGTTCTGCGGTAAACTGAATACGCCCGCGCCCAGCATTGAGCTCAATACAAGTGCAGTTAAAGCACTCAGGCCAAGTTTCTTTTCCATTGGCTTCCTGTTATGAAAAGTCCCAATCCAGAATAATTATTTCGCTAAGGCGCATAAAAATGGTGGATCACACTAAGGCGCGGGATTTTACGGAGTGTAACGAAAGCATGCAATGATGTGTGGCAGAATTTCAAAAAAAGTAACAAAAAAAGGCGGCATTGCGCCGCCTTTCATCAACGGTTTTGTTACTTGTACAGATCGGCGCTGATGGTCACGTTGTTACCACGTTCCTGCCACTGGCGGGTGATGTGGTAATACTTCGCCCCTTTCTTCGCCGCACGCTTCGCGACCTGATAAGAGACTTCCGTCATATTGCCGTAGTTGCCGGTAAACTTGATGCTGTCGAACGGCACCATCTGCGCGGCAGTGGCTTTGTTCAGCTCTTCAATTTTGGTGCCGTCCGGCAGCGTCACGGAGTAACGGCCACCTTTCGTGGACTGCGTTTCAAAGAAACGGCCCACTTCAGCGCTTGGCGCCGCAGAGGTCGCTACGCCCGGAATTTCAACTTTCTTCGCTTCTTCGCCGCCTTTGGCTATCGCCGCGCGACCCGCTTCAGAATCCGCAGGGATGGCATCCGGGCTCTGCAGAACGCGTTTTTTCGCATCTTCTTTGTAGATGAATGCGGTAATGCGCTGGTTGCCGCCCTGGTTAGCATCCACCTGACGCACGATATAGAAAGAGTAGGCACCTTTCTCTTTCGCGGCTTTGGTGATGGCATCGTTCACTTCTGGCTGGCTGCGATAGAAGCCCTGAACGGTAACGGTGTCGTAAGGTTCCAGCTCAATGGCCTGATCTTTCGGCAGCTCAACGATACCGTTGATCACGCGATTTTTCGGCGCGTCAGCCTTTGGTGCATTATCTTTATACAGCGCAATGGTCACGCGCTGGTTACCGCTGTTGCCGTAATCGGACTGGTCAACTACGTAAAACGAGGCCGCCCCGTTTTTATCCGCGGCTTTTGATGCGGCGGCGACGGCATCGCCAATAGAATTATAACGACCCACAATGACCGTATGGTCAAAAGGTTTTAACGCTGCCGCTTGCTCTGGCGTTAACTCTGTTGCGGCATTCGCAGACAGGGCGGTCGCACAGAGAAGTGCGGACGCCAGGAGTGTGTTCTTAAGCTTCATAAAAATAATCCTTCGCCTTGCGCAAACCATGTACTGGTATTGTTGTTTATTTGAGACGGCCCCGATTATGGCATTTAAAACCCGTCGCTGTCTGCGCCATTTTTCACTGCCTGTGCTCACTCAATTACCGAATTCGATAACATTTAGTGATATGTTGAAAAAACAGGCGTTTGACAAGCAAAACTGATAAAGCATATGACTTTTACAAGTTAATTTAATGTTAATAACTTGTTCTCTTATGGCGCTATATCATGTTTTTACCGCTTCGCTTGCGCGATTTATCGGTTCTGGCGATGAATTTAAGGTAAATATCACTGTCAGTGACGCCGATCGCTTATTTTTCACAGATAAAGTAAGAAATAGTGTTTTCTGGCGGTAGATCACAAGCGCTATTTTCAGTAGGTTATAGACAGTTTGTTACTGTTTTATTTTGCGGGGTTACTCATTTCTCGTCGCTATCATGCTGGCGAAAATTGATACAAACCGCGGGCATTTATCGACAAACCATCATCAAAAACCGATGGAAGGGAAAACTATGCGTATTGGGGTACCAAAAGAACGGTTAGCCAATGAAACCCGCGTAGCGGCAACACCGAAAACGGTGGAGCAACTGCTTAAGCTGGGTTTTACCGTCGCGGTTGAAAGCGGCGCAGGCAAGCTGGCGAGTTTCGATGACGAAGCCTTTATTCAGGCTGGCGCGGAAGTGGTGGACGGTGCTGAAGTCTGGCAGTCGCCCGTGATTCTGAAGGTCAACGCGCCGGAAGAGAGTGAGATTGCGCTGCTGAATCCAGGCACCACGCTGGTGAGCTTCGTCTGGCCTGCACAAAATCCTGAACTGATGGAGAAGCTTGCGGCCCGTGGCGTGACCGTGATGGCGATGGACTCCGTGCCGCGTATTTCGCGCGCGCAGTCGCTGGATGCGCTGAGCTCCATGGCAAACATTGCCGGCTACCGCGCCATTGTTGAAGCAGCCCACGAATTTGGACGCTTCTTTACCGGCCAGATCACCGCGGCGGGGAAAGTCCCACCGGCAAAAGTAATGGTAATTGGCGCGGGCGTGGCGGGTCTTGCCGCAATCGGTGCGGCAAACAGCCTGGGCGCTATCGTGCGCGCGTTCGACACCCGTCCCGAAGTGAAGGAACAGGTCCAGAGCATGGGGGCCGAATTCCTTGAGCTGGACTTTAAGGAAGAAGCGGGCAGCGGTGATGGTTACGCGAAGGTGATGTCCGAAGCCTTTATCAAAGCCGAAATGGAACTCTTCGCCGCGCAGGCGAAAGACGTCGACATTATTGTTACCACCGCGCTTATTCCGGGTAAACCGGCGCCGAAGCTGATCACCCGTGAGATGGTCGACTCCATGAAGCCGGGCAGCGTGATTGTCGACCTGGCGGCGCAAAACGGCGGTAACTGCGAGTATACCGTTGCCAATCAGGTGACCACGACCGCTAACGGCGTGAAGGTGATCGGCTATACCGACCTGCCTGGCCGCCTGCCAACCCAGTCGTCTCAGCTGTACGGCACCAACATGGTTAACCTGCTGAAGCTGCTCTGCAAAGAGAAAGACGGCAACATCACCGTCGATTTTGACGATGTGGTGGTGCGCGGCGTCACCGTCGTTCGCGAAGGTGAAATTACCTGGCCTTCGCCGCCTATTCAGGTTTCAGCCCAGCCCCAGGCTGCGCCAAAAGCGGCACCCGAGCCAAAAGAACCGGCAAAACCGGCTTCTCCGTGGCGCAAATACGCCATCATGGCGCTGGTCATTATTCTGTTCGGCTGGCTGGCTGACGTCGCGCCGAAAGAGTTCCTCGGCCACTTTACCGTCTTCGCACTCTCGTGCGTTGTGGGTTACTACGTGGTGTGGAACGTCTCCCATGCGCTGCATACGCCGCTGATGTCGGTGACCAACGCTATCTCCGGGATCATCGTGGTAGGGGCGTTGCTGCAGATTGGACACGGCGGCTGGATCAGCTTCCTGAGCTTTATCGCGGTGCTGATCGCCAGTATCAATATTTTCGGTGGTTTCACCGTGACTCAGCGCATGCTGAAAATGTTTCGTAAAGGCTAAGGGGTAGCATATGTCTGGAGGATTAGTGACAGCCGCATACATTGTTGCTGCAATCCTGTTTATTTTCAGTCTGGCGGGGCTTTCCAAACACGAAACGTCTCAGCAGGGAAATAACTTTGGTATCGCCGGGATGGCGATTGCGCTGATTGCCACCATCTTCGGGCCGGATACCGGCAACGTGGCGTGGATCCTGGTGGCGATGATCATCGGCGGCGCGATTGGTATTCGCCTGGCGAAGCGCGTGGAAATGACCGAGATGCCGGAGTTGGTGGCGATTCTGCACAGCTTCGTGGGCCTGGCGGCGGTGCTGGTGGGCTTCAACAGCTACCTGTATCACGAACCGGGCATGGAGCCGATTCTGGTCAACATTCATCTGACCGAAGTGTTCCTCGGTATCTTCATCGGTGCGGTAACCTTCACCGGTTCTATCGTGGCGTTCGGCAAGCTGCGCGGTAAGATCTCTTCTAAACCGCTGATGCTGCCTAACCGTCACAAGCTGAACCTGGCGGCGCTGGTGGTGTCGTTTGTGCTCCTGGTGGTCTTCGTGCGTACCGAAAGCGTGGGCCTGCAGGTACTGGCGTTGCTGGTGATGACCATCATCGCGCTGGCGTTTGGCTGGCATCTGGTGGCGTCCATCGGCGGTGCGGATATGCCGGTGGTTGTCTCGATGCTGAACTCCTACTCCGGTTGGGCAGCGGCTGCTGCGGGCTTTATGCTGAGCAACGACCTGCTGATCGTCACCGGTGCGCTGGTCGGTTCTTCCGGTGCAATCCTGTCTTACATCATGTGTAAGGCGATGAACCGTTCATTCATCAGCGTTATCGCCGGTGGCTTCGGTTCTGACGGTTCTTCTACCGGCTCTGACGAAGAAGTGGGTGAACACCGTGAGATCAGCGCGGAAGACACCGCGGAAATGCTGAAAAACTCGCATTCTGTGATCATCACCCCAGGCTACGGTATGGCGGTGGCGCAGGCACAATATCCGGTGGCGGAAATCACCGAGAAGCTGCGCGCGCGCGGTATCAAAGTTCGCTTTGGTATTCACCCGGTGGCGGGACGTCTGCCGGGCCACATGAACGTACTGCTGGCGGAAGCGAAGGTGCCATACGACATCGTGCTGGAGATGGACGAGATCAATGATGATTTCGCCGACACCGACACCGTGCTGGTTATTGGTGCTAACGACACCGTTAACCCGGCGGCACAGGACGATCCGCGCAGCCCAATCGCCGGGATGCCGGTTCTGGAAGTGTGGAAGGCGCAGAACGTCATTGTCTTCAAACGCTCGATGAACACCGGCTATGCTGGCGTGCAGAACCCGCTGTTCTTCAAAGAGAATACCCACATGCTGTTTGGCGACGCCAAAGCCAGCGTGGATGCGATTCTGAAAGCGCTGTAATTCGCTTTCTCCTGACAAACCGCCCTTCGGGGCGGTTTTCCTATTTCTGCGGCCAGCGTTTCTCCTCTGTCTATACTTTACCCTTTGTGTAATACGAGGAGGTGTAATGCAATTTCTGTCCCGCTTCGACATCATCGCGTTGATGATGACGCCGACATTCTGGATAGGCGCCGCCACGGTTGTCTTTGTGACGCTGCTGGTGTACTGGCTGCTAACGCGCCTGATCGCGTTCGTTAAGAAAGGCATCACCACCTGGGGCGATAAGCACCCGACCACCAACCGGATGCGTTTTATCCTGACCGATATGCTTAACCGCACCAGCCGATTCCTGCTGTTTGTGGTGGCGCTGCTCTTCAGCCTGCGTTTCGTTGGCTTACCCGATCATCTCTTTGGCACCGTGAGCCACGCCTGGTTTCTGGTTTTCGCCATCCAGGTGGCGCTGTGGATGGATCAGGGGGTGGTGTCGTGGCTTCGTCACGTCATGCTGGCGCCCGGAAGCCATAAAAACCCGGTCACGCTGGTGATCACGGGGCTTATTCTCCGTGCCATCGTCTGGTCAGTGATGCTGCTGTCTATCCTTGCTAACGCGGGCGTCAACATCACTGCTCTGGTTGCCAGCCTTGGGGTAGGGGGTATTGCCATCGCCCTCGCCGTACAAACGATCCTCAGCGACGTGTTTGCCTCGCTCTCTATCGGCTTTGATAAGCCGTTTGAAATTGGCGATTTTGTGGTGTTCAACGACGTGGCGGGGACGGTAGAGCACATTGGCCTGAAAACGACCCGTATCCGCAGCCTGAGCGGGGAGCAGATCGTCTGCGGTAACGCCATTTTGCTTCAGCAGACGCTTCACAACTACAAACGCATGCAGACGCGTCGCATCGTCTTTACCTTTGGCGTTGCCAGCGACACGCCGCCCGATAAGTTGCGCTACGTGGGGGATATGGTCAGGCAGATCATTACCGATGTCGGCGAGACAAAATTCGATCGTGCCCATTTTCTGGGATTCGACCGCGACCGCCTGACGTTCGAAGTCGTCCATATCGTTAATACCGCGGATTACAACAAATACATGGACATCCAGCAGGAGATCAATATCCGTATTCTTGAAGGGCTGAACGCCCAGGGGATTAAGCTGGCGCTGCCCAGCATGGTATTGCACGCGCCGTGGATGCAGGATGAGTCAGGTGAACAGCCGAAGCCGGTAATGGAGAGCTGATGAGAAAAGCCCGCCGGAGCGGCGGGCTTTGATGTTTACGTTAATCGTCTTCCGGGTCGTCCAGCTCAATCGGCGTCTGATACTCATCCGGCTTGATGACCAGCAGGTCGCAGCGCAGATGGTCGATCACCTGTTCGGCGGTATTGCCGAGGAAGGCAGCAGAGATACCGGTCCGGCCAATGGTGCCCAGCACCACAATCCCGGCCTGCAGATGTTCGGCTAAATCCGGGATCACCTCTTCAGGCAGCCCTTTTTCCACGTGCGTCATGTTCTCGTCAATGCTGAACTTCTGGCGCAGCGCTTTCATCGCCAGCAGGTGCTGACCGCGGATCGCGTCGTTATAGACGCTAGGGTCAAATTCCGGCAGCTCAATGGCGATATTGATCGGGGTAACCGGATAGGCGCCCACCAGATGCACTTCGGTATGGTTAACCTGATCGGCAAGCTGGATGGTCTCCTTCACCAGCTTCTCGTTGAGCGAATTGTGATAATCCTCTTCGCTCGCGAGATTCACCGCCACAACGGCTTTCCCGCCTTCAGGCCACGGCTGGTCTTTCACCATCCAGACCGGGCAAGGGCATTTCCGCAACAGATGCCAGTCGGTCGGAGTGAAGATTACGGACTCCAGCTTGTCGTGCTGGTGCGCCATCTTCAGCAGCAGGTCGTGCCCACCGGCAACCACTTCCTGGATAATGGCCTCAAAAGGTCGGTTATGCCAGACCACTTTAATATCAATAGGCACTCCCGCTTCCAGGTAATACTTCGCCTGTTCACGGATCCACGCGGTACGCTGGCTGATGACGCCCTGACGCATAGCGGTGCGCTCGTCAGGCGACAGAAGGGTGGTCATCTCATACGAGAAGTCATAGATCGGCAAAAACGCTTTGATTTTGCCACCAATCCGTTGATGTAAATACACAGCACGTCGTAATGCCGGCTGATCGTCCTGATTCGGATCGATAGCTACCAGCATGTTTTGATACTTGGCCATACAGGTCTCCTTACTACTGTCACCACAGTCTGTAATTAAAAGAGTAACCTATATATCCTGAATGAAACAGAGGGGAGCTTTTGCCAGATCAATAATTCATGAAAATTTATCAGAGGAAAAGCACGGTGGATGTCACCGCGATAAACGCAATGAACAGCAGCACCATCACCGCTATCGCAAAGGTCGTGGAATCCTGAACGTAGGTTTTTTCCTCCCCCTTCATCGGACCAATAAGCATGATCCAGATGAATATAAAGGTCACTGAGGCGATCACGACTGAAACGAAAAACAAACTTTCTCTCAATTCATAACCTCAACGACAACCTTTCAGGCGCTGTGTGGGGACGTGCTACGGTGAAAATGTCTTAAAGCGGAAGCGATGATACCAGACCAATAAATCACTTGAATTTATCAGTCTGGTTATCAACATGCGGAGAGTTACGCCACGTTGCGGGCGTGTCCGGCAAGAACGGCCAGCCCTTCGCCGTTTTCGATAGTGATGTATTTACCCTTAACGGCCAGCATTCCGCTCTTCTGGAAACGACCCAGCAGACGGCTGATGGTTTCAACGGTCAGGCCCAGGTAGTTACCGATATCGCCACGGGTCATGGTCAGACGGAACTCACGCGGCGAGAAACCGCGCTCGGCGAAGCGGCGGGAGAGATTGTAGATAAACGCGGCCAGACGCTCTTCTGCGTTCTTTTTAGAAAGCAGCAGAATCATGTCCTGATCGCCTTTGATCTCACCGCTCATCAGACGCATCATCTGCTGACGCAGGTTAGGCATCTTACCGGACAGATCGTCCAGGGTTTCAAACGGAATTTCGCAAACCATTGAGGTTTCGAGTGCCTGAGCAAAGCTCGGGTGGTGACCAGTACCGATGGCATCAAAGCCCACCAGATCGCCTGCCAGGTGGAAGCCGGTGATCTGCTCGTCACCCTGTTCGGTGATGGTGTAGCTCTTGATGGTGCCAGAGCGGATAGCATAGAGCGATTTCAGTTCGTCTCCCGCTTTAAACAGCGTCTGCCCTTTCTGAATCGGCTTTTTGCGCTCGATGATGTTATCAAGCTGATCGAGTTCATGCTCATTCAGGGTAAACGGGATACAGAGCTGGCTGATGCTGCAATCCTGGCAATGGATAGCACAACCGCCAGACTGAATGCGTCGTATAATTCGCTTTTCCGGGATCATAGGTTTGCTCAAGCCTTAATTGATATTGGTCAATTTTAACATCTTTTTGGTAAGTACGTAAGCCTGACAAACCCTCAATAAGGACAAGAGACGGCAACGTGTTGCCATCTTCTTGAAATTCCACAGCTTGATTATGGATTTTTAGCCTAACCGGTAGAAAATTAAGCACAAAAAGCCTGGGATCTACAGCAAGAGATACCCTTCGTGACGCAGTAACCACTCCTTGCGCTGCACGCCACCGGCATAGCCGGTCATGGTGCCGTTACGGCCAATGACCCGATGGCAGGGCACCACAATGCTGACCGGATTAGAGCCATTGGCGGCACCCACCGCGCGTGCGGCGCCTGCGCGGCCTAGCTGCTCCGCGAGCTGGCCGTAATGCATGACCTGCCCGCACGGAATCGACCGCAGCGCCTGCCACACTTCGCGCTGAAAAGGGGTACCTGCCGTGGCGGTTGGCAGAGTGTCAATGATGCTGAGATCGCCTTCAAAATACGCCGCCAGCTTGTCGCTCAGCCCGCCCGGGTTGGTGGCGCTGATGCGTTCATAACCTTGTGCACGGTAATGAATATCAAGCAGTTCCTCCATGCGGTCGCTGTGCTCTTCCCACTCAACGGCGCGCAGGCAGAACTGCTCGTCCGCGATCACCCACAGCGGCCCGAGCGGCGTCGCAATTTTATCTTCGAGTAATCTCAGCATTTTCAATCCTTTAATTTAGCCTCGGGTATATCCCCGGCCCAATCGGCAGGCCGACAAGATACCATGCCACCAGCATCCCCAGCCATACCCCTAAAAAGATAAGCGGGTAGGGTAAAACCAGCGAATAGTAGGTACCCAGTCTGGCCTCGGGCTTATAGCGCTGCAGGAAACCTAAAAACAGCGGAACGAAAGGTGAGACGGGCGCCAGCGGGATCACCGAGGAGTCCGCGATGCGGAACAGGATCTGGGCAAACGCCGGGTGGAACCCGAGCATCATAAACATCGGCACGAAGATCGGCGCCAGAATTGACCAGATGGCGGAGCCGCTGGCAATAAACATGCACAGCAGGGATGACAGCAGCGCCAGCCCGACAAACGCCGGTACGCCGCTTAATCCGGCAGCCTCCAGCGCGTCGGTCAGGCCCACGGCCATAAACTTGCCCATGTTGCTCCAGTTAAACATCGCCACAAACTGCGCCAGCGGGAATACCATCACGATAAAGCCCGCCATCTCTTTCATCGGCTCGATCATCAGCTGCGGCAGATCGCCCTGACGGCGGATTTTGCCGGTAGCGATACCGTAGGCGAGCGAAACGACAAAGAAGAAGAGAATAATCAGCGGCACGATGCCCTGAATAAACGGCGACGGCAGGACCGTATGCTTAACCGGATCGCGCAGTATGCCGTTTTCCGGCACCACCATCAGCGCCACCAGCGCGATAAACGCCAGCGAGACCAGCCCGGCCACGCGCAGGCCGAAGCGCTGCTCTTTGCTTAGCGTCTCCAGCTTTTCATCGCTACGGCCTTCCCATTTGCCCAGACGCGGTTCGACGATCTTATCGGTAATCAGCCCGCCGACAATCGTCAGGACAATCACCGAGCTGGCCATAAAGTACCAGTTGTCGATCACGCTGACGTGCATGGCCGCATCAATGGTTTTCGCCGCCTCCGTGCTGATGCCCGAGAGCAGCACGTCGGTGGTGACGATCAGCAGGTTGGCGGTAAACCCGCAGCCCACGCCCGCAATGGCCGACAGCAGACCCGCCACGGGATGGCGCCCGACGGCGAGGAAGATCAGCGCCCCCATCGGCGGCATAATCACCAGCGCGGCATCGGATGAAATGTGGCTGAAGAAGGCGATAAACAGCACCATGTAGCTGGCGTAGCGCGCGCTGACGTGGGACGCCATTTTTACCATCAGTGCGGGTAACAAGCCCACGCGTTCAGCCAGCCCGGCGCCCAGCACCAGCGCCAGAATGGCCCCCAGCGGAGCGAAACCGCTGAAGTTTTTGATGACGTTCGGTAAAAACCAGTGCAGCCCGTCAACGCTGAGCAGGTTTTTCACCGCCACCAGGCTGCCGTCTGCCGGGCTGCGCACGCTGACGTCAAAGGCCGAGAGCACGGCGGTGGCAACCATCAAAATCACAATCAGATAGATAAACAGCAGGAAAGGGTGCGGCACTTTATTGCCGATCCTTTCAACCCAGCCATAGAGCTTACCGGATGGGGAATGCGAAGGTATGGATGACATACTCATGGGCGTTCCTCGGGAGTGTTGTGTTGTTGTGTTGTGTTTTTTTATTTTAAAGGTGACGGTGTCACGCCCGGTGGGATCGGACACGCGTACGGTTTTTCTTCTATTTGTTGTTCGAACTCTTCACGGCATGTTTTCAGCAGGTCTGCATCCTGCAGCAGATTGAGCGCGGTTGCGCCCATCACTTTCCCGGCCAGCAGCATGCCTTTATGGGCGATGGAGGTTCGTCCCTGCGCCACCAGTTGCCAGGTGTGCAGCGGCGTGCCGACGGTAAAGCAAGGGCTGAAGCACTGGGCGACCGGCATTTTCCAGCTGACGTCACCCACGTCCGTTGAACCCGCCAGCACGTTATCGGTGATGGCATAGGGCGCGACTTCATCCACCAGCAGCGTCTCCTGATGGCGGCGGGCAAAGGCTTTGCCTGCTTCTCCCCCCGTGGCGGCAATGTTTTTCAGGCTGTTCTGCAGATCGTTTGGCGTCAGCGTGGCGCGGATTTCGCGGGCAAAGTCGCGCTCTTCATCGGTCCACTCCGGCGTGCCGTAGTGCTGCAGGGCGCGATACATCGCCGCCTCAAGCGTGCGGTTCGGCAGGTAACTGGAGCAGGCCTTATCAAAGCGGCATTCCACGGTGGTTTCGGTCATCATCGCCGCGCCCTGGGCGATTTTTTCGATGCGTTCGTAGATCTGCTGCGCGTCGGCCATCTCCGGGGCGCGGATCAGGTACAGCACTTCAGCCTGCGCCTGCACCACGTTGGGCGAAATCCCGCCGGTGTCGGTGATGGCGTAATGGACGCGCGCTTTCTCTATGATGTGCTCGTTAAGGAAGTTGGTGCCGGTGGTCATCAGCGTCACGGCGTCCAGTGCGCTGCGCCCTAAATGGGGCGAGTTGGCCGCATGCGCCGCCACGCCGTGAAAACGCCAGGCCGCCTGAATGTTGGCGAGCGTGCCGACGTTAAACATCCCGGCAAAGGCCTCCGGGTGCCAGGTGACAGCGGCATCAACGTCATCAAACAGACCTTCACGTACCATAAAGGTTTTCCCGGAGCCGCCTTCCTCACCGGGACAGCCGTAAAAACGCACCGTTCCGCTGCCGCCGTGCTGCTCCAGCCAGCTTTTTACCGCCACCGCGCCCGCAAGCGCTGCGGTGCCCAGCAGGTTATGCCCGCAGCCGTGGCCGTTTTCCCCCGGCTTGGCGGATTGCGCCGTCGCGCAGTGCGCCTGCTGGCTTAGCCCGGCCAGTGCGTCGTACTCGCCCAGCAGAGCGATAACCGGTTTTCCGCTGCCGAAGCTGGCGATAAACGCGTTTGGGATACCGCCTGCCTCGCGGGTCAGCGTAAAGCCCTCGGCTTCCAGCTCGTCAGCGAGCCGTCTGGAGGACCAGAACTCTTCAAAGCGCGTTTCGGGATGATCCCAAATCGCGTCGGCAATATCGGTTAGCGTCTGACATCGCGTGTCGATGGCATCGGCAATAAAAGCGTAGTTCTCCTGCATTACACACCTCGCGTCCACGGGAAATTGAGCGCAGTTCGCGCCAGCGTTTCAATGGCGACAGCCATGACCTGCTCATCGAAGTCGAATTTTTCGTTGTGATGTCCGGCGCTCAAATCCGTGCCGAACACCATATACGACGCCATGCCGCCGTTCTGCTGCACGCGGGCCATCATCAGCGTGGCGTCTTCAGAGCCTGCTGGCGCTTTCACCTTATCGATTGCGTGCACAATTCCCGATACCTGGCTCGCCTGTTCACGCAGGTAATCAACCCAGGCCGGCGTCGGTGCGCTGGAGGTGGCGGCCCCCATCAGGCGCATCTCCGCGCTCACGCCATAGAGCGCGGCCGCGCCGGTAATGACAGCCTGCGCGCGTTCAAAGACATACTGGTTTATTGCTTCGCTTTCGCCGCGGGTTTCAACCTTAATCAGTGCATTTGCGGGCACCACGTTGCGGCCGCTACCCGCCTGCATCACGCCGACGTTGACGCGGGAAGCGCCTTCGCTGTGCGGGGCGATGCTGTGCAGGGCGAGGGCGGCCTGCGCGGCGGCAAGCAGGGCGTTACGTCCATCCTCCGGTTTGCCGCCCGCGTGTGCGGCAACGCCGGTAAAGTTCACGTCGAACTTGGTGGTTGCCATAAAGTTATCGCTGCCGCAGATCGCCGTTCCGGCGGGGACGCCGGTACCAATATGGATGGCGGTAAAATAGTCCACGCCGTCCAGCGCCCCGGCGGCGACCATGGCGTGCGCGCCGCGGGTGCCTTCCTCGGCAGGCTGGAAGATCAGCTTGACGGTACCGTTGAGCCGCGCTTCGTTCTGCTTAAGCACCTTTGCCAGCCCCAGGCCAATGGTGGTGTGGCCGTCGTGCGCGCAGGCGTGCATCATTCCCGCGTTGCAGGAGGCAAAACCGTCGCGGAACGGGCGATGACTGTCGTCGAGCGCTTCGCTTAAATCAAGGGCATCCATGTCGACGCGAAACGCCAGCGTCGGGCCCGGTCGTCCGGTATTCAGGGTCGCCACAATGCCGGTAAATCCGCCTTCAAACGGTGCCAGCCATTTCTCAGGCGCGCCCTGTGACCGCGCACGGGCAAACTCTCGCGAAAGGGTAGCGTCATCGGGCAGCCCCATACGGCTTTCGGCATCGATCACGTCGCGACCCATCGCCAGTTCGTAGCCCAGGGAGTCAAGGATTTCCGCGACCTTTGCGGCGGTACGGAACTCTACCCAGCCGGATTCCGCAAAATGGTGAAAATCGCGACGCCATGCGATCAGCTGGGGGGCTAATGTCTGGATGTACTGCGCCAGTGTGTCCATATCTGTTCCTGTCATCATTAAAAAATGTGAACTGCTTCACGCTGTGATAGTTTTTACTTATCACTAACCGTTTTTTCACAGTTTTAACCGTTCAGGAATTACCCTCGCACATCCCTTTCCATTAAAGTAGATGACAATTTCTTTACTCTGATAAACAACGGTAATCGGTTGGGCTATGTCATTTCAGATTAAATTTCATCAAATCCGGGCGTTTGTTGAAGTGGCGCGTCAGGGCAGCATTCGCGGTGCCAGCCGGACGCTGAATCTCTCGCAGCCGGCGCTGACCAAATCCATCAAAGAGCTGGAGGAGGGCATGGCGGCGCAGCTTTTTGTTCGCCGGAGTAAAGGCGTTGCGCTGACCGAGTGCGGGGAAGGGTTTTACCAGCGCGCCAGGCTGATTCTGGAAGAGCTGCGTGCGGCGCAGGATGACATTCGCCAGCGGCAGGGGGATCTGGCCGGGCAGATCAATATCGGGATGGGGGCCAGCGTGTCACGCAGCCTGATGCCCGCCGTCATCACCCGTTTTCACGCCCAGCACCCGCAGGTTAAAGTGCGAATTATGGAAGGGCAGCTGGTGTCGATGATCAATGAATTACGCCAGGGCGAACTGGACTTCACCATTAACACCTATTATCAGGGGCCTTACGACCATGAGTTTACGTTTGAAAAACTCTTCGAAAAACCATTTGCGGTATTTTGCCGGGAAGGGCATCCGGCGACAGGGGCAACATCCATTAACGATCTGCTGCATTATAACTGGACAATGCCAACGCCGCGGGGAAGTTATTATAAGCAATTAGAAGATCTATTTAGCCACCGCTCGCAAATACCGCGGATTGGCGTAGTGTGCGAAACCTTTTCTTCCTGCATTAGCCTTGTTGCGCAAAGTGATTTTTTAAGTATCCTTCCGCAGGAGTTAGGCTGTGACCCGCTGCTGGCGCACCGTCTGGTCATTCTGCCGGTTGCCGAGTCGCTTCCAAAAGCCGCATATTATTTAATTCAGCGCCGGGATTCTCGTCAAACTCCGCTTGCCGAATCATTAATTACGCAATTCAGAAGGGAGGCGAGGAAAATAGTTTCAGGATGAATGTCGCATAATAAAAAAACAGAGTCTGCCCGACATCAGACAGACCCTATAGTACACACAGCAGTGCGTCCTTTCGCAAGTCCTGGGTATTATATCCATGAGGCAGGTAAATTTAGTTATAACACCTTTCCCGAAAAATGAAAGGAAGGTGAATGACTGATTTTACAAAAATTTAACGCAAATCACCTATTTTACCGTTGCTGGGGTTTTAGTTAAGTCAGGTTTAAGTACATTTTATAATGACTATATATATTCATCGGGTTAATATTTATCTCGTGCCTCATCTTCTAAGGGTTATTGAGACACCTGTCTGGCGCAGGTATAGTACAAGCCCAGATGTAGCCGGAGGATTTCCATGAACCCTGACGACAAATCCCTTTTTCTTGACGCCATGGAGGATGTCCAGCCCCTGAAACGCTGCACCGATATCCACTGGCAGCAAAGCCGTAATACCCGGGCTCGCCAGGACATCGATACCGAACAGCTCGACAACTTTCTGACCCTGGGTTTCCTTGAGCTATTGCCGCTTGACGAGCCGCTGGCGTTCCAGCGCGAAGGCGTCCAGCAGGGCGTTATTGATAAGCTGCGTTCGGGTAAATACTCCCGACAGGCCAGCTTAAATCTGTTGCGTCAGCCCGCTGAACGCTGCCGCCAGATGCTGTATTCCTTTATTCGCCAGGCCAGTCGTGACGGATTACGTAACCTCATCATCATCCACGGGAAAGGGCGCGAGCAAAATTCGCATCCTAATGTGGTGCGTAGCTATCTGGCACGCTGGTTAACCGAGTTCGAGGAAGTGCAGGCGTTCTGCGTGGCGCTGCCGCATCATGGCGGCAGCGGGGCTTGCTATGTTTCCCTGCGAAAATCCGACGACGCGAAGCAGGAGAACTGGGAACGGCACGCCAAGCGCAGCCGTTAGCGGGCGATATCTTCGCCCGCCTGAGGCTTAGAAGGTTTCCCAGTTACTGTCGGGGGTGGCGTTAGCCGTTGCCGGACGCAGCAGCTGCGGCGTTTTAACGTTGGCCGGGCGTGGGGCGGTGGCGTTTGCTTTACCGTTCAGACGAAACGCGGCCACGGCCTGACGCAGCTGTTCGGACTGATCTTCCAGCGCCGCTGCCGCCGTGGCGGACTGCTGCACCAGCGCGGCGTTTTGCTGCGTCACGCTGTCCATCTGCGACACGGCCAGGCTCACCTGCTCAATTCCGCGGCTCTGCTCATCCGATGCGGACGAAATCTCGCCCATGATATCGGTGACGCGGGTGACGGCGGCGACAATCTCCTTCATAGTCGCGCCCGCTTCGCTGACCTGCTCAGAACCGGTGTTCACCCGGCTGACTGAGTTCTCAATAAGCCCTTTGATCTCTTTCGCCGCCTGCGCGCTGCGGCTGGCCAGCGTACGAACTTCACCGGCGACAACCGCAAACCCGCGGCCTTGCTCGCCTGCGCGCGCGGCTTCCACCGCGGCGTTAAGCGCCAGAATGTTGGTCTGGAACGCAATGCTGTCAATCACGCCGGTAATATGAGCGATTTGCTGCGAACTGTCGGCAATTTCGTTCATGGTGCGCACCACGTTATCCACGACGTGGCCGCCGCGAGCCGCTGTTTCAGAGGCATTCTTCGCCAGCAGCGTCGCCTGACGGGCGTTATCGGAGTTCTGTTTAACCGTTGCGGTCAGCTCTTCCATGCTGGCGGCTGTCTCTTCGAGCGAGGAGGCCTGCTCTTCGGTGCGGGCGGAGAGATCATTGCTCCCTGCGGCAATTTCACCCGCGCCGGTGTAGATGGAGTCGGTGCTGCCGCGTACGGCGCTGACGGTCGTCACCAGCGACTGCTGCATCTCGTGCAGGCCAGCCGCCAGTTGACCCATCTCATTGCGGCCAGAGAGGGTGATATCCTGCGTCAGATCGCCTCCCGCAATGGCGCGAATATGGTTCATGATGGCGTTGAGCGGTTTTAACAGCAGGTGCTGTAAACCCTGCCAGATCACCACCAGCACGGCGATAACGGCCAGGAAAATGGCTGCCAGCGTCCACTGCATCTGCGTGAAGCTGCTTTGGTTCTCTTCGGTTGCCGCCTTCAGCAGCGTGTTGTTCTCGGCGCGCCAGCGGTTATAGACCGCTTCCATGTCGTCCTGGGCCTGCTGAGCGTCCAGATCGCCATAGGCCTGGTAGTTGTCGGCACGCAGATACTCAATCGACAAACGCATCACCTCGTGCATCTGATTCCATGACTTCTGCATCTCGTCGGTTAACGCCGCATTCTGGCCGTTAACCTGCGGCATTTTCTGCCATTCTTTGTTATAGGCTTCAGCTTTAGCCAGCGAGTCGCCTGCGGTGCCGAGCAGTTTGTTGATCGCGGCAAGGGATGCCGGGTCGCGCTGGTTCTTCAGGTAGCGGATTGCCACGCGGGTGACGGTAACGCGCGTTTTCACCAGCGTGTTCACGCTGTCGCTCAGGCTTTCCTGCTGGGCATTCAGCACGCCGGAGTTCTGGAAGTTATGGCGATCGTTGCTGACGGCAGAGTAGAACAACCCTCCCGTGACAACTTGCAGCAGACAGAATATGGTGAGGGCAAAGATAATTCCGGTAATCACGTGCAGATTTTTCAGCATAGCGGTCGTCCGTTAGAAAAGATGCAGAGGTACACCCATACTATCGTCGTATAGAATTTAAACTTTAATTTAACTCGCGCTTAACTTAGGGCTTCGGTCAGGAACCTGTTGTAAATCCGGATCATTTTATGAGGAAGGTTAACATGAGCAGCATTGATAAAAGCGGGACGTACGCGCTCGGAACGCGAACGGTGAAACGACTGGGCTACGGGGCAATGCAGCTTGCCGGGCCGGGCGTATTTGGCCCGCCGAAGGATAAACAGGCCGCGCTGGACGTGCTGCGCGAAGCCGTGGCGGCGGGTGTGAATCATATCGATACCAGCGATTTTTACGGCCCGCATGTGACGAACCAGCTGATCCGCGAGGCGCTTCATCCTTACCGGGACGATCTCACCCTCGTCACCAAGATCGGTGCCCGTCGCGATGACAAAGGGGCCTGGCTGCCGGCCTTTTCCGCGCAGGAGCTGACCCAGGCGGTGCATGACAACCTGCGCAACCTGAAGCTGGATGTGCTGGACGTGGTGAACCTGCGGATCATGTTTAGCGCACACGGCCCGGCAGAAGGATCGATTGCTGAACCGCTTTCCACCCTCGCAGAATTACAGCAGCAGGGGCTGGTACGCCACATTGGCCTGAGCAACGTCACGGCCACGCAGGTGGCGGAAGCGCGGAAGATGGTGCAGGTCGTCTGCGTGCAGAACATGTACAACATTGTGAACCGCGGCGACGATGCGCTGGTAGATTTACTGGCGCGGCAGGGGATTGCGTATGTGCCGTTCTTCCCGTTGGGAGGCTTCACGCCACTGCAGTCCACCGGCCTGCAGGCCGTCGCGGATTCCCTGGGCGCAACGGCGATGCAGGTTGCGCTGGCATGGCTACTGCAACGGTCGCCGAACATTCTGCTGATCCCCGGCACGTCATCCGTGGCGCATCTGCGGCAAAACCTCGCGGCGGGAGAGGTGCAATTGCCGCCTGAAGCACTTGAAAAACTGAATGCGTTGATGGGTTAATCACAGCATGGGCAAAGCCGGAAGGACACTTCCAGGCTTTGCCTGCTCAGACTCCGCATTGACTTTTTTGTCTGTGAAGCGCTAACGCTTCTGCCACAATTTCCTGCTTGCTTTTTCGCGTCTCAAAGGCGGTGATTCTGATGTATTCCATCAGGTCAGGCTCAATGCGGGCGCTCAACATCCTGAGATCGGCCTCCTTTGCTGAACCGCGGGCAACTCGCTTGTCGGGATAGTCACGGGCTGGCATAGAAAACGTTCTCCAAAAATCTTGATAATTCGTGCCCTAAAATATGCGTTATTCTGATGTTTAAGTCAATTAATAGTGTTTCTATAGTGATTTAATGATCTTTTTTCACATGAAGTGATTTTAAAGTGTTGGTTAGTGACTTTTTTATGACTTTTGGTTGGCCCGTCTGCGATCGCCAGCAGGAGAGGTTGCTAAATTAATTCCGCTCAAACTTCAACGCGTTTGCGGTCTTTGTCGGAAATGACCTTGATCCTGTGCCGTAATCCGTAATACTGTGTTTATATACAGTATCTGGCGGGAAAGGCATTTATGGACACTCTCTTTTCTTATCATCCAAAGCAACTTATTGAATTACCTTTATATCTTGAGCGTGTTGCCTGTGGCTTTCCAAGCCCTGCGCAGGATTATGTGGAGGATCGTCTCGATCTTAACCGGCTGGCGGTCAGGCACCCCAGTGCGACCTACTTTATCAAAGTGAGCGGGGACTCCATGATCGGCGCAGGGATTAGCGACGGCGATCTGCTGGTGGTAGACCGCTCGTTAAATGCCGAGCACGGGGACATTGTTGTGGCGTCGGTCGGCGGCGAATTTACGGTGAAAGAGCTACAGACCCGCCCGGTTCTGCGGTTGCTGCCGCGTAATGCCCGCTATCAGCCGATCGCCTTTCAGTCCGAAGAGGAGCTGCAAATCTTCGGTGTCGTCACTCATACGCTCAAAACGCATAAACATGTTCGCGCTGGTTGATGTGAATAGCTTCTATGCCTCCTGCGAGAGGGTGTTTCGCCCCGATCTGGTGGGTAAGCCCATCGTGGTGGTGTCCAATAACGACGGCTGTATTATTTCGCTGTCGCGGGAGGCAAAGCAGTTCGGCATAAAAATGGGGGAGCCCTATTTTAAATTCAAAGAGAAGGGGTATCCGTCGCGGGTTTACGTCTTTAGCTCCAACTATGCGCTGTATGCCGATCTCAGCAGCCGGGTGATGCAGACGCTGACCGATCTCGCGCCGGCCATTGAGATCTACTCCATCGATGAAGCATTTGTGAACGTTTCGGGTGTCAGCAACTGCATCTCGCTGGAAGCATTTGGTCATCAGATGCGTACGCAGGTCTTTAAAAACACAGGCTTAAGTGTGGGCGTCGGGATTGCGCCGACTAAAACGCTGGCGAAGCTGGCCAACTATGCGGCGAAGCGGTGGTCAGCCACCGGTGGCGTGGTCGATCTCTCGGATCGTGGACGACAGCGTAAGCTGCTGGCAAAGGTTCCGGTGGAGGAGGTGTGGGGCGTAGGACGACGCATCACGAAAAAGCTTAACACGATGGGGATAACCACGGCGCTGGAGCTGGCGGAAGCGTCATCCTGGGTCATCCGCAAACATTTTAACGTGGTAATGGAGCGTACGGCGCGCGAGCTTCGAGGTGAGCCCTGCCTCGATCTGGAGGAGTTTACTCCCACGAAGCAGCAAATTATCTGTAGTCGTTCGTTTGGACACCGTATTACGCAGTACGAGGAGATGCATCAGGCCATTTGCGCCTATGCAGAACGTGCTGCGGAAAAACTGCGTGGCGAGCATCAGTATTGCCGCTTTATCAGCGTGTTTGTGCGCACCAGCCCACACGCGGACAACGAAATTTATTACGGCAATCAGGCTTGCGTCACCCTGATGACGCCCACCAATGATTCGCGCGATATCATCCGTGCCGCCACTGAGGCGCTGGGGCGTATCTGGCTTGACGGATATCGCTATATGAAAGCGGGGGTGATGCTGGCAGACTTTTTCAGCAGCGGCGTTGCCCAGCTGAATTTGTTTGACGATAACCGCCCGAGCGCCAACAGCGCGGCGCTGATGGAAACCATCGATAGCTTAAATCATTCCGGCAAAGGGAAAATATGGTTTGCCGGGCAGGGGATTGAGAAAGCCTGGGCGATGAAGCGCGAGATGCTGTCACCGGCCTATACGACGCGGTACGCGGATTTACCGGTGGCGAGATGAAAGGCGGCTATGTGTGACAAAGAGCCGAAGACGGTTTACGGACGCCGCTCCTGTGCAGCGTCCATAGCATCAGAGTTAAGGGTTTACTCAACAGTTAACGCATCGACAACCTCAGCCACGCTTCTCACGCTGCGGATATTCCCAATCCCCGTGCCGAGCGCGATATAACCTTCATCGGTGTTATTTTCCAGCATGCCCAGGCGCAGGCCCCGCAATCCTCCCATCGCCTTGCCCAGCGCTTCATTGCTTGCGCCAGCTTTATCCATCGCCGCCAGTTTTTCCGCCAGCTTGCCGGGGAGAGAACGATAGTAGTGGGGGACGGTGCGAAAAAGCAGCAGGTCCAGGCCGTTGGCGGCAACAATTTTCTCTTTGACCCCCTGCGGCACGCGGCTTTCTTCGGTACTGATAAACACCGAACCGGCAAACACGCCTTCCGCACCCAATGCATGCGCCGCTCTGGCGGTGCGACGGTCGGTAATGCCGCCCGCGGCCATCACCGGGATGTGCTTCACGGCATCGGCAATCAGCGGCACGATGGAAAAGGTGCCAAGCACCGTGGCGGGTAACGTTCCGCCCTCGTCAAAACCGGTGGCGACGATAATGTCTGCGCCCAGGTCTTCCGCGAGGCGTGTGTTTTCCGGGGTGGGATTGATGTCGCGGTAGATAATGGCGATACCCGCCTCTTTTAGCTCGCTGAAGAGCGCCGGAATAATGCTGCCTTCCCCATAGCCCGTATACACCACGGCCCTGACGCCTTCCTCTTTCACCACCTGAAGAATAGGCCCAGTCCAGAGGTCATTAACGGCTGTGGGGATCAGGTTCACGCCAAACGGTTTTTCGGTCAGCCGTTTGGTTTTCCGAATTTCTTCCCGCATTTTTTTAGCGGTCTCTTCCGGCGTGGAGACCGCGGTATCGGCGGTTAAACCGGCGTTGGGGCCCAGCACGCCGAGTCCTCCGGCATTGCTGACCGCGGCCACTAAACGGGCATCAGTAAGCCAGGATAACGGTCCCTGAATAACGGGCTTTTCGATCCCCAGGATCTGACAAATACGGTTATTTTTCATAGCAGACTCTCCCTTACGTTTGAATGAGGGAGAGTGTAGAGAGTAAGATTGTTAGGAAAAATAGCCAGAAAAATTCATCACTGTTATAAAATCAATAACAATCATTTTCTCCCGTTCGCGGCAAGACATCCCATATGCAAATAAACCTTTTTGAATCTATTCGAATTTTTATTGAAATTGTCGAGTCAGGCAGCCTTACCCAGGCGGCGGAGAATCTGCAGATCCATCGCCCGGCAGTCACCAAAGCATTACAGTTTCTGGAGCAACACAGCGGCACGCGGCTACTGCAGCGCACAACGCGACGGATTAGCCTGACGCCGGATGGGGAAGCGTTTTATCGCCGGAGTAAACCCCTGCTGGCGCAGGCGGACGAATTACTGGAGTCGTTTGGTACGGACCGGGCAATACACGGTCAGCTGCGTGTGGATATGCCTGTCTCTTTTGCCACGCTGCGAGTCATCCCCAATCTGCCCGATTTTTATCGTCAGCATCCTGAGATCGACATTATTCTGAGCAGCTCGGATCGCCGTCGGGATATGCTGCGCGATGGCCTGGACTGCGTGCTGCGGGTGGGGGAGCTGGAGGACGGCGAGTATATCGCGCGTAAAATTGGGAACATCAAAATCACGACCTGCGCCAGCCCGGCCTGGCTGGCAAAAAATGGTACGCCAGAAACGCTGGAGGATTTACGCCAGCATCAGGCCATCAACTGGATTAATAACAGCAGCAGACAAATTCATCCGTGGACGTTTACCACGCCGGAAGGCATCGCGGAGATTACCCTGCCCGGTAAGCTTGTCGTGGATAACTCCGAGGCCTACATCGCGGCAGGCCTTGCCGGGCTGGGGTTAATGCAGGGGATGAATCTTTTTCTCCAGCCTTACCTTGACCGCGGTCTTCTGGTTGAAGTCCTGCCGGACTATCGCTCGCCGGACCGCAAGCTGTCACTGCTCTACCCACACCGTCATCTCTCCCGCAAGGTGCGGGTATTTACCGAATGGCTGGAGAGTCTGGTGTGAAAGCGGCCGGTTCATGGCATGGCGCACCAACCGGGCGTGCGCCCCTGAGCCGCCAATCCGGCAGGTACAGGCGGTGAAAGATTACTTCTTCTTATCCATCATCGCTTTTAAATCGGCAAACGGGTTAAACGTGGCGACACCCACGTCTTTTTGCGCGTCTTCACCTGCGACCACGGTGGTGCCGTACTGATCCGCTTCGGTGTATTTCGAATGCTCGTGATCGTGGCAAAACAGGCACAACAGCTCCCAGTTGCTGCCATCTTCCGGGTTGTTAGTATGGTCATGATCGATATGGTGAACCGTCAATTCACGCAGGTTGGAATAGACGAACTCCCGCGAGCAGCGTCCGCAGACCCAGGGATAGATTTTTAATGCTTTCTCGCGATAGCCGCTTTCCAGTCGCGCGTAGTTTTTAGGGATCAGAGCCATTGCCGGTTTTACCTGCCATAAAAAAGTGGGGGATATTATATCCATTATGGAGCGGAATGACGAACCCCTCTATTCCGTCAATTTATTTGATGCTTTCCGTTAAATAAACGGCATTTATTCTTACCGGGTAATGCGTAAAGTGGACAGAACGCAACGCATTATCAGGACACAGGGTTATGAAAAAGATCGGGTTTTTATCGTTTGGTCACTGGACGCCTTCTCCGCAGTCCGGCACGCGCTCGGCGGCAGACACGCTGCTGCAGTCCATCGACCTGGCCGTGGCCGCTGAAGAGCTGGGCGCAGACGGCGCCTATTTCCGCGTGCACCACTTCGCTCGTCAGCTTAGCTCGCCGTTCCCTCTTCTGGCGGCAATAGGCGCGAAAACGAAAACCATTGAAATCGGTACGGGCGTGATTGATATGCGCTATGAAAACCCGATGTATATGGCCGAGGATGCGGGCGCGGCAGATCTGATCTCCGGCGGCCGTTTGCAGCTTGGCATCAGCCGCGGCTCCCCGGAGCAGGTCATTGATGGCTGGCGTCATTTCGGCTATGTCCCGCAGGAAGGGGAAAACGAAGCGGACATGGCGCGCCGTCATACCGAGGTGCTGCTTGAGGTGCTGCGCGGCGAAGGGTTTGCAAAACCGAATCCACAGCCGATGTTCCCCAATCCGCCTGGGCTGCTGCGCCTGGAACCGTATTCTGAAGGGCTGCGGGAGCGTATCTGGTGGGGCGCCGGTTCAAATGCGACGGCGGTATGGGCCGCTAAGCTCGGCATGAACCTGCAAAGCTCAACCCTGAAAGACGATGAAACCGGTGAGCCGTTCCATATTCAGCAGGCAAAACAGATCCGCGCCTATCGTCAGGCCTGGAAAGAGGCAGGGCATGCGCGCGAGCCGCGCGTCTCGGTCAGCCGCAGTATTTTTGCCCTGATGGACGACCGCGACCGGATGTACTTCGGTGCCAGCCGCAACGACAGTGATAGCGTGGGGTATCTTGATGAAAAAACGCGCGCGATCTTCGGGCGCAGCTATGCCGCGGAGCCTGACAGGCTGATTGAACAGCTGAAGAAGGACGAGGCGATTGCCGAGGCTGATACGTTATTACTGACCGTACCGAACCAGCTCGGTGTGGATTACAATGCGCACGTGATTGAGTCCATTCTCAAACATGTCGCACCGGCAATGGGCTGGCGCGATTAAGTATTCCGCCGTCAGCCGTGAGATCGTAATGGAAAATCTGGCCCTCTGGTATCGCCGTTTTGGCGAGCCAGAATCTGTTCTGCAACCTGAAACCGCGCTGCCGGGCGCGCTTGCGCCGGGACACCTCCGCGTGCAAATGCTGTATGCGCCGGTGAACGCATCCGATCTCATTCCCATTACCGGCGCTTACCGCCACAGAACCCCGCTGCCCGCCGTCGCGGGCTATGAAGGCGTCGGCGTTGTCATTCAGGCGCCCGCGTCTTTTGCGCATCTGCCGGGTAAACGCGTTCTGCCGCTGCGCGGGCAGGGCACCTGGCAGCGCTATGCGGATTGCCCGGCAGAGTATGCGATCCCCGTGCCGGATGATGTCGACTCACGCCTGGCCGCGCGGGCCTATATCAACCCGCTGGCGGCGCAGATGATGTTGAGCCACTATCCACCGCGGGGAAAGCGGGTGCTGCTCACGGCCGCCGGTTCGGATTGCGCTATTCTGCTCGGGCAGTGGGCGCGTCTGGCGGGGGCAGAGGCGGTGTACGGTATTCATCGTTCGCCCGTTCACGCCGAACGGCTGGCGGCGATGGGGATCGTTCCTGTCGCACAGCATGACATGCAGCGGATCCTCTCCGTTGCCGCGCGTGCCGACGTCGTTTACGATGCAACCGGCGGGGCGCTGGCGGAAGCGATCCTGAGCGTGCTGCCGGAGCAGGGCATATTTGTCTGCTACGGGCTGCTCTCCGGGCAGACCTTCCGCCAGCAGCGGCCCCTGCCGCGCGTAGCGTGGTTCCATATTCGTAACTATCTGGATGGGCTCAGCGCAGAGGCGTGGCGCGCGGAGTTCGATCAAATCTGGCCCCGGATGCGCGCCAGTGCGTACAGCCCCGGAACGGTGTACCCTCTGACGGACTGGCAGAGGGCGCTCAGGGCTTACCGTGAAGGAGGAAGGGCAAACAAGCCCCTCATGTCGATGGCGGAATGACGGCTATTGATGGCTCATATCGCTCAGCAGCACGGCGATGCTTTGCCCGCCCGCCGTCTGTTCCAGACCAATCTTCACGATGATGGTCAGCGGAACGGAGAGCAGCATGCCTACGGGACCGAGCAGCCAGCCCCAGAAAATCAGGGACAAAAAGACGACCAGCGTCGAAAGCCCCAGCCCACGCCCCATCATTCGCGGTTCAAGAATATTCCCGAATACCAGGTTAATCGCCAGATAGCCGGCCAGCAGAATCAGCGCATCATAAAATCCGCTGAACACCAGCACCTGAAGAATAGGGGGGATTGCCGCCAGCACGGAGCCGATATTAGGAATGTAATTGAGCGCAAATGCCAGTAACCCCCAGACGAACGCAAAGCGGACGTCCAGCGCCACCAGCATTCCCCAGACCACCACCCCGGTGACCAGGCTGATGACGGTTTTCAGTACCAGATAGCGTGAAACGCTGTCCAGCGCGCGCTGAATAGCGCCCATTCCTTCAACCGGACGAACCATGATTTGCTGTAACTTTGCGGGCAGCTGTGGCACCTCCAGCAGCATGAACACCACCGTTAAAAACAGCAGGAAAATGGAGGTCATGGCATTGGAAAGCTGCGTCAGCAGGCCTGTGACGATGGTCATGGCCGCATTAGGGTCGATATATTTAAGAAGCTCCTCAACCGAGACTTCTATTCCCGCGCGCTGAAGCCAGGGCTCAAGCTGCAGCAGCGGCATCGCCAGCGAGGAACGGTATTTCGGCAGCGTTCGCGCCAGTTCGTTCAACGAGGTACCCAGATACGCAACCAGTAACACCATGGCGAAAATAATGACGCTAATTAGCAGGGTAATTGCCAGCACGCGCGGGATGCGCAGCCGCGTCATGCGCCGGACCAGTGGGTTAAGGATCACCGCAACAAACAGGGCCAGAATAAAGGGCACAATGATGTCGGCGGCAAAACGAACGCCCGTGAGTATGATCACCAGCATGCCCAGCATGATGACAATTTTTAACCCGTTGAGGGTAATAATGGGTTTAGCCATGGTGACTCCAAAAAACGCTTTTTATTTATAATAGAGGGTAAACGTCCTGCAATAAACTAACCAAAATCAAACGGGATGGGTAAAGAATTGAAAAGACTTTGAGTAAAATCTTCAGTTATGGTACAAATTTGGCGTGTTCAACTACCGAGGACAATTTTCATCCGCAAAGACGAGAAGCAACAACGCGGATAATTGTAATTTTATGGACAATTTGTTCAGGACCTATTCTTCAAACAACGCTGCTCTATTTTCTACCTCCTTCTGCCTGATTGCTGGTGAGCAACACTGGCGCACCGCACTATAGTCACCTCTTCTGCCTGAGCTGGCGCTACGCGCTTAGCTATCTGATTTAATTTCATATTTTTTTGGTTTGCTGCATGCGGCGGGCCACGATGGATTATATTCTCAAGCAGGAGAAAAACATGTTTTACTGGATCTTATTAGCCCTGGCTATCCTCGCTGAAATTACCGGCACGCTGTCAATGAAATGGGCAAGCGTCAGCGAGGGCAATACCGGTTTTATTTTAATGCTGGTGATGATATCCCTTTCCTATATTTTCCTCTCATTTGCAGTGAAGAAAATTGCGCTGGGTGTGGCCTATGCGCTGTGGGAAGGGATCGGTATTTTATTGATTACGCTGTTCAGCGTTCTGATATTCGACGAAACATTAACAACAATGAAGGTCGCCGGGTTAACGACGCTGGTCGCGGGTATCGTGCTGATTAAATCAGGTACCCGTAAACCGACAAAACAGCAGAAGGAGCAGAACCATGCAACAGTTTGAATGGGTTCATGCGGCCTGGCTGGGCTTCGCCATCGTGCTGGAAATTCTGGCGAACGTTCTGCTGAAATTCTCTGACGGTTTTCGCCGTAAGGTTTATGGCCTGATGTCGATTGCCGCAGTGCTGGGGGCATTTAGCGCCCTGTCTCAGGCGGTCAAAGGTATCGATCTGTCTGTGGCCTATGCGCTGTGGGGCGGTTTTGGTATCGCCGCCACCCTGGCCGCAGGGTGGGTGCTTTTCGGGCAGCGTTTAAATAATAAAGGCTGGATAGGGCTGATCTTGCTGCTCGCGGGCATGATCATGATAAAACTCGCCTGATCAATCGGTAACCCTGATTCACAGACAGCCGCGCTGGCTTACTCCTTAGCCAGCGCTTCCAGCTTATCGCGAAAACCGGTGACGGATAAGGCCCGGTTATCGGCTCGCCAGCGGTCTTTCGCCGCCGGGGCGGAGCTTTGAACCCCAATCAACTGCCAGCCGTTATCGGTTTTCAGCATCAGCGGTGAACCGCTGTCGCCAGGCAACGTATCGCACTGATGGGAAAGCACGCTGGTCTGCGCCCAGCCCGTCACGATACAGTCCGTGTGGGTGTAAAGCGCATCGAGATGATCGACCGGGTAGCCTGACTGCGTTACCTTGCGGTCGGCGGCTTTCAGCGCGGCGGTGAGCGCCGCTTTATCGCCGTCAAATAACGGCAGCGGCGTAATGCCCGAAGGCGGGTAGCGCAAAATAATCAGGCCAAAATCCCACGAGGCTGCCGCGGGCGGCACAATCCAGCCGTCGCCATCCGGTTTAAGACGCTTCCCAAGAGAAGCATCAACCCGGCCTTCAATGCCGTGGATTTCATAGCGCCAGATCCCTTTTTGCGACACAAATCGTAAGACAACCGCTTTGTCTGGCTTACCGTTGGGTGGCGTCAACAGGCAGTGGCCCGCCGTCAGCGCTAATTGCGGGGTGATTAACGTCGCGGTACACAGGTTGCCGCTGGCGGTTTCCAGTTGGCCTATAGCGTCCCAGGGAGCCTGGGTAGGATCGGTGACGCGAGTACGATCGTCATGACCGAAAAAAAGCGTTTTTAGCTCTTTCGCGCTAATGGCGTTATCACCGCCATCATCCGCCTGTGAAAATCCAGAAAAAAGGCCAAACGTTCCCAGCAACAACACAACAGATTTACGCATATCACACTCTGGTGGGGGTAATTATGATTATTAAAAGTGAACCCTATGAAAATACTATAGACGGGACGGCGCTAAAGTGGGAGTAAAATCAGCGTGCTACATTCAGGAAAGATAAAAATGGCTGGCGATGAGCGCGCATAAAATAAGCAGGATAAGAATCAGCTCAAACCGATAGCGTCGCAGCATACGCCCTCCGGATAAAAAAAACGGCGCAGAACCTTTTCCGGTTCAGCGCCGGTTTACCAACGTGCCCCGCAGGGCACGGTTAAGCTTGTACGCTTACGCAGCTGGCTGTGCAGCTGGTTTAGCAGCTTCGTGTTTTACTGCTTTTTTGTGATGCTTTTTCGCAGCCTGGGCTTTCTGCTCTACGGCTGGTTTAGCGGCTTTCTTGTGGTGCTTTTTCGCAGCCTGAGCCTTCTGCTCTACGGCTGGTTTAGCGGCTTTTTTGTGGTGCTTTTTAGCTGCCTGCGCTTTTTGCTCTGCAGCCGGTTTAGCGGCTTTGTGGTGTTTCTTGTGATGCACGGTTTTTGCTGGCGCCGCGGTGGTCGTTGCAGCAGGCGCCGCAGCAGCTGGTGCAGCAGTGGTTTCAGCAGCAAACGCAGCAGAAGACAGACCCATAGCAGCGGCAACAACCAGAGCTAATACTTTTTTCATGTTCATACCCTCGAATTTGGTTTTTCATTTAACCCCACTGCGGGGCCGTTGAAATAACTATATCCCTGTAAATTCGGGGTTTCCGTGAGTGATTGGTATCGGCGTGTAACCATATGTACAAGGCCGGGGAAGAACCCCGGCCTTATCATTACAGGTAGCGTGAGGTCAGGTGTTCGCGGAAGTAGCGGATATTCAGATCTTCCCCCGTCGCCTGGGTGATTAACTGCGACGTGCTAAAGCGGCTACCGTGCTGCCAGATGTTCTGACGCAGCCACTCAAAGAGGGCGGAAAAATCCCCTTCAGCGATGGAGGACGCCAGTCCCGGAAGCGCGGTCTTTGCAGCATGGAACAGCTGCGCGGCATACATCGCGCCCAGCGTGTACGACGGGAAGTAACCAAACCCGCCGTCGGTCCAGTGGATATCCTGCATGCAGCCGTTGCGGTAGTTGTCTTTGGTAGACAACCCGAGCCAGGCCTGCATTTTCTCATCCCACAGGGCGGGGATATCGTCCACCTCGATCTCGCCGTTGATCAGCGCGCGCTCAATCTCATAGCGCAGCACCACGTGTGCCGGGTAGCTCACTTCGTCGGCATCGACGCGGATATAGCCTGGCTTCACGCGCTGGTTCCAGGCGATAAAGTTCTCTTCGCTGAACGCCGCCTGGCTGCCAAAGCGGGCGTGAACGGCAGGGAGGAGGTGCTTAAGGAAGGCTTCGCTGCGTCCCAACTGCATCTCAAAGAACAGGCTCTGGGATTCATGGATCGCGGTTGAGCGGGCCAGGGCAATAGGCTGGCCTGCCCACGCGCGCGGCAGGTTTTGTTCGTAGCGCGCGTGTCCGGTTTCGTGGATCACGCCAAACAGCGCGCTGAGCAGCTCGTCTTCATCATAGCGCGTGGTGATGCGCACGTCTTCCGGTACGCCGCCGCAGAACGGGTGCGCGCTCACGTCCAGGCGACCGCCGTTGAAATCGAAGCCGAGCATCTTCATGGCTTCCAGACCCAGTTCGCGCTGGGTTGCCGTCGGGAAGGGGCCCTGCGGCGGAACGAACGACCGCTGAGCCTGTTTCTCCACCGCGCTTGCCAGCAGGTCTGGCAGCCAGGTTTTCACATCACCAAACAGCACGTCCAGGCGCGCGCTGGTCATGTCCGGTTCAAAAATATCCAGCAGCGCGTCGTACGGCGTACAGCCTTTGGCTTCTGCGCGCAGGCGGGCTTCTTCACGGCTGAGTTTCACCACTTCTTTCAGGTTGGCGGAAAAGCCCTGCCAGTCGTTCGCGGGACGCTGCGTACGCCAGGCGTGCTCGCACCTGCTGCCCGCCAGGGATTTGGCTTCCACCAGCGATTCCGGCAGCAGGGTAGCCTGCTGATACTGTCGCGTCATTTCACGCAGGTTGGCCTGTTCGACGTCATTCAGATCTTCCCCTGCTGCGGCCGCTAACAGGTCGCCGACTTTTTTATCGGTCAGGATCTGATGTTGCAGGACGCTCATCTCTGCCAGCGCTTCACCGCGCGCGGCGCTGCCGCCTGGCGGCATCATGGTGAACATGTCCCAGCTGGCGATGGAGGAGAGATGCGAGAAGCGAGAGAGGCGCTGGAAGGTTTTCACAAGTGACTGATAGGCGGATGTTTTTTGCAATTCTTATTTCCTCTTGCCAGGGATGTGTTTCAGGGAGCATACAATGAAACAGACCAAATTCCCCAACATTTCCCACACGGAGGAAATCTATGCCGATCTCCTCCGTTGAAACCGTCTCCGGAATGCCGGGAGACGGTTTTCGGTGGGCACTCAGGACTTATCGCGCATAACCTGTTGCAGGATCGCCAGCGCCTGGTTGAACTGAGCATCCGGAATGGTCAGCGGATAAAGGAAGCGGATCACGTTGCCGTACTGGCCGCAGATCAATAACAGCAGGCCCTGGGCGAGCGCCTTTTGCTGTATCGCCTGCGCGATGGCGGCCGAAGGCTCATGACTCTCGGGATCAAAAAACTCCGCCGCAATCATCGATCCTCTCCCCCTTATCGCCACGAGCGCAGGGAAGGTGCCCTGAATCTCCTCCAGCGTGGCTTTCAGTCGATCCCCCAGATGGCAGGCGCGGGCGCACAGTGACTCGTTGTCGATAATCTTCAGCACCGCGTGCGCGGCGGCCACCGCAAGCGGGTTGCCTGCATAGGTCCCCCCCAGACCGCCGGGAGCCGGCGCGTCCATGATTTCGGCGCGACCCACCACGCCAGACAGCGGCATTCCGCCTGCCAGGCTTTTCGCCATCGTCATCAGGTCGGGCTTGTCCGCGTAGTGTTCCATGGCAAACAGTTTACCCGTACGGGCGAAGCCGCTCTGCACTTCGTCGGCAATCATCACGATCCCGTGCTCATCACAGATTCGGCGAATGGCGGCCACCAGCTCTGGCGGGGCGACGTTGAATCCGCCTTCACCCTGAATGGGTTCAAAAATAATCGCCGCCACCTGTTTCGCCTCAATATCCGCTTTGAACAGGCGCTCTATCGCCGTGATGGCATCCTGCGTCGTGATGCCGTGCAGCTCGGAGGGATACGGCACGTGATAAACCGACCCCGGGAAGGGGCCAAATCCCAGCTTATAAGGCGCGACCTTGCCAGTTAAGGCCATGGTCATATAGGTTCGGCCGTGAAAGCCTCCCCCGAAGGCAATCACGCCCGGTCTGCCGGTGTGGGCCCGGGCGATTTTAATGGCGTTTTCCACCGCTTCCGCGCCCGTGGTGAAGAACGCCGTTTTGGCCGGGCTCTGGACCGGGGCCAGCTCGTTAAGTTTCTCGGCTAATGAAACATAGCTTTCATACGGCACAATCTGGTAGGCCGTGTGGGTGAACTGGTGAAGCTGTTTTTCCACTGCGGCCACCAGTTCAGGATGACGATGGCCGGTATTCAGCACCGCGATCCCGGCGGCGAAATCAATATAGTCGTTGCCTTCCACGTCGGTGAGGGTGGCATTCTCCGCCGTGCGGGCAAAGAAATTACACATTACGCCTACGCCGCGCGGGGTGGCAGAAAGTCTGCGCTGATGAAATTCCTGGTTACTCATGTCAGTTACCCTTTTGTCGAAACGATCATACGCCAAGACGATCGCGCAGGCTGTAGTACGCCGCGCCCATCGCCGTGAATGGAATCCGCAGGCTGCGACCGCCCGGGAAGGGGTAGTGCGGGAGGTTGGCAAACGCATCAAAGCGCTCAGCGTCACCGCGCAACAGTTCCGAGATCAGCCGCCCGGCCAGGTGGGTGCAGGTCACGCCGTGGCCGCTGTAGCCCTGCATGTAATAGATGTTCTTGTCCAGACGGCCAAACTGCGGCATCCGCGACAGGGTCAGCAGGAAGTTGCCCGTCCAGCGGTAGTCGATTTTGACGCCTGCCAGCTGAGGGAAGGTTTTCAGCAGCTTTGGCATCACCAGGCGCTCGACATCGTCCGGATCGCGCGCGCCATAGACGACGCCACCGCCGTACAGCAGGCGGTTGTCGGCGGTGAGACGGTAGTAATCCAGCAGATAATTGCAATCTTCCACGCAGTAGTTATTGGGGATCAGCGTGTGGGCGACCTCCTCCGGCAGCGGGGCGGTGGTCACCACCTGGGTGCCGCAGGGCATGCTGCGTTTTGCCAGCTCCGGTTCTATCTTATCGCCCAGATAGGCATTCCCGGCGACGATCACGTAGCGGGCCGTGACCTGGCCATGCTGCGTGCTTACTATTGCCGGGCTGGTGTGCTGAATGGCGGTCACCGGAGACTGTTCATATACACGCCCACCGTTCAGGCGAATGGCGTCCGCTTCGCCGATCGCCAGGTTCAGCGGATGAATGTGCCCCCCGCTGCGGTCCAGCAGCGCACCGGTATAGCGGTCGCTGTCGACTTCCCGGCGGATGGCGCTGGCGTCCAGCAGCTCCAGCTGGGTGTTGCCGTAACGTTCCCAGTTGGCCTTTTGCTCCTCCAGCGTCTCCAGCTGCTTATGGTTTAGCGCCACAAACAGCCCGCCGGGACGATAGTCGCACTGGATCTGATAGCGCTGGATACGCTCCCGGATGATCTCCCCGCCTTCAAACATCATGCTCCCGAGCACTTTCGCAGCATCGGGTCCGTAGTTTTTCTCGATCACGTCGATATCGCGGCTGTAGGAGTTAACCAGCTGGCCGCCGTTGCGTCCGCTGGCGCCGAAGCCGATGCGCGCCCCTTCAAGGAGCACCACGTCGTAGCCCATTTCGGCGAGATGCAGCGCGGAGGAGAGGCCGGTATAGCCGCCGCCCACCACGCACACGTCACAGCTAATCGACTCGTTAAGCGTCGGGAAAGGTTCATAAGCATTCGCGCTGGCCGCGTAGTAGCTGGTGGTATGTTCGGTCATGATTGAGGCTCCAGGGCAATCCAGATGGTTTTCAGTTCGGTAAATTTTTCCAGCGCGTGCAGGGACTTATCGCGACCGTTGCCGCTCTGCTTATAGCCGCCAAAGGGGACGGTCATGTCACCGTCGTTATAGTTATTGACGAAGACCGAGCCGGCTTTCAGGCGGCGGCTCATGCGGTGCGCCCGGGAGAGATCGCGGGTCCATACCGCCGCGCCAAGCCCATATTCACTGTCGTTGGCCAGCGTTAAGGCTTCCTCTTCGGTTTTAAAACGGGTGACAACCAGCACCGGCCCGAAAATCTCTTCCCGGCACAGCGGGGAGGCAGGGTCGATGTCGACAAAAATGGTGGGACCGACTGCGGAAGGCCATGATTGTTCCCGCCCGTCCAGCAGCAGCGTACCTTTCCGGGCTCCCTCGCGAATAAACGTGTGGACGGTATCGGCGTGCGCAGCGTCGATGAGCATGCCCATCGTGCTGTCCGGGTCGAGCGGATCGCCCGGCTGCCAGTGACGGGCCTGCGCTTTCAGCCTTGCCAGGAAGTCATCGGCGATGCTGTTTTCGAGCAGCAGGCGGGTACCGGCGATACAGACTTGCCCCTGGTTGTAAAAAATCCCGGCGGCGGTCGCGCTCACGGCCTTGTCCATGTCCGGACAGTCGGCAAAGATAATGTTGGCGCTCTTGCCGCCTGCCTCCAGCCAGACGCGCTTCATGTTGCTTTCTCCCGCGTCCTTCAACAGCTGCTTGCCGGTACGGGTAGAGCCGGTAAACGTCAGCACTTCGACCTCCGGATGCAGTGCCAGCGCCTGGCCCGCTTCGTGGCCGTAACCGCTTATCACATTCAGCACGCCGTCCGGCAGTCCCGCCTCCTTCGCCAGCCCGGCCAGGCGCAGGGCGGTGAGCGGCGATTTCTCCGACGGTTTTAATACCACGCTATTGCCCGCGATCAGCGCCGGGCCCAGCTTCCAGCAGGCCAGCAGCAGCGGGAAGTTCCAGGGGACGATGGCCGCAACAACCCCGATCGGCTCGCGCACGATCATCGCCAGCTCGCCCGGCCCCGTAGGCGCCACTTCGCCGTAGACTTTATCCGCCGCTTCGGCGTACCAGCGAATGGCGCGAGCCGCGCCGGGAATATCGTCGCGCAGGCTGTGGCGGATGGGTTTACCGGTGTCCAGCGTTTCCAGTAAGGCCAGCTCTTCGCCGTGGCGTTCCATTAAATCGGCGAGCTTATTGAGCACGGCCTTGCGCTGCGCCGGAGACGCCTGTGACCAGTCGCCGCGTTCAAATACCTCACGTGCGGCCTGAACCGCGCGGTTCACGTCCGCCTGCTTGCCCCGGGCCACGTTCGCCAGCGTCTGTTGGGTAGCGGGATTGACGGTTTCAAACGTGGCATTATCGGCGGCGTCACAATAGGCACCGTTAATAAATAACCGGGTCTCAATGGCGCTGTTTTTTGCTTTATCCTGCCAGTAAGTCAGGTGCTGAAAATGCATATTCACTCCTTTCTTTCGCAATCAGATAAATAAAGGCATGGCCGTTTCAGGCAATACGAAGCCGTGGGGCATCCCGGGAATTAACCCGTTGAATGCCGACATTGATCGTTTTTATTTGTCCCGGCGTAAGTGCGCTTACGCCGGGACTGAGTGGTAATTAGAACGTGGTGGGGGTGTGGGCACTGATAATGCGGCAGATGCCTGCCGAGGTATTGCTGAAGCTGTGCGGTATGCCGGTATTGATGGCATAGCTCTGCCCCGCAACCAGGTGATAAGGCTGGCCATTAATGGTCAGCACTATTTCACCTTCCAGTATCGTACCGATCTCCTCACCCTGATGTTTGATCCTCTCTCCGGTCGTGGTTCCAGGCTGGTAAGTTTCAAAAATCATCGCCAGCGTACGGTTCGGATTTCCGTTATGAACCAGCTTCATCGAAACTCCCTGACTGCCTATTTCGATAAGGTCTTCCTGATTAATAACCACCTGCGGTTCATCAGGTTTTTCCGGTTCCGAAAAGAATTCCGAGAGCGACAGCCCATAGACTTTCAGCAGCTTTTGCAGCGTACTGATGGCAGGACTCACTTTGTCCTGCTCAATGGTGCTGATGGCACTGTGTGTTAACCCAGACAGTTCGGCGGCACGCCGCTGCGAGAGACCCAATTGCTGGCGGATCTCAGACAGACGTTTCCCTGGCGCCAGTCCGTCATCGCTCATAGTTGCATTTCCTTTACGGTAGTGGTCAAAGCCGTTGCTTCTCGGCAATGTGGCTTTGACAGGCGGTGATAAAACCATCAAACAACATACGTGAGAGGGCGTACTCGCTGCTGTTCCATTCGGGGTGCCATTGCACGCCGAGGGCAAAAGGGTGGTCATGAACGCTGACCGCTTCGACCAGCCCGTCCGTCGAACGGGCCTCCACGCGAAGCCGTGGTCCTAACGATCGTGCACCTTGCCCGTGTAACGAGTTTACCCAAAATGTGTTACAGCCTGGTATTAATTGAGACAGCAGTCCTCCCTCCTGAACCTGAACCTCATGAGAAGGGGCGTATTGTAGCTCAACCGGCAGTTCAGGATCTTCCCGGTGTTCAAGCAGGTCGTTCTGCTCGAACAGGCGGCGATACAGCGTCCCTCCCGTCGCAACAACCAGTTCCTGCAGCCCCCGGCAGATGGCGAAAATGGGGATGCGCCTTTCGAGCGCGGCGGCAATCAGCGCCATACTCAGAAGATCTCGCCCGGGATCGGCGTCAGGCTCATCGCCGTTTTCACCATAAAGGTGCGGCTGCACGTTACTTGGGCTGCCCGGCAGGTAAATCCCGTCCAGGGTTGGCAGCAGAGCGGTAAGTAGCTCTGGCTCTGCCAGCGCATGGGGTAAGGCAATCGGTAAGCCCCCCGCGTTAATAATGGCATTCAGGTACTTTTCTTGCAGGGTCTGGGTCTCATGACCCTTAAGCCTGTTTCTGCACATCACTACGCCAATAACTGGCTTGTTCATTATATTTTCCATGATCGCCCTCACAAAGTGGACTAAATTTAGGCCATTCTCGCCTGTGAAACGGCCTTTTCGTTCAATATTTTCTCAATCTAGCAACGGGATCTGCCTTTTGCAAACTTAATTTAACATTTGACAAACAATTTGTTTGCATACAGATTCGATAGGGTGGACATTATATTTGACAGTCCAGAGCAGCGAACGCAAATCCCAAAAACGGTGGTAAATCATGGAAACCAATATCGTAGAAGTTGAGAACTTTGTGCAGCACACGGATGAGAGGCGGGGCAGCGCCTTTACGCAGGAAGTGAAGCGCTATTTAGAAAAGTATCCTGACACCCAGTTTATTGATGTCCTCCTGACCGACCTGAACGGCTGTTTTCGCGGCAAGCGCATCCCGGTTGCCGGACTGAGCAAGCTTGAAAAAGGCTGCTATTTCCCGGCATCGGTTTTCGCCATGGACATTTTGGGTAACGTCGTGGAAGAGGCGGGCCTGGGGCAGGAGCTCGGCGAGCCGGACTGTATCTGCGTGCCGGTACCGGGTACCCTGACGCCGTCCGCCGCCGACCCGGAATACATTGGTCAGGTGCAGCTCACCATGGTCGATGAAGATGGCGCTCCCTTTGACGTTGAGCCGCGGAACGTACTCAACCGACTCTGGCAGCAGCTGCGCCAGCGCGGTCTGTTCCCCGTGGTAGCGGTAGAGCTGGAGTTCTATTTACTTGACCGTAAGCGCGATGCCGACGGCTATCTGCAGCCACCCTGCGCGCCGGGTACCGACGTACGTAACACGCAGAGTCAGGTCTACTCGGTTGATAACCTGAACCACTTTGCTGACGTGCTGAACGACATTGACGAACTGGCGCAGCTGCAGCTGATCCCCGCCGACGGAGCTGTGGCTGAGGCCTCCCCGGGCCAGTTTGAAATTAACCTGCACCATACGGAAAACGTGCTCGACGCCTGCGATGATGCGCTGGCACTGAAACGTCTCGTCAGGCAGATGGCGGAAAAACATAAGATGCACGCCACGTTTATGGCAAAGCCGTATGAAGAGCATGCGGGCAGCGGGATGCATATCCACATCAGCATGCAAAACAACCGAGGCGAAAACGTGCTCGCAGACGCCAGCGGCGAGGATTCCGCGCTGCTGAAACGCGCGCTGGCCGGGATGATCGATCTGATGCCTGCGTCCATGGCGCTGCTGGCGCCGAACGTCAACTCCTACCGCCGTTTCCAGCCGGGAATGTACGTACCGACGCAGGCGTCATGGGGACACAATAATCGCACCGTTGCCCTGCGTATCCCCTGCGGCGATCGCCATAACCATCGGGTCGAGTACCGGGTGGCGGGAGCAGACGCGAACCCGTATCTGGTGATGGCGGCGATTTTTGCCGGCATTCTGCACGGGCTGGATAACGATTTACCCCTGCAGGAAGAAGTGGAAGGCAATGGTCTGGAGCAGGACGGACTGCCGTTCCCGATTCGTCAGAGCGATGCGCTGTGGGAATTTATGCAAAACGATCATCTTCGCGAGCGGCTGGGCGAACGTTTCTGCCACGTCTATCACGCCTGCAAAAATGATGAATTACTGCAGTTTGAACGCCTGATTACCGAAACAGAAATTGAGTGGATGCTGAAAAACGCCTGATGACGAGCCCCGGTAAGGGGCCGCTTTGTTTCATCGCATACGTATCACCAAACGGCCTGCGCGGAGCCTGGCCGAAACGTTCGCTGGCACGCCAGCTATCTCCCGGGAGTCGCGTTATGGAGCGCAGGCGGCACAGGGACTTTCTTAACGACACTGTGTGACGAGGTAGGAAATGATGCAGATGTTCAACTATCCGCAGGGCGAAGGGGGCCAGTCAGGCGCCTGCTGTGAGTGCGAGCGAGAGACGCTGCGCTGGTACGATCGCGTATGTTCTTTACAACTTCCCCCTTTGCTAAGCAGGTTTGCGTTACGGTCAACGCGATTGCAAACCACGGTAAGCATGGGGGGGATGGTTTATGGCGACTAACACCTCTCTTGACTCGCCGCGCATGGCCGGAAGAACCCGGCTGCGCAGTTCCCTCAAGCTCTGGCAGGTGGTCATGATGGGGCTGGCTTACCTCACTCCCATGACCGTGTTTGATACCTTCGGCATTGTGTCCGGTATCAGCAATGGCCACGTGCCCGCCTCGTATCTGCTGGCGCTGGCGGGCGTCATGTTTACCGCCATCAGCTACGGCAAACTGGTACGACAGTTCCCGGAAGCGGGCTCCGCGTATACCTACACGCAGAAATCGATCGGCCCTCACTTAGGCTTTATGGTTGGCTGGTCATCGCTGCTGGACTATCTCTTCCTGCCGATGATCAACGTGCTGCTGGCGAAGATCTACCTTTCCGCGTTGTTCCCTGAAGTCCCGCCCTGGGTCTGGGTGGTGGGGTTTGTGACGATCCTGACGCTGGCGAACCTGAAAAGCGTTAACCTGGTCGCCAACTTTAACACTCTGTTTGTGCTGGTGCAGGTCGCCATCATGGTGGTCTTTGTCATACTGGTAGTGCATGGACTGCACAAGGGGGAGGGGGTTGGCACCGTCTGGTCGCTCCAGCCGTTTATCAGCGAGAACGCGCACCTGCTTCCTATCATTACCGGCGCGACTATCGTCTGCTTCTCTTTCCTCGGCTTTGACGCAGTCACCACGCTGTCGGAAGAGACGCCAAATGCGGCGCGGGTTATTCCCAAAGCCATTTTCCTGACCGCACTGTATGGCGGGCTGATATTTATTGTTGCCTCGTTTTTCATGCAGCTCTTTTTCCCGACGATCGCGCGCTTCAAGAACCCGGACGCCGCGCTGCCGGAAATTGCGCTGTACGTGGGCGGCAAGCTCTTCCAGTCGGTGTTTCTGTGCACCACGTTTGTGAATACGCTCGCTTCAGGCCTGGCCTCGCACGCCAGCGTCTCACGCTTATTGTATGTGATGGGGCGTGACAACGTCTTTCCTGAGCGGGTGTTTGGCTACGTGCATCCGAAATGGCGCACTCCGGCCCTGAACGTGATTATGGTAGGGATAGTGGCGCTGTCGGCCCTGTACTTTGATCTGGTGACCGCGACGGCGCTGATCAACTTTGGCGCGCTGGTGGCGTTTACGTTTGTTAATCTCTCGGTGTACAACCATTTCTGGCGGCGTAAGGGGCTGAACAAAACGTGGAAAGATCGGCTCCACTATTTCCTGCTGCCACTCATTGGTGCCGCAACGGTCGGCGTGCTGTGGGTAAACCTCGAAGCGACGTCCCTGACGCTTGGCCTCATCTGGGCGGCACTGGGTGTCCTTTACCTGACCTGGCTCACGCGCCGCTTCCGAAAACCGCCTCCGCAGTTTGAAGCCGGTAAGATAGAGCAGGCCTGGGATTCCTGAACGTGAAACGGCACCAGTAAGCTGGTGCCGTTTATCTGGATCGGGCATCAGCCCGCAGGATGATTATCTCAGGCATTTATGAAGGCTTGCGCCCACCAGCAGTGCAGCACAGAGCATCAGCGCGATAAATCCGCCCACGCCGTTCCAGCCGTAGTGATGCCAGAACACGCCGCCCAGCGTCCCGGCGATGCTTGAGCCCAGATAATAGCTAAACAGATACAGCGACGATGCCTGGCCTTTGGCGCGACGCGCGCGCGGGCCAATCCAGCTGCTGGCGACGGAGTGAGCGGCGAAGAAGCCTGCGGAGAAGAGCAGCATCCCGGCAAAGATAAGCCACAGGGAAGAGAAAAGCGTCAGCAGCAGGCCGAGCAGCATCACCGCGGTAAACACCAGCATCACCGGCCCGCGGCCAAAGCGTGCCGTCATCGCCCCGGCTTTCGGCGAGCTCCACGTACCGGTGAGATAGGCCACGGAAAGCAAACCCACAACGGCCTGATTCAGATGCCACGGCGAGAGCATCAGCCGGTAGCCAATATAGTTAAACAGCGTCACGAAGGAACCCATCAGCAGGAATCCCATCAGAAACAGTCGCGGTAAACCTTTGTCACGCCAGTGCAGGCGGAAGTTGATAAACAGCGTTTTCGGGCGCAGAGACGTCGGGCGAAAATGGCGCGATTCCGGCAGGATTTTCCAGAACATCAGGGCCGATGCCAGCGCAAAACACCCGATCACCGCCAGCGCAATGCGCCAGCTAAAGAAGTCCGTGAATACCCCGCTCAGCAGACGCCCGCTCATGCCGCCAATCGAGTTCCCGCTGATGTACAGCCCCATCGAAAAGGCGACGAAGCTCGGGTGGATCTCCTCGCTGAGATAGGTCATCCCGACTGCCGCCACGCCGCTGAGCGAGAGCCCGATCAGCGCGCGCATCATCAAAATGCCGTGCCAGCTGGTCATCATTGTCGAGAGTAACGTACAGACCGAGGCCAGCATCAGGGCGGTTACCATCACCTGTTTACGGCCAATGGCGTCGGAGAGCGGGCCGGTAAAAAGCAGGCCAATTGCCAGCATCCCGGTTGAAATGGAAAGCGAAACGCTGCTGCTGGCAGGCGATACGCCAAACTCGTGTGAGAGAACGGGCAGGATCGGCTGAACGCAGTAGAGCAGGGCAAACGTTGCCAGACCGGCGGAAAAGAGCGCCAGCGTGACGCGCATAAACTGGGGGGTACCACGTTTGATGAACTGAACCGGCTGCGATGCTACAGGCAAATCATTAATATCTCTGGCCGGCTCGATATCAATGGTAGATGTACGACTCACACAGTTTCCTTGCTTAAACATCCCCGTGGTTTCTGGTGACGGGTATGACCACCTCTTCAGGGTAGGAAAATGTAAATATTCTGTCTAATATATTAATAATCTCAAATGATACTTTAGAAATATGAATATCGAGCTGCGTCATCTTCGCTACTTTGTCGCCGTCGCTGAGGAGCTGCATTTTGGCCGCGCGGCGGCACGGCTGAACATTTCTCAGCCGCCCTTAAGCCAGCAGATTCAAATCCTCGAACAGCAGGTCGGGGCGCGTCTTCTGGCCCGCACCAACCGCAGCGTGAGCCTGACGGCAGCGGGTAAGCAGTTTCTGATCGACAGCCGACAAATTCTGAGCATGGTCGACGACGCCGCTGCCCGGGCGGAACGGCTCTATCTTGGGGAAGCCGGAGAGCTGCGCATCGGGTTTACCTCGTCCGCGCCGTTTATCAGCGCCGTCTCGCAGACGCTTTCGTCATTCCGCCGTCATTTTCCGGACGTGCATATTCAGACGCGCGAAATTAATACCCGGGAGCAGATTGCGCCGCTTAACGAAGGTGCGCTCGATCTGGGGCTGATGCGTAATACCCAGCTGCCGGACACGCTGGCATGGGAGGTTATCCTGCGCGAACCGCTGATGGCCATGATCCCGAACGATCACCCGCTGGCGTCGCGTCCGGCGGTTTCGCTGGCAGAGCTGGCAAAAGAGCCGTTTGTCTTTTTTGACCCGCAGGTCGGGACGGGCCTGTATGACGATATTCTGGGGCTGATGCGCCGCTACGATCTGGCGCCGGTCATTACCCAGGAAGTGGGAGAGGCGATGACCATTATCGGCCTGGTCGCCGCCGGGCTGGGCGTGTCGATACTCCCGGCCTCCTTTAAGCGGGTACAGCTGCGCGAGATGCGCTGGGTTGCTATCGCCGAGGAGGATGCCGTTTCGGAGATGTGGCTGGTGTGGTCAAAACATCGCGAACAGAGTCATGCTGCCCAGCGCTTCAAACAGCGGTTAATCCAGGCTTCCGCGGTCTGATATTTCCCTGGAAAACGGGTAAAAATGTGCGGTAAATCACAAGGCTAAGTAAATATTTGACGACACCCATGGAAGTGCTTCACCATAGCCAACAGTTTATTTCGAAGCTCGAAAATAAGGGAGTACGAGGTGGTTGCTGATAGTCAGCCAGGGCATATTGATCAGATTAAGCAGACCAACGCTGGCGCGGTGTATCGCCTGATTGATCAGCTTGGTCCGGTTTCGCGTATCGATCTGTCGCGCCTGGCACAGCTGGCACCTGCCAGTATCACCAAAATTGTCCGCGAAATGCTGGAAGCGCACCTGGTCCAGGAGACGGAAATTCAGGAGCCGGGCAGCCGTGGTCGTCCGGCGGTCGGCCTGGTGGTCGAGACGGAAGCCTGGCACTACCTCTCGCTGCGCATCAGTCGCGGAGAGATCTTCCTTGCGCTGCGCGATCTCAGCAGCAAGCTGGTGGTGGAAGACCGGCTTGAGCTGCCGCTCAACGCCGAGGAACCGCTTCTCGATGCGATTGTCTCCCATATCGATCGCTTCTTTATTCGCCATCAGCAGCGGCTTGAACGCTTAACGGCGATTGCCATCACCATGCCCGGCATTATTGATACCGAAAATGGTATTGTTCACCGCATGCCGTTTTACGACGATGTTAAAGAGATGCCGCTGGGCGAAGTGCTGGAAAACCATACCGGCGTGCCGGTCTATATTCAGCACGACATTAGCGCCTGGACGATGGCGGAAGCGCTGTTTGGCGCGTCGCGGGGCGCGCGGGATGTGATTCAGGTGGTTATCGATCATAACGTCGGGGCGGGGGTGATCACCGACGGACGGCTTCTCCACGCCGGGAGCAGCAGCCTGGTGGAAATTGGCCATACCCAGGTCGACCCGTACGGTAAACGCTGCTACTGCGGGAACCACGGCTGTCTGGAGACGATCGCCAGCGTGGAAAGCGTGCTCGAACTGGCGCAGGTGAGGCTCAGTCAGTCCATGAGCTCCTCGCTTCACGGCCAACCCTTAACGGTGGATTCCCTTTGCGCCGCCGCGCGTCAGGGGGATCTGCTGGCGAAGGACATTATTACCGGGGTGGGTAATAACGTAGGCCGCATTCTGGCGATTATGGTGAACCTCTTCAATCCGCAAAAAATCCTGATCGGCTCACCGCTCAGCCAGGCGGCGGAGATCCTTTTTCCGGCGATTACGGCCTGTATTCAGCAGCAGTCGCTTCCCGCCTACAGCAGAAATATTGCGGTAGAAAGTACCCAGTTTTCCAACCAGGGCACAATGGCCGGCGCGGCGCTGGTCAAAGATGCCATGTACAACGGCTCGCTGCTTATCCGCCTGTTACAGGGTTAACTCTTTTCCGCAGATGTAAGAAAAATTGCGCTATCTCAAGCCGGGTAGCGCACGCATCCCGTAGACTTCCTCCACTGAATTATTTACCTGGTTGATATTTTCGAAGCATACCCAAGAGGTGGAGTGAGTCATGCTTAAGCGTTTCTTTGTTACTGGTACAGATACCTCTGTCGGCAAGACCGTTGTATCCCGCGCATTGCTGCAGGCTCTGACAGCAAGCGGTAAACGCGTCGCTGGGTACAAACCGGTTGCAAAAGGGAGTAAAGAGACGCCAGAGGGATTGCGAAATAAAGACGCCCTGGTGCTGCAAAGCGTCTCATCACTGGAACTGCCTTACCACGCGGTCAATCCCATTGCGTTAAGCGAAGATGAAAGCAGCGTGGCGCACAGCGGCCCGATCAATTATTCCCTGTTATCCGACGGGCTGGCGAACCTGAGTGAGCAGGTCGATCACGTAGTCGTCGAAGGAACGGGCGGCTGGCGCAGCCTGATGAATGATTTACGCCCGCTGTCTGAATGGGTCGTGCAGGAGCAGCTGCCGGTAGTGATGGTGGTGGGGATCCAGGAAGGGTGTATCAACCACGCGCTGCTGACGGCGCAGGCGATTGCCAATGACGGCCTGCCGCTGGCTGGCTGGGTGGCAAACCGTATTAATCCAGGCCTCGCGCACTACGCGGAGATCATCGACGTACTGAGCACCAAACTGCCTGGCCCGCTGGTGGGCGAGCTGCCTTATCTGCCTCGCGCCGAGCAGCGCGAGCTAGCGCAGTACATCGATCTCTCTGCCCTCGGTGGCGTGTTGACCGTAGATCGAGTCGTGGCGTAACGTCCGCGACAGTACGGACGCTATCACGCAGGCGACCAGTAAACCGGGCAGTAAAAAATACTGCCCGGTCATTTCACAGACCATCAGCGCCGACATAATGGGTGCATGCGTGGTCGCAGCGAGCAGCGTTGCCATCCCGGCCAGCCCCAGCAACATGGCCGTCTCAGAACCCGGCAGCCACAGCGCGAAAAGCTGCGCGAACAGCATCCCCGTAGCCATACCGACAAACAGCGTTGGCGTAAATACCCCGCCCGGCGCACCCGAACCGCTGCTTGCCAGCACCGCCAGCAATTTACAGATGAACACGCCGGCAATCACCGACAGCAGCGGCGGGGCGAGCAGAAAAGCCTGAACCACGCTGTAGCCGTTCCCCCAAACCTTCGGCGTCAAAAGTGAAAGCAGCCCGACAATCAAGCCGCCGAGCGCCAGCTGCAACGGCGGCGAAAGCCTGAGGCGCAGGAAAAGCCCGTGGCTGAACGCCATCAGCCACATCAGCAGCGGTCCGCAGAGACCTGCCAGCAGCCCTATCGCAACCAGCAGGGCATAATCGGCCGCGGTGAGTATGCCGCTTAAATGGACCGCGTAGAGCGTGCCGGCACCCGGTGCCAGGAGTTGCGTCGTAAGAAGCGCCACCACCGCCGCAATCACCACGGGGCCGAGCGAGGCCAGCATCAGCGTGCCAAACAGAATCTCTGCAATGAACAGGCTTCCCGCTAACGGAGCATGGTAGGCGCTGGCCATCCCGGCGGCGGCGCCACAGGCGATCCAAAGCTTCCATTCCGATTTGGGCGTAAAGCGCCGGGCAAAAAAGGAGGCGGCGAGGGCGGCAAGCAGGATCATGGCCCCTTCGCGGCCGATGGCGCTTCCGCTGGCAACGACCAGCAGCGAAGCAAGAGATTTAACGAGGCTCGCGCCGTAGTCAAACTGACCGTCGCCGGTCTCCAGCGCTTCCATATAATCGGTGGGGGCATGAGGCCGCTGGGCAGTCAGGCGCTGCCATCCCCAGAGCAACAGCCCGGCAGCCAGCCCGCCCAGCGCGGGCGTCAGCGCGCGCCTCCAGGGGGAGAGCGACGCGGCGGCATTCACCAGGCTGCCGCTGTCGTTGCTCAGAAGCAGCCACTCCAGCAGGTACATGCTGTGGCGGAACACCGCAACGGCCAGCGCGGCCAGCACGCCGGTGACGGTTGCAATCAGGAGTCGGCGAAACATTGCGCGGATGTCGGGGTACGTATGAAGACGTTGCATGGGTCGCGAATAAACGGGGACGATGTCCTATTGTGGTTGCAACTCAACCAGTATGCAAATGAGCTTTTATAAGGTGTTCTATATATATTATTTATTTTTCTTTGTCATTTATTTGATTATTAAATATTAACCAAAAGTGCTGAATAAATTTGGTGAACTCGTATTCATAGTAAAATTGCTTTTTTATTTACAGGAAGGAAAAGGAAATTCTTTATGAGTAACTAACTCACTAATTACCGGAGCGTAATGCATGGGTTACCGTACCGATAATTATGGCCGGGGGCAGGCGCTGACAGGAGATAAAACCTCTACCGGGGCAACCTGTATTGGATCCCTGCCGTACTGCACCGAACACGGGCGAGGGGTCGTCAGGGTTGGTGATAAAACCACGCCGTGTAAAAACTGCGGAAAGCCCGGTACCATTCTTGATGGTGAACCCCGCGTAAGCTTCCATGGTGTTGCCGCTGCTGTCGATCGCTCTAACGTCAGGTGTGGATGCCCGCCGGGAACAAATTTTATCATCGCTCCCATTGGCGACTGGCTGGGTAGTGGTCCATCACCAGAACAAATCGTCAGGGAAAGGCACGCTGTGATGCTGGCCGAACGCAGGGCAGAGCAGGAGAGGGAAGAGAAACACAGGGAGGAGGAAAGGGAGCGAAACCGGGTATTTGCAAAATCCTGCCTCCGTGGCGAGGGCTGCAATGATGCAGGCGACCAGCGTGAACCTCACACCAATTTTGCTGATATGGCATTTTTTCAGGCCATGCCCGCCAGCGACCCCGTGACCGATTCAGACACCCCGCAGCACGCACAGACCGCCAGAAAGAAAAAGCCAGAAGATATCCCCAAACCGAAGAAGCGCAGCGCCTTGTATCGTTGGTGGAACGGTAACCATGAGGAGATGGATTATCAGGCTGCGGTGGCTGCCGCGTCTGCTGCTGCACGGGCGCAGACGGCCACGGCAGGCGCAAGCCTGCTGGAGCTGATAAGCGGCAGGGCACTGACTTACGGCACCTGGGCGGTGCGTGGTGCTGTTGCCGGACCCGGTGCACCCGTGGCCGGACTGCTGGTGGGGATGATGCCCGGCAGGCTGAACGACGGCGAACAGGATTTTATCGACCGTATGCGCCTGGAGCAGATGCATGAAGCCCCGAGCCGGGTGCGCTATACGTGGGAGAAGGACAGCAGAGGGAACCCGGTTCCGCATGGCTGGCACACACCACCTGGCCGGGACAGTGTGCGTGTCAGAAAAATGGAGTACGACACCAGCGCGCAGGCGTACACCTTCACCACGGAAGAAGATCCGCACATCACCATTATCTGGACGCCTGACCGAACGGTCGAGGAAAAGCCGTGGAATACCGGCAACCAGGCGCGTCCGGTGTTGCCGAAACCGGTGATAGTTGACCCGCTGCCGGATAACACCGGCATAACGGCGACCACCAGCCCGGCACCGGAGGAAAAGCATTTCGCGGATTACATTCTGATCCTGCCGTTCCCTGACCAGCCGCCGATTTATATCTACCTGAGCAAACCACCGGTGGAGTTTCTGGAGGTTGAGCTATACAGTGACTTCAAACGCCGTTCTCGGCAGGGGGTTTACGAGGCGGATCACATGCCGTCGGCTGCGGCTGTTAAGGCCTATCTCCGTAGGGAGTATCCATATTTAAAAGAAACGGAAATTCAGGAATTTTCATTGCAGGTGGCGGCTATCGTTGTCCCTAAAGATGTGCATCAGAAAATCAGTGAAACTTATGGCGGACGTAATACCCTGACACAGATTGATCTAGACTCACAGAACTTACGGGCAGCAGCTGATCGTAATCGGGATACCATTAAGCCATCGTTAAAAAAGCAGGGTGCCACTGAAGAACAAATAGAAACTGCCAGAACCAAAATGCACGCGCTGAACGGCCAGCAAGGATTATACAAATGACAGTAAATGTAGTAGCACTTATCCATAATCTGGGCAAAAGCTATAAAGAGTTAGTTAATAATGGGTTAATCACCTACAAAAGTGATCCTAAAGGGGCTGCAGGCGATCCTGTGTTACTTTTACCAATGGTGAACGAAGGCGTTTTTTTAGCCTTTATTCGAGAAGGGAGAATACTGAAAGAAATTACGTTGTCTATTCAGCGTGATGACGTAAAGGGATGGGTCTTCCCGAATGAACTCCCTACACCGTTGCAGCAGAACATGTCTCGCGCATGGATTCATCAGTCATTTGGTGAGCCCGAAGGCTTGGTTACCCCAAGAATGATAATGAATCGTTCTTTCGGGTGGGTTGAAAAATACACCGTTGAAGATTTTCATACGCCAATCACAATGCAGATTAATTACGATCTTGACGAAATGGTGAAAGCAGTAGCATTTATTCTCACTTCTGAAATTCGCTGGTAAACCCAACATAAGCCAAACACAAGCCCCGTGAAGGGGCTTTTCTACGCTGTATCCAAAAACTAAGTAAATATAATTCTCAGCTCTCACTATGAATATTCAGCGCCCGGCGCGTACGCCCTGAGCTCAGGTATTCGGCAATATAATCCTGCGAAATCTCGCCGTTGTAGCGCCCGTCCTCATCCACGATCGGCATCCAACTGGTGTTGCTCTCATACAGGCGTGATAGCACCACGCGCAGGTTGTCTTCGGCTTTGCCGGTCATGCGGAACGGATGCAGAATGTCGGCGCAGGTCCCGCTGGCGTTACGCGCTTCGCGACGCTTCACAAAGCCCAGCGGCTTGCCGTGCTCGTCAACCACGGTAATCGCGCGAATATCGTTATCATCCATGGTTGCAAAGGCTTCCGGAAGCGGAGTCGAACCCCGTACCGTAATGGTCGGCTGCTGGTCGGTGACGTCGCCGGCCGAGACCAGCAGCAGGCGCTTCAGCGTGCGGTCCTGACCAACAAACGAGCCGACAAATTCGTTCGCCGGTTTCGCCAGCAGCTCGTCCGGGCTGGCGCACTGGACGATTTTCCCCTGTCGGAAGACCGCAATGCGGTCGCCGAGCTTCAGGGCTTCGTCGATATCGTGGCTCACCAGCATGACGGTTTTTTTCAGCTTGCGCTGCATCTCGAGGAACTGGTTCTGGATCACCTCACGGTTGATTGGGTCCACCGCACCGAAGGGTTCATCCATCAGCAGTACCGGAGGATCCGCCGCCAGGGCGCGAATAACGCCAATACGCTGCTGCTGGCCGCCGGACATCTCGCGCGGATAACGGTGGAGGAACTTGTGCGGATCCATTGCCACCATATCCATCAGCTCTTCGGCGCGGGCTTTGCAGCGCGCTTTATCCCAGCCCAGCATGCGCGGCACGACGGTGATGTTCTCTTCGATGGTCATGTTCGGGAACAGGCCAATCTGCTGGATCACGTAGCCGATGTTGCGGCGCAGGGTGACGGTGTCCATTCCGTTGGTGTCCTCGCCGTTGATCAGGATCGTCCCGCTGCTTGGGGTGATGAGGCGGTTAATCATCTTCAGGGTGGTGGTCTTTCCGCAGCCGGACGGGCCGAGCAGGACGCACATTTCCCCTTCGGGCACATTCAGGTTGACGTTATCGACGGCCTTAAAGGTCTGGCCGTGCTTCTGTGAAAATTGTTTGGTGAGGTTTTCCAGTTTTATCATTATCGAATCCCCTTTGGAGTCAGAACCACCTGCAGACGGTGCAGCAGCCAGTCGAGCACAATCGCTAAAAGACAGATCATCAGCGCGCCCGCAATCAACATACGAATATCGCTTCCGCCGATGCCGTTAAGCAGCAGCAGGCCAAGTCCGCCCGCGCCAATTACGGCGGCAATCGCCATCACGCCGATGTTCATCACCACGGCGGTGCGGATCCCGCCGAAAATCACCGGCAGCGCCATCGGAATTTCCACCCAGCGCAGACGCTGCCAGAACGTCATGCCGATGCCGCGTCCGGCTTCGCGCAGGCCCGGCGGCAGGCTGTCGAGCGCCGTGTGGGTGTTACGCACGATCGGCAGCAGCGAGTAGAGAAACACCGCCGTGATTGCAGGCAGGGCGCCAATCCCCTGACCGATCAGCGAAAACAGCGGGATCATCAGGCCAAACAGGGCAATGGAAGGGATGGTCAACACGATGGTGGCAATCCCCAGCACCGGCGTCGCCAGCCACTTGTGGCGCACAATCAAAATGCCCAGCGGGACGCCGATGATAATCGCTAAGCCCACGGCCAGCGCCACCAGCCACAGATGCTGCAGCGTCAGGGTTAACAGATAGTCCCAGTTGTCCAGAATGTAGTGAACGGTATCCATAGCGCCTCCTACAGCAGCTGTTTGCTACGCAGGAAATCGCGGGCGACCTGCTGCGGTGACTGATGGTCAATATCCACCTTCTTGTTCAGCTCGGTGATAACGTCGTTGTTGAGCTGGGCCGAGAGGGTATTGAGCGCCTCTTCCAGACCGGGATTGGCCTCCAGGGTGTCCTTGCGCACCACCGGGGTGACCGCGTAGCTCGGGAAGAAGCCTTTATCATCTTCCAGCACTTTGAGATCAAAGCCCTTCACGCGCCCGTCGGTGGTATAAACCAGCCCGGCGTCGACGAAGCCGTCGCGCACGGCGTTATAGACCAGACCCGGGTCCATCTGGCGGATTTGCGGACGGTCCAGATCCATCTTATAGGCCTCCTGCAGTGGCTTCATGCCGTCGCTGCGCCCGGCAAATTCAAGGTCTAAGCCCAGCAGCCAGTTTTTGTCTGGGTTGGTTTTGCGAACCTGTTCAATTTTCGCCACCATCTCCGACATGGTGTTGATATGCTCCGCCTCGGCGCGCTTGCGCTGCATGGCGAAGGCGTAGGTGTTGTTCATGTCGGCGGGTTTGAGCCACACCAGACCGTGCTTCGCATCCAGGCGCTTCACCGTCTCCCAGGACTCCTGCGGCGACATGCGCTTGTTGATGTGGTTGAAGATGATCAGCGACGTGCCGGTGTACTCCCAGGTCATATCAATCTGCTTGTTGATCATCGCGTTGCGGGAGATCACCGTGGCGATATTGGTTTTTGGCTGAACCTGAAAACCTTTCTTTTGCAGGTACTGTACGGTCATCGCCGAGAGAATGTGCTGCTCGGTAAAGCTCTTGGTCGTCAGAATCAGCGGGGCTGCCATCGCCTGGCCGGTGAACAGCGCCGCGGCACACAGCGCCGCCAGGCTGGATATCAGTCTCATAAAAGCTCCTTGTTATTGTTACCGAGCGAGATGGGGACTCATCACGCGACCCAGCGCCGCCAGCAGGGTGTCGAGGATCAGGGCGAACAGGGCGGTGGCCGCCGCGCCGAGGATCAGGGTCGGGAAATCGTTCAGGTAAATGCCCGGGAAAATCAGCTCGCCGTAGCTGCTGGCGCCAATCAGGAACGCCAGCGGCGCGGTACCGACGTTAATGGCGGTGGCGATGCGGATCCCCGAGAGCATAACCGGCCAGGCGTTGGGCAGCTCAACCTGGCGCAGGCGCTGCCATTTGGTCATCCCAATCCCGTTTGCCGCTTCCAGCAGCGACGACGGGACCGAGCACAGCCCGGCGTAGGTATTGCGCACAATCGGCAGCAGCGAGGCGAGGAACAGGGCGATGATGGCGGGCGTATCGCCGATACCAATCACCACCATCGCCAGCGCCAGCACGGCCAGCGGCGGCAGGGTGTTGCCGACATTAAAGATTTGCATCACGTATTCGGCGACGCCCCGCGCGGCCGGACGGCTCAGCAGAATACCGGCCGGAATGCCCACCAGCAGGGCAAAAAACATCGACGAGAAAACCAGAATCATGTGCTGTTGCCCGAGGTAGACCAGGTCAACCTGACGCGCCTTGATTGTCTCAAGCCCGATTCCCCAGACGAGGAGGGCGAGGACCACGAGAATGGCGCCGACAAACAGCAGCGAGCGTTTGAGTAATGGGTGCATTGCGGTGTGTCTCCCTGTGCGCATGCGTTATAGCAACCACCGGTTGCCTGTTGTTATGCCATGTTTCGGCAGGGGTAATTGACCTATAGCAAGCGTTTGGGAAGGGTTCCAGCGAAGGGGGGAAATCAGTAACCCTATGAAATTAGTGACAACCTTAATTAAAGCCTTATGGCGTAAGGGCTGGTTGCGTGCCGGGCAGAATAGTCCTAAAGCGAATTTTCAATAGTGACAGTGTCACATATCAGAAGGCGCCCTTACGCCGAGAGTCGTTCGTTATTTAGATAGAGGCACGAACCCGGCGAACGCGAACCGAGATGCTAATGATAGAAAAAATGGCAACAATCGCGAGCAGCAGCCCAAGCGCCAGCATGGCGTTAAACCCAATCCATCTGAACAGCAGCAGCCCAGCAATCCCTCCGCTCATAAACGAGAAAATAGTGGTTAAGTGAGTTTTCAGCTGACTTTTTTGTGCTGCGGTATCCTTCGAGCAATCCCTGCGAAGCATCGCCACCAGCACGGAGGCCAGTGATATGCCTGCATCCGTTAGCGTGCCGGTAATGTGCGTCGATCTCACCCGCCCTCCGGAGAGCTGCGTGGAGGTTGAATTATGAATGCCCATCAGGCCGCACAGAAAAATAATAATCTCGCGGTTGCTCGTGAGGGCGTGGAAATACATCTCGTAGAGAGAGATGCCGGTCAATAGTACCCCCTCGACAAAAAGGATTTGGCAAAAAACCAGCCTGATATTGTGGATAATGCCCCAGAGTACAATAAGACGAGCAAGGATGGCGCCGGTGACAAAAGAGAGAATAATCGAGCCAAAGAAAATCATATCGCTCAGATCTGTGGAGGAGACTTCGCTGGATAATTGTGAGGTATTGCCGGTCATGTGAGAGGGGAAAAAGCCAAATGCCCCAAGGGCGATGGCGTTAAGCAAACCTGCCGAGGTCGCCAGCCAGAGGGCAAGCCGACGATCCTCCTTATGCGTTCGTTCTTTCTTGAGTCTAATGAGCAAGAATACCTCCGGGTTGAGCTTTGCCTGAATAGTCAGGCTAGCAAAGCGGTGCAACGGGCTGTCCAGGATATGGCTTAATTATTATTCCCTCTGACGCCATTCAGGGTTTAGTAATTAAATAAAATATCCTTGCTCAAGGTGTGGGCGTAAATAATTTATATCATGCCGTTATTGCCGTGACGCAAAAACGCCGGGCGCTGGTTGAGGCGCTCATACCAGGCCTCAATCGCCGGCACGTGGGGCTTGTCAAACGGCGTCATCTTCCACCGATTCACCGACAGCCCAAGCACAACGTCGGCAAGGGTAAACGTCTCGCCCGCCGCAAAGGCCCCGGTGCGCTGCAGCTGGTTTTCCAGAATGGTGATGCAGTGGTTCCACTCTTTTATTCCCGCCGCAATGCGCGCAGGGTCGTTAAAGTCCGGGTTTTTTCGTCCCAGCGCCGGGAAGACATAGCGCCAGGCGTTATTGAATTCTGTTGCCTGCCAGTCCATCCAGCGCTCAACGTTGGCGCAGGCCTGCGGCTCTGCAGGCAGCAGATCGTGACGTCCGGCCTTGCGCACCAGATAGCGGCAGATGGCGTTGGACTCCCACAGCACGAAATCGTCATCCATCAGCACCGGCACCATGGCGTTGGGGTTCAGCGCGCGGAAGTCATCCGTTTCTGTTGAGGCAAAACCGCTGCCGTAGTCTTCCTGCAGGTAAGGGATGCCCGCTTCTTCACAGGTCCAGAGCACTTTACGAACGTTGATGGAGGTGGTTTTACCGAGGATGTTAATCATGACGCCGCTTCTCTTCAGGGGATTAATCATTTAAAAACAATACACCCTTTGCGCGAAGAGGGAGGGATAATATTGAGTGAGTAGTGCGCTGTACGGGCAGGTCAGCGCGTTTTAAGCGGAAACGTTTTTCTCCAGAGGCGCCTGCTTGCTTAATGCATGGAAAAAATTTAGGCTAACATCAGAGATATGCTTGCTCATTAAAGGTTTAGAAATGGAAAAAATAACCCCTGAATATACGTCCGTTGACTTATCTCGTTGGGCAAGGAAGGAACATTTTGAGATTTTTCAGGGGTTCGCTCAGTCGACGTTTAACCAGACGGTTTTAATCGATATTACTGCGCTGTTAAAACATATCAAAGCGGTCGGCTGGAAATTTTACCCGACTATTATTTTTCTCATTTCTAAGATCGTCAACAGTCATCCTGAGTTCCGTATGGCTATGAAAGACAATGAGCTTATTATATGGAACGAAATTCATCCAAACTATACCATTTTCCATAATGAAACAGAGACCTTTTCATCATTATGGAGCCATTACGATGGCAATATTCAGCACTTCCAGAACGCCTATACTGAAGACATTGCGCGCTACGGTAATAATTTTTCTTATTGGCCTAAAGAAGAATCCCGAGAAAATATTTTTTTCATATCGGGTATTCCCTGGGCGAGTTTTACCAGCTTTAACGTCAACGTTGCGCACATGAAGAACTTTTTTGCCCCTATGTTTACGCTTGGAAAATACTATGAACAAGATGGCAAAGTATTATTGCCCCTTGCCGTTCAGGTTCATCATTCCGTGTGCGATGGTTTCCATGTGGCAAGACTGTACAATGAATTACAAGAGATGATTGATGCCTTGCCGCAATCCGGCGCGTGACGTTAATAAAAAGCCGCAAGCAGCATGCTGCTTGCGGCGTCAGGCTCGGTGACGATGTGGCAATCAGGCAGCTTTTACCGCTCTGATTTTTTTACTGTCAGCCGCAGGGGCATCGAGAGCAGGGAGCTTGCTGGTGCGCAGAATATGCTGCACGGTCTCTTTCTGCTCGGCGAGATACAGACCAAGATTTTCAGCCTGCGTTTCATCCATCTGCATTCCGCTTTGCAACAGCCAGTCGGTGAACGCGTCTGCCATATCGAGCAGCTTGTCGTGAGCGTCAGCCTCTTTCTTACTGGCAAATGTCATTTTCTCTTCACCTTTTCTTACGACAACATATTTTATTTCAACAGCCATCACGCACCTCTCACACTGTATTTATATACAGTATAGCAGCTTCGGGATGATGTTGCAGTAAAAAGTGAGCTACTGGTGCATCGGCTGCGTTTCACGGCCGCCGATACTGCGTCGCCATGCGCCAGGTGCCTGACCGAATTGGCGCTTAAAGCTGCGGTTGAACGACTGCTGAGAGTCAAACCCGAGCGCGATTGCCACGTTCAGGATGGGCTCATCGCTGTGGGCTAAGCGCTCAACCGATTTTTGCAGCTTTTGCGCGCGAATATAGCCGGCGAGGGGATAGCCCGTGTGCTCTTTAAACAGGCGCTGGAGGTGCCATTTCGAGTAGCCGGAGCGCCTGGAGACGGTCTCAATGTCCAGGCGACTGTCGAGGTTGTTATCAATCCAGTCGAGTAAATCATGCATAAATGCGCCAGTGTTCATCAGGTTTCCCCCACGCAGCGATAGAAAGGTATCTTTGTCTGTTGCATTTTAAGGTGGCCTGGTTTCACGATAATTGCAAGTTTTATTGTTGCATTTAAATCCTTGCCCGAAACGGGCCTTTTATCGCCGCCTCAAATAGCACATAAAGTGCAACAATTATTCTTGCACTTAGTTAGGCGCATTCCTACAATCGCCGCGATAGTGTATTCGAAACTGTTACAGTTTTGTGGCGATGAACGACACAAATGGCCTTAAGCCAGCCCGGACAAAGGAAGTGGCGCGGCGCCTCCCGCTGCGTCTTGCCCGGCGGCTACAATTACCGGAATAAAAATAATGAGCCTGCAAAAAACCTGGGGAAACTATCATCTGAATGCGCTGGGAGCGATGATGCTCTCCGTGCTGCTCGTCGGATGTGATGACAGCGTCGCGCAAAACGCCGCGCCGCCCGCGCCCGCCGTTAATGCTGCAGACGTGGTTGTGAAATCCATTAGCCAGTGGGATAGCTTTAACGGCCGGATTGAAGCCGTGGAAAGCGTGCAGCTTCGTCCCCGTGTCTCTGGCTACATCGACAAAGTGAATTTCACCGACGGCCAGGAGGTGAAAAAGGGCGAGGTGCTGTTCACGATCGATGACCGAACCTATCGCGCCGCGCTGGAGCAGGCGCAGGCGACGCTGGAGAGAGCCAAAACGCAGGCCAGCCTGGCGCGAAGCGAGGCTAACCGTACCGATAAACTCATCAATACCAACCTGGTATCCCGTGAAGAGTGGGAGCAGCGCCGTTCGGCCGCCATTCAGGCACAGGCCGATATTCGCGCGGCCCAGGCTGCGGTAGACGCCGCGCAGCTGAATCTCGACTTCACCAAAGTGACGGCTCCTATTGATGGCCGCGCCAGCCGGGCGTTAATCACCAGCGGCAATCTGGTCTCCGCGGGCGACAGCGCCAGCGTGCTCACCACCCTGGTCTCGCAGAAGACGGTTTACGTCTACTTTGACGTGGATGAGTCAACCTATCTTCACTATCAAAATCTCGCCCGCAACGGGCAGGGGGCGTCCAGCCACCATACGGCGCTACCGGTTGAGATCGGCCTTGCCGGCGAGGAGGGCTACCCCCATCAGGGTAAAGTGGATTTCCTTGATAATCAGCTCACGCCGAGTACCGGTACGATCCGCATGCGCGCGCTGCTGGATAACGCGCAGCGTCAGTTCACGCCGGGACTCTTTGCCCGCGTGCGCCTGCCGGGCAGCGCGGAATTCCAGGCCATGCTTATTGACGACAAAGCGGTACTGACTGACCAGGATCGCAAGTATGTCTATATCGTGGATAAAGAGGGCAAAGCGCAGCGTCGCGATATTACGCCGGGGCGTCTGGCCGACGGTTTACGCATCGTGCAGCAGGGGCTGAAACCTGGCGATAAGGTCATCGTTGACGGTCTACAGAAAGTGTTCATGCCGGGTATGCCGGTGAACGCGAAAACCGTCGCCATGACCGCCAGCACCGCCCTCAACTGATCACTTGACCTGAGAATCCTTCCCATGGACTTTTCCCGCTTTTTCATCGACAGGCCGATTTTCGCTGCCGTACTGTCGATTCTGATTTTTATCACAGGATTAATCGCCATCCCGCTTCTGCCGGTGAGTGAATATCCTGACGTCGTACCGCCAAGCGTACAGGTGCGTGCGGAGTATCCGGGCGCCAACCCGAAAGTGATTGCCGAGACCGTGGCGACGCCGCTGGAAGAGGCGATCAACGGCGTCGAGAACATGATGTACATGAAATCCGTTGCCGGCTCGGACGGCGTGCTGGTTACTACCGTCACGTTCCGTCCGGGTACCGATCCGGATCAGGCGCAGGTGCAGGTGCAAAACCGCGTAGCACAGGCTGAGGCGCGTCTGCCGGAAGACGTGCGGCGCCTGGGCATCACGACACAGAAGCAGTCGCCAACGCTGACGCTGGTGGTGCATCTGTTCTCGCCCAACGGTAAGTACGATTCACTGTATATGCGCAACTACGCCACGCTGAAGGTGAAGGACGAGCTGGCGCGTCTGCCCGGCGTCGGCCAGATTCAGATTTTCGGCTCCGGTGAATACGCGATGCGCATCTGGCTGGATCCGAACAAGGTCGCGGCCCGCGGGCTGACCGCCTCGGACGTGGTCACGGCAATGCAGGAGCAGAACGTGCAGGTCTCCGCCGGGCAGCTTGGCGCCGAGCCGCTGCCGAAAGAGAGCGATTTCCTGATCTCCATTAACGCCCAGGGGCGTCTGCATACCGAAGAAGAGTTTGGCAACATTGTCCTGAAAACGTCGGAGGACGGTTCGGTCGTCCGCCTGCGTGACGTGGCGCGTATCGAGATGGGTTCCGGAAGCTATGCGCTGCGTTCCCAGCTTAACAATAAAGACGCGGTCGGGATTGGTATCTTCCAGTCACCGGGGGCAAACGCCATTGATTTGTCTAACGCGGTGCGCGCCAAAATGGACGAGCTGTCCACCCGTTTCCCGGAAGATATGAAGTGGGCGGCACCTTACGATCCGACGGTTTTCGTGCGCGACTCCATCCGTGCGGTGGTGCAAACCCTGCTGGAAGCGGTGGTGCTGGTTGTACTGGTGGTGATCCTGTTCCTGCAAACCTGGCGCGCGTCGATCATTCCGCTGATCGCGGTGCCGGTGTCGGTGGTGGGGACGTTCAGCATTCTCTATCTGCTGGGCTTTTCGCTTAACACCCTGAGTTTATTCGGGCTGGTGCTGGCGATTGGTATCGTGGTGGACGATGCCATCGTGGTGGTGGAAAACGTCGAGCGAAACATTGAAGAGGGGCTTGCGCCGCTTGCGGCGGCGCATCAGGCGATGCGTGAAGTTTCCGGGCCCATTATCGCGATTGCGCTGGTGCTGTGCGCGGTGTTCGTGCCGATGGCGTTCCTCTCCGGCGTAACCGGTCAGTTCTACAAGCAGTTTGCGGTGACGATAGCGATTTCCACGGTGATCTCCGCCATCAACTCGCTAACGCTCTCTCCGGCGCTGGCAGCGCTGCTGTTAAAACCGCACGGTGCGCCGAAAGACTTCCCGACCCGGCTTATCGATCGCCTGTTCGGCTGGATTTTCCGTCCGTTTAACCGCTTTTTCCATCGTAGCTCTAACGGCTATCAGGGGCTGGTGGGCAAAACGCTTGGCCGACGCGGCGCGGTGTTTGTGGTGTATCTGCTGCTGCTGTGTGCCGCGGGCGTCATGTTTAAAGCGGTACCCGGCGGGTTTATTCCGACACAGGATAAGCTCTACCTGATTGGCGGCGTGAAGATGCCGGAAGGCTCGTCGCTGGCGCGCACCGACGCGGTGATCCGCAAAATGAGCGAAATCGGCATGAATACCGAAGGGGTGGACTACGCGGTGGCTTTCCCGGGGCTGAACGCGCTGCAGTTTACCAACACGCCGAATACCGGGACGGTGTTTTTTGGCCTGAAGCCGTTTGACCAGCGCAAGCACTCTGCGGCGGAAATTAACGCGGAGATCAACGCGAAAATCGCGCAAATCCAGCAGGGCTTTGGTTTCTCCATTCTGCCGCCGCCGATTCTGGGGCTGGGTCAGGGGTCTGGCTACTCGCTGTATATTCAGGATCGCGCGGGTCTGGGCTATGGCGCGCTGCAAAACGCGGTGAACACCATGTCCGGTGCGATTATGCAGACGCCGGGAATGCACTTCCCGATCTCAACCTATCAGGCTAACGTTCCGCAGCTCGACGTGCAGGTTGACCGCGATAAGGCGAAAGCGCAGGGCGTGTCGCTGACCGATCTGTTCGGTACGCTGCAAACCTATCTGGGCTCGTCGTACGTGAACGACTTCAACCAGTTCGGGCGCACCTGGCGCGTGATGGCGCAGGCAGACGGGCAGTTCCGCGACAGCGTGGAAGATATTGCGAATTTACGCACCCGGAATAGCCAGGGCGAAATGGTGCCAATTGGCAGTATGGTGAAAATCACGACCACCTACGGACCGGATCCGGTGATCCGCTACAATGGCTACCCGGCGGCGGATCTGATTGGCGATGCCGACCCGCGCGTGCTCTCGTCCGCGCAGGCGATGACGCAGCTGGACGCGATGTCTAAGCAGATCCTGCCGAACGGAATGAACATTGAATGGACGGATCTGAGCTTCCAGCAGGCCACGCAGGGCAATACGGCGCTGATCGTCTTCCCGGTCGCGGTACTGCTGGCGTTCCTGGTGCTGGCGGCGCTGTATGAAAGCTGGACGCTGCCGCTGGCGGTGATCCTCATCGTTCCGATGACCATGCTTTCCGCGCTGTTTGGCGTCTGGCTGACCGGGGGCGATAACAACGTCTTCGTGCAGGTGGGGCTGGTGGTGCTGATGGGGCTGGCCTGTAAAAACGCGATTCTTATCGTGGAGTTTGCCCGCGAGCTGGAAATTCAGGGGAAAGGCATCATGGAAGCAGCGCTGGAAGCGTGCCGCCTGCGTTTACGTCCGATTGTGATGACATCCATCGCCTTTATCGCCGGGACCATTCCGCTGATCCTCGGCCACGGCGCGGGCGCAGAAGTGCGCGGCGTCACCGGGATTACGGTCTTCTCCGGGATGCTAGGCGTGACGCTGTTTGGTCTGTTCCTGACGCCGGTCTTTTACGTGACGCTGCGTAAGTTCGTGACGCGCGGCAAAGAGGAAAGAGAGGTTCTGCCTGCGTAGGGATATCGCAGATAACAAAAAAACCGCACTCACTATGAGGGCGGTTTTTTTTTGCGTAAATTACTGGGCTTTTTTGTACTGGGCAATCAGTTCAGGTAAAGGATCGCACCCGCTGGTATCGGCTTTTTTGACCTCGTCCAGCGCGCTTGCCACGGTGTGGCGCGCTAATACCGCGAGCGAGGCCTGCTCTGCTTCTTCGGAAATAGATTTGAAGTACCAGCAGGCGTTCGCGCTGACCACGCAGCGGGCCGGCACGTCCGGGCGCGACGCCCAGAGTTTTTTGTCTTCGGTGACTGAAAGGTAGATATCGCGCAGGGTAATCTCTTCCGGCGGACGTCCAAGATGAATTGAGCCGTTGCGGCCAAGCGTTGAGACGATAATGCCGTCACGCGTGAGTGGAACCATCAATTTGCGGATAAAGCTCGGGTTGGCTTCCAGGCCGTAGGCCAGAATCGCACTCGTCGAACGTTCACCTAGTTGCTCCGCCATCGCTACGCTGAGAACCATCTGCAAAGCTGTCGGGAAGCGGTAATCTAACATTTCTCTTTCCTGGGTTGCGGTGAATCTTGTTCTTTTTGGCACCGCAGAGGTGAATAAGCAATAAACAACAATATAACAAATACGGTAATTTTTTTGAAGCAATCTGCGGCATTTGCGATCAAACACCCTGTTCCGGTTTAGCTATACGTGCGGTTCGGGAAGTCAACCGTCACCAGGAGGCCACCTTCTGCGGAATTACTCAGGTTTACGCTGCTGCCGTGCTGCTGTGCAACGGCTTTGACAATGGCAAGCCCCAGTCCGCTTCCGCTTTGCAGCTGATTGGGATCGCGGAAAAACCGGTCGAATACGCGCTCGCGCAATTCAACCGGGATACCCGGCCCCCGATCGGAGACGCGTAGCTGGGCTGATTTATCTGCTGAGCATACCTCTACCTGAATCCGCCCGCCCTCAGGACTGTACTTCACGGCGTTTTCAATGAGATTGTCGATCAGCGACATCAAACGCTCCCTGACGCCAGCGATCCAGATTTCATCCTCAGCGAAGAATTCCAGCTCAATCTTGCGCCCGGACGCTAGCGGCTCCAGCGCAGCCATCCGCTCTTGTATGAGCGAGGTTAGCGGCACGGGCTCCATCGCGGTGTCAATGCGCGCTTCACTGTGCATCAGCAGCAGCAGCTGGTTGACGAGACGGGCCGCCCGGCTATTGCTGCGCACAATCCCTGCAAGCAGCTGCCGCTGGCTCTCGCTGCTCACCCAGGACTGCAGCGCCTCCACGTTGATGCGCATCGCGGCCAGCGGCGTACGCAGCTCGTGCGCGGCGTCCGCAATGAAAACCCGTTCGCGTTCCGCGCTTTCCCGCACTCTGGCAAGAAAATCATTTATCGCGTCCACCATCTGGCGGAGTTCCTTATGCCCGGGAACAGCCTTTAAAGGGGAGAGATCGTCAGGCGAACGTAATGAGATCTCATTAACCACCTTGCTCCAGGGGCGCATCGCAATGCGGATTGACAGCCACGCAGGAAACAGAAGAAAAGGAATACATACCAGCAGCGGCATAATGTAGTAGCCCCGCGAGTTCAGGTAGATAAAGAAGTTCCAGCTTCCGGCAGGGGTGAAAAGGGTTACCTCCACGTTGGAGTGGGGGGATTTAAGCGTGCGGCTCGTCCAGGCGTGACCTTCACTCTGAACGCGCTGCATTTCGCCCAGTCTGGTGTTTTTTACCCCCGTAGGTGCACCATCAGAAGAGAAAATAACCTCGTTGTTTTTGCGAACTATCAGGTTAATCGACAGCTCCGGATCTTCACCGCCGCCATAGCCTTCCCGCAACGCTTTGCTGAATGCTTCCAGGACATCATTACGATCCTGCGGGCGCTCGTCACTGAGATCAACCAGAGTAAAAATGGTTTCGTAAGTCTTACTTCCCGTGAGTATCGGAGGGCTACGCAGGTCTTCCAATAAAATAAAGGTTAAAAAAAGACACCACAGCAGGGTAAGCAGCAGCATCTGGGCGATGATAATTCGCCGTACCAGCGTTGGGCGCCTCAGTTGGTGCCAGACATTTCGCATTAATCTGTCACCTTCTGGATAGCGACGGTATCAATGACATACCCGACGCCCCGCACCGTTCGTACATAGCCGTCACCAATTTTTCGCCGCAAATTCCCCATATGCACGTCGAGCGTATTGCTGAGATTTTCCTTCGCGCCAAATATCCTCTCTTCCAGGAACCGCCGCGTGATCACCCGGTCAGCGCGCAGCATCAACGTTTCAAGCAGCGCATATTCACTGGCCGTCAACTCAACGTGACGCGCGTTCACCGTTACGCGACGCGTCGGGATATGAAGCGATAATCTCCTGATTTCTATCGCTTCATTTTCAAAACCGTAGCTGCGTCGCGCAAGGGCTCTGACTCGCGCCAGCAGTTCGGCGAGAACGAAGGGTTTGACAAGATAGTCGTCTGCGCCAGCATCCAGCCCGCACAGGCGATCCTGCAGGGTACCTCGCGCCGTCAGGATAATGACGGGGATCCCCTTAAGCTGCTGGCGCAAACGCGTCATCAGGCTCATGCCGTCGCCGTCGGGCAGCCCCAGGTCGAGCAGAATAAGTTCCGGCACGCCGACCTCAAGCTGATGCAGCGCATCCTCTTTACGGCGAACCCATATGACATCAAATCCTTGATCTGAAAGGGCGATACGTACGCCATTGCCGAGATCCAGGTCGTCTTCGATTAGTAAGATTTTCACATTGGTAACTGTATCAACAGTGAATGAAGAACAACTTAAGAAAAAAACGGTAGCAGGAAATCCGTCCGGTTGACAGCGCCCGCACGCGCTTCAGCGTTTCTTCATTTTCGGCTCATAAGAACCTCAGGGTGAGTATTCAGAATGAGTGCTCTGGCGTGTAAACCGCTTGCATTGCAATCATTTGAATCCAAAGGACTTCTTCAATGAGTAACATCGAACTGCGTCATTCTTTCCCCTATTTACTTCCGAGCCGCAGACTTAAAAACATCGTGCCGGGCGTTATTCTGGCGTTACTGGCTACCCCGGTACTGGCGGCAGAGCAGAAACAGGGCAATGTCTTAACCCTGGGGGGAGGCGTGGACGTCGCGCCACGCTACTCGGGTTCGGATAAAAGCCGGGTCTCGGCATCTCAGGTAGTAGATTATTCCATGGCAAATGGTTTCTTTATCAGCACCACGCGGGGTATCGGTTACGGAAACAACATTGGCAACCTGGATTACAACGCCGCAGTGAGCTACCGAACAGGCCGTAAAGATAAAGACGTGAGCAGTGATTCGATCAGCTCCGGCAGCGACTACCTGCGGGGGATGGGCGATATCAAAGGTTCCGCTATCGTGGTGCCGGGGCTGGGGTATAAGGTGACCGACTGGCTCAATCTTCAGCTGCAGGCTGAGATCCCGGTTTCTGAGAGAGACAACGGTGAGGCGGTGCATTTCGGCATTTCCAGCCCGCTCTACACATCGTCGAAAAATGCGGTGACGCTGGGGCTGACGGGCAGCTGGGGTTCCGGCAAGTACATGCAAACGTACTATGGGGTTAATGCTGCCCAGTCCGCCGCATCGGGGTTTGCCCGACATGACGCCGGAGCGGGAATTTACGCCTGGTCGATGAACCTTGACTGGAACTACAGGCTCACCTCACGCTGGAGCGTTCTCACCTCCGCGGGCGTAACGCAGCTGACGGGGGATGCGGGTGATAGCCCGATCGTGCAACGTAAAACGTCGCCAACGGGAAGCCTGAAGGTGACGTACAGTTTCTGATTGCAGGTTGCTTATAGATATGAGCGCGCAATAGCGACGAATTTGAGCCGCCCCGGAAAGATGATGGGGCGGTAGTTTTTAAATGATGTTTAACAGTAGTCAGAATAATGAGTTGACTGACGTTTTATTAAGAACTGAGAGGCATCGACCTGACTCCGGAGCATTTGGAAACCATAACCTCACTGAGAAGTGTGCCAATATTACGTGGCTATCATCCCTGTCCGGAGAATAAAGTGCTCGGAAAATTATTGTTAAAGTACATGCCAGGGTTACAAAATTTATTAGCCTACGATAAAACCTGGCTAAAACATGATGTTAAAGCTGGATTATCCGTTGCGGCTGTAGCGCTACCCGTTGCTATTGCTTATGCTGAATTGGCAGGTGTTGGGGCAATAGTGGGGCTCTATTCCTGCGTTTTACCGATGATAGCTTATGCACTGTTTGGTTCTTCACGTCAGCTTATTGTTGGCCCTGATGCAACGACCTGCGCCGTGATTGCAGCCGTCGTGTTTCCTCTTTCTGCAGGCAATCCTGAACTGCACTGGCAACTGACGATCGTCATGACGTTGATGATGGGCGGGTGGTGCCTGCTTGCCAGTAAATTTCACCTGGGTGCACTTGCCGATCTCCTTTCTCATCCCATTCTTACAGGGTTGCTTAATGGCGTAGCCGTAACGATTATTGTCGGGCAATTAGGCAAGGTTTTGGGGATCAAGCTCGATGAAGCGCAGGTTATTGAGAAAATACTGGCCTTGCCAGGCCGACTTTTAGACAGCCATGTATTAACAATAGGGATATCACTTTTAACGTTAATTATTTTAATGGTTATCAAAACGTATCGCAGCCACTGGCCAGCACCTCTGATTGCCATTGTGATAACAACGATACTGGTATGGGGAACATCTGCGCAACAGTATGGTATTGCCACGATTGGGGGGGATGGCTTCCAGCCTGGTTTACCCGTCGTTAACTGGGGTGCGTTCCAGCCCGGTCCGATGCGAGAATTAGTGATCCCGGCGCTTAACCTGGCTTTAGTGAGTTTTGTCAGTCTGATGCTGACCGCTCGCAGTTTCGCCGCGAAAAATGGCTATGAAATTAATGCTGATGCAGAGTTCCGGGCACTGGGTATTGCGAACATTATGTCTGGGCTATCTCAGGGGTTTGCCATCAGTGGAGCAGATTCCCGGACCGCGGTTAATGATTCCGTTGGGGGGAAAAGTCAGCTGGTTTCCATTGTCGCGGCCTTACTGATAGGTTTAGTGGTGGTATTTTTCACGCAGCCATTACAATTTATTCCGGTATCTGCATTAGGTATTGTTCTAATGTATGCATCGTGGTCATTAATTGATTTACGTGGGTTATGGAACCTGAGGCGAAGAAATAAACAGGCATTTCGCCTGGCCTTCTTTACGTTTGGCTGTGTTTTAATCATCGGTGTAATTCAGGGGATCGGCCTTGCGGTGTTGCTTGGCCTGTTACAGTTCCTGCGTACGGTATTTCGTCCCTCTGAGCACTTACTGGGGACTGACGAAAATGGAATGATCCACTCATTAGGGAATACAACCGATATTAAAATGGTCCCGGGCGTGCTGATGTATCGATTTAACTCACCGTTGACCTATTTTAATGTGGCTTATTTTAAGCGTCGGGTATTGAACCTGGTTGATGGTGCAGCATTACAACCTAAATGGGTGGTTATTGATGCCGTGGCTTGCTTCACCTATTCAGATATCAGTGTCCTGGCAACCATTAATGAGTTAAAGCGTGACCTGAAAGCCCGACAGATTATCTTAATCCTTGCGGGCAGGAAAACGGAATTAACACGTTGGTTTAAAGAAAGTCGGCCAACAATGAATGATGATGACATGATTCTGGCGCCAGACCTCTATTTGGCACTCCGGTTCATTCAAAGCAAAGAGAGTGTGAGTGAATCAGGTGGTGATGCACAACCAAACCCTGGTTAAAGGCTTGCTCGCCACCCGCGAGCAAGCCATATCCCTTAGCGGTACAACGTCTTTTCCGCAACCGGAACAACCAACGCCGATCGCCAGTCCGCCAGCGTCAGCTGCGCAAGCCTGCCGAGCGCGATATAGAACGGATGCCCGGCGTTGTCGACAAACACCGACAGAAAGCGGGTGCTCCACGGCAGCAGATGCCACGCCAGAAGCCGATCGCACTCCGACTCGCGGCCATTCTCGGCCAGCCATGCCGCCAGCAGCAGCAGGGTGCCGAAATGATCTTCCGGTTCATTTTGCTGCATCTGAAACACGATATTGTTTTCCCGCATCCACTGGCGCAGCGCGAGAGTCGAATTGCCAAACAGCACGGATTCACGGTCCAGCCAGACGGAACCCCACGGCGGAGCGGGCAGGGCATAAGGACCAATAAACAGCCGTTGCCAGGCATCCGTCAGCGGCTCAACAGAAGATGAGGCAAAGGTTTCGGCAACGGGCAGCAGCGTTTCCGGCGGCAGGGGCCAGTCCTCAATCCATTCGCCAGCGGTAAGTGCCTGCACCAGCGGGGCTGTCTGCTCGCTGTCAGGCGCGAAGTAAAACAGCGCGCCCAGTACGCGGGCGCTGAACGCGAACGAGTCACGGTGTGAGACGTCTTTCATTAAACCTTCCTTGCTCGCGCGGTTATGTCCGCGCGACGTGATTAACCATTAATACAGACCAAAGCATAAACCAGGGTCATAGAATTCACCCCTTACGCCTTCTCAATCTGCACCAGATTGGTGTGCTGCGGGTTGCCTTTTGCCAGCGGTGACGGGCGGTGCGTGGTCAGGGTGTTGATACACGAGCCGTGGTCGATACGATCGCCATTCATATTGGCATCGTGCCAGGCTCCCTGGCCCATGGCGCTTACGCCTGGCATGATGCGCGGCGTGACTTTCGCTTCTATTCTCACCTCACCGCGATCGTTAAAGACGCGCACCGTATCGCCGTTTTTAATGCCACGTTTCGCGGCATCAACGGGATTCAGCCAGACCTCCTGGCGGCAGGCCGCTTGCAGCACGTCGACGTTACCGTAGCTCGAGTGGGTGCGGGCTTTAAAATGGAAGCCAAACAGCTGCAGCGGGAACTGCGCGCGCTCGGGCGCATCCCAGCCGTCAAAGGTGGATGCGTAGACGGGCAGCGGGCTGATGGTCTCATCTTTTGCCAGCTCCCAGGTCGCCGCAATATCCGCCAGCTTGCTGGAATAAATTTCAATCTTGCCTGAGGGCGTTTTCAGCGGGTTGGCTTCCGGGTTCTCGCGGAATTTTTTATAGGCCACAAAGTGTCCGTTCGGATCTTTGCGCTTATAGATGCCCATTTTTTTCAGCTCGTCATAGGACGGCAGCGTGGGATCTTTTGCGAGCATTTTGGCATACAGATACTGCAGCCACTCTTCCTGCGTTCGCCCTTCGGTAAATTTCTGATGGATATCGGGTCCGAGGCGTTTCGCCACTTCGCTCATGATCCAGTAGATAGGCTTGCGCTCAAACTTCGGCGCGGTCACGGGCTGGAGAAAAATCAGGTAACCCATGTTCCCGGCGTAATCGTTAGGGATAATGTCTTCCTGCTCGACGGTCATTAAATCTGGCAGCAGGATATCGGCGTATTTCGCCGATGAGGTCATAAAGTTGTCGATCACCACGATGGTTTCGCACTTACTTTCGTCCTGCAGAATATCGTGGGTTTTATTGATATCGGAGTGCTGGTTAATAATGGTGTTGCCCGCATAGTTCCAGATGAACTTAATCGGTACGTCCAGCTTATCTTTACCGCGTACCCCGTCGCGCAGAGCGGTCATTTCCGGGCCACGGGCGATGGCGTCCGTCCAGCTGAAGCAGGAAATTTGCGTTTTGACCGGGTTTTCCGGCAGCGGCATACGTTCGATAGTGATGGTGTAGGTCGATTCACGGGCGCCACTGTTGCCGCCGTTGATCCCCACGTTGCCGGTCAGAATCGGCAGCATCGCGATGGCGCGGGAGGTCAGTTCACCGTTCGCCTGACGCTGTGGTCCCCAGCCCTGGCAGATATAGGCCGGCTTCGCGGATCCAATCTCGCGGGCCAGTTTAATGATGCGGTCTGCAGGAATGCCGGTGATGCGCGAGGCCCACTCCGGCGTTTTCGCCGTGTTGTCCTCACTCTGGCCGAGAATGTACGCTTTATAGTGACCATTCGCGGGGGCACCTTCCGGCAGCGTTTTTTCGTCGTAGCCAACGCAGTATTTGTCCAGGAACGGCTGGTCCACCAGGTTTTCGTCGATCAATACCCAGGCAATCCCCGCCACCAGGGCGGCATCGGTACCCGGACGGATCGGGATCCACTCGTCTTCGCGTCCGGCTGCCGTATCGGTGTAGCGCGGGTCGATGACAATCATACGTGCGTTAGAACGCTCGCGGGCCTGCTCCAGATAGTAAGTAATCCCGCCGCCGCTCATGCGCGTTTCCGCCGGGTTATTGCCGAACATCACCACCAGTTTGGTATTTTCGATATCCGAGGTGCTGTTGCCGTCGTTGCTGCCGTAGGTATAAGGCATCGCGCAGGCGATTTGCGCCGTGCTGTAGGTGCCGTAGTGGCTCAGGAAACCGCCGTAGCAGTTCATCAGGCGCGCCACCAGCGAAGCGTAAGGGGAGGAGCGGGTGATATTGCCGCCGACAATCCCGGAGGAGTAATTAATATACACCGCTTCGTTGCCGTACTTGCTGACCACGTCTTTCAGGCTGGTGGTGATGACGTTCAGCGCTTCGTCCCAGCTGATGCGCTCGAACTTGCCTTCACCCCGCTTACCCACGCGTTTCATCGGGTAGTTCAGACGGTCAGGGTGGTTGATGCGGCGGCGAATAGAGCGCCCGCGCAGGCAGGCCCGGACCTGGTGATTGCCGTAGATATCCTCACCGGTGTTATCCGTTTCGACCCAGTACACTTCGTCATCGCGGACGTGCAGACGCAGCGCACAGCGGCTACCGCAGTTGACCGAACAGGCGCCCCAGACCACTTTATCTTCTGCCGGTTTCATTGCATTTTGTACCGCGGCTGCGGCGCTTTTCAGTCCAAAAGGCAACGAAATTCCGCCAGCGGCAAGCGCCAGAGAACCTATCGCCGTAGATTTCACGAGTGTTCGACGGCTAATCCCGCCGTGATGTTCGATATCGGACATGGCTCACCCCACCATTGTGATTACATATTATTTTTCCCGAAACGATAACCGGGCTAATGATGGGGTGAGTGTTACTTATTTGGAGGTATTAAATATTAATCCTTGTCAAATCAAAGGGGATTGACGGTGATTTACTGAGGTTCAGCCGGCGCATTATCCTGATTGCCGGACGCCGCCCCGCTGCCCGTACGGGTGTACAAAATTTTAAAGGTGTCGTTGGCACAGTGGCCCACCACCTGAGCGTCCGGCTGGTCAGCCTGATCGTTCGGCACAATGTTCAGCGTAAAACCTGACTCCGGCACGCCGTTGTTGATGATCTTCTGCTGAATGTCGCTTTTCACGCGCTCGCAGGAGTCCGGTGCCGCCAGCGCGGCCGTTGAGGCACTCATTAACAGCAGGGCGGTAATCCAGGGTAACCGTTTCATCTGTAGCTCCTTTTCTCTGTGTAGAGATTAATTTTAGCAGGCTTCGTGTAAACAACTGTATTTGCTAATATGATTGGGAATAATCTCTCTGTATTGGTAAAGAATGTGAAGAAATATGCAGCGATAACGCTCCTGGCAGCTACTCTCGCAGGGTGTGATAACAACTCCGCGCCGCTGTCGTTTACGCCCGAGATGGCGAGTTTTTCGAACGAATTCGATTTCGACCCTCTTCGCGGCCCGGTCAAGGATTTTACCCAGACGCTGTTCAACGAGAAGGGTGAAGTGTCCAAACGGGTCACCGGCACCGTGTCGGCGGAAGGGTGTTTCGATACGCTGGAGCTGCACGACCTGGAGGCTAATACGGGCGTAGCGCTGGTGCTGGATGCCAACTACTACATCGATGCAGAAACCCAGCAGCGTAAGGTGAAGCTGCAGGGCAAATGCCAGCTGGCCGAACTGCCGTCTGCCGGGGTGACGTGGGATACCGATGACAACGGCTTCGTGGTGGCCGCACATGGTAAAGAGATGGAGGTGAAGTACCGCTACGATGCGGATGGCTACCCGCTGGGCAAAACCACCGTCTCCGGGGATCAGCATTTATCGGTACAGTCGACGCCGTCTAAGGATTTGCGCAAAAGAATGGATTACTCGGCCGTGAGCCTGTTAAACGATAAGCCTCTGGGCAACGTGACGCAGAGCTGCGACTACGATCGCCACAATAATCCGGTGAGCTGCGATCTGACGATCACGGACGACAGCGTCAAACCCGCCGTTGAGCGCAAGTACACCATCAAAAACACGATTGAGTATTATTGAGAATGAAACCGCGCAGGCTACTGCGCGGTTGGTTTCAGCAGGCTGGCGCCTGACGGCTTGTGACCGGCCAGATGCTGATGCTGGAAAATGCACATGCGGATGGTATTGCGGTATTCACCGTTGATAAAGAACTCATGAATCAGCTCGCCTTCTACCATAAAGCCCAGCTTGCGGTAGATATGGATCGCTTTTTCGTTCTCTTTATCCACGATCAGATAAAGCTTGTAGAGATTCAGGACGTTGAATCCGTAATCCATCGCCAGCTTCGCCGCCCGGGAGGCCAGGCCTTTCCCCTGGTGCTCCGGCGAAATAATGATCTGGAACTCCGCCCGGCGGTGAACGTGGTTGATCTCAACCAGCTCCACCAGCCCGGCTTTGTCGCCTTCACACTCCACCACAAAACGACGTTCGCTCTGATCGTGAATGTGCTTGTCGTAAAGATCCGACAACTCGACAAAGGCCTCGTACGGCTCTTCGAACCAGTAGCGCATCACGCTGGCGTTATTGTCAAGCTGGTGGACAAAGCGCAGGTCTTCACGCTCCAGCGGCCGGAGTTTTACGTCACAGGGCGCCGACATTATGGGGCTACCGTACGACCAGTGCGGCGATCCAGGCAGCGCAGGGTGTTCGGCTCCCAGTAGGCATTGACGTTCGCACTTTGCTGACACTTATCGCGTGCGTCAAAGGCGACATCTTCTTTGTCCCACTCTTTTTCAGCACGTTTGTTGACCTTCTGACGAAGGCTGCGGGTGTCATTCCATTGTTCTTTGTCCATCGCGGCGTTCTGGCGGCTTTGCGCGCTGTCACCAGACTCAATAATGAGCTTGCTGGTTTCCGCTGTCGCAGAGGCGGCAAAGGCGAACGATGACAGCGCCAGCAGGGCTGTCAGACAAAGGCGTTTGCTTAATGTAGTCATAGCGTTTCCTTTTAAATGGGTGCAGATGAGCAAGTTTCCCCGTTCAGATTCTACACCAAAGAGCAATAACGGCATACCCGCGACACGGGTATGGAAAAGTAAAGGGCATCATCAGGTATGATGGTTAAATAAATCCTCACCTGACGTGAAATATGCTCAAAACGACGCTGCTTTTTTTTGCCACCGCGCTATGCGAAATCATCGGTTGCTTCCTGCCCTGGCTCTGGCTGAAGAAGGGGGGAAGCGCACTGCTGCTGATCCCGGCGGGCGTCGCGCTGGCTCTGTTTGTCTGGCTGTTAACGCTGCATCCGGCGGCCAGTGGGCGCGTTTACGCGGCTTACGGCGGCGTCTATGTCTGCACGGCGCTGCTGTGGCTGCGCGTGGTGGACGGCGTCAAACTCAGCGCATATGACTGGGCCGGGGCGCTGATTGCCCTGTGCGGTATGCTGATTATTGTGGCGGGATGGGGCCGTGCTTGAGCCCCCCGGGTTTTGTGATCGTTAGCTGATTTTATGATCATTATACTTGTATGGTAGTAGGGTTGGTGGGTAAATTTCCAGCATCACAACGAACGATGTAAGGAAAGGAATTATGAAGATTGTCGCGGCTGACGTGTTTGTTACCTGCCCGGGGCGAAACTTTGTCACCCTTAAAATCACCACCGATGAGGGGATTGTCGGTCTCGGTGACGCCACGCTGAACGGGCGTGAGCTCTCCGTTGCTTCCTATCTGAAAGATCATCTCTGCCCGCAGCTGATTGGCCGCGACGCGCACCGTATCGAAGATATCTGGCAATTCTTCTATAAGGGCGCCTACTGGCGCCGCGGGCCGGTCACCATGTCGGCTATCTCCGCTGTGGATATGGCGCTCTGGGACATCAAAGCCAAAGCGGCCAATATGCCGCTCTACCAGCTGCTGGGCGGCGCATCCCGTGAGGGCGTAATGGTCTACTGCCACACCACCGGGCACACCATTGACGACGTGCTGGAAGATTACGCCCGCCATAAGGAGATGGGCTTTAAGGCGATCCGCGTCCAGTGCGGCGTGCCGGGTATGAAAACCACCTACGGCATGGCTAAAGGGAAGGGGTTGGCCTACGAGCCCGCCACCAAAGGCGACTGGCCGGAAGAGCAGCTCTGGTCCACCGAGAAATACCTCGATTTCACGCCAAAACTGTTTGACGCGGTGCGCAGTAAATTTGGCTTCAATGAGCATCTCCTGCACGACATGCACCACCGCCTGACGCCCATCGAAGCGGCGCGCTTCGGCAAGAGTATCGAAGCGTTCCGCATGTTCTGGATGGAAGACCCAACGCCTGCGGAAAACCAGGAGTGCTTCCGCCTGATCCGCCAGCATACCGTCACGCCAATTGCGGTGGGCGAGGTGTTCAACAGCATCTGGGACTGCAAGCAGCTTATCGAAGAGCAGCTTATCGACTATATCCGCACCACTATCACCCATGCGGGGGGGATCACCGGGATGCGCCGCATCGCGGACTTCGCGTCGCTCTATCAGGTGCGTACCGGCTCGCACGGCCCGTCCGATCTGTCGCCGATCTGCCACGCGGCCGCGCTGCATTTCGACCTGTGGGTGCCGAACTTCGGCGTGCAGGAATATATGGGATACTCCGAACAGATGCTGGAAGTCTTCCCGCACAGCTGGCGCTTTGATAACGGCTATATGCACCCGGGCGAGAAGCCGGGGCTGGGCATTGAGTTTGATGAAAAGCTGGCGGCGAAATACCCGTACGATCCGGCCTATCTGCCGGTGGCCCGTCTCGAAGACGGCACGCTGTGGAACTGGTAACCGAGGAGCAAACGATGAAAAGCGTAGTGATTCAACAGCCGAACCAGCTGGTAATTGAAGAGCGTCCCCGCCCGGAGCCAGGCGCAGGGGAAGTCCGCGTCAAAATCAAGCTGGCCGGGATCTGCGGGTCAGACAGCCACATCTACCGCGGGCATAATCCGTTTGCAAAATATCCGCGCGTGATTGGCCACGAGTTTTTTGGCACGATCGACGCCGTGGGCGAGGGCGTAGAACCGTCCCGGTTAGGGGAGCGCGTTTCGGTGGATCCGGTGATCAGCTGCGGGCACTGCTACCCGTGCTCCGTCGGCAAGCCTAACGTCTGCACCTCGCTGGTGGTGCTGGGCGTCCACCGAGACGGCGGATTCAGCGAATATGCCGCCGTGCCCGCTAAAAATGCCTGGCGCATCCCGGATGCGATCCCGGATAAACACGCCGTGATGGTTGAACCTTTCACCATTGCCGCCAACGTGACGGGGCAGGCTAGCCCTACCGAACAGGACGTTGCGCTTATCTACGGCGCAGGGCCGATGGGACTGGTCACCGTACAGGCGCTGAAGGGCGTCTACAACGTGAAGCAGGTAATCGTCGTCGACAGAATCAATGAGCGTCTGGCCATGGCCCAGCGCAGCGGCGCGGACTGGGTCTTTAATAACGGCGAAACGTCGCTGCAGGCCGCGCTGGACGAAAAAGGCATCAAGCCGACGCTGATTATTGATGCCGCCTGTCATCCGTCGATTTTGCAGGAGGCGGTCATCCTGGCTTCCCCGGCGGCGCGCATCGTGCTGATGGGCTTCTCCAGCGAGCCGAGCCAGATAGTCCAGCAGGGGATTACCGGTAAAGAGCTGGCGATCTTCTCCTCGCGCCTCAATGCCAACAAATTCCCGGTCGTCATCGACTGGCTTGAAAAAGGGCTGATCGACCCGGAAAAACTGATCACCCATACCTTTGACTATCACCATGTAACAGACGCCATCGAACTGTTTGAAAAAGACCAGCGGCAGTGCTGCAAGGTTTTACTGACGTTCGGGCAATAACCCTACACGCGGTTAAGAGCCCGCGAAGACGGGCTCTCAGTGGTACGCATCTTACCTTTAGAGATAGCCATTATGACGCAAGCACAACCTCAAAGAACCACCTCAGATCTGGTGAAAGCCGCCGTCTCCGGCTGGCTGGGCACCGCGCTGGAGTTTATGGATTTCCAGCTCTACTCGCTGGGGGCGGCGCTGGTATTTCATGAAATCTTCTTCCCGGAACAGTCGGCCGCGATGGCGCTGATTCTGGCGATGGGAACCTACGGCGCGGGCTACATCGCGCGTATCGTCGGGGCATTTATCTTCGGCAGAATGGGCGACAGCATTGGTCGTAAAAAGGTGCTGTTTATCACCATCACCATGATGGGGATCTGCACCACGCTGATTGGCGTGCTGCCGACCTACGCGCAGATCGGCATTTTTGCGCCCGTACTGCTGGTGACGCTGCGTATCATTCAGGGGCTGGGCGCCGGGGCGGAGATCTCCGGGGCCGGGACCATGCTGGCGGAGTACGCCCCGAAAGGGAAACGCGGCATCATCTCCTCGCTGGTGGCGATGGGGACTAACTGCGGGACGCTGAGCGCCACGGCGATCTGGGCCATTATGTTCTTCGCCCTCGATCGTGAACAGCTGCTCGCCTGGGGCTGGCGCGTGCCGTTCCTTGCCAGCGTCGTGGTGATGATCTTTGCCATCTGGCTGCGAATGAACCTCAAGGAGAGCCCGGTCTTTGAGAAAGTAAACGATGCAGAAACCGTGCAGCCGGACACCTCGCTGGGTTCAATGGTGAAAAGTAAATCCTTCTGGCTGGCGACCGGCCTGCGTTTCGGTCAGGCGGGCAACTCGGGGCTGATCCAGACCTTCCTCGCGGGCTATCTGGTCCAGACGCTGCTGTTCGATAAAGCGATTCCCACCGACGCGTTGATGATAAGTTCCATTCTTGGGTTTATCTCCATCCCGCTGCTGGGCTGGCTTTCCGATAAAGTGGGGCGCAGGCTGCCGTACATTATCCTCAATATCTCCGCCATTATTCTGGCGTACCCGATGCTGTCGATTATCGTCGATAAGAGCTACGCTCCGGGGACAATCATGCTCTCGATCATCGTTATCCATAATTTCGCCGTGCTGGGGCTGTTTGCGCTGGAAAATATCACCATGGCGGAGATGTTTGGCTCGCGAAATCGCTTTACCCGTATGGCTATCTCCAAGGAGGCGGGAGGTCTGGTGGCGGTGGGCTTTGGCCCGGTACTGGCGGGGATTTTCTGCAATATGACGTGTTCCTGGTGGCCGATTGTAGCCATGCTGGTGGCTTATTCCGTGATTGGGCTGGTTTCGGCGTTCCTGATGCCGGAAGTCCGCGACCGCGACCTCAGCGCGGCTGAAGATGCCGCGGAGGCCGCGCCGAAAGAGCGCGTGGGTTACGGCGCGTTCTCCACGCGACGCTAGTGGTTTATATCTTTCGTGACTTATCACACAACTTTTTGTTTATGTCACACCACCTGAGCAAAAGTTAATATAAATCAAAAACTCAAACGGCAGTATCAGTATGGTTGATGGCAGTAATTTTTTACCCCGACTGCCATTCTAGTTGGTGTAGTCAGCAGGCGCTGCCGCTCTGGACTGGGGGCGGCAGCGATCCACAGCTTTCTAATTAGCGAGTCTTAATCATGGAAAACACCTTATTACAGGCCAACGCGACGCTGCCTAAGTACGATCGCGACAGCCTTAAAGCACGCATTGTACATTTAGGCTTCGGCGCATTTCACCGCGCGCATCAGGCGGTGTATGCGGACATCCTCGCGGCTGAACACGGCAGCGACTGGGGGTACTGTGAGGTTAACCTGATTGGCGGCGAGCAGCAGATTGCCGACCTGAAGGCGCAGGATAACCTCTACACCGTAGCGGAAATGTCTGCCGATGGCTGGACGTCCCGCGTGGTTGGCATAGTCAAAAAGGCCCTGCACGCGCAGGTCGACGGGCTGGAAAGCGTGCTGGCGGCAATGTGTGAACCGCAGGTGGCGATTGTCTCGCTGACCATCACCGAAAAAGGCTACTGCCACTCTCCGGCAACCGGGCAACTGATGCTCGATCATCCTTTCATCGTTGCCGACCTGCAAAACCCGCATCAGCCGAAATCCGCGCCGGGCGTGGTGGTGGAAGCGCTGGCGCGCCGTAAAGCGGCGGGGCTGCCCGCGTTTAGCGTGATGTCCTGCGACAACATGCCGGAGAACGGTCACGTGATGCGCAATGTCACCTGCGCGTACGCCCGGGCGGTAGACGGCGAGCTGGCGGACTGGATCGAGGCTAACGTCACCTTCCCGTCAACCATGGTGGACCGCATCGTACCGGCGGTCACACCCGATACGCTGGATAAAATCGCGCAGCTGACCGGCGTACGCGATCCGGCAGCGGTGGCCTGCGAGCCGTTCCGCCAGTGGGTTATCGAGGATAACTTTGTGGCCGGGCGTCCTGAATGGGAAAAAGCCGGAGCCGAACTGGTTTCAGACGTGATCCCGTTTGAAGAGATGAAGCTACGCATGCTCAACGGCAGCCACTCTTTCCTGGCGTACCTGGGCTATCTGGCCGGTTATCAGCACATCAATGAGTGTATGGAAGACGAAAACTATCGCGTCGCCGCGCACGCGCTGATGCTTAACGAGCAGGCGCCTACGCTGAAGGTCAAAGGCGTCGATTTAGGACACTATGCCGATCTCCTGATTGCCCGCTACAGCAATCCGGCCCTGCGCCACCGTACCTGGCAAATTGCGATGGACGGCAGCCAGAAGCTTCCGCAGCGGATGCTGGATCCCGCGCGCTGGCACCTGGTGCACCAGACGCCTTTCCCACTGCTGGCGCTGGGCGTGGCTGGGTGGATGCGCTATGTCGGCGGCGTGGACGAACAGGGTAACGCTATTGACGTGAGCGATCCGCAGCTGGCGGTGATTCAGGCGGCGGTGAAGCGAAGTGCCGAAGGGGAAAGCCGGGTTAACGCGCTGCTCGGCATTGAGGCCATTTTTGGGAAAGAGTTGCCGCGAGAAAAAGCCTTCACAGATGCCGTGATGAGCGCGTATCAGACGCTGCTGCAGAAGGGGGCAAAGACCACGGTGGCGGAGTACGTGTCGCACCTGTAATTCAACACATGCCGCCGTTCGCGGCGGCATGTCGGCGCACAATTTAGTGCATACCCAGACGAATCAGTTCAATTGGTTCGAACTTACCTTCGCATCCTTCCACTTCCACCGTTTTGCCACGGCGCACCTGCGCGGCATCCAGTCCGTCGCTGTGGATCGCCTTAATCACGCCGGTTTTGCCGGTGCCGCTAATCATGACGCGGCTGCCGGTGGTGATTGCATTGCGGTTACGGTCGTATGTCATCATGGTATTTTCTCCTCTCTAAACTATCCGTTACGGCGCTATTTCAGGTTTTGCCGTTCACGGGGCACTATAAATACGCTTGTCTGCCAGTCATGTTTTTGTTTTTGATCAAACTCACACTTTTTTCTTTATTACATGGGGCGTTGACCCTTCACGACGGCAATTTACAAAGCAGACCGTTATTTTCACTTATTGATAGTTTCTACGGGGAAGCGTTGAGGATTGGTTTATATTCCCGATGCCATTCTGGTTGCAGGAAATAACCCTTCATCGGAATAAGGAGTCAGGCTTATGTATAAGAAGATTTTGATGCCTGTTGACGTGTTTGAAATGGATTTAAGCGACAAAGCGGTTCGCCACGCGGCTAACCTCGCGAAGGCCGAGGGCGCGTCGATTACCCTGGTCAATATTCTGCCTGCCAGCAGCCGGTCTCTGCTGCGCGGATTCAACGCCGATATTAAAAAGTTTGAAGAGTATATGAGCGCAGAATCCGGGAAGAAAATGAACGAGTTAAAACGACTGTTCGATATCTCCCCGGAGAATATCCACACTCTGGTTCGTTTTGGCAGCGTCCGCGATGAAATTATCAAGCTGAGCAAAGAAGGGAAATATGACGTGATTGTCATCGGGTCAAAAAATCCGGGCATCACCACCCATCTGCTGGGGTCAAATGCGGAATCTATTCTGCGCTACGCCACAATTCCGGTGTTAGTCGTTCGTTAATTACGGCGCCGCCCGCCAAAAGGGCGGCAAATATCACTCTTCGCTAAACCACTCGCTATTTTCCTGACGAATAAGCTGCACGGATTCGCCTATCTCCTGCAGATGGAGGGTCATCGCTTTTTCCACGCCGTCCGGGTCGCGTTTTTCCAGCGCGCTGAAAATATCGTGATGCTGGCGGAGCAGCATTTCCGGCGGGGAGACGTGATCGAGGCTCATGTAGCGCACCCGGTCAATGGTGGCCTTGATGTTCTCAATGGTATCCCAGGCCAGCTGGCAGTCTGCAATTTGCGCCAGCTTCTGGTGAAACTCATCATCAAGCTGGAAGAAATCGTTGAGCTGTTTACGATCAATCGCAATGCGCTGCTGATGCAGGTTTTGCTCCAGCAGGTAACACTGGTTGTCATTAATGAGCGTCGCGGCACGGCGCACCACCGCGCATTCAATTGCCTGGCGTACGAAACAGCCGTTGCGCACCTGTGAGAGTGAAATTTTGTTCACGTAGCTGCCGCGCTGCGGGCGGATCTGAATCAGACCGTTCTCCGCAAGCTTAATAAACGCTTCACGCACCGGCTGACGGGACACGTCAAAACGCACGGAGACCTCTTTTTCAGAAAGCGGCGTTCCCGGTGGGATCAGGCAATGGACAATATCACGTCGCAAAATGCGATAGATTTGCTGGTTTACGGGCTGGGTGGGATTGAGTTGCGTTTCAGCGGCCATGAGTTGTCATTTCTCAGAGAGTTAGCCCGAACATACTACCATTCTTTTATGACCCGAAACAGACCCGGCCCGCGGGCCGGGAAGGGCTTATTTAGCCACGATGGACGCTAAGTCCGGCAAAACTCTGGCTGACCGGCATCATTTCCACGGTATTGATGTTGACGTGTTTTGGCAGCGTTGCGACCCACCAGACCGTTTCGGTGACGTCTTCCGGCGTCAGGGCGTTGGCGTTTTCGTAGGTTTTATCCGCTTTCGCGTCATCGCCCTTGAAGCGCACGTTGGAGAATTCGGTGCCGCCTACCAGCCCCGGCTCGATATCGGTGACGCGAATGGCGGTGCCGTGCAGGTCGGTGCGCAGGTTCAGGCTGAACTGGCGCACAAACGCTTTGGTCGCGCCGTAGACATTACCGCCCGCGTAAGGCCAACTCCCGGCGGTAGAACCGATGTTGATAATGTGGCCGCGGTTGCGCTCGACCATGCCCGGCAGCACCGCGCGGGTCATGTACACCAGCCCTTTGTTGTTGGTGTCGATCATGTTTTCCCAGTCTTCAACGCTGGCTTTGTGGGCAGGCTCCATGCCCAGCGCCAGACCGGCGTTGTTGACCAGCACGTCGATGGCACGCCACTCTGCCGGCAGGCTGGCAATCATCTCTTCAATGGCCGCACGGTTACGCACGTCCAGCTGCGCGGTCAGGATACTGTCACCTAAATCGTCCTTCAGCTCCTGCAGGCGCTCCTGACGACGGCCCGTTGCAATCACCTTATGCCCGTTGGCGACGAAGCGACGCGTGATGCTTTCACCAAAACCTGCCGTTGCCCCGGTAACTAAAATAATCATCTCACTGTTCCTCAACGCTTTTTGTGTTGTACTAACATAGCACGCCCGCAGAGGGTGCGTTAAGGCAACATTTGTATGACGGCGTTGCAGGCGATGGCGGCCTGGCCTACTCTGGGAAGATATCCGTTCGGAGGAGTGAAAGATGACGGCCACCAACCCCTTTTTTGACATCAGCCTGCTGCCTTACCAGGCTCCCCATTTCGATACCATCAAAGACGAGCATTATCGTCCGGCCTTCGATGAAGCGCTTCGCCAGAAGCGGGCGGACATAGAGGCGATAGTCTCTCACACCGCTGCGCCAGACTTCACTAACACCGTGCTGGCGCTGGAGAAAAGCGGCGTCATGCTCGCGCGCGTCAGCAGCGTTTTCTTCGCCATGACCTCCGCGCATACCAATGCGTACCTGCAGGAACTGGAGGAGCAGCTCTCCACCGAACTTGCCGCGCTGGCGAACGACATCTGGCTGAACGACACTCTTTTCGCCCGCGTCGAGAGCGTCTGGCAGGACCGCGCCGCGCTGGATGCCGAATCCCGTCGGCTGGTCGAGGAGACGTACCAGCGCTTTATTCTGGCCGGCGCGCGCCTGAATGAAGCGGAAAAAGCCGAGCTGAAGGCGTTGAATACCGAGGCCGCGTCCCTGACCAGCCAGTTTAACCAGCGCCTGCTGGCCGCTAACAACGCGGGCGGGCTGGTGGTGGATTACGCGCACCAGCTTGAAGGCCTTAGCGCCGAAGAGATTGCTGCTGCGGCGCAGGCCGCCGCGGAAAAAGGGCTTAACGACCGCTGGCTGATCCCGCTCCTGAATACGACACAGCAGCCTGCGCTAGCCGCGCTGCGCAATCGGCAGACGCGCGAAAACCTGTTCAACGCCGGCTGGACGCGCACCCAGAAAGGGGATGAAAACGACACCCGCACGCTGATCCTGCGCCTTACGGCGCTGCGGGCGCGCCAGGCCCGTCTGCTCGGCTTTGAGGATTACGCCAGCTGGAGCATCGCCGACCAGATGGCGAAAACCCCGGCCGCCGCGCTGGAATTTATGCGCGGCATTGTGCCTGCCGCCCGCGCCCGCGCTGAACGCGAGCAGGCCGATATTCAGAAGGTCATCGACGACGAGCAGGGTGGCTTCACCGTGCAGGCCTGGGACTGGGCCTTTTATGCCGAGCGCGTGCGCCAGGCGAAGTACGCCCTCGATGAATCGCAGATTCGACCCTATTTTGCGCTCAATACCGTATTGCAGGACGGTGTATTCTGGGTGGCCAGCCAGCTGTTTGGCATTCGTTTTGTGGAGCGTTTCGACATTCCGGTTTATCACCCTGACGTCCGCGTATGGGAAATTTTTGACCATACCGGTGAGGGCATGGCGCTGTTTTACGGCGACTTCTTCGCCCGCGATTCCAAGCAGGGCGGGGCCTGGATGGGCAATTTCGTCGAGCAGTCCTTTGAGTTTGCAGCCCGCCCGGTGATCTACAACGTCTGCAACTACCAAAAGCCGGGTAACGGCGGCGTAGCGCTTCTCTCCTGGGATGACGTAATAACCCTGTTCCACGAGTTTGGCCATACCCTGCACGGTCTGTTTGCCAGCCAGCGCTTCGCCACGCTGTCCGGTACCAATACGCCGCGTGATTTCGTTGAATTCCCGTCGCAAATCAATGAGCACTGGGCCAGCCATCCTCAGGTGTTTAGCCACTATGCCCGTCATTACGAAACCGGTGACCCCATGCCGGACGCGCTGCGGGAAAGCATGCTCAACGCGACCCATTTCAACAAGGGTTATGACATGACGGAGCTGCTGAGTGCGGCGCTGCTGGACATGAACTGGCACGGCATCAGCGAAGCCGTGTCGAACGTTGAAGAATTCGAAGCCGCGGCGTTGAAAAAAGAGGGGCTGGATCTGCCCGCTGTACCGCCGCGCTATCGCAGCAGCTACTTTGCCCATATCTTCGGCGGCGGCTACGCGGCGGGGTACTACGCCTACCTGTGGACACAAATGCTGGCGGACGATGGCTATCAGTGGTTTGTCGAACAGGGTGGATTGACGCGTGAAAACGGGCAGAAATTCCGCGAGGCGATTTTGTCTCGCGGCAACAGCGCTGATTTAGCCGAACTTTATCGAAACTGGCGCGGACACGATCCGAAGATTGAACCGATGCTGGAGAATCGCGGGTTGAGCGCATAAAGTCACTTTTAGCTAAGAAGATAACCGGGCCCCGCGCCCGGTTTTTTTATAGGTCTGAAAGTCCGAAAATGGTCAAAAAAAGAACTGAAATTTACATTTATTAATAGTTTGAAATATATTTATATTAAATGTGCTTAAATTTAGGCGCTTTTACCAATCTCAATTTTATAATGCTCGCAAGTTTATTTAATTATTTATGCTGACTGGTACATGGCCGTTTATTGCATATAAGAATCATCGCAAAAAGATGTTTATTATATTTTTATCTCAGCCTAAAGTATTAATTCTCTCTGCCGATTAGCATGGGTGTGGTCGTGGTGGAAACCCATTTCCATTAACCACAAAAAATAAGCCGTTATTAAAATTCATCTCCAGAAGATGAACCTATGCTAATTATTAAGGAAGAGTCATGTTTAAAAATCTCAACATCGGCACCCGGCTTACCATAGCATTTGGCGCAATTGTGGTTTTAATGTCCGTCGTCTGCGGGCTGCTCTATTTGAGCTTTGACAGAGTGACGGCCGTCAGCAAGCTCAACGTTCATAGCTATAAAGTGGTCGATAACCTTCGCTCCGTAACCGAAAACCTGATCAACATGGAAACCGGCATTCGCGGTTTTGCGCTCACCGGCAATCAGGACGTTCTTCAACCCTTCACGCAGGGGGATGAGAGGTTTAAAAGCAAAGTTGACGAAATTGCAGGGCTTACGCGTGATAACCCGTCGCAGCAGCAAAAATTAACCACCCTCTCCAGGCTTGAAGAAGAATGGAAAAGATCATTTGCACTGCCGTTAATCCAGCGAAGAGAGAGCGTATCCCGCGTGGGGGAAGATATGGATGCGTTCATCAGTAGCCTGGAGCGTAATACCGGAAAAGAGCAAATGGACGCCATGCGGGGTGTTATTCAGCAAGCGCTGAACGACGAGTACCGCATTATGGCTGAACGTCAAACCCGACTGGCTGAAGAACGCTTCCGTACGCGCATGATGATAATCCTGGGAATGATTGCGGCGGTTGTCACCGCGCTGCTGACGGGCATTTTGCTGTCGCGCAGTATTCTCCGACCGCTAAAGCAGGCCGTGAATACGGCGAACACCATTGCCGCTGGCGATCTCACCTCAACCATACGTATTACCCGGATGGATGAAACCGGCACGCTGCTTGCGGCTCTGGACAACATGCAGACCCAGTTGAAAACCCTTGTCACGGAAATCAAAGAGGCCGCGACGTCGGTGGATCTGGCTGCCGGTGAGATCGAGCAGGGTAATATGGAGTTATCGTCTCGTACCGAGGAGCAGGCGGCGGCGTTGCAGCAGACTGCCGCCAGCATGGAACAGTTGACGATGACCGTTCGGAACAATACCGAGGTCGCGGAGCATACGGCAACGTCAGCAAGAAAGACGGAAGCACTGGCACGTGAAGGTGAGTCTGCCGTGGGCGAAATGAGCGAAACGATGCAGAATATCTCGGCTAACGCCCTGAAGATAAAGGAAATCACCAGCGTTATAGAAGGGATTGCTTTCCAGACTAATATTCTGGCGCTGAATGCGGCGGTCGAGGCTGCACGTGCCGGCGAGCATGGTCGTGGCTTCGCCGTGGTGGCGACGGAAGTCAGAAATCTCGCTCAGCGCAGCGCAACGGCGTCCAAAGAAATTGGGGCGCTGATTGAGCATGCCGTTGAGGATGTCGATAACGGTGTGTCGGTGGCATCCAGAACGGCAGAGACGATTTTGCGGGCTGCGAGCAACGTGGCTACGCTTGCTGAAACTATGGACAGTCTTTCAATGGCCTCGGTTGAGCAAATGCAGGGCATCATGCAAATCAGCGCTGCTGTCACCCAGATGGATGGCGTGACGCAGGGTAATGCGGCGCTCGTTGAGCAGTCCGCAGCGGCATCGCAGGCGCTGACCGAGCAGTCCAGGGCACTGAAGCAGATGACGGAAAACTTTGCTATTTGAGCAGCAAAAGCATAATCAAAAGGTAAAGCTCCGGCGTTTTAAACGCGAATTTTAATCAAACCAGCAACGGGGGCGCTAATAAAAAGGGGCGTCCCCGTGAATAATGAAGAAAATAGCCGAGCGTCAGTGACAATTTAAAAATACTGACTACGATTTCGTAAAACGAAAAATTTAAAAGGAGTTTCTGATGGCGATTGCTGTGGTGACAGTTTTACTCTTCCTGTTGATGTTCCCGGCGGCTATTCACATTTTGCTACAGCTCGTTGGAGGCTGGTGTGACGCGTAGCCTCCCTGGTTAATCCGGTCTTTTGGGCCGTCATCTGATTTTCAATAAGCAGCGCTACGCTACATTTTTAATTTTATTGTACGATCGTCTGGACGCGGGTCATCGCGAAACGCGAGCCGGATATTTTACAGGCAGGAAGTATGTCTCTTCGTTCGCTGCGGGCGTTATGCCTGACAAGTTTTTTCATTGCGGATGTCCGTGATGGCCTTGGTCCTTTTCTCGGTATCTTTCTGACAGAACGCCACTGGAGCCCCGATGATATCGGCATCCTGATGACTGCCGGTGGGCTGGCGGGATTGCTGGCTACGCTCCCGGCGGGGGTAATTACTGACACTTCGCGGAACAAACGCGCCGTGCTGGCGCTGCTCTGCACTTTGATCACCCTGAGTACGCTGCTGCTCTGGTTTAGCCAGCAGACCAGCGTTGTTGCCGTCTCACAAATGGTCACCGGCATCTGCGCGGCGTTTGTCGGGCCGCTCATCGCCGGGATTACGCTGGGCCTGACCGGCCAGCGCGGGTTCAGCGCGCAGATGGGCAAAAATGAGGCGTTTAATCACGGCGGCAATTTTGTCACCGCAGTGATAGCAGGCGGCATTGCCTGGTACTGGGGCGTCGGGGGGATTTTCCTGCTGATGACCTGCACGACGCTGCTGACGCTCTGCGCGCTGCTTGCCATCCGCAACGGGGACATTGATAACGATGCGGCGCGAGGGCTTTCATCCTCAGGTAGCGTTCCTGTCCCCGGCTTCGCGGTGCTGATTAAAAACCGGGCGCTGTTTGTGACCGGACTGACGCTACTGCTGTTCCACCTGGCGAATGCCGCACTGCTGCCGATGCTGAGCATGAGGGTGGCCGCGGCACCCGCCTCGATCAACCCTGGCCTGTACGCGGCAGGCACCGTCATCATCTCGCAGGCGGTGATGATCCCCGTTGCCATCTGGGTTGCAGGCCGAATAGAACGCTACGGCTACTGGCGCTTAATTATGCTGGCGCTGATGGTTATGCCGGTGCGCGCGGCGCTGGCGGCATCGACCGACGCGCCGTTAATGATGATCCCGGTACAAATTCTCGACGGTCTCGCCGCCGGGATCCTGGGTGTCGTCGTACCGTCGTTTATTGTGGTGCTGCTGCGCGGAAGCGGGCACGTTAATGCCGGGCAGAGTGTGGTGATGCTGATGCAGGGAGTGGGGGCAGCCATGAGCCCGGCGTTAACCGGCACTATCGCCGGTCATTACTCGTTTGCGACGGCATTCAGTGTCCTGAGCGCGATTGCGCTGGCCGCCGTCCTGCTCTGGTGGCGCGTTGCTCACCGAAGCTGGGAAACAAACGCGCCGGATGAGGCTTAGCCCCACCCGGCGTCGCAGTTAAGCCAGTTCGTTAGGGCACGGTTCACCCTTTTCTAACTGCTGAAGATTCCCCAGCGTGGTTTCCGAAATGCTGATCAGCGCTTCGGCGGTCAGAAACGCCTGGTGTCCGGTAAACAGCACGTTATGGCAGGCTGAGAGGCGACGGAACACGTCGTCCTGGATGACGTCATTAGACTTGTCCTCAAAGAACAGATCGCGCTCGTTCTCATACACGTCCATCCCCAGCGCGCCAATCTTCTGGGTTTTCAGCGCTTCGATAGCGGCCTGAGAATCCACCAGACCGCCGCGGCTGGTGTTGATGATCATCACGCCGTCTTTCATCTGGTCAAACGCCGCCTGGTTAAGCAGGTGGTAGTTTTCCGGCGTCAGCGGGCAGTGCAGGGAGATCACGTCGGACTGCGAGAAGAGCGTCGGCAGGTCGACGTACTCCACGCCCAGATCCAGCGCAGCGGCGCTCGGGTACGGATCGAATGCCAGCAGACGCATGCCGAAGCCTTTCAGAATGCGCAGGGCAGCCACGCCAATTTTACCGGTGCCGATCACGCCCGCGGTTTTGCCGTACATGGTAAAGCCGGTCAGCCCTTCCAGCGAGAAGTTGGCGTCACGCGTACGCTGATAAGCGCGGTGAATACGACGGTTGAGCGACATCATCATGCCAATCGCATGTTCTGCTACCGCTTCCGGGGAGTACGCCGGGACGCGAACCACCTTCAGACCCAGCTCTTTTGCCGCGTCGAGATCCACGTTGTTGAAGCCGGCGCAGCGCAGGGCGATATACTTCACTCCCTGCTTTTTCAACTCTTCCAGCACCGGACGACTGCCGTCATCGTTAACAAAAATGCAGACGCCTTCACAGCCGTGCGCCGTTTTGGCGGTTTTTTCGGACAGCAGAAAGTCGAAAAATTCAAGCTCAAACCCGTAAGCTTCGTTAACATGTTGCAGATACTTTTTGTCGTACTGCTTTGTGCTATATACCGCGAGTTTCATAAGACTTTCTCCAGTGATTTTGCATTCACGTTAGCATGATTAAAATTATCTTACAATTTCTAAAATATTATTGAATTCAATAAGTTCTATCAATTATTCTAGAGCATATATACACCCTAACTCCATGATATTCTTAGTACGAGAAATCTTCGGCGCGACTCGGTTCAAATCAGGTTGGGCAAAACGGAGTGGGTAACGGGTGCGAAAAACGCATATCGGTATTACTTGAAAGAATGGCAATAGGGTATGAAAACTGCAATCCTTCCGGATGTGATGGGACGATATTAGGAACCGGATGAGTTTCTGAAAAGAGGGAGAATGATGCATGTCGCAACAAGTGGAGTTATCCTTATCTGCGCCGATGTTGCCTGTTTTATACTATTTTATAGCATCTATTGCGGTTTTCTTCTTACTGTTGATTGGAAAACTCAAGGTCAATAGGCTCCGTAAATATCCATTGTTCATTGCCTATACGCTGTTTGTGATAGCGATTGCAGCCATCCAGATTAATGTTTTTGCCAACGGCTATGAGTTTGTTCGCGGTTTTTTACATATCGATTTTGATCCATGGCGGTACGATTCAGTGTATTGGGGGTCGTTGATATTCGCCATGCTCTACCTATTGGCAATGCCCAGGAACAGGTATTAGTTACGCAGTGTTTTCCCGTTTTTAAGTCTGAGATAATGCGTAACCCACTGAATCTAAAATGTGTTCTTTAGGTTACGCATAGCAAAAAGTTTTCTCATACTCTTTACAGCATCTATCCTTTATCTTGGGGTTAACTTCAACTCAACCGCCAAACATGCGACAATATTCGGCATTGCCGGCTTAATTCTTTCGAAAAATCAGGACATTAACTGCCCATGAAGGGTAAATACAAAGCCGCCATTGCGGTTTTACTGCTGTTGATTTTGGTGCCGCTGACGCTGCTGATGACGCTCGCCCAGTGGGTGCCGACGCTCGCCGGGATCTGGCTCCCCGTCGGGACGCGCATTGCTTTCGAAGAAAGCCCAAAACTGACTCGCCACGCGCTGGTGATCCCCGATCTTCGCTATCTGGTGGAAGACTGCGAAATTGCCCGCATCGATAACGTGACGCTGTCACATCCGAGCCGCTGGAAACTGGATATCGGCGCGCTGGATCTTAACACCGTCTGCCTGAGCAAAATTCCCCAGTCTGCACCCTCAACGGTTGCCCCCAAAACGCTGGCCCAGTGGCAGGCTGTGTTGCCCAATACCTGGCTCACCATTCACCGTCTGACGCTCTCGCCCTGGCAGCAGTGGCAGGGCGAGCTCAATGCGTCACTGACGCCCTCCAGCCAGGAGATCGCTTACAGAGGCGAACAGGTCAGCATCAAAGGCACGCTTCGCGGCCAGACGCTCTCGGTCAGCCAGTTCGATGTTCAGCTCCCTGACCAGCCGCAGCCGATTAAGCTGGTGGGCGAGTTCACTTTGCCGCTGGTGCCGGACGGCGTGCCGGTGAAAGGCCACGCGGTCGCGACCTTTAACGTGCCACAGTTAACGTCTCTGGTCGATGCCGATCTCGACTGGGAAGACAATCAGGGACAGCTGGTGGTGATCGCAAGGGATAACCCCGATCCGCTTCTCGACCTGCCGTGGCAGATCACGGCGGAACAGCTGAACATCAGCGACGGGCGCTGGAACTGGGATCTTTCGGGTATGCCGCTGAGCGGGCGGGTGTCCCTTCGCGCCGACAACTGGCAGCAGGGGCTGGAGAAAGCCACCCTGACCGGACGACTGAACGTGTTGACGCAAGGCGATGCGGGTAAAGGTAACGCGGTACTGAACATTGGGCCCGGCAGGCTCAGCATGGAAAACAGCAACATGCCGCTGCATCTGAGCGGCGAGGCGAAGCAAAACGATCTCATTCTTTACGCCAAGTTGCCCGCCACACTGACCGGCAGCCTGTATGAACCGCAGCTTGCTTTTGAGCCCGGCGCGCTGCTCCGCTCGCGCGGGCGCATTATTGACTCACTCGATATCGATGAAATCCGCTGGCCGCTGGCGGGCGTGAAGCTCACCCAGAAGGGCGTGGACGGGCGTCTGCAGGCTATTCTGCGTGCCCATGAAAACGAGATGGGCGGTTTTGAACTCCACCTGGACGGTCAGGCCAACGACTTTTTGCCTGATAACGGCCTGTGGCAGTGGCGCTACTGGGGAAAAGGCGGTTTTACGCCGATGCATGCCCGCTGGGATGTCGCCGGGAAAGGCGAGTGGCGAGACAACCTTATTGAGCTGACGGCGCTCTCCACCGGTTTTGACAAGCTCCAGTACGGCACCATGGAGGTCAGCAAGCCGCGGCTTGTGCTGGATCGGCCTGTACGCTGGCTGCGCGATGCCGAAAAACCCGCTTTCAGCGGCGCGCTGTCGCTGAATGCCGGGCAAACCCGGTTCTCCGGCGGCAGCGTATTGCCGCCTTCGGTCCTGACCTTCAGCGTCGACGGTACCGACCCGACTGTTTTTCAGTTTAAGGGCGACCTCCATGCGGACAACATCGGCCCGGTACAGGTGAACGGACGCTGGGATGGCGTGCGCCTTCGCGGGCAGGCCTGGTGGCCGAAACAGTCGCTCACCGTCTTCCAGCCGCTGGTCCCGCCGGACTGGAAAATGACGCTGCGTGACGGAGAACTCTATGCGCAGGTTGCCTTCTCGGCGGCCCCCGATCAGGGCTTTGAGGCGGGCGGACACGGCGTGCTGAAATCCGGCAGCGCCTGGATGCCGGACAACCAGATCAACGGCGTCGATTTTGTGCTGCCGTTCCGCTTCAGCGAGGGAACCTGGTCCCTGGGCACGCGCGGCCCGGTCACGTTGCGCATTGGCGAAGTGGAAAACCTGGTGACCGCGCGCAACATTACCGCGGACCTGCAGGGGAATTACCCCTGGACGGAGGACAACCCGCTGCTGCTCACCAACGTTAAGGTAGAAACGCTCGGCGGGAAGATCACCATGCAGCAACTGCGGATGCCGCAGCACGATCCGGCCCTGCTGCGCGTGGACAATATCTCCTCAAGCGAGCTGATCAGCGCCGTCAACCCGAAGCAGTTTACCCTGTCGGGCCCGGTGAGCGGGGCGCTGCCGTTCTGGCTGGACAATGAAAAATGGATCATTAAAGATGGCTGGCTGACCAACCCGGGGCCAATGACGCTGCGCATCGACAAAGATACGGCAGACGCCATCGTGAAGGATAATATGGTCGCGGGCGCAGCGATTAACTGGCTCCGCTACATGGAAATTTCGCAGTCGTGGACGAGAATCAATTTAGATAACCTGGGTGAATTAACCATGCAGGCGACCATCAAGGGGACCAGCCGCGTGGACGGCAAAAGCAGCTCCGTCAATCTGAACTACACCCATGACGAGAATGTCTTTACCCTGTGGCGCAGCCTGCGTTTTGGCGACAACCTGCAAACCTGGTTTGAGCAACACGCGGCGATTCCCGGTCTCCGCAGTTCGACTGGCAAGGAAAGTGAGGAACAACAATGAAAAAGATGGCTGGTGCGCTCACCGTTGCCGCGCTACTGACCGGCTGTACGCCGCGCATTGAAGTCGCTGCGCCAAAGGAGCCGATTACCATCAATATGAATGTCAAAATCGAACACGAGATCCACATCAAGGTCGATAAAGACGTTGAAGCCCTGCTGAAATCGCGCAGCGATCTGTTCTGAGGATGCCATGAAACGATTAGCGTTGATTTTACTGGCCCTGAGTATAAACGTGCAGGCGGCTGCGCTGACCTTAAACGATGCCCGCGCGCAGGGGCGCGTGGGGGAAACCCTGAGCGGCTATCTTGCTCCGATCCAACAGGATGCCGAAACGCTGGAGCTGGTGAATCGCATTAACGCGGCGCGCACGGAGAGCTATCAGAAACTGGCCGACAGCAATAATTTGCCGGTTGATGAAGTGGCGAAAATGGCGGGGCAAAAGCTGGTGGCCCGCGCGCAGCCGGGCGAGTACGTGAAGGGCATTAACGGTAAGTGGCTGAAAAAATAGCTAGCGGTAGCGCTTGCGGTATTCACCCGGCGAGACGCCAAAACGCTGCTTAAAGGCCGTTGAAAAGTGGCTATGGTCGGTGAATCCCCAGCTGTAGCCAATGCCCGCCAGCTTTTCATCGTCGCCGGTTGACTGCAATTCCTGCGCGCAGAGATCCAGACGACGGTTTTTAATGTACTGCGCCACCACCAGCCCCTTCTCGGCAAACATGCGGTAGAGGCTGCGTACGGACATTCCGCTCTCAGCGGCAATCCATTCCGGACGCAGCGATTCAGACTGAATATGGTCATCAATCAGCGCCACAACGTGCTGAAACTGGCGCTCCTTGCGCGGCTGAATCACGTCGCGCTGCTGGAACGCGGGGCGCAGCAGGCAGACCATCGCCTCAAGCGCCGCTTCACTCTCCCGGTCACTCAGGTCGCGGTTGTTCATACTTTCCATCAGCAGGCGATGGCTCAGCTGGACAGTGGGTAAGGTGCGGGAAAGGGCGAGCGCGCAGCTTACCTCCTGAAAGCGGCACTGCTGTTCGATAATCTGACGGGGAACCAGCAGCGAAATCTGGCGGGACTTTTCCAGCCAGTTGATCGAGCAGGGACGAGAGGCGTCAATCAGCGTGATATCCCCGGTTCTGAGCACCGCGCGACGCTCATCCTGCTCAATTTGCGCGCTGCCTTCAAGCTGGAAGACGGTGTAGAACCAGGCATCATTACTCTGTGCGATCTCTCGTCGGGAGCGGAACAGGTTAACGCCGCCGGCGGTGACGGTACTGAGCTTCAGGCTGCGCGCGTAGCTGGTCTCCAGCTCGCCGTAGAACTTTCCCTCGGTGGGCTGGGCGTTAAAACGCCCGCAAACCTGGTTAATTTGCGCCAGCCACTGCTGATACTGTTCCTGCTCGCTTGCACACGCCATCGTTTCTCTCGCTGCACCGTCAACGTTTTCGCATTGTTGCATTTGTGTTGCATTTTGTCAGAGCTATGAGGCTGACTATAGGAAAGAACACTCACCGGTAACAGCGATATAAGCGGCGATTATCGCGATTTGCGGCACCTGTCACAGGTGGCAAAGCGAATGTCACAGAGACAAAAGCGAGAATGCAAAACCCCACATAGACTGGATGAACACCCTGCGAAGAATAACGAAGGAGTATCCTATGTCTGAATCACAGGTGGCTGTTCTGCCTGCCGTGCAGCAGTTTTTAGACCGACACCACGGCCTGTGGATTGAAGGGCGTCAGGCCGCGTCGGACAGCGAAAAGCGGCTGAACGTCTACAACCCGGCCACGGGCGAGGTGATTGCCTCGACCGCCGATGCCAGCGTCGATGACGTTGACCGGGCCGTTATGTCCGGCTGGCGCGCCTTTGTGGCCCGCACCTGGGCCGGAAAATTACCGGCGGAGCGCGAGCGGATCCTGCTCCATTTCGCCGATCTGGTCGAACAGCACGGCGAGGAGCTGGCCCAGCTTGAAACGCTGGAGCAGGGCAAATCAATTAACATCTCCCGGGCTTTTGAAGTGGGCTGCACCCTCAACTGGATGCGCTATACCGCCGGGCTGACCACCAAAATTGCGGGCAAAACCCTCGATCTTTCCATCCCGCTGCCGCAGGGTGCGCGCTACCAGGCGTGGACGCGTAAGGAGCCGGTTGGTGTGGTGGCCGGGATTGTGCCCTGGAACTTCCCGCTGATGATCGGGATGTGGAAAGTGATGCCAGCGCTGGCCGCGGGCTGCTCTATCGTCATTAAGCCGTCTGAAACCACGCCGCTAACCCTGCTGCGCGTGGCGGAGCTGGCCAGCGAAGCGGGCATCCCGGACGGGGTGTTCAACGTAGTAACCGGCAGCGGCGCGGTGTGTGGCGCAGCGCTGACCTCGCACCCGGATATTGCGAAGGTGAGCTTTACCGGCTCAACGGCAACGGGTAAGCAAATTGCCCGCGCGGCGGCGGACACGCTAACCGGGGTGACCCTGGAGCTGGGCGGGAAAAACCCGGCCATCGTGCTGAAGGATGCGGACCCCGCGTGGGTGATAGAAGGATTAATGACCGGCAGCTTCCTGAACCAGGGGCAGGTGTGCGCGGCGAGCTCGCGCATCTACATTGAAGCCCCGCTGTTTGACACGCTGGTGAGCGGGTTCGAACAGGCGGTGAAATCCCTGAGCGTCGGGCCGGGCATGTCGCCGGAGGCGTTTATCAACCCGCTGGTGTCGCGCGCCCACAGCGATAAGGTGCAGACCTTCCTCGACGAAGCGACGTCCCGCAACGCGGAGCTGATCGTCGGTAACCGCGGTCCGGAGGGCAAAGGCTATTACGTGTCGCCTACGCTGGTGGTGAACCCGGATTCCGCGCTGCGGTTAACCCGAGAAGAGGTGTTTGGTCCGGTGGTCAACCTGGTACGCGTCGCCGACGGGGAAGAGGCGCTCCAGCTGGCGAACGACACCGAATATGGCCTGACGGCCAGCGTCTGGACGCAGAATATCAGCAAGGCGCTGGAGTACACCGACCGGCTGCAGGCGGGCACCGTGTGGGTGAACAGCCATACGCTGATTGACGCCAACCTGCCGTTCGGTGGGATGAAGCAGTCCGGCACCGGACGTGATTTTGGCCCGGACTGGCTGGACGGCTGGTGCGAAACCAAGTCGGTTTGCGTGCGGTATTAAAAAACAAGCCGGGTAAGGCGTAGCCGCCACCCGGCTTTATTTACAGCGACCACCGATCCCGCCCGGCCTCTTTCGCCCGGTACAGCGCCGCATCGGCGCGGGCAATAATCTCGGTACCCGCAAGCCCCTCGACCATGCCCGCAATCCCCATACTCACGGTGACACGATCGCTGACGGATGACGCGCTGTGCGGTATCGACTCCGCGCGCAGGCCGTCCTGAATGCGTACCGCAACTTTTTCCGCGATATTTTCCGGGCAGTTAAACAGGATCACCACAAACTCCTCGCCGCCGTAGCGTGACACCACATCGTCGGGCGTTCGCACTGACTGCTTCAATACCCGCGCCACGCGCGTCAGACAGTCGTCACCCGCCTGGTGACCGTAGGTGTCGTTGTAGCGTTTGAAATAGTCAATATCCAGCATAATCAGCGAGAACGGTTTCTTCTGCTCAACCGCGTTCTCCAGCACCACCTCCATCTTCCGGCGGTTGGCGGTTGTGGTTAACGGATCCTGATGCGCCAGCGCATCCAGTCGTGAGATCAGCAGCTGGTTTTGCTGGTTACGTCGCCAGGCCTCGTCAAACCAGCTTAAGAGGATGAAGCGCCCGCAGATCAGGATCAGCGAAAAGACGCTCCAGATGATAACGAAGTGAAGATTAAGGCCATCATTCAGTACCCAGCTTGCAATCGGCAAGGTTATCCAGAGCGGGAGCACGAAGGCGAGCAACCCCACAGGGTAAAAGTAGAGGGCCGTTAACCCAGCGAGTAATAAAATAACGCACAGCGGCCAGACGTGGGGCAGCAGTAAATCGGTGATGAACCAGAAGCATGATATCGACCAGATAGCGCTACAGATACACAGCACTACGCTGATACCGGCGATGCGCCGCCAGCCCATAAGGATCAGTGCAGCCGAGAGGATAATAATGCCGAGCATCGAAGCGTCGACCATTTTCATCATATGCGGCAAGTGGGGATAAAGGGGATCGCTGGCGTTAAGCAGAACATGGCGCAGCAGAATCATCACGGCGAAGCTGATGTTGACGAAAGCCAGCCAGGGCAGGTTCATCGCCAGCCCGTGCATAACCATGGCGTGGCGCGTCGGCCAGGTTGCCCGTTCCAGCGTCGGTTTTTTTCTTTTTTCCATAAAGCCCTTTCCCGTCCGGGGGAAAAATCATGCAGGTGATATATCAGTAACTATAAGCAAGCGAGGGCGATCCTCAAACGTCAGGGCAAAAAAAACCGGGCAATTGCCCGGCGGGTGGTTATTTTTCGTCTTTTTTCTTCCCGAGCGTTGGCGTCTCGTCGAAGAAGTTCCACGGTTTGAGCAGGGTATGCACCCATTCCGTCGGCATGATCGGCCACTCTTCCGCGCGTGCGACGTGGGTGGTGCCGGTGGTCATCCACACCACGTCATCCTGGTTGTTCAGCGATTCGTTATCCTTGCTGTATTGTCCGAGGCCTGTGTCGTGGATGGAGCGGTTAGGGAATTTCCCTTCCGGATACAGCTCGTCCGGGTGGTAACGCGTCACCCACAGCTGTTTATCCATAAAGCTCAGACGATGGTAGATCCACTCGTCCGGGGCAAATTTCGCGCCTGTCGCCACCGGATGGGTACCGCCCGCGTAAGGGATAATCTGGTACGAGACCGGGTTGCCCATGCGGTTCTCCTTGCTGGTGTTGCTCAGCAGTCGGATGGTGCCTGGGTCAAACTTCTGCGCCGCCTGCTGTTCGGTATCAATGTCATACTGGTTCACCTGCATGGTGCTGGTGCGCGGGCCGCCGGCGGTATTCGGCTTCACTTCCGGGTCCATCGCCACCAGCTTGTTGTTGATGCCGTCCACGTCCATATCAAGACGGAAGTTATAGATGTGCTGGTGCGTGGTGCCCACGATATTATGATCGATCAGCGTGCCGTACTTTGTGTCGTCTTTGGCGGTGGCGTCATGCATGGTTTTCGCCTGCACGCCTTTCACCGCCTCGATACCCGTTGCACCGGCGTCAATGCCGATGGTGCCGTTTTCGTGGAACACCCAGTCGAAGATGTAATCGTAGTTGCCCACGGTACTCACCCAGCGCACCACCAGCTCGCGGCGTTCGGCGCTGACGTTCGGCTTGCCCATCTCCTGATGTTTATATTCTGGCCCCGCGTAGCGTTCGAAAATGGCGATCGCGCGTGGGATCTCCATCGGCGTGCCGGTGTAGTCCGGGATGGTTTCGTTGAGCATCACGGCGTTGGACGGCACGTCTTTACCGCGCACCAGCGGCGAGGTCAGGGTGCCCATGCCGTAGTCGCCGGAGTCGAGATAGGCCTTGAAGTACCAGCCCACGTCCGGATCGCCGTACGGGACAATCATGCCGCCGAGCGATCCCTGATACATCACCTGACGCTTTTTCCCGTTGTCGTTATACGTGACGGTCGAAATCATCGGGCCGACGCGGGAATCCAGGCTCAGGTGGAAATCCCAGTTCTGCCAGTGCACCATGTCGCCGGTAATGGTGTAGTTCTTGCCTTCCGGCTCAATGATGTCGAGCGGCTTTTTCGGCGTCTCGACACGGTCGCGGCCGTCATAGGGGTGCGGAGTCATCGGAACCGGCACAACGGCACCTTCTTCAATCTTCTGAATTTTTTTCTGCTCAAGATCAACCACGGCCACGAGGTTCTCGATCGGGTGGGCCCAGTAGTTGCCGTCGCCGACGTCCAGATAGCTCACCACCTTAAGCAGGCGATCTTCCTGCTTCAGGCCGTCTTTACCGTCGAAGTAGCCGACGGTAAGCGGCGTGGTGATCACTTTTTTCGGGTCGGTGATGCCGTGTTTTTTAAGCACCCCGGCAAACTCCGGGCTCTCGTTAATGATCTGCTGAACCGCGGTGAAATCATCCAGTAGCACCATGCCGTGCGCGTCCTTCACCGGCTCCCAGCGCAGGATTTTTTTATCCTTCAGGTCCACTACGCTTTCGATAACGTGCTTGCCGTCGAGCATGACGATCTTTGCCTGGCGAGGGGCGTCCACTGCCGTACCGTTGAGCACAAAGTCCCACACTTTGGCTTTCTCTGGTTCCGCAAGGGCGATCTGGGTAAAGCGGGTATTGGGTTTAAAATCCGCAGAGGCTTTCACAACCCCGACAGCCTGCTTAATTTCGTCCGCCGTCAGCGCGTTTAGCGGGTGAGGGCGTTTTTCAACCTGGAAGGTCTGGTCAAGACCAGACTGGAAAACATCGTTGATGAAGGTCTCTGAGATAAAGGCTTTTTTGTCCTTCATCACTACCGGCACTTCAAGCTTGAGGGTGTGACCGTTGACGATGGCCGTCTTTGCGCCCGGTTTGACCTTCACGAAGGCGCCGTCTTTCGCAATGGTGAACATCTGTGCGTAATCATCCCACTGAACGTCCGCGCCAAAATCCTGCAGTGTTTTGTCCATCGGGACCATATGCGCCTCGCTGCCGTGGGCGAAAGCAGGGGATTGCCAGGCGCAACAGAGCGCAACGGCCATAGCCAGTGCCGTTCTACGGGCAGAAAAAGAAGAATTGCTTCCCATCGTAGACCTCATCTTGTTGTGTTTTTAGGGTTTATTGTGTTGTGACAGCCTTATCCTGACAGGCGCCTGAGAAAAGCGTTTGCCTGCATCTGCCAGGTTATTTGTTGGTCTTGCCAGGTTAAAAAAGGCGCTGAGATAAATCACAGGTCGTGCAGAGCAATCTCCTCTCCCCGTTGGGGAGAGGGTCAGGATGAGGGAGAACGTTAGCTGAAATCACCCCGCTGGCGCGCCACCAGCGTCAGGATGGAGTAGAGCGCCACGGCCTGCTGGTGCTGGTTGAAGATTTCAACCGCCCACTCCACCACGCCGGTCGGTTTTTCCTCGGCGTTACGCTGTTTCTTCAGCGTTTTGCGCTTGCAGGTCAGACGCACCTGGATCGTGTCGCCCGGCTTGACCGGCTCGATAAAGCGCAGGTTTTCCATGCCGTAGTTGGCAATCACCGGCCCGACGCCTGCATCAACGAACAGTCCCGCCGCGGCGGAGATCAGGAAGTAGCCGTGAACCACGCGTTCGCCAAAGATCGACTCTGCCGCCCCGATCTTGTCCATATGGGCGTAGAAGTGGTCACCGCTCAGGCAGGCAAAATTGACGATGTCCGCCTCCGTCAGCGTGCGGCGCGGCGTCAGCAGGCTGTCGCCCGGCTGCAGTTCCTCAAAGTATTTACGGAACGGATGGACGCGATCTTCCTGCACCGCTGCGCCACGCACCCACTGTTTACCGATGGCGGCCAGCATCGTCGGGCTACCCTGAATCGCGGTGCGCTGCAGGTAGTGCTTCACCGCGCGCAGGCCGCCCAGCTCTTCGCCGCCGCCCGCGCGGCCAGGGCCGCCGTGCATTAGCTGAGGAAGCGGGGAGCCGTGGCCGGTAGACTCTTTTGATGATTCTTCGTTAAGGATCTGAATACGCCCGTGGGCGCGCGCCGCGCCGGCAATAAACTGGCGGGCAATGTTCAGGTCTGCGGTGACAAGCGTCCCCGCCAGGCTGCCGCCGCCCGCGCGGGCAAGCTGCATGGCGTGCTCTGCACTGCGATACGGCATCAGCGTGGCGACCGGGCCGAAGGCTTCGGTATCGTGCACCGCCGGGGTTTCATCCGGCTGCGGGCAGAACAGCAGGGTCGGCGGGAAGAACGCCCCCGCGGCCTGCAAATCCGCTTTGCCGCCCAGACGGATCTGGCAGCCTGCGGCGACCAGCCGATCCACTTTCTCCTGCACGTCTGCGCGCTGTTCAGCGTTGACCAGCGCCCCCATCTTCACCCCTTCCTGCGCCGGGTCGCCCATTACCACCTTTTCCAGACGGGCAATCAGCGCCTGGCTGACGGCATCAACCTGGCTTTGCGGGACGATAATCCGGCGAATGGCGGTACATTTCTGCCCGGCCTTGGCGGTCATTTCGCGGACCACTTCCCGAATGAACAGGGCAAACTCCGGCTGCTCCGGCGTGACGTCTTCACCCAACACGCAGCAGTTCAGGGAGTCGGCTTCCATGGTGAACGGAATCGAATTCGCCACAATATTCGGGTGCACGCGCAGGCTCTGTCCGGTGCTGGCGGAGCCGGTAAAGGTCACCACGTCCTGGCTGTCGAGTTGGTCGAGCAGATCGCCCGCGCCGCCGCAAATCAGGCTGATGGCGCCGTCCGGCACCAGTCCGCTGTCCACGATGGATTTGACCATCGCCTGCGTCACCTGCGCGGTAGCGGTGGCGGGCTTGATGATGGCGGGCATCCCGGCAAGCCAGGTCGGCGCGAGTTTTTCCAGCATTCCCCAGCAGGGGAAGTTGAAGGCGTTGATGTGTACCGCCACGCCGGATTTCGAGGTCAGAACGTGGCGCGCCGCAAAGCCGCCTTCTTTCGACAGCGGGATTAGCTCATCTTCCGGCCACAGCGTGTCGTCCGGCAGCTCGCGGCTGCCCAGGCTGGCGTATGTGAAGAGGGTGCCGATGCCGCCTTCAATATCGACCCAGCTGTCCGCCTTCGTCGCGCCCGTCTGGGCGGACAGGGCATAAAACGCCTCTTTTTCGCCGAGCAGGTGTTTCGCCACCGCTTTCAGCATGGCGGCACGTTCAATAAAGGTCATGGCGCGCAATGCCTCGCCCCCATGCTCAATGGCATAGCGACGGGCGGCCGCCATGTCCAGCCCTTCGCTGGTCACTTCCCAGAGTGCTTCGCCGCTGATGGCGTGATGAATCGCGCGTTCGCGGCCCCGGCCAGACTGCCAGGTACCGGACAAGAAGCTGGCTAACTGCTGCATCGCTTATCTCCAAATGTTTCGTGATTTCACCATTAATAGTTTGATCGCGAATCATAAAAATCAAGCTGTGTTTTTAATGAATTGTTAACGTTGTGATCTGACTTGCCGAATCGCGTCGCGTAAAGGCGCTTTGTAAAAGGCCTGGAGTGAAAGCCTTGCGAGCAACATCACAAAACAGGGAAACAATTCTTGGGGTTGTATTTAACCTTTGTGTAACTTTTAAAAAACAAAGTGATTCAATATTTCGCTTTGATTTGCAAACTAACGAATCATAAAGGTGATGGCGTGACGCAAGAACAACGGTTTGAGCAGCGCATAGCGCAGGAGACGGCGATTGAGCCTCAGGACTGGATGCCGGAAGCCTACCGTAAAACGCTGATCCGCCAGATTGGTCAGCACGCGCACTCCGAAATTGTCGGCATGCTCCCGGAAGGGAACTGGATAGCCCGCGCGCCGACGCTGCGCCGAAAAGCGATCCTGCTGGCGAAAGTGCAGGACGAAGCCGGACACGGGCTTTACCTCTACAGCGCGGCGGAAACGCTGGGCTGCGCGCGGGAAGATATCTACCAGAAGATGCTCGACGGCAAGATGAAATACTCCTCCATCTTCAACTATCCGACCCTGAGCTGGGCCGATATCGGCGTGATCGGCTGGCTGGTGGACGGGGCGGCCATCGTTAACCAGGTGGCGCTGTGCCGTACCTCCTACGGCCCGTATGCCCGGGCGATGGTGAAAATCTGTAAAGAAGAGAGCTTCCACCAGCGTCAGGGCTTTGAAGCCTGCATGGCGCTGGCGCAGGGCAGTGAGGATCAGCGTCAGATGCTGCAGGACGCCATCAACCGCTTCTGGTGGCCGGCGCTGATGATGTTCGGGCCGAACGACGACAACTCGCCGAACAGCGCCCGCAGCCTTGCCTGGAAAATCAAACGCTTTGGCAACGACGAGCTGCGCCAGCGCTTTGTCGACAACACGGTGCCGCAGGTGGAGATGCTCGGCATGACGGTGCCGGATCCGGACCTGCGTTTCGATGAAGAGAGCGGTCACTACCGCTTCGGCGAGATCGACTGGCAGGAGTTTGACGAGGTCATTAACGGGCGCGGCATCTGTAACCACGAACGTCTGGCCGCGAAACGCAAAGCCTGGGACGACGGGGCGTGGGTGCGGGAAGCCGCGCTGGCGCACGCCGAAAAACAACGTACCCGTCAGGCCGCATAAGAGGAAATAACCATGAGCAATGTCTACTGGCCGCTGTACGAAGTGTTCGTACGCAGCAAACAAGGGTTATCCCACCGTCATGTGGGCAGCCTGCATGCCGCCGACGATCGCATGGCGCTGGAAAATGCCCGTGATGCCTACACCCGCCGCAGCGAAGGCTGTTCTATCTGGGTGGTGAAGGCGAGTGAAATTGTGGCCTCCCAGCCAGAAGAGAGCGGCGAGTTCTTCGACCCAGCGGAAAGCAAGGTTTACCGCCATCCGACGTTCTACACCATCCCCGACGGCATCGAGCATATGTGAGGCAAAGAATGAACTCAGTGACTGCCTATGCCCTGCGTCTGGGCGATAACGGACTGGTACTTTCCCAGCGTCTCGGCGCCTGGTGCGGCCACGCGCCTGAACTGGAAATTGACCTCGCGCTCGCCAATATCGGCCTCGACCTGCTGGGGCAGGCGCGCAATTTCCTGACCTATGCCGCGGAATTAGAAGGCCAGGGCGATGAAGACACGCTGGCGTTTGGCCGCGACGAGCGCCAGTTCCGCAACGTCCTGCTGGTGGAGCAGCCGAACGGCAGCTTCGCCGACACGATTGCCCGCCAGTACCTGATGGATGCCTGGAACGTGGCGCTGTACGAACGTCTGACTCAGAGCCGCGACGGCCAGCTTGCTGCCATCGCCGCCAAAGCGATCAAAGAGGCGCGCTACCACCTGCGCTTTAGCCGCGGCTGGCTGGTGCGGCTGGGCGACGGGACCGAAACCTCCGCGCAAAAAATGCAGCAGGCCATCGACAGCCTGTGGCGTTTTACAGCGGAGCTGTTTGACGCCGATGAGGTCGAGCTTGAGCTGATTGACGCCGGCGTGGCGGTGGATCCGCGAACCCTGCGCCAGCCGTGGGAAAGCGAAGTGTTTGCTGGTCTGAAAGAAGCCTGTCTGCAGGTTCCCGCAGAGGTGGCGTACCGCACCGGGGGCAAGAAGGGGCTTCATACCGAACATCTGGGTCCGATGCTGGCGGAAATGCAGTATCTCCAGCGCGCGTATCCCGGTCAGCAGTGGTAAAGGAGAACGCTATGCAACGCCTCGTCGACATCGCGCCTGCGCAAATTCCGCAGATCTGGTCGCTGTTAAGCCAGATCCCCGATCCGGAAGTGCCGGTGTTAACCATCACCGATTTAGGCATGGTGCGCAGCGTGAAGGCGCAGGGTGAAGGCTGGGTGATTGGCTTCACGCCAACCTACTCGGGCTGCCCGGCAACGGAACACCTGCTGGGGGCAATCCGAGAGGCGATGACCGCGCACGGCTTCACTCCCGTGCACATCGTGCTCCAGCTTGAACCCGCCTGGACTACCGACTGGATGACCGCCGACGCGCGCGAGCGCCTGCGGGCGTACGGCATCAGCCCACCCGTTGGTCACAGCTGCCACGCGCACGCCCCGGCAGAGGTGAGCTGCCCGCGCTGCGCCAGCACCGACACCTCCCTTATCAGTGAATTTGGCTCGACGGCCTGCAAAGCGCTCTACCGCTGCAATACCTGCCGCGAGCCCTTCGACTATTTCAAATGTATTTGAGGCTGCCATGACAACGTTTCATTCATTAACAGTGGCAAAAGTGGAACCCGAAACCCGCGACGCGGTAACCATCACCTTCGCGGTGCCGCAGGCGTTGCAGGAGGCCTACCGCTTCCGCCCCGGCCAGCACCTGACCCTGAAAACGACGCTGGGCGAAGACGAACTGCGCCGCTGCTACTCCATCTGCCGCAGCACCGCACCGGGTGAGATCAGCGTGGCGGTCAAAGCCATCGACGGTGGGCGCTTCTCCCGCTATGCCCGGGATGAGATCAAAGCGGGCATGGCGCTGGAGGTGATGGTTCCTCAAGGGCAGTTTGGCTACCAGCCGCAGCCTGAACGTGAAGGCCACTACCTGGCAATTGCCGCAGGCTCCGGGATCACCCCGATGCTGGCGATTATCTCCGCCACGCTTTCGACCGAATCCAACAGCCATTTCACTCTGATTTACGGCAACCGCAGCAGCCAGAGCATGATGTTCCGCCAGGCGCTGGCGGACCTGAAGGACAAATACCCGCAGCGGCTGCAGCTGCTTTCCATCTTCAGCCAGGAGCGGCTGGACAGCGACCTGCTCTATGGCCGCATCGACGGGGAAAAGCTGCAGGCGCTGGCGAAAAACCTGATCAACTTCCGCCAGTATGACGAGGCCTTTATCTGCGGCCCGTCGGCGATGATGGACGACGCCGAAGCGACGCTGAAAGCGCTGGGGATGCCGGAAAGATCCATTCACCTTGAGCGCTTTAACACCTCCGGAATCACCGTTAAGCGCGCGGTGCACGTGCAGGCGGAAGGTCAAAAAGTGACCGTGCGCCAGGACGGGCGCGACCGTGAAATCACCCTGACGGCGGACGACGAAAGCATTCTTGATGCCGCCCTGCGGCAGGGGGCGGATCTTCCGTATGCCTGCAAGGGGGGCGTGTGCGCCACCTGCAAATGCAAAGTGCTGCGCGGCAAGGTGGACATGGCAACCAACTACAGCCTGGAGCCGGACGAGCTGGCCGCCGGGTACGTACTGAGCTGTCAGTCGCTGCCGTTAACCGCCGACGTGATTGTCGACTTTGACGCGAAGGGGATGGCATGAGCGAACTGATTGTTACCCGTCATGGCCGCGTGCTGCAGCTGACGCTGAACCGTCCGGCGGCGCGCAACGCCCTTAACAATGCGCTGCTGGCGCAGCTTGCGGAACAGCTTGAGGCTGCCGCCGTGGATGCCGATATCGCCGTCTGCGTGATTTACGGCAGCGAGCGCTGCTTTGCCGCCGGGGCCGATCTCAACGAAATGGCGGAGAAGGACCTGCCCGCCACCCTGAACGATATCCGCCCGCAGCTATGGGCGCGCATTAACGCGTTTAACAAACCGCTGATTGCTGCCGTGAACGGCTTCGCGCTGGGCGCAGGCTGCGAGCTGGCGCTGCTGTGCGACGTGATCATTGCTGGCGATAACGCCCGTTTCGGCCTGCCGGAAATCACGCTGGGCATCATGCCCGGCGCGGGCGGCACCCAGCGTCTTATCCGCAGCGTCGGTAAATCCCTGGCCAGCAAAATGGTGCTGACCGGCGAGAGTATTACCGCAGAGCAGGCGCTGAGCGCCGGGCTGGTGAGCGATCTCTTCCCGGCGTCTCTGACACTAGAGTACGCCCTGAAGCAGGCGGCGCTGATGGCGCGCCACTCTCCGCTGGCGCTGCAGGCGGCGAAGCAGGCGCTGCGGCAGTCGCAGGAGGTGCCGTTGCAGGCCGGGCTCGCGCAGGAGCGCCAGCTGTTTACGCTGCTTTCCGCCACCGAAGACCGCCGGGAAGGTATCGACGCCTTCTTACAAAAACGCACCCCCGACTTTAAAGGACGCTAATTGTGGAATTTATTCTCAGTCACGTAGAACAGGGCGTAATGACCATTACGCTGAACCGTCCGGAGCGTCTGAACAGCTTTAACGACGTGATGCACCAGCAGCTTGCCGAGTGCCTGAAGCAGGCCGAGCGCGATGACGCCATCCGCTGCCTGCTGATCACCGGGGCAGGACGCGGGTTCTGCGCCGGTCAGGATCTGAACGACCGTAACGTCGACCCCAACGGCCCGGCGCCGGATCTGGGGATGTCCGTGGAAACCTTCTACAACCCGCTGGTGCGCCGCCTCGCAAAGCTGCCGAAGCCGGTCATCTGCGCGGTTAACGGGGTGGCGGCTGGCGCGGGAGCTACGCTGGCGCTCGGCTGTGACATGGTGATTGCCGCCCGGTCGGCCAACTTCGTGATGGCCTTCAGCAAGCTCGGCCTGGTGCCGGACTGCGGCGGCACGTGGCTGCTGCCGCGCGTGGCCGGACGCGCCCGCGCCATGGGGCTGGCGCTGCTCGGGGACAAACTCAGCGCCGAGCAGGCGCAGGCGTGGGGGATGATCTGGCAGGTGGTGGACGACGACCAGCTCTCCGCCACGGCGCAGCAAATGGCGCTGCACTTTGCCTCGCAGCCGACCTTCGGCCTGGGCCTGATCAAGCAGGCGATCAATGCTGCGGAAACCAACACCCTCGACGCGCAGCTTGACCTGGAGCGCGACTATCAGCGTCTGGCCGGTCGCAGCGACGACTACCGCGAGGGCGTCAGCGCTTTCCTCGCGAAGCGCGCGCCTAACTTTACGGGGAAATAAGATGCTCAACATACGGACTGTCGCCGTGATTGGCAGCGGCACGATGGGCGCGGGGATTGCAGAAGTGGCGGCCAGCCACGGGCATCAGGTGCTGCTCTACGATATTTCCAGCGATGCGATATCCCGCGCTATCGAGGGGATCCGCCAGCGTCTGGCCTCCCGGGTGACGCGCGGAAAACTCTCCGCCGATGCAGGGAGCCAGATCCTCGCCCGGCTGCTTCCCGTCACGGATATCGACGCGCTCTCCGTCGCCGAACTGGTGATTGAAGCGGCCTCGGAACGGCTGGAGGTGAAAAAGGCGCTGTTTTCGCAGCTGGCGGAAATCTGCCCGCCGCAGACGGTGCTGACCAGCAATACCTCGTCGATCTCCGTCACGGCGATTGCTGCTGACATCCACCATCCGGAGCGCGTCGCCGGGCTGCATTTCTTCAACCCGGCGCCGGTCATGAAGCTGGTGGAGGTGGTCAGCGGGCTGGCAACCTCCCCGGAAGTGGCCGACGCGCTGTGCGAGCTGGCGCTGAACTGGGGCAAGCAGCCCGTGCGCTGCCAGTCAACGCCGGGGTTCATCGTCAACCGCGTCGCGCGTCCGTTCTATTCCGAGGCCTGGCGCGCGCTGGAAGAGCAGGTGGCTGCGCCGGAGGTGATTGACGCCGCCCTGCGCGAAGGCGGCGGCTTCCCGATGGGTCCGCTGGAGCTGACCGACATGATTGGTCAGGACGTGAACTTCGCGGTGACCTGCTCGGTATTTAACGCCTTCTGGCAGGAGCGTCGTTTTCTGCCCTCGCTGGTGCAGCAGGAGCTGGTGCTGGCAGGCAGGCTGGGCAAAAAAAGCGGGAAGGGCGTTTATGACTGGCAGGCCGACAAGCCCGGGGTGCGCTGGGCTGATACCGTGAACGACAGCTACAGTCCGATGCGCGTGGAAAGAAGGTGTGACAGTGTCACAGAAATTGATGATATGTACCTGATTGAAACGCAGGGCGAAACCGCGCAGGCCCTGGCGCTGCGGCTTAACGGCCCGGTGGTGGTGGTGGACCGCATCGAGCGCGACGTCGCGATCATCGCCGCAGCCGCCAGCAACCCGCATACCGCGACGCAAAAGGCCATCCGCTACCTGCAGCAGCAGGGACTTCGAGTGGTGCAGATTGCCGATTATCCCGGCCTGCTGGTCTGGCGCACGGTGGCGATGATTGCCAACGAAGCGCTGGATGCTCTGCAAAAAGGGGTCGCCAGCGAGAAGGACATCGATACCGCCATGCGCCTGGGCGTCAACTACCCGAGCGGGCCGATCGCCTGGGGCGAGCGCCTGGGCTGGCAGCGCCTGCTGACGCTGCTGGAGAACCTGCAGCGTCATTATGGCGAAGAACGCTATCGCCCCTGTTCCCTGCTGCGCCAGCGCGCGCTTCTGGAGAGTAGCTATGAGTCATAACGCCTGGCACAACGCCCGCGCCATGTACGAACGGGACGCCTGCGCGCAGGCGATGGGGATGGACATTGTCGATATGGACGACGGCTACGCGGTGGTGTCCATGACCATCACCCCGCAGATGCTCAACGGCCACCAAACCTGCCACGGCGGACAGCTGTTTTCGCTGGCAGACACCGCCTTTGCCTACGCCTGCAACAGTCAGGGGCTGGCGGCGGTGGCCTCCGGCTGTTCGATTGATTTTCTGCGTCCGGGCTTTGCCGGGGACACGCTCACCGCCACCGCGCGGGTGAAGCATCAGGGCAGGCTGACCGGCGTGTACGACATTGAAATTCAGAACCAGCAACAGAAAACCGTCGCCCTTTTTCGCGGAAAATCTCACCGCATCGGCGGCAATGTGACAGGAGAGGCTTGATGCGTGACGCATTTATTTGTGATGGCGTTCGAACCCCGGTGGGGCGCTATGGCGGGGCGCTTTCCGCCGTTCGGACTGACGATCTCGGCGCCGTGCCGCTGCGCGCGCTGCTGGCCCGCTATCCGCAGCTCGATCTGGAGCGGATTGACGACGTGATCTTCGGCTGCGCGAACCAGGCGGGTGAAGATAACCGCAACGTGGCGCGTATGTCGTCACTGCTGGCCGGGCTGCCGCAGACGGTGTCCGGAACCACCATTAACCGCCTGTGCGGGTCGGGGCTGGACGCAATTGGTTTTGCCGCACGCGCCATTAAGGCGGGCGACGGCGACCTGCTGATTGCGGGCGGCGTGGAGTCCATGTCCCGCGCGCCGTTTGTGATGGGCAAAGCCACCGCCGCGTTTCAGCGACAGGCGGAGATCTTTGATACCACCATCGGCTGGCGATTTGTGAATCCGCTCATGCATCAGCAATTCGGAACTGACAGCATGCCGGAAACGGCAGAGAATGTAGCCGAATTGTTAAATATCAGCCGTGCCGATCAGGACGCGTTCGCGCTGCGCAGCCAGCAGCGTACCGCGCAGGCGCAGCAGAACGGCGTTCTGGCGCAGGAGATTGTGTCGGTGCAGGTGCCGGGGAAAAAAGGGGCGGTCAACGAGTTCGGCGAGGATGAACATCCCCGCGCGGACACCACGCTTGAGCAGCTTGCCGGGCTAAAAACGCCGTTCCGCAGGAACGGGGTGGTTACGGCGGGGAATGCCTCCGGCGTCAACGACGGCGCTGCGGCGCTGATCGTCGCCAGCGAGAAGATGGCGCTGGCGCAGGGGCTGGTCCCGCGCACGCGGATCGTAGCGATGGCGACGGCAGGCGTGGAGCCTCGTCTGATGGGACTCGGCCCGGTACCGGCCACGCGCAAGGTGCTGGAGCGCGCCGGACTCAGCATTAACGAGATGGACGTGATCGAGCTTAACGAAGCTTTCGCCGCGCAGGCGCTGGGCGTGCTGCGTCAGCTGGGATTGCCGGATGATGCCGCGCACGTCAACCCGAACGGTGGCGCGATAGCGATTGGTCACCCGCTGGGGATGAGCGGCGCCAGGCTGGCGCTGGCCGCGAGCAACGAACTGCACCGACGCGGCGGGCGCTACGCGCTGTGTACGATGTGCATCGGTGTGGGTCAGGGCATTGCCATGATCCTTGAGCGTGTTTGAGCATAAAAACAATGTGAGTACCCTGCGATGACAAATACAACAAAGCTTGATCCGATTGAAACGGCCTCCCTTGACGAACTGCAGGCGCTGCAGACCGCGCGTCTGAAATGGACGCTGCACCACGCCTATAACAACGTGCCGATGTACAAACGCAAGTTTGACGCCGCGGGCGTTCACCCTGACGATTTCAACGAGCTGGCGGATATCCGTAAGTTCCCGTGCACCACCAAGCAGGACCTGCGGGATAACTACCCGTTCGATACCTTTGCCGTGCCGATGGAGCAGGTGGTGCGCATTCACGCGTCATCCGGCACCACCGGCAAACCGACCGTTGTCGGCTACACGCAGGGTGACATCGACAACTGGGCCAACCTGGTGGCGCGCTCCCTGCGCGCGGCGGGTGGCAGCGCGAAGGACAAAATTCACGTGGCCTATGGCTATGGCCTGTTTACCGGCGGGCTGGGCGCGCACTACGGTGCCGAGCGTTTGGGGGCGACGGTGATCCCGATGTCCGGCGGCCAGACAGAGAAACAGGCGCAGCTGATCCGTGATTTCCAGCCGGACATGATCATGGTGACGCCGTCCTACTGCCTCAACCTGATCGAGGAGCTGGAGCGCCAGATGGGCGGCGACGCCAGCACCTGCTCCCTGCGCGTGGGCGTTTTCGGCGCGGAGCCGTGGACGCAGGCCATGCGTCGCGAAATCGAAAAACGCTTAGGCATTACGGCGCTGGATATTTATGGCCTCTCCGAAGTGATGGGGCCGGGCGTGGCGATGGAGTGTATCGAAACCGCCGACGGCCCGACCATCTGGGAAGATCATTTCTACCCGGAGATCGTCAACCCGAACGACGGCACGCCGCTGGATGACGGCCAGCAGGGCGAACTGCTGTTCACCACGCTGACCAAAGAGGCGCTGCCGGTGATCCGCTACCGCACCCGCGATCTGACGCGTCTGCTGCCGGCAACCGCGCGCAGTATGCGCCGTATGGACCGGATCAGCGGCCGCAGCGACGATATGCTGATCATCCGCGGCGTCAACGTTTTCCCGTCGCAGCTGGAAGAGGAGATCGTGAAGTTCGAACACCTTTCTCCGCACTATCAGCTGGAGGTGAATCGTCGTGGGCATCTTGATTCACTTTCCGTGAAGGTGGAGCTGAAAGAGAGCAGCTTAACGCTGACGCACGAGCAGCGTTGCCAGGTATGCCATCAGCTGCGCCACCGCATAAAGTCGATGGTCGGGATTTCCACCGACGTGATGATTGTGAACTGCGGCAGCATTCCGCGCTCGGAGGGGAAAGCCTGCCGGGTGTTTGATCTGCGTAAAGTTGCGGCCAACGGCTAAGTTTCCCCTCACTCCGGCCCTCTCCCTGTGGGAGAGGGTTAGGGTGAGGGGCTATCTCAGAATCCTATGCTATGATTCATCCAGGACAAAAATAACAACAGAATGAATCACATGAATAAACTCGACGCCTTTATCCAGCACGCGGTCAGCTCGGTTCCCGTCAGCGGAACGTCGCTTATCTCCTCGTTATACGGTGACGCGCTTTCCCACCGCGGCGGCGAGATTTGGCTCGGCAGCCTGGCCGCCTTACTGGAAGGCATGGGATTTGGCGAGCGCTTCGTGCGCACCGCGCTGTTTCGCCTCAACAAAGAGGGCTGGCTGGACGTCTCCCGCATCGGGCGGCGCAGCTTTTACCGCCTGAGCGATAAGGGGCTGCGGCTGACGCGTCGCGCGGAGAATAAGATTTATCGCGCAGAGCTGCCCGCCTGGGACGGAAAATGGCTGCTGCTGCTCTCCGAAGGGCTGGATAAAACTACGCTCGCGGATGTGAAAAAACAGCTCATCTGGCAAGGATTTGGCACACTGGCACCGAGCCTGATGGCCTCGCCGTCCCAGCATCTGGCGGACGTGCAGTCCCTGCTTCACGATGCCGGCGTGGCGGAAAACGTGATCTTCTTCGAAGCCCACTCGCCGCTGGCGCTCTCCCGCGCCGCGCTGCGTTCGCGGGTGGAAGAGTGCTGGCAGTTAACCGAGCAAAACGCGATGTACGAGTCGTTTATCAACTCGTTCCGCCCGCTGCTGCCTCTGCTGAAGGAGGCCGCGCCGGAGGAGCTGACGCCGGAGCGCTGCTTCCAGATCCAGCTGCTGCTGATTCACTTTTATCGCCGCGTAGTGCTGAAAGACCCACTGTTGCCGGAGGAGTTACTGCCCGCGCACTGGGCGGGGCAAAGCGCCCGACAGCTCTGCATTAATATCTATCAGCGTGTCGCGCCGGGGGCGCTGGCGTTTGTCAGCGAGAAGGGCGAAACCTCCGTGGGCGAACTGCCCGTGCCCGGCACGCTCTACTATCAACGCTTTGGTGGTCTTACAAGCGCATAAGGAGTGAAGATGCCAGTTTATCAAATTGACGGTCTGACGCCGGTGGTACCTGACGAGAGCTATGTTCACCCAACGGCGGTGCTGATTGGCGACGTAATTCTGGGTAAAGGCGTTTATGTTGGTCCGAATGCCAGCCTGCGCGGTGATTTTGGCCGTATCGTGGTGAAAGATGGCGCGAACATTCAGGATAACTGCGTGATGCACGGTTTCCCGGAGCAGGACACGGTGGTGGAGGAGGAGGGGCATATCGGCCACAGCGCCATCCTGCACGGCTGCATCATCCGCCGCAACGCGCTGGTGGGCATGAACGCGGTGGTGATGGACGGGGCAGTGATTGGTGAAAACAGCATCGTCGGCGCGGCGGCGTTCGTGAAGGCGAAAGCGGAGATGCCTGCCAACCACTTGATTATCGGCAGCCCGGCCAAAGCGATTCGCGAGCTGAGCGAGCAGGAGATGGCGTGGAAGCGGCAGGGCACGCGGGAGTATCAGGTGCTGGTGGAGCGCTGCAAGCTAACTATGCACCAGGTTGAGCCGCTGCGCGAGGCTGAGCCTGACCGGAAACGGCTGGCGTTTGACGAGAACTTAAGGCCGAAGTCGGCGATGTAGCGGTAACGCCGTCTTTTTTCGCCATATCCATCAGTAGCGCGATGCCAATATAGTTGCTCCAGTTAAAGATATTTTGCAGCACCACCACCGCATTGCCTTTCTCTTTGTCATAGCCGATGAAGCTGGAGTAGCCGCCGATATAGCCGACCTGATAGGTGATTTTTTCCAGACCGATAAAGTCGGTGGTCCAGGCAATGCCCTGCACCCCGTCGGGGCGTTGAATATCGGTATTTCTGACTTCGTCAAAGACGCTGTCCAGCAAGGGATTGTGGGTCGTAGAGACGTGATAGCGGGCATAGGCCGCCAGATCTTCGGCGTTACTGTACAGGCTTGCTGCCGCCACCATGTTGTTGGAAAAATGCCAGTCTGGCGTAAGCTGCCCGCGCGGGATGAATTTTGGCTGATCGCCCGCGTGGCCGAGCGCCCGCTGGGGGTATCCTTTGAGCTTCTGGGGCGTAAAGCTGCTGTTAGCCATATGCAGCGGACGGAAAATATAGCGCGAGGCTAAACTTTGTATATCTTCGCCGGTTTTGTGCTTCAGGATATAGCCAATCAGGGCGTAGCCGGTATTGGAGTATTGCGGCGTTTTATCTCTCGGCGCGCGCCAGTTCGCCAGATAACGCAGCACGTTATCGCTGTCCAGTTCACCGTAGAAATTATCACCCGTGCCTAAGTAGCGGATGAATTTTCCGAGCATCGGAACGTCCATATTCTGGCGCGGAAGGCCGGAGGTGTGGGTTACCAGCTCCAGCAGGGTGATTTTTTGTGCATCCTTACTTAGCGGCGTTCCCGGCGGTAGCAATGTCGCCAGACTGTCGTTCCAGTTCAGTTGCCCCTCACTCACCAGACAGGCCACCACTTCCGCCGTGATCCCTTTGCTGAGCGAGCCGAGCGCAAACAGGGTATCGGGCCTGACCGGGTAGCGGTTGACCGCATCGGTAACGCCCCAGGTGTAAAACTGAGGCGAGCCGTGATTATGGATCACCGCGACCGTCATTCCTGGAACGGACTTTTGCGCCATGTAGTGACGCACCACGCTGTCAACGTCGCCATCCAGCGATTCATGGGTGAGGAGTTCCTGGGTACCTTCCGGGGAGGACATTTGCGAGAGCGTGCCACAACCGCTGAGGAATGGGATAGCAAGCAGAAGCCAGCGAATTTTTTTTGTGATGTTCTGCATACCTGATAGCGAGTGTGGTGGTCATTGGCGCGGCGGGAATGTATCACACTTAGCCTGTTTGAATGTAAACTTTCTGTACGGAGGCCGCCGCGTGGGTGGTCATAGCAGCTTTTCGGCCTGCTTTGAGGATCTCAGCATGACACGCTTTCATCAGCTTACCGCCACCCGCCTGGATGGCAGTCTTATCTCAATGGCCGACTATGCGGGGAAGGTGGTTTTGGTCGTTAATACCGCCAGCCAGTGTGGCTTTACGCCCCAGTATGCGGGTCTCGAAGCGCTATACAAGAAATACGCCGAACAAGGGTTAGTGGTGCTGGGCTTCCCCTGCAACCAGTTCGGTAAACAGGAACCCGGCGACGCCGATGAAATCTCAAAGACCTGTTACATTAACTACGGCGTCAGTTTTCCCATGTTCGGGAAAGTTGAGGTCAATGGCGCTGAAGCACATCCGATGTTTCGTTATCTGAAAAGCGAATTGCCTGGCGTGCTGGGTGAGCGGATCAAGTGGAACTTTACTAAGTTTCTGATCGGACGCGACGGTAAGCCGCTCAAGCGTTTTGCACCGATGACGACGCCTGAGAAAATGGAGGGGGCAATTGTTGCGGCACTGGGAAGGTGAGTGTTTTTGTCGCCAGAGCCATCCATTTGCCGGGAATCACGTTGACCTGAAAGCTGTTTCCGGAGAAATTAATCCCCGGGCCTTCAGAGGCAACGAGCGTCTTCAGAACAACGAGCAACACCACCAATAAGATGGATAGCTTCATTTCTTCGCTCCTTTGTGGGAGCTATGTGGCGCTGCTTAATTTGAGTTTTCCGCTTTGCCAACGACAAGTACTGTCAACTTACGAGTCGTCATAGCAGAGTTTACGGGATCGCCTGCAAGCTCAACCAGGGGTTCCTAATCCCTGACCATTTCGTTAACCAGAACGGCGCATCTTGCGTACTGATGTCGCTGGTGGATTACAAATCGCTGGAGGAAACCGCATATCTGATGCGCTCCCCGGCGAACGCCAAACGCCTTATGAGCTGTATAGAGAGCCTGAAAGCTGGTGGCTGAACTCGCCTCCGGCCCAGTTGAGTGCTCACATCGGGCTTTTTTCTGAATTTTTCGAAAGTGGTACATCCCCATTATCCTTAAAAATATTAAGGGCTTAACCTTGCGCTTATTTGACCAAGAGATTATGCAATGGGCGCATTAGGTGAACAGGGCGGGACATACAATTATCACGGTAACGAGAACTTAACCCAGCATGAGCTCTTCATGCTAATCTTCGCTGAATGTCTGGCAGACCATACGGGAATATCCGTGGAGACAGCTGCTACGATCCTCGCAGGACAGCCTATTATTCCCAAGCGTAAGGTGCTGGGGGCTACAGGCTCGCGTACAAGCATAGCCTCCAAAGTAGCTCGTCGTATTTTGAAGGGCGTGCGTTTCTCTTCAGGGGTGAGGGTCGAGACCATTATCGGTATGGGTAAAGTACGATACACAAACAGCGTAGGGGCGGTAGTAGGAAGAGCCGTTCCGTATATTGGTTATGCTCAGGCAGTGATTGTCTTTGCCATTGTGGCCAGAGAAACCCGGAACAAGTACAACCTCATAGCACGACCGGAACATCGGATCGCCTGGACATATTTCTAATGTTGTTTCCTGATGAGCAAGAGTTTTTAGACTACATCACTGAGAACTACAGTGAGCGTAAGCAACCCGCCAGGAAGGATTGGACCTTTCAGGAGCATTTCAACCTCGTCCCTGAAGATCTGGAGGACATGCTACTCGACCTTTTCACCCGGTATGGAATAGAGCACAGCAACTTTGTCATGGATAACTACTTTGAGCCTGAGCTCTTTTGGTTTCAGTTCGGGCTTAGAAAGAAGTTTCGTGATCGGCAGTACAAGCCGCTAACGCTTGAAATGATTATTGAGTCGGCCAAAGCGGGGCGCTGGCTTTATGATTAAGGGGCTTAGCGCCCCTTACGTTCTCTATGCTGACTGGCGTTCGTTCCAGGCATCGCTGAAGATGATGTTCCCGTCGTTATGCTTCCAGGTGATCTTCTCGTAACGCAGCTCCACCGTCTCCATGTGGTTTTCGTTCGGGTTATCGCCTGGCGCCATTGCAGAGGAGATAGAAACAATCCGTACCCCCTCAAGCAGCATGTTGAAGTACTCTTCCTCCTGCCCGTGGTAGTTGATCCGGTACCACTTTATTTCAGCTGATACCAGACTTTGACCGGTTGCCACAGCCTTATAGAGGTATGGGCTTGAGCAGTCGATTCTTTGATGATCAGCATAGGCGAGTGCATGCGGGTACCGGTTATTTTGCCGGTGGCGTTATCTGTTGGGATCATGAGGTTGTGGTGGAACCCTTTCACCTCGATACTGCATTCTCTGTCCTGGACATCAACCCCGCCTTTGATTAATGCGCCGCCGTCGTCCTTAAGCCATAAGTAAGCTGGTATAGCCATTTCCCTATTTCCTTATCTTGTTCAATAACGTGATTGTCAGGAGATATATACCCGTCGTAATGAGAAGAATGGTCATCATTCCGATGTAGGTATAGATCTCGTATAAACTGTCCTGGCCTATCTCGTCGGGCCCATACAACATCTTGCAAATACGGTTAGCCCAGACATAGCTAAACCAACCGTCAGCAGGCCCCAGCGCGCGCCCTACAGGGAGGAATAACGCCATAAAGTAGACCGTCTTCACGGCTCTGCGGACAAGCACCGGCATTACCACAGTCAACCACCTCCATCCATACTCGGACCATGTTTACCGACCATTCATCTCACCATTGGACTGGATGTTCGGCATGGTCTGTATCTTCTCGACTGGATTCGAACATTCGTAAGAGCGTATTGGTCTCATCGGTTGGTCATCGGCATTGAGTCACTCTGAGGTAAGAACGGCGGGCTGGCCGTCATCGTACGTATAAAGGTTGTATACGCCATATGTCCCGCCCATTTCCGGATAGGCGACGAATCGGGTCTGAAGAACAGGGAAGCCACCCATTTCGATTTGCTCGACCTTAACGTGATCCATCTTTGACGGACCGTCTTTAGTCGGGATGCTATCGATGAAGATGGCGCCTTTTTAGTCGTACAGCGTCACCTTTATCTTCTCGCACTTCAGCTCAATCGAGTGATCTTTTGCTGCATTCCCTGCTACCGGCACCAGCAGCGCCAGTGCCATTACCAAGCTTGAAAACTTCATTGATATTGCTTGCATTCAATGAGGTTATTGAAGGCAAGCCTATGCCTGTAACAGGCATCAAAGTACTAACCAGATCATGTTTATGACCAGAATTGTTATTTTCAGATAATGACCTGATATTTTTTAATCAAAATTAAGGAGGCTGATGGTAACAATGGCCTTTCGTCATTCCGCGCGGGAACGGCTCAAAGCAAAACCTCACTGTTAGCGCCAGTGAAGGGGAAGGCTGGGAGCACGTTTCGGTGCCGGGGAATGCTCAGGACGCTTTCTCATGCACTGTCATGATGAATACCAATGGGTCCTTCTCCCGGTTTTCATAGAAATGAGGAACGTCCGTTCTGGCGGTTGCCGAACAGCCAGTTTTTACCCGATACACGTGATCCTTTACGCCGAGTGTGAGCGTGCCCGACTGAACATAAAACAGTTCAAGCGTTCCTTCCGCGTGGCCGGGTGACGCAAACTTTTCCCCGGGCTGCATTTCCCACATCCAGAGCTCGGTCATATCAGGGCCACCCGACCCTGCGAGCAATCTTGCTCTCCCGCCTGTTTCACCTTTCCACAATTCTGGGATCTCATCTTCAGCAATGAGATGCACGGTCGGTTTGGCACTGACATCCACAAAATCAGCCACCGAAACCCCCATCGCGGCAGCCAGGCGACATAACAGGGCAATGCTGGGATTCGCCCGGCATCCCTCTATCTCAACCAACGCTCCCTTACTTACACCCGCCTGACGCGAGAGTTCATCAAGGGAGATTTTCTTTTGCTTACGATACAGTTTAATTCGCTGCGATACGGCTTCATTCACGGAGCTGGCGATCGAATTTGCATCGGTCATTAAATTGACTTTTTTGGTCATTGGTCATTATCATGGAATAAATTGGTCATTACAGGATTATCACGTGTTAACAGTATCTCCGTCAATTTCTCCTGAAATTTATCGTATTGCTCCCGGTTTTCGGGCGCTCAGTATCTGCGTAAAATCTGCGCCAGTGCTTAATTCCGGCACTGGAGAAACGGCGCTGCGAGAAGCCTGTGAGGCGGTTCTGGCCGGTGAGCCTGCCTGGGCGGAATCTCATCTGGCGGCATGGGCCGACGTTTTTCAAAAATTTGGGGCTAAACCTAAACGCACCCCTTGCTCAGCGGATGCGTTACGCAAGCGCGTCTTACGTGACGGAACGATGCCAGCGCTCGATCCTGTCGTTGATCTTTATAATGCCGTCAGTCTCCGCTATGCCGTTCCGGTTGGTGGAGAGGATCTCTCTGCCTATCAGGGGGCGCCGCGTCTGACTGTGGCAAAAGGAACAGAACCTTTTGATACGGTCAAAGAGGGAGAGACCACCGTTGAGTATCCTTCACAAGGTGAGGTTATCTGGTGTGATGATATCGGCGTGACCTGCCGTCGCTGGAACTGGCGACAGGGGATCAGAACCCGCTTAGGCGTTGAAGCGCAGCAAATGTGGTTCATTCTGGAGAGTCTCCCGCAGATGCCGCTGGAGACGCTTCACGAAGCCGGAAAAATGCTGACCGACGGCCTGGAAAAAATGATGCCCGGTCTGTGGTTTGACGTTGCTCTCATCGAAGAACAACAGCAGTAATATCCTTCAGGAGAAACATGTATGTTTACCGGCTTGTCGGCATTTCCATTAACCCCAGTCACCGCCAGCGGCGTGGATGAAAAGGGTTTCAGCCATATCCTTTCCCGTCTTACAGACGCTCGGGTTGATTCTATGGGCATCCTGGGGTCAACCGGAAGCTACGCCTATCTGACCCGGGAGCAGCGCAAGCGCGTAGCAACGCTGGCCAAACAGCATGCAGGGAACATCCCCGTGATGGTGTGTGTGGGAGCGGTCAGTACCGATGCCATTCTGCATCTGGCAGAGGATGCACAGGCCGCTGGTGCAAATGCGCTGTTACTCCCGGCGCTCAGCTACCAGCCACTCCGTGACGAAGAAGTCTTCTCACTCTTTGAGACCGTTACCCGGCACGTGTCTGTACCGGTGTGTATCTATGATAATCCGGGCACGACGCATTTTACCTTTACGGATGAACTCCACGGTCGTCTCTCATCACTCGAGGGGGTTCGCTCGGTCAAGATCCCTGGCGTCCCGAATAGCCCCGCTGCAGCAACTGAGCGGGTGAAGGCGTTACGTCAACATCTGCGCCCTGGCGTAACAATCGGTATCAGTGGCGACGCTTATGCGGGACTGGGACTTAACGCCGGTTGTGAAGTGTGGTATTCCGTGTGTGGCGGTCTGTTCCCTGAGATGGCGAAAAAAATCACTGAAGCCGCGGCGGCAAACGATCGTCAACGCGTTACAGCCCTGACAACCCGCCTTGAGCCATTGTGGTCGCTGTTCCGTAAACATGGCGGAAGTATTCGCGTTATTGCCGCTGCGGCTGGCGTGCTTGGGCTTACCGACATGGATTGCCTGCCTCGCCCTCTGCAACCGTTGTCAGCTGGCGACATCGCGGATATTGCCCATGTGATAAGCACGCTGGAGCTGAAGTGATCTCCGCAGGACTGGGTGTCTACCGGTCCTTACCGCAAAATTTTATTATTGAAGTGACTCTTCTTCGCCTGATAGCTTATCTGCATAAGGAGAATAATGCTGGCAAACGCACGCCAGTTTATGCCCGTCAGGATCGCGCAGATAGGCAACATAAAAGTCGGGGCCGTAGGCGGTTCGTGTACCGGGCACGCCTTCATTTTTCCCACCCGCACGGAGGCCCGCTGCATGGAAGCGTCTGACAATGTCCGCGTTATCTGCTCTGAAAGCGAACATTGTCCCGTTTCCCGCCGTCGCGGGTTGCTGGTCAAAAGGAGGACAAATGCAGAAGCTAAATTCGTCATCCGGATGATTTTCGTTTCCCCACATTGCCCAGCTATCAGTCCAGGCGGGCAGACGTGTATAGCCCAGCACGTTAAAAATAGCGTCATAAAAGTTCACGGCGCGCTGAAAGTCATTTGTCCCAATCGTGATATAAGCCAGCACTTTAAACATCCTCTTTTCCGTCAGTCTGAACAGAGATTATCGCAAAGTAGCTATCTTCATCACCACCCAGGCCAGGATCATCGGCATACCTCAGCTGGACGCCTCGGCGATAAAAAATGTTGGCTGACGTCATCGTGTGCCGATAATACAAAAACTGTATGATTACACCTTCCAAAAAGGGAATGTATGTCTTTACCGCCACTGTATGCGCTGCGCGCGTTCGAAGTTGCCGCACGGCTGAACTCGTTCAGCAAAGCGGCTGAAGTCCTGAATATTACGCCGGGGGCGGTCAGCAGGCATGTCCGCACGCTTGAGATGTGGTTCGACTGCGAGCTGTTTAAACGGCAGGGACCGAGAGTGGAAGTCAGCGACGCCGGGCGTATTCTGGCCGGGCAGCTTAGCGAAAGTTTCTCGAATATTGAGTGGGCCTGTCGCGCATTCAAAAGTGAAAACCACCTTCTGCGCCTCAAAGCCCCCAGCACACTGACGATGCGATGGCTTCTCAATGTGCTTAAATCCTTTCGGGAGAATCATGCGAAGCCGAAAATCGAAATCGCCAGCGTCTGGATGGACTTCGACACGGTTGACTTCAGCCGCGAGCCCTACGATTGTGCGATCCTCCTCGGTAACGGCTATTTCGGCGAATCAACGGAGAGCAGGCTGCTGTTCAGCGAGTGGCTTATTCCGGTTTGTACGCCGTCTTTGCTGGAGCCTGCCCGGCATCAGCTTCCTGAGTGCGATCTTATTCATCCGTCACCGGACCGACGGGACTGGAAGCGCTGGCTGAAAAGGACGGGCTTATTTCCCGGCCTCGACATGAGCGGTGGGATCGTGTTCGACACCCTGGAGCAGGGAAGCCTTGCGGCCATGCACGGACACGGCGTGGCGATGGCCGATCTCCGGCTCACGCTCGACGCGCTGAAAAGCGGCCTGCTCGCGCTGCCCTTCCGGGAGGCGATAGCAACAGGGGACGGTTACTATCTTGTCTGGCCGAAAAATTCGCTCAGAGGACAGAGTATTGAACGGTTGCTGGCCTGGCTTAACCTTAATGCGCCAGTGGTGCCTTCTTTGGATATTGTCTGTCTTGATTTCAATGAAAAGCGGATTTAATAAATAGCGGAATATTAACAGGGAGATATTCCGCATAGTGTAGGTATTTATGCGTAGGGAATATTTGCCATCTTTTTATATCTTTCCGGCAGGGCGCTGTTCAGGTTAAGTAATTTATCCAGAATATAAAGCGCTGGCGTCCCCTTTGCGCGCTCTTCGTCGATCAGCGAAGAACGTAGCACATTTGCAGCCGAGGTCATTTTACGAAAATACTCTTCTGATTCCGGCGTCTGTACTTCACCGGACTCGGCGTAACGCACCCGTGGCCAGTCCGCGAAGTCAGGCTGGGGGAAAAGTCCGTCGTCTTTTGTAATATGTGCTGAGAGTAGCTCCTCGGCATTGCCGGGAGCGTTCTGGGCAAATGAGAGCAGGTGCAGTCGATGTATAAATGGCGAAAGCGCTTCTGAACGATGACTTTCTGAGGAAAGTAAGGTGATTAGCGCAGGTATTTTTTCATCAGCGGTGCTTTTTTCTGGTGAGAGGGTTTTCAATAAATGGAATAAAACATCGAGTGTCATAGGTGCTCCATATCCGCACATTATTATTTATTGTTTTTACGTCGCTATCTGTTTTTGACAGCGGTATACCAGGGGTAAATGGATGGTATTTCAGTGCGGTTATGTTTGAAAAACGATAAATAGTTGGCATTAATGTGAGTTTTACTCAATGTGGCGCTCTGGGCTCCAACATTGCAGATCCTCTCACGGCAGCGTTTTGTTTCACAAATGCCTTAGCTTATCGGCTTTTCAGGATGGTATAACGTCGTGCAGCAATCGGCTTGCCGTTAATCGCCACATTCTCAAAGGCTTATATGAAACAAATTACTTTCAGAGACCTGCAGCAGCAAAGCGAGCAGGCCGCACATTCTCCTCGCTTACGCGCGCACCGTAATTTACACCCTGAGCTGAGCGACCCGGTGCAGCGCCTGGCCATTGCAATGGAGCCCGGCACCTATGTTCGTCCCCATCGCCATCCGCACACGTTTGAACTGCTGACGGCGCTGAGCGGCCGCTTTCTGGTGCTGAATTTTGACGACAGCGGAAACGTGACCCGGCGCGTGGTGTTAGGCGAAGAGTGCAAAGTCCTGGAGATGGATGCCGGAACCTGGCATGCCGTGCTGTCGCTGGATAAAGGCGGCGTCATTTTTGAGGTTAAACACGGAGGGTATCAGCCCGTGCCCGAGCATGATTCCGCCCCATGGTCGCCTGCTGAGAACGCGCCAGGTACTGTAGAGTTGATGAAATGGTACGCCCAGGCGCAGGTGGGTGATAGGCGTTTTACCCTGTAATTTTCCTGTAGTGTTCCCGGCGCGCAGAAAAGCGCGCCAGCACCGTATGGTTTACTGGATGTCGCCGAGTCTTTGCAGGAATTCCTCAACCTGCTCAGGCGTAGCCGTATCTGCCTGGTAAAGGATTTCGAGCTTAACGTTCTTCAACCCGCAGAAGCCAAATACCCCTTCGATTATCTGCGTCTGGATCGCCGTCGAATAGCCGTGCTTGTCGAACCCGGTAAGATCGCTACCGCCGGTGGCAATCAGGCGGACGGGAACATCACGTAAGTTGCCCACAATCCGGCCGTCGTCGGCCACCTTATACGCCCAGTTCAGGGTTAACACGCGATCGAACCAGCCTTTCAACAGCGCGGGAACCGACCACCAGTACACCGGGAAGACGAATACCAGCATATCCGCGCGCTCGACGCGCTTTTGCTCGCGCAGAATATCGTCGGGGAGGGCGCTCGGATCGCCATGATACAAATCGAGATCGGCGCGGGTCATCGCCGGATTAAACCCTTCAGAATGCAGATCGGCGATCTCAACCTGCGTACCTTCCTCGCGTAATTTCCCGGCAATACGGGCTGCCAGCGTATGGGATAACGAATTGTCGATCGGGTGTGCCGTCACGATCAGCGCGTTTTTAATAGCATGGGTTGCAGACATAGCGGCCTCCAGATGGGGGAGAAGTGATGCCTATATTACTATTGGTAACTTAGGTGTCAATCCGCCCCCGGCGATCATTTTGTGCTATTCGCGTAGGTCTCCAGCACCCCAGTCATGACGCCGCAGAGCATATCTTCTGCCACATTCCGGGCGAGCACGCCGTTGCCCGCCGAGGTGCTGAGCGCCTCCGCCGCGCCAATGATGGCCGTCAGTACCGCTTCTCCCTGAACGCCTTTTAAGACGATAAAAGGAGAAAGTGCGGTGCGCAGGCAGTCGGCGCAATCGGCCACGCATGCTTCCCGAAACGTCTGCAGCGCGCGAGAACCGGACAGCGCCGCGGCGATTGGCCCGGTTTCAGGCCCGGCGGCAATGGCACAGTCGATATAGGCCGCGCTGAAAAAGCGGATCGTCTTCTCCAGCGTTTTGCTGTCTACCGCCAGCGTCTCCCTGAATTTCGCCAGCTGCCGATCGCTATAGTCCTGGTACAGTGCCATCAGCAGCCCCTCACGATCGCCAAAGTGGTCGTAGGGGATAGGCTTGGTCACGTTGGCCCGTTCTGCCAGATAGCCAAGGGTCAACGCCTCCGTGCCTTGCTGACGCACGATCCCTCGCGCAACCTCCAGCAGCTGCACGCGGCGGTCCTCTTTTCTTAAGCGCTTAATAACCATGCTTGCCTCAGGTCAGTTATCTACTGATGGTAGTTTACACGCTTTCAGTGGTATGCTGCACACGTTGTTCAGCCGGGCGGATCCGGAACCAGATCGCATACATCGCGGGCAGGAAGACGAGCGTAATGATCGTCCCGCCCAGCGTGCCGCCGATCAGCGTCCAGGCCAGCGTGCCCCAGAACACCGAATGCGTCAGGGGAATGAACGCCAGCACGGCCGCCATGGCGGTGAGTAAGACCGGCCGCGCTCGCTGGACCGTCGCCTCGACCACCGCCTGGAACGGATCGAGGCCGTCCCTCTGGTTATGATCGATTTGACCGATCAGAATCAGCGTATTGCGCATCAGAATGCCGGAGAGGGCGATCAGGCCGACCAGCGCGTTGATGCCAAACGGCTGATTAAATATCAGCAGGGTCGGCACAACGCCAATCAGCCCCAGCGGCGCGGTTAAGAACACCATGACCATCGCGGAGAGTGAGCGCACCTGCAAAATGATGATCAGCAGCGTCAGGGCAATCATGATCGGGAAGAGCGGTAACATGGCCTGCGTGGCTTTGCCCGACTCCTCAATCGACCCCGCCATGTCAATGCGGTAGCCGGCCGGTAGCGAATCAACGATCGGCTGGAGCTGCTTCATGATGGCGACCGACACGTCCGGTGGCTGAAGATTGTCGGCGATATCGCCCCGTACGGTAATTGTGGGGGTGCGATCGCGACGGCGCAGGATGGGGTCTTCCATGCCGACCTCAATCCTGCCGATTTGAGACAGCGGCACGCGCTGTCCCGCATTGCCGACCAGGGTAAAGCCTTCGATTTTTGCCGGGTCAAGGCGGATATTACCCGCCGCGCGGGCAACGACCTCTACCGATCGAATATCTTCCCGCACGGAGGTGACAGGCACGCCTGAGAGCAGGAACTGAAGCTGCCCGGCAACGGCACTGGAGGTTAAGCCGGTCGCCTGCAGGCGGTTTTGATCGAGGGTGAAATGCAATACGGGAACGCGTGACCCCCAGTCGGTATTGACGGTTCTCATCATCGGGCTTGCCAGGAGCACGGCTTTCACCTTATCAGCGATGTCATGCACCTGTTCGACATCCGGCCCCGACACGCGCCAGGCAACCGGGAAAGGCGAGTAGGGGCCAAACACCAGCTGCGTCACCCGCACGCGGGCTTCGGGCGCAAGGCCGCTGGCGACGGCCTCCCTGAGCCTGAACTTGAGCGCCTCGCGTGACGTCTCGCTGTCCGTCAGGATCACGATTTTCGCAAAAGAGGGATCGGGCAGCTCGGGGGCCATTGCCAGATAGAAACGGGGCGAGCCCTGACCAATATAGGCCGTGACGATTTTGGCTTCTGGCTGCTTGCCCAGCCACGCTTCTATTTTTGCAGTAGCAGCGCTGGTTTGCGCAATCGAGGTACCATAAGGCATCTGTACTTCAACCAGCACTTCCGGGCGATCGGAGGTCGGGAAGAACTGTTTTTTTACCAGCCCCATGCCGAGCACGGCCAGAATGAAAATGGCGACCACGGACCCGGCCACTCGCCATTTTCTGGCGATAACGCGGCCAAGCAGCTGGCGAAAACGGTTATAGCGAGGCGTGTTATAGATGGCTGCATGGCCGCCTTCCACTTTGGGGATCGCCGGCAGGATCTTCACCCCCAGATACGGCGTGAACACCACCGCAACAAACCATGAGGCAATCAGAGCGAGGCCGACAATCCAGAACATATTGCTGGTGTATTCCCCGGCGGTCGACTGGGCAAACCCATTTGGCATAAAGCCAATCGCCGTCACCAGGGTACCGGCCAGCATCGGCACGGCGGTGTGGCTCCAGGCGTAGGCTGAGGCTTTGATTCTGTCGTAACCTTCCTCCATCTTCACCACCATCATTTCGATGGCGATAATGGCATCGTCAACCAGCAGACCGAGGGCGAGGATCAGGGAGCCCAACGTGACACGGTCAAAGTTAATTCCCGCGGCCTCCATCACCACGAAGACGACCGCCAGCGTCAGCGGGACCGCCGCCGCGACCACCACCCCCACGCGCCAGCCCATGCTGATAAAACAGACCACCATAACCACGAGCAGGGCGACGAAGAATTTGATCATAAACTCATCGACCGACGAGCGGATATTCACGGACTGGTCGGTGACCTTGGTCAGGGTCATGCCAAGCGGCAGGCTATCATTGATTTTCGCCGTCTCCGCATCCAGCGCTTTACCCAGCGCCAGGCCGTTCCAGCCCTCACGCATGACAACACCCAGCAGCAGGGCGGGTTCATGCTGATTGCGTATCAGCATCGTCGGGGGATCTTCATAGCCTCGTTCAACCGTTGCCACATCCGACAGCGTGAGCGTTTTGTCCTGGGCGACTAAAGGCGTATCGCGGATTTTCTGCAGTTCATCGAACGCGCCGTCCAGGCGGATAAAAATCTGCGCGCCCCGGGTCTCAATGGCGCCCGCCGCGGCCAGGGCATTCTGGTCGTTGAGGGCATTGAAAATATCCTGCGGTGAGAGGCCCATCGTCGCCAGACGGTCATGGGAGAAGGCGATATAAATCCGCTCGGCCTGTTCACCGATGATATTCACTTTTTTGACCCCTGGAACGTGCAGAAGCTGCTGGCGCAGGCCTTCGGCATCGCGTACCAGTTGCCGCTGCGGTTCGCCTTTTGCTTTCAGAGCAAAGAGGGCAAAGGTGACATCCGAGAATTCGTCATTGATCATCGGGCCGATGACGCCCGCCGGGAGACGCTGGGATTCATCCCCAAGCTTTTTACGCGCCTGATAGAACTCCTCCTGCACCTCAGAAGGCGGGGTTTTGTCCTGCAGTGACAGGGTGATATACGCCATGCCGGGGCGGGTATAGGTTTCCGTACGGTCATACCATTTGAGTTCCTGCAGGCGCTTTTCCAGCGGTTCGGCCACCTGATCCTGGATCTCCTGCGCGGTTGCGCCCGGCCAGACGGCAATCGCCGTCATCTGCTTCACGGTGAAGGGCGGATCTTCCGCGCGTCCCAGTCCAAAAAAAGCGTAAATACCGGCAATGGTCACCAGAACGATCAGAAACAGCGTGACGGAACGCTCGCGGACGGCCAGCGCGGACAGGTTGAAGCGACTTTGGCTCATGGCGCGTTCTCCGCCGGAGCGGCATGGCGTTGTTCTGCCAGCCTGACAACTTCACCTTCGTGCAGAAGATGGGCGCCTAACGCAACAATCTTCTCCCCGGGCTTCACGCCGCCCGTGACCTGGACCGCATCTTCGCCCACGCTCAGCACCTTAACCGGCGTCCATGTGACCTTTGCCGGCTGGGCGGAAATGCGCCAGACGCCGGGCCCTTTACCCGCATCGTAGAGTGAGGCCAGCGGGACCTGCATGGCCTGACCTTCCGCTTTCGGGTCTTCAAGGCTGAGCGTGACGGTCGCCCCCAGCGGCGCGTTCGCCAGCTGGCCAGCCAGCACGTAGCGTGCTTCATACGTCCGGGTTGTGGCATCCGCGGAGTCAGACAGCAGGCGCAACGTCGCGGTGACCGGGTGTTGTTCACGGCCATAAAGCGTGGCTCGTGCTTCGCTGCCGACGGCAGGGCGCAGCGTCTCCGGAAGCTGCACGAGCGCTTCGCGCTGTCCCGCTCTGGCAAGGCGGATCGCCACCTGCCCGGCGCTGACTACCTGACCGGGTTCGGCAAGCGTCTCCATCACCACGCCGTCTGAATCCGCCAGCAGGACGGCATAGCCCGTGGCGTTTTGCGCAACGTTGGCCTGCGCCCGGGCGGCGCTGAGATCCGCCCTGGCCGTATCGGCCGCCGCTTTAATCTGATCGTACTCCGCGGCGGACACCGCGCCGGTTGCCACAAGACCGCGATAACGCGCCTCATCGCTGGTGGCTTTTCTCGCCCGCGCCTGGGCAGCATCCACCGCGCGCTGCTGCGCCTGAGCCTGTAATTTCAGGTCAACCGGATCCAGGCGCAGTAAGGGCTGGCCCTGTTTGACAGTCTGCCCGGTATCCACCAGACGTTCGAGGATTTTACCCTGAACCCTGAAGCCCAGGTCGCTTTGCGTTCTTGCCACCACCACGCCCGTGAAGGCGCGGGCGGCAGGGTTCGCCATCTCGACGGAGGCGGATCTGACAAGCGGTGGCTTAGTGCGCGGATCGTCACTCGCGGAATTATCGCCGCATGCCGCGAGGGCAAACGGCAGAAGACATATGACAAGGCGGGCTGAAGTGAGCCTGAGCATGGGAAACCCTTTTGAAGTAACGGGACAGTTTCCGCATTCTGTGATTAGTGACCAATAAAGTCAATGGTCACCAATCAGGGGGCCAGGCTTCTTAAAATCAGTGAGGAGAGGAGTACCGCTGCCGTTGGGGCAGTTTCAAGGTTGTACTGCAGCTGAACGGGGTTAATGTAAGGGCACATCACCATGTAAACGGCGCAGGTGACCTCATCCAGCGGCGTCTTCCTTTCGAACTCTCCAGCCTGTCTGCCTTCGATAATGATGCTCTCAATCAGCTTCAGGAGGCTTTCGGTATACCTTTCCGTCGAAGGCCACTTCTCCCGTGACGCGACGGCGGCGATGTCGTAGAGCTTGCGATCGTGGAAAAACAGCTCGCTTCCGGCCTCGGTAAGTGCTTTGAAAAGACGGCGGATTTTTTCGCTGGCTGACGGCGCATCCGCAATGGCGGAAAGCACGGCCGTCATGATCAGCTCCAGGCGGTTAGCGCAGATCACCTCGCCGATAGCCTGCTTGGAATCGAAGAACTTATAAATGTAGGATTTTGAAAAACCGATAGATTTCGCCAGCTCGGCGACGGTGGTTTTTTCATAGCCGTAGTGACCGAAGTGCTCAAAGGCCGCTTCGACGATTTGCTCTCTGACAGAATGGTCAAGTGGACCACGTATTGATGGGGCGTTCATAGTTTTAGTCATTATGTAAGCTTAGCGTGACGAGCTACGATTGACAACGAGTGACCATTTCGTATTTTGGTTACATCCGTTTTCGTCGTGAGCCGTTCAGACGGGACGATCAACCAGGTGGGGTAAGTGTATCACTGTTTTTCGCGCGCTATGGCATCTATCTGTCTGCGGGGACGAGGAGGCCGCAATAGCGATGCGGCCTTGTCTGTCAGGCAGCCAGTTCAGGCATTTGCTCCTTTACGAAATTCAACACCTTCTTCGCGTCCAGAGACGCGTAGGGAAGACTCTCAATGATAGCGATTGAACGTGTATTGCCCACCGTTGCGTGTATCTCGTCGAGTTTGTACTGAATATACGGCGCGATAAGAAAACCGTCGAAAGCGGGGGCGACGCTGGCGAAGTTATCCAGCCCAACGGCGCTAATCATCAGTGGATAGCCTTCTTGTTCTGCCAGGGACTGCATTTTTTTGGCAAGAGCGTTTGCGGTATTACCGAACAAACAACATATCAGAAGCTTTTTCATATTTTGTTCCTCCTGAAAACCGCTCATAGGGTAGTCCTGAGGTAGTCACCGAAATGCGCGCTATCTCTGATTTTGGTGACAAAACTATAACCCCAGATCGCTCAATGAGGGATGATCGTCCGGGCGTCTACCCAACGGCCAGTGGAACAGTCGCTCGGATTCTTTTATCGGAATATCGTTAACGCAGGCAAAACGGCGCTTCATCAGTCCGTCCGGTTCAAACTCCCAGTTTTCATTGCCGTACGAGCGGAACCAGTTGCCGGAATCATCATGCCATTCATAGGCATAGCGAACGGCGATGCGGTTATCCGTAAACGCCCAAAGCTCTTTAATCAAACGATAATCGAGCTCTTTTTTCCATTTCCGCTCCAGAAACGCCTGCGCCTCTTCACGGTTGGTGGCGAACTCCGCGCGGTTGCGCCATTGAGTATCCAGCGTATAGGCCAGCGCGACCTTCGCCGGGTCGCGGCTATTCCAGCCGTCTTCTGCCAGTCTGACTTTTTCGATGGCGCTTTCACGCGTGAAGGGCGGTAAAGGAGGACGTGCGTTCATGGCGGTTACCTCAATGTGATTTTATGTAGACAGATCTGTCTACCCGGTGTAATCTATGCCTGAAAAATAACGCTGTCAACACCCTTTTTGAGGCTGTCGAAAAAATGAAAACCGAACACGCAGGCAACGAAACAAAAATTAGCGTCCGGGATAAAATATTGCTTACGGCGCACGATCTGTTTTATTCCACAGGCTTCAGAGCGACGGGGGTGGATACGCTGATTAAAGAGGCGAAAGTGACGAAGGTGACGTTTTATCGCCATTTCCCGAGCAAAAGCTTACTTATTCTCGCCTATTTACACCATCGGCATGAAATATGGGTTAACTGGTTTGAATCCGCGCTGCGCCGACATCTCGATGAGGGCGAAATACCTGCTGAGGCGATATCTGCAACGCTCTATGAATGGTTTATTTCGCCTGAATTCCACGGCTGCGCGTTTATTAATGCCAGCGCCGAAGCCAAATCCGAAGATATTGAAAGCGAAATAAAAGCGATATGCCGCGATCATAAAATCGAAACTAAGAATATTATTGCGTCGCTGACGAAGATCGCGGATGAGCACGTCGTCAATGAAATCATGTTGCTCATTGACGGTGCCATTATTCATGCGCAGATGGGCATGGAGACGGATGAGGTCATTGCTCCGTTGAAGAGGGCATTAGCCGGGTGTACTTAACGTCGTTCACCGCAATACTATATGCTGCAAGAATTTAACTTTTTTTGTCTTTCTCGTTTCGCACGACATCACACGTAAAGCGGCTAGTAAGGATACCTTCCATGACTCATCGAATTCGACAGGCCACCGGGGCCGATTCTGCGCTCTTAAGCGAACTTGGATACCGCATTTACCCCGCCCATTTTCAGCATCTGTGGGTATCAGACGCCGAGATGAAGGCCTTTCTGGACGGCGAGTACGCCGTTTCTGTACTTGAACAGAGCCTGAAAGAGCAGAATGTGACCTGGTATATTGCACAGACCGATCGGCCTGTGGGATTTATGAAAGTGACCTGGGACGCCATGCTTCCAGAAACGGACAAGAGGGGCGTTCTCCTCAATAAGCTCTACCTCGATCCTGCCGAGACCGGCAAGCACTATGGTCAGGACATGTTCAATAAAATTATCGACATGGCCCGGAGCAGGGGAAAGGACTATCTTTGGCTGGAAGTGCTTGAGCAGAACGCAGGAGCGTACCGGTTCTACCAGAAGCAGGGCATGCTCTGCATTAAGAACGTCCTTTTTGAAACAGCCTCACAGCAGAGCATACTCAGAATTATGGGGATGTCTCTTTAGGGCCAGGGCTATCGTCCCGCTGCGCCAGAGACAGCGCGCTGGCGCTGGCGGGGTCGAACAGCGAGATGCTCTCAATCTGATTAAGCAAAATCACCTTGCGGAATGACATGGCGCTGCGGGGTTCAGAGTCGAGCGTAATGTCATGCTCCGCATACCACCTGCTGTAATTATTCTCGATACGCAGATTCATCGTCTTCGCATCCCGGTACCCGCTCAACATTGGGATCAGCACAATATTGGCCGTTTTTTCATATTCCAGCGTCGCGGTGTGGATCATACCGACGTAAATCCGCCGCGACCGGAGTGTGACCTGCGCCAGCTCGCCTTGCTCCATACACTGATAGAGCAGTTGTTCAATCCCGCTCGCCTGCGCAAGCCGTTTGTAGAGCTTTTTCCGGCTCTCGCCGTCCAGCCTGGCGCTGCCTGCCCAGTTAGAGCGGTAGAGGCAAAACAGAATGGCAAACGCCAGCATCACCACCACCGGCGCCTGAATACCTAAAAAACTCCAGTTCATAAAGTCGATTTGCCAGTCGGTGTATTTCGGTGAGGCAAAGTGAAAAGCGTTGTTGGCGGCGGAAAGGGCGAACAGCAGCAGCCAGAGCAATCCCGTGGCGATTACGCCCTGCAAAACGAAAATACAGCCGTAAAGCGCGACGAGAAAATAGACGTCCCAGCCAAAGGAACGCTTAATTTTAAAGCGGGTCGACAGATCGCGGCTGGTGTACCAGTACCCGCAGACCATCAGCACCATAAATATCGCCGTTCCCATATCAGGCCCTCTTCAGCGCGTTAACGTGACGCAGAAAGTCCTGCCGCACCTCGTTGCTCTTGTAGTTCACCGAGGCGTTCCCGTCCTGGTCGATAATGATGCGATCGCCATCTTCCACGGCTTCAATAATTTCCTGCTGACTCATCACCTGCAGTAAGGATTCCGGGCTTGAGAATAGGGAGAGAAAGAAACGTTTCATGTCAGGCATCCTTATGAATAAAAAGGATAAGCCTGGAAGATGACGGCTGAATTTGCCTTAAGGATAACCTGAAAGTGAAAGTCGGGTGGCGGCTACACCTTACCCGGCCTACAAAATCGTTAAATGTTTGAGCTTTCAACTCATTGATATTTATGGGTAATAAAAAATAAATTTGCACAAACTTGGACAAATAACGTTAATTGTGTAAGTTTTAATTAAGCGATTACGCCACGTTGTTTACAGCCAGGATGTGACCCATGAGCACTTTGCCCTCTGTCGTGAGTCGGTTTATTGAGTACTATGCCGCACTGGATAGCCAGCCGCCGACCGCGCTGGTCGGGCTTTACCATTCGAATGCCACCCTTATCGATCCGTTCGGCGAGCACAACGGTATTTTCGCGCTTCAGCGCTATTTCACCCATCTGCTGGCAAACGTCGAGCAGTGCCGTTTTTCTATCGATCCGCCGCTCTGCAGCGGGAACCGGTTTGTTGTCACCTGGGTAATGCACTGGTCGCATCCGCGCATTGCCGGAGGCGAGCCGCTTGAACTGCCAGGATGTTCGGTGGTGGACACCGAAAACAATCTCATCACGCGTCAGCGGGACTTCTACGATGCGGGAGAGATGATCTACGAACACCTCCCTCTGCTGGGCTGGGCGGTACGCGGCGTGAAGCGGAGGGTCAAATCATGAAGACGGTGCTGATTACCGGCGCAAGCTCTGGCATCGGCGCGGGGCTGGCGAAGTCCTTTGCTGCTGACGGCTACCACGTGATTGCCTGCGGGCGCGATCCGGCGCGGCTTGAAGCGCTACATCAGACCTGCCCCAGTCTCACCGTTCGCCTGTTCGATATGACAGACAGGGACGCCTGTCGCCAGGCGCTCAGCAGCGTTTACGCCGATCTGGTTATTCTCTGCGCCGGTACCTGCGAATATCTCGACGGCGGCGTGGTGGATGCGGCGCTGGTGGAGCGGATCATGACCACCAATTTTCTCGGGCCAGTGAACTGCCTGGCCGCGCTGCAGCCGCAGCTGGTTGCCGGTAACCGCGTGGTGCTGGTGAGCTCGATGGCCCACTGGCTTCCCTTCCCGCGGGCAGAGGCCTACGGCGCGTCCAAAGCGGCGCTGAGCTGGTTTGCCGACAGTCTGCGTCTGGACTGGGAGCCAAAGGGGATTGCCGTGACGGTCATCTCTCCGGGATTTGTCGATACCCCGCTGACGCGCAAAAACGATTTTGCCATGCCGGGTAGGGTGAGCGTTGACGAAGCGGTCAAGGCGATCCGTACCGGGCTGGCAAAGGGCAAAATGCATATCGCGTTTCCGGCCGGGTTTGGCCTTATTTTGCGGCTGCTCTCCGGGCTGCCCGCGTTTTTGCAGCGCGCGCTGCTGCGCAGGATGGTGCGCTCATGAACATTGCAATTATCGGCAGCGGCATCGCCGGGCTGACCTGCGCCTGGCGGCTGGCAGGGCATCATCAGGTAACCCTGTTTGAAGCGGGCACCACGCCCGGCGGCCATACCGCGACGGTTGACGTCTCAACGCCGCAGGGCACATACGCGATCGATACCGGGTTTATTGTCTACAACGACCGCACCTACCCGCGCTTTATGGGCCTGCTCAGCGAGCTCGGCATCAGCGGGCAAAAAACACAGATGAGCTTTTCAGTACACAACCCCGAGACGGGGCTTGAGTACAACGGCCACACGCTGACGTCGCTGTTTGCCCAGCGCCGAAACCTGGTAAATCCGGCATTCTGGCGGCTGCTCGCTGGCATCGTCCGCTTTAACCGCCTGGCGAAACAGGCCCTTGAAGGGGAAGTCGATCCGAACGCCACGCTGCAGACGTTTCTGGACCAGCACGGCTTCACGCCGTTTTTTGCGCGCCACTACATTCTGCCGATGGGGGCCGCGATCTGGTCGTCGTCGCTGCAGGAGATGAAGCGTTTCCCGCTGCCGCTCTTCCTGCGCTTCTTTCATCACCACGGCCTGCTGGATATCACCCAGCGTCCGCAGTGGTACGTGGTGCCGGGCGGCTCGCGGGAGTATATCCGCGCCATGCTGGAAAAACTGGGCGACCGCCTGACGCTGCACCTGAACGCGCCTGTTCTGCGGGTGAGCCGCCACGCGCACGGGGTCACGCTCCAGCTTGAAAACGGCAGCCACACCTTCGACCAGGTGATATTTGCCTGCCACTCCGCCCAGGCGCTGGCCATGCTTGACGACCCGACCGCCTCAGAGCGCGAAGTGCTGGGCGATATCGGCTGGCAGCGCAACGAGGTTGTTTTGCACAGCGATCCGCGCTGGCTGCCGGTGCGACAGCGCGCCTGGGCCAGCTGGAACTACCGCCTGAGCGCGCAGGAGCAGGCCAGCGCCTGCGTCACCTACAACATGAACATTCTGCAGAGTCTGCCTGCGGGCAGCCCACTGTTCTGCGTCACCCTGAACCCGGACGAGCCGGTGGATGAACGCTTCGTCCTGCAACGCTTTGTCTATGAGCATCCGCTGTTTAACCCGCAAAGCTGGCGTGCGCAGGCGCGCCGTGGGGAGATCAACGGTCATCACCGGAGCTGGTTCTGCGGCGCTTACTGGTACAACGGTTTTCATGAAGACGGCGTGCGTAGCGCGCTGGACGTGGTAAATGAAATAGCCGCCGGGGAGGGGAACTGACATGAACAGCTGCCTCTATCACGGCGTATTGCGCCACCGCCGCCTTCAGCCGAAAACGCATGAATTCAGCTACGGCGTTTTTATGGCCTGGCTGGATCTTGATGAACTGCCGCTGCTGGCGTCCGTCGGCGTGCGGCGCAACCGCTTTGCCGCCGCCGCGTTCCATGACGCGGACTATCCGCTCGGCACGCCGCTTAAAGAGAACGTGCTGAACAGGCTGGAGAGCCTGACCGGGGAACGTCCCGCAGGGCGGGTCATGCTTCTGACGCAGCTGCGCTACTTCGGGTTTCATTTCAATCCGGTCAATTTTTACTACTGCTATGACCAGGAAAACACGCTTCGCTGGGTGTTGGCGGAGGTGCGCAACACGCCGTGGAACGAGCGCCATTATTACGCGGTCGACGGGCAAAATGCCCGGCCCACGGAAAAAGCGTTTCACGTTTCCCCCTTCAACCCGATGGACATGGTCTACCACTGGCGCTTCAACAATCCGGACAACACGTTGCATATGCACATTGAAAATCATCAGGAAGCGAAGGTCTTTGACGCCACGCTGGCCCTGCGCCGGGAGCCTCTGACCCGCCCGGCGCTGCGCGCGCTGCTGCTGCGCATCCCGTTGATGACTCTGAAAACCGTTTTCGCCATTTACTGGCAGGCGCTGAGGCTGTGGCTCAAGCGCGTGCCGCTTTATAATCATCCCGTCAGCAGGAGTGAACGCTCATGACCGATCCCGTCTTTGCGCTAGAACCCGATATCCCGCGCAACGTCCGCATCGCGCGATGGCTGCTGTTTCGTCTGTTAAGCGGCATTCGCGGCGGCTCACTCACCCTGCGTGAAGGGGCGCAGACCTTCCATTTTGGCGAGACATCCTCCGCGCTGCACGCCGACGTGCAGATCCTCACGCCCGGCGTCTACTGGCGCGTCTTAACGGGCGGGAGCCTTGCCGCCGCAGAAGCCTGGATGGACGGCGAATGGGAGACCGCGCAGCTTACGCCGCTTCTGCAAATTCTGGCCCTCAACGGCGAGGTGCTTGGTCGTCTGGAGAACGGGTTTCGGCTGCTTGGCCGACCGCTGGAGCGGCTGCGCCACTGGACGCGGCGCAACTCTCGCGCCCAGGCCCGCGAAAATATTGCCGCCCATTACGATCTGGGCAACGCTTTCTATGCCCATTTTCTGGATAAGGAACTACTTTACTCCAGCGCACTGTTTACCGCGGACGAGCAGGATCTGACGGCGGCTCAGCAAGCCAAAATGGCTCGCCTCTGCGACCAGCTGGCGCTAAACCCGGGTGATCACCTGCTGGAAATTGGCACCGGCTGGGGGGCGATGGCGGAATACGCCGCCCGTCACTACGGCTGTCGGGTGACCACTACCACGCTGTCGCAGGAGCAATATATCTGGGCGACCGAGCGCATTGCCCGCGCCGGGCTGCAGGACCGGGTTGAGGTACTGCTCTGCGACTATCGCGACCTCACCGGGCAGTACGACAAGCTGGTCTCGATAGAGATGATTGAAGCCGTCGGGCAACGCTATCTGCCCACGTTCTTCCGTACCTGTCAGGCGCGGCTGCACCCCGGTGGACGGATGGCGATTCAGGCCATCACCATTCAGGACCAGCGCTACCGCGACTACAGCAAAAGCGTCGATTTTATCCAGCGCTACATTTTCCCCGGCGGCTTCCTGCCGAGCATTACGGCGATGAACGAGCTGATGACGCGCCACACCGATTTCGTGGTGCGCAATCTCTTCGACATGGGACCGGACTACGCCCGCACGCTGGCCCACTGGCGGCAGCGCTTTGTCCACGCCTGGCAGGAGATTGAAAAGCTTGGCTTTGATGAACGGTTCCGCCGCATGTGGCTGTACTACTTCGGCTACTGCGAAGCCGGGTTTAACGCCCGCACCATCAGCGTGGTGCAGCTGACCGCCGAGCGCGTATGAGACGCTACCTTCAGGTCTTTCTGCTGGCCGTCGCGTTCGATCTCTACTGGGCGCTGGTAGTGCTGTTTCGCGAACAGGGCCTGATTATCTGGCTCGGGCTGGCGGTCCTGGCGTGTATGTTATTGCCGTCAGCTTACCGTCTATACGCCATTGGTCTGGCCGCGGCGGGCAGCCTGCTGGATGCGCTCTGGGCGTTGACGGGGCTGATTGCCTTCACGGGTGACTCCCTGATGCCGCTCTGGATGGTGGCATTGTGGCTGATGTTCGCCGTGGTCTGGACGCAGCTTGCGCGTACCACCACATTACCCGGCTGGCTGCTGACCCTGCTGGCGGCCGTGGGAGGCCCGGTAGCCTACCTGATTGGCGAGCGGTTGGGCGCCATCACGTTTCTGGAGCCAACCTTTATCGTCGTCAGCTGGATGGCGCCGGGCTGGCTGGTGCTGATGCTGTTTTTCCACCTGCTGATGGGGAGACAAAAATGAGGGCTGCGGTTCTGCTGTTTTGCCTCATGCTGGTTGTTCCTGGTGCTCAGGCCGCCGACTGGCTGGCCTGGCGCAAGGTGGGCGACGCCACGCTGACCTGGGGGCCGTTCACGGTCTATACCTCTCAGCTCCGCACGCCGGATGGCCGTTACAGCCGGGACGATCAGGATCAGGCGCTGATTATTACCTACGCGCGCGACATCGATCGCGATGAACTGGTTGAGGCGACCCGTGACCAGTGGCAGGCGCAGGGGATCCTGACGCAGGAACCGCAAAGTGAAGCCTGGCTAAGGATGCTCCAGTCCCTGTGGCCGGATGTCCGACCGGGTTCACAGCTGGCGTTTGTTCTCAACGATAAGCAGGGGCAGTTCTGGTACCGCGCGTCGGCGGCGCAAAAATCCTTTATTCCGCTCGGGCCGCGACAGTCAGAAGCGTTCAGCACCCGTTTTCTGGCCATCTGGCTCGATCCCCGCACGCAATATCCTGAGCTGCGTCAGCAGTTAATCGGAGGCCAAAAATGAAACGAATCCTGACGCTGGCGCTGGCATTCACGATGCTGCTGGCCGGCTGTAGCACCGACGTGTCCGAGTATCGCCAGCAGCAGCCGCGGCTTGATATTTTTAACTACTTTCAGGGCAAAACCGAAGCGTGGGGCATGGTGCAGGATCGCAGCGGCAAGCAGATACGTCGCTTTCACGTTGAGATTGCCGGGGACGTGATTGGCGATACGCTGACGCTGAACGAGCACTTCGTTTACGACGATGGCGAGAAGCAGCAGCGGGTCTGGCATATTCGCCGCGTGGGGAACGACCGCTACGAGGGAACGGCAGGGGATATTGAAGGGGTTGCGACGGGGCAGGCCGCAGGCAACGCCTTTAACTGGCATTACAGCATGAACGTGAAGGCCAACGGCAAAACCTGGCTGCTGAACTTTGACGACTGGATGTACCTGCAGGATGAAACGCATCTGTTTAATAAAACCGAGATGAAGAAATTTGGCGTCACCGTCGCCACGGTGACGCTGTTCTTCACCCGGAAGGCGTAAGCTTAGTCGCGAACATTGCCGGCTTTGCTGCTGGAGTAAATGAAGTACAGGGCAATCCCCAGGCACACCACCGCACCCAGACGGCTCGGTGAAAACGGAATAGCGGGATTGTTCAACCAGCCAAAGTTATCTATCAGCATGCTCATGGCGAGCTGGCCGAATATCACCGCCACCGTGGCGACGGCGGTGCCGATGCGCTGCACGGCGAGCACCATGATCACAATGTAGGGCACGCCGAACATCGCCCCGAGAAGCTGCCATTTCGGCACGTCCAGCAGCGTGACCGTCTGCTTAGGCTCAAAGAAGAAAATGAGCAGGGCGGTCACCAGCGCGCCGACGGAAAACGTCAGAAACGCGCTCTTGAAAACGCCCACGCTGCTGCCGAGCTGTCCGTTAATTGCGGCCTGTATGCTCAGCGTCGCGCCGCCGCAGATGGCGAGAATTATCATCATCAGTGTCATGTGTTTACCCCTTTGCGACCAGTACCAGTGCGGCAATAATAAAAACCAGCGCCACGATGCGTCTTGCGTTTATCTTCCTGTGCGGCGTACCCAGCAGGCCAAAGTGGTCAATGATCAGGCTTTTAAAAACCTGACCTGCCAGAATGCCGATCATCGTCAGAGCGATGCCGATAGCGGGGGTGGCGATAGTCAGAATGACAACGTAAACAGGACCCAGCACGCCGCCGAGCAGCTGCCAGCCGGGCTGTGCGAAAAACGACGGACCGTTGCGCGGGCTAAAAAACAGCATCAGCAGAAAGGTCAGCGCGGCGCCGACCCCGAAAATGCTGAACGTGGCCCATAAATCGCCTACTTCTCCCCCTAACGGCCCCAGCAAACCCGCCTCGACGGAGAGGCCCATCCCGCCGGCAATCACCAGTAAAATCAATACAAACTGCATTATGCTTCCTCCATTATCAGGAGAAGAAGATTACGTCGGTAGACATGTGAGAAAAATGCCATAATGCAGGAAACACCTTTGCAGGAAATGCATTAATGTCAGATGCCGGAAGCATGAACCTTCGCTCACTGCTGCTGTTTATTGCCGTCTATGAAACGCAGAACTTTTCCGTCGTTGCGCGACGAGAGGGCATTTCTGCCTCGCAGGTGTCGCGGATTATTCATCAGCTTGAGGACGCGCTCGGCCAGCAGCTGTTCTATCGCAATACCCGGGCGGTGATCCCCACGGAAAACGGGCATCTTTTTATCCGCTATGCCCGGGCGATGGTCGATAACTTCGAAGAGGCGCGTCGGGAGCTGGATGAACGTTCGACCGAACCCTCCGGCACGGTACGCATTAACGGGCCGGTATTTTTTGGACAGAGGCACGTTGCACCCGGCCTGGCAGGACTGGCCGAGCGTTATCCACGGTTAACCATAGAGCTGACGCTGACCGATGACTTTATCGACCCGCACCGGGATGCCGCCGACCTCATTTTTCGCATCGGCACGCTGACGGACTCGACGTTCCACGCCCGCATCTTCGGGCAGCAGCGCTACCATCTTGCCGCGTCGCCCGCGTATCTGCGTCAACACGGCGTACCGGCCGACCCGGCCGAGCTGAGCCAGCATAAATGCCTGGTGTATCGCGGTTCGTCTGGCCCTAATCGCTGGCTTGTGCGACGCAAGGGGGAGAATTGGGTGCACTATCCCGTGGCGCCGCTGATGACGTCCAATAATGCGGAGTCGCTGCTCATTGCCGCGCTGGGTGGAATGGGGATCGTCCTGTTTCCGGACTGGCTGATTGGCGACAGGCTGCAGCGGGGGGAGCTGGTCGCTCTTATGCCGAAAATGGCGTGCGCTATCAATACGGAGCCGCTGAATATTGCGGCGATCTATCCTCACGCACGTCATCCGCCCCTGAACGTCAGGGCGGTGATTGATTATTACGTGGCGTTTTTCGGCTCGCCGCCGTACTGGCAAACGTAAGGCAATTACGCGCCGAGTTCCTTGCGGATAATTTCTGCGCCGGCGCTGAGCGCTTTCAGCTTACCGTTAGCCACCTGACGGGAGAGGGGAGCCATGCCGCAGTTGGTTGAGGGGTAAAGCTTGTCGGCGTCGACGAACTGCAGCGCTTTACGCAGGGTGTCGGCGACCTCTTCTGGCGTTTCGACGGTGTTGGTTGCCACGTCAATCGCCCCAACCATCACCTTTTTACCGCGAATCAGCTCCAGCAGATCCATCGGTACGCGGGAGTTGTGGCACTCCAGGGAGATGATGTCGATGTTAGAGGTTTGCAGCTTAGGGAAGGCCTCTTCATACTGGCGCCATTCTGAGCCGAGCGTCTTTTTCCAGTCGGTATTTGCCTTGATGCCGTAGCCGTAGCAGATGTGTACCGCGGTTTCGCATTTCAGACCCTCAATGGCGCGCTCGAGCGCGGCGATACCCCAGTCGTTGACCTCATCAAAAAAGACGTTAAACGCCGGCTCGTCGAACTGGATAATATCCACGCCCGCGGCTTCTAATTCACGCGCTTCCTGGTTGAGGATTTTGGCGAATTCCCAGGCCAGCTTTTCGCGGCTTTTATAATGCGCGTCGTAAAGGGTGTCGATCATGGTCATTGGCCCTGGCAGGGCCCATTTGATCGGCTTGTCCGTGAGCTGGCGCAGGTACTTTGCATCGTCCACGAATACCGGCTTCTGACGTGCAACGGCAGAAACCACGGTCGGCACGCTGGCGTCGTAGCGGTTACGAATGCGCACCGTCTGGCGATTTTCAAAATCGACGCCGCTCAGGTGTTCAATAAAGGTGGTGACGAAGTGCTGACGGGTCTGTTCCCCGTCGCTGACGATATCGATTCCCGCACGGATCTGCTCGTCAAGGGACAGGCGCAGTGCATCCTGTTTACCCGCCAGTAATTCCTGATCCTGCAATTTCCACGGAGACCAGAGCGTTTCAGGTTGCGCAAGCCAGGTCGGCTTAGGCAGGCTGCCAGCCGTAGACGTCGGGAGCAATGTTTTCATAATAAAAGACCTTTTTTGATGAATTAAAGCGTGTAGTTATCAGACCACTGCTCGAGAATATGTTTATAAGGCTTAATGAAATATTCTTCGGTAAATCGACCCTGTTCAATCGCCAGCCGGCTTCGCTCTTCGCGGTCATAAACAATTTTGGTTAATGAATGATCCTGCTGGTTCAGGTCCGGGCGATAAAACAGTCCCGCCGCCGAGTTCGCGTTATAAATTTCCGGGCGATAGATTTTCTGGAACGTCTCCATCGTGCTGATGGTGCCGATCAGTTCCAGATCGGTGTAATCGCTCAGCAAGTCTCCGGTAAAGAAGAACGCGAAAGGCGCCACGCTGTTCTCAGGCATGAAGTAGCGGACCTTCAGGCCCATTTTGGCGAAGTACAGTTCCGTTAACGATTCGCCATCCGGCGCGTACTCAATGCCCAGAACAGGGTGCTGGTTACCGGTGCGGCGATAGGTGTCTTTGCTCGAGACGCTCAGGCAGATCACCGGGCCCTTTCTGAAGTTCTCTTTGTATTCCGGCGAGTTCACAAAATGGCGGAAAATATTGCCGTGCAGTTCGCCAAACCTTTCCGGAATACTGAAGTGCTGCTGGTTCTTGTTGTGCTCCAGCAGCAGGACGCTGAAATCATAATCCCGCACGTAAGAGGAGAAGTTATTCCCGACAATGCCTGCGATACGCTGGTTATTTTTCTTGTCGACAATATACGTCTGCAAAATCTCGATGGCCGGGAACGGCTTTTCCGCGCCAATGTTCAAATCGATAGAGATGATTTCAAGCTCAACCGCGTAGCGATCGGCGGTCGGGTTATCCCAGCGCGCCAGGGCATTGAAGCGGTTGTTGATCATCACCAGCGTATTGCGCAGGTTTTCCTGACGTTTTTCCCCACGCGCCAGGTTGGCAAAGTTGGTGGTTGTACGCGTATTTTCTGACGGGTTGTAATTCTCATCGAAGCAACTGCGCTTAAGGGTATATGTGAAAGCTTTGCTCATTGTGGTTATGCATCCTAAGTTCATGTTGCTAAGAAGTTACTAATGCATAATTTATGCCTGAGCCTGTGGCGCAGGGGAAGTGACTTAATTTCAATGCAACATGAGGGAAGTTCATGAACAGGGAAACGCTGAGTGGAAACTTCAGATTGCTTCAGGCAGGGAAGTGAAAGAGTAAGGGGCATCGGGCCCCTTTGGGCTATGCTGTAGGACGTTCGTCCCAGGCGTCGCTGTGCATGATGTTCCCATCGACGATGCGCCAGCTAATTTTTTCATACTGCAGGCTTACGCTTTCAATCACACCTTATTCAGGGCGAACCAACCGTGTTTTGAGGGTGCCAGGAATGAAATAACTCTTTAGCTGAGCGGGTAGCAAAGCAGGCATTGCTATTGTTCTTCCTTCCTCGTCGCAAAATTCGACAAGATAGCCCAGTGTCGGAGTATCGAAAACCATAACAATCGTACCAACAGCCCCTTTTACCAGTCCTTCATCCGGTATATCCTCGTCTAAAACCACAACGTCTAATTCGGCTCTTTTCATTTTTGTTTTCTCATTTAACGAATAGGGTTGTCAGGCGAGGAACTAGCGCGTCAGTTTCATACATCCAGCCTGTACGCACGCTCGCTGTTTCACCGTTGACGCCTAAAATGGGCATATCGACAGCCATTGTTTGACCGTAATTGTTGGCCTGCAACACTTTTGCTGGGACCGATAATACGCCTTCCTGAATTTTTGCTGCTAAAACATCTGCATTAGTTGGGTTATATCCCAGCGCTGACTCAAACACCCTGGCTTTGTGCCCACCTGTAGGATGTGTTGAATCTAAAGCATAGGTTGCGAGCTTTTTCGGATCGATAATGGCGTGTTCAGCGTTCACTAACGTACCGCTTTCAGATGTGAAACCTTTTACATAAGGGCTTTCAAACGTTGGTATTTTACTGAGACCCGATATTTCATCTATCTCGCTTAGAGGATTCAACCTGCCCATTGTTAATCCTGCTGCAACAGAGGCTCCCGTAATAATTAACCCTTTGTTATTCATCACTTGATCGTAACCCGCTGGAGCATCCCCGCCAAGCTGCTGCGCGGTTTCATGAAACCCTTCAATGTTGCCGTTATATACACCGCCAGCGGCCAGCAGGTGGCCAACGGTTTTACTGTTCAGCGTTTTCCCCGATCGTGCTGTTGTTGGTCCGTAATAATCATAATGTATCCGTTGAGTGGGGGCAGGCTTCCTGCCTTGCCGATCGGCAATAACGTGCCGGTAGGCACTCATGATTGAGTCCTTATACCATGCATGCCAGGATGAGGCTGTAGGAGTAAACATCAGATCGCCGTTGTCGTCGATGTAAAATGGATTCCGGTCGCTGCTCCAGCGCCTGGAGGTATCTACACCAACAAGCCAGCCAATTTGCAGCTCGTGCTCAACCTCATCATAAATCGGATCTGCGTAGCCGCGACCTTTTCGCTCATACGGCCTTTTATATGGGAACACGCTGTATATTTTTTTGGGGAGACCAAAAGAGAGGCTTTGACCGTTAGCTTCATAAGACAGATCATAATGTATACATGCCTCTTTCAGCGAACCTGCCGGCGTGAGAATGTATTGAAAATCTCCAGGGCTTAATTGCCGTGTTAAATCATGTGACCGGTAGAGTCGGAACATGCCGAATCCTTATCGTTAAGCAACATTGTTTCTTTCAAGGGCATATTTTTTCATTCTTTAATAAGAAAAAGCAGCCTACGCCTGAAGCGAACACAGATATTCAACCCACATCATATTTATGAACTGCTCATTTTTTTTAAGAAAATAACCAGGCAATTTTTAACCATTTTTTTAGGCGTTAGCGTGAGTCTATGTTGAATCAATAATGAACCAGATTCAGGCAGCTAAACGGCATATCTGCTTCTCTGGTACACCATCCTCAATTCCCGCTATAATCCCCAAAATTTCCAACCGGTTTAGAAACGATCATGACAAAACTCACCTTACAAGAGCAGATGCTGAAAGCGGGCCTGGTCAGCAGCAAGAAAGCGGCGAAAGTGCAGCGCACGGCAAAGAAATCACGCGTTCAGGCACGTGAGGCTCGGGAAGCGGTAGAAGAGAACAAGAAGGCGCAGATCGAGCGTGACAAGCTGCTGAGCGAGCAGCAGAAGCAGGCCGTACTCGCGAAAGAGTTTAAAGCGCAGGTGAAGCAGCTGATCGAGATGAACCGCATTACCGTGGCGAAGGGCAATATCACCTTTAACTTCACCGACGGTAATCTGATCAAAAAAATTGAGGTCGACAAGCAGACGCAAACCCAGCTGATCAACGGCCGTCTGGCCATTGCGCGCCTGGTGCTCAATGCTAACGGTGACTGCGACTACGCGATCATTCCGGCAGTAGTGGCCGATAAAATTGCCCAGCGCGATGCCGACAGCATCGTCTTAAACAGCGCGCTCAGCCAGGAAGAGCAGGACGAAGACGATCCGTACGCGGACTTCAAAATCCCTGATGATTTGATGTGGTAAACCGCATTCAGAACGGGGCGGCGTGACGGGCGTTAACCGGCTCTCCGCTCACGGGATGAATAAAACTCAACTCGCTGGCATGCAGCATCAGCCGGGGCGCGTCTTCTACCCCCGGCGCGTCAAGACCGCCATACAGATCGCAGCCCAGAATCGGGTGTCCCAGCTGCTGGCAGTGAATACGCAGCTGATGGGTTCGCCCGGTCTCCGGGATCAGTTTCACGCGTGTTAGCGGCAGTCCCGCCCCCTGATAAAACCGTTCCACGACCTGATAACGAGAGCGGGCGGGTTTACCGGTGATGGCGCAGATCGACATCAGTGGAAACAGCGCCGGGTCTTTGGCAATCGGCGCATCAATAACCCCTTCATCATTTTCCACGTGGCCGCAAAGCAGGGCGCTGTAGCCTTTCTCCACGCTGCGCTGGCTGAACTGCTGGCACAGCGCCGCGTTGATGGCCTTATTGCGCGCAACCACCATCAGCCCGGACGTGCCAAAATCCAGACGGTGCACCAGCGTGCAGCCCGGGAACGTCTGAACCAGTCGATAGTGGACGGAATCAAGGTTTTGCGGATTTTTGCCCGAGAGGCTGAGCAGGCCGGAAGGCTTGTCGATCAGCAGCAGATGTTCATCCTGCCAGAGGATCTGAATGTCATCGTGACACGGTGGGGCAATAAAAGAATCAATGATCGCAGACATCAGGCCGCCCGGCTGGAGAGTGGGAGCGGATGATAACGAAATGCGGGGGAAAAGAAAAACCCTCCCACCGGGCGGTGAGAGGGAGAAGTCTTACGCTGCAACCAGGCTGTCGATGGCGGCTTTCGCGTCGGTCTGTGCTTTGGTCGCCACTTCCGGACCGTAAGCGATGCCTTCCGCGAACACGAAGTTCACGTCAGTGATGCCGATGAAGCCCAGGAACAGGCTCAGGTACGGCGCAACCAGGTCAGTTGGGGTATCCTTATGAATACCGCCACGGCTGGTCAGGACGATCGCACGCTTGCCTTTTACCAGACCTTCCGGGCCGTTCTCGGTGTAGCGGAAGGTTACGCCAGCGCGCGCCACCAGGTCGAAGTAGTTCTTCAGCTGGGTAGGAATGTTGAAGTTGTACATTGGGGCGTTGATGACGATAACGTCATGCGCCTGCAGCTCAGCAATCAGCTCGTCGGACAGGGCCAGGGCTTCCTGCTGACGCGGGGACAGTGGCGCATCGCTTGGGCGCAGCGCGCCAACCAGCTCGCCGTCCAGCACAGGAATAGGGTTTGCTGCCAGGTCACGCACGGTGATTTCGTCTGCAGAATGCTGTTCACGCCACTGTTCAACGAAGTAATCAGACAGCTGACCAGACTGAGAGTACCCTGCCAGAATACTGGATTTCAAAACTAATACTTTGCTCATGGGTGATTCCTGTTGTTGCATTTGATTGAAGGGGGGGGCCCCGTTGCTTGTTGACACTTTATTCACAATCTTGCCACAGAGATAGCGCAATATATCGAAGCCTATGTTCGAATTTTTTGAATAAGGCGCTAAAAGCGTCAATGTGGTACTCTATAGCAATCATTAAAAAGAGATTTTATCCGGCAGAGCACTGCCCGTTAACGCTATGACAGAACAACCCAAAATCACCTTCCCGATGCTCCTGCAACAGCTTGATTCCCTGATGCTGCGCGATAAACAGCGGTTTTCCCGCCGGCTGCACGGCGTGAAGAAGGTTAAAAATCCTGATGCACAACAGGCCATTTACCAGGAGATGGCCAAAGAGATTGAACAGGCGGCAGGGAAGGTTGTGCTGCGCGAAGCCGCGCGTCCGGCGATCACCTACCCGGAAAACCTGCCCGTCAGTCAGAAGAAACAGGACATCCTTGAGGCCGTCCGCGATCACCAGGTGGTGATTGTCGCGGGGGAAACCGGTTCGGGAAAAACCACCCAGCTGCCGAAAATCTGCATGGAGCTGGGCCGCGGGGTGAAGGGGCTGATTGGCCACACCCAGCCGCGTCGTCTGGCGGCGCGCACCGTGGCGAACCGTATTGCCGAAGAGCTGCAGACGGAGCCGGGCGGCTGCATCGGCTACAAGGTGCGATTCAGCGACCACGTCAGCGACAACACCATGGTCAAGCTGATGACGGACGGTATCCTGCTGGCGGAAATACAGCAGGACCGCCTGCTGATGCAGTACGACACCATCATCATCGATGAAGCGCACGAGCGCAGCCTGAACATCGACTTCCTGCTTGGCTATCTTAAAGAGCTGCTGCCGCGGCGCCCTGATCTGAAAATCATCATTACCTCCGCGACCATCGACCCGGAGCGCTTCTCAAAACACTTCAACAATGCGCCGATTATTGAAGTGTCGGGCCGCACCTATCCGGTGGAAGTGCGCTATCGCCCGATTGTGGAAGAGGCGGATGATACCGAGCGCGATCAGCTGCAGGCCATCTTCGACGCCGTTGACGAGCTGGGCAACGAGAGCGCGGGCGACATCCTGATCTTCATGAGCGGCGAGCGCGAAATTCGCGATACCGCCGATGCGCTCAGCAAGCGCGACCTGCGCCACACCGAGATCCTGCCGCTGTATGCCCGCCTGTCGAACAGCGAGCAAAACCGCGTCTTCCAGCCACACAGCGGACGCCGCATCGTGCTGGCGACCAACGTGGCGGAGACCTCGCTGACCGTACCGGGGATTAAATACGTTATCGACCCGGGCACGGCGCGCATCAGCCGCTACAGCTACCGCACCAAGGTTCAGCGCCTGCCGATTGAGCCGGTCTCCCAGGCTTCCGCTAACCAGCGTAAGGGCCGCTGCGGCCGCGTGTCGGAAGGGATCTGTATTCGTCTTTATTCCGAAGACGATTTCCTGTCGCGCCCGGAGTTTACCGACCCGGAAATTCTGCGCACCAACCTGGCGTCCGTTATCCTGCAGATGACAGCGCTGGGGCTGGGCGACATCGCGGCTTTCCCGTTCGTGGAAGCGCCGGACAAGCGCAACATTCAGGATGGCGTGCGTCTGCTGGAAGAGCTCGGGGCGATTACCACCGACGAGCAGGCGAGCATCTATAAGCTGACGCCGCTGGGCCGCCAACTCAGCCAGCTGCCGGTCGACCCGCGCCTGGCGCGCATGGTGCTGGAAGCGCAAAAGCACGGTTGCGTGCGCGAGGCGATGATCATCACCTCGGCGCTCTCCATTCAGGACCCGCGCGAGCGTCCGATGGACAAACAGCAGGCGTCGGACGAAAAGCACCGCCGCTTCCACGATAAAGAGTCTGATTTCCTCGCCTTTGTGAACCTGTGGAACTACCTCGGCGAGCAGCAGAAAGCGCTCTCCTCGAACCAGTTCCGCCGCCAGTGCCGCGTGGATTTCCTCAACTACCTGCGCGTGCGTGAATGGCAGGATATCTACACCCAGCTGCGCCAGGTGGTGAAAGAGCTGGGCATTCCGGTGAACAGCGAACCGGCGGAGTACCGCGAAATTCATATCGCGCTGCTGACCGGCCTGCTGTCCCATATCGGGATGAAGGATGCGGATAAGCAGGAATATACCGGCGCGCGTAACGCGCGTTTCTCCATCTTCCCGGGTTCCGGCTTGTTCAAGAAGCCGCCGAAGTGGACCATGGTCGCGGAGCTAGTGGAAACCAGCCGCCTGTGGGGGCGCATTGCCGCGCGCATCGACCCGGAATGGGTTGAGCCGGTGGCTCAGCACCTGCTGAAACGCTCGTACAGCGAGCCGCACTGGGAGCGCGCGCAGGGCGCGGTGATGGCGACCGAAAAAGTGACCGTTTACGGCCTGCCGGTGGTCGCCGCGCGTAAGGTCAACTACAGCCAGATCGATCCGGCGCTCAGCCGCGAGCTGTTTATCCGCCACGCGCTGGTGGAGGGGGACTGGCAGACGCGCCACGCGTTCTTCCGTGAAAACCTGAAGCTGCGCGCCGAGGTGGAAGAGCTTGAGCACAAGTCCCGACGCCGCGACATTCTGGTGGACGATGAGGCGCTGTTTGAGTTTTACGACCAGCGCATCAGCCATGATGTTATCTCCGCCCGCCACTTTGACAGCTGGTGGAAGAAGGCCAGCAAAGCGACGCCGGACCTGCTCAACTTCGAAAAGAGCATGCTGATTAAAGAGGGGGCGGAGTCGGTCAGCAAGCTCGACTACCCGAACTTCTGGCATCAGGGCAACCTCAAGCTGCGTCTGACCTACCAGTTTGAACCGGGCACCGACGCGGACGGCGTAACCGTCCACATTCCGCTGCCGCTGTTAAACCAGGTCGACGAGAGCGGGTTTGAGTGGCAGATCCCCGGCCTGCGCCGCGAGCTGGTGATTGCGCTGATCAAATCCCTGCCGAAACCGGTGCGGCGCAATTTTGTGCCAGCGCCAAACTATGCGGAAGCGTTTCTGGGCCGCGTCACGCCGCTGGAACTGCCGCTGCTGGACGCGCTGGAGCGTGAGTTCCGCCGCATGACCGGTACCACCATCGACCGCGAAGACTGGAACTGGGATCAGGTGCCCGATCACCTGAAAATCAGCTTCCGCGTGGTGGATGATAAAAACAAAAAGCTGCTGGAAGGGCGTTCCCTCAGCGAGCTGAAAGAGGCGCTGAAAGGCAAAGTTCAGGAGACGCTTTCTGCGGTGGCGGACGACGGCATCGAGCAGAGCGGGCTGCATATCTGGAGCTTTGGCCAGCTTCCGGAAAGCTACGAGCAGAAGCGCGGCAACTATAAGGTCAAAGCCTGGCCGGCGCTGGTGGACGAACGTGACAGCGTGGCGATTAAGCTCTTTGATAACCCGCAGGAACAGCAGCAGATGATGTGGCGCGGGCTGCGCCGCCTGCTGCTGCTCAACATCCCGTCGCCGATCAAGTATCTGCACGAGAAGCTGCCGAACAAAGCCAAGCTGGGGCTCTACTTTAACCCGTACGGCAAGGTGCTGGATCTGATTGACGACTGCATCTCCTGCGGCGTGGACAAGCTGATCCACGAGGCGGGCGGCCCGGTCTGGACGGAAGAAGGTTTTGCGAAGCTGCATGACAAGGTTCGCGCCGAGCTGAACGACACCGTGGTGGAGATAGCCAAACAGGTCGAGCAGATCCTCACCGCCGTGTTCAATATCAACAAGCGCCTGAAGGGGCGCGTGGATATGACCATGGCGCTGGGGCTGTCGGACGTGAAGGCGCAGATGGCGGGGCTGGTGTACCGCGGCTTTGTCACCGGCAACGGCTTTAAGCGTCTGGGCGATACGCTGCGCTATCTGCAGGCGATTGAAAAACGTCTGGAGAAAATGGCGATCGATCCGCACCGCGATCGCGCGCAGATGCTGAAGGTCGAAAGCGTGCAGCAGGCGTGGCAGCAGTGGTTAAACAAGCTGCCGCCGGCGCGCCGCGACGATGAAGATGTGCAGGAGATCCGCTGGATGATCGAGGAGCTGCGCGTCAGCTTCTTTGCCCAGCAGCTCGGTACGCCGTACCCGATTTCGGACAAACGTATATTGCAGGCGATGGAGCAGATTTCCGCTTAACGTCCTTGCCCGGTTTTCTCCCTCTCCCTGTGGGAGAGGGTCGGGGTGAGGGCATCAGCCCGCACATTTTTTCACCCATTCACAATCGCCAGCGTAAACCCATCCCATCCCTTAACCCCCACCGTTTGCAGCGCGGTGGCGGTTAAGCGCGGGTTAACCCCCGTCATCTCGATAAAACGCCGTACGCCCAGCACGCGCGCGTCGTCGCTTTGCCCGTTAATGACCTCGCCGTCGCGGACCACGTTATCGCCGATAATCACCGTGCCGGGACGGGAATAGTGAAGCGCCCACTCCAGATAGCCGGGATTGTTTGGCTTATCGGCATCAATAAAGATCAGGTCGAACGGCGGAACGTCACCGAAATTCTCCAGCGAGTTCAGCGCCGGGCCTTCTATTAATTCAATACGATCGTTCAGCCCCGCGAGGCGAATATTCTGGCGGGCAACATCGGCATGCGTTGGGTCCGCCTCGAGCGTAATCAGCTTTCCGTCCGGCGGCAGGGCGCGCGCCATCCAGATAGAGCTATAGGCACCCAGCGTACCGATCTCAAGAATGCGTCTTGCCTGCGTCATGCGCACGAACAGCGCCAGCAGCTGTCCCTGGTTGGCCGCAACATCGTGTTCGGGTAGCCCGGCGCGTTTGTTGTTTTCAAGAACCTTCTGAAGAACCTCATCCTCAGGGATAAGCGAAGAAATCATGTAATTATCTACTGCAGACCATTGTTGTTGCATAGATTGACTCCTTAAGAGGGAGTGCCGGATGGCGGCTACGCCTTACCCGGCCTACGGGGGCGAAATGCAGATCCGGTAAGCAAAGCGCCACCGGGCAGGTTTTCAGGCACTGACCCATCCTCCGCCCAGTGCTTTATACAAATCAATCTGCGCCAGCAGCAGGTTATTTTTGACCTGCACCACGTTGGTCTGGACCGAGTACAGCGTGCGCTGCGCGTCCAGCACGTCAAGATAGGATGAATAACCGTTGCGATAGCGGTTCTGCGCAATGCGCAGCGTCTCCCGGGCCACATCCTGCTGGGCAAGCAGCTCCGTCAGCTGTTCCTGATAGCGCGTAATGGCATCAAGGCTGTTGTTCACTTCGGCAAACGCGTTACGCACGGTTTTTTCATACGCATACAGCGCCTGGTTACGCTGGGACTGGGAAATATCCACCTGCGCGTTCAGCGCCTGGCGGTTCAGCAGCGGGGCGAGAATGCTGCCGCCTGCGCTCCATAGCTGGAGCGGGTTATCCAGCAGGCCGGAAAGGGTGCGATCCTGGATCGATCCGGTTGCGGTCAGATTGATCGACGGCAGCAGGCTGGCGCGTGACGCGGCAAGCGAGGCATCAGCCGCGACCAGCTGTCGCTCGGCCTGCACGATATCCGGCCGACGATTCAGGAGCGTGGAGGGCAGCTGTGACGGCAGCGTGAGCGGCGTCAGCGCCGCAAAGCTTTCGCTACGCGCTACCGCACCGGGATTGCTTCCCAGCAGCAGGCTCAGGGCATTCTCCTCCTGCGCAATCTGATGCCGCAGCACGGGCACCTGCGCTCGCGTTGAGCGAAGCTCGGAATCCGACTGCATCAGCTCCAGGCGCGAACTGTAGCCCGTCTCAAGCTGGCGTTTGGCAAGCTTAAACGCCTCTTCGCGCGATTTCAGCGTGGACTCGGTCACCCGCAGTTGCTCGTCAAGCGAGAGCAGGGTGGCGTACCCGGAGGCAACGGACGAGGCGACGGTGAGATCCGCAGCAGCCGCGGCGGCTTTTTGCGCCTCCAGCGAGGCTTCGGCGGCATTGGCCGCGCTGCGGTTGACGCCCCAGATATCAACGTCATAGCTCGCCGTCAGGCTGCCTCTGTACAGCGTGCTGTAAACCGGAAGCCCAGTGGCGGCGGATTGAGAACGGGCGCGCGTCCCGGTTACGCCCGCGTCGAGCGAAGGAAACAGGCTGCCGTCGGCCGCATAGACCCGCGCCTGATACTCGTTTATCCGTTCGCGGGCGATCAGCACGTCGCTGTTATGCTGTAGCGCCTGATCCACATAGCGGTTCAGGTGGTTGTCATGAAAATTGCGCCACCAGAGCTGCTCCGTCGGGCTGGCAGGGCCGGAGACGGTGCGCCACTGGGTGGGGATGTGCAGCGTCGGCTGCGCCGGTTTGACGTCAACGGACTGGCATCCGGCCAGCATGACCGCCGCCACCAGCGCGGCTATCGGGCGAAGGATCATTACTTCGCCTCCCGCGTATCAATGGTTACCTGCACCGACATACCCGGACGCAGCAGCGCGGAGTCCTCTGGCTTACCGAGCACCTCAATACGCACCGGAATACGCTGGGCGATTTTGACAAAGTTGCCGGTGGCGTTGTCCGGCGTGATAGCGCTGAATTCAACCCCGGTCGCCGGCGAGATGCTCTCTACGCGGCCCTGATACGCTTTGTTGTTTAAGGCATCGACGGTAAACTTCACCGGCTGACCGACGCGCAGCTCCGCCAGCTGGGTCTCTTTGATGTTGGCAATCACCCAGTGCTGCGGCGGCACCAGCGTAGTGAGGTGCGTTCCGGCGGTCACGTACGCGCCGAGACGCACGGCAATCTGGCCGAGCTGGCCGTCGCGCGGGGCGATAATGCGGGTATTTTGCAGGTCAATCTGCGCCAGCTCCAGCGCCGCTTTGGCGTTTTCAACATCTGCCTCCAGCGCGCCGCGGTTCACAATCACCGTCTGCAGATCCTGACGCGACATCTCAAGCGTGGCTTTCGCCTGGTCGATATCCGCGCTGCCCTGAGCCGCACTGGCCAGCGCGGCATCGCGCTCGCGAATGGAAAGCGACCCATCCGCCGTCAGATCCTTCACGCGCTTTAAATCCGCCTGGGTTTTCAGGCTCTGGGCGCGGGCATTTTTCAGCGCGGCTTCATTTTTGGCAATGGTCGCTTCGGCGCTTTTCCGCTGCTGCAGGTTGTTATTCAGCGCGGCAATTTTCATCGCCAGCTGCGCCTCGGCCTGATGGACGCGCTGGCGATAGATGCGGTCATCGATCTGCAACAGCAGATCGCCTTTTTTGACCTGCACAAAGTCCTGAACCTTCACCTCGGTGATATAGCCGTTAACCTGGGGGCTGATGAACGTCGTCTGGCCGCGCACGTAGGCGTTGTCGGTAAACTGCGCGTGGCGGGTAAACGGCGGCAGCTGCCAGGCGTAAAGAATGACCAGCACGCCGACAATACCGATGGCAGCGGCGGTGAAAACGGAAACAATGCGCACATTTTTGCGGGTGTTGGCCTGCTCTTTGGCGGCATCCTGCTGACTCATAAACTCTCCAGAAATATTACAATTATTTGTTGCCGGTGGCGTTCTTCAGCGCCATACGGGCAGTAATGCGCAGGCGCAGCAAGCGCCATAAAATCCAGACCAGCGTGGCGGCAGCGATGCTTGCCGTCAGCAGATAAGTATCGTTGTAGGCCAGAATATTTGCCTCAAGGCTGGTCACCGTCTGTAGCTGGGTAATGGCCTGCGTTCCCAGCAGCGTACTGTCGCCAATCAGGCTTTTATACATCTGGGTATAAAGCTGAATCCGCTCGTTGACCAGCGGGTTAAGCGTGGTGAGCTGATCCGCCAGCAGGCTGGAGTGGTATTTCTCGCGCCAGGTCTGGAAGGTGCCGAGAATCGCCGATCCCAGCAGGCCGCCGAGGTTCTGGCTCATGCCAAACATGACCGAAAAGCTGACCAGGTTACGCGGGTCGGCAATGACCCCGCCAATGGCGGCCAGCATGGCGGGCGCCAGGAAGAAGGCGCTGCCGAAGCCCAGCAGGAACTGGCTGACCATCAGCTGATCCGGGCGGGTCAGGTTATTGGACTGGCTGTCCAGCAGCGAGGCAACAATCATCAGCGCCAAAGAGGTGATAATCGGCCACGCCAGCTTTGTAGGCTTAATGGTGAGGCAACTGGTGACGATCCCGCAGACGATCCCGGCGAAAATAGACCACGCCAGATGGGTCATCTGCTCATTCTGTAACCCCACGTACTGCAGCCAGCCGATGACGCCGGTATTTTGCTCCGCCAGCACGATGCGGATCAGCAGCATGATCAGCCCCAGGCGAACGATGCTGCCGCTCGACAGCCAGCGGGTGTTCAGCAGCGGGTTAGCGCGGTTATGTTCAAACACGATGGCGGAAACAATCAGCACCAGCGATAGCGCCAGCGACCAGCCGATCCACGGCGCCTCGAACCACCAGTCAAGACGGCCTAAAGAGAGCACGGCGCAGAGCAGGGCCATTCCGGGAGCCAGTAAAAAGAAGGTGACAAAGTCTTTCTTCTCGAAGACCTTGCGTCGGTCACCCGGCGGCAGTTTTAAGGCGATTACGCAGGCCAGGGAGATCAGCGCCAGCCCCAGTTCAAAGAAATAGAGCCCGCGCCACTCGTCCAGCTGGAGAAGCTCAGTGGAAAACAGACGCGCCAGCGGAATAGCGAGCGACGATCCAGTGATCCCGATGGTAAGCGCCTTCAGGCGATGCTTCGCAGGCCAGGCCTGGATTTGGTAGTAAATCCCCAGCGAGCTGAGCGCGGCGGCCACCATCCCGTGCGCGGCGCGTACCATCAGCGCGGAACTGAGGTCGTTAACGAACAGGTGGAAAAAGGTGACCAGCACGTACAGCACCAGAAAACCTTCCGTAAAGGCGCGCAGGCCGTACTGTTGACGAAATTTGACCAGCAGCAGGTTAATGGAGATGTTGGTCATCACATAGACTGCAGGCAGCCAGGCGATTTCGGTCGACCAGGCCCCGAAGGTTCCCTGCAGGTTTTGCAGGTTGGCGGTGACCACCGCATTGCCCAGTGCCCCCGTCAGGCAAACCAGCAGCCCAACGACGCCATAGGCGACGCGTTTTGGCGTACTGTGCTCGGGGGTGGAAGGCGAACCCAGCAGGGCGGGTTTCTCATGGGGCTGCCACTCGCGAGGAGCATAAGGGTCGCGTTCGGGCAGGCGCATAACGTCATTACCTTAGAAATGATTGAATAATTAGCGGGCTAGCGATTCTACGTCTGCCGCAAATGATAATTCAAGTGAATATGATTTGCGCATGTTAATCAAATGTACGAGAGAAATTTAAGGAAAAAGAGCGGCCCGCAGGACGGGCCGGGAAAGGTCAGAGACGTTCGGGCTGCGCCTCGACGAGAGTGGCACGCTTAACGCGGCTGGCGCAGAAAATCGCGATTAAGGAGATGGCTACCGTGACGGCAAGATACCAGGCCACCGGAACCCAGTCGCCGTCATATTTTGCCAGCAGGCCGGTCGCAATCAGCGGGGCGGTACCGCCAGCCAGCGCGGCACCCAGTTGATAACCGAGCGTAATGCCGGTGTAACGCACGTTTGCGCTAAAAATTTCAGAGCACAGCGTGCCGAGTACCGCCGTGACCGGTGCCCACAGCACACCAAAGGCGATCACCGTCGCGAGCACAATCCCCCACGTGGTACCGGTATTCAGCAGCATAAACCATGGCACGATAAACAAACCCAGGATAAAGACGCTCGTGGCATACATACGCTGACGGCCAATTTTATCCGAGAGCAGCCCCATTAACGGAATCATTATCGTGGCCACCAGGGCCCCCAGCGTCACGGCCTCCAGCGCCTGCGATTTTTGATAGGTTAGCGTGCTGGTGGCATAGCTCACCACAAACGTAGAGAAAATATAAAACGGCGCGGTTTCCACGACTTTGAGGCCGGCGGCAATCAGCACTTCACGCCAGTGATGTTTCAGCGTATCGCGCAGGGGAGCCTTAGCCACCTGACCGGACGCTTTCACTTTCTGAAAATCAGGCGTTTCATCAATATCTTTTCGGATCCACAGGCCGAGCAACACCAGAACAGAGCTCAGCAGGAACGGGATACGCCAGCCCCAGGAGAGAAAATCCTCTTCGCTGAACATCGTCATCAGCGACACGATAAAGGTCGCCATCAGCATGCCGATGGTGACGCCCGCCTGCGGAATGCTGCCGAAGAACCCTTTGCGTTTTTCAGGCGCGTACTCATAGGCCAGCAACAGCGCACCGCCCCATTCACCGCCGATACCCATCCCCTGAATGATGCGCATCAGGATCAGCAGCGCCGGAGCCCAAATACCAATCATTTCATACGTGGGCAACAGGCCAATCATAACGGTTGCACCTCCCATCAAAGAGAGGGTCAGCACGAGGGTTTTTTTACGGCCAATGCGGTCACCGATGTGTGCGAAAAGTACCCCGCCAATGGGACGTATAAAAAAGGTTAATGAGAAAGAGAGATACGAGAGAATGAGTCCGATCACCGGATCGACCATCGGAAAAAAGATCTTATTAAAGACCAGCGCGGCCGCCGTACCGTAGAGGAAATAGTCAAACCATTCAATGGCGCTCCCGGTAAGGCTGGCGATTAACACCTTCTTATTTTTTCGTAATACCGTCGTCGTACTTTCATGTTCTGTCATGACCTGAAACCCCGCCACGTTGCTGATATATGAGGTGTCACCTGGCGCGCTTCAGGTGCAACCCGTGAAGATGAAAAAGGTTGTGAAATTGTTAAGCAACTTAGGGTTGGATGTTGCATTTAGCAAGCACTGGCGGGCTGAAACTGGTCAGATCACGGTTAAATTAGCAGCGTTGGCTGCTTTTTCATGACGCCTGTACAATACAATGTTTTGTAGGGCTGGAAATTAAAAGCACAATAGGCAGGTGCAACCCGATGATTTTTGGATGTTTCTGGTTATTTCAGAAAAATGGTAAATTAGCTGCTTCAACAACGTGAGGAGTTCACCATGGTTCAGCCCCATTTTCCCCTTCTGGCGAATGCCACACTGGCGGCCATCAATACTGTCGGCGCATGGCTGGCGCAGGACGACCTGAGCATGACGCGTCAGGCCCCGGAGATTGATGCGGTGATTCTGGCTGGCAACGCGGTGATCCCGACCATTGAGGCAGCCTGCCGTATTGCCTCTCAGAAAGACGTGCCGCTTCTGATTAGCGGCGGCATCGGGCATTCGACAACCTTTTTATATGCTGCTATCGGCAATCATCCGCGTTATCACACCTTACAAGTCGAAGGGCGGGCAGAAGCGAGCATTCTCGCCGACGTAGCGCGGGCGTTCTGGCAGATCCCCGAGGCGCGCGTGTGGGTTGAAGATCGCTCCACCAACTGCGGTGAAAACGCGCGCTTTAGCTGGAACATGCTGAAAGAGCGTCAGCGGACAAGCGGGCGCGTGCTGGTGGTGCAGGACCCAACGATGCAGCGCCGCACGATGGCGACGTTTGCCCGCGTGTGCCGCGATGAACCCGCATCACCGCAGTGGATCAGCCATCCCGGGTTTAAGCCAGCGCTGCAAAACGGCACTGAGGGCGTAGAGTTTAGTGGGGGCAACGCCGGGCTGTGGCCCGTTGACCGTTATCTTTCACTGGTTATGGGGGAACTGCCGCGCCTGTATGATGACGTCAACGGCTATGGCCCGGCCGGGCGGGATTTTATCGCCCACGTTGCCTTTCCGGAGGCGGTGACTGCCGCGTGGAAACAGCTACAGCAGGATCCTGTCTTGAAGGGCGCACGTAAAATAATTTAGGCACGGAACAATCCCCTCGCCCCTTTGGGGAGAGGGTTGGGTGGGGAGAATCACAGCGCCGCAAACTTATCCAGCGTCCGCACCAGCTGCGTCACAAACCCATACTCGTTGTCATACCAGGCAACGGCTTTCACCAGCTGCAGATCTCCCGCTTCTGACACCTCCGTCTGCGTGGCGTCAAACACCGAACCATAGTGCGAGCCAATCACATCTGAAGAAACAATCTCGTCATCGGTATACCCGAACGATTTATTCCCCTGGGTCGCCTTTTTCAACGCGGCGTTGATCTCCTCGACCGTCACCTTTTTACCCAGAATCGCTACCAGCTCGGTTACCGATCCGGTTTTCACTGGCACGCGCTGGGCATGACCCTTTAGTTTGCCGCTGAGCGCGGGGATCACCAGGCCGATGGCTTTCGCCGCACCGGTGGTATGCGGAATAATATTTTCTGCCGCCGCCCGCGAGGCGCGCAGATCTTTCCCGCGCGGGCCATCCACCAGCGCCTGGGTGCCGGTATAGGCATGAATGGTGGTCATGGTGCCCACTTTAATTTCAAACGCGTCGTTCAGGGCTTTTGCCAGCGGTGCGAGGCAGTTGGTGGTGCAGGACGCGACGGAAATAATGGTATCACTGGCGTCAATGGTATCGTCATTCACGCTATAGACGATGGTCTTCATCTCACCCGCGGGCGCCGAAATCAGCACTTTCTTCGCACCGGCGTCCAGGTGCGCCCGCGATTTTTCTTCTGAGGTATAAAAGCCGGTGCACTCCACGACGATATCCACGCCCGCGGCTTTCCACGGAATGTGCTTTGCCTCTTTTTCGGCGTACACCGCGATGGTTTTACCGTCGACAATCAGCGCATCCTCGGTGAAGTCCACGCTCCAGGGGAAGCCACCGTAGTTGGAATCATGCCTGAGCAGGTAGGCCAGGACTTTCGGGGAGGTGAGGTCGTTGATGGCGACGACGGTATTGCTGTCCTGGGTTTCAAGAAGGCGGCGCAGCACAAGGCGTCCAATGCGTCCAAATCCGTTAATGCCAATTTTACTCATGGTGTTCTCCTGTGAACGTGTCAATACGACAGTTTGAACTCATCCAGGCTTAGACCATCACGGGCAGGGCAGCAATTGAAGATGCTTCATGCGAGGGGAAGTATTTGAAAAACCATACAGAAAAGTTAATGAATTTTTAAGGAAAGGAGATTATGTTGGCGCGGTGACTGTTTATTTCAGGAAATCCCATGCGCACTAAATATACAAGCCTGCAAATCACGATTCACTGGCTGGTGTTTTTGTTAATCGTCGTCGCCTACTGCGCGATGGAATTCAGGGGCTTTTTCCCGCGTTCCGACCGACCGCTTATTAACATGATCCACGTCTCCTGCGGCATCTCGGTTCTGGTGCTGATGGTGGCGAGATTGCTGATCCGCCTGAAGTTTCCCGCACCGCCCATTCAACCTAAACCCAAAGCGATGATTACCGGGATGTCCCACCTTGGGCATCTGATCGTCTATCTGCTGTTTATTGCGCTGCCGCTGATTGGCATTGTAATGATGTATAACCGTGGAAACGACTGGTTCGCCTTTGGTCTGGCGATGCCTCACGCGGCGGAGGGGAATTTTGACCTGGTGGATGTGCTGAAGGAGTGGCACGTTACGCTGGCAAACCTGGGCTATTTCGTGATTGGTCTGCACGCCTTTGCGGCGCTGATGCACCACTATTTCTGGAAAGATAATACTCTTTTGCGCATGATGCCGAATAAGCGTCAGTAGTCTTTAACTCGTGCCGGGCGGCGCAGCGCCACCCGGCTTGATTTTTAACCCAGAAGAGCACGCTCTTCATCAGTTAACGCCAGCGTCTGCGTTGACCCCGTCTCTGACGATTTCACCGCCGCTTCCAGAACAGCCATAACCGCTAACGCCTCGACAGGATGAACGGGATTGGCGATCTTCCCGAGCATCGCATCCCGCACGTTGATGTAGTACTGCCGCTGATCGCCCTTTGGCGTGGCAATCGTTTGGGGTTCACCATCAGCTCCGAAGAACACCATGCTGTCGTCGTCTTCGCCCCAGGCGTCGCTGCCGGGGATTACGCCAGCCAGCAGCTGCGCTTCCTGCTGATCGATTCTGGCTTTCACCACGCTGCCTTTGTCCCCGTGAACGGTAAAGCGCGCCGTACCGCCAGCCACCAGCATGCTGGCGTGCAGAACCACCTTATGATCCGGGTAATTGAGGACCACGTGAGCCCAGTCGTTAACCTCTGCGCCGTCGCGCAGCGTGGCGATATTTCCCTGAACAGACTCTGGCAGGCCAAACAGCTGAAGCGTCTGGTCGATCAGGTGAGGGCCCAGGTCAAACCACAGACCGCTGCCGGGGACGTTCTGCTCGCGCCAGCGCACGCGCACTTCCGGGCGGAAGCGGTCAATATGCGACTCCAGATGTTTAACCTTGCCAACCGTGCCTTGCTCAATAATCTGCTTAATGCCGAGGAAATCGCTGTCCCAGCGGCGGTTATGGAAAACGGAGAGCAGAAGCTGCTTTTCATCCGCCAGGGCAATCAGGTCCCGGGCTTCCTGTATATCCAGGGTGAAAGGCTTATCCACGACCACGTGTTTTCCCGAGTTCAGGGCCAGCGTCGCCAGCGGCGCGTGGGTGGCGTTAGGGGAGGCAATGACCACCAGGTCGACATCAGGATGTTGAATGGCTTCTTCGGGCGTGGCTACCACCAGCACATCCGGAAGATCGCGCTTCACTTTCTCTTCATCACGGGAAGAGACCACCGCCAGCTTGAGCCCGTCCACGGACTGGATCAGCGGGGCATGGAAGGTTTTACCGACAAAACCATACCCGATCAGCGCAATGTTGATTGTTTGAACTTTACTCATGACCTTCTCCACGTTATTGCGCGCACACCGTGACCCGTAATGCGCCAGGGTCCCCAAGCTCAGGCCAGGGACGATCTAAAAAGAGTTGATGAATATCGGTGAGCCCGGAGACCAGATACGGCTCGCAGCGGTTAACTTTCAGGTGATCGGCAACAATCCAGTGCGCATGGCTTGCGGCGAGCATCGCGCGTTTCACCTCGGCATCCGCTTCTTTACCGGCACTCAAACCGAGTTCGGCATGAAGAGCGCACGCACCGAGAATGGCGATATCGGCCCGATAGCGTGACAGCAGGGACAACGTGGCGCTGCCGGCAAACAGGCGCTGTTTCGGGTCCCATTTTCCACCGAGCAGAATAAGCTCAATGTCTTCCCGGTCGCTAAAATGCTGGGCGATATCCAGCGAGGTAGTGATCACGGTGTGAGGCCCCTGCAAAAAAGTGGCTACGGCCATCACCGTACTGCCGGCATCCAGAAACAGGGTGGAACCCGGCGGAACCGCCTGCGCAACCTGTTTCCCCAGACGCTGCTTGGTTTCCGGCAGCAGGGTATTGCGGCCCTGACGATTCATGGCCGAAAGATTCAGAGCAATAGCCCCGCCGTGATTCTTCTGGGCAAGCCCCTGATTTTCAAGATCGGTCAGATCCCGACGAACGGTATCCGCCGAAACCTGCAGCTTTTCTGCCAGTTCGGTGATGCTGGCCTGACCTTGTTCACTGAGAATATCAAGGACATAGCGTTGACGTGCGGTTTTGTGCATGGGCAGCAATCCTGCAAAATGTCGCAATAAATTGCATAATACAGCATTTTGACGCAGAAGGAAGGAGTATCGTAAACCAGGTTGATGTTTAATTATTGGAATTATATTAAGCGGATATCATTAAGCCGTTCTGAATGTTAACCACAGTGTTAATGTTATGTTTTAATCAACGATTTGGGTTATGTAACCAATGTATTGTGATTAACTGGTGGAATATGCTGATATTTAATTAAAATAAAGCATTTAATGTCTGATTTATGTTTTTTATTAGAATTATTTTTCAACAAATTGATGGCTCTTACTTAAGTTGACACTTCTTTGAAAATCTTTGTGTCTGACCCGCTCAGAAATTAACGCAAAAATGTGCGCAGAGGAGATTAAGAATTTTCCTTAAATTACAGTGTGTTTTGATGTTTCATCTGAAAGGCTACTTTCGGAGTTTTGTCCAGAAACCCCATGTTTTTTCTTATATGTAACACCGCATTAACATTGTGGGTGTAGTGGCCTATACCACATTTTGTTATGCTGCAAATCAACTTATGAAATAAGTAATTTCTTAAATTTAATAAGACAAAGGCGGATCTCATCTCCATCGGAAATGGGTATGGGGAGCTTTACCTGAAATTTAGCGAGGAAGTTAAATAAGATATTTGTCTAATTATCTGTACCTCTTTTTGGGTAATTGCTTGAGTATCACTCAGAGTCAGGGAGATAAAATGACGATATTACGCAAGCCTGTTTCACGCCAATTTATAGCTACGCTGGCGTTAATTTCATTAGCCCTAAATACGGCTTATGCCAATAGTGGCGCGGTAGGTATTGCCCCGATGGCAACGACGACCTTAAAGGAAAGTATTCTTTTCGCTATCGATCGCGATCCGTCAATTAGCCAGCAGGCCGCGCAGTTAGGTATTGGTCAGGCGCAAATAGACGAGGCGCGCAGCGGCTGGATGCCGCAAATAGCGTTGAACGGGAGTACGGGGCATAGCCAGACCACCGATTCCAGCGGTTCGCTGAAGAACTCTGCGGCCTGGGGAGTGAGCCTGACCCAGCTGATATACGATTTTGGCAAGACTAACAATAGCATCAGCCAGTCTTCCGCCCAGCGCGATAGCTACCGCTACCAGCTGATGAGCACGCTTTCTGACGTGGCGGAAAAAACGGCGCTCGGCTACGTGGAGGTCAAACGTTATTCCGACCTATTACAGGCGGCAAAAGAGAACGTTCAGGCACTGAAAAACGTGGAGCAGCTGGCCAAGCTGCGCGCCGATGCGGGCGTGAGTTCCACCTCCGATGAACTCCAGACCCGCACGCGTATTGCCGGCATGCAGGCGACGGTGGCGCAGTATAACGCCGCGTTGAACAGCGCCCGCGCAAGGCTCGCGGTATTAACCGGAATGCAGGCAGATCATTATTCGCCGGTACCCGCAAACCTCGCCGTTGAGCCGGATTCGCTTAACCGCATTGATTATTCGTTAATACCGGCGGTAATGGCCGCGCAGAATATGGAACGTTCGGCCCAGTATGGCGTTGAAACAGCGAAGTCCCAGCACTGGCCAACCCTGAGCCTGAAAGGGGGACGCACGCGTTACGAGTCGGACAACCGCTCATACTGGGACGACCAGATCCAGCTCAATATTGACGCACCGCTTTATCAGGGCGGCGCGGTATCTGCACGCGTGCGTCAGGCTGAGGGCGCCCGGGCGATGGCGTCCTCTCAGGTCGATCAGGCGCGTTTCGACGTGCTGCAAAAGGCCTCCGTCGCGCAAGCTGACTGGACCGGCGCACGGGGAAGAATGGAGGCCGGGAAACGGCAGCTGGAAAATGCGCTGCGGGCCCGCGAGGTTTATAAAAATGAATACACCCTGAGCAAGCGGAGCATTAATGATTTGCTCAGCGTTGAGCAGGATGTCTGGCAGGCCACGTCGGCGAAAATAATCGCCGAGTATGATGGCTGGAGTTCGGCAATTAATTATGCTTCCGCGGTTGATAATTTAATGCCGCTTATTGGAATAGAGAAAAACGCTGCCGCAAAATTACCCGATTTGAGTTAACAAAAGCCACGCATAGCTGCACGAAATAAGTCTGAAAATAATGGGTGTTTTTTCCCAGGGATAGCTGCATCCGTCTGGTGGATATATCCACAGGGATCCGTACACCTGCAAGGAGAGGAATATGAGTAACGTAAAGGTTGTTGATGTCATCATTCGCAAAACGGCGGAGAAAACGAAATTAACCGGCGAAGGGAATCTGTCGGTCTCTATTTCATCGCCGAGCGTGATTGAAATTCAGGGCTCTGCTCAGGACGTGGTGCGTTATGTCCGCCAGGGTAAAGACCTTCTCATTTATATGAAGGACGGCAGCGTTATTCGCTGCAATAACTATTTTGTTGAAGATCCTGAAACCCAACATCAGTCAGAGCTGGTGTTCAACGACGGGCAGGAACTGACTCATCTCTCTTTTGCCGATGCCGGGGAAGCGTCAGGCGTTGCCGCTACTGAATTAACCGCGCAGGCCACACCCATTAGCAGCATTGAACCCTTCCTGGAGCAGGGAAGCGCCCTGAGCGATGCCCCGTGGGGCTGGATTGCAGGGGCGGCGTTAGGCGGCGGTGCTATCGGCGCACTGCTGGCCCACGGCGGTGATGGCGAAACCAAAACGAAAGTCATTGATAACACCAAAGAAGTGGAAAGCGCCACGCCGACCTTCCTGCTGTCGGACAAGGTGGGCGACAAGCAGGGAGTGCTGAGCGCAAACGCCCTCACGGACGATAACGCGCCGACCTTCAGCGGTACCGGTCAGCCGGGCGCGACCATCCAGATTAAAGACGGCAGCGGCAGCACCATCGCCAGCGCGATGGTCGGTAAAGACGGCACCTGGACGGTAAAACTCCCGACCCAGGCCGACGGAGAGCACACCTGGTCGGTGGTGCAGATCGACGGCAGTAAAACCACGTCAGCGGGCAACATCACCGTGACCGTTTCTACGTCCGAGGCCACGCTTACGCTGGCGACAACGGCGGGTGACAACGTGATTAACGCCAGCGAACAGTCCGCAGGCTTTACGCTGTCCGGCAGCAGTCAGCATCTGGCGCAGGGAACCGACGTTTCCGTAACGCTGAACAGCAAAACCTACACCGCTCAGGTGGGAGCAGACGGCGCGTGGAGCGTTAACGTGCCTGCGGCAGACGCACAGGCGCTCAGCGACGGTACCTGGACCGTCAGCGTCAGCGGCAAAGACGCGGCGGGTAACACCGTGAGCGGAAGCCAGACGATTGGCGTGGATACCGCTGCGCCAACGCTCTCCGTCGATACGCTCGCGCAGGACAACATCATTAATGCCGCTGAGCACAACCAGCCGCTAACGCTGAGTGGTAAAACCAACGCGGAAGCCGGGCAGATTGTGACGGTGACGCTGAACGGCAAAAATTATAACGCCACGGTGGGCAGCGACGGCACCTGGTCCGTCACGCTGGCGGCCAGCGAGGTGCAGGCCCTTAATGAGGGTCACCACACCCTGACGGTGAACGTCAGCGACAAAGCAGGCAACGGCTCGTCCGTGACCGCGGATTTCACGGTAGATACCAACGCGCCGGTCGTCACCATCAACACCGTCGCGGGCGACGATATCCTCAACACCAGCGAGCAGGGCCAGGCGCAGATTATTTCCGGGCGGGCGAGCGGCGCGGCGGCAGGCGATGTCGTCACCGTGACCGTTGGCGGCCAGACCTTCACCGGCGTCGTACAGGCAGACGGCAGCTGGAGCGTGGGCGTTCCTGCCTCCGTCGTCGGCGCGCTGGGTGAGGGCAACCACACCCTTGCCGTCTCCGTCACCGACGCAGCGGGGAACACCGGTAGCGCCACGCACGGCATTGTGCTGAGCGGTAACGCACCGGAATTTACGATTGACGCCATCAGCCAGGACAACGTGCTGAATGCCCGGGAGGCGATGCAGCCGCTGAGCCTGAGCGGCACCAGCAACCTGCCGGACGGCAGCGCCGTTACCGTGACGCTGAACAACGTCAGCTATCAGGCGACCGTCGAAAACGGTATCTGGGCGGTTCAGGTGCCGGTATCCGACGTCCTGAATCTGGCGAACACCCTTTATAGCGTCAGCGTCAGCGGCACCGACAGCGTGGGTAACAGCGGCTCCGCAGAGGCGAATCTGCTGGTCGATACCGTGCTGCCGAAGGTGATCATTAACACCTTTGCGGGGGATAACCTGGTTAATAACGCCGAAGCGGGCGTGGACCAAACCCTCAGTGGCCGCGTTACCGGCGCGGCGGCGGGCGATACGGTGTCTGTTACCGTTGGCGGTAAGAGTTACAGCGCCACGGTGGGCAGCGATCTGACCTGGAACGTCACGATCCCTTCAGCGGATCTTCAGGCGTTCGGCGACGGGGATTTGACCTTTACCGCCTCCGTGACAAACGGGCACGGTAATACTGGCACCGGCGAGCGCGATATCAATATCAACGCGGAACTGCCGGGTCTGCGCGTAAACACCATTTCCGGCGATGATGTGATCAACGCCATCGAGCAGCAGCAGGATCTGACCGTCACCGGCGCCAGCACCCATCTGGCCGCAGGTACGCCGATTGTCGTCACCATCAACAATGTCGACTATCACGCCGTGGTGACCGCCAGCGGCGGCTGGAGCATTGGCGTTCCTGCTGCGGATCTGCAGGCCTGGACGGCCGGAGGTATGACGGTCAGCGTCAGCGCGGAAGATGCCTGGGGCAACACCGTTGCGGCTGAACACCCGATTGAACTCGATCTCAACGCCGTGGCGGTCACCATTGATACCGTCTCCGGCGATGACCTGCTGAACGCGGCAGAAAAAGGGAGCGACTTAACCCTTTCCGGCCAGACGCAGGGCGTGGAGGCGGGGCAAACCGTGGTGGTGAAATTTGCCGACCAGACTTTTACCGCGCAGGTGCAGCAGGATGGCTCCTGGAGCCTGACTGTCCCGGCGAACGCCATGGAAACGCTGATCGACGGGCGGGCGCAGGTAAGCGTCAGCGTGACTAACGTCAGCGGCAACAGCGCGGACGCCTCACGCGTGGTGACTGTCGATACGCAGCCGCCGACCATAACGCTCGATAATCTGACCGACGACAACATCATCAATGCGGCAGAAGCGCAGCAGGATCTGGTCCTCAGCGGCAGCACAACCGCTGAAGCGGGCCAGACGGTCACCGTGACGCTGAACGGCAAAAACTATCAAACTACCGTACAAGCTGACGGCACCTGGACGCTGAACGTGCCTGCCGCCGACGTTGGCGCGCTGGCAGACGGCACTGTCACCGTGACGGCCTCCGTCAGCGACGTGGCAGGTAACAGCAGCAGTGCGGACCGCGTTGGGCTGGTGGATGCCACCGTGCCGCAGGTGACCATTAATGACTTTGTCACCGACACCAACACCGTTAACCAGCTGGCCCATTCTCAGGCGCAGATCCTGAGCGGCTCCGTCACTGGTGCTGCGGCGGGCGATTTGGTCACCATCACTATTAATAACGTGGACTACACCACCGCGGTGGACGCGGCGGGCAACTGGAGCCTCGGCCTGCCTGCATCCGTCGTTCAGGGGCTGACGGACGGCACCTGGACCATTAACGTCTCCGTGACCGATCGCTCCGGCAACACCGGCAGCAGTTCTCTGGATGTGGTGGTGAATACCGTGACGCCTGTTATCGGTATTAACACGCTGGCCGTAGATGACGTGATCAATGCGGCAGAGAAGGGTGAAGATCTGCTGCTTTCCGGTACCAGCAACCAGCCGGAAGGGACCATCATCACCGTAAACCTGAACGGTATCAACTACACCACCACCACTAACGCCAGCGGCAGCTGGAGCGTCACCGTGCCCGCCTCTGCGGTGAGCGCGCTGGGCGAAGCCAATTACACCGTGACGGCGAGCGTTACCGATAATGTGGGCAACAGCGCCTCAACCTCGCACGATGTGCTGGTGGACAGCGCGTTGCCGGTCGTCACTATCAACACTTTCGCGACCGACAATATCGTCAACGCGGCGGAAGTCACCGCAGGGCAAACCCTGACCGGGAAGGTCTCTAACGCGGCATCGGGCGATACCGTCACGATTATCCTCGGCGGGCAGACATACACCGCTACCGTGCAGGACGATCTCTCATGGAGCCTGCCGTTAACCGAGAGCCAGTTAACCGCGCTCGGCAACGGCGAACTGACCGTATCGGCCAGCGTCACCAACGCGCACGGTAATACCGGTTCGTCTTCGCTGGACTTTACCATCGACGCCCAACTGCCGGGCCTGCGTATTGATACCGTGGCGGGTGATGATGTCATTAACGTCATCGAGCACGCTCAGAACCTGATTGTTTCCGGTTCAAGCACCGATCTGGCAGCGGGCAGCACCGTCACGGTGACCATTAACGGCAAGATCTATTCCGCAACCGTACTGGCGGACGGTACCTGGCAGGCGGCGGTTCCGGCAGCGGACGTGTCCCAGTGGGCGGACGGTTCGCTGGATATCAAGGCAAGCGCGCAGGATCCTTCCGGCAACCCGGTGACTATCGGCACCATCGTGGACGTCGATCTCGCGCCGGTCGCCGTCAGCATCAACAGCGTGACCGCGGACAACGTGCTCAACGCGGCAGAAAAAGGTCAGGATCTGGTGCTTTCCGGCTCCTCCGCGAACGTAGAAGCGGGCCAGACCGTCACCATCACCTTTGCGGGTAAAACCTACACCACGACGGTGAACGCCAACGGCGACTGGACGTACACCGTACCGGCAGCCGATTTGAGCGGCCTGAAGGACGGCGACGCCAGCGTGCAGGTCAGCGTGAGCAACGTGAACGGCAACGCGGCGTCGTCTGCGCAGGAGTTCAGCGTCGATACCGCCGCGCCAACGGTGACCATCAATACCATCAGCGGCGACAACATACTGAATGCGGCTGAGGCAGCGCAGGATCTGACCCTGAGCGGGACGTCCACTGCCGAAGCAGGCCAGACGGTCACCGTAACCTTCAACGGCAACCAGTACACCGCGCAGGTGCAGGCTGACGGTAGCTGGACGCTGGAGGTGCCGGCAGCCGATCTGGCGGGCATCACCGACGGCAGCGCGGCGGTCACGGCGACCGTGTCCGACAAAGCCGGCAACCCGGCCAGCGCTGATGCCTCCGTGCTGGTGGATACCACCGTACCGCAGATTACTTTCAACATCGTCGCGGGCGACGACATCGTGAATATTGCCGAGCACGGCCAGGCGCTGATCGTCTCCGGCAAGGTCACGGGCGCGCAGGCGGGTGACGTCATTACCGTCACCCTGAACGGCAAAGACTACACCGCGATGCTGGACGGTGCCGGAAGCTGGAGCGTGGGCGTTCCGGCGGCAGACGTGGGCGCGCTGGCTAACGGCGAGCAGACGATTTCCGCGACCCTCACCGACAAAGCGGGTAACAGCACCACCGCCACGCATGAATTTGACGTCTCCCTGGCCGCGCCGGAGATTGCCATCAATACCCTGGCGCTTGACGACGTGATTAACGCGGTCGAGAAAGGCCAGGATCTGCAGATTTCGGGCACCAGCAACCAGCCGGAAGGTACAGCCATTACGGTGACCCTGAACGGCATCAGCTACGCCGCGACCACCAACGCCAGCGGCGGCTGGAGCGTGACCGTTCCGGCGGCGAACGTCTCTGCGCTGGGCGAAGCGAGCTATACCGTCACGGCAAGCGTGACCGATAGCGCAGGCAACGGCGCGAACGCCAGCCATAGCGTGCTGGTCGACAGCGCGCTGCCGCAGGTCACCATTAACGCAATCGCCATCGATGACGTGATTAACGCGGCGGAAGTCGCTTCCGGACAAACCCTGAGCGGGAAGGTGAGCGGCGCGGCGAGCGGTGACACTGTCACCCTTTCAATCGGCGGCAATACGTATACCGCGACGGTTCAGGACGATCTGAGCTGGTCGGTCAACGTGCCGTCCGCGGTCTTAACCGCTATCGGTAACGGCGATCTGACGGTGTCAGCCAGCGTCACTAACGGCCACGGCAACACCGGCTTCGGCGAGCGCGAGATCACCATCGACGCCAATCTGCCGGGCCTGCGCGTCGATACCGTGGCGGGCGACGACGTGATTAACAGCATTGAGCATGCGCAGAACCTGATTATTACCGGCTCCAGCGACGGCCTGGCAGCGGGCGCGGCGCTGAGCGTGATCGTCAACGGCAAAACCTACGCGGCCACGGTGCTGGCAGACGGTACCTGGACGGCGGCCATTCCGGCGGCAGACGTCAGCGCGCTCGGCGCAGGCACGGTCACCGTGAAGGTCGAGGGAAATAGCGCGGCAGGCAACCCGGTCTCCATCAGCCACGACGTGAAGGTCGATCTGGCGACGGTTGCTATCAGCATTGACGCGATTGCTACCGACGACGTGATTAATGCGGCAGAAAAAGGCGCAGATCTGGTGCTTTCAGGTTCCACCAGCAACGTGGAAGAGAACCAGACGGTTTACATCACGTTCGGCGGCAAGTCCTACACGGCGAAAGTGGATGCCAGCGGCAACTGGACGGCGACCGTGCCGTCGGCAGATCTGGCTGGCCTGAAGGATGGCGATGCCAGCGTGCAGGTGAGCGTCACCAACGTGAACGGCAACAGCGCCTCTGCGGGACGCGAGTACGGCGTGGACGCCACCGCGCCGACGGTCTCCATCGAAATCGTCAGCGACAACAACATCATCAATGCCGCCGAAGCGCAGCAGGATCTGGTCGTCAACGGCGTCTCTAACGCCGAAGCGGGCCAGACCGTGACCGTCACGCTGAACGGCGTGGATTACACCACCACCGTGCAGGCAAACGGCAGCTGGAGCGTGACTGTGCCTTCTGCGGATCTGGGCGCGATTACCGACGGGAACTATACCGTCAGCGCCACCGTGTCGGACAAAGCGGGCAACCCGGCCTCCGCGGCACGCGATGTGCTGGTCGATACCACCGTGCCACAGCTGACCATCAACACCGTTTCCGATGACGACGTGATCAACAGCGCCGAGCACGGGCAGGCTCTGATCGTTACCGGCTCAGTGACCGGCGCGGCGGCGGGCGACGTGGTCACCGTTACCCTCAACGGCAAATCATACACCGCCACCCTGGATGCCTCAGGCAACTGGAGCGTGGGCGTGCCTGCGGCGGACGTCACCGCGCTGGCCGCCGGGGATTACACTATTACCGCGGCGCTGACCGATAAAGCGGGCAACAGCAACAGCGCCACGCACGGCGTGGAGGTGAACCTGACCGCGCCGGTGCTGACCGTTGACACCATTTCCGGTGACGATGTGATCAACAACACCGAGAAAACCCAGGACCTGACGATCTCCGGTACGGCTTCCGGCCTGGCGACAGGCGCAGTGGTGACCGTGATGCTGAACGGCAAAGCGTACAGCGCGATGGTCGACAGCAACGGGAAATGGACGACTACCGTTCCTGCAGACCAGGTCGGCGCGTTGGGTGAAGCGTTGTACACCGTTACCGCATCGGCAACGGACAGCGTCGGCAACAGCACCAGCACGTCGCACACCGTGAACGTGGAATCCGTTCTGCCGGGCGTGATTATCAACACCATTGCAGGTGACGACGTCATTAACGCAGCGGAAGTGGCCTCAGGCCAGACCATCAGCGGTAAGGTGGTGAATGCCGAAGCGGGCAACACCGTGACCGTGACGATTGGCGGCAACAGCTACACCGCAACGGTGCAGAGCGATCTCACCTGGTCCGTGAACGTGCCGGAATCCGTTCTGACCGCGCTGGGCAACGGCGATTTGACCGTGTCAGCCAGCGTCACCAACGGCGTGGGCAATAGCGGAACGGGCGAGCGCGAAATCGTGATAGACGCTAACCTGCCGGGCCTGCGCGTGGATACCGTGGCGGGTGACGACGTGATCAACAGCATCGAACACGGGCAGAACCTGATTATCACCGGCTCCAGCGACGGGCTGGCGGCGGGCGCGGCGCTGAGCGTGACCGTAAACGGCAAAACCTATCCGGCGACCGTGCTGGCGGACGGTACCTGGAGCGCGGGGATACCGGCGGCAGACGTGGGTGCGCTGGCCGCAGGCACGGTTACCGTGACCGTTGCGGGCCAGAGCAGCGCCGGTAACCCGGTTTCCATCAGCCACGATGTGACGGTGGATCTGGCGAGCGTTGCCATCAGCATCGACGCCGTTGCCACCGATGACGTGATTAACGCGGCGGAGAAAGGGGCGGATCTGGTGCTCTCCGGCACCACCTCAAACGTGGAGGAAAATCAAACCGTCACCATCACCTTCGGCGGCAAGAATTACACCGCCACGGTGGACGCGGCGGGTAAGTGGACCGCCACGGTGCCGGCTGCGGATCTGGCGGGCCTGAAGGACGGTGACGCCAGCGTGCAGGTGAGCGTTACCAACGTCAACGGCAACAGCGCCTCGGCGGGCCGCGAGTACAGCGTGGATGCCACCGCGCCATCCGTCACCATTAATACGATTGCGACTGACGACATCCTGAACGCGACGGAAGCGCAGTCTGACCTGGCGATTTCCGGCAGCAGCACCGCCGAAGCGGGCCAGACCGTGACCGTGTCGCTGAACGGCAAGGACTACACCACAACCGTCGGCGCGGACGGCAGCTGGACGCTGAACGTTCCGTCGGCGGATCTGGCCGCGCTTAATGACGGCAGCGTCACCGTTACCGCGAGCGTGAGCGACAAGGCGGGCAACCCGGCATCCGTAAACCATAACCTGACGGTGGACGTGACCGTACCAGCGGTCACCATCAACACCGTGGCGGGCGACGACGTGATTAACGTCGCCGAGCACGGTCAGGCGCAGATCGTCAGCGGCACCGCCACCGGAGCGGCAGCGGGCGATAAGGTCACCGTCACCATCGGCGGCCAGACTTACACCACCGTGCTGGACGCGGCGGGGAACTGGAGCGTGGGCGTCCCGGCTAGCGTGATTTCTGGCCTCAGCGACGGCACCGTGACCGTCACTGCGTCTGTTACCGACGCGGCGGGCAACACCGGCAGCGGCACCCATAACGTGACCGTCGATACCGGTCTGCCATCGGTCAACTTCAACGCCATCAGCGGCGATAACGTTCTGAATGCGGTAGAAAAAGGTCAGGATCTGAGCGTCAGCGGCACCAGCGCCAACCTGGCGGAAGGCACCGTGGTGACTGTGACCCTGAACGGTAAAAACTACACCGCGACGACGGCGGCGGACGGCACCTGGAGCCTGACGGTTCCGGCTGCGGATCTGGCCGGTCTCGGTCAGGCCAGTTACACCCTCAATGCTACCGCCACCAACGGGGTGGGCAACAGCGTGAGCAGCGCTGCGAACCTGCTGGTCGACACCGCGCTGCCGACCGTCACCATCAACACCGTGGCGGGCGATAACGTTATCAACGCGGCGGAAGTGGCGGCAGGCCAGACCCTGAGCGGTACCGTGGCGAATGCCGAAGCGGGCAACACCGTAACCGTGACCATTGGCGGCAACAGCTATACCGCAACGGTGCAGAACGATCTGAGCTGGTCCGTGAACGTGCCGTCTGATGTGCTGACCGCACTCGGCAACGGCAGCCTGAGCGTGACGGCAACCGTCACCAACGGCCACGGCAACACCGGCACCGGGGAGCGTGAGATTGCGATAGACGCTAACCTGCCGGGCCTGCGCGTGAACACCGTGGCGGGCGACGACGTGGTCAACAGCATTGAGCATGCGCAGAACCTGATCGTCACCGGCTCCAGCGACGGGCTGGCGGCGGGCACGGCGCTGACCGTTACCGTGAACGGCAAAGACTATGCGGCGACGGTGCTGGCGGACGGCACCTGGAGCGCGGCGGTTCCGTCTGCGGACGTGAGCGCGTGGCCGGAAGGCACCGTGAAAATCAGCGTCACTGGCGACAGCGCGGCGGGTAACCCGATTACCATCAGCCACGACGTGACCGTGGATCTGACTACCGTTGCCATCAGCATCAACGCCATTGCCACCGACGACGTGATCAACGCGGCGGAGAAAGGGGCGGATCTGGTGCTGTCCGGCGCGACCACCAACGTAGAAGCCGGGCAGACCGTCATCCTGAGCCTGAACGGTAAAATCTACACCACTACCGTAGAAGCAGACGGCAACTGGACCTATACCGTGCCGGCTGCGGATCTGGCGAGCCTCAAGGACGGCGACGCCAGCGTGCAGGTGAGCGTCACCAACGTGAACGGCAACAGCGCTTCGGCGGGCCGCGAGTACAGCGTGGATGCCACCGCGCCGTCCGTCACCATCAATACGATGGCGACTGACGACATCCTGAACGCCACGGAAGCGCAGTCTGACCTGACGGTTGCCGGCACTAGCACCGCCGAAGCGGGCCAGACCGTGACCGTGTCGCTGAACGGCAAGGACTACACCACAACCGTCAGCGCGAACGGCAGCTGGACGCTGGACGTTCCGGCAGCGGATCTGGCGTCGCTCAGCGACGGCAGCGTCACCGTGACCGCGAGCGTAAGCGACAAGGCGGGCAACCCGGCATCCGTAAACCATAACCTGACGGTGGACGTGACCGTGCCTGCGGTGACCATCAACACCGTGGCGGGCGATGACGTGATTAACCTCGCTGAGCACGCGCAGGCGCAAATCATCAGCGGCACCGCCACCGGCGCAGCAGCGGGCGATAAGGTCACCGTGACCATCGGCGGCCAGACGTACACCACCGTGCTGGACGCGGCGGGGAACTGGAGCGTGGGCGTTCCGGCCAGCGTGATTTCCGGCCTCAGCGACGGCACCGTGACCGTCACTGCGTCTGTTACCGACGCGGCGGGCAACACCGGCAGCGGCAGCCATAACGTCACCGTCGATACCGGGCTGCCGTCCGTGGGCTTTAATGCCATCAGCGGCGATAACGTCCTGAACGCGGTGGAAAAAGGTCAGGAACTGAGCGTCAGCGGCACCAGCGCCAACCTCGCGGAAGGCACCCTGGTGACCGTGACCCTCAACGGAAAAAACTACACTGCAACGACCGCCGCAGACGGCACCTGGAGCCTGACGGTTCCGGCGGCGGATCTGGCGGGTCTGGGCGAAGCGAATTACACCCTGAGCGCAGCCGCGACCAACGGCGTGGGCAATAGCGTCAGCAATACGGCGAACCTGCTGGTCGACACCGCGCTGCCGACCGTCACCATCAACACCGTGGCGGGTGATAACGTCATCAACGCGGCAGAAGTGGCGGCAGGCCAGACCATCACCGGTAAGGTGGCGAACGCGGAAGCCGGTAACACGGTGACGGTGAACATTGGCGGCAACAGCTACACCGCGACGGTGCAGAGCGACCTGACCTGGTCCGTGAGCGTGCCGGAGTCCGTCCTGACGGCCTTGGGCAACGGCGATTTGACCGTGTCGGCGACCGTCACCAACGGCCACGGCAATACCGGCGCGGGCGAGCGCGAAATCGTTATAGACGCTAGCCTGCCGGGTCTGCGTATTAATACCGTGGCGGGCGATGATGTGATCAACAGCATCGAGCACGGACAGAACCTGATCGTCACCGGTTCCAGCGACGGGCTGGCGGCGGGCACCACGCTCACCGTGACCGTTAACGGCAAAACCTATGCGGCCTCCGTGCTGGCGAACGGTACCTGGAGCGCGGCGATCCCGGCCGCAGACGTGGGTGCCCTGGCAGCAGGCGCGGTGACCGTCACCGTGGCAGGCCAGAGCAGCGCGGGCAACCCGGTCTCCATCAGTCACGACGTCACCGTCGATCTGGCGGCCGTGGCGATCAGCATCGATGCGATCGCCACCGACGACGTGATTAACGCGGCGGAGAAAGGCGCGGATCTGGTGCTCTCGGGCAGCACCTCGAACGTGGAGGAAAACCAGACCGTCACAATCGCCTTCGGCGGCAAAACCTACACCGCGAAAGTGGATGCCGACGGCAACTGGACGGCCACCGTGCCTTCCGCGGATCTCGCGGGCCTGAAGGACGGCGACGCCAGCGTGCAGGTGAGCGTCACCAACGTGCACGGCAACAGCGCGACGGCAGGCCGCGAGTACAGCGTGGATGCGACCGCGCCGACCGTGACGATTGATACGGTGGCAGGTGATAACGTGATTAACGGCAGCGAAGCGGCTGCGGGCGTGGCCATCTCCGGCACCACCACGGCGGAAGCCGGGCAGACGGTCACCGTGACGCTGGGCGGCAAGAGCTATACCGCTCAGGTGCAGCAGGGCGGTATCTGGAGCGTCAACGTGCCGGGCACCGACCTCTCCGCACTGGCCGATAACGGCTACACCGTGCAGGTCAGCGTGAGCGACGCCGCGGGTAACCCGGGCAGCGCGGGCAAAGCGATTACGCTTGATACCACACCGCCGTCCGTCAGCTTTAACGTCGTGGCGGGCGATGACGTCATCAACAGCGTGGAGCACGGGCAGGCGCAGATCGTGAGCGGCACGGCAACCGGCGCGAGCGTCGGCGATAAGCTGGTCATCACCATCGGTTCAAACCAGTACACCACCACCGTTGACGCCAGCGGCAACTGGAGCGTGGGCGTTCCGGCCAGCGTGATTTCTGCCCTGACCGACGGCACCGTGACCATTAGCGCGACCATTACCGACAGCGCGGGCAACAGCAGCACCCAGACTCACGATGTGGTAGTGAATACGGCTTCCGTGGCGCTGACGGTGAACACCCTCAGCGGTGACGACGTCATCAACGCGGCAGAAGCGGGTAGTTCGCTGGTGATTAACGGCTCCAGCGCCCAGTTCGCCAGCGGGACGCAGGTCACCGTGACGCTGAACGGCAAGACCTATACGGCCACCATCCAGAACGACGGCAGCTGGACGACCACCGTTCCGGCCGCAGACGTGGGTGCCCTGGCCGATGGCGCGAGCTATCAGGTATCCGTGTCGGCGCAGGACAGCGCGGGCAATAGCGCCTCGGCGACGCACGGCATCAGCGTGGATACCACCGCGCCTGTCGTGAGCATTGCGACGCTGTCGGGTGACGACATGCTGAATGCGCTGGAAGCGCAGCAGCCGCTGACGGTACACGGGTCGACCAGCGCGGAGGCGGGCCAGACCGTCACCGTGACGCTGGGCGGCAAAACCTACACTGCGCTTGTGGGCAGCGACGGCACCTGGACGCTCGATGTGCCGGCGGCAGATCTGGCTACTCTGAGCCAGGGGGCGCTGACGGTCACCGCGTCGGTCAACGACAAAGCCGGTAACGGCGGCCAGACCACGCACACCTTAACGGTGGATACCGCTGCGCCGACCGTGACCATCAGCACCGTGGCGGATGACGATATCGTCAACAACGCGGAGCAGCTGGCGGGTCAGACCATCCGCGGCACCACCACGGCAGAACAGGGCCAGACGGTGACCGTTTCCTTCAGCGGGCACAGCTATCAGGCGACCGTCGGGGCGGACGGAACGTGGTCGGTCTTCGTGCCGGGGCGTGATTTCCTCGGCCTGAGCGACGGGGATTACACCATTACCGCGTCGGTAAGCGACAGGGCGGGCAACCCGGGTAGCGCAACGCACGACGTGACGCTGAACGGCGATGTCCCAACCATCACCATTAACACCTTTGCGCAGGACGATATCGTCAACGCGGCCGAACACGGCACGCCGCTGGTCGTCAGCGGCACCACCGACGCGCCTGCGGGCCAGACGGTGACCATCACCCTGAACGGCAAAACCTACGCGGCGACCGTGCAGAATGACGGCACCTGGAGCTACACGGTGGGCAGCGCAGACGTCACCGCGCTGGCAGACGGCGGTTCGTACGTGATTAAGGCGCAAGTCAGCAACGCCATCGGCAACAGCGCCAGCGATAACCACACCGTCACCGTCGATCTCACCGCGCCGTCGATGGGCATCAGCATTGATTCGCTGCAAAACGACACCGGCCTGAGCGCGACGGATTTCATCACCAACGATAAGCAGGTAGTGGTCAACGGCTCGCTGACCTCGCAGCTCGGCAATAACGAGAAGGCGCAGATCAGCCTCGACGGCGGCACCACCTGGATTGACCTGACGGTGACCGGCACCACGTGGCGCTACACCGATGGCCGCACCCTGACGGACGGTACGTATCAGTACCAGGTGCGGGTGATCGATAGCGCGGGCAACGTGGGGGCAACGGACAGCCAGGACGTGGTGATTGACCTGACGAAGCCTGCGGCAACGACCATTACCGTGGATTCCGTCACCCAGGATACCGGCCTGTCCGGCAGCGACTTTATCACCAGCGACAACCAGATCAGCCTGAAAGGGACGCTCGGCGCGGCGCTGGGCAGCGGCGACCACGCGCAGATCAGCCTCGACGGCGGCGTCACCTGGACCGACGTCAGCGTGAGCGGCCTGACCTGGACCTACGTGGATGGTCGTACGCTGGCCGATGGGGATTACAACTACCAGCTGCGCGTGATTGACGACGCGGGCAACATCAGCGCCACCGCCAGCCAGGTCGTGACGATTGATACGGTTGCGCCGGACGCCAGCAAAACGATCGCTATCGACAGCATCAGCGACGATACCGGCCTGAGCAGCAGCGACTTTATCACCAACGATACGTCCCTGACGCTGCACGGCTCGCTCGACGCGACGCTGGCCGACGGCGAGTATGCCCAGATCAGCATCGACGGCGGCGTCACCTGGCAGAACGTAATCGTCACCGGCAACAGCTGGTACTACGTGGACGGACGTACGCTGGGTAACCAGACCTATGACTACTACGTGCGCGTGGTCGATGCGGCGGGCAACGTGGGCGCCAGCGCCCATCAGCAGGTGACCGTCGATACGGTTGCCCCGGATGCGGCGATTACGGTGACGGTGGATAACATCACCGTGGATACTGGCTTCGACAATAACGACTTCCTGACCAGTTCGACCTCGTACACCCTGCATGGCACGCTTGGCGCAGAGTTAGGGGCGGGTGAGTACGTGCAGGTGAGCATGGACGGCGGCAGCACCTGGGTGTATGCCACGGTAAGCGGTACCCAGTGGCGCTATAACGACACGCGCACCCTGGCCGACGGCGATTACAGCTATCAGGTGCGGGTAGTCGATCAGGCGGGCAACGTCGGTGCCACTACCACCCAGACCGTGACGGTAGATACCCAGGCGCCGCAGTACGGCATCACCATCGACAGCATCAGCGATGATACCGGGCAGTCCGGGAGTGATTTCATCACTATGGACACCACCCTGACCATCAACGGCTCGCTGGGCAGCGCGCTGGCGAGCGACGAACGGGTGCAGATCAGCCTCGACGGCGGAAACACCTGGGTTGATGCCACGGTCACCAACCAGCGCTGGAGCTACACCGATACCCGCGTTCTGCCTGACGGAGACTACACCTGGCAGGTGCGGATTATCGACCAGGCGGGCAACGTCGGCTCCACCGCCTCTCAGGTGGTGACGGTAGACACCACGCCGCCGACCACGGTTGGCACGGTAGTGAGCTATACCGACGGTGAAGGCGAGCGTCAGGGCACCTTTGGCAGCACGGTGGCCACGGACGATAACGCACCGCTGATCAACGGTACGCTCAACCGCGCCCCTGAAGACGGCGAGATCGTCCAGCTATACCGCGACGGCGTTCTGCTCGGTCAGGTGACCATGAACGGCAGCGCAAGCTGGTCCTTCCAGGATAACGGCCTGAGCGATGGCAACCACACGTACATCGTGCGCGTGACCGACAAAGCCGGTAACTACACGGAATCTGACGGCTTCGTGCTGAACGTTGATACCAGTATCCCGACCACCACGGCGGCGATTACCGCCCAGACCACGTCGGATACCACCCCAATCGTCAGCGGTACCGTCTCCGCCGACCTGGTGAACGGTGAATACCTGGTGGTGACGGTGAACGGCAAAACCTACACCTCCCAGACGGGGGGGGCCGTGGTAGTCGACCCGGATCACAATACCTGGTACCTGCAGATCCCGGACGGCGATGCCCTGAGCGTGGCGGGCTACAGCGTGACGGCGCAGGTGAAGAGCAGCGCGGGTAACGGCAATACCACCGGTACGGCGACCGGCAGCCTGGTGATTGATACCACCACGGTGAATACCGACTGGGCGACCACGGCGGGGAACAGCAACAACTCCACCATGACCCTCGGCATGAACAGTAGCGGTCTGTGGAATATCATTGCGAACACTCAGGCTTACTCCAGCAGCGATAGCTCGACCTATGCCGGCAATACGCTGACCAACACCCGCGGCTACTACGTGGTGAGCCAGACCGCCGCCGACTTTGACCGTAACGGCACGCAGGATATCTTCGCGACCGAGAATACCTACGCCGGGTCTACTCAGGTGATGTGGACCTACGATGGCAGCACCTATAATGCCAGCCAGCTGGCGATGGGGACCACCATCTGGTATGGCGGCGTGATTGCGTACGATAAAACCGGCGATGGCTACCTGGATCTGGCCTACGGCGATGCCGGTATGGACTCACTGACCTACCTGGTGAATAACAATGGCGTCCTGTCGCCGGACGGCACCGGCGGGGAGGGCGGTTTCTACGGTCAGTTCGACTCCGGGCGTGAAATCTCCGGCGTTGACCTGAACAACGACGGTACGGTGGATATTGTCCAGCACACCAACCGCAGTGGCGCGTACTCGCTCACCGTGATCAACAACAACGGCAACGGCACGCTCTCCATCGGCCAGAACCTGACCAACGTATTCGTGGTCAACGCCGCGAACACCACCACGGCGGCGTCCATGACGTGGGCAGACTTCAACGGCGATGGCTACATGGATCTGTACCTGGGCAGCAGCTACAACAACAACGGCGGGGTGATCTACTACAACGACGGTACCGGGAAGCTCTCCACAACCAAGAGCGCGGTAGAGGCTTCTAACGCCACGGCGGGCTATCTGTCGGTGGCGGTGGACTGGAACGGGGACGGGCAGATGGACATCGTCAAGCTCAGCACCTACGGCGGTTCACAGACGGCGACCCTGTTCACCAACAACGGTTACGGCTCCACCTGGACCTCAAGCCAGCTGGCTTCAGGCATTGCTTACGCCACCGGCGTGGCGTCAGTGGACTACAACTGGGACGGTGCGCAGGATCTGCTGGTCTCCCAGCAGAACGGCAAGGTGGTACTGGTCCAGAACAGCAAAACCATTGCCGACGGCACCGCGATGCATCTGCACATTGTCGACAGCGAGGGCATCAACGCCTACTACGGCAATACGGTCAACCTGTACAACGCCGCGGGCGTGCTGGTGGCTTCGCAGATCATTAACGCCCAGTCCGGTATCGGGTCGAACGATACCTCTGCGCTGGTGAGCTTCTACGGGCTGGATCCGAATGAAACCTATTCGGCCGAGATCCTGAAGATCACCAACGGCGTGTCGGATAACGTCACCTGGAGCGGTCTGGAAGCGGGCAACGGCAAAGAGGGCTACGTCCTGACGGCCGAAGCGGCCACAGGCGGCCACAGCGGAACCATTACCGGAACCGGGTATAACGACACCTTTATCGCCGAAAATGGCACTTATACCTACAACGGCTCCGGCGGCTGGACTACCCATTCCGACCATGACACCTGGAGCAACACCGGTGGGATGGACGTGGTGGATTACCGCAATGCGACCTCCGGCGTGACCGTGGATCTGCGACTCTCAACCGCGCAGGACACCGGCTTCGGCACCACGCGTCTGCTGAACATTGAAGGGATTAACGGCTCGGATTACGACGACGTCATCACCGGCAACAGCGGTGATAACCGGTTCGAAGGCCGCGGCGGAAACGACACCTTCAACATCGGCAGCGGCGGTCACGATACGCTGCTCTACAAGCTGATTAACGCCTCGGATGCCACGGGCGGTAACGGTCATGACGTGGTGAACGGCTTCACCGTTGGCACCTGGGAAGGGACCGCGGACACGGATCGTATTGACCTGCGCGATCTGCTCTCTGGCAGCGGCTATACCGGCACGGGCTCGGCGAGCTATGTGGACGGCGTGGCCACGCTGGACAGCAGCGCGGGCAACATCACCGATTTCGTCCGCGTGGTGCAGAACGGCAGCAATACCGAAATCCAGGTGGATCTGGACGGTACCGGCGGCCAGTTCTCGCCAACCACCCTGGTGACGCTGAACGGCGTGCAGACGGACCTGGCTACGCTGCTGGCGAATCATCAGCTGTTAATTGCGTAAACCAACGCCGCGGGGAGCAATCCTCGCGGCCTTTTGGCGTTTCTTTACACAAATGGCGTTAACCCGGAGATTATGAAGACACATCCACAGTACGAACCCTGGCTGCAGGGCATGCTCATCATCGCGAAGCACTACCGGCTGGACTTTTCGGTGGAGCACGTTCGGGTCACGATTAACCATGAAAGTCAGTCTCCGCGCCAGCTGGTGCTGGAGGAGATGGCGCGCCAGCTAGGGCTGGGAATGCGCGTGGCGACGGATGCAACATCTCTCGATCCGTGGCGCCTGCCGCTGCTGGCGGAATTCACTGGCGGTCAAATCGCGGTCATTAACCGCATGGACAACGAAGGCAACGTCAGCCTGCAGTTCAGCGGCGACGGCGGGCTGGAGACGACGCTAACGCGGGACGCGCTCGGCTCACGGTTGAAAACGCTGCTGGTGCTGCGCCCGCTAGAGTCTACGCCTGATGCCCGCGTGGACGACTACATCAAACCGTATGAGAAAAACTGGTTCTGGCAGCTGGCGCTGAAGGACTGGCGCCGCTACAGCGACATCATGCTGGTGGCGCTGGTCGCTAACGTGCTGGCACTCTCCGGCATGGTCTTTTCCATGCAGGTGTATGACAGGGTGGTGCCGTCGCAGTCGGAGGCCACGCTGTGGGTGCTGTTTGGCGGCGTCATGCTCGCCATCGTGTTTGAATTCATCATGCGCATGCTGCGCGTGCATATTTCGGACGTGGTGGGGAAACGCGCCGACCTGCGCATTTCAGAACGCGTCTTTGCCCACGCGCTCCGGATTAAAAACGGGGCGCGCTCCAAATCAACCGGATCGTTTATCGCCCAGATCCGCGAGCTGGAGTCGGTGCGCGAGCTCATCACCTCGACCACCATTGCGGCGATCTCCGATCTGCCGTTCTTCCTGCTGTTCGTCTTTATTCTGTGGATGATTGGCGGTCCACTGGTGCTGGTGGTCCTGCTCGCCGTGCCGCTGCTGCTCATTCCGGGCCTGCTGGTGCAGCGCCCGCTGGGGAAACTCTCCAGCGAAGGGATGCGCGAATCCGCCATTCGTAACGCGACGCTGGTGGAGGCGGTGCAGGGTATTGAAGACATCAAGCTGATGCGCGCCGAGCAGCGTTTCCAGAACCAGTGGAACAACACCAACGACGTGGCCGCCAGCGTCGGCATGAAGCAGCGCTGGCTGACGGGGCTGCTGTTGACCTGGACCCAGGAGGTGCAGTCCATCGTCTATGCGGTAGTCCTGCTGGTGGGCTGTTACCTGGTCATCAGCGGCGACATGACCACCGGTGCGCTGGTGGGAACCTCGATTCTGGCGTCGCGGACCATAGCGCCGCTGTCGCAGATCTCTGGCGTGCTCTCGCGCTGGCAGTCGGCAAAAGTGGCCCGCAAGGGGCTGGACGACCTGATGCAGCGCCCGATTGACGATCCGCAGCACGGGAAGAAGGTGCATAAAGCCCACCTGCGCGGGGATTACCGGCTGGAAGACGTCGGCTTCTACTATGACGAAGAAGAGAAACTCACCGTGCTGAACATCGGCAAACTGCACATTCGCGCCGGTGAGCGCGTGGCGGTGCTCGGGCGTAACGGCTCCGGTAAAAGCACGCTGCTGCAGCTTCTGGCGGGCATGCAGGAGCCGCAGCAGGGGAGCATTCTGCTGGACGATATTGCTCTCAATCACCTTGACCCGGCTGACGTGCGCCGCGACATGCAACTGCTCAGCCAGCAGGCGCGGCTGTTCTTCGGCTCCTTGCGTGACAATATCCTGATGGGCAATCCGCTGGCGACAGACGAGGAAATCCATCAGGCGCTGGTCAACAGCGGCGCGCTGGAGTTTGTGCGCAAACAGAAAATGGGGCTGAACTATATCATCAACGAAGGGGGAGCTGGGCTTTCAGGCGGACAGCGTCAGGCGCTGCTGCTGGCCCGCGCGCTGATCACCTCGCCGAACATTCTGCTGCTGGATGAACCTACCGCCTGGCTGGACGAGATGAGCGAGAAGCAGTTTATTCAGCATCTTCACAAATGGCTGGGCAAGCGCCGGACGCTGGTGGTGGCAACCCATCGCCTGCCGATTCTGGATTTGGTCGACCGCATTATTGTGCTAGAAAACGGCAAGGTGGTGATGGACGGCCCGCGCGACGCGATCCTGCATCAGCACGGGCTGGCGCCGCAAAAGGCGGCACAGCGCACCGTGACCATGAAGCCGGCGGCTGTTGCAGAGGAGGGTGCGGCATGAACGATTTCTCCCGTTATAACAGCCGTCTGAAAGAGCCGCGCCTGCCGCGATCCTCGCTGGTGGCATGGTCGCTGTTCGCCCTGCTGGCGATGTTTATCGCCTGGGCGAGCCTGTTCCAGCTGGACGAAGTCACGACCGGCAGCGGCAAGGTGATCCCGTCTTCCCATGAGCAGGTGATTCAGTCCCTGGAAGGGGGGATTATCCACAGCCTGCTGGTGCGCGAAGGCGATATCGTTGAGCGTGGTCAGCAGCTGGCACAGCTTGACCGGACTAAAACCGAGTCCAGCGTGCTGGAGAGCGAGTCTCGTCTGAACGCGGCGCTGGCAACGGCTGCGCGACTGAAGGCCGAAGTTAACGACACGGAACTCGCGTTTCCCGAGGAACTGGACGATGACGTTGAGCTGGTCAAACAGGAAACGGCGCTCTATCAGTCCCGTCGCGAGAGCCTTGAAAAAGGGCTGGCCGGCTTACGTCAGGGCGCCGAGCTGGTGCAGCGCGAGCTGTCGTTGACCCGTCCGCTGGTGACCCAGGGGGCGGCCAGCAAGGTTGAGGTGTTACGTCTTGAGCGTCAAAAAAATGAGCTTGAGAATAAAATCACCGAGATGAAAAATCAGTATTACGTCCGCGCCCGTGAAGAGCTGGCGAAAGCCAACGCGGAGATTGAAGCCCAGCGTTCGGTGATGAAAGGGCGTGAGGACTCCCTGACCCGGCTGACCTTCAACGCGCCGGTGCGTGGGATTGTGAAGGATATTGACGTGACGACCGTGGGCGGCGTTATTCCCCCGAACGGCAAGCTGATGAGTCTGGTCCCGCTGGACGACCAGATGGTGGTTGAGGCGAAAATCTCGCCGCGCGATGTCGCGTTTATCCACCCCGGCCAGAAAGCGCTGGTGAAAATTACGGCCTATGACTACTCCATCTATGGCGGGCTGGAGGGCGAGGTGACCATGATTTCGCCGGACACCCTGCAGGACGAGGTGAAAAGAGATGTCTACTACTACCGCGTCTATATCCGCACCGACAGTAACCACCTGACCAATAAGCAGGGCAAAGACTTTCCGGTCTTTCCAGGGATGATTGCAACGGTAGATATTAAAACCGGCAGCAAAACCATCCTGGATTATCTGTTGAAACCGCTGAACAAGGCAAAAGAGGCGCTGCGCGAGAGATAAAGATTGGCGTTCGGGATACCGAACGCCATTTGTATTATACCGTTGACGTTACGTTGTTTGGGTGGCGTCGCTCCTTCGGCACCACGTTAATGTAATGAGTAACATAGGCGAAATATAATCCGGCATAGTTTTCGACCAGTTCGAAAAACGCCGGATACACCGACAGGCGACCGTCACCGCGATCTTTAAGATAACCTGCCTCATGCGCCGATTTGATAATCCGGTTGACGTGGATCCGGGAGACAAAGAATTCTTTAGCGAGCGTACTGGCGGAATATTGAATAACCGCGCCGTGGGCGGATTTGTTTTTTATGGCCTGCAGGTAAAGATACAGCATAATCATGCGGCCTCCATCCTTATCAATAAATAATCCCACTTCCGGTAAAACTTTCCTGAACGTTAATCCCCGGAAAAGATATTCTGCCGCGCGGCGGAAGAAATTATTTCTCAATGTGTCATTATCCAGCAGATTTACATCAATATTAAACGTCGGGTAAAGAATGCTGACGGGTAAAAATGCACCGGACATATAGCGTTTGAGTTCATTCAATCCTTTTTCGGTTGGGGCAATTCTCGTTTTTCGCCGGTCTTCCGTACAGCGCCAGGTCCTGATGCGTCCCGTGGTTCTGAGTAACGTAATGATCGCAATAACGCTGTTGGGGCTGGCTATTTTATAGCGGGAACATAACTCTTTTATCTCTGAGACGGATTCGGCCTGATTGCCAAATATAAAACAACACATGGAAAGAATAATGTTAAACCGTGATTCCTGAAGCATTGTCTTGTAGAACAAGGGTTGTTTTTTGTAGATGGCGTCATTGATTGTGTAGTGCTCTAATATTGCCTCACTAAACCGCGGGTTGCTTTTTATAACATCCCTTCGATGTAGCAAGGCCCTGGATGAGATGTGATTATCCATAGCATTTTTCTCGTATTTGATGAGCCGATAGATGAAGTATCCAGCCTTCTTTTTCGGAATTTTCATTATACCTGAGAATAAGTGGCTTGCGGTCGGTATTTTAAAAGAAATATAGAGTTATATTTATGCGTGGAAAAGGGTGATTAACGCAAAGATGTTACAGTGCATGGCGTTGATAACAGTATCTTAACCTGATGGTGTATTGTAAAATTATTATACACACCGCTGTTGGTTTACATACTCATAATAATAATGGCGCTTTCGTGCCCAGGAGCAGGTTATGACCCACCAAATTTCTCTCAGGAATGTTGCGTGCAACGAGCAAAGATTTGTCATTTCAACCTGCGGCTTTACGTTTCAGGGATATCACCTGCTGCTCAAAAAGTACGGCATAGAGACTGCGCATATTCACTTTGATGGAGATGAATTATCTGATCCTGACAAGGAAAATATCCTTATTCATCAAAACGCTCACATCGTAGTGTTCCTGGGAAAAGGTACGGTAGCTCTCCTGGAGAGCCTGACGCGACTGGCATCCGTACTCAATGCACTTCCTGTTATTCGTCGTGTTACCCTGTATGGTGATATACCGGACAGCTGGCTGTATCGAACCCTGGGTAGTCTTCTAAATAACAGTCATCAATTATCATTGATTCGCATAGCCAGCGTATCTGATGTAATAACCTGTTTCCACACCCACAATAATGGCTTTAAAGACCGCTCGCGCTTATTACGCGATTACTATCTGGACTGTTCTTCGTCAGAAAAGCTCAAATGGCTGACAAGAAGAGAGGTTGATGTTTTATTGAACTTCTATCGCGGCATGTCTATAAAAGACCAGTGCGACAAACTGAGGCTTTCTAATAAAACGGTTTACACCCATCGTAAAGAAGGTCTGCAGAAATTACATTGTATCAAGCGATGGTTGAATGAACCGCGCAATGTAAAAGTGGAAAGGCGGATTAAAAGCCAAAATCAAAGAGTGGACTTCACGGATAAAGAAGCGGAAGTTTTTAATGCGCTGGTGAAAAGGGAGATATTTCCCGCCTACCAGATCATTACCGATCGTGACAAGAAAGGGGTGGGGTTTGAGATACTTATTCGCTGGAATAAGAACGGTAAAATAGTCAAGCCAGCCCGTTTTCTGAATGATATCGCTAATTATGAAGTATGGCTAAAGATTACGGCTATGGTGATCCACGCCGCCGTGTCCGGGATTAATAAATATAACGGTAAATTCTATTTTTCCGTTAATATTCCGCCTCGCCTGGCGTCCGGGAACGCGCTGCCAGAGATGGCCAGGAAAGCCATCGGCATGCTGCTTAACCCCCAGTGGGCAGAAAAGCTGGTCTTTGAATTCGCGGAAGATATTGATGTAACGAAAGATAAAAGCATCCCAGAAACCATGCGGCACCTGCGTAATACGGGGTGCAGACTGTTTCTTGACGATTGCTTCTCAAGCCATCATGCCATGTTCCCCGTGAGGCAGGTGCATTTTGATGGGCTGAAACTGGATCGGGACATCGTCGATCATTTTGTGGCGAACGACAACGATTATAATCTGATTAAAGCGATACAGATTTACAGCGACATGACCGGAACAGCTTGTATTGCAGAGGGCGTTGACAGTGAGGAGAAGTTTGAAAAATTAGTCGAGCTGGGTGTGAAAAACTTTCAGGGATATTATCTCTCGCGCGCCGTGAAAGAGGAGGAATTAGACCGCATGGTGAGATTGTTCAGCTAAAAAATAAAGCCCCGAAGGGCCTTGTTTATTTGCGTCCCAGCAACAGGCCAAGCACAATACCGACCGCACCCGCGGCGATAAGACCGGTGAGCGGGTTATTTCTGACCGCTTCAGTCACGTCAGAGACAGCATCGCTGGCCTGTGCGGCATATTTTTTCGCAGCGCCTTTTACCTGATGCTTCGGTGAATCAACGAATTCACCGAACTGCTGCTGGGCTGAACCTGAAAGTTCATCAAATTTATTTTTTGCTTTGTCTTCAGCAAACTGGGTGTTTTTATCAGTACCGAAATCAGACATTTTTGCCTCCTTTTGTTGATAGTTAAAGGATAGCCTCTCTTTGAAAAGATGAGAGGCGGAACGCTAAATTTCGGAGGGAATTGGCCGGTTTTCGGATATATCTACACCAGAAGAGGGCGTTATTTTTCGTTCTCATCCTGGCCGTAATACAGCTTGCCAATGCGGATAAGCGGGCGGCCCTGCGACTTGCGGTGCAGGTTGCTGTCCCGAAGGGAATACACGCAGCCGCAATATTCCTGCTGGTAAAACTGTTCACGCTTGCTGATCTCAATCATTCGTGATGAGCCGCCCTGTTTGCGCCAGTTGTAGTCCCAGTAGACCATTCCCGGATAGCGCGCTGCCGCACGCTGGCCGCAGTCATTGATCTGCTGCATATTCTTCCAGCGAGAGATCCCCAGTGAGCTGCTGATAACGCTGAAACCATTTTCCGCCGCGTAGAGCGCCGTACGCTCGAAGCGCATATCGAAGCACATGGTGCAGCGGACGCCGCGCTCGGGCTCCCACTCCATGCCTTTGGCACGCTCGAACCAGTTATCGGTATCGTAATCGGCATCAACAAACGGCACGCCGTGTTTTTCTGCAAAACGAATGTTTTCTTCCTTACGGATGAGGTATTCCTTTTGCGGATGGATGTTGGGGTTATAGAAGAAAATGGTGTAGTCAATGCCCGAGGCCTGAATAGCTTCCATGACTTCACCGGAGCAGGGGGCGCAGCAGGAGTGCAGCAGAAGTTTATCGGCGCCGTTTGGCAGGGTGAGCTGCGGGCGGATGAAGGGGGTTGTACTCATGTTGTTCTACAATATGTTAATGAAATTTATGGAATTGTAGCACAAGTTATTAATGTCTTCAGACGGTACTGGCGGGAACGGGGGTTAGCGCGCGGGCTTGACTTCGTACTGAGTGGCGCCGTTAATCAGTAAGTTGCTGTGCAGTAATAGCCCGATGGAACTGAGTGAATTCCACCGGGACGTTGCTGAGAAGCTAAGACTGTAAAACCTGTTTAATATCAGTATGCCGGTATATTCATTGCCACTTTAAACATCATTTTTCATCGCCTTCGAATAGTGCCATCGAATATACCCATGATGGCATCGCATTGATTTTTTCTTCATACGAATGACTTGTGTCAAAACATCGATTTTTAACGTTATATCTGAAGCTTGTTAGTCCGGAATTAATTAAATATTTATCAATAAGAGATGAAACGCAAAAATAGGGTTGATTATTCGCTTCCTGAGCAAGTTTTTCTAAGTTTTTATCATTGCCCGCAGCGACAAACACCGGGACATCGCCGTAATCTGTCGGTTTGATATCCCATTTAAATACAAAATCATTGTCATTTTCACCTGTTTTGCTGAAAAGATTGGATGGCAGAACATTCTTGTTCATGAAAAATTTATTCAGTGCAGGCTTATGATCGCCATAAACAACAACAACGGCATTCGGATCTATTTCTTTTACTTCCTTGTAGAAGTCAACAAAGCGGTCAACTGCTTGTTTCAATTCGAAGGTATAGATGTACTCGCCTGAGTCGTTCTCATGAGGGTACGGGCCATGTGTTGACATGGTAATTAAATTCATGAAAATGTTCTTTCCGTCAGCTTTTTTTAAATGTTCAATGGCTGACTTGTAAAGCAGGTAATCATCGGGTTGCCATTGCCATTTTTTTCTACCTGCCACAATTTGGTCAGGCAGGCTTATAGTCGACATTTCATAAAGGCCATCGAAGCGTTCAAAGCCAAATTTTTTATAAACAGTATCCCTGTGCCAAAACTCTTTCAAATAATTGTGTGCGGCATAGGTGATAAAGCCTTTATCGCCCAGAGCGCTGGCAATGGAATCGGTATGCGATTTGAACTGTGTCGCATATTCTTGATAAATTATGCCAGATAATACCCTTGAATTACTGGCGAAGCCGGTGAGCATTTCAAATTCAACATTCGCAGTACCTCCGCCATAAACGGGTGAAGTTGCTCGAAACGTAACAAAACCTTCATTTAATATTGGGGTGATAATTTCTTTGAAGTTGGCATTGTCATACCAGCATGATTCGCACAGGACGTAAATAACTGTTTTATGTTTTGGTAATTCCTTACTCCCTGCGCGCTTTTCAAGATTGTACGTATCTTTATTGTTTTTACTGGCTAAAGGTGCAGATTTTCGAGAACTGGTCATCACGACATGCATTGCCATTCCATTATCCTGCAGGTTTTCAGGCCAATTCCAGGATTTATAAGTGACATTCATTTCCTTAGCTAATAATATCATTTTACGGGAGAAAATGCTGTCTTCGCCAAAGAGAGAGCTGAAGTGAGTATAAAAGGAAAATGGTAATATGGTGATAAAACTGATGGCAAGTACAATGGTGTTTTTCTTTGTTGTGTAAAATGTCCTACTGATAAAACATAAAATAACACACAATGAAATTGCGAGGAAAAGCAAGAGTATTGGCCAGGCTGTCAGGTAATGTTTTGCAATGGTTATGTTGGATTGAGAAAACAAATCATTCCAGGACAACACTTCACCCGTGAGTGATAGCTTGATGCCACTGATGTATTCAAGCAGTTTTAAGAGTAAAAAAACAACATAGGCTGAAACGAATGATGGAAGTTTTACCAATCGGAGAAAGATATAGGCTAAAGGCAGTGGACTGGCAAGCCATAGATAATGTAATAAAGAATATAAATAATTTGGTAATGGTGCGGGGTTTTTAATTTCAGCGATAGCTAATGTGAAAAAAACAATAATGAAAAAGAAATCGAGTAATGATGACGTGAATTTTTTGCGATAGTTATTTGAGATGAGAGACGTAGTTTTAAAGAGCACGTTCATGCTGGGGCCTTAAAATGAATAATTCTGATTATATCATGCAATTCTTGGATGTGTCATTACCTGGCGGGGGGGACCGTATGGGGAGTTAACGTCGCTTTATGTCCAACACAGCCTGTTGAACATGTTTATCACCCTTGTAAACATAATGTTTACAGATTAAGAATAAAAAAGTTACTATACCCCCCTACAGTATCAGGAGGGCGTATGCCGCATTCACCCGAAGATAAAAAACGTATTCTTACCCGCGTCCGCCGCATTCGGGGTCAGGTTGATGCCCTTGAACGCGCGTTGGAGTCGGGCGACCCCTGTCTGGCCATCCTGCAGCAAATTGCCGCCGTGCGCGGCGCTGCCAATGGTCTGATGGGCGAAATGGTTGAAATACATCTCAAAGACGAGCTGGTGACGGGAGACACAACGCCGGATCAGCGAGCCGTACGCATGGCGGAAGTCGGCCATTTGCTGCGCTCTTATCTAAAATAAATCCACACACCTGACAAAAAGGGAAGACATGATGAAATCTCGCGCAGCTGTTGCATTTGGCCCCGGCCAGCCGCTGAAAATCGTCGACATCGACGTCGCACCGCCGAAAAAAGGCGAAGTGCTGATCAAAATCACCCATACCGGCGTGTGCCATACCGATGCGTTTACCCTCTCCGGTGACGATCCGGAAGGCGTCTTCCCGGCGGTGCTGGGTCATGAAGGCGGCGGGATTGTGGTGGAAGTGGGCGAGGGCGTGACCAGCCTGAAGCCAGGCGATCACGTTATCCCGCTGTACACGGCGGAATGCGGCGAGTGTAAGTTCTGTAAATCCGGCAAAACTAACCTCTGCCAGGCCGTGCGCGCTACTCAGGGGAAAGGGCTGATGCCGGACGGCACCACCCGTTTCTCCTACAACGGTGAGCCAATCTATCACTACATGGGTACCAGCACCTTCAGCGAATACACCGTTTGCGCGGAGATCTCGCTGGCGAAGGTCAACCCGCAGGCGCCGCTGGATAAAGTCTGCCTGCTGGGCTGCGGCGTAACTACCGGCATTGGCGCGGTGCATAACACGGCAAAAGTCAAAGAGGGCGACACCGTGGCGGTGTTCGGTCTCGGCGGCATTGGTCTGGCAGTGATTCAGGGTGCGGTGCAGGCGAAGGCCGGGCGTATCATCGCGGTCGATACCAACCCGGAAAAATTCAAGCTGGCGGGTGAAATGGGCGCGACCGATTTCGTGAACCCGAAAGATCACGAGAAACCGATTCAGGACGTCATCGTTGAGATGACCGACGGCGGCGTGGACTTCAGCTTCGAGTGTATCGGCAACGTCAACGTAATGCGTTCTGCGCTGGAATGCTGCCACAAGGGCTGGGGTGAGAGCATCATCATCGGCGTGGCCGGGGCAGGCCAGGAGATCAAAACCCGTCCATTCCAGCTGGTGACCGGACGCGTCTGGCGCGGCTCCGCGTTTGGCGGCGTGAAGGGGCGTACCCAGCTTCCCGGCATGGTGGAAGACGCGATGGTCGGTAAAATACAGCTCGACCCGTTCATCACCCACCGTTTGCCGCTGGAGCAGATCAACGAGGCGTTCGATCTGATGCACGAAGGAAAATCCATCCGCACCGTCATTCATTTCGGCGACAAGTAACTCTTCTGCCAGCGGTTTTTAGCCGCTGGCAGTTCTTTAATAATCTTCTCTAAAGTGTGACCAGTGCGGCGTTTTTAGCCGTAATCTAAATCTCTGCCGTGCCGATGACTATCTAACAGGCGTGTTTTTGCGCATCTTACCTATAAGAGAGTCGACGGTCATGGACAACACTTCTTCGATGCAGGCGCAGCGCAAGCTGAGCTTCCTGCATCACATCAGGCTGGTTCCGCTGTTTTCCTCCATTCTCGGTGGCATTATTCTGCTGTTTGCCTTGAGTTCGGGTCTGGCGGGGTATTTCCTGCTACAGGCCGACAACGATCAGCAGGACGTTACGTCCGAAATTCAGGTGCGTATGGGGCTGTCGAACAGCTCAAACCATCTGCGCACCGCGCGTATCAATATGATCCACGCCGGCGCGGCAAGCCGTATCGCGGAGATGGAGGCCATGAAGCAGAACATCCGCGAGGCGGAAACGCGCATTAAGCAATCCCAGGATAGCTTTACCGCCTATATGCATCGTTCCGTCCGTAGCGCTGCGGACGAAGCGCTGGATGCAGACCTGAAGGCACGCTACGACGCCTATATTGCGGGCCTCCAGCCGATGGTCAAATTTGCCAAAAACGGCATGTTCGAGGCGATCATCAACCACGAAAATGAGACCGCGCGCCCGCTGGACGACGCTTACAACGCCGTTCTGCTGAAGGCGATTAAGATCCGCACCGACCGCGCCAATGCGCTGACGGCGCAGGCGCACAGCCGCACGCAGCTGGGTCTGATGTTTATGGTGGGCGCGTTTGCGCTGGCGCTGGTGCTGACCGCGATGACCTTCGTTGTGCTGCGCCGCACGGTCATTAATCCGCTGCAGCGTGCAGCGAAACGTATCGAGAATATCGCCAAAGGCGACCTGACGATGCCGGACGACGTGGCCGGACGCAGCGAAATTGGCCGCCTGACGCGCGATCTGCAAACCATGCAGCACTCCCTTGAAACAACGGTCGGCACCGTCCGTCAGGGAGCGGAGGAGATCTACCGGGGTACCAGCGAGATCTCTGCCGGTAACACCGATCTCTCATCACGCACCGAGCAGCAGGCCGCGGCGATTGAGCAGACTGCCGCCAGCATGGAGCAGCTGACCGCGACGGTGAAGCAGAACGCCGATAACGCCCATCATGCCAGCAAGCTGGCGGAAGATGCCTCCGGGAAAGCCAGCCGCGGCGGCCAGATGGTCTCCGGTGTGGTCAAAACTATGGGCAATATCTCAAGCAGTTCGAAGAAAATCTCTGAGATTACCGCGGTGATCAACAGCATCGCCTTCCAGACCAACATCCTGGCGCTTAACGCGGCGGTAGAAGCGGCGCGGGCGGGCGAGCAGGGACGCGGGTTCGCCGTGGTGGCCAGCGAAGTCCGTACCCTGGCAAGCCGCAGCGCCAACGCCGCAAAAGAGATCGAAAGCCTGATCAACGAATCGGTCTCGCTGATAGATCAGGGTTCCGGTGAGGTCGTTGCCGCAGGCAATACCATGAATGAGATCGTCGAGGCGGTGAAGCGCGTCACCGACATCATGCTGGAGATTGCCGCCGCGTCTGACGAGCAGAGCCGCGGTATCGTGCAGGTCAGTCAGGCTATTTCGGAGATGGATAAAGTGACCCAGCAGAACGCCTCGCTGGTGGAAGAGGCCTCCGCGGCGGCGGCGTCGCTGGAAGAACAGGGCGCGCGTCTGACCGAGGCGGTCGGGGCGTTTCGTCTGAGCGGCAAGGCTCAGGGGCGTACTCAACAGCAGAACTCTGCGGCAGTAAAACCTGCCGCACTACGTCCGGCGGTAGCGCATAACGGTGATAACTGGGAAACGTTCTGAGTCGCCGGCCGTGTCGGGTGGCGCTTCGCTTACCCGGCCGACAAAAAAGGGACCTTTCGGTCCCTTTTTTCATCCGTTACTGCTTATCGGGTAACGCGTACGCGATAACGTAATCACCGCGATCCGGCGACTGGCGAGCGCCACCGGCGTTAATGACGATGTACTGCTTACCGGTTTTCGGCGAGACGTAGGTCATCGGGCCGGACTGGCTGCCGACCGGCAGGCGGTCCTTCCAGATCTCTTTCCCGGTGGCGGTATCAAACGCGCGCAGGTAGAAATCCTGGGTGCCGGCGAAGAACAGCAGGCCGGACTGGGTTGACAGCGACGCGCCCAGCGTTGGCATCCCGATTGGGATTGGCATGTGCATGCGAATGCCCAGCGGGCCGGTATCTTCTACGGTACCAACCGGTACCTGCCACACCAGCTTGCCGGTTTTCAGGTCAACGGCCGACATGGTTCCGAACGGCGGCTTCTGGCACGGAATGCCCAGCGGCGACAGGAAGCGCTCGCGCATCGCGCCGAACGGCGTGCCGTCCATCGGGACAATCCCCATCTCAATGCCGCTGGCGTTTTTCGCCACGTTCGCGCGCGGCACCATGTAGTTTGCCAGCCCCAGACGCATATCGTTGACGAACATCAGGCTGTTGTTCGGGTCAACGGAGACGCTGCCCCAGTTCATACCGCCGAGCGAGCCGGGGAACTGCAGGGAACGGTCGAGACCCGGCGGGGTGAAGACGCCCTGATGACGCATCTCTTTAAACTGAATGCGGCACAGAAGCAGGTCGACAGGCGTCGCCCCCCACATGTCGGACTCGGTCAACGTCTGGTTGCCAATCATCGGCATGCCCACGGAGTACGGCTGGGTCGGAGAGTAGCGTTCACCTTCAACGTTACCCGCCGGAACTGGACGTTCCTCCACCTTCGCCACCGGCTTACCGGTTTCGCGGTTGAGCATAAAAATCATGCCCTGCTTGCTGGTCTGCACCAGTACAGGCGTGGTGCCGCCTTTGCCGTCCGGCAGGTCGTACAGCAGTGGCTGGGAAGGCAGGTCGAAGTCCCACAGGTCGTGGTGGGTGGTCTGGAAATGCCAGCGTACCTGTCCGGTGGCGGCGTCGATGGCGACGATGGAGGAGCTGTATTTATCGTCCAGTGGGGTGCGCTCGCCCGCCCAGAAGTCCGGGGTGGCGTTGCCGGTTGGCAGGTAGATCAGGTTCAGCTTAGCGTCGTAAGACATCGCAGACCAGACGTTCGGCGTGCCGCGCGTGTAGGTTTGACCTTCCGGCGGCAGGCCGGTCAGGTTCGGATTACCAGGATCCCACGCCCAGGCCAGTTTACCGGTGTGAACGTCGTAGGCGCGCACCACGCCCGGCGGTTCGCCGGTGGAGAAGTTATCCGCGACGCGACCGCCGACGACAACAACGTTTCCGGCCACCAGCGGCGTGGAGGTCTGCTGATAATAGCCCGGCTTGATCTCACCCATGCCGATGCTCAGGTCAACGGTGCCATGGTCGCCAAAGTCATCGCAAACCTTGCCGGTATCCGCGTTGATGGCAATCAGACGGGCGTCGGTGGTCGGCAGGAACAGGCGGCGAGGGCATGCCGCTGGCGATGTCCCGGTCTGTGACGCTGTCACGTTTGCATGATCTTCAAAGTAGCCCAGACCACGACAACGCTGCCAGTTCGGGGCGGTGGCTTTCGAATCATAACGCCATTTTTCTTTCCCGGAATCCACGTCCAGCGCCAGCACTTTACTGTACGGCGTGCAGACATAGAGCGTGTCGCCAATCTGCAATGGCGTGTTCTGATCTTCCGCACCGGAGCCGTTGCTCTGCGGAATATCCCCGGTGTGCGCAACCCAGGCGACTTTCAGATCGCTGATGTTTTGCTTGTTAATCTGGTCCAGCGCGGCGAAGCGGTCGCCGTGGGTGGTGTTGCCCCAGTGTTCCCAGTTTTTCTGCTGTTCGCCGGGAGCAACGGGTTTCACCGGAACGGGCTCGTTCGCCGCCACGAGGGTTTGCGGCTTAAACATCCAGCCGAGGCTGACCAGCATCGCCAGTGCGAGAACCGCCGCAACGCTATAAGCCGGGGCTTTATTCGCTGCGCCGCGGTTGGCCGCGCGCAGGAAAGGCCAGACGATGGCGCAGAGGAAGGCCAGTACGGCAAAGGTGAACAGGCGCGAGAAGAGCGGCCAGAAATCCCAGCCCGCATCGCTTACCGCCCAGAACAGCGAGGCAATAAACGCGATGCCGTAAAGCACGATCCCGCTGCTGCGATTGAGGAAAATCAGGAGCGCGGCAATGACCATCACCACGCCCATTATCACGAAGTAAAAACTTCCGTCTACGGCGGCGAGCTTGAAGCCCAACCCGCCGACCGCCAGACCGATGAGCAACATCAGTCCGGCAAGGAGCCACTGCAAAATACGAGGTATCCCGCGCGGCGCGCTGCCAAATGCCATTTCTGTCTCCTTTGAATCTCTCCGCATTGCCGGGTGTGTACCATCTGGATAATAAATGCGGGTAGAGCAATGATTAAAACGAGTGAATTCTTGTTTGTATAACGATTAACGAACCAAATGGTGAATCCGCCGTTATGATAAAACTGTTAATTTGTTTTACGCAATTGTTAATGAATCATTCCGCATTATTTGATTAACGCACAGCCCAGTTCCCTCTCTCTGTGGGAGAGGGAACTGGGTGAGGGGTGAAGGGAATCAGACAGGCATAGATTTACGGATAGCGCTCAGCAGCGTTTGTGCGCCCGTGGAAAGGGGAGTATCTACCCGGGTCAAAATACCGATGGGTTCACCCGCACCGGGGGAGGCGATCGGCAGGGCGGTCAGCGTGCTCTGACGCAAATCATCTTTTACCGCACCGGAGGGGACGAACCAGACGTAGTCATAATCCAGGGTAAGCTGGCGCGAAAGAGAAGCCGAAAGCGTTTCGATGCACCCTGAGGGTAGCGTACACCCCTGCATCTGCAGCAAGGTTTCGGCGGCCTGGCGCGGGACGGTCCCTTTCGGGCAAACCACCACCGGCCACTCCATCACCCGGCTTAACGTCACCGTGTCCTGCAGCAGAGGATGATCGGGTCGAACCACCAGCTTCAGGGATTCCAGGAACAGCAGTTCATAATTGAGACCGCCCATCAGCTCGGGGTCGGACATTCGACCGATACCAAGATCAAGCTCACCCGATTTCAACCCCGCGAGCAGCATGGTGTTATTCATGGTGGCAACCTGAATAGTGGTATTTCGCTGCTGCTTGTGGAACTGACCAATAACGGGCGGCAGAATCCCCAGCGCCGCGGTTGGCAGGGCGCCGACGCGCACCACCTCGCTGGTCTGCTCTTCTTTTCGGTGCAGGGACTGGCCTGCGGTGTTGAGCGCATCCAGCACCTTCACGGCGTGCGTCAGGAACTGTTCGCCCACCAGAGTCAGCTGTGCCCCCAGCCGACCGCGGTCAAATAGACGGGCGCCGGTCAGCTGTTCCAGCTCATTAAGGGTTTTTGAGAGCGCGGGCTGGCTCAGGTTAAGAGTTTCAGCCGCGCGCCCCAGCGTTCCCTGTTGAGCGACGGCCACAAATGTATGCAAATGGCGCAAGCGTATGCGCTGACTGAACAGACCATTTTTTTCCATAGGCGATGTTAAAAACAGAGCGATGCGGGTGACAAGTTAAGTTGTTTAATTTTGATAACTTGATAGCAAAATATTTTTAACATTTGATCTGTTTGAGTTACAACATGTTTTTCAGGCGAGGTGGGTGATGAACGTCCTTGTTCATTTATTGCTCACTGCGGAGGGATATGCTGCAAAGCGGTTTAGATCACGCCGTCGCCGCCGTCAGAGCACCATACCTGACCGGAGGTAAAGGAACACTCATCCGAGGCCAGCGTGACGTACAGCGGGGCAATCTCGACGGGCTGTCCCGGACGACCCAGCGGGGTATCACCCCCGAACTCCTTCACTTTCTCCATCGGCTGGCCGCCGCTGGACTGGAGTACCGTCCAGTACGGGCCGGGGGCGACCGCGTTGACGCGAATGCCTTTTGGACCCAGCTGTTTGGCTAAAGATTTGGTAAACACCGCCAGACAGGCCTTCGTCTGGGCGTAGTCCAGCAGTACTGGGCTGGGCTTCACCGCCTGAACGGAGGAAGTGTTAATGATCACGGACGACGCTTTCAGGTGGCGCAGGGCGGCCTTGGTGATCCAGAAGGGGGCGTAAACGTTGGTTTTAAACGTCGCGTCAAAATCTTCGGTGGTCAGTTCTTCAAGGGATTCCCGGAACTGCTGACGGCCTGCGTTGTTGACCAGAATATCCAGCCCGCCCAGCTTCGAAACGGCTTCTTCGACCAGATTCTGGCAAAAGGTTTCGTCCCGGACGTCTCCTGGCAGCGCGATGGCCTTGCGGCCTTCCGCTTTGATCAGGTCGATGACCTCGGCGGCATCTTTCTCTTCTTCAGGCAGATAGTTAATGGCGACGTCTGCCCCTTCGCGGGCGTAGGCGATAGCCACTGCGCGTCCAATCCCGGAGTCACCACCGGTGATCAGCGCTTTTTTGCCGGCAAGGCGGCCATGCCCTTTATAGCTTGTTTCACCGTGGTCGGGTACAGGCTGCATTTCAGACGCCAGTCCCGGCGGCGTTTGCGGCTGTTCCGGGAACGGAGGTTTCGGGTAAGCGTTGGTACGTTGTGTAGTATCACTCATAGCTGACTCCTTAAGCCAAGGGGTGAGATTTGATGGATAGTTGCAGCGTTAACGCTTCGCTGAATTATTTCTGCAAACGATCAACACGAACGACGGCAGGCGATGATTTTTTATCAAGCGAACCGTTGATACTGATCATCTGATCGGGTTTTACCGTTCTGCCGTCGAAGACTGCCTGGGGAATAATAACGTCGATTTTTCCGGTTTTATCCTGGAATACAAACTTATCGCCGCTACCGTCAATAAGATTACCGCGCAATGAAATTGTCGCGCCATCGTGCAATTGTTTTGCCTGATCGATGGTCATAATACGCGCGTCGTCGGTTCCACGATATCCGCTGTCCAGCGCGTGGGGCGGTGGCGGTGCTTCACCTTTTTGTAACCCGCCGTTATTATCTGCCCATGCAACTGGAACCAGAAATATCAAAAAAGCGGAAATAAGTGATAATTTCATCTGATATCCTTCATTTTTGAGTGTCTTGACTTATTAAGTATTGTTGCTATTCCTTTATGTGGCAAATGTGATAAGTCTTAAAAACATTCTCCTTGGAAATCAAACCTATCATGAAATAAGCGAAACGGTGACAACGACCATGAAGCATGAAAATGAAAAGTTACCCGGGATAGATGAGAGTTATCGCTTGTTGAGGTTTGAATATTCATTTCGCCAGGTGGGTTTTGTGGTCCTTCTGGCTATTATCATCGCAGCGGTTGCTGGTCTGTTTTCCAGCGGGATGGTGAGCGATACGGCCAAAACCAATTCCGCTAACTCATTGAGCATAAACTATGAACGCTTCGGCCGGCGGGAGACGGAGTCAAGAATGCAGGTCACCTTCCCGGTGAAGACGGAGGGCAGCTATACCCTCAGCCTGACCACCGACAGCAGCGACGTATACGAGCCCGGCAGCGTCTGGCCGCAGCCAGACAAAATGTATAGCCACGGCAAAACCCTCTATTTGGTCTACGATGACCTGCAAAAATCAGACAACTTCTCTGTTTTATACTTCACGACACCTTCCAGAGCCGGTAAATGGAACACCGTCATCCGCGTCAACAACGAGCCGGAGATTAACCTCTGGCAATTTATTTACCCCTAGGAGGCTGATATGGATATGGTCTTTCGCGCGCTGGCGATTTATCTGTTTCTCGTGGTGGTATTTAAAGTGGCAGGGCGACGGGCGCTGCTGCAGATGACCAGCTTTGATCTCATCCTCCTCTTAATTATTAGTGAGGCGACGCAACAGGCGCTTTTGGGGCAGGATTTCTCCGTTACCGGCGCAATGATTACCATTACCACGCTGGTGGTCGTTGACATTATATTTGGCCTGATGAAGAAATATTTTTCCCCGGTGGAGAATATTCTTGATGGGACCCCTGTGATTCTGGTTGAGAATGGCGTTCCATTAGCGGATAAGCTAAAAAAAGTCGACGTATCTTGTGATGATATTCTGGTGTCAGCGCGTCAAAATAATGGCATTACAGAACTTAGCGAAATTAAATATGCCATACTTGAGCGCAATGGACATATTTCAATCATTCCTGTTGAAAAATAAGAGGCGGCAAGATGAGCAATCTTTTACACGACAGTCATTATACCGTGAGTGAACTCACCAAAAAGCTGGCGAGTAAATTAACCGATGCCGGGCTGCGCTTAACCACCGCGGAATCCTGCACGGGAGGAAAGCTCTCGGTGGCGCTGTGTGCAGAGGAAAACACGGCCGATTTTTATGACGTCGGGCTGGTTGTGTTCAGCGATGAGGCCAAATCGCGGATCCTCGGCGTGCGTCGGGAGACGCTGGCGCGCTATACCGCCGTCAGTGAACAGACGGTGACCGAGATGGCCGCCAGCATCCGCGACATTGCCCAGGCGGATATCAGCATCGCCATCAGCGGCTACGCGGGTCCGGAAGGGGGCGATGACGGCACGGCGGCGGGAACGGTCTGCTTTGCCTGGAATATCTGCGGTGAGACGAAAACCCGCACCGTCCTTTTCTCCGGCGACTGCCAGGATGTGGTGGAAAAAGCGGTGCAATTTTCGCTCGCTGAACTGGTGACAACATTATCGGACGGCAATAACGGCTAAATTCACGCGGAGGTTCTATGGCGGTCATAGTGATTACCGGCGGGACGGCGGGCGTGGGAAAAGCCACGGCGCTGAAATTTGCAAAGGCAGGTTACGATGTGGGGCTTATCGCCCGCGATGAAGCCAGCCTGCACTCCACCCAGGAAGAGCTGCGCCGCTTCGGCGTTAATGCCCACGCGGTGCAGGCGGACGTCGCCGACAGTCAGGCGGTGGTGGATGCGGCTAACGAGATCGAGTATCGCCTCGGGGCGATTGATGTCTGGGTTAACAATGCGATGGGGGCCGTACTGGCGCCGTTTCGTACCCTGACGCCGGATGAGTTTCGTCGCGTGACAGATGTTACCTATCTCGGATTTGTTAACGGCACCCGCGCCGCGCTGGAGCTGATGGTGCCCCGCGACAGGGGGGTAATTATTCAGGTGGGGTCCGCGCTGGCCTACCGTTCCATCCCTTTGCAGTCGGCCTACTGCGGGGCCAAAGCGGCGATCCGCGGGTTCACCGATGCGGTGCGCACGGAGCTGATGCACGAGAACAGCCGGGTTCAGCTTTCCATGGTGCAGATGCCGGGGCTCAATACGCCGCAGTTCGAATGGGCAAGGAATAAGTTCGCCTGGGCGATGCGACCGGTGCCGCCGGTCTTTGAGCCTGAAGTGGCCGCCAGCGCCATCTTTAAGGTTGCGCAGAAACCGGTGCGCGAGCTGTGGGTGGGCAGCAGCACTATCCAGTCCATCGTCGGGCAATTCTTCTTTCCGGCCTACCTTGACCGTCTGATGGTAAAAAAAGCCTGGGAAGGCCAGATGACCGACGATCTGAACGCAGCGGATCGTCGGGACTATCTCGACCAGCCGATTGACGACCTGCACAAAATCCATGGTCGTTTTACCGACGAAGCGAAGAACCGCGCTACGTCCGTCACCTCCGGTATGCCGGGCAAGGTGGCGCTGGGGGCCCTCGCGGTGGCGGGGATTATGTTGACGCGTCTGATAACCCGCCGGAAACGCTAATCAGCGCAGCGCGCTGCGGTGCGTCCAGAACCAGCGGTAGCCGTAGGCGCCAATAGTGAGTTCGACGGTTTTGCCGCAAACCAGCGCGTCGTCGTAGCGTTTGTCCGCGAGGCAGGCGGTCCAGGTGGCGTTGCGGATCCCTCTGGCGGTGAACTGCACCTGCTGGTCGCTGAAGTTTACGAAGGTCAGAATGCTGCGCTCGTCGGTCTCGTAATAGATCCCCAGGACCGCGTTATGATCGAGGGTGATGAGGCGAAAGGGCGCCACGGCAATTTCGGGGAACTCCGAGCGGGTATTGGCAATATCAATAATCCGGTGCAGGAGCGAGTTGCGGTGGAGCAGCGAATCGGCGACGTTGATTTTTTGATAGCGGTAGGGCCCGTGGTCGATTATCGGCGCAATAAATTTTTCAGGATCGGCTGCCGAAAACCCGCCGCCCTGTGAACCTGCCCACTGCATTGGGGTGCGAACGGCGTAGCGCTCCTCCAGTTCAAGGTCGTCACCCATGCCGATCTCATCCCCGTAGCGCATCACCGGGACGCCCGGCAGGGAAAAGAGCACCGCGTGGCAAAACGCCAGCCGCTTTGGATCGCCATTCAGCATCGGAGCCAGACGTCGGCGGATCCCACGCTGGTAGACGTTCATCTCCTTGTCAGGGGCGAAGGTGTCGAGCACGAACTGTTTATCTTTCTGGCTAATTCCTTCCAGATCCAGCTCGTCATGGTTGCGCAGCCAGTTGGCAAAACAGCATGAATCTGGCGGGACGATCATTTTCTTCACCGCGTTGCGCAGCGGGCGGGCGCTTTTTCTGGCCAGGCTGACGTAGAAATACTTGTTGAGCCAGAAGTTGAGCACCAGATGCAGGCGGTCGTTATTGCCGAAATAGTCTTTATAAACCTCAACGTCTACGTCCACTTCGCCGAGCAGGATCGCGTCCGGATTACGCTGTTCGATAAGACGGCGCATATGCTCGAGGATCCACAGGCCTTTTTTCTCGTCACCGCTGCCCGCCTGCTTCGTGAGGTGTGATGCGGCATCCAGCCGAAATCCCGACACCCCCAGCTTGAGCCAGAAGAGGATAATATTCTCAATCTCCTTAAGCACGGCGGGCGAGGTCAGGTTCAGGTCCGGCTCGTGGCGGTAGAACATGTGCCGGTAATACTGTCCCGCCTCGTCGTCCCAGCTCCAGACGCTCTTTTCCACGCCGGGGAACATGGGTGGCGTGTCGTCGTCGTCGTTATCCGACCAGATATAGTAATCACGATAGGGCGAGGCGGGGCTGCGGCGGGCCTGCTGGAACCAGGGATGGGCGTCCGAGGTGTGCTGGATCAGCAGCTCAATAATGACCTGCATGCCCAGCTCCCGGGCCTGTTCGATAAAGGCGATGATATCGGCCAGTTTTCCGAAGCGGGGGTCCACCTGCAGATGGTCGCTGACGTCGTAGCCCTCATCGAGAAAGGGCGTGAGGTAAAACGGGGTGATCCAGATAACCGTCGCCCCCATGCGGCGAATATAGCGCAGCTTGGCCGCGATCCCGGCGATGTCCCCGCAGCCATCGCCGTTCATATCGTAAAAAAGCGCGGTATCAATCTGGTAGATAATGGCCCGTGTATGCCAGTCCGTCATAGCGTTCCTCAGTGATAGCCTTCAGTATCCGAAACTTTGCCCCGGAAGACGTAGTAGCTCCAGGCGGTGTACACCAGAATCACAGGAATTATCAGCAGGGTCCCGACCAGCATAAACAGCTGGCTGGCGGGGGGCGCCGCGGCTTCCCACAGGGTGATGCGCGGCGGAATAATGTTTGGCCACAGGCTGATACCCAGGCCGCTAAATCCGAGGAAGATCAGCCCCAGCGTCAGCAGGAAGGGGCGCGAGTGGCTGGCCGGGTTGCGGGTCAGCCGCCAGATCAGCACGCTAAACAGGCCTACCAGCAGGGGAACCGGCAGGAACCAGAAGAAGTTGGGCAGGGTAAACCAACGGTCGGCCACGTACTGCCAGCCGAGCGGCGTCCAGACGCTGACAACCGCGATCACCACCATCAGGGCCAGCAGCACGTGGCGGGTTAGCTCGCGCATGCGGCGTTGCAGGGCGCCTTCACTTTTCATGATAAGCCAGGTGGTGCCCAGCAGCGTGTAGGCGACCACCAGGCCGATACCGCAGAAAAGGTTAAAGGGCGTCAGCCAGTCAAGCGGCGAGCCCACAAAGCGTCTGCCCTCAACCTCAAAGCCGTTGATCACCGCCCCCACGACGATCCCCTGGCTGAAGGTGGCGAGCAGAGATCCACCGGCGAAGGAGTAGTCCCAGAACTTGCGGTGCGAAGGCGTCGCTTTAAAACGAAACTCAAAGGCGACGCCGCGAAAGATGAGGCCGATCAGCATCGCGGTGAGGGGGATAGTAAGCGCATCAATGATCACCGCGTAAGCCAGCGGGAACGCGCCGAACAGCCCCGCGCCGCCAAGCACCAGCCAGGTCTCGTTGCCGTCCCATACGGGCGCTACGCTGTTGACCATCACATCGCGCTCTTTCGCATCGCCCACGAAGTTAAACAGCAGGCCGATGCCCAAATCAAAGCCATCCATAATGATGTACATCAGCGTGGCAAAGACGATGATGGCAAACCAGATAACAGAGATATCGACGCCCATCAGTTTCTCTCCTGTTCCGGAACAGACTCCGCGGCAGACAGTGGACGGGCGGGGGTGCCCGACGTGTTTGACGTCAGCGTATCGACGGGCTGCGGGCCTTTCTTAATCAGCCGGATGAGGTACACATAGCCCACGCCAAACACCGACGAGTAGACAACGAAGAACGCCAGCAGGCTGATGCTCATCTGCAGGGTGCTGTGCAGGGAGACCGCGTCAATCGTGCGCAGATAACCGTAAACCACCCACGGCTGGCGACCCACTTCGGTGGTCACCCAGCCGGCGAGCAGCGCCACCAGACCCGCGGGCCCCATGCAGAGGGCAAACCACTGGAACGGACGCGAGTGGTAGAGCCGGTGGCGATAGCGTAGCCAGAGGCTGACCAGACCGAGGGTAATCATCAGCAGGCCCATTCCGACCATGATGCGAAACGACCAGAAAACGATGGTCGAGTTTGGGCGATCCTCTTTCGGGAAGTCCTTCAACGCCGGAACCTGCTTATCGAGGCTGTGCGTCAGGATAAGGCTGCCGAGCGCGGGGATTTCAAGACCGTATTTGGTGCGCTCCTCGTCCATATCGGGCAGGCCAAACAGCAGTAGCGGCGTGGCCTCGCCGGGCGGATTTTCCCAGTGCCCCTCTATGGCGGCAATTTTGGCTGGCTGATGCTCAAGCGTGTTCAGGCCGTGCATATCGCCCACGACGGCCTGAATGGGGGCAACCAGCAGCGCCATCCACATCGCCATGGAGAACATGGTGCGTATGGCAGGGGTATCGTTACCGCGCAGCAGGTGCCATGCGCCCGACGCGCCGACAAACAGCGCGCTGCTCAGAAATGCGGCGATGGCCATATGAATCAGGCGGTAAGGGAAGGAGGGGTTAAAGATAATCGCCAGCCAGTCCTGCGGAATGACCTGCCCGTTCTCGATAGTAAAACCCTGCGGGGTGTGCATCCAGCTGTTTGAGGCGAGGATCCAGAAGGTCGACATCAGCGTGCCGAGCGCCACCATGCATGTTGAAAAGAAGTGCAGCCCAGGACCGACCTTGTTCCAGCCGAACATCATTACGCCAAGAAAGCCGGCTTCCAGGAAGAAGGCGGTTAACACCTCGTAGGTCAGCAGGGGACCGGTAATACTGCCTGCGAACTGGGAGAACCCGCTCCAGTTGGTGCCGAACTGATACGCCATGACCAGCCCGGAAACGACACCCATCCCGAAGTTAACGGCAAATATCTTGAGCCAGAAGTGGTACAGCGAGCGCCAGACGTCGTTTTTGGTGCGCAGCCACATGCCTTCTAGCACGACCAGATAGCTGGCAAGACCGATGGTGATCGCCGGGAAAAGAATGTGAAACGAGACGGTAAAAGCGAACTGAATTCTGGCGAGATGAAATGCATCAAGTTCGAACATGGTCCGTACCTCTGAAGCGATGGGGCACGAGAATTGCCGGGCAGGTCAGGATGCCCGGCAAAACCGATTACGGTTTACTCTTTCCGGCACCCAGCTCGGCACCGGTCAGCGGGTCGGAATGGGGATCGGACTTGGTGCGGGCAGACATCGCCTTAACCAGGGTTGCCTGTTCAGCTGTGAGCGTCACGCTGGCGCTACCGTCTCCGCCATCAACCGCAGGCTGTGGGGACTCAACGTAATCAAAGTGCTTATCGCTGTTCCAGCTTCCGCGAACCTCTCCACCTTCAGACATATTGTAGTACTTGTTGGTGAATTCCTCGATTGGCGGCAGTTTTCCCGGCGGGAAATTATTACGAATGGACTGCAGCGCCTTCTCAAAGGAGAGCTGATGCGCCGCCTCACGCGTCATCAGAAACGCCAGCGCATCCTTCACTCCGGGATCGTCAGTGACGTTAATCAGCCGTTCATAAATGATTTTCGCCCTGGCCTCTGCCGCCACGTTCGAGCGCAGATCCGCCGTCGGCTCGCCGATGGTATCGACGTAGGCTGCCGTCCAGGGCACGCCCGCCGAGTTAGTGAGCGGGGTACCGCCGCCGTAGAGGAGGGAGGTGATGTGACTGTCGTTACCGTTTTCGGTCATGGACCGATACAGTTCAGCCTCATTTTCCACCCCTTCCGCCAGCGCGCCTTTGGCACCTTTGTTCAGCATACCAACCAGCGTACCGATGATTTCGAGGTGGCTTAGCTCCTCGGTGGCGATATCCATCAGCATATCCTTGCGGCCCGGATCGTCATCGCTCAGGCCCTGAGTGAAGTAACGGCAGGCGGCAGCCAGTTCGCCCTGCGGCCCACCAAACTGTTCCAGTAAAAGGTTAGCGAGACCGGGGTTGGGTTCGGCGACGCGAACCGTATATTGCAGCTGTTTGACGTGTCGAAACATAGGCACTCTCCTGTGGATTATTTTTTCGCTTCGACACCGTCTGCGTCTGAACGCAGCAGGAACTGTTCCGTCGTTTGCGGGATATGGCGAATCAGCCAGTCGGCCATTTCGCGCTCTTCTGCGAGGATCGTCTCAATGGCAGGCACAGAGGCGGTATCGCCCGCTTTTTTCGCCGCAGCGAGCAGGGAGGTGTAGCAGGCGATTTCAAACTGTTCGAAGACATAGCCGCTGATCGAGCCCTTAACGATCTCATCGGACGGGAACATACCGCCGATGGATTGACCCAGGGCCGCCATTTTGCTCATCGAGTCTTTTAAGACCGAACGAGAAATATCATTACGGTCGAGAATTTCCTCCAGCAATGTAATTTGCCGTTTTGTCTCATGAATATGTTGCTCAATTCTGGCGCGAACATCAGGATAATTATCAATACGGCTGGCCATGGATTCCAGCATTGATTCGGCTTGCTTTTCCATCGCATGGGCATCGCGTAGCCAGTCATGGTAGTGTTCTACGTGATTCATCATTGTATCCTCATTAAGGGTTCGCTTATTTGGTCTCACTTTCAGCTGCCTGATCGGCACGTGCGGCACTATAGCCAGATAAGTGGCCGACAATATTGGCGTAAATGCTGATGATAATGACCCATAGTACGCTATTCTTCCACCATATTACGGAAGGGATAGCGAGAATGAACCATATTATTGCTGCCGCTAAATGGCACCGTTTAATTGTCCTGGGACTGATGCTCATTTTATTTAACCTGTCTTATCGCGTCATTTCTGCGCTTTTTGGTTAATATTGCCAACGGCCAGGTCGGTGAGTTTAAGGTCGGTCTCTTTCTCTTCTTCCAGCGTTTCGGCAAGAAGTTTAACGGCTTTTTTGTAGCCCAGTTGTTCTGCGAGGGTCGCAAGAGTACCGTAGCTGGCTATTTCGTAATGCTCCACTTTTTGCGCAGCGGCAATTAATGCAGCATCACGCACTTCATTTTTTTCCGTACTTTCGATAACTTCGTTGGCTTCTTCAATTAAGCCCTCCATTGCCACGCACTTCATGCGCTTGAGCTTAATACCGTCTTCCTGTTCGACGATCTGGTCAATACGTTCAATCTGGCCCTGCGTCTCCTCCAGGTGCGCGGTGAAGGCGGCGCTCAGCTTCTCGCTGGAGGCGGCGCGAGCGAGTTTGCTTAACGCTCGGGTAAGTTGTTTTTCAGCGCTGTAGGTATCGGACAGAAGATGAATAAATACATCCTCAACACTTTTCATATTCATATTAATTACGCTCCGGTAAAATAAGGAAAGGGTACTGCGAGCTTTTCAGCCCGCAGCATGCTCTCAGGTTTTATTAAAAGAGTACTAAATAAGATCAGGAATTATCAGATTTACGGCCTCCGCCGTGACTGTTCTGTCCCCCTTTCTTACCCGCTTCAGATGCGCGTTGCGGATCGTTTTTGAAATTACCACCGCTGTGCTGGCCGCCTTTACGTCCAGCTTCTGATGCTTTTTCACGGTCTTCAGCGAAATTACCGGAACCACCACGATGCTCTGCCATATTAAACCTCATAGTCATATATTGGTTATGTCAGTACGATACGAAAATATTCCGTATCACTCGTCGTTCGAGTAATAACTCTAGTCGCTGTGAGGCATACGTCAAATTCGTTTCGCCATTAGCGGTTGCGTTATATTTAATTATTGCTGCGTTTGCGCTTCGCTTGGTTTGGAAATATGGAAGTGTGGGAAGGACTTGTAAACAAATGTTCAGATTAGTCCTAAGTTTCATTTAAAAATCGGAAGGTTGAGGCCAATAATAATGGCGTAGCAAAAACGAATAATTTGCAAGCGGTGATTTGGGGAAAATTACCCCTTTGGGGCTAGAAAAAATAGCCGCTACGAATCATAAGGAAAATCCTGGAAAAAGATGACGAGGCGCCTGACAGGGGGCGGTAGCACACGGTTTAACCACTGGCGTCTTAAGATCACAAATCGGAAATTCTTCTCCCCGGAAGGAACGGCCTTCTCTACACTCCAGGTAATATTCACTGGAGGCATGACATCATGGCGAACACCATCACGGCTGATGATATTCGGGAACATTTTTCGCAGGCTATGTCGGCGATGTACCAGCAGGAAGTTCCGCAGTACGGCACCTTGCTTGAGCTGGTCGCGGACGTAAACCTGGCGGTTCTGGAAAATAATCCACTATTACATGAACAACTGGCGAACGCCGACGAGCTGGCGCGCCTGAACGTGGAGCGTCACGGGGCGATCCGCGTCGGTACGGCACAAGAGCTTTCCACCCTGCGTCGTATGTTTGCCATCATGGGCATGTTCCCGGTCAGCTATTACGATCTTTCTCAGGCGGGGGTACCGGTCCACTCAACGGCGTTTCGTCCGGTTGACGATGCGGCGCTGTGCCGCAATCCGTTTCGTATCTTTACCTCACTGCTGCGCCTTGAGCTGATTGAAAACGTGGCGTTACGCGAGCGGGCGGCAGAAATTCTCTCTCAGCGGAACATCTTTACGCCGCGCTGTCTGGAACTTATTGACCTCCATGAGTCGGAAGGGCACTTTACCGAAGCGCAGGCGCACGAGTTTGTGCAGGAAGCGTTAGAAACCTTCCGCTGGCACCGTCATGCAACGGTCGACCAGGAGACCTACCTGGCGTTGAGTAACGAGCACCGCCTGATAGCTGACGTGGTCTGCTTCCCGGGGTGCCATATCAACCACCTCACGCCGCGCACGCTGGACATTGACCGGGTGCAGGAGCTAATGCCGAAGTACGGGATTGAGCCCAAAATTCTGATCGAAGGGCCGCCGCGTCGTGAAGTGCCGATCCTGCTGCGTCAGACCAGCTTTAAAGCCCTCGAAGAGCCGGTGCTTTTCGCCGGGGAACATAAAGGCACCCACACCGCGCGCTTCGGTGAAATTGAACAGCGCGGCGTGGCTCTGACCCCGAAAGGCCGTGAACTGTACGATAGCCTGCTGGCCCAGGCCGGAACCGGAAAAGATAACCTCACGCACCAGCTGCATTTGCGGGAGATTTTCAGCGCCTTCCCGGACAGCGAAATGTTCCTGCGCCGTCAGGAGCTGGCGTATTTTCGCTATCGCCTGACCCCGGCGGGAGAGGCCCATCGTCACGCGTTTCGTCCGGGGGATGACCCGCAGCCGCTGATTGAGCGCGGGTGGGTGGTGGCCCAGCCGATAATTTACGAAGATTTCCTTCCGGTCAGCGCGGCGGGGATTTTCCAGTCCAATCTCGGGAATGAAACCCAGGCGCGCAGCCACGGCAATGCCAGCCGCAATGCGTTTGAAGCCGCGCTCGGCTGCCCGGTGTATGACGAATTTACGCTCTACGAGGAGGCGGAAACGCGCAGCAAACAGCGTTGCGGTTTGCTCTGAAATCGTTACTCTTCAGGGGTGTGATGGAAAAAATAAGGTCGTTATGCAAAATCCTTCCGCCCCTGTGGTTGAAACGCGCCAGGGCGCACTGTCTGGTTTAACCGATGAAAACGTTCACCTCTGGCGCGGTATTCCTTATGCCGCACCGCCCGTTGGCGACTGGCGCTGGCGCTCACCCCGGCCGCCGGAACGCTGGGATGGCGTGCGTGCAGCTACCGACTTTTCGCCCTCAAGCTGGCAAAGCAGTGAATATTGTCAGGAGCTGGGCGGGGGCGATCCCGGCCAGTTTTCTGAAGACTGCCTCTATCTGAACGTCTGGTCCCCTATCGACCGTACCGGGCCGCTGCCGGTCATGGTCTGGCTGCACGGAGGCGGGTTTACGATCGGCGCCGGAAGCCTGCCGCCGTATAACGGCAAAGCCCTGGCATCCCGCGGGGTGGTTGTCGTCACGATTAACTACCGTCTCGGCCATCTCGGCTTCTTCGCCCATCCCGCTCTGGAAGGTGAAGAGGAGCGGGTGGTGCATAATTTTGCCCTGCTGGACCAGATCGCCGCGCTCGAATGGGTGCGGGATAATATTGCCGCGTTTGGTGGCGACCCGAGTAACGTGACCCTGTTTGGTGAATCCGCCGGCGCGCGCAGCGTGCTGTCTCTGCTGGCCTCGCCGCTGGCGAAAGGACTATTCCATAAGGCGATAGTGCAAAGCGGGTACACTTTGCCGGATACGCCACGCGCGCAGGCCCTGCACAAAGGGGAAGCGCTGGCCGCCCACTTAGGGCTGAAAAATGCGACGGCAGAGCAGCTGCGCGCGATCCCGCCCGAGGCGTTCTGGCCGCTGACCGCGCCGCTGAACGTCGCCCCGGCCCCTATCGTTGGGGATTGCGTTCTGCCGGAGGCGATGCTGGACGTCTTTTTAGCCGCCCGCCAGCATCCCGTGCCGGTGATGATTGGCTCCAACAGCGATGAAGCCAGCGTGATGGCGGTGTTTGGTGTCGATCTCGCCGGGCAGATCCAGAAGCTTCGCCGGGAGCGCCGCTTCGGGCTGGGGCTCATCAAGCTGCTTTATCCGGGCGTGAAGGGCGACGAGGAGCTCGGCAGGCAGGTGTGCCGCGACATGGCCTTCACCACCATGGGCTACGTGGTGATGCAGGCCCAGCAGCGCGTCGGCGGGCTTTGCTGGCGCTACTGGTTTGACTATGTGGCCGAAGCGGAACACGCCACCTATATCAACGGTGCCTGGCACGGCAATGAGGTGCCGTATGCGTTCGATACCCTCGGGCAGGTGGAGCCTTCGCGCCAGTACGTTAACGAACGGGATCTGGCGTTTGCCGCCCAGGTGGCTGATTACTGGGTGAGCTTTGCGCGCGATGCCGGAACGCATGACAGCCTTCACGGGCCGACGCGCTGGCCCGCCTGCCGCAAAGGGCGGGACGTGCTGTTACGTATTGGTGTGAATAAACATGCAGGTTTCAGGCTTGAAAACCGCTTTATGCGCGCCCGCATGAGCCTCTTCAAGCGCGTAATGAAGCACCACGTCAGCCTCGATTAAGCAAACAGGCGCGAAACGCCGCCAGACCATTCTCCTGACAAGGCGTTTCGCGCAGCACCAGCCGGTAGCTCGCGCCGGTTTTAATGCTGGTCTCATAGGGCCGCATTAGCCTTCCGGCGCGGACATCTTCTGCCACCAGCGTTTCGTCGGCAATGGCTACGCCCAGCCCCTGAATGGCGGCGGTGATGGCGAGATCCATCGTATCGAAGTGTTGATTTTTGTGCATAGCAAAGCCCGGACCTTCCTGATTCGCCAGCCACAGTGACCAGTCTGTCTTATCCCTTGTCGGATGAAGAAACGTCAGCGAAGCCAGCGCGGCACCCGCTCGCACGGGACTAAACACCGGCGTCAGCGCCTCTTCGAACAGCAGATCGCCTGCGCTCATGTGCGTGCCGAAGACGATGGCGGCATCGTAAGATTCGGTTTTGAAATTGACGTTATGATCGGTCGTGGTGGTGAGCGCGATCTGCAGATCCGGCTGCTCGCGCTCCACTTCCAGCAGGCGCGGCACCAGCCAGCGCATCGCGCAGGTGGGGGCCTTGAGGCGGATCACCGTGTGCTGGCTGCGGGCCTGGTCGGCCACGCTCAGCAGCTGTTCGAAGGAGGACTGCAGTTCGGGAAGCAGGGCGCTGCCCTGCGGGGAGAGGCGCAACCCGCGCGCGTGGCGCTCAAACAGCGGAAAGCCAAACCAGGCTTCAAGGGAGGCAATCTTACGGCTCACGGCCCCCTGCGTCAGGCAGAGTTCCGCGGCGGCGTGGGTAAGATTCAGGTGCCGCGCGGTGACTAAAAATGCGTCGATGGCATTGAGCGGGAGCGAACGGCGTGACATTGAAACACCTCAGCTATGCATTTTTCTCATGGCTATTATGACAACAATTCGATTGTCCCGGCAACGAAGTTGTTGTTTGAATAGTTATGCAATATCCATGAGAAGGGAAAGAGGATGACTTTACGAACGCCGGTGCAAACGCGCTCCAAGCTGCCAGACGTGGGGACCACCATTTTTACCGTTATCGGCCAGCTTTCGGCCCAGCATAACGCCATCAACCTTTCTCAGGGGGCACCGAATTTTTCCTGCGACCCGAAGCTGATCGCCGGCGTTACCCGCGCGATGGAGGCAGGGCATAACCAGTATGCATCGATGACCGGCCTGCAGCCGCTCAAAGAACGCATCGCCGATAAGATTGCCGCGCTCTACGGCACGCAGTATCACCCTGCCAGCGAGGTGCTGGTCACCGCCAGCGCCAGCGAAGGGCTCTATTCGGCGATAAGCGGGCTTGTGCACCCTGGCGATGAGGTGATCTACTTTGAGCCGTCGTTTGACAGCTACGCGCCGATTGTTCGTCTGCAGGGGGCAACGCCTGTCGCCATCAAGCTCACGGTGCCGGATTTTGCCGTCAACTGGGATGAGGTCCGTGCGGCAATCACCCCGCGCACGCGCATGATCATCATCAATACGCCGCACAACCCGAGCGGCCAGGTCTTCTCTGCTAATGACCTGCAGCCGCTGGCGGCGCTAACGCGCAATACCGACATCATTATTTTGTCTGACGAAGTGTACGAACACGTCGTGTTTGATGGGGAACCGCACCACGGGATGGCCACGCACCCGCAGCTGGCGGAGCGTAGCGTGATTATTTCTTCTTTCGGAAAAACCTATCACGTCACCGGCTGGCGCGTGGGTTATTGTGTGGCACCCGCAGAGGTGATGGACGAGATATGTAAAGTCCATCAATTTTTGATGTTCTCTGCCGATACGCCAATGCAATACGCGTTTGCAGAACACATGACCGATCCGCAAACCTGGCTGTCGCTGTCGGCGTTTTACCAGCGTAAGCGCGATCTGCTGCACGGCCTGCTGGCCGATTCGCCGTTTACCCTGCTGCCGAGCGCCGGGTCGTTCTTTATGCTGGCGGACTACAGCCAGTTCAGCGACGAGCGCGACAGCGAGCTGGTGAAGCGGCTGATTGTTGAGTACGGTGTTGCCACCATTCCGCTGTCGGCGTTTTATGCCGACGGCACGGATAATAAATTGATTCGCCTCTCTTTTGCGAAAGATGAGGCGACGTTACGGGCAGGTGCTCAAGCCCTGTGTCAGGTTAAACCACGCTGAGCCTATCCCATTAGGCTATTTTATTCGCCATTTTGGCACCGGGCAGTGCTCGAAATCCTCACGTACTACATGTACGTTCCGGTTTCTGTGCGCTGTCCGGTACCAAACTGTCTTCAACAATTACGCCTACTGGGATAGGCTCTGAGGAGTATGAGATGAAATTACGCGCGTTAGTTGTCGGCATGGGATTGCTGTGTACCTTTTCCTCCTTCGCGGCCACCGAGCTGCGCTACGGTCTGGAAGCGGAATACCCGCCGTTTGAGAGCCGCAACGCGGCAGGCGAACTGGAAGGGTTTGACGTTGAGCTGGGAAATGCCATCTGCAAAGCGGCAGCGCTGAAGTGCAGCTGGGTGGAAACCTCGTTTGACGCGCTGATCCCGGGGCTGGTGGCGAAGAAGTTTGACGCCATCAATTCGGCGATGAACATTACCGAGCAGCGCCGCAAGAGCATCGATTTTACCCAGCCGATCTACCGCATTCCGTCTCAGCTGGTCGGCAAGGCCGGTACGGCGGTCGAAGCAACGCCTGAAGGGCTGAAGGGGAAAACCATCGGCGTGCTGCAGGGGTCGATTCAGGAAACCTATGCCAAAGAGCACTGGGAAAAGCAGGGTGTCACCGTGGTGTCGTATAAAGATCAGAATATGGCCTGGGGCGACCTGCTGAATGGCCGCATTGATGCCTCGCTGGTCATGTCCGCGGCCGGGCAGGCGGGTTTCCTCAGCAAGCCGCAGGGAAAAGGGTTTGGCTTCATCGGCAAACCGGTGTCTGACGACACTATCCTCGGCAGTGGGATCGGCTTTGGGTTGCGCAAAGGTGACGAGGCCACCAAAAAGCAGCTTGATGCCGCCATTGATAAAGTACGTGCCGACGGCACGATCGCCAAACTCGCTGATAAGTACTTCCCGGGTATCGATGTCAGCGTAAAATAACCGCCTCATTGGCCCCGTCAGCTGATGTCCTGACGGGGCATTTTTCTACACATTTTCCAGGCTTTCTTTACACCACTTTCGGGCCGTTCTGGTCGACAGAAAATATTTCTCACTTTGTTCAGATAATCACCGGCCAACAATTGGATTCTTAACCATTTTTGTTTAGGCTGTGCGTTCTTTCTTGCCGTCATTTCGCCGAGCGCGAAACACATTCACACGACCATAAGGACGTTTTTCCAGGCATGAATCGCAGACGTTTTCTAAAAGGCTCGCTGGCTGTGGCAGCCCTGAGCGGCACCTCCGGCCTTGCTTCCCTGTTTTCCAAAGCGGCATATGCGGCTGACTCTGACATCGCTGACGGTCAGAGCCGTCGGTTTGACTTCTCCGTACTGCAATCCATGGCGCATGACCTGGCGAAAACCCCGTGGGGTGGCGCGCCGCGTCCGCTGCCGGAGACGCTGGCGACCATGACGCCGCAGGCGTATAACGCCATCCGTTACGATGAAAAACAGTCTCTGTGGAACAATATTGAAGGGCGTCAGCTGGACGTGCAGTTCTTCCATATGGGAATGGGGTTCCGCCGCCGTGTGCGGATGTTCTCGCTGGACCAGTCTACCTCTATGGCGCGCGAGATCCACTTCCGTCCTGAGCTGTTCAGCTACGGTGAAACGGGCGTGGATACCAAACAGCTGGAAGGGCAAAGCGATCTCGGCTTTGCGGGCTTCCGCGCGTTTAAGGCGCCGGAGCTGGCGCGTCGCGATATCGTCTCTTTCCTCGGGGCCAGCTATTTCCGCGCGGTGGACGACACCTACCAGTACGGCCTTTCCGCCCGCGGTCTGGCGGTAGACACCTTTACCGACACGCCGGAAGAGTTCCCGGACTTTACCGCCTTCTGGTTTGAAACCGTCAAGCCTGGTGATACCACCTTTACCGTCTATACGCTGCTGGACAGCCCGAGCGTCACCGGTGCCTATAAATTCGTGATCCACTGCGAGAAGAGCCAGGTGATCATGGAGGTGGAAAACCATCTCTACGCGCGTAAGGACATTAAGCAGCTGGGCATCGCGCCGATGACCAGCATGTTCAGCTGCGGCAACAACGAACGCCGCATGTGCGACACCATTCACCCGCAAATCCACGACTCCGACCGCCTGGCAATGTGGCGCGGCAACGGGGAGTGGATCTGCCGTCCGCTCAATAACCCGCAGAAGCTGCAGTTTAATGCCTATCTGGACAAAAACCCGAAAGGGTTCGGCCTGCTGCAGCTCGATCGCGATTTCTCCCACTATCAGGACGTGATGGGCTGGTATAACAAGCGCCCGAGCCTGTGGGTTGAGCCGCGCAACGACTGGGGGAAAGGATCTATCGCGCTGATGGAGATCCCAACCACCGGTGAAACGCTGGATAATGTGGTCTGCTTCTGGCAGCCGGAAAAACCGGTGAAAGCGGGCGACGAGCTGGACTTTAAATATCGTCTCTACTGGAGCGCGCAGCCGCCGGTGCGTTCCCCGCTGGCCAACGTTTACGCGACCCGTACCGGCATGGGCGGCTTCCCGGAGGGCTGGGCGCCGGGCGAACACTATCCGAAAGTGTGGGCCCGTCGCTTTGCTATCGACTTCGTCGGCGGCGACCTGAAGGCCGCTGCGCCAAAAGGCATTGAGCCGGTGATTACGCTCTCCAGCGGTGAAGCGAAGCAGGTTGAGATCCTTTACGTTGAGCCGTTTGACGGGTATCGCATTCTGTTTGACTGGTACCCAACGTCGGATTCGACGGAGCCGGTGGATATGCGCCTGTTCCTGCGCTGCCAGGGCGATGCCATCAGCGAAACCTGGCTGTATCAGTATTTCCCGCCAGCGCCGGATAAACGTCATTACGTTGATGACCGGGTAATGCGTTAACGATCGATTCCCTCTCCCACAGGGAGAGGGTTAGGGTGAGGGGCAATGACCGCAACACAATCCGAAACTATTCCCGTATCTGACGCGCTCGAGCTTCGCGCCGTCGAAGAGCGTTACACCGCCGAACTGCATAACCTCGTCGTCAAAAACAGAGCCTATCTGCAAACCGCCTTTGACTGGGCGCAGCACGTGGGAACTGAAGATGACACCCGACGCAACGTGCAGAGTAACCAGATGCTGCACCAGCGCGGCTACGCCAAAATGTTTTTGATCTTCAGGGAGGATGCGCTGGTCGGCGTACTGTCGTTTAATGCGATTGAGCCTTCCAACAAAGCCGCGTACATCGGCTACTGGCTGGATGAAGCACATCAGGGGCAGGGGATCCTCTCGCAGTCGCTGCAGGCGTTTATGCGCTACTACGCTGAGCGCGGTGAGATCCGCCGATTTGTGATCAAGTGTCGGGTGGCGAATCAGCACAGCAACAGCGTGGCCCTGCGCAACGGTTTTACGCTGGAAGGGTGCCTGCGGGAAGCGGAATACCTCAATGGCGCCTATGACGATGTGAACATCTACGGCAAAATTTATACCCTATAGCGCCCCCAGGAGCGGCGTGCGGGTGATGCGCTGGTCGCCGTTGATCACCTTTTCACCGCGCAGGTGAATGCTCTCCCCAGCAAAGGCCTCTATCACCGCATCGTCGGTGATTTCTACCCGATGCTCAATCAGCACGTCGCCGCTGATCCGCGCGCGTCCCTGAATCACCACTTTATCATCCAGCATGATCGGCCCGCCGCGCAGCCATGCCTGACCGCCGATCAGGACGTGGTGCTTGATGATGCAGTTTCCTTCCACCACGGCGTTCTCGGCAATCTGAGAGCTGTAGCGCACGGTAGGGATGGCGTCATCGTCGAAACCGGCTATCACGCGGGCGTTGCCGTACACTTTGGCACAGTCGCACACCCAGACGTTGTTGAGTTCGTTACCTTCAAGGATCGCGCAGTCGAACACTTCGGCGCGGTGCTCAACAAACGCGTTATTCACCATCGCCTCGCCGTATATTTGTGCCTGATGCACAATGCGCGATCGGCTTACCGTCGCCTTGCCGTAGATTTGCAGGATCTGGTCGTGGTCCGGCGTGAGGCCTTTAGCGGCAATGATGACGCTGTTGTGCAGGACGCGCGCGTCGCCGTAAAGATGGCACTCACCCCGCACGCAGGAGTGCTGAATTGTGACGTTGTCACTTATTCGCGCCCCGTGGCTGACCTCTGCGGCGTCAAGCCAGCAGTTATCGCCGATATGCGCGTCATGGCTGACGGTGCACGGCAGGGTCAGGCGCGCGTTCCCGGACACGGTTGCGCCAGCGAATACCACGCTGTTTTCATCGTAGATCCAGCAGTCTCCGTCCTGCGCAAGGGCGCGCTCATCGTCAATCCAGCCGCCTTTCGTGCCGGCCTTCACATCGTTAAAGTCCACCGTAGCGATAATCTGCCGCAGCGTCGTTGAGTGGGATGTTTCGCCATTTTTCCATTGCCAGAGCCGGGTTTCATCGCTGAGCCGATACTTATTCATCGTGGGGTCCCTGATATGCGTCTTCACTAAACGTAGCAAACTTTCGGCTTTCCGTTGTGCTGGCATCCGTTGCTGAAACCCCTTAAAATGGCATTTAAAATACATTTTAAAAATTCAAATTAATGGATAAATTAAACAAACCTGAACAGGCGCTTAACCTTCCCGCAGGCTATTTTGGCATGGTGCTGGGCATCATCGGCATGGGTTTCGCCTGGCGATACGCCAGCACCCTGTGGCCGGTGACGCGCTGGCCGGGTGAGATTCTGGTCGCTCTCGCCGTTGCCTGCTGGTTTTTACTGACGACGGCGTTTATTACCCGTGCGATCCGATTCCCGCACAGCGTGCTGGCAGAGATGCGCCACCCGGTAATGAGCAGCTTCGTCAGCCTTTTTCCGGCCACCACCATGCTGGTCGCCATCGGTTTTGTGCCCTGGTTCCGCCCGGTATCGCTGGCGCTGTTCGGCGTGGGCGTGGTGTTACAGCTTGCTTATTCCGCCTGGCAAAGCGCCGGGCTCTGGCGAGGCAGGCACCCGCAGGAGGCCACCACGCCCGGATTGTATCTGCCGACGGTGGCGAATAATTTCATCAGCGCGATGGCGTGCGGTGCTCTGGGGTTCAACGATGCAGGGCTCGTTTTTCTCGGCGCGGGTGTCTTTTCCTGGCTCAGCCTGGAGCCGGTGATCCTCCAGCGTCTTCGCAGCGCCGGGGAGCTTCCCACCGCGCAGCGCACCGCTTTAGGCATTCAGCTGGCTCCCGCGCTGGTGGCGTGCAGCGCCTGGTTTAGCGTCAACGGTGGGGAAGCCGACACCTTCGCCAAAATGCTGTTCGGCTACGGCCTGTTGCAGTTGCTCTTTATGCTGCGCCTGCTGCCGTGGTATGTGTCTCAGCCGTTTAACGCCTCCTTCTGGAGTTTCTCGTTTGGCGTGTCGGCTCTGGCTACCACCGGGCTGCATCTGGGTCACGGCAGTTCGTCTGGATTCTTCCACGCCATTGCCGTGCCGCTGTTTATCTTTACCAATCTCATCATTGGGATGCTGTTGGTCCGTACGTTTATTCTGCTGATTCAGGGCAAACTTCTGGTGCGCACTGATAAGGCACTGCTTATGCAATCTGAGGAAAAATAATGGCTGTCGATGAAAATTACTTCACAGAGAAATATGGCTTAACCCGTACGCATTCAGAGGTGCTGTACAGCGCGGGGATCGTAAAGCCCGGAAAGACATTGGATCTGGGCTGCGGAAATGGCCGCAACAGCCTTTACCTGGCGGCCAACGGCCACGAGGTGACCGCCTGGGATAAAAACCCGATGAGCGTTGATAACATTGAGCGTATCAAGGCGGCAGAAGGGATTGAGAATCTGCACACTGCCGTCAAAGATCTTAACAGCCTGAGCTTTGACGGCGAGTACGACTTTATTCTCTCCACCGTGGTGCTGATGTTCCTGGAGGCAAAAACCATTCCGGGCCTTATCGCCAACATGCAGCGCTGCACCAAACCCGGCGGCTACAACCTGATCGTTGCCGCGATGGACACGGCGGATTACCCGTGCACTGTCGGCTTCCCGTTTGCGTTCAAAAGCGGTGAGCTGAGCAGCTACTACGAAGGTTGGGAGCTGCTCAAATACAACGAAGAGGTTGGCGAACTGCACCGCACCGATGAAAACGGCAACCGCATCAAGCTGCGCTTTGCCACCATGCTGGCGCGCAAGCCCGCTTAACGGGCGGCCAGCAGGCAGATCTGCAGGGCAGTCTTGTAAGACGCCTCGAACGACGACAGCGGCAGGAACTCAAACTTCGAGTGGAAATTATGCGCGCCGGTGAAGAAGTTCGGGGTGAGTAGCCCTTTTGCCGACAGCGCCGCACCGTCCGTGCCGCCGCGCATAGGGATCGGTTTTGGGGTGATGCCGAGCGATTCCATCGCCTCAAACATCAGGTCAATGGCGCGCCGGTCTTCACCAATCGCATTGCTGATGTTGCTGTAGGTATCTTCAATGCGATAGTCGACCTTCGCCGTCGGGTGTTGGGCGGCAATCAGCGCGGCGACGTCCGCAATCTGCTGCTTGCGGGCGGCAAAGCTGGCTTTATCAAAATCGCGAATATTAGCCTTTAGCACGGCGTCGTTCTGTCCGGCCTGAATGCCGTTAAACCAGATATAGCCCTCGCGGCCCTCGGTGCACTCCGGGGTTTGCTGGCGGTCGAAATGGCTGATGAAGTCGGTCGCCATCAATAACGGGTTCACCAGTACCCCTTTGGCGGACATCGGGTGCGCCGTCACGCCGGTGAAGTGGATCTCTGCCGCTGCCGCGTTAAAATTCTCGTAAACAATTTCTCCCAGCTCGCAGCAGTCGATGGTCCAGGCAAAGTCCACGTCGAAGCGTTTCAGATCCAACGCCTTGGCGCCGTTCAGGCCAATCTCTTCGTCGGGCACAAACGCGACCACAATGTCGCCATGCTGATGCTCAGCGGTGAGGTTTTCCAGTACGGTCATTACCACCGTCACCGCCGCTTTATTGTCTGCGCCCAATACGCTGGTACCGTCGCTGAAAATAATCTCCTCATTCGGATAAGCCAGAATTTCCGGGTGCTCGTTCACGCGCAGCCAGATGTCTTTTTCCTTATTCAGACAGAGATCTTCACCATTAAACGTTAATATTTGCGGATGAATATTCGGTGATAAACCGACGTCAACGGTATCAATGTGGGTAATAAAGCCGATGCGCGGCGCGCCGGGCACGTTGCCTTTTTTCACTGCCGTCACGGTCGCGAATTCGTCAATCACGATGTCGTCTAACCCCAGCTGTGCCAGCTCCTGCGCCAGCTCTCGCGCCATGTCGTGCTGGCCCGGCGTCGAGGGCAGAGTTTTCACTTTCGGATCGCTCTGGCTGGTAATCGCAAGATAGCGGAAAAAACGGTGCGTTAATTGTCTGGAAAGCGGCGAGCCCATAGTGTTTTCTTCCTTATTTATTTTTCGGGTGTTTGCCACTTCACTTTAATGTTATTTATGAAATGGCAAAAGAATTAATTAGCCGTCGAATTAAAAAGACAGGAATAAATGATGACAAGCAAACGCACAACGTTAACGCTGGCACTCGCTGCGCTCACGGTCAGTTCCACCGTAGCCGCGAAAACGCTGGTGTATTGCTCCGAAGGGTCACCGGAAAACTTTAATCCCCAGTTATACACCTCGGGCACCAGCGTGGATGCCAGCGCAGTGCCGGTCTACAACCGGCTGGTCGATTTCAAACCCGGCACCACGGAGCTGGTGCCGAGCCTGGCAGAGCGCTGGGAGGTGAGCGACGACGGTAAGGTTTATACCTTCCATCTGCGTAAAGGGGTGAAGTTTCAGAGCAATAAATTCTTCACGCCGACCCGCGATTTTAACGCCGATGACGTGATCTTCTCGTTTATGCGCCAGAAGGACGTGAACCATCCCTATCACAACGTCTCAAACGGCAGCTATTCCAACTTCGAAAGCCTGGAGTTTGGCAGCCTGATTACCGCTATTGATAAAGTCGATGACCACACGGTGCGCTTTACCCTGGCGCACCCTGAAGCGCCGTTTGTTGCGGATCTGGCATGGTATTTTGCCTCGATCCTCTCCGCGGAGTATGCCGATGCAATGTTGAAAGCGGGCACGCCGGAGAAGGTGGATATGCAGCCCATTGGCACCGGGCCGTTTAAGCTGGCGCAGTATCAGAAGGATTCCCGCATTCTGTTTACGGCGTTTGCCGACTACTGGCAGGGGAAATCAAAGCTGGACAGGCTGGTCTTTACCATCACCCCGGATCCTTCCGTGCGTTTTGCCAAAATTGAGAAAAACGAATGCCAGGTGATGCCGTTCCCGAACCCGGCGGATCTGCCGCGCATGAAGGCCAATAAAGATATTACGCTGATGAGCAAGGCCGGGCTGAACACGGGTTTCCTGGCGTTTAATACCCAAAAGCCGCCGCTGGATAACGTGAAGGTTCGCCAGGCGCTGGCGATGGCGATCAATAAGCCGGCCATTATCGACGCGGTGTTCCACGGCACCGGCACCGCGGCGAAAAACCTGCTGCCGCCGGGCGTCTGGAGCGCTGACAGCGAGCTGAAGGATTACGATTACGATCCTGAAAAAGCCAAAGCGTTGCTGAAAGAGGCCGGTTTAGCCGGCGGCATGAGTATTGACCTGTGGGCGATGCCCGTCCAGCGGCCCTATAACCCGAACGCCAGACGGATGGCGGAGATGATTCAGGCTGACTGGGCGAAGGTGGGGGTGCAGACCAAAATTGTCACCTACGAATGGGGCGAATATCTCAAGCGCGTGAAGGACGGTGAACATCAGGCTGCCCTGATGGGCTGGACGACCGCAACGGGCGACCCGGATAACTTCTTTGGCCCGCTGTTTACCTGCACCTCGGCCAACGGCGGTTCGAATTCGGCGAAGTGGTGCTATAAGCCGTTTGATAAAATTATCGCGGAGGCAAAATCAACTACCGATCGCGACAAGCGCGTAGCGCTGTATAAAGAGGCGCAGCAGATCATGCATGACCAGATGCCGGCGGTCATGATTGCGCATTCAACGATCTTCGAACCGGTGCGCAAAGAGGTGACAGGTTACGAAATCGATCCGTTTGGCAAACATTTGTTCTGGCAGGTGGATATTAATCAGTAAGTTTCTATGCCCGGTACGCTGCCGGGCACTCTTTTCGCAATTTGTGCTCCCCACGTCATTTTTTGTCACAACAAACCCGCCGAACTTTTGCTATAACTTCAAATGCATACTTGCAGATTACATGGAAAACTATCATGCGTACTCAAACTTTTTTTAAAGTTGCAGTGCTTACTGGTTTATTGGCAGTGGCGGGCTGTTCTTCAAAAGTCGCGGCTCCAGAACAATATTCAGGCTTTTTAAAAGATTATTCCGGCTTGCAGCAGACGACGTCTGCAACGGGTAAACCAACGCTGCGTTGGGTTGACCCTTCCTATAACGAAGCCAACTATGACAGCATTATCTGGACGCCGATTACCTATTATCCAGCGCCAAAACCAACCACTCAGATTGGTAAAAGAACGCTTGATGAGCTGCTGAATTACACCAATAACAAAATGAAAACGGCTATTGGTACCCGTAAGCCGATTGTGACCACGCCGGGTAAACACAGCCTGATTTTCCGCGGTGCTATCACCGGGGTGAGTTCGCAGAAAGAAGGCCTGCAGTTCTATGAAGTGGTGCCGGTCGCGCTGGTGGTAGCAGGTACGCAGATGGCTACCGGCCATCGCACCATGGATACCCATCTCTACTTTGAAGGTGAGCTGATCGACGCGGCCACCAATAAACCGGTGATGAAGGTGGTTCGTAAAGGTGAAGGTAAAGAGCTGAATAACGAAAGTACGCCGATGACCTTTGCGACGCTGAAGCAGGTTGTTGACGACATGGCGACGGACGCCACCATGTTTGACGTGCATAAAACAGCGAAATAACGTTAAGCGGCCTGCATTGCGCAGGCCGTTTTTTTTACGCCGTACGCAGGCGCCTGAACCAGGTCTCTGGTTTCGTGAACATCACCATATTCCCGCCCAGAATCAGCAGCAAACCGACGATACCGTTGATGTGCCAGACGTAGCCTTCATACACCGTTGAGATAGAGAGCGCCACCAGCGGGAAGAGCAGCGTACTGTAGGCCGCTTTCCCGGGGCCGATACGTCCCACCAGCGTGAAGTAGGCGCCAAAGGCAATCACCGAGCCGAATAGGGCCAGATAGAGCAGCGCGCCCATGTAGGTGACCGTCCATTCCGGGGTAAAACTGTCGCCTCTGAAGAGCGCAATAACCCCCATCACCAGCGTGCCGTAAAGCATAGCCCAGGCGTTGGTGGTCATGGTTTCCAGACCTCTGCGCTGATGGCGCATGCTGATCATATTGCCCAGTGAGAAGCCGTACGTGCCGAGGGCGGAAAGGCCAATGCCCGTCAGGAGCGATACGCTCCAGCCGCTGGCCAGCAGGTCGTCCCAGAAAAGGGTCACGATCCCCACAAGACCCAGCGCCGCCGCCGTCCAGAAACGCGCGGGCGGGCGCTGTCCAAAGAAAATAAAACAGTTAATGGCGTTGTAGAGCACCGCCATGGAGAAGATCACCGATTCCAGCCCGGTGTTGATGTGTGCCGCCGCGGTATAAAAACACCAGAAGTTAAAGCAGAAGACGCAGCATCCCTGAAGCATGCAGAACAGATGATCCCGCAGCGCCAGCTTACGCAACCGGCGCAGGGCAAGTAACACCACCATCATCGTGGCGCTGGCCACCGCGAAACGCCAGAAAATAGAGACGGGGGCGGGTACGGGACCCTGCTGCAGGAAAATGGCAATCCAGGTGGTTCCCCAGATGATCACCACCAGTCCGTATAATAACGCGTTCATATTTTTTCTCTTCTCAAACCACGGAAGCCCGCAGTATGGCGCTGTCCTCGGTCTGGGGCTTTCACCGGCTTGCGGTAGACTTGCAAAATCTTGCGCTTTTTTCTTTTCCGGGGGCTGGCAACGGGGGACAACAGTTCTTAGACTGACAGTTCACTCAATAACGCGCTAACGGTTATGTCTCACGCTTACGATACCTTTGAAACGCTTCGCCAGCAGAATGCGGTCCTGCGGGAAACGGTCGCGCTCAATTCCGGCATTCAGCTGGCGGCGTGGTACAACAAGCACGATACGATAACGGTTAAAAGCAATCATCATACCCTTAGTCTGTACGTCGCCGACGGTTACGAAAGCTATCAAAAGACGCCGGGCGGCTGGAAGAACGGCGGGGGACCGGACCGTTTCTGTCTGATGCCGAAAGAGAGCGAATCGACGTGGGACATCCGCGATGACCTGTCGTTTGTCCATCTCTACTGCACCGATGAACACCTGCGCGATGTGGGCGAAAAAATCTGGGACAAGCGGCCCCTGTCGCTGACTCTGGACGAGCGCATTTTTGGCAGCGACCCGAAGATCACCGCGCTGTACCGCCAGTTTCTGCTTGGCTGCGACTGGCATCAGCAGGCCAACCAGCTCACCCTGAGCACGGCCTCTACGCTGCTGTTGACCCACCTGCTGCAAAACTACGCCAACGTTCAGTGGAAGCTCCCGGTCGTTACCGGCGGGCTATCGCCGTTTGTTCTGCGCAACGTGCTGGCATTTATTGAAGAAAACCTCGGACAGCCCCTGACGCTGGCCGATCTGGCGGCGCAGGCCGCACTCAGCGAATATCATTTTGCCCGCATGTTCCGCCAGTCGACGGGGCTGGCGCCGCATCAGTACGTTATGCAACGGCGCATGGAAAAAGCGAAAAACCTGGTGCAGCATACCTCGACGCCGCTGACGGATATCGCGCTGGCCTGCGGGTTTAACTCCGCCAGCCACTTCAGTAACCGTTTTCGCAGCGTCATGGGCATCACGCCGTCACAGCTGCGCGCGGCGAGCGCGTGAAAACAGGGCATAGCTTAAGCCGCCCAGCAACAGCCCCCAGAATGCCGAGCCGATGCCCAGGATCGTGACGCCGCTTGCGGTCATCAGAAACGTGACGATAGCCGCGTCGCGCTCCGCTTCATGATTCAGCGCCTGATATAAACTCCCGCTGATGGTACCCAGCAGCGCCAGACCGGCCAGCGTCTGGATCCAGCTGAGCGGCAGCGCAGCCATTATCCCGGTGATGGATCCGCCGAACACTCCCGCCAGCAGATAAAACCCGCCGGCCGCGATGGCCGCCAGCCAGCGTTTACCGGCATCGGGGTGGGCATCCGGGCTTTGACAGATAGCGGCGGTAATGGCGGCTATGCAGATGGAAAAGACGCCGAAGGGGGACAGCAGCAGCGCCAGCCCGCCCGTAAAAATAATGAGCGGTGAGACCGCCAGCGGATAGCCGGACGCTTTCATGGTCGCGAAACCGGGCGCATTTTGCGAGGCCATGGTCACCAGGAAGAAGGGCAAGCCGATGCTCACCAGGCTGGTGAAGGTGAACGTGGGCGCAATAAACTCAGGTGTGACGAAGGAAATGGTGATTTTATCGGTGACAACGTCACCTCCCGCCCACGCCACGATCCCGCCCACCAGCAGCGTAACGACGATTGCATAGCGCGGTGCCAGCGCTTTTGCCAGCAGCCACGCGGCAATCATGCTGCCGCACAGCAGAAAGTGCCCGTCCAGATGGGCAAACGCATGCAGCCCAAACTGCAGGAGTACGCCTGCCAGCATGGCCGCAGCCAGTGAGTGTGGGATCAGCTTCATCAGGCGGGCGAAAAGCCCGGTAATTCCGCAGAGTAAAATGAGCGCATTGGCGAAGATAAACACGCCGATTGTCTCGGCCAGCGTCACGCCGTGCAGGCTGGTGGCGAGTAGCGCCGCGCCGGGCGTAGACCAGGCGGTCAGCACCGGAGCTTTATACCACCAGGAGAGCGCCAGCGTGCTGACGCCCATCCCAACCCCCAGCGCGGTCATCCAGCCCGCAATCTGCTGTGCGCTGGCGCCTGCCGCGGCGGCGGCCTGCCAGATGATAGCTGCTGAACTGGCGTAACCGACCAGAACGGCGACAAATCCAGCCAGTACGACTGGAACGAGATGAGAGGTAGGGCGCATAGAAACTCCGCTGTGCGTTATAACGTCCGCGATAAGGTAACACTGTGCGCTATAGCGTACAAGTGGTATGCTCAGGGCCATCAGGAGGGAGCATGGACATTACACAACATCTTGCAGCAACGCTGAAAACGCTGCGCCAGGCGCGCGGCTGGAGTTTGTCGAAGCTGGCGGACGAAACGGGCGTGTCGAAAGCGATGCTCGGGCAAATCGAGCGCAATGAGTCCAGCCCGACGGTGTCGACGCTGTGGAAAATCGCCACCGGGCTGAACGTCCCGTTTTCCGCTTTCATTACGCCAGAGGCGGACAGGCCAGCTGTGTTTGATTCACAGCAGCAGGCGATGGTGGTCAAACCGCTCTTTCCCTGGGATGAGACGCTCCGGTTCGATCATTTCTCCATCACGCTGGCACCGGGTGCCCTGAGCGAGTCCACGCCGCATGAGGCAGGCGTGATTGAACATGTGGTGGTCATCAGCGGCGAGCTGGAGATGAACATCAACGGTGAGTGGCAGACGGTGCATGCCGATTCTGGCGTCCGTTTTGCCGGCGATAAACCGCACGCCTACCGCAACAGCAGGGACCGGCCGGTGCATTTTCACTCTCTGATCCATTATCCCCGCTGAGGCTACGCAAAACTGTTTCGCTGGCGCATACTTCTGACTACAATAGCCGCCATTTTGACCATAACGGATAACGACGAAGTATGCGCCTGCAATCCCATCATCTTGAACTTTTAAGCCCGGCCCGCGACGCCGCCATTGCCCGTGAAGCGATCCTTCATGGCGCTGACGCCGTCTACATCGGCGGCCCTGGCTTCGGTGCCCGCCATAACGCCAGCAACAGCCTGCGCGATATTGCCGATCTGGTGCCGTTCGCCCACCGTTTCGGGGCGAAAGTGTTCGTGACCCTGAACACCATTCTTCATGATGATGAGCTGGAACCCGCGCAGCGTCTGATTACCGATCTCTACCAGACCGGCGTCGATGCCCTGATTGTTCAGGACATGGGCGTGCTTGAGCTGGATATTCCGCCTATCGAACTGCATGCCAGCACCCAGTGCGATATCCGCACGGTTGAGAAGGCGAAGTTTCTCTCCGACGTGGGCTTTTCGCAGATCGTTCTGGCCCGCGAGCTGAACCTCAATCAGATCCGCGATATTCACCAGGCAACCGACGCGACGATCGAATTCTTTATCCACGGCGCGCTGTGCGTGGCCTATTCCGGCCAGTGCAACATCTCCCACGCGCAGACGGGCCGCAGCGCCAACCGCGGCGACTGCTCGCAGGCCTGCCGTCTGCCGTATACCCTGAAAGACGACCAGGGTCGCGTGGTGGCGTTCGAAAAACACCTGCTTTCCATGAAGGATAACGATCAGACCGCCAACCTGGGCGCGCTGATCGACGCGGGCGTGCGTTCCTTCAAGATTGAAGGGCGCTACAAAGATATGAGCTACGTGAAGAACATCACCGCGCACTATCGCCAGATGCTGGACGCCATCATCGAAGATCGCGGTGACCTGGCGCGCGCCTCGGCCGGTCGTACCGAACATTTCTTTATTCCGTCAACGGACAAAACCTTCCACCGCGGCAGCACGGACTATTTCGTGAACGCCCGCAAAGGGGATATCGGCGCGTTTGACTCACCGAAGTTTATCGGTTTACCGGTCGGTGAAGTGTTGAAAGTGGCGAAAGATTACCTGGACGTTGAAGTGACCGAGCCGCTGGCGAACGGCGACGGCCTGAACGTGATGATTAAGCGTGAAGTGGTGGGCTTCCGCGCCAACACGGTCGAAAAAACCGGCGAGAACCGCTACCGCGTCTGGCCGAATGAAATGCCTGCCGATCTCTACAAGGCAAGGCCGAACGCGCCGCTCAACCGTAACCTGGATCATAACTGGCAGCAGGCGTTGCTGAAAACCTCCAGCGAGCGTCGCATCGCGGTGGACATTGAGCTGGGCGGCTGGGAAGAGCAGCTGATCCTGACCATGACCTGCGAAGACGGCATCAGCGTAACGCATACCCTTGATGGCCTGTTCGAGGTGGCAAACAACGCGGATAAAGCGCTTAACAGCCTGAAGGACGGCGTAGCGAAGCTGGGCCAGACGATTTACTACGCGCGCGCCATCGAGGTTAATCTGCCGGACGCGCTGTTCGTGCCGAACAGCCTGCTGAACCAGTTCCGCCGCGAAACGGCAGAGATGCTGGATGCCGCACGCCTGGCGCAGTATCCGCGCGGCAGCCGTAAGGCCGAATCCGTTCCTGCGCCTGTGTATCCGGACACCCATTTATCGTTCCTGGCCAACGTTTACAACCATAAAGCGCGTGAATTTTATCATCGCCACGGCGTGCAGCTTATCGACGCGGCCTATGAAGCGCACGAAGAGAAGGGCGATGTGCCGGTTATGATCACCAAGCACTGCCTGCGCTTTGCTTTTAACCTGTGCCCGAAACAGGCGAAAGGGAATATTAAAAGCTGGAAGGCCACCCCCATGCAGCTGGTCAACGGTGACGAAGTCCTGACCCTGAAGTTTGACTGCCGTCCTTGTGAAATGCATGTTATCGGCAAAATGAAAAACCACATTTTCAAAATGCCACCGCCGGGCAGCATCGTTGCGTCCGTGAGCCCGGACGATCTGATGAAAACCCTTCCGAAACGCAAGGGCAGTTAATTACCTTACGTGCGTGTCCGGTTTGCGCGATTTCTGCCACAGGTGGTGTTCGCGCAAACCCTCCGCTGACTCTTCCGCTACACTGCGTAACTCGTCACTGTCGGCCTCATGCCGTAGCTGATGTTCCACATTCTTTACCCAAACATATTCATGCCCTTTGTGCCCGGCCATCAGCTGGCCGGAAAACAGCGCACAAATAAGCATGACGAGAGATAACCCTTTTTTCACCATGGTTTCACCGCTGAATAACATTGCGGGAATAAGCATGCCGATTATTTCTTCTCGTTATTATTCAATAATTCAAAGTACGGCAAAGAAAGTGTCAAATACTGTAGGATCGGAATTCTTCTTAAGAAATATCCTAAATACGAATTACGCGTTGTAAACTACCTGTTCTGGTACGGAAACAGACATTTACTTTAAGGATAATCCTATATAATAGAGGTTCTCTGGCTAAGGAATGAGTCTAAATAAATGAAAAAAATAATCGCACTTGCGCTCCTCGTGGCTGCCGTTGGGGCTACCGCAGGATTTCGCTATATCGGTAATGACGAACCAGAATATATTCAGTCCGCTGAAATTCGCGTTGGTTCCTATTTAACCAGCGACTATGGACGCGTAGCCTGCACTAGTAAAAGAGTAAATGAACAGCGCTGGGAATTAGACTGCACCCATCCGGCACGGGGAAAAACATTCCAGTTTGCGGTATATCCCTCTGAAAAGGCTCCCTATGGCGTATCGCGATCGTTTTATCTCGAGGCCCTTAACGATGATGCCAGGCAGAGCGCTGAGCAGGGCCTGATGCGCTATTTACAAATCAACACCAGCGCGAGTTAATCAGGCTGTTTAGCTTTCGTTGAGACAGCCAGTGTTAGTTTGTATGAGATCCGCTGCCCGACCATGGAGCGTCGGGGACGTAGAGACCAAAATACAAATCTATCCATGCAAGCATTTACCGCCAGATAATGGCGGTTTTTTTTGCGCTTTTGCCGCTAGCGGGCAGTATCAGAACGTGAAAATTGTTTGCGATACTGAGCCGGGGAAAGCGCGAACTGCTGACGAAAATGATGACGCAGCGTCGACGCCTGACCAAACCCGGTCTGTTCCGCGATGCTGTCGATGCTTAAACGGCTGCTCTCCAGATAATCTTTTGCTCTCAGCAGGCGTTCATTAAGCAGCCAGCGTGCGGGCGTCGTGCCCGTTGCCGCCTCGAAGCGACGAAGAAAGGTGCGCTGGCTCATGCCGACCCGACGCGCCAGCGAATCGACGCTGTGCGGCTCGACAAGGTGCGTGTGCAGAAAATCAAACAGCTGGCCCAGGCGCTGGCTCTCACGCAGCTGCGCCACCGGGCGGCTCAGCTGCTGCGGCTGTGAACCATCCCGGTGAGGGGGGATCACCAGCCGACGCGCCACGCTGTTGGCGGTTTCCATGCCATAGTCCCGCCGGACGACGTGCAGACAGAGATCGATTCCCGCCGCGCTGCCCGCGGAGGTCAGGATATCGCCCTCATCCTGGTAGAGCACATCCTCAACCACCTCGATGTCAGGGTAGCGAACCTTAAGCGCGTCAATGTAGCGCCAGTGCGTCGTGGCTTTACGTCCGTTCAGCAGCCCCGTAGCGGCCAGCACGAACACGCCCGAGCAGATGGACAGCAGCTGACATCCGCGCGCGCTGGCCTGGCGTAGCGCCTCGCAGAGCGCCGGAGGAACCGGTGAGTCCAGCCCCCGCCAGCCGGGAACCACGATCTGGTCCGCCGACGCAAGCAGGCTCAAGTCCCCATCGGTAACGATGCGGATCCCGCCGGTCGCCCGCAGTTCTCCGCTATCCACGCTCGCCACCGCAAAACGATACCAGTCGTCGCCCAGCTCCGGACGCGGCAGGCCAAAAATCTCAACCGCCACGCCAAACTCAAAGGTACATAGCCCGTCATACGCCAGCACCACCACCTGCGGGCGGGTAACCTGTCTTAAGTTTGTCATCTTTTTGCTGTTTTCTGGCATAAGCGAGCGCATTCACGGGCTGAATTTGTGGATAGAGTAGTGTTAACACAAACGCCAAAGATGAGGAAGGATCATGAGCTATGTTACTGATTTTCCGGCTGCCGAGCCGCAGGAAGCCGTTACCCATTTTCTGCGTCGCCTGAGCGTCGAAACCGACTGCGCCGACGTGCATCACGCCATCGCCAATAATGAGCAGGACTTCGTGCTGCTGCATGTGGTGGGGAGCCCGGAGCAGTTTGCCCGCCGCCATGTGCCGGGCGCTCTGCATATGCCGTGGAGCCAGATGACCGCTGAGCGCATGGCCCAATGGCCGGAAGGTACGCTGTTTGTCGTCTACTGTGCGGGGCCACACTGTAACGGCGCGGACAGGGCGGCGCTGAAGCTGGCGCGTCTCGGGCTGCCGGTCAAAATCATGCTCGGCGGCATCACCGGCTGGGAAGATGAACGCTACGCCTTTGCCAGCCAGGCGCACGCTGACGCGCTGTGAAGATGAATTTTTTTCAACACCCGTGAAATTTTCTCGTTTGCCGGAAACGGTAAGGTATGACATCTTTTTTGGACATTTAGACATCCAGAAGTCTAAAGATTCAAATGATGAATTATCACTGCGGGCAATCAATACCGGCAGACTGAGGAGATTTCCATGCAACGACAGCACGCCCCATACCGCGCCGACGTAGTCGGCAGCTTTTTACGCCCGGATGCCATCAAGCAGGCTCGCCTGAAGTTCGCCAGCGGCGAGATTGATGCCGGACAGCTTCGCGCGGTGGAGGACGAGGCTATTCGCCACGTCGTCGAGCAGCAGTGCGCGTGCGGCCTGCATGTGGTGACCGACGGTGAATTTCGCCGTGCCTGGTGGCACTTCGATTTCTTCGACGGTCTTCAGGGCGTTGAGCGTTACGATTCACAGCAGGGGATTCAGTTCAACGGAGTACAAACCAAAGCCCACGGCGTGCGCGTGACCGGCAAGCTGGGCTTTGGCGACCACCCGATGCTGGAAGACTTCCGCTATCTGAAAAGCATCAGCGGCAATGCCCAGCCGAAGATGACCATTCCCAGCCCAAGCGTGCTCCATTTCCGCGGCGGGCGCAAAGACATCGACGCGACGGTGTATCCTGATCTGAACGACTATTTCGACGATCTGGCAACCACCTGGCGCGACGCGATACGCGCATTCTACGACGCGGGCTGCCGTTATCTGCAGTTGGACGACACCGTCTGGGCCTACCTCTGCTCGGACGACCAGCGCCGTCAGATCCGCGAGCGCGGCGACGATGCCGATGAGCTGGCGCAAATCTATGCCCGCGTACTGAACAAGGCTCTGGAAGGCAAGCCGGAGGATCTGACCATCGGGCTGCACGTCTGCCGCGGTAACTTCCGTTCAACCTGGATTTCCGAAGGCGGCTACGAGCCGGTGGCGGAAGTGCTGTTCGGGACGGTCAACGTTGACGCATTCTTCCTGGAATACGATAACGACCGCAGCGGGGATTTCGCGCCGCTGCGCTTCGTTCGCCCGGGCAAGCAGCAGGTGGTGCTGGGCCTGATCACCACGAAAAACGGTGAGCTGGAGAACCCGGAAGGCGTGAAGGCCCGTCTGGAAGAGGCGGCGAAATACGTGGCGAAAGAGCAAATCTGCCTCAGCCCGCAGTGCGGTTTTGCCTCCACCGAAGAGGGCAACAGCCTGAGCGAGTCCCAGCAGTGGGATAAGGTCCGTCTGGTGACGCAGATCGCCAGCGAAGTCTGGTAAAACCGCTTCCTCAGCGCTGCATTATAAAAGTGCAGCGCTGTGCCATTCTGAGTCGTTCTCTTTACATCCTGCCGTCTGTCTCCTGCAATAGCGCATCCTCCATTCTGGCATCCTTTTTGCTCCTGCTTCGCTGACACCTTTATTTCCGCGTCCATGCCGTAACGGACGTTTTCGCACAGCGTTCTTTTTCAGGAGTGAAAATATGCAGCGTCGTACCTTATTAAAAGCCTTTGCGTTATCCGCGTCCGTCGTGGCGATGGGAATGAGTTTTGGCGTGCAGGCGGCCGACACCATCAAAGTGGGGATCATGCACTCTCTGTCCGGCACGATGGCCATCTCCGAAACCCCGCTAAAGGACGTCGCCCTGATGACCATCGACGAGATCAACGCCAAAGGCGGCGTGCTGGGTAAGAAACTGGAGCCTGTGGTGGTGGATCCAGCCTCAAACTGGCCGCTGTTTGCCGAGAAGGCACGCCAGCTACTGAGCCAGGATAAAGTGGCGGTGGTGTTCGGCTGCTGGACGTCGGTTTCGCGCAAATCCGTACTGCCGGTTTTCGAGGAGCTGAACGGCCTGCTGTTCTATCCGGTGCAGTATGAGGGCGAGGAAATGTCGCCAAACGTCTTCTATACCGGCGCGGCGCCGAACCAGCAGGCTATCCCGGCGGTGGAATACCTGATGAGCGAAGACGGCGGCGGGGCGAAGCGCTTCTTCCTGCTGGGGACCGACTACGTTTACCCGCGCACCACCAACAAAATCCTGCGCGCGTTCCTGCATTCGAAAGGGGTTGAGGATAAGGACATCGAAGAGGTTTACACCCCGTTTGGTCACAGCGACTACCAGACCATCGTCGCCAGCATCAAGAAATTCTCCGCCGGCGGCAAAACCGCCGTGGTGTCGACCATCAACGGCGACTCCAACGTGCCGTTCTACAAAGAGCTGGCTAACCAGGGGCTGAAGGCCACCGACGTGCCGGTGGTGGCGTTCTCTGTCGGCGAAGAAGAGCTACGCGGAATCGACACCAAACCGCTGGTGGGTAACCTGGCGGCGTGGAACTACTTTGAGTCCGTGGATAATCCAACCAACCAGGCGTTCGTCGCGGATTACAAAGCCTATGCGAAGGCGCACAAGCTGCCGAATGCCGATACCGTCGTGACAAACGACCCGATGGAAGCGACTTACGTGGGGATCCACATGTGGGCACAGGCGGTGGAAAAAGCGGGCACCACCGACGTGGATAAAGTGCGCGCGGCGATGGCCGGTCAGTCATTTAAGGCGCCGTCTGGCTTTACGCTCACCATGGATGCCACCAACCATCATCTGCATAAGCCGGTCATGATCGGTGAAATTGAAGGCAACGGCCAGTTCAACGTGGTCTGGCAGACGGAACAGCCAGTACGCGCCCAGCCGTGGAGTCCGTTCATCGCCGGGAATGACAAAAAGCCCGACCAGCCGATGAAAACCGCCAGCAACTAGGCCATTGCCTCAGGGAGAAACGTCATGAACGCCATGCGCATGTTCATCGCTCTTGTATGGCTTTCCGGACTGCTGCCAGGGATGGCGCAGGCATCGGATGCCGATCGTTTTGTTGCCGCCAGCCGCGGCCAGCAGGCGGAGCTCCTCACGCAGTGGGCCGCCGCGCCGGATGCCGCCAGGCTTCCGCTGCTTCAGTCCCTGCAAAAGGAAAACCTGTATACCGACAGCCAAAAGCACGCCTTTGCGAAGCGTAATGGCGAAATGGTTTCGCTCGGTGACGCCCGCGCGGCAGTAGGGCAAACCAAAGCCGTACGCCTGACAAACCGGCTGCGCGTGCTGGCTGCAACGGCCATTGCCACGCATCAGCTTGTTAGTGACAGTGTCACCGAAAGGCGGGCGGCAGCCCGTCAGCTCCAGCGTGATGCTCAGCCCGACATGCTCGCTTTTCTGGAAAAGCGCGCCGGGGATGAAGCGGACGCTGTGGCGCGTCAGACGCTGCTGCTGGCGGTGGCAAACCTCCAGCTGGCGAGCCCGCAGCCGGAGGTGCGCCGCAGGGCCGTCGAACTGCTGGGCCAGTCAGACGATCCGGACGTACAGTCCAGACTCACTCCGTTTACCCAGGCGCAGACCGAGCCGGATGCCGGCGTGCGCGCGGCCGCAGAAGAGAGCCTTAGCCAGATTACGCATCGCCTGATGTGGGGCGATCTGCTGGGCCAGGCATTTATGGGGCTTTCTCTGGGGTCGGTGCTGCTGCTGGCCGCGCTGGGGCTCGCGATCACCTACGGCCTGCTGGGCGTCATTAACATGGCCCACGGCGAGATGCTGATGCTGGGGGCGTACGCTACGTGGATGGTGCAGCAGGCAATGGCCGGGATTGCCCCTCAGTGGCTGGCGCTCTATCCCGTTATCGCCTTGCCGGTAGCGTTCTGCCTGACGGCGGGCATTGGAATGGTGCTGGAGCGCACCGTGATCCGTCACCTGTACGGTCGTCCGCTGGAAACGCTGTTGGCGACATGGGGGATCAGCCTGATGCTCATCCAACTGGTGCGCATGACCTTTGGTGCCCAGAACCTCGAGGTGGCAAACCCGGCATGGCTTTCCGGCGGGGTACAGGTTTTTGCCAACCTGACCCTGCCGTGGAACCGCATTGTGGTGCTGGGCTTCGTGCTGCTGGTGCTGTTCTTCACCTGGCTGATTCTGAATAAAACCCGTCTTGGTCTGAACGTGCGCGCGGTGACGCAAAACCGCAGCATGGCCGCCTGCTGTGGGGTACCGACCGGGCGCGTCGATATGTTGGCGTTTGGGCTGGGTTCAGGGATCGCCGGGTTAGGCGGCGTGGCGTTATCCCAGCTTGGTAACGTCGGGCCGGAGCTTGGTCAGGGGTACATCATCGACTCGTTCCTCGTAGTCGTTCTCGGTGGCGTAGGCCAGCTGGCAGGCAGCGTGGCCGCCGCGTTCGGGCTGGGCATATTCAATAAAATCCTTGAGCCGCAGATGGGTGCGGTGCTGGGCAAGATCGTGATTCTGGTGGCGATCGTCCTGTTTATCCAGAAGCGCCCTCAGGGGCTGTTTGCACTGAAAGGGAGGGTGATTGACTGATGAGCCAGCCGCTGACCTTAACGCTGGCGCGTAAAGCGCCGCGCACGACACAGATTGCAGGCAGCCTGCTGGTGGCGTGTCTGCTGATTTTACCGTTTTTCGCCTTGCTGCCCGCCACGCATCCGCTGGCGCTGTCGACCTGGATGCTGACGCTCATCGGCAAGATCCTCTGCTATGCCATCGTTGCGGTGGCGCTGGATCTGGTGTGGGGCTACGCCGGCATGCTCTCTCTTGGACACGGCATCTTCTTCGCCCTGGGCGGCTATGTGATGGGCATGTACCTGATGCGCCAGGCGTCAGGCGACGGCCTGCCCGCGTTTATGTCGTTTCTCTCCTGGAGCGAGCTGCCGTGGTTCTGGTGGGGCACCCAGCACTTTGCCTGGGCGCTGGTGCTGATCGTGATGGTGCCGGGTTTGCTGGCGCTGGTGTTTGGCTGGTTTGCCTTCCGCTCGAAGATCAAAGGGGTTTACTTCTCGATTATGACCCAGGCGCTGACCTACGCGGGCATGCTGCTGTTCTTTCGCAACGAAACCGGCTTTGGCGGCAATAACGGCTTTACCAGTTTTACCACGCTGCTTGGGTTTTCGGTGACGGAAACGACCACCCGCATCGCGCTGTTCCTGGCGACGGTGCTGTTGCTGCTTCTGGCGTTGGGCACCGGATTTGCGCTGGCGAAGAGCAAGTTTGGCCGCATCCTGACCGCCGTGCGCGACGCGGAAAACCGCCTGACGTTCTGCGGGTACGATCCGCGCGGGTTCAAGCTGCTGGTATGGACGCTCTCCGCCGTGCTGTGCGGCCTGGCGGGGGCGCTGTACGTTCCGCAGGTGGGCATCATTAACCCCGGTGAAATGTCGCCGACCAACTCGATAGAAGCCGCCATCTGGGTGGCGCTGGGCGGGCGCGGCACCCTGGTGGGGCCGGTGATTGGCGCGGCGCTGGTGAACGGGGCGAAAAGCTTCTTTACCGTTGCCATGCCGGAGTACTGGCAGCTGTTTCTGGGGCTGATTTTTATCGCCGTCACGCTGTTCCTGCCGCGCGGCGTCTACGGTCTGTTGCGTAAGGGAGAGAAATAATGCAGCCAACGGAAGAGTTATTTACCCGCCAGTTGCCCGGTGATCGCTACCGGGACCAGACTGACCCGGTGCTTCAACTTGAGGCCATTAACGTCAGTTTCGACGGCTTCCAGGCGCTGACCGATCTCTCCCTGAATATCGGCGTGGGCGAGTTGCGCTGCGTGATTGGCCCCAACGGGGCGGGTAAAACCACGCTGATGGACGTGATCACCGGCAAAACCCGACCCAAAAGCGGGAGAGCGATTTACGACCAGTCCATCGACCTGACCGGGCTGGAGCCTGCGGCCATTGCTCGCCAGGGGATTGGCCGAAAATTCCAGAAACCCACGGTCTTTGAAGCGCTGACGGTGTGGGAGAACCTTGAGATCGCCATGAAAACCGATAAATCCGTCTGGGCGAGCCTGCGGGCAAAACTCAACGGCGAGCAGCGGGACCGCATTGACGAGATGCTGGTTCTTCTGCGCCTTGGCAGCGAGCGGGACCGTCGCGCCGGGCTGCTTTCGCACGGGCAGAAACAGTTCCTGGAGATCGGCATGCTGCTGGTGCAGGACCCGCACCTGCTGCTGCTGGATGAACCCGCCGCCGGGATGACCGATGCGGAAACGGAATACACCGCCGAGCTGTTCAAAACCCTGGCGGGCAAGCATTCCCTGATGGTGGTGGAGCACGACATGGGCTTCGTTGAAACGATTGCCGACCACGTCACGGTGCTGCATCAGGGGCGCGTGCTGGCGGAAGGCTCGCTTCGCGAGGTGCAGGCCAACGAGCAGGTGATTGAGGTCTATCTGGGCCGCTAAGGAGCGATGATGTTACAGGTTAACGAACTGAATCAGTACTACGGCGGCAGCCATATCCTGCGCGGCGTGAGCTTCGAAGCCGCTCCCGGTGAAGTCACCTGTCTGCTGGGCCGCAACGGCGTCGGGAAAACCACGCTGCTGAAGTGCCTGATGGGGCTGATCCCGGCGAAAACCGGGGAGGTCATCTGGCAGGGTAAAACGATCACCCACAGCAGGCCGCACCAGCGGGTGCAGTCCGGCGTGGCGTATGTCCCGCAGGGCCGCGAGATTTTCCCGCGCCTGACCGTGGAAGAGAACCTTTTGCTTGGGCTTTCGCGTTTTTCCGCCCGCGAGGCAAAGCAGGTTCCTGACGAGATCTGGCAGCTGTTCCCGGTTCTCAAAGAGATGAAGCACCGCCGCGGGGGCGATCTCTCCGGCGGGCAGCAGCAGCAGCTGGCGATTGGTCGCGCGCTGGCGAGCCGTCCGCAGCTGCTGATTCTGGACGAACCGACGGAAGGCATACAGCCTTCCGTCATCAAAGAGATTGGCCAGGTGATCCGCACCCTGGCAAACAGAGGCGACATGGCAATCCTGCTCGTCGAGCAGTTTTACGACTTTGCCGCCGAGCTGGCCGACAGCTATCTCCTGATGTCCCGCGGCACTATCATTCAGCGCGGGAGGGGCGAAAATATGGAGCAGGAGGGCGTTCGCGGGCTGGTTGCGATCTGAAATGTTATAATATAACATCCTCATTCTTATAAAACGGAATGAGGGCGTTACTTTGGCTGCACATATTGGAAAATTTGCCATGACTCTGGGGGCGCTGCTGGTCAGTGGCCAGCTGTTTGCTCACTCGCACGGCCATCAGATGACCGAAGCGGAACAGAAGGCGGCAAACGGCGTGTTTGAGGATAAAGACGTAAAGGACAGAGCGCTGTCCGACTGGGACGGCACCTGGCAGTCGGTGTATCCGTTCCTGCTGGACGGTTCGCTGGATCCGGTCTTCAAACAGAAAGCGCAGAAGGATAAAAGCAAAACCTTTGACGAGGTGAAAGCGTATTACCGCAAGGGATATGCCACGGACGTGGATGCCATCGGCATTGAAAATAATGTAATGGAATTCCACAGAGGCAAGGCGGTCAGCAGCTGTCAGTATGACTACAGTGGCTACAAAATTCTGACCTACGCATCGGGCAAAAAAGGCGTTCGCTATCTGTTTGAGTGTAAGGATGCCGACAGCAAGGCACCGAAGTTCGTGCAGTTCAGCGACCACATCATCGGGCCGAAAGCCTCATCGCACTTCCATATTTTTATGGGCAATACCTCCCACGAGGCGCTGCTGAAAGAGATGGACAACTGGCCGACCTATTATCCAAACGAGATGTACAAAGAGCAGGTTGTGGAGGAGATGCTGCACCACTGATGCGTTATTGCCGGGGGGCGGCTTCGCCTTACCCGGCCACTATTTTTTACGCCGCTTTGGGGGATTCGTTCCACGCCTTCACGCTCATTCCCCGCAAAATCATCAGCCAGGCAACGACGATGGCAACCATCATGATTGCAAACAGCGACCAGTGCGGCAGGTTGGTCAGGATAATGCCGGTGATCATCGGGTTTGCCGCCGCGCCGAGCCAGCCCAGCGCCTGCGCGGAAAAATAGCTGGCCTTCATCCCCGGCGGGGCGATGTTGTCGATCAGCATGTATTCACCCGGTGCGTAGATAATCTCACCCAGCGTAAAGATGGCGGCGGCGATGCCCCAGTAAATCAGGTTCTCCCCGGAGAGCATAAAGCCTCCCAGCCCCAGGATAAAAAACAGCGTTGCGGCGGTCATTAAAGGCCGAATATTGCTGGCGGAGATCTTGCGTCCCAGCGCGTACTGCAGCGTCACCACCACGGCGGCGTTAACGGGCAGCACCACGGCGACCACCTTCTGGGCAAAATCGCTGTCGGCATTGGCGGCCAGTACGTATTGCGAAATGCAGCTGGCGAACGATCCGCCCACGTAAGACGCGAGCAGGCCGGAGAGGGTGAACCAGAACAGGGCGCGATCTTTCAGCAGCACCGACGGCTGCCAGGGCATCTTCTCCTCGGCGGTATCCAGCGCGACGCTTTTTTGCACGAAGAAATGTATAAACCCGAGCGGCAGCGCGGCGCAGAAGGCCGCCAGCCAGAACGGCAGCTGCAGGCTGTACATCACCAGCAGGGTGCCAATCGGCGGTCCGATCGTCCAGCCAATGTTCAGGAAGCTGTAGTTGAGCGAGAAGACGCGCGCTTTCTGGCTGGAGGTCAGCACGTCCGAGAACCAGGCTTTCAGCACCGTCGAAAAGACGGAATAGGCGCAGTTGATCAGGGAAAAGAACAGCACTACCAGGCTGACGTTATCCACCAGCGGGATCGCGACAAAACCGGCGATAAAAGCCACGATCGCGATCAGCATGTAGCGTTTTTTATCAAACTTATCGGCCAGAATGCCAAATCCCAGGCTGAACACCACGCCAACGGTCAGCGCAATCGTCAGGGCATAACCAATATTCTCGACGCTCATATTAAACACGCGCGTGAGATAAATGGTCATGAACGGCAGCGTTGCCCCCCGACCGATGGTTAATAACAATGACGATGCCAGCAGCGCTGCGGTTGAGCGCCTGAGAGATGGTTTCATGTTCCTTCCCGACGGTTGCTTATGCTTTTTTTAGACGAGTGTTAACAGGATTACCATGACATAAGGGGCTTGTATAGCACCCGATTTATCCCTAAGTGCTTCAGCTGCCTGCCAGAAATAATGATCTTCTCGCGGCACACTTTTTTCTGTTACCTTGAAGTGTTAACAAATTATTAATAATTCAGGGGCAGGGTATGACGCGTAAAGACGGACTGCTGGCGTTGCTGGTGGTCGTGGTATGGGGGCTCAATTTTGTGGTCATCAAGCTGGGATTGCACAACATGCCCCCGCTGATGCTGGCCGGTTTGCGTTTTATGCTGGTGGCGTTCCCGGCGCTCTTTTTCGTCGCCCGTCCGAAAATCCCGTTAAAACTGCTGCTGGGCTACGGTCTGACTATCAGCTTTGGCCAGTTCGCGTTTCTCTTCTGCGCCATCAAGTTCGGCATGCCGGCCGGTCTGGCCTCTCTGGTGTTACAGGCGCAGGCGTTCTTTACCATTATTCTCGGCGCATTTGTGTTTGGCGAACGCCTGCAGGGCAAGCAGCTGGCGGGGATAACGCTGGCGGTATTTGGCGTGCTGGTGCTGATTGAAGCCAGCCTGAACGGTCAGGATGTGGCGCTGCTCGGGTTTATGCTCACGCTGGCGGCGGGGCTGAGCTGGGCGTGCGGCAATATTTTCAACAAGCTGATTATGCAGCACGTGGCGAGGCCTCAGGTGATGTCCCTGGTGGTCTGGAGCGCATTGCTTCCGATAATCCCGTTTCTGGTGGCGTCGTTTATTCTGGATGGCCCGGAGGTGATGCTGAACAGCCTGGTCGAGATCGATCTGACCACGATCCTTTCTCTTATCTATCTGGCGTTTGTCGCCACCATCGTGGGCTACGGGATCTGGGGTTCGCTGCTGGGGCGCTATGAGACCTGGCGCGTCGCGCCGCTGTCTTTGCTGGTTCCGGTAGTGGGGCTTGCCAGTGCGGCGATACTGCTGGATGAAACGCTGAGCGCGCTGCAGCTGCTCGGTGCCGTGCTGATTATGGCCGGGCTGTACATCAACGTGTTTGGCCTTCGGGTTCGCCGGGCGGCGCGGGTAAGGGGATAGGGCATAAAAAAGCCCCGCGGCTGCGGGGCAAAAACGAATCAGAGGCCGTGCTGATTATAATAAGGCACGCCTAATTCGTCGGATTTGTCGCTACCAGCACCCATGTGGTTGAAATCATAAGGCGACTGGTCATGTGCTGACGGCAAAATCATCGTGTCATGATTATTTTGCTGCGTTGCACCTGGGGTTTGCTCCGCGAAGGTCTGGCTGGAAAACAGCACCAGCAAGGCGAGGGCGGCGGAGGCGGTAACTTTCATTTTTTCCTCGGTTACGTCTTTTACAGGCGATGATTAACTACAGTGTTTTAACGGATACAGGTAACGGGATTCACCCGGCACGCTGGTGATTCGGTACTTATGAGGCGGCACGTCAAAATAGTTCTTGAACGTACGCGTGAGGGTTTGCTGTGATTCAAATCCGTAACGCTCCGCCAGATAAAGGATCGGTTCATTGCTTTCTTTCAGTTTCTGGGCAATTTCCGTCAGCTTGCGGCTGCGAATATATTGACCTAATGAATGACCGGTCTCTTTTTTGAACATCCGTTGCAGGTGCCATTTGGAGTAACCTGAACGCTCAGACACTTTTTCAAGGGAGAGCGGCGATTCCAGGTTATCTTCGATCCAGTCCAAAATGCTATGAATAGTGATAGCGTCAGTATTGCGTCTGGACATCGTCATACCTCTTTTTCTGTTTACGGCAGTATTTTCTTCAGCAAAAGCTCAAGGGTAGCCACTTCATCTGCCGTTAAGTTTTTTGTTAGTTCCTGATGCAGTGTTTGTCCTACTAATTGATGACATTGCTCGCACATAGCCGCACCATCGCTGGTGAGCCTGACCAGTACGCCGCGTTTGTCATTCGGGTTAGGGCTTCGTTCTACCCATCCTTTGCAGACGAGACGATCGAGCATGCGGGTTAACGCACCCAGATCGACAGAGAGCACCTTTTTCAGCTCAACCGGCGTGATACACACTTCGCAGCGAATGGAACACAGCACTTTGAACTGTGTTGCGGTGATATCCAGCGGTGACAGGTAGTCATTGAGCAGGCGATCTTTTTTCTGGTTAACCATATGAATAAGACGACCCAGCGGAACAACGTCGTTAAAGATATCACTGGTGCTTTTCACAATGGTTGCCCTGGCAAGTAGTTTAATCACGGCAGATATTATTGCTCAGGCAAGTATAAGTCAACTGAATGAATCAGCCGATGCCACAAATTGCTAAAACGTTTCATGAACGATTTTTGCAACCTTTCAAATCAGGAAGATAACTAACGGGTATCGTTCCCAAAGGAAAACTATCGTTACGTTGCGCCGATGGCTGAACGTCACACTTTCACCCTATAATTGCGATGTTAAATGTGGATAAGGACAACGACGCACTATGTTGGATTTGATAAAAGCAATTGGTCTCGGGCTGGTGGTACTGCTGCCGTTAGCTAACCCGTTAACGACGGTGGCGCTGTTCCTGGGGCTGGCAGGGAATATGAACAGCGCCGAGCGCAACCATCAGTCGATGATGGCTTCGGTGTATGTGTTTGCCATTATGATGGTGGCCTACTACGCCGGGCAGTTGGTGATGAACACCTTCGGGATTTCAATTCCCGGGCTGCGTATAGCGGGCGGGCTGATTGTGGCCTTTATTGGCTTCCGCATGCTGTTCCCGGCGCAGAAAGCGCACGAGTCTCCGGAGGCAACCAGCAAATCAGAAGAGCTGGAGTCCGAACCGAGCGCGAATATTGCTTTTGTACCGCTGGCCATGCCGAGTACGGCCGGGCCGGGAACCATCGCGATGATCATCAGTTCTGCATCGACGGTGCGCGACAGCTCTACCTTCCCGGACTGGGTACTGACCGTTGCGCCACCGCTAATTTTTGCGCTTATTGGGGTTATCGTGTGGGCGTCTCTGCGAAGTTCCGGCGCGATCATGCGCTGGGTGGGCAAGGGCGGTATCGAGGCGATTTCCCGTCTGATGGGCTTCTTACTGGTCTGTATGGGCGTGCAGTTTATTATTAACGGCGTGCTGGAGATTATTAAGACCTACCACTGATGTCATTGCCGGGCGGCGGCTACGCCTTGCCCGGCACAAGCGCACCTCACCCGTGTTGCCCCTGTTCCTCCAGCGCCACCGGCCACTTGCGGAAGATGAGTACCGACCAGACGAGCGCGACGAGCGCCGGAATCGCCCCCAGATAGCCAATCGCCGACATCGATACGTGCAGGCTAATCTGATTGCCCACCAGCGCCCCCGCGCCAATCCCCAGATTGAATATCCCCGAGAACAGCGACATCGCCACGTCCGTGGCATCCGGCGCCAGGGCCAGGACTTTCACCTGCATGCCAAGACCAATAATCATGATCGCCACGCCCCAGAACAGGCTCAGGATCGCCAGCTGGCTTTCGCTGCCTGACGCAGGCAGCAGCAGCACCAGGCACGCCAGCAGCAGGCCGATGGCGCTGCTCACCAGCAAGGAGGCATGCTGGTTACCCAGTTTACCAAACAGCACGCTGCCAATAATGCCCGCGCCGCCGAGAATGAGCAGTAAGAGGGTGGCAAAGTTTGCGCTAAAGCCCGCGACCACCTGCACAAACGGTTCAATGTAGCTGTACGCCGTGTAGTGCGCGGTAACCACGATAACGGTAAGCAGGTAGATACTCAGCAGCGCCGGGCGACGCATCAGCAGCGGCAGGCTTTTCAGCGAGCCGGAGTGTTCGCTTGGCAGCGCGGGCAGCAGCTTAATCAGACACACCAGCGTCACCAGCGCGCCCATGCCGATGGCAAAGAAGGTGGTACGCCAGCCGAAGTACTGTCCCACGATGCGGCCAATGGGCAGCCCCAGCACCATCGCCAGCGCGGTGCCGGTGGCAATCAGGCTCAAGGCCTGGGCGCGTTTACCCGCCGGCGCGAGCCGAATAGCCAGCGACGCGGTGATCGACCAGAACACCGCGTGGGCAAAGGCAATGCCGATGCGGCTAATGACCAGCACCGTAAAATTCCACGCCATAAACGACAGGACATGGCTGGCAATGAACAGAGCAAACAGGCCGATCAACAGCCTGCGCCGCTCCATCTGGCTGGTCAGCAACATAAACGGCAAAGACATCAGCGCCACCACCCAGGCGTAGATAGTTAACATAATCCCCACCTGCGCCGTTTCCATCTGGAAGCTTTCTGCTATGTCAGACAACAGCCCAACCGGAACAAATTCTGTGGTGTTAAAAATAAATGCGGCAATGGCCAGCGTGACCACGCGTAGCCACGCGACCCTGCGGGAAACTGTGTTCGTTGTCATAGGGATGTCGGAGATTCGTTGCTGGAAAGATGAGAAGGCGATCTTAAAACGTCATACGGCGAAAACTCAACCATTATGTGACGCAGATCTCAATATCTACCTTATGAAAGCGGTAGCCGGGGGCGTTGTTTTCATTGAATATAAAAGTACAACACAGCACAGACAGGCGGTAAGACAATGCAGGAGATTGATTTTTATCTGGTAGATGCATTCAGCAATACCTCGTTCGGCGGCAATCCGGCAGCGGTTTGCCCGCTGAACGAATGGCTGCCGGATGAAACGTTACTGAAAATGGCGCAGCAGCATAATCAGTCGGAAACCGCATTTTTCGTCTGCACTAAGGGCGGCATTGAGCTACGCTGGTTTACCACGCTCACTGAAGTCAATCTCTGCGGTCACGCCACCCTGGCTGCCGCGTACGTTCTGTTTAATGAACTCGATTACCCCGACTCGCGGATCCACTTTGATACCGCCTCTGGCCGACTGACGGTCAGCCGGGAGGGAGAGTGGATGACGCTGGACTTCCCGGCGTGTCCGACCCGAGAAGAGACGCCGCCGCCGGAGATGCTCGCGGCGCTCGGTATCCGCCATTACGTTGAAGCACGTAAAGGCCGCGCCTGGGTGATTGTGCTGGAAAATCCCCGGCAGGTTGAAGCGCTTGCGCCGCGCTTTTCGGCGATGACGCCGGGCGAGCATAAAGTGAGCGTGACGGCACCGGGTGAAGGGGAATATGACTTTGTCAGCCGCTTCTTCTCACCGGGCGTTGCCGTTCCGGAAGATCCTGTGACTGGATCCGCGCACACGATGCTGATCCCCTACTGGAGCGAAAAGCTGGGGAAAACGGCAATGTTTGCCCGTCAGGTTTCGGCGCGCGGCGGGGATGTGCGCTGCGAGCTGAAAGGGGAGCGCGTGTTGATGAGCGGTCAGGCGTCGTGCTACCTGAAAGGCACTGTGTATCTGCGCTAAAACTGATAACAAAAGAGGAAGAGACAATGCGGGAAATTGATTTTTATCTGGTGGATGCCTTCAGCGACAAAACCTTTGGTGGCAACGCGGCAGCGGTATGTCCTCTGGAAGAGTGGCTGCCGGACGAGACGCTTCTCAAAATGGCACAGCAGCATAACCAGTCGGAAACCGCGTTTTTTGTGCGAACCGACGGCGGATTTGAACTGCGCTGGTTCACCACGCTGCATGAAATTAACCTCTGCGGCCATGCGACCCTCGCGGCATCACACGTCATTTTTGAGTATTTGGACTATCCGCATACGGAAATCCACTTTTCCACGCGCTTCGTGGGGGAGCTGACGGTCAAACGCAGCGGCGACTGGCTGACGCTGAATTTCCCCGCATGGTCCACGGAGGTCGTCGATAACCCACCGCCTGCACTGTTTAGCGCGCTGGGCATCCCGGCGGCAAAAGAGGTGCGCGTCGGGCGAGACTACGTCGTGGTGCTGGAGAGCCAGCAGCAGGTGGAGGCATTAACGCCGGATATTGGCGCGATGGTTCCGCTGGGCAAAATGGTCTGCGTAACCGCGCCGGGCGAAGGGGAATATGACTTCGTCAGCCGCTTTTTCTGCCCGGGCGAAGGGGTGCCGGAAGATCCGGTTACCGGGTCCACGCACAGCATGCTGATCCCCTACTGGAGTGAAAGGCTGGGTAAGACGTCGCTCAATGCCCGCCAGGTGTCGTACCGCGGCGGGGATCTGCGCTGCGAGCTGAAGGGCGACCGCGTACTCATTGCCGGTCAGGCCACCCTGTACCTGAAAGGGCGGATTTTTTTACGCTAGCGGCTGCGCGATAAGTTAATACTATGAAGCAGCCTGGCAGGCCTGCGCTATGTTGACATTGAGTTTCACAAATAAAGCAAGGAGCCTGCCATGTATTCCATTACCTCTGAATCTGCACGTCACCCGGACATTCTTATGCTGATTGCGGCCCTCGACCGTTATCAGAGCGAACTGTATCCCGCCGAAAGCAACCATCTGCTCGATCTTTCAGAACTGCCCGCGACATCCCTTATCCTGATGATCGTCCGCGACACGCAGCTTCAGGCCGTTGGCTGTGGAGCTATCGTGCTCAACGGCGACGGAACGGGGGAGATGAAGCGGGTCTATATCGATCCGGCCCATCGCGGGCAACATCTGGCTGAGAAGCTGCTGGCCGCGCTGGAAGATGAGGCCCAGAGCCGTCACTGCCATACCGTACGGCTGGAAACGGGCATCAAACAGCATGCCGCGATTCGTCTTTATGAACGAAGCGGCTACGATCGGCGTCCGGCGTTTGCCCCGTATGTGGACGATCCGCTCAGCCTGTTTATGGAGAAGGCGCTGGTTGAAGACGTTCGTTTAGCAGCGCTATAAAGGCTTCCAGCTGGCGGGTCATCGCCCCGCGTCGCCACACCAGCCAGGTAGTGAGCCAGCGCCAGTTTTCCGCCAGCGGCCAGGCTTCAACCTGATGGTGGCCTGGCATACTTTCCAGCATTGAGCGCGGCATCAGCGCGATGCCCGCGCCCGCGATGACGCAGGCGAGCATGCCGTGATAGGACTCCATCTCATGAATGCGTCCCGGCGCGGCTCTGTCTGCATGAAACCAGCTCTCCAGGTGTCGGCGATACGAGCAGTTTGCGCGAAAAGCATAAACATCGCTGCCGCTCACCTGCGCAGCGCGCGTTACCTCCGTCTGCCCGGCAGGGGTGACCAGCATCATCTCTTCCCGGTAGACAGGCATCCCCTCCAGCTCCGGGTGCGACAGAGGCCCGTCGACAAAGGCGGCGCTCAGGGTTCCCTCCAGTACGCCATCAATCATCGTCCCGGACGGCCCGGTAGAAAGGGCAAACTGGATGCGCGGATAGCGCTGGTTAAACTGCGCCAGCGTCTCAGGGATGCGCACGGCGGCGGTGCTCTCCAGCGCGCCGAGGGCAAACAGCCCCTGCGGCTCATCGCCCGCGACGACCATGCGCGCTTCATCCACCAGCGCCAGGATCTGCCTGCTGTAGCGCAGGAAGTTATGCCCGGCGGGAGATAAGCGCAAGCGCTGGTTCTCACGAATAAACAGCTCCACGCCAAGATCGGCCTCCAGCTGGCGGATGCGGGTCGTCAGATTGGAAGGAACGCGATGCACCTTCTGCGCCGCCTGGGTGATGCTGCCCGTCAGCGCGACGGCGTTGAACATTTCAAGCTGGGTTAAGTCCATAGCATTCTCGGTTCGTGAATAAGGTGGTCAGTATTATTCATTTTTAAGAAATAGCAGAGTGAGCCACACTTAATCAACCGAAATGCGTGGAGAACATCATGAAATATTCATCTGCTACACATGCTCTGTCCGTTAACCCTGCAACGGGTGAAACGCTCGCCTCGTATCCCTGGGCGACGCAGGAAGAGGTTGAACGTGCCATCGCGCTGGCTGATGCGGGCTTTCGTCACTGGCGGGGCGAAAGCGTAGCCCACCGGGCGCAGAAGCTGCGCGATCTCGGCACCGCGCTGCGCGGTCGCGCGGAAGAGATGGCCCGGATGATGTCCCGCGAGATGGGAAAACCCATTCAGCAGGCGCGGGCGGAAGTGGCGAAATCGGCGGGCCTTTGCGACTGGTATGCCGAACATGGCCCGGCGATGCTGAATGCTGAACCCACGCAGGTCGAGAATAACAACGCGGTCATCGAGTATCGTCCGCTGGGGCCCATTCTGGCGGTGATGCCGTGGAACTTCCCGCTCTGGCAGGTGCTGCGCGGCGCGGTGCCGATCCTGCTGGCAGGTAACAGCTATCTGCTCAAACACGCGCCCAACGTGCTTGGCTCGGCGGAACTTATCGCGCAGATTTTTGCGGACGCCGGCTTCCCTGAAGGGGTATTCGGCTGGGTGAACGCCACCAATGACGGCGTAAGCCAGGCGATTAACGATCGTCGCATTGCGGCGGTAACCGTCACCGGCAGCGTGCGCGCCGGGGCTGCCATTGGCGCGCAGGCGGGGGCGGCGCTGAAAAAATGCGTTCTTGAGCTGGGGGGTTCTGACCCGTTCATCGTTCTCAACGATGCCGACCTGGATCTTGCCGTGAAGGCGGCGGTAGCAGGGCGCTACCAGAATACCGGGCAGGTGTGCGCGGCGGCCAAACGGTTCATTGTGGAAGAGGGTATTGCAGACACCTTTACCCGACGCTTCGTTGACGCCGTCGCCGCGTTAAAGATGGGCTCGCCGGATGAAGAAGAGAACTACCTTGGCCCGATGGCGCGCTATGATCTGCGCGATGAACTGCATCAGCAGGTGCAGGCGAGCCTGGCAGAAGGGGCAACGCTGCTGCTGGGGGGAGAGAAAATCAGCGCTGAGGGGAATTATTACGCGCCAACCGTGCTGGCGAACGTCACCCCATCGATGACGGCCTTCCGCCAGGAGCTGTTTGGTCCGGTCGCGGCCATTACCGTTGCGAAAGACGCGGCGCACGCCCTGACGCTTGCCAATGACAGCGACTTTGGCCTGTCTGCCACGGTCTTCACCGCCGACGCAGCGCTTGCGGATAAATTCTCTCGCGAGCTGGAGTGCGGTGGGGTGTTTATCAACGGATACAGCGCCAGCGACGCGCGCGTGGCCTTTGGTGGCGTGAAGAAAAGTGGCTTTGGCCGCGAGCTTTCCCATTTTGGTTTGCACGAGTTCTGTAATGTGCAGACGGTGTGGAAGGATCGCGTGTAATTTATTTGGCCCTCATCACGAGGGCCGTTGTCATTTATCTGCAATGGTTCTGTCATTTTCGTTTCGTAGACTCGCACGCGTCTAACGTCTTGTTACTGAAGAAAATTATGAACCTAACGCAAATTTTTCGCCGTATTGCGCAGCGTCTTATCCCTCGCCAGTTTGGCCTGCTGACGGGTATCTTTTGTATTATTGGCCTTTTCTCCGCGCTGCAGCTCTCCTCATCCTTTCTGCTGAACGCCTCCCTGAAGGAAGCTCAGCGCAATGAACGACAAAACCTGCTGGCGTATCAGCAGCAGAGCAAGCTGGATCTGGCGCGCGTCTCCCTGCTGGCGGCGAGCGATCTGCTCAACCGCTCCGGCGTCTGGTTTATGCAGGATAAAGAAACCGGCTCGGAAGGAAGCTGGCACAGCCTGATGGACGACGCACAAAAGTCGCTGGCGGTTTCTCAGCAGGCATGGAAGGCCTGGCTGGCGCTCAGCCCGCCAAAAGATGAGGCGCTGATTAACAGTTACCAGCTTTTCTACGATGCCATTAAGGAGCAATCGGAAGCGCTTGTCAGAACCAACTCCATTGATGCCTTTTTTGCCGTGCCGGCACAGGCGTTTCAGACCGACTTTAACGACAACTACGCGCGCTATCAGCAGGCCAGCGAGAAGCAGGCCATGCAAGGGCGTCAGGCCTTAATGGCGCAGCTCTCCGGTCTGCAAACGTTGTTCCTGCTGGCGCCGGTTCTGCTGCTCGCCATCGCCGCAGCCGTCTGGTTCGGCATGTCCAGGTGGGTGATTACGCCGTTGCGTCGGCTTATTGCACATATTAACCGGCTGGCCGCTGGAGATCTCTCCGGCACGCCGCCAAACGTGATGCGCTTTAACCGGGAGACGGGACAGCTTAGCGACAGCGTTGTCACCATGCAGCGCGGCCTGCAGCAGCTGGTGACGCAGGTCAGCCACGCCACAGCCACGATGGTGGAGAACATTGGCTCCCTCGCGGAGGGAAACCAGAAGCTGTACCAGCAGTCGGCGCGTCAGGCAAAGGAGCTGGAGGAGGTCACAGCGCATATCGCGGCGCTGGAAACCCACGTGGAAGGGAATACCGGCTATGCCCGGCTCGCCAGCTCGCGCGCGGATGAAGCGCGTCAGGCTGCCGTAGGAGGCGACCAGATGATGTCGACCGTGAATGCCTCCATGCAGGCGATCGTCGAGCGATCGTCAGAGATGCGCGGGATCGTGGCGATGATCGACAGCGTGGCGTTTCAGACTAACATTCTGGCGCTCAACGCCGCCATTGAGGCCGCCCATGCCGGAAACCAGGGGCGCGGGTTTGCCGTCGTCGCCCGGGAAGTCGGGCTCCTGGCGCGAAAGAGCAGCCACTCGACGCAGACCATTCAGGAGTTGATCAACCGCTCCGTGCAGGGCATTGAAGACGGCTCCCGCGCCGTGAATCTGATGGAAGAGAACCTGCAGCAGGTCACCGGTCTGGTGGGCAATTTAAGCAGTTTGCTGAATGAAATCTCTACCGCCACGCTCAGTCAGGGAGAAAGTATTCACCAGATGACGCGCCAGCTTCAGGCGCTGAATCAGGTCTCGCGCCAGACGGATCTGCTGGTTTCTGACGCCTCGGAGGCCTCTGAACGCCTGCAAAAGCAGTCCGATCTTTTATTGCAGGCCGTTTCGCGTTTTCGTCTTAGCGCCTGACGCAATACATTAGCCTCTGTTATACTCGCAGCCCGTTTTAGCCTGAGGGCAAGGAGCAAAGAGTGGCTGCGGTCATCCATAATGAGATGCTGGACGAGATTCTGGCGCAGGTTCGTCCGTTATTAGGAAAGGGGAAGGTGGCCGACTACATTCCGGCCCTTGCCTCGGTGAGCGGGAATAAGCTGGGCATCGCTATCTGTACCATAGACGGACAGCGATACCAGGCAGGCGATGCCACTGAACGCTTTTCTATTCAGTCTATTTCTAAAGTGCTGAGTCTGGTCGCGGCGATGCGCCAGTATGAGGAAGAAGAGATCTGGCAGCGCGTGGGAAAAGATCCGTCCGGCCAGCCCTTTAACTCACTGCTTCAGCTCGAAATCGAGCAGGGTAAACCGCGTAACCCCTTTATCAACGCCGGGGCGCTGGTGGTCTGCGATATGCTGCAAAGCCGCCTCAGCGCACCGCGTCAGCGAATGCTTGAGATTGTTCGTCAGCTTTCTGGCGTGGACGATATTGCCTATGATTCGGTGGTGGCGCGCTCGGAGTTTGAACACTCCGCCCGCAACGCGGCTATCGCCTGGCTGATGAAATCCTTCGGCAATTTCCACAATGACGTGGCGACCGTGCTGCAAAACTACTTCCATTACTGCGCCCTGAAGATGAACTGCGTTGAGCTGGCTCAGACGTTTCTGTTCCTTGCGCACCAGGGGCACGCGCCGCACCTCGATCAGGAGGTGGTTTCCCCGCTTCAGGCGCGTCAGGTTAACGCCCTGATGGCTACCAGCGGCATGTATCAGAACGCCGGGGAGTTTGCCTGGCGGGTTGGCCTTCCGGCCAAATCGGGCGTTGGCGGCGGGGTGGTGGCGATAGTGCCGCATGAAATGGCGATTGCCGTCTGGAGCCCGGAGCTGGATGAAACGGGAAATTCACTTGCCGGCGTGGCGGTTCTGGAGAAGCTGACCCAGCGCCTGGGACGTTCTGTATACTGATGTCTGACCTGGATCCCCTCTTTTCCCGCCTGGCGCGATCGACGTTTCGCTCGCGCTTCCGCTTGGGCAATAAGGAACGACAGTACTGCTGGGACAAAGGCGCCGAAACCATTGACCAGCATGCCGCCGATTTTGTCGCTAAACGCCTTGCACCCGCGCAACCCGCAAACGACGGCAAGCAGACGCCCATGCGTGGCCACCCGGTGTTTATCGCCCAGCATGCCACCGCGACCTGCTGCCGGGGCTGTCTGGCAAAATGGCATAACATTCCCCAGGGCGTGCAGCTGAGCGCGCAGCAGCAACATTATATCGTCAGCGTGATCCACCGCTGGCTGGTGATACAGATGAACGCCCAAAAATGATATTTAATGCGTTCTGCGCTTACCGCCTGCAGCCTCGTACCCGGCTGGCGGACGAGCAAATCGTCATAACGCATTGACGTGAAATGGATAGCGGCTTAACAGGACGTCGAACGCTGACAATGTCTCGGTTTAAGCTACGCTTTGAGTAACGCTTTACGTCAGGAGACATTATGAAAGCACCTGCAACACCTGAAAATGAAATTGACAGACTTAACGCGCTGCGCGAATCGGGTCTGCTTGAGATTGACAGTTCCCCGGCGTTTGACCGCTTAACGCGTCTGGCAAAACGCTTTTTCCAGGTACCGCTGGCCATGGTCAACCTTATTGATGAGCATACGCTGATCGTTAAGTCGGCGGATGGGCAGGCACCCGATTCCGTTCCGCGCAACATCTCTTTTTGTGGCCATACCATCCTCACCGAAGCACCGCTGATCGTCGGGGATATGCTTCAGGACGATCGTTTTGCGGATAACCCGCTGGTGGCCGGCGAACCTCGCGTGCGGTTTTACGCAGGCTTTCCGCTGCGCTTACGCAACGGCGCAAGCGTTGGCTCGCTTTGCCTGATTGACTACGCACCGCGGGAGTTCTCAGCGACCGATCTCGCCGTGCTGGGGGATTTGGGGGCGCTGGCTGAAGATGAGTTTGCGGCAATCAGCGCGGCGACCACGGATGAATTGACCGGATTATTCAACCGACGGGGCTTTAACCAGCTCGTGCGGTTCACGCTCTCCATCGCCCGACGCCGGGCGGAGCCGTTAACGCTCGGCTGGCTGGATCTGGATCGTTTCAAGGAGATTAACGATCGCTACGGGCACGAAGAGGGGGATAAGGCATTAAAGACCATGGCGCAGCTGATGCGCGCCTCTTTCCGCGAAGCGGATATGCTGGTGCGTTTTGGTGGCGATGAGTTTGCCGTGCTGTTTGCTGATACGGATGAGAAGGGCGCGTGGATTGCCATGCAGTATCTTGCCGAGCAGGTCGAAAACTACAATGCACGCAAGCTACATCAGTGGTCGCTTCTGTTCTCCTGGGGGCTGAGCGAATTCGATCATAACGGCAACGACCTGCAGCAGTGGCTTAAAGATGCCGATGAAAAAATGTATGCCATGAAGCAGCAGCGGCAGCGGGCCAGATGACATAACAAAAGCGTATGACCGTTCCGTTTGCGTTAATGAAATGTTAAATGCAAAGTGAGGGTATTCAACGTAAGGACAAAAAAATGAATACCTCACTGCACATCAAAAACCTCACCCGCGACGACATTCTCACCCATCTTGATGCGCTGGCCGGGATCCTCGAAAACTGCGTAAACGGCGGCGCATCCGTCAGCTTTATGCTGCCCTTTAACCTGGAGAAGGCCCGTTCATTCTGGCTCGGCATAGCTGACAGCGTAGGGCGCAACGAGCGCGTGGTGCTGGCCAGTATTGATCCGCAGGAGGGCGTCATCGGCACGGTGCAACTGATTACCGACCAGCCGGAAAACCAGCCGCACCGTGCGGACGTGGCAAAGCTGCTGGTTCATGAAAAAGCGCGTCGAAAAGGGGCCGCAATGGCGCTGATGGAAGCGCTGGAAGCTGAGGCCCGAGCCAGAAACATTTCGGTTCTGGTGCTCGATACCTCCACCGGCAGCGGCGCCGAAACCTTCTACCAGCGTGCCGGCTGGCAAAAGGTCGGTGAGATCCCGCGCTACGCCCTGATGCCGGACGGCGCTATGACGGCCACGTCGGTGTTCTATAAAATCTTATAATTTTTTCACAACCACGCCGGGGATTGATCGAAACAGGGTTTCTGGTCGTAAAGTTTTGATAAGTTATCGTACCAATCTTATCAGGCTGTATGACTAATCATAAAAGGAACCCTCTTGTGAACACGCTCAACCGTCGTGATTTTCCCGGTGCGCAGTATCCCGAACGCATTATTCAGTTTGGCGAAGGCAATTTCCTGCGTGCGTTTGTCGACTGGCAAATTGACCTTTTGAATGAACATACCGATCTCAACGCCGGTGTGGTTATCGTTCGTCCTATTCAAAGCGACTTCCCGCCGTCGCTGAACACGCAGGATGGGTTGTACACCACCATCATTCGTGGCCTGAATGAGCAGGGCGAAGAGGTGAGCGAAGCCCGACTTATCCGCTCTGTTAACCGTGAAATCAGCGTCTACGACGATTACGACGCCTTTCTGAAACTGGCACACAGTCCGGATATGCGCTTTGTTTTCTCGAACACCACCGAAGCCGGAATCAGCTATCACGCGGGGGATAAGTTCGACGATGCGCCTGCCGTCAGCTACCCGGCGAAGCTAACGCGCCTGCTGTTGGAGCGCTTTAGCCACTTTAACGGCGCGCCTGACAAGGGGTGGGTAATCATTCCGTGTGAACTGATTGACTACAACGGTGACGCATTGCGTGAACTTGTGTTGCGCTATGCCCAGGAGTGGGCGCTGCCTGCCGCCTTTATCCAGTGGCTGAACGAGGCAAACCACTTCTGCTCAACGCTGGTTGACCGTATCGTGACCGGTTACCCGCGGGATGAAGTGGGCACGCTTGAGGCCGGGCTGGGTTATCAGGATGGGTTCCTGGACACGGCTGAACACTTTTACCTGTTTGTAATTCAGGGGCCAGCCTCGCTGGCTGGTGAACTGCGCCTGGATAAATACCCGTTAAACGTGCTGATTGTCGACGACATCAAGCCCTATAAAGAGCGTAAAGTCGCCATTCTTAACGGTGCGCACACGGCGCTGGTACCGGTGGCCTATCAGGCCGGGCTGGATACGGTTGGCGAGGCGATGAATGATGAAGACGTGTGCGCTTTCGTCGAAAAAGCAATTTATGAGGAGATTATTCCGGTTCTCGATTTGCCCCGCAGCGAACTGGAGTCGTTCGCCAGCGCGGTAACAGGGCGTTTTCGAAATCCCTACATCAGACACCAGCTGCTTTCCATCGCGCTCAACGGCATGACCAAGTATCGCACGCGTATTCTTCCGCAGCTGCTGGCAGGGCAGAAGGCCTCAGGTCAACTGCCAGCGCGTCTGACGTTTGCGTTAGCGGCACTGATCGCATTTTATCGCGCGGAGCGTAACGGAGAGAACTATCCGGTGCAGGATGATGCGTTCTGGCTGGAACGTTATCAACAGCTATGGGCGCAGCATCACGATAATCAGCTCGCTACCCGCGAACTGGTGCACGCCGTGCTGAGCGTAGAAGCGCACTGGGAGCAGGACCTGACGAAGGTGGACGGTCTGGTTGATCAGGTGACGCGGGATCTGGATGCCATTCTGCTGAAGGGCATGCGCGCAGCGGTGAAGCCGCTTTGCTAATTACGTGACCCGGCTTCGGCCGGGTTTAAACAGGCACTGTTTTAGTTACAACATACTATTTACCCTGTTTTTAAAATCAAATGCAGCACCGTGCAGTTTTCATTCTTCAGGTGAGAGATTGCAATGTTCCGTTAACATGCTTGCAACCGTGATGGGGATCACGTTTAATAGCCACGCTCTTTTCTTGCCTGAATCTCACTATGATTGTTCGTCCTAAACAGCACTGGCTACAACTGATTTTCGTCTGGCACGGTTCGGTACTCCCCAAAATCTATACCCGACTGCTGCTCAACTTCCTGCTTTCTATCGCCGTTATCCTAATGCTGCCGTGGTATACCTCGCTGGGCATCAAATTTACCGTGGCGCCATTTAGCATTCTCGGCGTGGCGATCGCAATCTTTCTTGGTTTCAGAAACAACGCCTGCTATTCACGCTACGTTGAGGCTCGCCAGCTGTGGGGGCAACTGATGATAGCGGCACGCTCGCTGTTTCGCGAGGTAAAAAACACCTTGCCGGACGATAAGCACCTGGGGGAATTTGTCCGCCTGCAGATCGCTTTTGCCAACTGCCTGCGCATGACCCTGCGCCGGGAAATGAACGCTGACCAACTCTCTCGCTATCTTGCCCCGAACGTTTTAGCTCAGGTAATGGGCGCCAACTCGCCGGCGAACCGTATTTTGCTGGTCATGGGGGAGTGGCTGGCCGTGCGGCGGCGTAACGGGCAGCTTTCGGACATCCTGTTCCACAGCCTGAACAACCGCCTCAACGATATGTCCATCGTCCTTTCCGGCTGTGAACGGATTGCGACAACGCCAGTGCCGTTTGCCTATACGCTGATTTTGCACCGCACGGTGTATCTGTTCTGCATCATGCTGCCGTTCGCGCTGGTTGTGGATCTGCACTACATGACGCCGTTTGTCTCGGCGCTGATCTCATACACCTTTATCTCGCTGGACACCCTGGCGGAAGAGCTGGAAGACCCGTTTGGCACAGAAGATAACGACCTTCCGCTGGACGCCATCTGCAACATGATGGAACGCGATCTGCTGCAGATGAACGATGAAGAGAACATTCCGGAAAGGCTGATGCCGGATAAATACTATCAGCTGACCTGATGGGCGTTCCACTCGTCGCGGGTGATCTCCCACAGTTCGGAGTCCAATATCCCGCTGACGTAGGCTTTCTTTTCCGTTCTGATGAGCCGCATGCCGCTGCTGTCTGAAATACGACGGGAGCGGCTGTTCGCGGCGGCCTTCGGCGCCCGCAAAACGGGTTTGTTGAGCGTATTAAACCAGTAATCCGTCGCGGCAATGCTGGCCTCACGCATATATCCCTGTCCCTGAAACTCCGGCGCCAGCCAGAATCCGCGGTTATTATCGTCAACATCGTACAGACAGATAATCCCCATCAACGCATCCGGCACCTCACGACGGCGGATGCTCCAGATCCAGGCTATCCCTTTTGCCATATCCGGCAGCGCGACGTTATTCACATAGTTTTCCGCGCCATTATCCGGGTAGGGCCAGGGCACGGAAGAGACCAAATAGCGAACGATCTCCCAGCGCGGATACAGCTTTTGAATCTGAACCGCATCTTCGGCGACCAGTGGTTTCAGCAGGAGACGTTCTGTCGTGAGGGTCGGTATTGTCATCTGCGGATCTCCTTATTTAAGCGTTATGTTTTTGTTTGCGTTCTGGTATTTTCATCTCTATCACATTCTGGTGAGGCGTGCTGTGGTTATTCACTACCAAAAATGGGCAACGTCTCTTTAATGGCGAAATATTGAAGAGGTGATATGACGTTACGAACTGCTCATCCACAGGAAGCCGAAATACTCTGGAATATACGCAATCAGGCGATTCGTGACGGCTGCAAAACCAGCTACGACGCTGACGTGATTGCACGCTGGACGCCGGATCTTATGCCCGAGCATTACCGTCAAATGGTCATTGATTACCCTTTTTACGTGGTGGAAGACGAGAAGGGCGTCATTGCGGCTACCGGCTATCTGGATCTCGATACCCATTGCCTGGAGGCCATATTCACCTTGCCTTCAGCCACAGGAAAAGGCATGGCGACCAGAATTATCGAGGCGCTTACACACGAGGCGCACAGCCGGGGGATAACCCGCCTGAGGCTGGATGCAACGCCTAACGCCCACTCCTTTTATCAGAAGCTGGGGTTTGTGACTTTGCGCGAAAACTATCATCACTCGCGTATGGCGGGGGCTGATTTACGCTGTTTTGAAATGGCAATCGACTTGTAATGTGAGGAACGCATGGCTGTCACGGTAAGACCTCTACGCGAAGACGACTATCCCCAGTGGCGACCGCTGTGGGATGGCTATACCCATTTTTATAATTGCTACCTCGAGGAGTCCGTTACCGCATCGACATGGGAAAGGGCGCTCTCAACGCATTCACCGATGTTCTGCCGCGTGGTAGAGAAAGACGCAAAGGTCATCGGTTTCGCAATGTGTGTTCTGCACGAAGGAACCTGGTCAACCGCGCCCATCTGCTACCTGGAAGATTTGTTTGTTGATGCAGCCGAGCGCGGCGCGGGAGCGGGTAAGGCGCTGATTGATGCCTTGATAGCGGAAGGCAAGCGCGAAGGATGGTCAAAGCTCTACTGGGTTACCCGGGAGAACAATCCGGCACGTAAACTCTACGATCGATACGGTGACGCTGACGATTACGTCCGCTATCGTCTCTCCCTTTAAGGCAAAAATGCCTGTGTTTGTATCACACTGTATCCGTGTTCCAGATACATACACAGGCTTGCAATAAACGCGTTTCCGCACATATCCGCTATACATTGAACTGTTGTTATATCCCCGTGAATTGTACTCAACCGGAGATACCAACATGTTCAGCAAACTCGCTTATTCAACGCTTGCTCTCACCGTTTCCCTTGGCACCGTCATGTCATGTCAGGCCGAAGTCACCGGCACTAACTTCGCGGCGGCTTTCGATCGTCCACAGCAAATTAACGCCGGCGATCTTAACGTCGGGTATGTCGACATTGGTCCTAAAGACGGCCAACCGGTCATTCTGTTACACGGCTGGCCCTACGATATTCACAGCTACGCTGAAGTCGCGCCTGCGCTGGCGGCAAAAGGCTACCGCGTGATTGTGCCTTCTCTGCGCGGCTACGGCACTACGCGCTTCCTGTCGGCAAAAACGCCGCGCAACGGCCAGCCTTCCGCGATGGCGAAAGATATCGTAAATCTGATGGACGCCCTGAATATCAAGCAGGCGGTGTTTGCAGGCTATGACTGGGGTGCCCGTACGGCCGATATCGTTGCGGCGCTGTGGCCAGAGCGCGTTAAGTCGCTCGTTTCGGTAAGCGGTTATCTCATCAGCAGCCAGCAGATTGGTAAACAGCCGTTGCCGCCAAAAGCGGAGCAGCAGTGGTGGTATCAGTTCTATTTCGCCACCGAGCGCGGCGCTGAAGGCTATGCCAAAAACACGCATGACTTCGCTCGTTTGATCTGGTCTCAGGCCTCACCTGACTGGAAATTTAGCGACGCTGTCTTTAACGCCAGCGCCAAATCCCTTGATAACCCGGATCACGTTGCGGTAACGCTCAGCAACTATCGCTGGCGCTTAGGGCTGGAAAAAGGCGAGCGCAAATACGACGCCTACGAGCAAAAACTGTCCACGCTGCCGAATATCACCGTTCCGACGATCACCATCGAAGGCGGAAACAACGGGGCGCCGCATCCGGCACCGCAGGCCTACGCGGGTAAATTCACCGGTAAGTATGAACACCGTACCTTCGGCGCAACCGTGGGGCACAATCCGCCTCAGGAAGATCCGCAGGATTTCGTCAAGGCAGTTGTTGACGCTGACAAACTCTGAAATGTGCTATTTTCAGTACGTTACCCTTCGGTCTGGAGATTTCGGTGGAGCATATTGATCATATCCTTGTCGTCGATGACGACAGGGATATTCGTGAACTGATTATCGACTATCTCGTTAAGTCCGGTTATCGCGCCTCTGGCGCGGCAAACGGCAAAGAGATGCGCGTCGTGCTGGACAAGCAGCATATCGACCTGGTGGTGCTGGACGTTATGATGCCCGGCGACGACGGGCTTACGCTGTGCCGGCAATTACGCGTCGGGAAATATAAAGATCTGCCCATCCTGATGCTGACGGCGCGCAACGAGGAGACGGACAGGATCCTGGGTCTGGAAATGGGAGCCGACGATTACGTCGTAAAGCCTTTCGTCGCGCGAGAATTGCTGGCGCGTATCAAAGCGATTTTACGCCGTTTTCGCACGATGCCGCCCAATTTACAGGTGACGGAAGCAGGGCGGCTGGTGACGTTCGGCGAATGGCAGCTCGATACCGTTGCCCGCCACCTGATCGACCCGGAAGGGGTGATTGTGGCGCTCAGCGGGGCGGAGTATCGCCTGCTGCGCGTTTTCCTTGACCACCCGCAGCGGGTGCTGACCCGCGATCAGCTGCTCAACCTGACGCAGGGGCGTGACGCCGAGCTGTTTGAACGCTCAATCGACCTGCTGGTTAGCCGGGTTCGCCAGCGTCTGAATGAAGATGCCCGCACGCCCGCGTATATCAAAACCGTGCGCAGCGAGGGCTATGTGTTTACCATGCCGGTCACCATCAAAGAGGCTAACGAATGACGCTCTGGCCTCGCTCGCTGCTGGCCCGCTTGCTGATCGTCGTGCTGCCCGGCCTGTTGCTCGCCAATGCCCTGAGCCTGACGCTGGTCATGATAGAGCGAATGCACAGCGCCCGAACGGTGATGCTCGGTAATCTGGAATACGATGTCGCGACCAGCGTGGCTATTTTAGACCGCTTACCCGCCAGCGAGCGCGCGGCCTGGTTGCCGCGCCTTGAACGGGGTAACTACCGCTATATTCTGGGGCCGGGAGATCCTGGCAACGCGCCGACGGACAAGCGCTCCCGGGACGCCATCCGAACCTTAAAAGCGACGCTAGCGGAACAGTACCCGCTCAGCTTCACCGCCGTTCCCGGCGCCATTTCACATATCCAGGCGCATCTCACGCTACATGATGGCGCGCCGCTGACCATTGACCTGATCCCACGGATGCCGCCGGTCGCCAGCTGGCTGCCCGTTGTTCTTATTCTGCAGCTGCTCGTGCTGGCTGCCTGCTCCTGGATCGCCGTACGCCAGGTGATACGGCCTTTTTCACAGTTTACCCGCGCGGTAGACTCCCTGGACCCGGCCGCCAACACGCCAATGACGGAAAAGGGGCCAGTCGAGGTGCAGCGGGCAGCACATGCCTTCAACGCGATGCAGGCGCGCATTCAGTCCTATCTCAGGGAGCGGACGCAGATCCTGGCATCCATATCGCACGATCTCCAGACGCCCATTACCCGCATGAAGCTTCGTGTTGAAATGGCGGATCAGCCTGACCTGCGCGACAAGCTCTTAAACGACCTTGATAACATGTCGCGTCTGGTGCGGGAGGGTATTGCGTATGCCCGGTCATCAGAATCACTGGAAGAGACCTCGCTGAAGCTGGAGTTGAACGCCTGGATAAACAGCATCGCCTGCGATTATCAGGACATCGGTAAAAACGTGCAGTTTCAGGCAGGCGAAAACCGTTTGCCCATCGTCACGCGTCCACAGGCGCTGCGCCGGGTGATGACCAACCTGCTGGATAACGCCCTGAAATTTGGCGACTATGCCACCATTAGCATTGATGACTCGGTTGCCGGAGAGGTGGTGATTCACATCATAGACGGCGGGCCGGGGATACCGGATGCCGAGCTGGAGGCGGTATTACAGCCGTTTTATCGGGTAGAAACATCACGCAACCGCGACACCGGCGGGACAGGGCTCGGCCTGGCGATCGCAGCGCAGCTCACCGCTCAGCTGGACGGAAAGCTAAAGCTGGCGAACCGCGCAGAGGGCGGGCTGGACGTTTCGATTACTCTCCCGCGCCTTTAATTGTACGGTTCTGTATCTCCCCGCGTGGCCGATACAGAGCCAGACAAAAACCCACGCTTTTACACATATCCTGAACACATCCGCACGATGAAATAGCCTCACTGCAGCGTCGCAGGACTTGTATTGTGAGGTATCTATGTTTCTGATAATTGCTTTCCTGGGCGGGATGATAAGCCTGCTCAGTCCATGTACGCTCCCGGTAATTCCTCTCCTGTTCGCCGGTTTTCAGGGGCAGCGGCGACATATTCTGGCGCTGCTCGCGGGGATGATCGTCATGTTCACCCTGGTGGCGATGGTCGTCACCGTCGCCAGCGAGTGGATAGCAGAGGCAACTATCGTCGGGCGCTGGATCGCGCTTATCGTCCTGGCCACGGCCGCGCTGGCCTTAATTTTTCCGGCCTGTGCCCAGCGTATCGCCGGGCCGGCAGTCAGCGCGGGAAATGTCCTCAACACCCGAAGTGGGCAAACGCGTGGTATGGCATCGGCTTTTCTGGCCGGGCTTGCCGTCGGGCTGCTCTGGTCTCCCTGCGCGGGACCGATTCTGGGCGCCATTTTCAGCATCAATATTGCCGGACACTCGGCCATTGCCACAGGAGCCTTGCTGGCCGCCTATGGTAGCGGCTGCGCGCTGATGCTGGGCCTGCTCGTTTTCGGAGGCCGCACGCTGATGGCGCCGCTGAGAGCAAGATCGGCGCTGATGGAAAAAATACGTCAGGGGGCAGGCGTGGCGATGTTAGCGGCCGTTGTCTTTAACGCAACGGGGATGACGTCTTTCCTGCAAGGCGCAAACGGCGTCGCGGATCGTCTTGAAACCGCGCTGCTGAATCTGGCAAAGCCCGCCGCGCAACCAGCGAAGCTTCAACCGGTCGTCATGACCGAGCCCAGCAGCCAGCTGCCTTCATTAAGCGGTGGAACAGGGTGGGTAAATGGTGACCCTGTCACGTCTGAATCACTGCGCGGGAAGGTGGTTCTGATCGATTTCTGGACCTGGGACTGCATTAACTGCCAGCATACGCTTCCGCACGTGCGCGACTGGGCAACAAAATACCAGTCTCAGGGCCTGGTCGTCATAGGGGTACACACGCCTGAATACCCATGGGAGAAACCGATCGCCTCGGTGAAAAACGCGGTAAATAAATGGCAGCTGCCGTACCGGGTTGTGACGGACAACAACTATCAGATCTGGAACGCTTTCGGCAACCAGTACTGGCCCGCGCACTACTATTTCGATGCTAAAGGTCAGCTACGCTATACCTCGTTTGGCGAAGGGAATTATGAGCAGCAGGAAAAGGTTATCCAGCATCTGCTCAAAGAGGCCCGTTCATAGCGCCGTTTAGGGCTGACGCTGGGCAACCATAAACAGTCGAGGAAAAGCCAGCAGTATCTGCCCGTTTTCCTGGAGCGGATACTGCTCTTCCAGCAGTTCATGGTAGCGTTTCAGGAAACGTTGCTGCTCGCTCTCGTTCAGTTTCTGGAGCCACGGACGCAAACCGGTCGCGCTGACCCAGTCAATAATGGCCTGGTGCGAACTCATTTTATGGAAATAGGTTGTCCGCCAGATATCCACATCGCAGCCGGCCTCCGATAAAATATCGTAATAGGCATGCACGCCAGGCAGCGGCTCGCGGCCACGGTCCGGGTAGCCTTGCTCCAGCGCCACTTCACGCATCGCCACATGCGTGGGTTCAAGCCAGTTGTCCGGCATCTGGATCGCCAGCACGCCATTGAGCGTGAGCAGTGACGCCAGATGCGGCAGGAGATCGTAATGGTCAGGTATCCACTGTAGGGATGCGTTCGCATAGATGAGGTTCAACGGCTGGCCTGGCCTGAACTGGCGGATATCGGCCTCAACGAACTGACAGTCGGGCAGTGCGCTGCGCGCCTCTTCCAGCATAGCCGGTGAGTTATCGACGCCGACAATCTGCGCTTTTGGCCAGCGATGCTGCAACAGCGCGGTGCTGTTTCCCGGCCCGCAGCCCAAATCGGCGATGGTGGCAACGTCACTCAGGGGAATTCTGGCAAGCAGCTCGGCGGCAGGGCGCGTTCGTTCAGCGCCGTATTGCAGATAAAGCGAAGGGTTCCAGTCGGCCATCTTCAGATCTCCGTTTTGCGTGTTTCAGCAAGGATAGCACAGGCCGACACCTGCACCGGGACAGGCGTCGGACGAGCGGCAGGTTACAGAATGCCTTTCAGTGCAATATGGTAGAGCAGCATGATGGTTTTTCCGTCGACGATTTTGCCCGTATCAATTCCCCGCAAGGCCTCTTCAAAGGGCATTTCCAGCACGTCGATATCTTCTCCCTCCGCTTTGATACCGCCGCCTGCGCTGGTTTTGTCCTTCGGCTGATACTCGGCAAGATAGAAATAGAGTTTCTCCGTGACGGAGCCTGGGCTCATGTAGGCTTCAAAGATTTTCTGCACGCTCGACACGTTAAACCCGGTCTCTTCTTCCGCCTCTGCTTTAATGCGGCTTTCCGGATCCATGTTATCAAGCAGGCCGGCCGCTGCCTCAATCAGATTGTCCTCATGGCCATTAATAAAGACCGGGAAGCGGAACTGGCGGGTCAGAATCACCGTTTTTTGGTCACGGTTGTAGAGCAGGATCGTGGCGCCGTTCCCCCGGTCATAAACTTCACGCGTTTGCCGCTGCCATTCGCCATCGCGTCTTTGCAGGTCAAAGGTATATTTTTTAAGTAAGTACCAGTTATCGGACAGGGTTTCACTGTCAATGATGCGCACATCTGCACGTTTTGATTGCACGTTTCGTCCTCCTTACGTAGAGTAACTATCAATATCAGCATTATCGTGCATTTTCAAGATTAAACATGCAACATCAGGAATACATCATGCTCACCAGTCAGCGAAAACAGTTGATCCTTGAAAAGCTCGGCGCCGAAGGACAGGTTCAGTCAAAAGCACTTAGCGTTCTCTTCGACGTCTCTGAAGACACCATCCGACGCGATTTGCGCGAGCTGGCGGCAGAAGGGCGTTTACAGCGGGTTCACGGCGGCGCGCTGCCGTCGTCTTCCGCTACTGTGCCTTTCGCGGAACGACAGTCCGTTAAAATGGATGCCAAAAGAAAGGTGGCGCAGAAGGGGGCGCAGCTGATTTTTTCGGGCCAGGTGGTGATCGTTGACGGTGGAACGACCACTTCAGAATTGATCGCTTTTTTACCGCGTGACCTGCGTATTACCGTGGTGACGCACAGTCCGAGCATTGCCCTGGGGCTTGTTAATCATCCTTCCATCGAGGTGATTCTGATCGGCGGCCGTTTGTATAAACACTCGATTGTCGCCGTCGGCGCGACGGCCATCGAAGGTATCGAAAACATTCATGCGGATCTGTTCTTTATGGGCGTGACCGGTATCCATCCGGAAGCAGGGCTGACGACCGGAGATTTCGAAGAGGCGTGCATCAAACGTGCATTTTCCGGCAGAGCCGCCGAGACGGTTGTCCTGGCGTCGCCGGAAAAAATAAATACGGCGTCATCATTTGTTATTGGCGATGTGGCGCTGGCGAATACGATTGTCGTCGAAGGCGATACCGACCGCGGCTGGGTCAATGCGGTATCGGAAAAAGGGGTATCGGTCGTGTTGGCCTGAGCGTGAGCCAGCCAGAAAACTGGCTGGCGCGGGTACTCGCAAGCGAGTGAAATTAAGTTATCTTTCTTCGGGGGCATGGCATACCGCTTCGATATTATGACCATCAGGCGCAATGACAAATGCGGCATAGTAATTTTTACCGTAGGAGCGCAATCCCGGTGCGCCATTGTCGCGTCCGCCTGCGCGCAGCGCGGCATGGTAAAAGTCATCAACCTGCTGGCGTGTCGTGGCCACAAAGGCCAGATGAAGCGGAGCGGGTTTATCATTCGACTGAAAAAGGCAAAGAGAAACATCGCCGGAACTCATTTCGACGCCATAGTCAGGAGAGCCTTCATCGACGAGTTCGACACCGAGCGGTTGAAGCGACATGAGGAAGAAGGTTTTACTTTTCTCATAATCGCTGACGCCGAATTTTACATGATCAAACATTATGGACTCCTCAAAAGTGATGGTGAAATGAGAAGTATAGAAAGAGAGTGGAGTCCAATACGATCAAGGGGTTGTGAATGTGACCGATATCAATACTCGCTACAAAGCAGACCGTTTACTCCCTACGAATGTCCAACGCAGATAATCATAGAGCCAGTTAAAAAGCATCGTGTATGGCAGGAAAAACAGTACAAGGCCAATCTCAACAAAAAATGCCTCCGCGATCGTCAAATTCAGCATGAACATGGCCACAGGGATTAAGGAGATGATAAGGCCCGTTTCAAACCCAACTGCATGGATGGCGCGAACGAGAAACGTTCGTTGGAACTGATGTTTTTTCTGCAGGGCGTCAAAGAGCTTATTGAAGACAAAATTCCAGACCGTTGCGGTAAGTGCAGATATCACCGACAACGAACCCGACTGGAGTACCGAAACGTTCATCAGCCACGCAAGAGACAGAGCGATGATAACGTTGGCAGTCACTTCAAAAATGACAGCGTGGAAAATCCTTTCTTTGAAGCTTTTATTAAGTTCGATTTCCATAAGTCTACAGCAGCGGTGGTCAAAGCCAGGAGTATATCAAACGTCTTTTAACATTGGATAAACGTAGAAGTTGGGATTTCACAAACTATCAATGCCCAGGGGAATCACGACCGTAGGAAGGCAGATTTTGACTGGCATTACGTTGGTGCGCATAATGTATATTATGTTAAATAAGAATGTTGCCGTACCTCAGGAGGTATCCCTCCTCAGTCTTGAGGATTCACCGTTGGCCACGCAGTTTGTATGTAAAACCCACTGACGATTACGCCCATCTGTGAAAAAAACTCATAACACCATTCGATGGCGCATGCTGGTTCCCTTCATGTCAGTGCAATACCCTTTCACATACAGAATTGCTGGCAATAAAAGAAGGAACACAGAATGAAGTATGTGAATCTGGGTCGTAGCGGTTTGCAAGTCTCCCGTCTTTGTCTCGGTTGTATGAGCTATGGTGAACCTGAACGCTTGCCTCAACCCTGGTCCCTGGATGAAAAGGCGTCACGTCCGCTCATTCGTCAGGCGCTTGAAGCGGGCATTAATTTTTTTGATACCGCGAATATCTACTCGGGCGGAAGTTCTGAAGAGATCACTGGAAAAGCGCTGAGAGAAATGGCCAGACGCGATGAGATCGTTGTGGCGACAAAGACCTTCTTTCCGTGGCGCAACTCACCCAATACCGGGTTTCTTTCCCGAGTGGATGGACTTGTGAAAAAAATTCAGCAACGGATTAGCCCTGGTCGGTCTATGGTGTATATCATTTCCGTATCAACGCATTCGGGCCTTAACGCACAAGGAAAACGATTCTGTATGCAAATAAGCAGAGCTGATGTCGCCGATCTCATTTATTTCATGGCTATTGCCCGCCATCGCAGTTTCAGCCGTGCGGCGATTGAATTAGGTGTCAGTGCATCAGCGCTTAGTCATGCCCTGAAGGGACTGGAAACCCGGCTCGGGGTTCGCCTGCTTAATCGCACGACCAAGAGCGTTACCCCTACGGCTGCAGGTGAAGAACTGGTTCAGTCTGTCCTTCAGCCTTTCGACAAGATAGAAGGCGCGCTTGAATCGCTTAACCGGTATCGTTATACGCCTACCGGGCGTATCCGCATCAATGCAGCCGTTGAAGCGGCCAATCTTTTGCTTGCACCGGTTATGCCCGCGTTTATGGATCGCTATCCCGATATTGAAATCGATATTGTGGCCAGCAACCGTATTGTTGACGTCACTGATGCGGGCTTCGATGCCGGTATCCGCTATGGTGGCACCGTCCCGGAAGACATGGTTGCCCGGCGTTTATCTGCCGATATTCGCTGGGTTATCGCAGCCTCCCCCGACTACCTTGAACGCTACGGAACGCCTGAACATCCTGATGATTTATTACACCATCGCTGTATAAGCAATCGTCTCGGCGATGATCGGATTTATCGCTGGGAACTTGAGCGAGACGGCGAAACGTACCAAATCACTGTGCCTGGCTCAGTGACGGTCAACCAGGCTGAAACGGGTCTTGTGGCCGTATTAGGCGGGGCCGGCCTAATGTATTTTCCGGAGCCTCTTGTTGCACCCTATGTGAAGGATGGACGGCTCCGCCTGGTGCTTACGGAATGGTCCCCGCTGGAGGAAGGTTTTTATATCTATTATTCAAGCCGCCGGCAACTGCCGACCGGGCTTCGCCTTCTGATTGAGTTCATACAGGAGGCCAGGCCGCTGGGGTTGTGAAATAGCGCTTCCATACGGGACAATAGGATGCGGTATCGACGCGCTTCATTCTCCCCTTGCCGAAAAAAGTGGCCTGAGCCTTCAGCGTACAGCGCGGCACACCTCCAGCACCTTTTCTCTGAGCCAGCGATGCGCCGGGTCCTTTTCCATGCGCGGATGCCACATCTGTGACACCGTAATGCTCCGGGTTTTAAACGGCAATTCAAAGACGTGCACGCGCTCGGTCATCGGCTGATTGAGCAGATAGAGCGCCGGCACCATGGCAACGAGATCGGAGACCAGCGCCACCGATAACGCCGTCGGAAACCCTGGCACCACGCTGGCAATTTTGCGCTTCATCCCGCGTTCCGCCAGCGCCTCATCGACAAATCCGTGCAGGGAGCCTTCGGGCGAGGCCACCACGTGCCCCCAGGCGACATAATCCTCCAGGCTGACTGACGACAGCGAGGCCAGCGGATGCCCCTGGCGCACCGCGCCAACAAACCGGTCCTTAAAGAGCCGTTGCAGACGAATTTCAGGCCCCATATTGCTCTGCACGCCGATCTCCAGGTCAACCAGCCCCTCTCGCAGATAGCGCGACGTTTTCTCAGGTTTCGGCGAAAAGCGAATGCAGACGTCGGGCGCCACCGCCGCCACTGCGGCAATGAGCAGTGGCCCAAACGCCACCACAAAGCCGTCGTTGGCTCGGATGGTGAACAGGCGCTCCATACGCTCAACATTCAGCGTTTCCGTGGAGGGTTGCAGTACCGCCCTTGCCTCATGCACGGCACTTCTGGCCCGGTCCCGGGTGGCTTCGGCCCAGGGCGTCAGCACCATCTGCCGACCGGCCCGCACCAGGATAGGATCGCCTGTCACCTCCCGCAGCCTGCTCAGGGTGCGGCTCATGGCGGAGGTGCTCAGGTTTAAGCGCCGCGCCGCGCCAGCCACGCTGGCTTCGGCCAGCAGAACGTCGAGCGCAACCAGAAGGTTAAAGTCAGGATCGGACACGATGGCTCCTCAGATAAGGCGTCTTATGCAACGATAAAGTGCAAGTACTGCGTCTTCCGCCCTGTATACCTCATGATTATAGTTTCGTCATCACTATTCTTATGCGGAGTAACGACGATGACGCTCTTTTCAAACCAGCCCGGCGATGAAGGCTTACCCGGTCATGAACGCGCCCGGGTGATGGCCGCCGTCATGACCACCACGCTGATGGGCGTCTTTGACGGCACCATGATCAACATCGCGCTGCCCTCCATGGCAAGGGCGATGCAGGTCCCCGCGAACGTTGCGGTGTGGTTTGCCAACGGTTATCTACTATCGGCGGCAATGACGCTGGCCATCTTCGCGGCGCTGGCGGCGCGCGTGGGCTTTCGACGGGTTTTTCTTGCCGGGCTTGCCACCTTTACGCTCACCTCGCTCGGCTGCGCGCTGGCGAAAACGCCCGACATGCTGATCGGGATGCGTATTCTGCAGGGCATCGGCGGCGCGGCTACCCTGAGTATCGCCCCGGCGATCCTGCGTTCCGTTTTTCCGGGTCGACTGCTTGGCCGCATTCTGGGGCTGCACGCCCTGCTTATCGCCGCCAGCACGGCAATTGCCCCTGTGCTGGGCGGGACGATACTGGACGCGCTGAGCTGGCAGTGGCTGTTCGCCATTAACCTTGTTCCGGGCAGTATTGCCCTGTTGCTGGCATGGCGGGCGTTGCCGCGCCAGTCGGACGTTGACCGCTCCCCCTTTGATGCGCCGGGCGCCGCGCTCTCCGCCGTGCTGTTAGGTTCTGCAATCATGCTGGCCGACAGCCTTCAGCACATAACGCCAGGCATTAACCCGGCAGCCGCTGGCTGGGGGCTTCTCACGCTGGTCAGCGCTATCGCCTTCGTCTGGCGTATTCGGCGCGCGCGCAGTCCCATACTGCCGCCCGTTATGTTCAGAAACGGACGCTTCACCCTCGCCGCCCTGACCTCGCTGGCCTCGTTTGTCAGCCAGGGCATCACCTTTGTCGCGCTGCCGTTCCTCTTTCAGAGCGTGTATGGCTTCAGCCCGGTGGTTTCGGCGCTGCTGTTCACCCCGTGGCCAATGGGCATCGTGCTGATCGCACCGCACGCGGGGCGCTGGGCAGATACCCTTTCCGCGCCGCTGATCTCGACTATCGGCCTGATGATTTTTGTCGGTGGGCTGGTCCTGCTGGCGACGTTGCCGGAAAATCCGTCCGTATGGAATATCTGCCTGCGCAGTCTGGTTTGCGGGATTGGGTTTGGCTGCTTCCAGAGCCCCAATAACCGGGAGATGCTCGCTAACGTGGCGCGGGAATATGCCAGCTATGCCTCAGGGGTGTTGTCTATCGTCAGGACGTTCGGGCAATGTCTGGGGGCCGCCGCGGTGGGGGTGCTGCTTGCGACGACCGGATCAGACCACGATCGGGCCGTGCATCTGGCACTGTGGATCGCGGTCATCGCCTCGACGGGATCGGTTTTGTTTAGCCTGAGCAGGCTGCGCCCTGCGGTTCGGGCTTCAGCCTGAATCGCCCGGCGGCGCTACGTTTGTACGGTACAACGGCCGGGTAAGGCAAAGCTGCCACCCGGCATAAAAGACGACTCGTTCGTTTATTCCAGCGCCAGTAGCGCAAAGCTCGCCAGCCAGTGCCCGCCGCTGTAGTGGCTGCCCACTACGTGCCCGACGCTTGCCGCCAGGTGTTTTGCCATGGCATCACGCAAGGCCTGCTGGGCCGGGTGGTTTACCGGAAGCGCTCTGGCGATATGCTTCATACACCAGGCGCGGCTGAGGTTTAACCCATCCAGATGGGCAATTTTCGGGTCGGTACGGTCGCTCACTTCCGCCGGGTTCATCAGCGCCGCAATGGAGCCGATATTCGGCAGAAATGCGTCAAACCAGGCCGGGAAATTCTCTGCGACCTTGCTCATCAGCAGCGCTTCCGTCAGCGCACCAGAGATGTACTCATCGCCACCCGGCTCGTAATGGGCCGGGTAGCGCGTGTCGGCGAGATAAAACCGCTCCGCCGCCGTCACAATCGCCTGCTCAAGCGCGGTATCTTCCACGGCTCGGGCGTAGTCCAGCCCCAGCGCGAGGGCAAACGCCGTGTTGTAGTGCGTTCCGACGCGGATCGGATAGGTTAGCTTGCAGAGGTAATCCACCAGCCGGTTGCGAATATCCTGGGTGAGCGGCTCCAGCGTCTGGTACCAGACTGTGGCCTGCGGCAGCGACGATTGTTTCAGCTCCTGGGCCAGCGCCAGCAGCCATCCGTAGCCATACGGCCGCTCAAACGAGGCGCGGAACGGCGCGGTGAAATAGGCCAGCTCCTTCGCCACGTTCTCGTCGGTCAGATGCTCGTCGAAAAGCGCGACGATGTCATTCCGACACGGTAGATCAGGATAGAGGCGCACGCAGCGCAGCAGCAGCCAGTAGCCGTGCACGGCCGAGTGCCAGTCGAAACAGCCGTAGAAAATCGGGTGCAGCTCGCGAGGCGGCAGAACGTCACCGTCATCATTCAGCAGATGCATGATGTGGTTCGGGTATTCCTGGCGCAAATAGGTTAAAGGCAAGCGGGCAAACGCGTCAGCCTGATGTTGCGTCAATTCCATAACAGCTCCTTAGCGAAACACGAGGAAATACATGAGGAACACGTTCACCACCAGCAGGGTTAACGCGGTCGGGATCTGGATCTTGATCACCTGATATTTGTCTTTCAGCTCCAGCAGCGCGGCGGGAACGATATTGAAGTTCGCGGCCATCGGCGTCATCAGCGTGCCGCAGTAGCCCGCGTACATGCCGATCGCCAGCAGCGGCGCCGGGTTGCCGTGATGCACGTTAATCAGGAACGGCAAGGCGATCCCCGCGCTCAGCACCGGGAAGGCCGCAAAGGCGTTACCCATGATCATGGTAAACAGCGCCATCCCCACGCAGTAAATGACCACCAGCATGAAGCGGCTGTCCGGGTTCACGAACAGGCTCACCACCTTCTGCACCGAATCACCGGTATTGGCCGCCACAAACACGCCGCCGAGCATGGCCAGCATCTGCGGCAGGATCACCGCCCAGCCGATGGTATCGACAAGACGACGGGACTGGCGAATGGCGTGCAGCGGCGTGCCTTTGGTCAGCCACCAGCCGGTGAGGATCGCCGCGACGCAGGCCACGCACAGCGCCGCCAGAGTGAGCTGTTTCTGGTCGAGAAGATAAACACCGCCAATCGACACCCCCTTCAGGAACAGCGTCCCGATTACCGTCACCACCGGGATCATCAGCGCGGGCAGGAACAGCCAGTTTTTAAGGCGGTTTGACGAGGCAATGCGCTCCTCGTCGGAGGCCATTTTATAGTGGCCTTTCCCGACCAGGCCAAAACCCGCCAACAGCGCGATAGCGATAACGCAACCGCCAACGATCCGGTACGCCAGCGATTTGCCCAACTCCTGAACCATCAGGTCACCGAACAGGAAGATCCCGCCGAATAAAAACCAGAACAGCGCGGTGGTAAAACGCTTCGGATTAGCGCGGTCGCGCAGGGTCATGACAACCAGCAGCATCACAACAAAACCGATCAGGTAATACACGCGGTTAATGGTAATAAGCGTCATCATTGCGCGGCCCCCTGCGTACCCTGCTCTGCACGCCAGGCCATGACGTCGCGGCGGATGCTGGCATCCAGGCGCAGCAGGCGCGTCATATGAATAATCAATGCCGCAATGGCGGTGGGAATGGCCCACAGGCCGATGTGCAGCGGCTCGATCCCTTCGATCCCGTTTTCCTTCAGAAACGCGTCAATCAGCAGCACCGCACCGAAGGCGATAAAGATATCTTCCCCAAAGAAGACTGCGATGTTGTCGCACGCCGCGGCATGGGCCTTGATTTTGTCGCGAATGTGCTGCGGCAGTTCGCCGTATTCGTTCAGCGCTGCCCCTTCGGCCATCGGGGCCAGCAGCGGGCGTACCGTCTGGGCATGGCCGCCCAGCGACATCAGCCCCAGCGCGGCGGTGCCTTCACGCGCCACGAAGTAGAGCATCAGAATACGCGCCGAGGTGGCGCTGGCGATCTTCGCCACCCAGGCCTGGGCGCGCTCTTTAAGCCCGTAATATTCCAGCAGACCAATTACCGGCAGGATCAGGATGAAGGTCGCCAGCGATCGGCTATTGACGAACTTCTCGCCAAAGGTCTCCAGCAGCATCCCGAAATCCATCCCGACCAGCAGGCCCGTCGCCAGACCCGCCACCACGACGACCAGCAGCGGGTTGAAGCGCAGTGCAAAACCAATGACCACGATCGGTATCCCGATCAGCGGCAACAGCGTAGTACCGTCCATAACGTTTACCCTATCGAAAGTGAGCGTTGCGCGCCGACGGCTATTTTTTTAATTTGCGGCGAGCGATATTGTGTTTTTCGTCAGGCTTCACAAAACCTGCGCTAAAAAGCTATATCTGAACCTCAAAAACATGTAAACAAATTATCAATAAAATGTTCTTATTTTATCGACGAGTTTACATTTCTGGCTAAGGAACGTTATGACCTCGAAAAAGAGTGCTTCACCCGATTGCAACGATATCAACGATGGCCGGATTGTCTCCTCCCGCCATCTGGTGTCGGAGCGCTGCGCGGAACTGTCAGAGCTGGAGTACGCGCTGATCATGACCGGCAACGCGTTTAACAAGTGGATGGTGCGCTGCATGGCCGCAGCCGGAGAGCCGGATATGGGCGCTTTTGACGTTTCGCTGCTGCATCACGTGAACCACCGCGACCGCAAGAAAAAGCTGGCCGATATCTGCTTTGTTCTCAACGTGGAAGATACGCATGTAGTGACCTATGCCCTGAAAAAGCTGGTTAAAGCGGGCTACGTGACGAGCGAGAAAGCGGGTAAAGAGCTCTTTTTCTCCACCACGGAGGAAGGGAAAGCGTTGTGCATGAAGTACCGGGACGTGCGCGAAGCGTGTCTGATCGCCATTCATGCGGAGAGCGGCATTTCCGGGAAATCCATCGGCGAAACCGCGCAGCTGCTACGCGCGATCTCCTCCCTGTATGACACCGCCGCCCGCGCGGCGGCATCACTCTGAATTACGGACGTCTGAACAGGGTAATGCTGCGTCCGGCCAGTTCGTACTCTACGGTTTCGGTGAACGCTGTCCCGGCGGCAGCGTCATCCGCCGTAGACAGCTCCAGCACCCATCCCCCTTCGCCAAACTGCGGGATCTGGAACGGCACGGTGCCTTCAAACGGATTGAACAGCATCAGCACGTCGTGCCAGATGCCGTCCTCCTGCTGAAGATCCGGCCTGCTGATGGAGACCCCGAGCGTTGAGCCTTCATCCCACTGCTCGGCCTGCTGCGGACCGCCTCCGGCATTGAACCAGCGGATCTCCAGCCCGTCGCGCCAGCTCTCACGACGCAGCAACGGCTGCTGCGCGCGCAGGGCAATGAGCCGGCGGGTGAACTCGCGCAGCGCCGTGTCGTTTTCGGACAGCCCCTTCCAGTCGATCCATGAGATCTCGCTGTCCTGGCAGTAGCCGTTGTTGTTGCCCTTCTGCGTACGGCCAAACTCGTCCCCCGCCAGCAGCATCGGTGTACCGTGGGAGAAAAGCAGCGTGGTCAGGAAATTACGCTTCTGCCGTTCGCGGGTGGCGATAATGTCCGGATTCTCCGTCGGCCCTTCTTCGCCATAGTTGTACGACCGGTTATCGTTATGCCCGTCGTTATTGTCCTCACCGTTGTCGGCGTTGTGCTTCTCGTTGTACGACACCAGGTCATTCAGCGTAAAGCCGTCGTGGGCGGTGATAAAGTTGACGCTGGCCCACGGGCGACGCCCGCGCAGGTCGTACAGATCCCCGGAGCCCAGCAGACGCGCGGCAAAGTCCGTCGAGACGTTGTCCCCCTTCCAGTACTCGCGCACGGTATCGCGGTATTTGTCGTTCCACTCTCCCCAGCCTGGCGGGAAGCCACCGACCTGATAGCCGCCGGGGCCAATATCCCAGGGCTCGCCAATCAGCTTGAGCTTAGAGAGCACCGGATCCTGGGTAACGGCGTCGAAAAAGCCCCCGCGCGGATCGAACCCCTCAGGTTCGCGGCCCAGAATCGTCCCCAGGTCGAAACGAAAACCGTCAATGTGCATGGATTCGGCCCAGTAGCGCAAGGAATCCATCACCATCTGCAGCACGCGCGGGTGCGAGGTATTCACCGTGTTCCCCGTCCCGGTGTCGTTAATGTAATACCGGTGCTGGTCCGGCAGCGTGCGGTAGTAGCTGTAGTTATCAATGCCCTTGAATGAAAGCGTTGGCCCCAGCTCGTTACCTTCCGCCGTGTGGTTGTAGACCACGTCCAGAATCACCTCGATGCCCGCGTCATGATAGGCGCGCACCATGTCGCGAAAGCCCTGGATCCCCGCCGGGCCATAGTAGCGCGACGCCGGAGCAAAAAAGCCGAGCGTGTTATAGCCCCAGAAGTTCTTCAGGCCACGGTCTAGCAGATGCTGGTCGTCCGGGAACCAGTGAACGGGTAGCAGCTCCACCGAGGTAATGCCGAGGCTTTTGATGTAGTCGATCGAGGCTTTGTGTCCCATCCCCTCGAACGTCCCGCGCAGCTCGGGCGGGATGGCCGGGTTCATCTGGGTAAAGCCCTTCACGTGGCTCTCATAGACGACGGTATGTGGCCAGGGCACGTTTGGCCGGTTGTTGTCCTGCCAGTCGAAAGCGTTCGGGTCGATAACCTTGCATTTCGGCGTGAACGGCGCGCTGTCCCGCGTATCGAAGCTAAGATCCAGTTCGTCATGCCCCAACTCATAGCCGAAATGGGCGTCGTTCCAGTCGATATCGCCCACCAGTTCACGGGCATACGGGTCAATAAGCAGCTTATGCGGGTTAAAGCGGTGACCGTTTTCCGGATCGTAGGGGCCGTAGACGCGATAGCCGTACAGCGCACCGGGTTTCAGGTCAGGCACATAGCCGTGCCAGACCTCATGGGTATACTCCGGCAGCTCCAGCCGGGCGATTTCTGTTTTCCCGGACGGGTCAAACAGACAGAGCTCAACCCGCTCCGCGTGCGCGGAGAACAGCGCGAAGTTAACGCCCTTCCCGTCATAATTCGCACCCAACTGCTGGCCATGACCGGCCCGAATTTCAAACGTAGTTTCCTTTGCCATTTTCGTTCTCCACGATTATTCGCAGGTAAGCAGAACCAGTACACATCCCTTTTCTGACGTTAAATCCAGCGTCTCTTGCAGAATGCGGCTTTCACCGCTGAACAGATCCCGATAGCGCTTCCCGGCCAGTTCGTCGGGTATCGCTACCGTGGTATTGATCCACAGCTGATGATTATCGGTGATGCCAAAAACCAGACGCGGTACGGCAACGATCAGCGCCTCCTCGTCTTTAACGCGCGCATAGACAATCAGGTTCTCCTCGCGCTCGCCGGAAACCTTGAGCGGCAGCCAGTCGCCGTAGCGGAAAAGTGCGTCGTAATGCGGTCGAAGCCGCAGCAGCGTGGCGGTGACAAACTGCTTTACCCTGCCGTCCCGCCAGCACGCCGGGTGTTCAAACACTGAAGCATCCGCCGCGCTGAGGTTTTGCACCAGCGCGTTGAAGTCCGGCTCCCGCCGGTTATCCGGGTCGACGAGGCTAAAGTTGAGCGCCTCGCTGCCCTGATAGATATCCGGCACGCCGGGCGCCGTCAGCTTGATGACCGTCTGGCTGAGGCTGTTCATCAGCCCGGCGCGGATAAAGGGCTGCATCGCCTCGCTGAAATCGTGCAGGAACGGGGCGTTATCCGGGGAAAGCAGATGCCGCGCATAGCTCAGCACCACGCTCTCATAGCTCTCGTTGCTGTCGATCCAGTCGGTGCGCTGCTTCGCCTCACGAAGCGCTTTCTCAAGGAAGCCGAGGAAACGCGTCTCCAGCGATGCAAGCCCTTCGGCATCGTCAGGCGACAGCGTGGCGGGCCAGACGCCCGCCAGCGCCTGATAGATCATCCAGGTATCGGCGGCGTTCGGCGCGGTGCCGTCGTTGAGAAAACGCACCTGGGTCTGGTTCATCTGCCGCCAGCGGGCGAGATTTTCTCCCCAGCGTTCCGGCGCCTCCGTCAGGGTGTAGAGCCGCGCCCGGGCGTCTTCTCCGCGCTTGGTATCGTGCGTGGAGGTGCCCAGCAGCGCGTCGGGCTGACGGGCGAGACGAATGCGCATCTCCTGGTGAAAGCGGGATAACGAGAACGCGCGCGGCGTCGGGTCAGCGCCCACTTCATTGAGCGCAAGCTCAAGGTTCAGGCGGAAAAACAGCGTATCTTCCACCGATTTCGCCATCAGCGGCCCGGTCAACTGCTGGAAGCGGGTTCTGAAAAGCGCGGCGTAGTCGCGGCAATCTTCCGGCAGATCGCCGGTAAGAATGCGCACAATCAGGCTCAGGGCCGCTTCGGACGTATTTACACCGGCGACCACGCGGCTAAGCAGAGCCACGTCAGGCGGGGTTAATCCCTCGCGAGTGCCGTAGGTGCGGTACACCGGAAAGGCGATAAGCAACTCGCGCAGCGCGTGGCGGATCTCCTCGCGCGGCAGCGCAACGTCATTGCGGCGGGCCAGATCGTCCGCAAGGTTTAGCAGCGTGGTGAACTCGCCCTCAAAATTACGATCGGTCATCAGACCCTTGGCATCGCGCAGTTCGGCGTGGCGATCGACCGTGACGCCCAGCGTCTCGTCGTGGATTGTCTCCAGGCGCGAGAGGTTATCGTCGTCGACCAGCACCTCCGCCAGCGAGGCGATAAACTCGTAGCCGGTGGTGCCGGAAACCGGCCAGTCGGTGGGGAGCTGCTCTCCCTTCGCGAGAATTTTTTCGACCGTGATGTAACAGTCAGGTCCGGCTGCCTGCCGCAGCTTCTGCAAATAACCCAGCGGATCGGCCAGGCCGTCAATATGGTCAATGCGCAGGCCGTCAACCACGCCCGCGTGAACCAGCTCAAGAATGAGACGGTGCGTATCGTCGAAGACCGCCTCGTCTTCAACCCGTACGCCTACAAGACCGGTGATCTCGAAGAAGCGCCGCCACGAGAGCTGCTTCGGCGCTTCCCGCCAGGACATCAGCCGCCAGCTCTGCGCCTCATGCAGTTCGGCGATGCTTTTATCCTCGCTGTACGTGCCCGGATTAAGCGGGTACGCCGTGTCGTAATAGACCAGAGAGGCTTTATTCGTGACAGGGTCACGTTTTAACGTAATGGCACCCTTCTCCAGCTCCGCCTCAAAGGTGTCTCCGAGAAACGGCAGCGTAAGCGGGCGCGACGCGTCGATATCGAAATAGCGGAAATAGCGGCTCTGCTGGCCATATTCAATCACGTCCCGCCACCATGCGTTTTCCAGCGAGGTGGACATATGGTTCGGGACAATATCCAGAATCAGCCCCATGCCAGCCTGCCTGAGCGCCGCGGCCATGCGGTCAAACCCTTCCCGACCGCCAATCGCGGGGTCAATTTCATTCGGGTTGGTCACGTCATAGCCGTGGGTGGAACCCGTTGTAGCGGTAAACACGGGCGAGGCGTAGAGGTGGCTGATGCCGAGGTCTTTCAGATACGGCACCAGCTCGACAGCGCGGTCAAACGTCATGCCGTTGCGGAACTGAATACGGTACGTGGCGGAAGGGATCATAACGATGCGTCTCCATCAGCAAAGCGAACGACAATACTGTTCGGCGGCAAAACGTCGTTTACCTCCGGCCAGGCGAAGCGCGTCTCCCCTGCGAGCGCGGGCACGTCGACAGGCTTAGGGCCAATATTGAGCGCCAGAGAGAGCGTCCCGGACGGGAAGCGCCAGCTCACCGCCACCATGCCGGGCGCGGTCTCGATCGCCTTGCCTTCAACGATGCCGCCCTGATGCAGAAGCGGAACGATATAGCGATGGCGCAACGTCAGCAGGTGGCGGGTGAAGCGCAGCCACGTTTTCCCTTCGTCGGTAGCAATCTTATGCCAGTCGAGCTTTGAGCGAACGAAGGTGTTAACGTCGTTCGGGTCCGGGACGGCTTCATCGTGCCCGGCGTGGCCGGTAAACTCTTTCGCGCGCCCTTCCCGCACCGCTTTTGCCAGGTCGCCGTGAAAATCGGTGAAGAACAGGAACGGATGCGTTTCACCGAACTCCTCGCCCATAAACAGCAGCGGGATATGGGGAGAGAGCAGCAGCGCGGCAAGCAGCACCCGCGTTTTATCAGCCCCCGCGAGGGTAATAAGCCGTTCGCCCTGGGCGCGATTGCCGGTCTGATCGTGGTTTTGAATGAAATCGACGAAGAACTGCGGCGGCTGGGTACGGCACTCCACCCCGCGAGATTCCCCGGTTTGCAGCGAAATCTCGCCCTGGTAGACAAACCCTTCCGCCAGCGCACGGGCGAACTTTTTCTCCGGCTCATACGCAAAATCCTGGTAGTAGGCGTGCGTTTCGCCGGTGGCAAACACGTGGGCAGCATTGTGGAAGTCATCATTCCACTCGGCGGTGAACAGCGGCGTGTTGCCCTGTTCATCGCGCGGATGCAGGAAAATCACGTTGCGGCTGTCTTCCGTGGTCAGGTGAACGTGACGGTGCGGGATCGCCTCGCGGATCTTCGCGGCAATCTCCTCCAGAATGTGCGTCCCGGAGCTGTCTTTAATCTGGTCGATGGCATCAAAGCGCAGGCCGTCCAGACGGTACTCCGTCAGCCAGTAGAGCGGTGCGTCGGTGATGTACTGCCTCACCGGCTCGCGCTCGTAAGCGATGCCGTTGCCCCACGGCGTCATTCGATCCGCATCAAAAAACGCGGGCGACAGCAGAGGGAGATAGTTCCCCTCCGGGCCGAAGTGGTTGAGCACGATATCCAGCACCACGGAAAGCCCGAGCCCGTGCGCGGCGTCGATAAACGCGTGAAAATCCTCCGGCGTGCCGTAGGCAACGTGCGGGGCATACAGCAGCACGCCGTCGTAGCCCCAGCCGCGGGTTCCACCAAACTGGGAAACGGGCATCACTTCAAGCTGGGTGATACCGAGCTCCGCCAGATAGGGCAGCTTGTCGATGGCCGCCCGGAAGGTGCCCTCCGGGGTAAAGGTGCCGACGTGTAGTTCGTAAATGACCGTCTCTTCCCACGGCCGCCCTGCCCAGTCCCGGTTAACCGGCTGATAGCGTCGGGGATTGATAACAACCGATGGCCCGTTAACGTCGCCCTTTTGCGCGCGCGATGCCGGGTCGGGTACCGACATGCCGTCCTGCAGGACAAACTGATATTCTGCACCGTGCCTGACGCCGGGGACGTCCGCCTGAAACCAGCCGTTGCCGGTTGGCGTCATCGGCACGTCGGTGGCGGCCAGACGTAGCGTAAGTTCTTTCTGTCCTTCTGCCCAGACGCGAAAGCGTACCACGTCATCGGAAATAAACTCAGCACCCCACTGCTTTTGAAATGTCCTGAATTCCATTCATTGTCCTCGAATGACCCACATTTTACGCGGAACGAAGTACAAGCTTAGTTCAGGATCTCTAGTGCGTGAGCTCAGCGGATTTAACCGCGTCGTCTATTCTGTATTAAATAACTCACTACCGGGAATACTATGCAGATTCGAAAAGGATTAAATACGGACCTCGTCCGTCTTGAATGTTGTGACTTTTCTTTCACCATTAGCCACATTGCGCGAGAGCCCTTTATCCATTGTGATTTGCATATTGAAGCCGTCGCCGAACCCTGGATAAAAACCTACGAACTCGACATCCAAACGCTTGAAAACCATTGCGTTAATCCGGACGCCATATTTCTTGTTGCGGAAACCGATGACGGTGAATTAGCCGGATTTATTACCGCGTCAATCGGCTGGAATAAATTTATTTCAGTGGATTATATTGCCGTTGATCGCACCAGACGCAGAACCGGCGCTGCGCAAAAATTAATGGCTGCCGCGCACGTGTGGGCCCGCAGCGTAAACGCGCCGGGATTACGGCTTGAAACACAAAATGTGAACGTCTCCGCCTGTCTGTTTTACCGTAACTACGGGTTCACCCTGGGCGGGTACGATCGGTATCTCTACAACGCCTTACCGGAAAAAGACGAGGTCGCCTTGTTCTGGTATTACATGCTGGTGTAGCGACGCTGCCTTCATATTTCTGTCATTGAACTTCATTACGCTTTCGGGATTTTAACCACGGTGTTGAGGAAAGAAGTGTGAATTCAATGGCTAAGGCATTACTGCTGGCATTACCCGTTTTGAGTGCAGCGGCGACGGCCGCTGAGCGCGAGCTGTGTGAACCCAAAGCGTACGAAATGGCGCTGCGCTATCAGCAGAAATCGGCAGAGATTCTGGCCCTTCAGCTGCAGACGTATCGGTTTGCCACCGAGCGTTTCGACGAAAAATTAAAAGATCTGAAAACACCTGAAAATTATGCCGTGGTGATGGACCTGGATGAAACGGTGCTGGATAACACCCCTCTGCTGGTGCGCGACATGGCGCAGTGTCACGACTATACAAAATGGGATACCTGGAGCGACTGGGAAAAACAGGGAAAACCCGGCTTAATCCCGGGAGCGAAGGCGTTTCTTGACCATGTGAATCAAAGCAAGGTCAGGATCTACTATGTTTCGGACCGTATGCAGGAAAACAAAGCCGACACGCTGAAGACGTTAAACGCTCTCGGCCTGCCGCAGGTGTCTGACGAAAGCGTGCTGCTGGATACGGTCAGCAAGGAAGAGCGCCGTCAGAGCATCCTCAAAAAGCAGCAGATCGTGATGCTGTTTGGCGACAGCCTGCCGGACTTCGCCGTACAGTTCAAAACCAAAAAACCGAGCGAGCAGCAGCGTGAGCTGGTTGAAGCCAGCGCCGAACACTTCGGCAACGACTGGATTGTGCTCCCAAATGCCGTTTATGGTGCCTGGTCCAGGGCCACGCTGGATAGCTGGAACGCACCGCTGAAAAAATAACGCTTTACGGGCCGGGAAAGGCTTCACCACCACCCGGCTTTTGCGCTGTGCTATTTATCTCGTTTATAGGTCCTATCATTTCTGAGCAGGTTCTTATAATTTTACGGAGCAGTAAGATGAGCACTTTCAAAGGAGACTCGTATGCTTACCGTGAAAAAACTTGCTCTTTCCACGCTGATTTCCAGTTCATTGCTGTTCTACCCTGCGCTGCAGGCCTCGGCAGAAACGCCGCAGCACGTCGTTAAACAACCGGCGGGCGGTTACAGCGTGCAGGTCGGTGACGTTCTGGTAACGTCGTTTACGGACGGGACCGTTGCGCAGGATCTGCACAAGCTGCTGCGCCGGACAACGCCGCAAAACATTGATGCACTGCTCGCGAAAAACTTTCAGACCAACCCGGCGGAAGTGTCCATCAACGCCTTCCTGATTGCGATGCCCGGACACAAAATCCTGGTGGATACCGGTTCCGGCCAGCTCTTTGGCCCCGGCAACGGCGGACGTCTGATTGAAAGCCTCGCCACCCAGGGAATCAAACCCGAGGACATTACTGAAGTCTTGCTGACCCACGCCCATTCCGACCACGCGGGTGGCCTGGTGAAAGACGGCAAGCTGGTGTTCAGCAACGCGCGCGTTTTCGTTGGCAAACCGGACATCGACTTTTTCTTTAACGACGACAATCAGAAGAAAACCGGCTACGGCAAGAACTACTTCGATGTCGCACAGAAGACCTTAAAACCCTATCTTGACGCGGGTAAAGTGGTGCCGTTTAGCGGCACATCGGAGATTCTTCCGGGGCTGACCGGCACGGTTCATCCCGGACACACGCCGGGTTCAGCCTTCTACACGCTGACAAGTAAAGGCGAGAAGATCACCTTTGTCGGCGACATCATTCACGCAGCGGCGGTCCAGTTCCCGCAGCCTGCGGTGACCATCACCTACGATGAAGATGAGAACAAAGCGGCAAGCGTACGCGAGCATGCGTTCGCTGACTTTGTGAAAAATAAAGACCTTATTGCCGCGCCCCATCTGCCTTTCCCGGGCATCGGCTATGTGACGAAAGGTGAGAAAGGCGGCTATGCCTGGGTCCCTGTCACCTATACCAACCGGGACGCCAGCGGCGCGAAGTAGAGTGATGTCGCGTATATCTGACATGGACATCGACCTGCTCCTGGCGCTGGACGCCCTGCTTCAGGACAGCAACATCACTCATGCGGCCGCGCGGCTGGGCATCAGCCAGCCCGCGCTGTCAGCCCGCCTGGCGCGTCTGCGCACGCTGTTTGGCGAACCGCTGTTTATTCCCTCCCCACACGGACGTGGGGTATTACCCACACCGAGAGCGGAGGCGTTGAAGCCACAGGTTGAAAGCGTGCTACGCGGCATCCGCGCGATGTTCGCCCCCACCACGTTTGAGGCGCACACCAGCAGCCGGACCTTTGTTATCGCGCTGCATGAAAACCCAGCGCTGATGCTCGGCACCGCGCTGCTTAACCAGGTGAGTACCGATGCCCCCGGCATCCGCCTGCGCTTCGCCCTGCCGGAGATGGTAGACCTGCCGCAGCAGCTGGAAAACGGTGATGTGGATATCTACATCGGCGTGAGCGCGGGCGCCCATGACGGATGGGTGAGGCGCAAACTTCTCGACGACGCGTTTGCCACCGCCCAGCGCAAAGCTCATCCGCGTGGAACAGGTTCGTTAGATTTGGAAAGCTACTGCGCGCTTTCCCATCTGGTGGTGTCGTCTGCGGGAGATCCCTTTACCGGATTTGTCGACCAAACCCTCGCCGGACTGGGCTATCAGCGACACGTTGCCATGTCCACCCAGAGCTACGCTATGGCGCCTGCGCTGATTGCCGGTACCGACCTGGTATGTACCCTGCCGGAACGGATGCTGAAGCAGTTTGCCAGCACGCTGGATATTTTCCCACCGCCGCTGCCGCTCCAGCCGATTACCATCAACATGTACTGGCACCCGAAAAACAGCCAGGATCCGGCGAACGCCTGGCTGCGCGGGCAGCTGCTGCGGGCCGCCGGACGTCAGGTGTGATCGAGCGTGACCAGAAACTTTTTAAGCACTTCTGAACGAATAATCCGGTGGCAAACCAGGGTGAGTTCGCTCTCCCGCAGCCGGTCGAGGATGTCCACGTAGACGACATTCTCAACGCTCACTGCCTTTGCCGACGCGGGCAGCAACGCCAGCCCAAATCCGGCCGCAACAAGGCTTATCACCGTGGGCACGTCGGTCGCATTTTGCACTACGTCCGGCTGAAAGCCCGCCCCGCTGCAGGCGTCATAGAAGTACTGCTCCAGCCCCATTCCCTCCGGATCGCGCAGCGAGATCCATTTTTCGTCTTTCACCGACGAAAGCGTCAGCGCGGACGATCCGGCGAGCGGATGCTGACGAGAGAGTGCCAGCACCGTTTTCTCCGACGTGAACGGCCGGCTTTGCAGATCGTCAGGCAGCGACGGCAGCGGCGCGCGGATGATGGCCACGTCCAGCTGGTTGCTCTGCACGGCGGCGTAGAGCGTCTGCACATTTCCCGTCATCAGGGACATGGTAATGGCCGGCCAGCGGCTGTGCATCTGGCGCAGCGCGGCGGGTAGCCTGCCGTCAAACATCGCACTCGACACGCACCCCAGGTTTAACTCCCCCTGCTCGCCCCGTGCCGTTTGTCTGGCATCCAGCACCGCCTGCTCGGTCAACGAGATGGCAAGCCGGGCTTTGACCAGAAACGCTTCGCCCGCGGGCGTCAGGGTTAAGCGGCGGTTCGCCCGGCTGAAAAGCGTGACGTCTAAACGTTCTTCCAGCGCCTTTATCTGCTGGCTCAGCGCCGGTTGGGCGATGTTCAGACGCTCGGCGGCCCGGTGCATGTGGAGCTCTTCGGCAACGACAATGAAGTGGCGCATCTGACGAAACTGCACGAGACGTCTCCCTGTATTGATATAAATTTACTTATCAATTTAACAGAAATGATGAAATTGATGCTATTGGTCTTTGCCATAAAAATGGAGGTATTCAACCGAGGGAGGAAAATATGGAAAACCAAGTCAACGATCTCCGCAGCGCCATCGCCTTACTGCAGCGCCACGAAGGGCAGTATATTGAAACCGATCATCCGGTCGATCCCAACGCGGAACTGGCGGGTGTCTATCGCCATGTCGGCGCAGGCGGCACGGTCAAACGTCCGACCCGCACGGGTCCGGCCATGATGTTCAACAGCGTTAAGGGCTATCCGGGCTCCCGCATTCTGGTGGGCATGCACGCCAGCCGCGAGCGCGCGGCGCTGCTGTTAGGTTGCGAACCGTCTGAACTGGCAAAACACGTTGGCCATGCGGTGAAAAAGCCGGTCGCACCGGTTGTCGTTCCGGCCTCGCAGGCCCCCTGCCAGGAACAGGTCTTCTACGCTGACGATCCTGACTTCGATCTTCGCAAATTGCTTCCGGCACCGACCAATACGCCAATTGATGCCGGTCCGTTTTTCTGCCTGGGGCTGGTGCTGGCAAGCGATCCGGAAGACAGCTCGCTGACGGATGTCACCATTCACCGCCTCTGCGTGCAGGAGCGCGACGAGCTTTCCATGTTCCTTGCCGCCGGGCGACATATCGAAGTCTTCCGTAAAAAAGCGGAGGATGCCGGAAAACCGCTGCCGGTGACGATCAACATGGGTCTCGACCCCGCCATCTATATCGGCGCATGCTTTGAGGCCCCTACCACGCCGTTTGGCTACAACGAGCTGGGCGTCGCCGGGGCGCTGCGCCAGCAGCCGGTCGAGCTGGTGCAGGGCGTGGCGGTCAAAGAGAAAGCCATCGCACGGGCGGAAATCATCATCGAAGGCGAACTGCTTCCGGGCGTGCGCGTAAGAGAGGATCAGCATACCAACACTGGCCACGCGATGCCGGAGTTCCCGGGCTACTGCGGTGAGGCGAATCCCTCCCTGCCGGTGATCAAAGTGAAAGCCGTGACCATGCGCAACCACGCGATCCTGCAGACGCTGGTGGGACCGGGGGAAGAACATACCACGCTGGCCGGACTGCCGACCGAGGCCAGCATCCGTAATGCCGTTGAAGAGGCAATTCCGGGCTTCCTGCAAAACGTCTATGCCCATACCGCGGGCGGCGGTAAGTTCCTCGGCATATTGCAGGTGAAAAAACGCCAGCCGTCAGACGAAGGACGCCAGGGCCAGGCGGCGCTCATCGCCTTAGCCACCTACTCGGAGCTGAAAAACATTATTCTTGTCGACGAAGATGTGGATATTTTCGACAGCGACGACATCCTGTGGGCGATGACGACGCGCATGCAGGGCGATGTGAGCATCACCAATATTCCGGGGATCCGCGGCCACCAGCTGGATCCGTCCCAGTCGCCGGATTACAGCACCTCGATTCGCGGCAACGGCATTTCCTGCAAGACGATCTTCGACTGCACGGTGCCATGGGCGCTGAAGGACCGCTTCGAGCGCGCGCCGTTTATGGAAGTGGATCCGCGTCCGTGGGCGCCGGAGCTGTTTGCCGATAAGAAATAAAATCACGTGCGTATGGCCCGCAAGTCATACGCGTATTTTCTTTTCAAGCGTGGCGATATTTTCACCCGCCACGCGTTCAACAGTGAAACGATCGACGCTCAGCAATATAAGCATCAGCCCCCTGCCGCTCTCCAGCAGCGGCGACATTTCGCAGAAACGGTCTCGCCGGGCGATCTCAAGACGCTCCTGCGGGAACGCGTCACCCGCGTCAGTAAAAACAAGGCAGACGTCATTGCCGCGGATGGCGAACTGTACGCTAAAGACGCACGAATTATCCTCATGAAGCGCGTAGCGGATGATATTCGTTGCCACTTCACAAACGGCGAGATCGAAGGCGAAACGCCACTCGTCATCGACGGGAAGCGCGCTCAGCCTGTCTCTCAGCCAGTCGGACAGCGGCGTCAGGGACGCGATCGCCGCCGGAAATTCAGCATGCTCTGGCCTCTGCATCTACTGCCCCAGCTGTGCAAGCGCGCTATGTTTATCCGGATAGATACGGAAGATGCGATCCATTCGGGTCAGGGTGAACATGTTCATGATCCCGGGGTTCAGAGAGCACAGCGCCATGTCGCCTTTCCCGTTCATCAGCTTAAACAACGACACCAGCATACCCAGCCCGCTGCTGTCGATGAAATCCACTTTGCTAAAGTCGACGATTAAGGCTTTACGATCGCTGCCGATTTCCTCCGTCACGGACGCTTTAAACGTCGCAGCAACGGAGGCGTCCAGCCGTCGGACCGCGGGCGTGAGAATGTTGGCATGCGGTAATCGTTCAGTGTTAATTATCATTCTGTTCTCCCTGACGCTCAATCACGAGCAGTGACACGTCATCAGTTAAGGCGATCGGTTCATCACGATTTGCATTGCGCCAGCCGGTCAGGTGGTCACCGAACCGCGGCAGGAGCTGGTCAACGGGGAGCCGGGCATGCTCATGAAGCCAGCGTTCGAGACGTTGCGTGCCAAACTGCTCGCCGCTGACGTTCTCACACTCGGTAATACCGTCACTGAATAAGCATAAGCGATCCCCCGGATGGAGGGTAAACGCGACGTCTTCCCAGCTCAGATCCGGGATTAGCCCGACCGGCGGTCCGCCATCGCCCACGGACGTGACGGCGCTGTCCGCATTCACAATGAAGGGAGTAGGATGCCCGGCCTGGCACAGCCACCCTTCACCAGTCTCTGGATCGATCACGCCGTAAATGAGCGTGAAATAACTGGTGATGTCGCTCTCTTCACTGCAAAAGCGGCTGTTCAACATCCTGACAACCTCCGCAGGTGACTGAATCCCCCCCTCTTCGGTAAACAGAAAGCGATCCACCACCCGGCCATGTAAAAACTGGCGAGCCACCGCGAGGGACATCATCGCGGCCCCCACGCCGTGACCCGAGACATCAACGCAATAGAATCCCAGATGTGAATCCAGAGGGAAAATATTGAACACATCGCCCGAAACCCAGGCTGACGGCAGGAAAAGCCAGTCGGAGAAGTAGTCATCATAGCGTAAGCGGCGTGAAGGCAGCACCGAGTGCTGAACGCGCGCAGCCAGTTCCAGATCTTTTTCAATCTGATGCAACGCTTCACTCAGGCGCTTGTTGTGCGCCGCGAGGGTCGCCTCCAGCGTCAGAATACGGACCCCGGCATGAAGCCGCGCCCGCAGTTCAGCCTGCTCAACGGGCTTACTCAAAAAATCATCCGCTCCGGCATCAAACCCCTGCGTCACGTCCCCGGCATTCTCGCGGGCCGTCAACAGGATGATATACACGTAGCGGCCAAACTGACGGTTGCGGATGGTCTGACACAGCGTCAGTCCGTCCATTTCCGGCATTTCCCAGTCGCTTATCACCATGCTGACCGGCTGGCTGGACAAGATTTCCAGCGCGTCGACACCATTTTCCGCCTCGCTCACGATATATCCCCGCTGGGTGAGCATTCGGGAGAGTAACCGACGATAAATCAGCGAATCTTCAACGATTAACACGTGCAGCGCCGACATACATCCCTCCTAAAGCGGTAAGAACCAGATGAGGCTCACGGTCCCTTCCCTGAATTTTGCATTCCCGTTGCCGTGCCCCGGATAGCGCGTTCCCGCATAGTTCGCGTACTGGATGGAGAACGAACCCGGCGTATAGCCGGCATAACCGAAGCTGTAGCTGTAATCGCCGTTCCAGGGCTGCTGCTGGCTGCTGTCCGGGAACCAGAATGCCGTCGCGCGAACGAAGAAATGTTGTTTGAAGGTGTAGCCGCAGCCGCCGAGCATGACGTTTTTATTTTTGCGGATGTCATCGCTGCTGAGGTCGTAGTAGCGCGGTACCCAGCTGTACCCGACCTGGCAAATGATGGAATCCCCTTTATTAATCAGGAGCGTGTTTTCAACCGGTTTCGGTAACGAAAACTTATAGGCCAGCGTGAAGGCGCCCTGTTCGAAATAGGTGTGTCGTCGGCTGCCCGATGTCCAGAAATGGTTATCGCCGTAGTTGCTGTAAACCAGACTCACGGTGTTGGCGTGCCAGTCATCGTAGCCGAAGCTGTAGCGAAAATCGGCGGTGTAGCGGCTGGTGTCTCTGACCGGCAGTCGGGACGTAATGTTGGCAAACCAGAAGCTGTAGGGGGAATACTGAAGGCTGAGATTCAGCGTCTGGTTAATCTTTTTCTTTTCCGTGGCGGTGTCTGAACTGTTAGGAATGCTCATCCACTGCTCTTTCAGTCCCGAGCTAAAGCTCAGCGCACCTGAGAATTTCTTGTCGTTACCCGAGAACAGGCGCCCCCAACGGCTGGTAAAAACGCCTGCCTGAACGGGTTCACCGTTCTTATCGCGCAGGGTTTCTTTATCACTGCTTTGCGCCGCCTCCGCGGCGGGTATCGCGGCGAGCAGCACGCCCGCCAGAAGCCATTTTTCGCGCATAACCGCCATCCTTAGTTAGGTATCCAGCCTGCGCCGACGTCGTATTTTGCCATCAGCCACAAAATACCCAGTGCCGCCGCATGCACTAACGTGTTCTCTATCCAGGCGTGACGCCATAAATCGAAGGTGATGAACTGACTCACCAGCAGCACCACGTACACATGCAAAATAAAGGTATAGAGCGAGTGCTGCCCTAGCGGGATGAGGAACCATCCCAGCAGGCGGTTGAGCGGCGTCCAGCAATACGTCAGCACCAGATAGACGGTGACCATCAGGGCGATATCGTTCAATACCCGCACCGGGCCCAGCCCATTCTTCGCCGCCCAGGTGTGATAAAACGAATTGAAGCTGTCAGGCGGGATGACGTGCATCAGCAGCGCGGGCGGCATAAACGGGTTGGTATGGTTCTGGGCAACAAATCCCAGCACCAGTGACACCATGACCAGCGCCACCACCACCCCTTTGCCCGGGGGCGTCCGGGCGAACGAGAGCAGTTCGGCTTTATACCAGCCGCTGGCCATGCCCAGCACAAAGATGAACTGCCAGGCGAGCAGCGGGAAGGCAAATTCGAATTCCGACGGCGTCAGCCGAAGCGGCCACCGCTGCCACAGGCTGTACACCAGCAGCGACAGCCCTAACAGCCACCAGACTTTTCCTTTCTGCAGCATCCCTAAAAATAGCGGGCTGAGTAGCAGCAAAAAGATATACAGTCCGAGAATTTGCGTCTGGTGGGGGCCGATCTGCAAATAGAGAATAATGTTGAACCAGGTCTCTTTAATTTGCGGCGTCACAGGATAAAGCGACCAGCTTTGACCTGAAAATCGGTCGGTAAAATGGGTGACCTCGAAAACGTTAATATGTGGGATATAGGCCAGCAGAATAAACGACACTATGATAATGATATTTACGCGATATATTTTCCATGCCCTGAGATAAAGCCCCCAGGAAACCGTAAGCAAAACCACTTTTTGCAGACGCGCGCGATTCAGCATTCCCAGCATAAACCCTGAGAGAATGACAAAGCCTTCTGCACCTGTTGTTAACCCAAAACGCTCCCAGGAGAATATATTAAATATCGACATCACCTCCGTATGCGCCACGACCATCATGACGAGGGCAATGCCGCGCATAAAGTCAATTCTCAGGTCACGGGCACCTGCAACGGAATACCTCCATGTTATTGATTTAGCGTCATCTTCTTGCGCAATCGACGGCGCAACGTGGCTCATAGGGTGTCCTTTGCCTGAAAACGAAAATTAAGGTCTAAATAAAGTAGATAGTCTAAAGGAATAGTAACTGCAATTTATCACCGGCAGATGAAACATATTAAGCAGAATTAAATCCAAATTAACCACCACTTCATATTAATAAAAACGACGCTGGACACTTTTATTCGGCGTTCTACACTTATCTTAAATCTTGTTTACTCGCTATTTTCTTTCGCTTTTGGGCAACTGTCTGCGCAGCAGAATGGGTCTGCATTTTCACGGAATCAGGAACGCCGGAACTATGGATTTTTATTTTTCCCGTTTTGAACATCGTCGTCCTCCGGAACCGTTAACAACACCGCGTTGGGTCATGATGACCTGGCAGGTATTAGCGGTCGCGGCACTTATTCTGGGTGCAAATTATATTTACTGGCGCTGGACCGCCTCCCTGAATACTGACGCACTATGGTATGCCATACCGCTGGTCCTCGCCGAAACGCTGGCGTGGATAGGGACCGTGCTGTTTACCATCAACTTATGGAAAGAACAGGATCCCCCCCAGTGTCCGCCCCCCGGCGAAATCAACGAATGCCTGTTTCCGGAAGAGGCCGTAGAACCTCGTCCTGTTAAAGTGGATTTGTTCATTGCCACCTACTCGGAAGACACCGAGCTGGTCAGGCTGTCCATTCGCGACGCCCTGAAGATGGCCTACCCGTATCCGATTGACTACCGGATCCACGTGCTTGATGACGGTCGCCGCCCGGAGATGAAAGCCGTCTGCGATGAGGAAGGCGTTAACTATATCAGCCGCCAGACCAACATCGGCTTCAAGGCCGGCAACCTGCGCAACGGTCTTGAGCAAACCGACGGTGATTTCATTGTTATCTGCGACGCCGATACCCGCGTATTTCCCACCCTTCTCAGCCATACGCTGGGCTATTTTCGCGATCCGGACGTGGCCTGGGTGCAGACGCCGCAGTGGTTCTTCGACCTTCCGGAAGGAGAAAATCTGTCACGCTGGGGCCAGCGAAAAGCCGGAAAAGTGGGCTACGGTCTGGGCTGGCTGATTCAAAAGTGTGTTGGCCCGGTCACCGTAGGCCGCGACCCGTTTTTTAACGATCCGCGCATGTTCTATGACGTGATCCTGCGGCGGCGCAACTGGGCGAACGCGGCTTTCTGCTGCGGCGCGGCCTCCATCCACCGGCGCGAGGCGGTCATGCAGGCCGCGCTGAGAAGCTACGTCTGGTCCGTCGAAGAGGAGATCCATCGCCACACCCGCGACATCCGCGATGAAGAAACCCGCGAAGCGCTGCAGGAGGCGATGCGCCCGCACGTGGCGTTTGACACCGAGCTCACCCCCTACAAATTTCACGTCTCGGAAGATATTTACACCTCGGTGCTGCTGCACGGAGACGCCGCGCGACGCTGGCGCTCGGTTATGCATCCGCGGGTTGAGTCGAAGATGCTCTCTCCGCAGGATATGCTGACCTGGATGATCCAGCGCTTTAAATACGCCGCCGGCTCGCTGGATATTTTGTTCCATGACAATATCTTCAGCCGTCGCCGCTTCCGGCTTTCCCTCCCCCAGACGCTAATGTATGCCACCACCTTCTGGTCTTACATGGCCTGCGTGTGGAACACGGTATTTTTGATTTCGCCCATTATCTATCTGTTCACCGGCATTCCGCCGGTATCCGCATGGTCGACGCCGTTCTATCTCCACTTTCTCCCCTTTTTTATCTTTTCTGAACTGGCGTTTATGTTCGGGACATGGGGGATCTCGGCCTGGGACGGCAGGGCCTCTTACCTCTCCTTCTTTTCCATGAACCTGCGCGCGCTCAATACCGTGCTGCGGGGCGAGCAGATCAAATTTCACGTCACGCCAAAAGAGCGGCAGACGGGACGTTTTCTCTACTTGGTGAAGCCGCAGATTGCCATTGTGGTGCTGACCCTCGCAGGGCTTATCTGGGGCGGTATTCAGGTGGCGCGTGGACAGGTGGACGACCCCTCTGGCTACGTCATCAATATTTTCTGGGGAGGGGTGAACATCGCCGCCATGCTGCCGCTGATTTTCGCGGCCATGTGGACGCCCGCCGAAGAGGATGAGGTCACCCAATGAGGATACGTGATGCCCTGCTGCCCGCGCGCAGCTACCTCACCATTTTGCTCGGGTTCCTGCTCGGCTTTGCCATTGTGGTCTGGGTGGAGAAACAGATGCCCACGCGCGTGGAAAGCAGCGGCGGCATCGCGCTCAGCAAAGACTTCCCGCCGCTGCCTGCGAAACGCGCCCTGACCTATGACGAAGCCATCTGGGCGCGGGTCGCCTGGCAATACTACGTGAATAATACCCAGCCAAACGGGCTGGCGAATGCCAGCGATGGTGAACCCTGGCTGAGCCTCTGGAGCGTGGGAAGCTATCTGTTTGCGACCGCTGCCGCAGAGCAGCTCAACATTATTTCCGCCGATGAGTTCGACGAGAGGATCGGTACAGCCCTGTTCGCGCTGGGGCAGCTGCCGCTCAACGAGCGAGGCCTCCCAGCCGCGTATTACCATGCGGATACCCTGAAAATCCTCGGCAAACCCGACGCCTCGGCAATTGGGCTGAGCCGCCTGCTGACGGCGCTTCAGACCCTCCTGTGGCGCTATCCTCAGCACGCGGCGGCTATCCACGATCTCTTCAGCCTCTGGAACACCGGCGCTCTGATTGAACATAACGTCCAAAGCCAGGCGGCCGTGCCGCTCCATCACTGGACGCTGACCGATGATGAACAGCGGGACAGTTTTGGCTACCGTCTCTATGCCAGCCATACGCTGCGCCTGATTGACAGCGCGGCAGGCCTCGCGGTAACCAACCCGCCTGAAGGGCAAAAGATGATCGATCTGGACGGCGTGATGGTGCCGGATGAAGGGCTACGCACGCCCTGGGGCAAGCAAACCTCCCTGATCAGTCTCCCCTACCTGTTAACCGGCCTTGAACTGGGCTTTGACGCGCAGAGCGCTGAGATTGCGTGGCGGATTATGCAGATCCAGCAGCGGCGCCATAGCCTGCGCAGCCCAAAACCCCCTGTCAGCACGGATTACGCCGAACCGGCGCCGGATTACGTCAACGATCTGCCGAACAGGCAGCCGGTACAGGCGCGCAACCTGCGCGACGAGGTGCCGGAGAAAGTGGCAATTACCTCCACCCGCACCGCGTTTGCCTGGTATGCCCTGTTCCGCAACAGCTGGAGCGAAGCGCTGCGCCAGCAGGTTCTGCCGCTTCAGGTACCGGGTAAAGGCTGGCAGCGCGGATTAAATCTCAACAACAGCGTCAATGCCGTCGTGGACGCCGATACCAATGCCATTGTGCTGGAAAGTCTGTCTTACATCGCGCATGGTCAGATGCTCTGTCTGGCCTGCCTCTACACATCCCCCTCAGCAGGAGCAACGCCATGAAGCCACGATCCCCGATCCTTTTCCACCTGCTCACGGGAATAACGATCTGCTGGCTGGCGCTATCGACCGTGCGTGCGGACACCGAACTTCCTGCATCAGGTTACTCCCCGCGCAGCGGCGAGCTGACCGCCCGGGAGATGACCATCGCGAAAAACGCCTGGCAGTATTTCGTCACCAACTATCAGCCCACGACGGGACTGGTGAATGCGGTCAACAAATATCCCTCCACCACCATGTGGGACAGCGCCTCCTATCTGGCCGCCCTGACGGCGGCGCGCGAGCTGGGGATCATTGATAAAGCGGAATTTGACCGCCGGATGCTGAAGTTTCTCGCCACGTTAAACACCCTGGTACTGTTCCGCAACGAGCTGCCCAACAAGGCCTATAACACCATCAGCGGCCAGAAGGTGGACTACACCAACAAGCCCGGCGAAATTGGCTTCTCGGCGCTGGATATCGGGCGAATGCTGGTCTGGCTGAAAATCATCAAGGAGCGTTACCCGGAATACGGCAACAGCATTGATAACGTGGTGCTCGGCTGGGATTTCAGCCACGCGATCGACCCCTGCGGCACGCTGTACGGGGCCTATCTGGAGAACGGCCAGCCGAAGTACGTTCAGGAAGGTCGACTGGGCTATGAAGAGTACGGCGCGGCCGGTTTCCAGCTGTGGGGGTTCAATACCTGCAAAGCCAGCCGTCCGCAGCCTTACGAGCTGGCCGAGATCTACTGCGTGCTAGTCCCGTACGATACGCGCGACCCGCGCAACACGTCGCAGCATAACTACGTGGTGACGGAATCCTACCTGCTCTACGGGCTGGAGTTCGGCTTTGATAAACCGACCGACCGGGATAACGCTCCGCGCGACTACTCCCTGACGTGGATGAAAAACTTTGCTGACCGCGTTTATCAGGCTCAGGAGAATCGCTATACCATTACCGGCGTCCTCACCGCGCGCTCCGAGCACCAGCTCGATAAGGCCCCTTATTTCGTCTATGACACTGTCTTCAGCGACGGATACAACTGGAACACCATTACCGATAAAGGCCAGTTCGTCCCCAACGCTGCCGCGATATCGCTGAAGGCGGCGCTGGGCATGTGGGTGTTGTGGAACTCCCCCTATACCGACCGCCTGCTGAATACGATTGAGAATGCCAACGAAGAGGGAAAAGGATACTACGAAGGGCTGTATGAAAACGGTGACGGCCCGATCAAAGAGTTCACCGCGAACAATAACGGCATCATGCTGGAAGCCCTGCTGTTCAAGAAAGAGGGAAAACTGCTGGCCTTCAACACCGACAACCCAAAGAGCAAGGATTTTGCCCCGTCGCTGTGGGATCGCAAGCTGCTCGATCAGTTTGAAGAGAACAACGCTCTGCGCAGCCGTCCGTTCCTTAGCAGCACACCGGCCATAAAAAGCTGGTGCGACCGGACCGGCGTCACGCAGCGTACCAAACCCGCCTGTCAGGCCTGTCAGTGCGCGTCATGCAGCGTAGACGAGCCCGTTAAACTGCCTCCGGTGACTGCGCAATGCTTAAAACCTTAGCCAGAGGGCTCGCGGGATTACTCCTTGCAGGCGGGGTCATTTTTGCCCTGTTTGGTCATCAGGGCGCAGGCTGGCGCTGGCTAATCCACGGCGGCTGGCACTCCAGCGCGCGTATCGCCGCCCTGACGCCGGAAGAGCAGACGTGGGCGACGATCGCCTGGCGCTATTTCGTCAATAATACCCAGCCGCAAACGGGACTGGTCAACGGGAGCGACAAACAGCCCCGCGTCACGCTCTGGCAAATGGGCGATACGCTTATCGCCCTGCTGGCGGCAAAAGAGCTGGGACTGATTGAGGACGCCGAGTATGACGCTCGCTTAACCCGTCTCATGGGCACCCTTAACCGCCTGATGCTGACCGATGCCCGAACGCCGGGTCGGCTCTATTCCAGCCAGACGGCGACGCCAGTCGACTTTAGCGGCAAGCCCAGCAAAAACGGCTGGTCCGCGCGCGACATGGCGCGTCTGATGCTCGCCCTGCGCCTTACCGCAGAGCGGGAGCCGCAGTACAGCGAATACCTGGATAAAATTATCCTGCGCTGGAATTTCTGCCCGGTCATCGACAGCGAAGGCGAACTGTGGTCCTCTTCCCTGCAAAACGGTCAGCCGGTCGTGCGGGAGGAACTGCGGCTGGGCGAAAGTGAATATGCCGCGACGGCGTTTCAGCTGTGGGGATTTTCCCCGGATAAAGCATTTACGCCCCCGGCGCACCACGTCATCATCGCCCAGCGGCGTCTGGCCGTCGATGCCCGCGATCCGCGCACCACGTGGCAGCCCTCTCTGATTACCACCCTTCCCTATATGCTGCCGGGCCTGGAGTTTGGCTGGGAGCCAGAAGGCGTTGCGGCCGATCTGCAACAGCGTCTGCGCAAGCAGGCCGAAAACGTCTGGCTGAGCCAGAAGACCCGCTGGGAGACCGATAAAATCCTGACGGCCAGGGCAGATTTCACGCTCTCTCAGGCGCCCTGGCATATCCAGGATACCGTCTGGGGAAATGGCTATGCCTGGAACTCTGTCGGAGACGATGGCCGGGACTACACCCGTTTCGCACAGGTATCGACTAAAGCGGTTTTTGCCCTGTGGGCGCTGTGGGACACCCCGTACACCGACGTGCTGATGACGGTCACCAAACACCTTAACGATCCGCAGAAAGGCTGGTATGAAGGCCGTCAGGAAGCCACGGGCGATACCAACGCTGCCTTAACCCTCTCGACCAACGCCACGGTGCTGGAAGCCCTCTTCTTTAAACACAACGCCGGGCCGCTTTTTGACGTGCGTCGGTCGAAGAAAGAGAGCTACTTCTCACGCCGCCTGGCGGAGCAATACACGCCCATCGGACACTGTCTGCCGGGCGAAAGCACCCTAAGGAGGACGCCGTGAAGTTCTATCGCGATCTGTTTGAATCCAGCCTGAACCGCGTCTTTCCGAATAATGAAAAAACCGCGTTTTTTCAGACGTTCTATGACGCCTTCGTCCATATGTCACCCGAAACCGAGGCGCATTTTTCTCGTCTGCCGGATCGGGAGGGCCAGCAGACCCTGTTTAAAAGCTTCTTCGCCATGCTCGCGGTCGACGGCGCCCTGATCGTCCCTGATTTTCTCGAGCGCCTGGCGCGGGAGCAAAGCGACGACGGCCTCCACCTTCCCCCGCGGTTTTTTGCCCTGTGGCGCGAAGCGATGTTGAACGCGGTGAGCCTGCGCGATCCGCAGTGCGACGATGAGATCCTCACCGCCTGGGCCATGGCGATCGCGCCCGGGCTGGAATACCTTCGCCGACAGGCAGAACTGCACTACCGCGCGTAGGGGGAATCACGATGAGTTCATTCACGTACGATCTTAACGCGCTGCCGGCCGCCGTCATGATTTATGACCGTAATGAATGCCTGCAGGCGTGGAATCACAACGTGGCCCTGTTTTATCCGGTCATTACCCCGTGGCTGAAGGTGGGAACGACACTTGAGGCGCTGGCGGAACGCTTTATCGATGCCGTTTACAACGTCGACCCCGGCCTGCGTCAGACGCTGCGCGAGTCGATCGTGCGCAACTGTCGGCAGGATAAACACTGCGAGGTGCGCCAGGCGGGCCAGCGGCGGATCTTCGTCCAGCATCAGCGGCTTGCGGACGGCGGTATTGTCAGCCTGCACAGCGATGTTACGGAGCTGGATGAAGCGCAGCGCGCGCGCCACCAGCTGCATGACGACTTTCTGCTGACGGCGGAATCCATTCATATCGGGATCTGGGACTGGCAGGTTTCCGGCGACACGCTCCAGGTCAACGATACCCTGCTTGCCATGCTGGGCCAGTCGCGCACACAGTGGCGATATCCGGTGCGTTTTCTCCTCAATCAGGTCCACGAGGACGATCGCGCAGCGCTACGCAAGGCGCTGCACGCTTCGAAGCAGGATCATCGTCCGGTCTTTGAATGTGAAATTCGCGTGCATCACCCTACCGAAGGACTGCGCTGGATGCTGCTGTCCGGCCAGGTGGTTACGCTCTCCATTGAGGGAAACGCAGAGCGCGTTATTGGCACGCTGCAGGATATTACGCGGCGCAAAGAGGCTGAAATTCAGGCGTTCGCCTCGGCCATTGAGGCACAAAAAGCCAATGAGGCAAAAAGCGCGTTCCTGGCGAATATGAGCCATGAAATTCGTACCCCGATGAACGGCATTATCGGCATGACCCAGCTGTGCCTGGATACGTCTCTGAGTGCCGATCAGCGTGACTATCTGACCCTGGTGATGAGCTCTGCCCAGTCGCTTCTGCATATCATCAACGATATTCTCGACTTTTCCCGAATTGAAGCCGGCAAAGTGGAGCTGGAGTCGGAACCCGTACCTGTCCGCCCCTTTATTCAGTCGCTCATTCGTCCGCACATGCCGGGGGCGAGCGAAAAAGGCATCGAGCTGCTGGTTGATATTGCGCCCGACGTTCCCGATGTGCTGCTTGTTGACGGCGCGCGGCTGCGCCAAATCCTGACCAATCTGCTGGGCAACGCGCTGAAATTTACCCATCAGGGAGAAGTTATCCTGGTTGTTGAGCCCGGCGATAGCGCGAATCGATGGCGTTTTCGCGTGCGCGACAGCGGCATTGGCATACCGGCAGATAAGCAGAAGGCTATTTTTGAAGCCTTCAGCCAGGCGGATAACTCAACCACCCGCCGCTATGGCGGTACGGGGCTCGGGCTAACCATCTCGGCAAGACTGGTTGCGGCCATGGGGGGCGAATTAACGGTCTCCAGCGAGCCGGGAAAAGGCAGCGAATTTTCGTTCTCGCTGCCCCTGGCGGCGCAGACCCTTGCGCCCGGAGAGCGCCCACATAGCCAGCGCTTTAACGGTGAAGCCGTACTGGTGGTTGATGATAACGCGACCAACCTGCGGCTGCTGGCCGCGATGCTCAGCCAGATGGGACTGAAACCCACCTGCGTTAACAACGCCAGCGAGGCCATTGACCGGGTTAGAACGGGAACAGCGTGGCCCCTGATCCTGCTGGACGCGCAGATGCCGGATATGGACGGCGTGTCTCTGGCCCTTGAGCTTTCGGTTCTGCCGCAGGTTGCTGAAAGCCATATCATCATGCTGAGCTCCATGAGCCGACATTTTGATATCAATATGCTGAAGCGGATCGGAATCAAGAGCTATCTGCATAAGCCTATCGCCCAGGATGAATTACATCAGGCGATTGCCGCCGCGTTTGAACGTTCGCCAGCACCCGTGGGTGAAAGCACGCCCACGCCTGTCGCCTCGCCTGCAGCCACGGGCCTGCGGATCCTGCTGGCTGAAGATAATCTGGTCAACCAGAAGGTCGCCGCGCGCCTGCTCGAGCGGCTCGGCCATAGCTGTCAGATCGTCGACAATGGCGTCGCGCTGCTGGAACGCTGGCGCGCGGATACGTGGGACGTTTTACTGATCGACCTTCAGATGCCAGAGATGGACGGTGAGACCGCCATTCGCCTGCTTCGTGAAGAAGAGCAGTCCCGGCCCGGACCGCCTCAACCCACCGTCGCCATGACCGCACACGCCATGCAGGGGGATAAAGAGCGCTGCCTGAATATGGGGTTCGACGGCTACATTGCCAAACCCATTAGCCAGGAGCGTCTCGCTGAAGAGATTGCCCGCGTGCTCCAGCACCACGAAGACGCCTCCGGTTTTCCGGATGAAGCACGCCTGCTGAAGCAGTGCGCTGACGATCCCACCCTGGTACAGGAGCTGCTGGCCCTGTTTGGCGAAGGGCTAAATGAAGCAATCAAAACCATTACCCAGGCGATCGACTGCAACGACCGCGAGGCGCTGCGACGCGCGGCCCACAAGCTGCGCGGAGAAGCCGTCACCCTGGACTTCAGCACGCTCGCACAGCAGCTGCAGGTGCTGGAAAGCGACGCGCATACGCTGGATGGGCGCCAGCTTGCGGCCCTGAAAGAAAATCTTAGCCAGGAATCGCTGCGCCTGATGGCGTGGCTCAACGCGCGGGGGGTAAACAAATGAACGCTCGCAACTGCACGCTGCTCGTTGCCCTGTTGACCACCCACGCGGTGGCGAACTCTGCGCCGGTCAGTTGGTCTCTGGCCGGAGAATGGCAGGTTCAGGATGCCAATGACAGCGCACGTCTTGCCGCATCAGGCTGGCATCCGCTTCAGGTTCCTGCCAACTGGTACAGCGCCGGGTACGATCATCAGGGCGCGCTGTGGTACAAGCACGCGTTTTCCCTGCCCGTGCAGCCCCCTGACGTGATGAGTACCCTGGTGTTTGACGGCGTCGATTACCTGGCAGAGGTGACCCTGAACGGCCAGCCGCTGGGCAAGCATGAGGGCTACTTTCAGCGTTTTTCGCTGGACGCCAGCCCGGCGTTACAACGTCACAATCGGCTCATCGTCAGGGTAGACAGCCCCTACGAAGATCCGCACAAGATCTGGCCTTTGCATAAAACGGCCATGAAGGGGGTTCTGAATCAGCATGACACGCGTCCCGGTGGCGCCTGGTCGCCGGAAGGACAGGACGCTAACTCGGGCGGCATCTGGGCACCGGTCCGGCTGCACCTTAGCCGGGGCGCCACCCTTGATGAGACCATCCTGCGGCCCGACTGGTCACAGGGGCTGACTCGCCCGACGCTAAAAGCGGAGATTCGCTACCGCGCGCTCGGTCAGGGCCCGGCGACCGTGCGGCTCACCGCCACGCCCGCCAACTTCAGCGGCAGGCCCTATCAGGCTGACTTTCCGGTTACCCTCGAAAGCGGTGCCCATTCCGTGCAGGTGACGCTGCCCATGCCGAAGGCAAAGCTGTGGTGGCCGATCGGCACGGGGAAACCCCACCTGTATAACGTTCGCGTGGCGTTGCGGGATGCAAACGGCTTAATGGACACGGCGGTAACCCGCACCGGGCTGCGCAAAATCGTCGAGCAGCCCGACAATAAGGGCTGGCTCATAAACGACAGGCGCCTTTTTATTAAGGGCAGCAATTACATCGGTTCCCCCTGGCTCGGTACCATGACGCGAAAAAAATACCGACGCGACCTTCGTCTGGTGGAAGCCATGAACGCCAACGCCATACGCGTGCACGGACACGTTGCCGGGCGCGCGCTGTATGACGTGGCCGATGAGATGGGCATGATGATCTGGCAGGATGTTCCGCTGCAGTGGGGCTACAACAACAGTGCGGCTTTCACGGAAAATGCGGTTCGACAGACGCGGGAGATGATCGAACAGTTTGGCAATTCCCCCGCCATCATCGTCTGGGGCGGGCATAACGAACCGCCGTGGAACTCGCCGTGGATGGAAAAACGCTTCCCGGACTGGAATAAAGATCTGAATCGCGAGCTCACGCAAAAGGTGGCGGATACGCTTGCCGAAGATACCTCCCGCATCGTGCACCGCTTCTCCGCCGTTGAGGAGCATTACTGGGCGGGCTGGTACTTCGGCACCGTGCGCGACCTGCTTGCCCCAGCCAAAACGGGGATCATTACCGAGTTCGGCGCGCAGGCGCTTCCCCGCCTGTCAACGCTAAAAACCATCATCCCGGCGGCGTCGCTCTGGCCAAAAACGACCGCCGCCGACGATCCCGGCTGGACCGTCTGGAAATACCATAATTTTCAGCCCTTCCAGACCTTTAAGTTCGCCGGTATTTCGCGCGGGAAGAATATTCAGGCGATGATTCGCAATACCCAGGCGTACCAGTCTCAGCTGGTGGCCACGGCGGCCGAAAGCTATCGCCGACAGCGATACCAGCCGGTGACGGCCCTGTTCCACTTTATGTTTGTGGAAACCTGGCCCTCCATCAACTGGGGCGTAGTGGACTACCTTCGTAAACCTAAAGCCGGGTTTTACGCGCTCCAGCGCGCGTACCAGCCTGTTTTGCCGTCCATCGAACCGGTCACCGCGCAGTGGCAATCCGGCGCGGCGGCGACCGTGCGCCTCTGGGCCATCAACGACACCTGGAAACCGTGCAGCGAATGCCGCCTGACCTGGCGTATCACGCAGCGCGACAAGGTGCTGGCAAAAGGCACGACGACGATGACGATCGCAGCAGACTCAGGAACGATGGTAAAAGCGGTTACGGCCACGCCCGTGGGCCAGGACGACGTGTCGATTCGGTTTACGATTGAAAACAGCGCGGGAAAAATTGTCGGCGAAAATCAGCGCACGGAGTCCGTCATAAAGTGAGCGAGGGGAAAAGGAAAATTGCCGCTTCCCCTGCTTTCTTGTACCCTTTCAGCGTTTACCCCAATCCCCTAAAAATCGAGACATCCGGACGCCTATGACTGCACACATTTCCAAAGATCCTTTACATGGCGTAACGCTGGAGATGATGGTCAACGCCCTGGTGGCGAAGTATGGCTGGAGCGAATTGGGCGACCGCATCAAAATTAACTGTTTCAGAAAAGATCCCAGCGTTAAATCGAGCCTGAAATTCCTGCGCCGCACCCCGTGGGCGCGCGCGGAAGTTGAAGCCCTGTATCTGGACTCCCTCAACGATGAGGAAAGCGCAGAACAGGCGGCGCCCGCCTTTAATCCCTGGGCTAACAGTCGGATTATCAAGAGCTAATACGCAAATGACGCGACACGTAAAACGGATCGGTGCGCTGGCTGCCTGCGCGCTTTTACTTGTAAGCTGCTCCTCAAAACCACCTAAATCATTGGTTACCCCTCTTCCCACCGCCAGCAAACCGACGCAGCAGGCAAACGAGCCGATGCGCGGGGTCTGGCTGGCGACCGTCTCTCGTCTCGACTGGCCGCCGGTGGCCTCGGTGAATGGCCACAGCGCCGACCAGCGCATCACCATGCAAAAGCAGGCGCTGATCGGCAAGCTCGACAACCTTAAGCGCCTCGGGATTAACACCGTATTTTTCCAGGTGAAGCCGGACAGCACCGCGCTCTGGTCATCAAAAATTCTGCCGTGGTCAGATATGCTGACGGGCAACATCGGCGAATATCCGGGTTACGACCCGCTGCAGTTTATGCTGGATGAAGCGCACAAGCGCGGCATGAAGGTTCATGCCTGGTTCAACCCTTACCGCGTGTCGACCAATACTAAGCCCTCAACCATCGCCGCCCTGAACCGGACTTCATATCTGACCCCGTCCAGCGTCTATGTTCAGCACCCGGAATGGGTACGCGTCTCCGGAGATCGTTTTGTTCTCGACCCGGGCATTCCCGAAGTGCGCGACTGGATAACCAAAGTGGTGACCGAAGTGGTGGCAAACTACCCGGTAGACGGCGTGCAGTTTGATGATTACTTTTACGCCGAATCGCCGGGATCCGCGCTCAACGACGCGCAAACCTGGCGGCAGTACGGCCAGGGATTTGCCTCAAAAGCCGACTGGCGCAGACACAATACGCAGCAGCTGATCGTGCAGGTGTCACGCGCGATCAAGCAGACCAGGCCCAACGTGGAGTTTGGCGTCAGCCCGGCGGGCGTGTGGCGTAACCGCTCCTTTGACCCGGCGGGTTCGGACACGCGCGGCGCCGCGGCCTACGATGAATCCTACGCCGATACGCGGCAGTGGGTGCAGCAGGGCCTGCTGGACTACATTGCCCCGCAGATATACTGGCCCTTCTCCCGTGATGCGGCGCGCTATGACGTGCTGACCAAGTGGTGGGCCGACGTCGTCAAGCCGACCCACACCCGCCTGTATATCGGCATTGCGTTCTACAAGGTGGGCGAACCGTCGAAGAATGAGCCGGACTGGACGGTACAGGGCGGCGTGCCGGAGCTAAAAAAACAGCTCGACCTTAACGATTCGCTGCCCAACGTGAACGGCACCATCCTGTTCCGGGAAGATTACCTGAACCAGCCGCAGACCCAGCAGGCGGTGAACTACCTCAAAGGGCGCTGGGGTAGCTAAGTGACTATCAGGCAGAAACACCCCGTTTCTGCCTGATTTCTTACGGCTTCGGCCCGAACATTGCCTCAAGCTGCTGCGCGTCCGGCATACCGACCACCTGCTGCAGTTCGTTTTCCGCATTCAGATAGTAAATGGCCGGCGTGGCGTTTGCGCCCAGGCTGTCCATCAGCGCCTGGTGTTTCTGCAGGATCGCTACCGTTTCGCGGGAAGCCTCGCCTTCAGGCTTGGGTAATTTTTTACCGCCGGAGAGCTCATACTCGCGCCAGGCCGAAACCGGATCTTTCGCATTCAGGATCGCAGAGGCGTTACGCCCGCTGTTGGGGTTAAGAAACGCCACCAGCAGCGTGTTGAGCTGAACCTTGCCCGCCTTCACCCACGGCTGCGCTTCAGACCAGAACTGCTTGCAGTACGGGCAGAACGGATCGGCGAAGACGAAGACCTTACGCGGAGCGTTATCTGCCCCTTCCTTCAGGGGATGCGCCGCGTTGAGGTTCTTCCACATCTCGCGCCCCATCGGAGCGTAGATCTCTTTCTGGAAATAGCCTTCGCTGAGGTTTTTTCCTTTTTCATCGTACAGATAGCCCGAGATGACGTGCTTGCCGTCCGGCGTTAAAAACAGCGTCACGCCCATGTCCTGATATTGCCCCAGCCAGGCCGGTGCGCCGCCGGGGGCATCCAGTTTCTTAATGATTTTGATCTGCTGCTGCTCGCTGAACTGCTTCACCACATCCGGTATGGCATCAGCGGCCTGGGCCAGCCCTGAGGTCGCCAGCGCCGAAAGTAACAGTAATTTTTTCATTTCCCTCTCCGGTTTTTCGGGGGCATTCCGCCCCCTTCAGGTTAGCGGTTTTTCAGTGCGTCACTGACCATTTCGTCGAACTGTTCAAAAGGAACCCAGCCGGGCAGCAGCCCTTCGCCGATAAGCGTGGCGGGCGTGCCCTGAATTCCCATTTTTTCCGCGACGATTAGGCTGCGTTTGATCGACACCATGCTCTCATCATCCGGCGCGGTGACGCTCACCCCCGCGCGCTTTTGCGCCTCCTGAATGCTGGCGTCATCGTGGTATCCCTTTTTGGCCATCAGGGTATGGTTAAATTTCATAAACTGCTCGGGATGCGCGCGCCAGACGGTTAACGCGTCGCGCGCGGCGGTCAGCGAACTTTCCGAGCGGAAAGGTAAAAACTTAAAGACCACCGCCACATCAGGGTGTTTTTCGACGATCTTCTCCAGGTAAGGATCGAATTTTTTACAGTACGGGCAGTTATAGTCGGTAAACACCACCAGGGTGAGCTTTGGGTTTTTCGCGCCGATGCGCGGGGAGTTCGGATCGTTAAACAGGAAATCAGCGATCATCTTCTGCGCGCGCTGTTCCTGGTCCGGCGTCAGCGGCTGGGCTGCCATGACCTGAGCCGAGGTCAGCAGGAGCAGAAGCGTAATAAGGAATTTTTTCATAATACATTAGCCTTTTGCATTGTTCAGGGTGGTGACCAGGGTGCGCTTGTCCAGCAGCGGCGAGAGGATGTCCCCCTCAGGCGTGCCGGGGCCATAGACCTCATTAAAGGGAATGGCGTAGCGGTTTCGCTTCGCGAGAAACTCCGCGATAAGCGCGGAGGGCTGGCTCCAGTCTCCGCGCAGGGCCACCACGTCCGGCTGGCTCAGCGCGGCAATAACGTCCGGCTGACGCAGTACCCGGTGCTCGTTAACTTTGCAGGTCACGCACCAGTCCGCCGAGATATCCACAAACACCCGTTTCCCCTGCGCCAGAGCCTGCTCAATGGCCTCCTCGCTGAGCGGCTGCCACGGGATGGTCTGTGCAACGCTTTGCGTGGTGGCGTCAGACGGTGAGTTGAGCAACCCGCGCAGCTGATACCCGCCGAACACCGACAGCGCGATGACCACGACCCAGAATAACGGCGAGGAGGTTTGCCCCTTCTTCGCGAACAGCGCCAGCGCGATAACGATCAGCACCAGCATCACGACCTGGCTGACCGCCTCGCCCAGATGCAGGCTCAGCAGCGTGACCAGCCAGAGGCTGGAGGCCAGCATCATCAGGCCCAGGATCGTTTTGAGCGTGTTCATCCAGCGGCCGGGTTTTGGCAGCAGCATGGCCGTTTTCGGCACCAGGGCCACAAACAGCCACGGCAGGCTCATGCCCACGCCGAGCATCAGGAAGATAAGCCACAGGGCGTGCAGCGGCGCGCCAAGGGCAAAGGCAACCGCCGTACCGAGAAACGGCGCGGAGCACGGCGTGGCAAGCAGCGTGGCGAACATCCCTTCGCAGAAACTGCCGCCAAGCCCTGTGCCCCCTGCCGTTGCCAGCCGCCCGGCGGCGGCAGAAGGGAGCAGCATCTCAAACGCCCCAAACAGGTTCAGCGCAAACAGGAAGGTGACGGCGACCATCAGGCCGATAAACCACGGGTTCTGGAACTGAATGCCCCACCCCAGCGACGCCCCGGTCAGCTTAAGCGCGGTCACCATCGCGGCGAGCAGCGCAAAGGAGGTGAGGATCCCGGCGCTGGTGGCCAGGAAGCGCAGCCTGATGGCGCGCCTGTCCGATCCCGCCTGCAGGATGCTGTTAAGCTTCATGCCCATTACCGGCAGCACGCAGGGCATCAGGTTCAGGATCAATCCGCCCAGCAGGGCAAAAAGCACCATTTTACTCGTTCCTTCAGGCGCGGAAGGCTCTGCGGGCGTTGCCTCAACGGTCATGGTGGTTTGCTGCGCGTTACCGCCATTGGTCAGCACAAACGACAGCCTCTTGCCTTCCAGCGAGGCGGGTTTATCGCCCCATTCATCAGTCACGGGTACCGTCACCCGAAGCGTGTTGCCATCGTGCTTAATGGCCGGCTCGCCTGGCAGAATGTCACCCTCCAGCGGGTCAAAGTAGATCCCCGGATTGTCCCACTTCCCGTCCGTGGTGCCGGTAATCACCAGCTTGTCGCCAGCGAGCCATGCGGAGAGATCCGTGGATACGCCAGACGTGCCCGGAACGGCGCGCATCGCTTGCTCGAAGGCGCTACTGAAGCCCTCATCCACCGGCTGGGTAAAATCGAGATGCAGCGGGTAGTCCGTCAGCAGGCAGACGTTGCTGCAGGTGGAGAGCGTGAGCGTTCCATTGAGCGCGTCGCTCTTCACCCCGTCGAGAACGATCGGAATCGTGACCTTATCGTGATATCCCTGCGTGGTCATGCCGGAGATATCGAAGCGCGACGGAACCGGCCAGGACCAGCTGTCCGTTACGCCTTCCGGCCAGCTGATTTTTGGCGCGACGCCGCCCTCGCCCGGCGATCGCCAGTAGGTTTTCCAGCCGGGCTTTAGCTCAACGGTGAGCAGGCCCTTAATGTGCGTTTGTTCCCTCTCCGCCTGAAAGCGGATGCGGGCGTGATCGTTTTGTGGGGAGACCAGCCAGCCGGTGTCTGCCGCATGGGCAATGCCGATGCAGGACAGCCACAGGAGGACGAATCCCCTGAAGAGGTTAACCATGTATTACTCCGTGAACAGTGAAAAATTATCGTGTGGTGACGATGATTTTCATTCACGGAAAACGCAGTTTTTAAGGTGTATTCGGGGAGGCGGTGCCTGAACGGGCTGTTCCGCGGGAGCAAAGGCCCGCCCTTGCGTCAGCAGCTGTAACAGCGCGAAGAAGATAATGATAGCCGGTAGCGCGCCGTCGAAGAACAGCGGCTGGGCACAAAGAAGCGACTGGGCGCCCAGCTGGCAGGGCGATGGCCCGGACTGCTCGGTGCTGCTTTGGGTTGGGGCATCTGCACTCAGTGAAATCTGCGGATCCAGTCCCTGTAAAAAATGGTTGAGCATCACCGCACGCTGCACGAGGCAAATCGCCATCGCGAGACAGGTGATGATCAGAAGCCATTTTCCGAGGAGCTGACGGTTGCGCATAATATTCCAGAGTAACAAGACGCCCCGATCATAAACGATAGTGATGAATCTACAAGTGCCGGAAGTGTAAGGTTTTGTCTGTCGCCGCTATTCCCCCGTCAGCGCGTCGTAGATATCCCGCAGCCGCGTGCGCAGAAACAGCACCGCCTTGTGCTTGCGGGATAGAAGCGCCTGCTCGCTGGCCCCTGTCTCCTCTGCCAGCATTTTAATGCTGTAGCCGTGGAGTTCGGTCTTTTCAAACACCTCCCGCTGCGGCGGCGACAGTTCAGACAGCGCCTGCCCCAGCTCTTCCCACAGCAGCGTTTTGAGATACTCCTCCTCCGGCGTTTGCGGTACGCCGAACAGGGTTTCGGCCAGCTCGTCCTCGGGAAAACCCTCTTCGTCTTCGCCCGTAAAATAGCCGGAGAGCGGCACCTCGCGCTTTTTACGCGCCCGGTCTGTCATCTCGTTACGCGCCGCGCGGAACAGCCAGGCCGCGACGTTTTCGACCGGCTGCTCCACTTTCATCAGCTGATACGTGACTTCCTGCAAAATGTCGTCGGCATCATCGCGAACGGACGTCCGTCCGCGAATGAAGGCTTTAAGCCGGGCGCGGCAGGCATTGAGCGCCGACATCAGCATGGATCCGCCCGCCTCCCCGGCTTTCATTTCGCTCACTCGGCTTCCGGCGTTTTGGGCGCGGCGTCATCGCGCTTATCGTCACGATGTCCATGCCAGCCGCAGTGACCGCGACCGTGACGACCAAAGCCTTCGCGACGCTGCTGAATAAACGCCTCGCGCTGCTCGGGCGTCATGTTCATCCAGCGCTCGTGCATCCGCCGGTGCGCGCCAAACATCCCCGGGCGGAAACCTAATCCGCCAAACAGAATGCGGCTCAGCACCAGAATCCCCAGCGCCTGCCAGAAACCAATGGCCTTCACGCCGAGGATCGCCGGGAGCAAGGCGTTCCACAGGGACATCACCAGCAGGCCGAGCACTATCAAAATCACCGCGCCGATGACTAAACCCTTGCCCATACGGTGGCGCCCGAATCCGCGCCCGTGACCTCTGCCGTGCATTTCAAAATCTCTCATGGTGTTTACCTCGTTTACAGTAACTGATTATGGCTTGTGGTGAGGTAGACGGATGAGGATGGGAAATATTGCCGGGGTGAATAAAATTTTTTGTGCTGTCGGATTTGGACTCATAGCTGTTAGAGCGGGCGCTCGTTATGAGTCACCTTCAGGCCATCTTTTTTTGCGAAATGAAGTCGCTAGTCTTCGCTTGAAAGAAAAGGGAAAGGCGCGAGTAAATGGCATAAAAAGACCGGCATTCTGAGTGCTGGTCTTGTGGCATAATTCAAGCATCAGTTTTGCCATGAAATGATGTTGTCCAGACCAGACAACAGTTCGGGAAAGTAACTTTCATCAATATCAAAGGAATCGTCAAGGGTAATACTGTCAGCATGGTTTTCAGGCTTCAGTACCATACTAACTCCAACAGCCCCGGCAAAATGTGCCTGATGAAACTTAAGCATAACCTGCTCGAATGCCGAGGTTAAACTAATATCCTTAGACTTTATACCTTTCGTTAAGGCCTGATGGAAAGCATGTGTATCATTCCTGAATTGCTCTAACTGACCGACAAAAAACTCTGCAGCAAACTCTGTTTTTAAGACAGGGATTGAGAATTCAACCCATACCATAATACGGCTATAGGCAGGCACCTCGGGCTCAGTCAGCCTTTCATAAGGCGTTAATTTAAGGTGTCTGTCACCGCTTGTGATATTTATCATAACCCCCCCTTACGGCATGTACTGAAAATGCATAATAGTCCAGTCAGCTTCCCTGACCAACACCTCTAGACGGTAAGACTTGTAAATATAAGCGCCTTTATTTTGCTTGTCTTCCACAAGCTTATACATACGAGCCTCGTACCGGAAAAGCCCTGGCTTTTTCAGTGGGTCTGGTGTTCTCGTACCATAACGAATGGCCTTTTCCTGAATCTGTAAAGGCACATAGCGACCGGGTGTTAGCATATGTTTTGCCGATGATTCACTCATCCTGAGCCCGCGAGCTGATAAGCCCATTTTCAGACGGCCACGCAAGAGACTGATGGTAGCCTCACTGAGTCTCACCGTTACGGCGGTTTTGACACCACTCTCCAGTAACGCCTTACCAGCCCGAAAAAGTCGAAATGCGCCAAAGGCGATTAAAGCGAGATCTGTTGGGTCAATCAGAGGAGCCTCTAATGGCGCTTCTTCCAGCCTGACAAACATGCCGTCTGCATCATAAATCTGCCATAAACCGGGAGCCTGCGCGACGGAATAACCAATACACATACCGCTTGCGTCATCAACGATAGGTTTTGAGTTCAGTGGAGGGTTGCGGGGACGAAATTCGAAATATTCACCTGCAGGCAATGTTGACTGGAAGGTATAAAAACGTCCTGGCTCGTCTGAAATTAATCCAACGCTCATTGTCATGATTTCCTTTTGGGCTAACCTTGTGGTCATCATAATTGACGTTTTCTCTACGTTCTACTTTTCTCGACTCTGATTTAATCGACACAGAAGCTAACGCCTCGCCGGGCTCGTTGTTCAACACCATCGGCACGGTGGCCATAATGGAGCCCGACGCGGTGAAGTCAGCGGTCTTGATGCCTGACACGGTAAGCGCCCCGTAAGCAAAGGACACGTGAAGCGCATCAGGGGAGGCAGACGGCTCGGAATTGTCATCCGAGAAAATGCCGGGCAGCACAAACGCCGTATCGAGCTCGTCGCCGATCGCCAGTAAAAGCACCTGCTCACCAACAGACGGAGCCCACCATACGCGCGACCGACCGGCGCGAGAGGAAAGCCAGTTCAGCCAGGTGGTTTCCATGCCGCCGGTCTGGACACGCCCCCCCTCGTCGAGGTCAATATCAGTCACAATGCCGGTGCGAATGAAATTTCTAAGAAGTCGTAAAATTGCGTTGGTTTGTATGTTCATGTCACAATCGTGAGGTCTTTTGATTTAACATGAAATTCGACTAGATTCTGACATAACCTACACAACAAACTTATGACCATCAGGATTAGATAATGAATACTGTTTTCTTCAGCAATCCAGATAATCAATATCTCATTTCAAATAAACTTCGTGAATTGAACGCAATGGACACCGATGGCGCGATAAGTTTCAGTAAAGAACGAGACTACCTCGTAATGGGAGCGTTACAACTTTTTTTAAAACATGCTGCAATATGGGATGAAAGGGTTCAGTTTAATATAGAGCTAATTGGTGATGCGTTCATTAGAGAGCTAAACACACCTATAAATGAAGAAAATCTTAACCTACTCTTCACCTCTTGTTTTAGATTTTTTATGGAAAATTATATATTCCATAAAGACAATCTCTTTCAACTCACTGAGGCCATAAAACAATTCGCAATTTACAGACAAGATGAATTCGACGAAAGATCATCAGGCCAGATCACATATGCTCTAAAAGAGATGCCTCTAACAATGATTAGAGAGATTTTAAGTAGCGATAACGCTAAGTCATACCAAGAGTATATCCGAAGGGCTAATGACCTTGAAGATGCAGGACGCCATTGGGATTCAATTTTAAAGGAGAACTTAGCTAAATCCGAAAAATTAAATGAATCCCTAGTCATGCAGGCAAATAAATTTAACTTTGTCGGTCTTTATAAGGGATTTGCCGAGCTTGGGGAAAATAAATCTAAGGAGCTAAAGTCAGCCAAGTATCTTATGTTTATCTTGGGCATACTTATTCCATTTCCTCTACTGATAGAGATCCTTACGTTTGCAGAGTCTGGTGCATTGCCCTCTGGATGGTCAAGCTTGGCAAAGATCATCCCCATACTTTCACTAACATTAATACTCGTATATTTCTTTAGAGTTTCACTTTTAAATTTCAACTCTATCCGCGCACAATTAATCCAAATTGACCTAAGAAAAAGCCTTTGCCAGTTCATCCAGAATTACGCAACTTATGCTCAAGAAATTAGAGAACATAACACAGATCTTTTAGTGAAATTTGAAGAGGTTATTTTTTCTAACATAATGCCATCAGAGGACAAGATACCCTCGACTTTTGATGGGATTGAGCAATTAACAAATTTAATTGGTGCGTTAAAAAAGGGAGGTTAGCCGCATTTTATAGCTCTTGACTACTAGTCGTAAAATGTGAATCCTTGTCTAGCGCGGCTTTCCAGCTACGCCAGACATGAAAAGGCTCCCTCAGGAGCCTTAAACCATCAATCAAGCCTGCACCGGCAACCTAAAACTCGAAATACTCCGCGAAAGCTGCTGCGCCTGCTCCTCCAGCGAGGCCGCTGCCGCCGCGGACTGCTGCACCAGCGCGGCGTTCTGCTGGGTCACGCCATCCATCTCGGTTACCGCCTGCCCGACCTGGCCGATCCCGCGGCTCTGCTCTTCGGAGGCGACGGAGATCTGCTCCATTAGCGTATTCACTTTATTCACCGACGAAATGATCGAATCAATCACCTCGCCCGAGCGGCTCACCAGCTCCGCACCGTTTTTGACGCTGGAGACCGACTGCGCAATCAGGCTCTCGATGTCTTTAGCCGCCACCGCGCTTTTCTGCGCCAGAGTGCGCACTTCGCTGGCCACCACTGCAAAACCGCGGCCCTGCGTTCCGGCGCGCGCCGCTTCAACCGCCGCGTTAAGTGCCAGAATGTTGGTCTGGAAGGCGATGCTGTTGATCACGCTGGTAATGTCTTCGATGCGCTTCGAGTTCGCCGCGATGGTGTTCATCGTGTCGATGACTTCACGGGTCACCGCTTCCCCGGTGTGGGCATTATTCACCGCGTCCTGCACCAGTTTTCCGGCCTGATAGACATTATCGGTATTGTTCGCCACCGTCGCGCTCAGCTCCTCCATGCTCGCCGCCGTCTGGGTCAACGCGGAAGCCTGCTGCTCGGTACGAGAAGCCAGATCGATATTTCCGGCGGCAATCTCCTGCGCCGCGTGCGTCACGGTATGGCTCGCATCGCGCACCTGGGCGATGGTCGCCAGCAGTGCCTGACGCATCTGCTCCATCGAACCCATCAGGTGGTCGATTTCGTTGCTTGAACTCCCCTTCACCGGCACCGGAACATCCAGCTTGCCCGCTGCAATCTGGCTGCAGTGCTCGCGCGCCAGGTTGACCGGGGCAAAGACAAAGCGCTTCATGAAGAAGCTGACTGCAACGATCACCACCACAAACAGGCTGGCAATAACGGCAATCATCACCAGGCCGGAGACGAAATTGCTGCTCGCATCCTCGTTCAGGCTTTTAGCGTATTTCTGGTGGACCGAAAGCACCTGGTCGAGAATGATTTCGTACTGGCGGTCGAGACGGGAAACTTCCGGGATCAGCGCGTCAAATTTGGCGACATCGTGCGCCGCAGCGGCATCGATCAGCGGCGCCAGCCCCTGGTTGCGGTAGTTTTGCCAGGCGTCCTGATAGGCACTCACCATCGGTGCTTCATCCGTCAGACGCGGCGAAGCCATAAACGCCGCAAAGGCATTGTCCGCTTTGGTCAGCGCCTCTTTCACTGCGGCAAGCTTTGCAGACTCGTCCGCCGCGTTGCCCGCTTCCACCATCTTCACGTACTCCATCACCCGCACGCGCAGCGTACGGCTGTGGTTGATGGGGTCAATAATGGACAGCACCACCTGGATCTCTTTGTTGACGTTATCCAGCGAGTTATTACTTTTAATGATGAGGCCAACGCTCGTCACGGTGCTGACGATAAAGAACAAAAGCAGCGAGAACAGGACAATCAGGGACGACTTTTTCAACGACATAAACCAATACCTCAAGGAGAATTATTCCTTATGGTTATCGGCGCTTCCAAAACTTAAATTAATTAAAGTTATTGATGTATCGCCTGGGGCTATACCGCTGACTTATAGCGCCGCTGCAGGGTGGCATCCAGCTTGCGCTGCAATGGCTGCGGCGTCTCCCCTTCGATCAATTTGCCAATCAGATCAAAGCAGTGCCACGCCAGCTGGCGGTTGTCCTGACGAATGGTATCGACCGGGATCGTCAGTGAATCGTAGAGATAGTGATCGTCAAAGCTGGCTAATCTGATATCGCTTTGCAACAGGTTATGCTGGCCCATATAGCGCAGCACCCCTTCCAGCAGCCCGCAGGCGGCGGTGAAAAGCGCTTTTGGCGGACGCCCCAGGCGGGCGCAGAGTTCAGCAAACATCTCGTACCCGGAGCTCGGGTGATAGTTACCGTGAATGATCCACTCGGGGCGCAGCTCCACGCCGGCCTCTCGCAGACCTTGCTTAAAACCGTCCAGACGGTCGCGCGTCGGAGACAGGCGCGGCTGGCCGCCGAGGAAGTAGAATTCATTTGGATGCTGGCGCGCAATGTCCGCTACCAGCGCCGCTGTCGGGGAAATGGAGTCGGTGATCACCAGCGGCAGTGCGCTGTCGTTCATGTGCCGGTCAAAAAGCACCACGGGCAGCTGCTCGCTGAGCTTCAGGTAGTCCGCATCGTTCAGCATGCTGGAAGCCACAATCAGCCCGTCCACCTGACGCGCCACCATATTGTTCACCACCACCGTCTCCTGCCCTGGGTTTTCATCGCTGCAGGAGATAAGCAGTTGAACACCCGCCTCGCGGCACAGCGTCTCCAGCTCGTGAGAAAAGACGGCGAAACCGTAGTTGGTAATCTCGGGAACGACAAGACCAATGGTGTGGCTGCGGTTATCGCGCAGCGAGCGAGCGTGAATGCTGGGCTGATAGTGGTGCTCTTTTGCAATCGCCAGCACGCGCTCGCGCGTCTCTTCCGCCACGCGAAGCTCTTTGCTGCGCCCGTTCAGGACCAGGCTGGCGGTGGCTTTTGACACACCCGCCAGCTCCGCGATGTCTTTTATGGTGACGCGTTTTGTTTTTCTCACAACGACTTAGATCCGGCTGCCAAAACCCTCATTCTATCATGCAGGCGCGCAGCGACCAGTAGCGTAATGTGATGTCGGACGCACCTTCGAATCGCACCCGGGCTGGATGGTCAGGAAAATAGCGGCTGCTCATCACCCCTTCGCCGTGATTGATGAAAATTTCAACGCTGGAGCAGTCGCACAGAACGCGTAAATGACGAACCTCACCCTGCCAGTAGCGGGTCAATGTTTCACCGGTTTTCAGGCTCGCGCGTTCAAGGCGTAAACCCTGCTCATCGGCCGTGAGGCGCAGCGCGCCTGCGAAATCGACATTCACCTGCGATGCACCCAGCTCAAACTCCAGGCGCGTCGCGTCCAGTTCCGGCGCCTCGCTGGCGCGCCCCTGCCAGCGCTGCTCATCTTCACGCAGCGCCGCCAGCTCGCGCGCCGGGGTCTGCCAGAGCCTGCCGTCGCGATAGCTGAGTTCGCGCGGGCAGGTCATCTGGTGCATCCAGCCGTGCGCCCGCGTCGGCTGAAGCATCTCTTCCCCGTCCGGTACGCCCATCCAGCCGATCAGAATGCGGCGTCCATCCTCCGCCAGCGTGGTTTGCGGCGCGTAAAACTCAAAGCCCGCGTCCAGCTCGTGAAGCTCGCCGTGATCGAATGCGGCGCTGGCATAGTCAAATGCCCCGCTCATCCAGGTGGCCGGATAGGTATTGAGGTAGCGATGCGGCTCGCGCGCCAGCCCCTGCGGGCAGCAGATCAGGACGTGCGTTCCGTCGAGGGCGAACAGGTCCGGGCACTCCCACATATACCCCGCTTCCGTCAGGCCGTTGACGCCGTGGCCGGCGATCTCCCCGCAGGACGTCCAGGCATGCAAATCGGCTGATTTAAACAGCAGCACCTTGCCGCGCTTTTGCAGATCCTGCGCGCCCAGCACCATGTACCACTCCCCGTCGTGTTGCCACACTTTCGGGTCACGCACGTGACCGGTGTAGCCTTCCGGCAGCGCCAGCACCGGCCCCTGCTTCGTAAAGGTTCCGTCCTGCTGCTCCACGGCGAGGCACTGCCAGGCGGTGCGGCTGCCGTCATCAAACTTAACGTTGCCGGTGTAGCACAGCGTGAGAACGCCGTGATTGTCCACGGCGCTACCGGAGTAGCAGCCGTTGCGGTCATACTCTTCGTCGGGCATCAGCGCCAGCGGCTCATGCTGCCAGTGCACCAGGTCCGCAGAGCTCCAGTGCCCCCAGCATTTAAAGCGATGCTCGCAGGCCAGCGGGTTCCACTGATAAAACAGGTGGTAGCGTCCGGCAAACCAGATAAACCCGTTCGGGTCGTTCATCAGCCCCGTCACCGGCGCGGGGTGCCACTGCGGGTAATGGCTGTCCGCCTGCGCGCGCGGCTGCCCTTTCATAACGGCCTGCAGGATCGCAGGCCAGCGGGAAAGTTGCGTCATTATTCAGAGTCCGTTTTATATTTCAGCAGCAGCGAGACGGTAAACGCCACGCCGAAGGCAATCACCATGCCGATAATATAGTTAAGGAGCGAGCTGGCCTGAACGATAGCCATGCCCGGAATAGCGGTCAGCCCGACGGCGGTCATGTAGACATGCACTGACACCACCCAGGCTCCGCCCGCCGCGCCGCCGATCAGCGCCGCGATAAACGGCTTCACGAAGCGCAGGTTGATACCAAAAATGGCCGCTTCGGTAATGCCCAGCATCGCAGAAAACGCCGACGGTAAGGTAATGGCTTTGATTTTCGCGTCTTTGGTTTTAAACCACACCGCCAGACAGGCGCCGCCCTGCGCCACGTTCGCCATGGCCCAGATCGGCAGCAGGAAGTTTACGCCAATGGACGGGTTACCCAGCAGCCCGGCTTCAATCGCGTGGAAACTGTGGTGAATACCGGTGATCACAATCACCGAGTACAGCCCACCGAACAGCAGACCGGCCAGCCAGCCCGCGTGTTCAATCAGCGTGCTCAGAATAAAGGAGATGCCGTCGCCCAGCGCGCGCCCTGCCGGGCCGATAATCAGCAAGGCGATGAAGCCAGAGATAACGACGGTGAGGAACGGCGTCAAAATCAGATCCAGCGCGTCCGGGATCGCGCGGCGCAGGTTTTTCTCGACGATGCTCATAAACCAGACGGCCAGCAGCACCGGGAATACCGTGCCCTGGTAGCCAATCATCGCGATCTCAAGGCCGAAGAAGTTCATGGTGTGGAAGCCGGAGGCCACGCCCCAGGCGTTGGTCAGCGCCGGGTGGGTCAGAATGCCGCCCAGCGTCGCGCCCAGATACGGGTTCCCGCCAAATTCCCGCGCCGCGGTAAAGCCGATCAGGATTGGCAGAATGATAAACGCCGCCGAGCTGCACATGTCCAGCATGATGTAGAGGGCGTTATCCGCATTGACCCAGCCGTAGGTTTTCACCATGCCGAGCAGGCCCATCAGCAGGCCGGACGCCACAATGGCGGGAATGATCGGGACAAAGATATTGGAAAGCAAACGCGCAATGCGCTGGAACGGGTTCAGCTTGCGCGCCGCGATATCCGTCGCTTCAGACTTGCTGGACTCGCTAATCCCCGCCGCCTGAATAAACGCGGCGTAGACCTTATTCACCACGCCCGTGCCGAAAATGACCTGCATCTGCCCGGCGTTATGAAAACAGCCCTTCACGCCCTCAACCTTGCCAATCGCCTGCCGATCGGCAAGCGCGTCGTCGACCAGCACCAGACGAAGACGCGTAGCGCAGTGCGCAGCGCTGGCGATATTTTCCTTGCCGCCCAGCAGCGGAATAAGCTCGCGGGCGATTTGATTAACATCCATAGATACCTCTGCCTGACTTCTTTTTATGATGTGCGAAACGCCCCCGCCGGGCGGGAGCGTGATGGGTTAAAACCAGGTTTCCATCTGGACCCCAAAGTTCCATTCCCCGCCGGCGTTGAAGCCGCTGCTGCCAAAGGCATCATCGCTGGCGTAATTATCCAGTTTGCTGCTCCAGTCCATCCAGGTGGCAAACAGGCGCAGCTCCGGGCGGCTGAAGAAATCGCCGATTTTGCTCGCTTTTAAGGTTGGCGCAAAGGTCAGCTTGTAGAAACTGCCGTTCACGGCGTTACGGTCCTTATAGCCTTCCGGATGTAAATCCATGTACTGATAGCTTCCCTCAAACGCCAGCGCGAAGTTCTGGGTCACCTCTTTAATCAGGCGGGTGTTGAGCGTCACCCACTCATAGCTGTCGCCCTTGACGTAGCGATCTTTGCTGCTCTGCGCCAGCACGGCAGGCGCGATACTCCAGCCACCGCCAACAGGCGTGACACCGTAACTTGCGAAGCGCCAGGTATCGGCATCAGGCAGCAGCGCCCCGTCGGAACCGATGCTCTTAACTTCTGCGCCCAGGCCGTGACCGTACAGCAGCGCCGTTTTGGCACTCCCTTCCCGCAGGCCGTAGAAACTCTCGTTGTGCAGTCCCACCAGGGCATGAACGCCGTTATTGGCCGCGTCGGTTTTGATGAGATCGCCGTTAGCGTCTTTACGGTCGTCGTTATCCTTCGCCCGCAGGCCGCTCACCATCACCTGCAGCGGCCCGGCGAAATGGTTCATGCTGAGGATGTAGTTCTGAACGTTATTGTCGGTCTGCTCCACGCTGCCAAAGTTGCGGCCGTAGATCGAGAAGTTGCTGCGCAGCGAGTCGTTCCACTTCACGTCGTAGACGCCGCCGCCGGTACCGGCCAGGAATACCACGTCGGAATCCAGCCAGTGAATATCAAAGTTGTCGCGGTCGAAGCGTTTACCCGCCCAGAATGTGCTGCCCTTGAGCGCGCCGGTAAAATCAGGCAGGTTACCCAGCTCCGCAAAGGCCTGGCGAATATTGAGATCGCTGGTATCGGCTGACCAGTCGTTATAGGTTCGCTGACCGTCGGCCAGCATCGCCTTGAAGCGCGTGGTCGCCCCGTTATCCAGGGTTTGCTTGTGCTCCAGGTTCAACTCGACGTAGGTGTCGGCTTCGTTACCCAGACGCCCTACCGCACCGCCGGTTTCCCCGGCTGGCGTCAGGTACGGGCCGCTTTTGCTGCTTGAGGCCGCGTCGTTCATCAGCAGGCCAGAGCGGGCATAGCCGTGGAACTCAAACCCGCCGGTCTGATCCGCCTTCTTCTCCAGCGCGGTGGTGCGCTGCGCCACCTCCTGGGTTGTCGTTTGCGTCTGCTGCTGGGCGGCGACCAGCTGCTGCGTTTTTTGTTCGGCTTCGGTGGCGCGTTTTTCAGCGACCTGCGCACGCGCTTCAGCAGCCTGAAGGCGCTGCTCCATCGCGGCAAGGCGCGCTTCGATACTTGTCATATCCGTCTGGGCAAAAACAGAGGTACTGCCGGCCAGCATGCCTATCATCACGGCAAGTCTGCGTTTTTTATACATTTTGTCGCATCCCTAAAAGTATTAATCGAACGTGCTAAATTGCTAAACCGGTTTAGGCTGCTGATACTAAACCCGGGAATTTTGGATCGGCAATCTTTTTTGCTAAACCGATTTAGTAAGTGTGATCGAGGCGACAATTCAGGCCGCCGGACGGCGGCCAGTGAAGGAAGGATTACAGGTCGTGCTGCCAGGGCAACGCGGTCATCGCCCCCTTTGCCGTGGTGGCTAACGCGCCGCAGCGCTGGGCTAAGGCGATTGCCGGGACCAGCTCCTGACTGGCGGCCAGCCCGTAGAGCAGCCCGGCGACAAAGGCATCGCCCGCGCCAGTGGTATCGACACATTGCACAGGGGTAGCCGGATAGTGTTTCACCGCACCCTGATGCCAGGCGATAACGCCCTCTTTTCCCTGGGTGACCAGCACCAGGCGCGCCGGACAGCGCAGCATCAGCGTGTTCAGACCTTCTTGTACATCCGCATCGCCGGTTAAAAATGCCAGTTCCTCAACGGAGAGCTTGACCACGTCGGCGCTTTGCAGGGCCTGTTCCAGGCAGCGACGCAGCGCGTTCTCATCCGGCCAGAGATCCGGGCGAATATTGGGGTCAAAGCTGACGTAGCCTCCCGCCTTCCGGATGGCGTCCATCGCCTGAAAAGTCGCCGAGCGGCTCGGCTCTGCGCTTAGCGCGATGGAACAGACGTGCAGCCACTCGCCCGCGCTGAAGGTCGGCAGGTCAGCGGGTTCCAGAAACAGATCGGCGCTCGGGCGCACCATGAAGGTAAACGAGCGTTCGCCGTGGTCGTCCAGATCCACCACCACCGTAGAGGTGCGGTGCGCCGGGTCAAGGCGCATATGCTTCACGTCGACCCGCTCGTCAGCGAGCGTTTTCGCCATAAAGCGCCCGAAAGGATCGTCGCCAACCCTGCCGATAAACGCGCTTTTGCCCCCCAGCCGGGCAATGCCCACCGCGACGTTTGCCGGTGCGCCACCGGGGCACTGCAGTAATTTCCCTTCTCCATCGGGCAATAAATCCACCACCGCATCCCCAAGTACCCAGATTTTTTCCATGTGACCCTCTTAGCTAAACTATGTTAAACCGTTTTAGCTATTTAAGCACAGGCAGGGAAAAGGGGAAATAACGCGTGAGGAAAATTGCCTAACGCTTCAGATGCGGCCAGCGAATATCGCCAACGCCGTTAAGCTGCGGACGGGCAAACAGGAAGCCCTGGAAGCGGCGGATACCGGCAGATTCTAACCAGCACCACTCCTCTATTTTCTCGATCCCTTCGGCCACCAGGGTAATTTCAAGATCGGAGCAGCAGCTGATGATGGAGCGCACAATCGCCTGCTTCGGGCCGCTGAGATGGATATCGCTGATGATTTCGCGATCGATTTTGATTTTATCCGGCTGGAAGCGGGTCAACAGCGAAAGCCCGGCATAGCCGGAACCGAAATCATCAATCGCCAGGCCAACCCCCTCACCGCGAAGCCGTTTTATGGCGCTGTTAAACTGGTTAAACCCGGAGATCATCTCGTTTTCAGTGACTTCAATGACCACCTGCTCCGGCTGAAGGCCATGTTTTTTAATCTCATCGACCAGAAATTCCACCGCGCCAGGGACATTCACCAGCGACATGGGCAGCAGGTTTACCGCGATTTTATGGCTACCAATGCCCAGCTTTTCCGCCAGCGCGAAGGCATACGCTTTCGTCTGGAGATCGACTTCATAGATTTTCGCCGGGTCCAGGGAGCTGAAGAAATGTTCCGGGCTGCCGCCGTCATTGCTACGGATAAGCGCCTCAAGGGAGCTGATTTTCCCTTCCGAGGGCTCGACAATTGGCTGCAGCGCAAACTGGCAGGTTTGCCCGGCAATCAGGCCAAGATGTTCGCCAAAGGGTAGCGCTTCGGTCGAGAGCGTCCATTTGTCCGAGGTGTAACGCGTCCCCGACGGGGCCGGACGTTTACCGGTTATAAAGGTCTGAATAAATTTGAACACCCGATCGTCGGAGGTCAGATAGCTGTCCAGCTTGCTGTAGCGCAGCACCGACTGCAGCACCTCTTTCGGCGACTGCGTTTGCAGGTCGAACAGCAGCATCCCGACGTTTTCGAAGCGTCTGCGCGGACCATAGTCCCGCAGCAGTTCTACCACCCCGCTGTGCCGCTTGTCCTCACGGATGGTATGGAACAGTTTGACCACACTCTCTTCCGACCCTTCGAGGATCTGCAGAACCTCATTCCCATTAGCCAGGAGGACGCCGGTAATATCCAGTTTTGTGTTGCGGCCCCTGGCGCGCTCCACCAGCTCCCGCAGCTCGGTGGACGGGCGGGATAAATTCAACTGGCTTCGGTAGATCAGTGTCGTCAGCACAAAAAGGGGTTCCAATGAGAAAGAGAGGTGCCTTGAAGCTACTATGTAACATACTTAATCAATGCGACCTAACATATTCACGCAACAAGGGAACGTTACTTTTCCCCATCGCCAATCCTGCTGTCGATCCTCTCCTGCATATAGTCGTAAAACGGGTTCGAGGTGACCCGCATCAGCGCCTCTTTACCGACGCTCAATACGGACGTTTCTCCCCACAGCGCAATCGTCCCCAGGCTTATCCCGTAGCGGTTTTTCACCCCAGGTTCGCGGCCATAGAGATCGTCATCCGGCGGGAACGGCACGGCAACGTGCGACAGCGAATAGACATCCTGCGGCCAGGTCTGCACAAGCGGCACAACCGTCTCCCGCGTGCTGCCTGCTGGCGTTGTTTTCGCCACCGTCGAGAAACTGTGCTCGCTGGCATTGGTAATAATCGTGACACCGTAACGCCTCTGCGAAACCGGCAGCAGCGCCGAGGTTGCCGTCCACGACGACGGTTTGAACAGCGGACGGAAGCTCGCCGCCTGGTTGATGTCAAACATCACCAGCTCGCTACCGTTTGCCGGAAGCTGGTCAAACAGGCCGGTCACCACCGCGCGGGTGCTGACCGTAGAATCCATGACCGACTGGAACGCCAGCACAGGCGGCAAATTCACCAGCCTGTTCTCCCGCGCCTCACGGCCAATCTGCTCCTGCAGGGCCTTCGTCAACAGCCACGACTGGCGGGCGGCGTTCACCGGGAACGAGTTGTATTTATACGGGTTATATTCCGGAGAGATATTCAGCCACGCCGCTTTGGCAAACGCCGGCAGCAGCGCGGGTAGCCCTGCAAAACCGGCAAAACGCGCAAAGGCCGTTACGCCGATCATTGGTGAGAGCAGGATTACCTGCTGCGGTCGACGAAGCGCAGAGGAATCCAGCGCATCGAGAGCATATTTCATCGCCAGCGCCCCGCCGTTGGAGTACCCCACCAGATGCAGCGGCACGTTATTCCCCGTCAGGCGCGTGGCTTCCCGCACGGCAAGACGCGTCGCCGCGAGCCACATCTCCCAGTCAACGTCGGTTAGCGCGCCGGGCGCGGTGCCGTGTCCGGGCAGGCGCGGAACCACGGCCACGAAACCATGCTGTTGATAATTTTCGGCAAGGTGCCTGACGCTGTAAGGCGAGTCAGTCAGTCCGTGCAGCAATACCACCGCGCCACGAGGTTTTCCTGCTGGCATCAGCACAAACGAACGGTTGGCATCGGGCGTGAACTGTCCCGGCCAAACCAGGCTCTGGCGATAATAGCGGTTTAGCGGCGTTTGTTCCTCGCCCGCTGTTTTCGCCGTCACCGCCCTATCAAGCTCGGCGAAAATGGCGTTTTCCCGGGCAACATACCCGGCAAAGTTGGTGTTATCGAGTTCACGCACGGACATCTCGTTCGCCCGCCAGGTGTGCCAGAGGTGCAGGTCCGGCCCCTGCTGCGAGAGATAGACCCGCACCGCCAACAGGACGACCAGGACGATCCCCACGACCATCCCTGTTTTCTTTGCAAGCGCCGTCAGGCGCACGCTGATTCGCCAGGGCAAATTCGCCATGCCGGGATCCCTTTTGTGTTCACTGTCCTTTTATCTTATCAAAAATGTGAACGGACTGACGTATTCATCAAATTCATACCTGCCGCGTCAGCCGCTGCACCAAAAGTGAACTACGCTGCACAAATGTTGATCATCGGTTAACTAAATATTGCGTGAAATTAACAGCACGGCGGGTTTTTTACCTCACCGTGAACATGGCACGCGTCGTGCATTGTTAACCCGGTAACACAAATCCAGCTTTTGACAGCCAGTTAACAGCGAGGCGGTATGACGACGAAACCCGAGATGTTGAGCCGTATCGAAGCGACGTTCAGCCAGCTCACTCCCAGCGAAAAGCGGGTCGGGAGCTGGCTGCTGGCGCACGCCGCACAAATCCCGTTTGAAACCGCGGAAAGCGTCGGTCTGGCGAGCGGGACCAGCGGGATCACCGTCGGACGCTTCCTGCGCAAGCTGGGGTATCGCAACCTGGAAGATGTCAAAAAGAGCCTGCGCGATCCGTATCAGCCCTGGGGCATGAACGAGCGGCTGGACTCCTGGCAGCAGCAGCGTCCCCTGCCCAACCGCCTTCAGCATGCCCTCTCGCTGGAGGTGGACGCCATTACGCAGGTGTATCAGCTGGCGCAAACGGACGCCTTCCGTCAGGTGGTGCACAACCTGGCCCACGCCGACGCGGTGTTTGTGCTGGGGATCCAATCCACGCGCGGGATCGCCAACGCCTTCTTCAGCCATCTCGAGTACCTTCGCCCGCGCGTGAGCTATTCCGAAGGCGCGTCCGGCAGCTGGGTGGAATCCCTCAACTCCGGGTTTTCGCACCCTTACGTTGTGCTGACCGATACGCGAACCTACTCCACGATGGCCCGCCAGTACTGCCGCGTGGCGAGCGAAAAAGGGATCCCGCTGGCCTTAATCACCGACATCTGGTGCCCGTGGGCACGAGATTACCCGATGGATTTACTGCAGGTGAAAACCGATACCGGTCATTTCTGGGATTCGCTTGCCCCCGTGAGCTGTCTGTTCAACCTGCTGCTGTCGGGCGTGGTGGAAGCGCTGGGTGATGCGCTCCCGGCGCGTCTGGCGGTAAACCGACAATTACAACAAGAGTTTGGTCAATTCGAACGCTAAAGGAGCGGAGCTATGCCCGATGAGAGTGAACTGATTGACGTGGCGAAGACGTTTCCCACGCTGCATATCGACCTGAAGTACGCCACCGTCGACAACATCACCGGCAGGCCGATCTATCAGGAGGCGCTGTGCCTGCTGCATACCGACGCCGCCACCGCGCTGGCAAAAGCCATCAGCATTGCCGCCCTGGCCGGGCTGAAGCTGGTGGTGTATGACGCCTACCGGCCGCAGCAGGCGCAGGCCCAGCTGTGGGACGCCTGCCCGAACCCGGAGTATGTGGTCGACGTGGCAATTGGCTCCAATCACAGCCGCGGTACGGCCATCGACGTCACGCTGATGGACGAGCATAACAGCGTGCTGGATATGGGCGCCGGTTTTGACGAAATGCATGACCGTTCGCATCCCTATCACCCTTCCGTACCCCCGCACGCCCAGCGCAACCGTCTGCTGCTGAATGCCATCATGTTCGGCGGCGGTTTTGTGGGGATTAGCAGCGAATGGTGGCACTTCGAACTGCCGAACGCCGCCAGCTACCCGCTGCTTGAAGACCGTTTTGCCTGTTTTCCCCTGACGCACACCTCTCTTTAACCTGGAGCACTGCCATGAAAACATCGCTTCTCACGACCCTGATTGCCGCCACGCTGGCGTTGAGCGCCCCGCTGGCGCTGGCCGCCGTCCCGAAAGACATGCTGGCGATCGGTAAAGCCGCCGACCCGCAAACGCTCGACCCTGCCATCACCATCGATAACAACGACTGGACCGTCACCTATCCTTCCTACCAGCGTCTGGTCAAGTACAAGCCCGGCTCTACCGAGGTGGAGGGCGATCTGTCGACGGGCTGGAAGGCGTCCGACGACCAGAAAGAGTGGACCTTTACCCTGGCGGATAACGCCAAATTCTCCGACGGCACGCCGGTCACCGCCGAAGCGGTCAAGCTCTCCTTTGAGCGCCTGCTGAAGCTCGGCCAGGGGCCGTCTGAAGCCTTCCCGAAAGATCTGAAAATTGATGCCGTCGATGACCACACGGTGAAATTCACCCTCAGCCAGCCGTTCGCGCCTTTCCTCTACACGCTGGCAAACGACGGGGCGTCCATCATTAACCCGGCGGTGCTGAAGGCCAATGCCGCGGACGACGCGCGCGGTTTTCTGGCGCAAAACACCGCCGGTTCCGGGCCGTTTATGCTGAAGAGCTGGCAGAAAGGCCAGCAGCTGATCCTGGTGCCGAACCCTCACTGGCCGGGCGACAAGCCGCACTTTAAGCGCGTCTCGGTGAAAATTATCGGTGAAAGCGCCTCGCGCCGACTGCAGCTTTCCCGCGGCGATCTGGACATTGCCGACTCCCTGCCGGTCGATCAGCTGGCGGCCCTGAAGCAGGAAGGCAAAGTCGCCGTCGCGGAATACCCCTCCCTGCGCGTGACCTATCTCTATCTCAACAACAGCAAAGCGCCGCTCAATCAGGTGGATTTACGCCGGGCCATCTCCTGGGCGACGGACTATCAGGGAATGGTAAAAGGCATTCTGAGCGGCAACGGCAAGCAGATGCGCGGCCCGATCCCGGAAGGCATGTGGGGCTTTGACACCGCGGCAATGCAGTACAGCTTCGACGAGGCCAAAGCCAAAGCGGCGCTGGAGAAGGTCAAAGACAAACCCGCCAGCCTGACCTTCCTTTACTCGGACAACGATCCGAACTGGGAGCCTATCGCCCTCTCCACTCAGGCGAGCCTCGGCAAGATCGGCATTAACGTCAAGCTGGAAAAACTGGCCAATGCCACCATGCGCGACCGCGTCGGCAAAGGCGATTACGACATTGCCATCGGCAACTGGAGCCCGGACTTTGCCGACCCGTACATGTTCATGAACTACTGGTTCGAATCGGACAAAAAAGGGCTGCCGGGCAACCGCTCGTTCTATGAGAACAAAGAGGTGGATTCGCTGCTGCAGGCCGCGCTGAAAACCACCGACCAGGCGGAACGCACCAAAGATTACCAGCAGGCGCAAAAGGTGGTGATTGACGAAGCGGCCTACGTCTATCTGTTCCAGAAGAACTACCAGCTGGCGATGAACAAAGAGGTCAAAGGCTTCACCTTTAATCCGATGCTCGAGCAGGTGTTCAACATCGCCACCATGAGTAAATAACGGTTCTCGCTGGGGGAAAGCGTATGACGTTCTGGAGCATCGTGCGCCAGCGCTGCTGGGGGTTACTCCTGGTGGTGGCCGGTGTCTGTATTATTACCTTTATTATTTCACACATGATCCCCGGCGACCCGGCGCGTCTGCTGGCGGGCGATCGCGCCAGCGACGAAATCGTGCAGAACATTCGCCAGCAGCTGGGGCTGGATCGGCCGCTGTATGTGCAGTTTGGCCGCTACGTGGACGCCCTGGCCCACGGTGATTTAGGCACCTCCATCCGTACCGGACGCCCGGTTGCGGAAGACCTGAAGGCCTTTTTCCCCGCCACGCTGGAGCTGGCCTTTTGTTCTTTGCTGCTGGCGCTGGTTATCGGCGTGCCGCTGGGGATTTTGTCGGCGGTGTACCGCAACCGCTGGCTGGATCACCTGGTGCGTTTAATGGCGATGACCGGGATTTCCACGCCTGCATTCTGGCTTGGGCTGGGCGTGATTGTCCTGTTCTACGGGCATCTGCAAATTCTGCCGGGCGGCGGCAGGCTGGACGACTGGCTCGATCCGCCGACGCACGTCACCGGGTTTTATCTGCTGGACGCGCTGCTGGAAGGCAACGGTGAAGTCTTTTTCAACGCGCTGCAGCACCTGATTTTACCCTCGCTGACGCTGGCGTTTGTTCACCTGGGCATCGTGGCGCGCCAGGTGCGCTCGGCGATGCTGGAGCAGCTTAGCGAGGACTACATCCGCACCGCACGCGCCAGCGGGCTGCCCGGCTGGTACATCGTCCTGCGCTACGCCCTGCCGAATGCGATGATCCCGTCCATTACCGTGCTCGGACTGGCGCTGGGCGACCTGCTTTACGGCGCCGTCCTGACCGAAACCGTCTTTGCCTGGCCGGGTATGGGCGCCTGGGTGGTGACGTCCATTCAGGCGCTGGACTTCCCGGCGGTGATGGGCTTTGCCGTCGTCGTTTCGCTGGCCTACGTGCTGGTTAATCTGGTGGTCGATCTGCTTTACCTGTGGATTGACCCGCGAATCGGGCGCGGAGGTGCCGAATGATGTTAACGCAGGAAACACCCGTCCCGGTGAAAACCGCCAGACAACGCATCAACTGGGCAAAGCTGTTCTGGATGCTGCGCCAAAGCCCGCTCACGATTGTCGGCGGCGTCATTATGATCGCGATGCTTTTGCTGATGGTGACCTCGCCGTGGATAGTGCCGCATGACCCGAACGCGCTGGATCTCACCGCCCGCCTGCAGGCACCTTCTGCGCAACACTGGTTTGGCACCGATGAGGTGGGACGCGACCTGTTCAGCCGCGTGCTGACGGGCAGCCAGCAGTCGATTACCGCCGGGCTGGCGGTGGTGGTGATTGCGGGCGGCATTGGCTCGCTCCTGGGCTGTTTGTCCGGCGTACTGGGCGGGCGCGGCGACGCCGTCATCATGCGGGTGATGGACATTATGCTCTCGATACCTTCCCTGGTACTGACCATGGCGCTGGCCGCCGCACTCGGGCCGAGCCTGTTTAACGCCATGCTGGCGATTGCGATTGTCCGCATTCCGTTTTACGTCCGCCTGGCACGCGGGCAAACCCTGGTGGTGCGTCAGTTTACCTACGTGCAGGCCGCCCGCACCTTTGGCGCCTCCCGCTGGCATTTGATCCGCTGGCACATCCTGCGCAACGCCCTGCCGCCGCTGATTGTGCAGGCGTCGCTGGACATCGGCAGCGCCATCCTGATGGCCGCGACGCTGGGGTTTATTGGCCTGGGGGCGCAGCAGCCGACCGCCGAATGGGGCGCGATGGTGGCCGTCGGCCGTAACTACGTTCTGGACCAGTGGTGGTACTGCGCGTTTCCCGGAGCGGCGATTTTGATTACCGCCGTGGGCTTTAACCTGTTTGGGGATGGCATCCGCGATCTGCTGGATCCGAAGTCAGGAGGTAAACAGTGATGACCGAACCGGTACTCAATATTGAAGACCTGCATCTGAGCTTCCCGGTTTTTCGCGGGGAGGTTCATGCGCTGAACCACGTTTCGCTTGAGATCGGCAGGGGCGAAATTGTCGGCGTGGTGGGCGAATCAGGTTCGGGCAAATCCGTTACCGCCATGCTCGCCATGCGCCTGCTGCCAGAGGGCAGCTACCGTATTCATCACGGTCAGGTGAGATTACTCGGTGAAAACGTCCTGACGGCGTCCGAGAAACAGCTTCGCCAGTGGCGCGGCGCTAAAGTGGCGATGATTTTTCAGGAGCCCATGACCGCCCTCAACCCGACACGGCGGATTGGCAAACAGATGGTGGAGGTGATTCGCCAGCATCAGCCGCTTTCCCGGCGCGAGGCGCAGCAGAAGGCGATCGCCCTGCTGGAAGAGATGCAAATTCCGGACGCGAAGGAGGTCATGGCACGTTATCCGTTTGAACTCTCCGGCGGCATGCGCCAGCGGGTGATGATCGCCCTTGCCTTCTCCTGCGAGCCGGAGCTGATCATCGCCGACGAGCCGACCACCGCGCTGGACGTGACCGTCCAGCTCCAGGTGCTGCGTTTACTGAAGCATAAGGCGAAGGCCAGCAGCACCTCGGTGCTGTTTATCAGCCATGATATGGCCGTAGTGTCCCAGCTCTGCGACAGAATGTACGTAATGTATGCGGGCAGCGTGATAGAGAGCGGTGCCACGCAAACGCTGATCCACCGCCCTGTGCATCCCTATTCTATCGGCCTGCTGCGGTGCGCGCCGGAAAACGGCCAGCCGCGCGATCTGCTGCCCGCCATTCCCGGAACGGTGCCCAACCTCAGCCAGCTTCCGCAGGGGTGCGCTTTCCGCGAGCGCTGCTTTGCCGCGGGGGCAAAATGCAGCGAAACGCCGCGCCTGCAGCCGCATGGCGCAGAGGGCCAACTGGCTGCCTGCTGGTATCCACAACGGGAGAAACACCATGTCTGATGTACTGCTGGAACTGGATAGCGTGCACGTGAACTTTGCGGCGCGCAAAAACTGGCTGGGCCGCGTGACGGAACGGGTCCATGCGCTCAACGGGCTGGATCTCCAGATCCGTCGGGGCGAAACGCTGGGCGTTGTCGGGGAATCCGGCTGTGGGAAAAGCACGCTGGCGCAGCTGCTGATGGGGATGCTTAAACCCAGCGCCGGCGCATGCCAGCGTACCCACCATGCCGGTGGCATGCAGATGGTGTTTCAGGATCCGCTCTCCTCGCTCGACCCTCGATTGCCGGTCTGGCGCATCATTACCGAGCCGGTGTGGGTGCAAAAACGCAGCAGCGAGCGCGAGCGCCGTCAGCTGGCGGCGGATCTGGCGCTGCAGGTGGGCATTCGCCCGGAATATCTCGACCGCCTTCCACACGCCTTCTCCGGCGGGCAGCGCCAGCGCATTGCCATCGCCCGGGCGCTTTCGTCCGACCCGGATATCATCGTGCTCGATGAACCCACCAGCGCGCTGGATATCTCCGTGCAGGCGCAAATCCTCAACCTGCTGGTGACGCTACAGCAGCAGCGTAATCTGACCTACGTACTGATCTCGCATAACGTCTCGGTGGTCAGACACATGAGCGACCGCGTGGCGGTGATGTATCTCGGACAGATTGTGGAGCTGGGCAGCGCCGCGCAGGTACTTGGCGAGCCGCGCCACCCCTATACCCGCCTGCTGCTCGATTCGGTTCCCCGCACCGGAGAGCCGCTGGATGAAACGCTGGCGTTACGCAAAACGGAGCTTCCCGGCAACCGTCACCTGCCCGAAGGCTGTTTTTTCCGCGACCGCTGCCCGATGGCCGCGCAGGGGTGCGAACGTCCTCAGCCGCTACAGCCCTCTCGCGAGGGCCGTCACGTTCGCTGCTGGCGCAGCCTGGGTTAAATTTGCGCCATCCCGCCGTCCACAAACAGCTCGGTGGCGTTGATAAAGCTGGCCGCGTCGGAGGCCAGAAACGCCACCGCTTTACCCACCTCACCCGGCGCGCCTAAACGGCCGAGCGGCACCTGAGCGGCCAGCGCGTCGTACAGCCCCTGACGATGTTCTTCCGGCACCAGATCGCCGAGACCAGGCGTTTTGATCGGACCCGGGCTCACCACGTTGACGCGGATCCCACGGCCCTGCAAATCCAGCGCCCAGGAGCGGGCAAAGTTGCGCACGGCGGCCTTGCTGGCGCTGTAGACGCTAAAGTTTGCCGTCCCCTTAACCGACACCGTCGAGCCGGTCAGAATGATCGACGAGCCTGTTGATAACAGCGGCAGCGCCTTCTGCACCGTGAACAGCACCCCGCGGACGTTGGTGCCGAAAATCCGGTCAAACTGCTCTTCGGTTATCGCGCCCAGCGGCAGCATATCGCCGCCACCCGCATTGGCGAACAGAATATCGAGACGGCCTTCTTCTTTGGCTATCCGGGCATAGACCTCGTCCAGGTCCGCCAGTTTTGACACGTCAGCGCGAATGCCCACTGCCGTTGAAGCGATTTCAGCCACCGCCGCGTCCAGCTCGGCCTGACGTCGTCCGGTGATGTACACCTTCGCGCCCTGTGCCGCCAGCTCCTGCGCCGTGGCAAGACCGATGCCGGTGCTGCCGCCGGTGACCAGTGCGATTTTGCCTGAGAGAGTCGTGTTCATGTCATTTACCTTTTGTTGGGTTTGCGTTGGACAAACTTTAGCCCTTGCGGGATTAGTGAAAAACCGGCAAAAATGAAAATGACTATTCACACACAGAAATAATCAGGGGGTCCTAATGGACCAGCTCATGGCGATGCGCGCTTTTACCCGGGTGGTGGAAACCGGCAGCTTTACCCGCGCGGCGGACTCGCTGAATATGCCGATCGCCACCCTGAGCAAACTGGTTAAATCCCTTGAGGCGCACCTGGCGATACGTCTCCTTCACCGGACGACTCGTCGGGTGGTCACAACGCCTGAAGGGCTGGAATACTATGAAAAAGCGCGCCGGGTGCTGATTGATATCGAAGATATCGACACCTCGTTTCGCGTTTCCCGCGCGACGCCCAAGGGACATTTGCGGGTTGACGTGGGCGGTTCCACCGCACGGGACGTGCTCATCCCCCTGCTGCCGGATTTTATGCAGCGCTACCCGGATATCCGTATCGATCTTGGCGTGGCCGATCGTCCGGTCGATCTTATCAGCGGTAACGTAGACTGCGTGATCCGCGGCGGCCCGCTGAACGATTCAACACTTATCGCACGTCATCTCGGTGACGCTCAGATGGTCACCTGCGCGACGCCGGGTTACCTTAAAAACCACGGCGTTCCGGCCTATCCGCAGGAGCTGCGCAACGGCCAGAAGCTTGTTAGTTATCTCTCTCCCGTCACCGGGCGGCCGTTTCCGTTTCGCTTCCGGCAAAACGGCGAGGCGCTGGAAATCACTCTTCCGCACTATCTCGGCGTCAATGAAAGTAACGCTCATCTGGCGGCTGCCGCGGCGGGTCTGGGGATCGTTCAAACCTTTGAGTATTCAGCAAAGACCTATTTGCAGGCGGGAGCGCTGGTGGCGATTCTGGGTGACTGGCAGCCTGCCGCGTACCCGTTTCACGTGGTCTACCCGCAGAACCGGCATTTGACGCACAGACTGAAGGTGTTTATCGCCTGGCTGGCGGAGGTGTTCCCCGCCGCGCTGAAGGGATAGCCGGGCACAAACCCGGCTGTGATTTAGTTAAGCTTATAGTCCAGGGTAATTTCGGCCTTGAGCAACTGCGACACCGGACAGCCCGCTTTGGCTTTCTGAATAATGCCGTCAAACTGCTGTGGCGCAATGCCCGGTACGGTGACCTTACTTTGCAGCGCAACCTTAGTGATGGCAAATCCGCCATCGGTTTTATCCAGAGAGACATCCGCGGTCGTATCAATCGAATCAGCGGTATAGCCCGCTTCACCCAGCATCAGCGACAGCGCCATGGAAAAACAAGCCGCATGTGCCGCGCCGATCAGTTCTTCCGGGTTGGTCCCCTTTTCACCCTCAAAGCGGGTGTTAAAGCCGTAAGGCTGTTGGTTGAGAACGCCGCTCTCGGTGGAAACCGTTCCTTTCCCGCGCTTAATGTCGCCAGACCAGTGTGCCGAACCGTGCTTATGAATCGTCATTCTTGCTCTCCTTTTGGCTTACAAAGGGTTAAGTATAGACTACACATCTGACACGCCCTGGAACACAGACGATTCCGTGTCTTTCACCTGCTGTACCGACAACAAGGATAATGATATGACGCTAAAAATCAGGATGGCCGTCGCGGTAGCCACGCTGGCTCTCTCTCTTTCTTCACTGGCCAAAACGCCGGAAAACTTTATCTATACCAGCTCAGGCGACCTCGACGCGGCGCTCCCGCTGGTTGCGCGTGGCGACATCGGCGGCGTGCAGATCGTGTACAACTGGCGCCAGCTTGAACCCGAGAAGGACAGCTATGACTTCTCGCGGATTGAGCAGGATCTGGCGCGTCTTAAGGCCGCCCGGAAAAAACTCTTTATTCAGATCCAGGATCGTTTCTTTGAGCCGGACGCCCGCTACGTCCCGGACTATCTGATGCACGATAAGCAATACAGCGGCGGGATTGCGCCGCAGTTTGATAACCCCGGCGAGGGCAAGCCTGTCGGCGCGGGATGGGTAGCGCGTCAGTGGGACCCCACGGTGCGCCAGCGCTACCAGGCACTGCTGGCAGCGCTCGCAAAACGCTTTGATGGCGAGGTGTATGGCGTAAACCTGCCTGAAACCGCGATTGATATTGACGAGAAAAATCCGCCAGCGGGCTTCACCTGCGACAGCTATTTCGCGGGTGAGATGGAAAATTTGGCCTTTGCGCGCAAGGTTTTTCAGAAATCACATGTGGTGCAGTACGTGAACTTCTGGCCGTGCGAGTGGGATAACGACCACAACTATATGGGACGTCTTTTTGCGTATGCCATCGCCAACAATATCGGCCTGGGCGGGCCGGACATTGTGCCCAACCGCAAGGCGCACATGAAGAATGCCTATCCCTTCTTCCATAAAAATAAACAGGCGCTGCCGCTCATCGCCATGGCGGTTCAGGAGCCGACTCTGACCTATAAGGATCCTCAGACCGGAAAACCGTTCACCAAAGCCGAGTTTGTCCGCTTCGGCGAAAATTATCTCGGAGCCGATATTATTTTCTGGAGCACGGCCTCTCCCTGGCTAAAGGCGAAATAATCGCCCCTCAGGCAAGGTGGCGGGACAGTTCGTCAAGAAACACGCGCAGCGCGGCAGGCTGGTATTCCCGTGACTGATAAATGCCGTGGATGGCAAGCGGTTTCGGCTCCAGCGACGCCAGTACCGGCACCAGTAATCCCTGCTCAAGCGCGGCGCGCGCTTCGCGCTCCGGCAGCATGGCGATGCCGCAGTGCTCGATCGCCGCGTTCATGAGCAGTGAAGAGATACTGGCGCTCAGGTTGCCGCTGACGGCCACGCTCAGGCTTTCGCCTTCCGGCGTCAGGAAGTGCCAGGACTGCCCCGCGAAAAAGCTGTAGTGCAGGCAGTTATGCTGCGCCAACTCTTCGGGGCTGACGGGCGTGCCGTGCTGTGCCAGATACGCCGGCGAGGCGCAGAGCACCGATCGACACTCCCCCAGCCGGCGGGCGATCATGCCGGGCTCCGGGTTATCGGTAATGCGCACCGCGACGTCAATGCGCTCTCCCACCAGGCTGACCGGATGGTTGTTCACGTCCAGCTCAATGCGCAGCTGCGGATAGCGCGAGAGCAGGCCGGGCAGGACCGGCGCAATCAGGTGCATGGCGGTAAAGTGCGCGCAGGCTACCCGTAGCGTGCCGGACGGCAGATCTTTTTCCGACTGACCTTCGATTTCCTGCGAGATCTGCGAGAGCGTCCGCGTTTTTTGCAGCACCTTTTCCCCTGCCGCCGTCAGCGTCAGCTTGCGCGTGGAGCGGTTTACCAGCCGCGTCCCCGCCCACTTCTCCATTTGTTCAAGGTAACGGCTCACCATCGGCCGGGAAATGCCCAGCGCGCGGGCCGCCGCGCTCAGGCTTCCCAGCTCGCATATCCGGTTATAGACCTGAGCGGCAATAACGCGATCCATATAAGCTCCATCTGCTCGATTTATGAAACTAAGCATGTCTTGTTTCAGGAATTCTGGCAAATGAGAATATCCGTACAATAGAGACATTCCTGAACAACAGAGACAACAGCATGAAACTCACTCATATTGCCCTGCTTTCCACCCTTTTCGCTCCGGCCGTTTTTGCCGCGCCGTTGACGATTGATACCTATAACCCGCAGGATAAAGGCATTTTCGCGGTCTCCTCCACGCTCGTTTCCGGCCCGAAAGAGGCGGTGCTGTTTGACGCGCAGTTCAGCGTGAAGGATGGCGAAGCGCTGGTAGAGAAAATTCGCCGCAGCGGTAAAACGCTGAATAAAATTGTGATCACCTCCGGCGATCCGGATTTCTATTTTGGCCTGCAGCCGCTGGTGAAAGCCTTCCCGAATGCCAAAGTGGTGGCCACGCAGCAGGTGGTTGACCATATTAAGGCCACCAAAGACGCCAAGCTCGCCTTCTGGGGCCCGCAGATGAAAGACGGCGCGCCAACGGAACTGGTGGTGCCGCAGGTGCTTGCCTCCACCACCTTTATGATTGACGGGGAAAAGGTCGATATCGAGCAGCCGGACAGCTATGCGGCCTACGTGTGGATCCCGTCCGTGAAAACCATCCTCGGCGGCACCGGGGTCTCCTGGGGGATTCACGTCTGGACGGCTGATACTCAGATGCCGGCTCGCCGGCAGCAGTGGCAGCAGACTCTGGACAACATGGCCGCGCACAAGCCGGAACGCGTGATCCCAGGCCACTATCTGGGCGCACCACCGTCCGGAACCGGGGCTATTGATTTTACCCGAGGCTATCTGCAGCATTTTGAACAGGCGTTGTCGGCACATAAAAACTCTGCGGGCGTCATCGGTGCACTGAAAAAACAGTATCCGGGTCTGGCAGAAGAGAGCTCTCTGGAATTAAGCGCCAAAGTGAATACTGGCGAAATGAAGTGGTAATTTATAAACGGCTCCTGCTATATTCCCGCGATAGCAGGAGCACCGCCATAATATCCGCACTGCCTCACGCCAATATATCCCTCCGTTTTAAAAGCGCATAAAAGCATGCACTTATGTCATTTTTATTTCTAAGATGAATCTGAGACACAACCGGGGAAATATTTGCCATTCTGTTTATGAATTAAATTTTTTGCGAGCCGTACCATTAAACAGACAACGACACGGAGGCAGCATGTTTACTTATTACCCGGCTAATACCACAGCAGCACAACCTGAACTCGTTAACGCGATTGCGCAGGGTCTTCACGCCGAGCACGGTGCTGTGACTGAAGATGACATTTTAATGGAACTGACCAAGTGGGTGGAATCCACGGATAATGACATCCTCAGTGACATCTACCAGCAGACCATTAACTACGTCGTCAGCGGGCAAAACGCACCTTTGTAAAAACCTGCTAAGCTGGATCTGCAACCTAAGGGGTTACATTTCGTTTGCGAAAGCAAACTGGTCCTTAAAACTATCAACAGGATTGAGGAGTTAACATGAAATCGAACCGTCAGGCACGCCACATTCTGGGACTGAACTACAAGCTTTCAAATCAGCGCAAAGTGGTGATTGAAGGCGACCACGAAACGCAAGTCACTCACGCCACCGGCAGAAAACGCCACGCGGGCAAGTAAGTTCCAGACTGAGATCCAGAACACCATCGGCAAAACCGATGGTGTTTTTGTTTATGTGTTGCGGTAATTAATATTTAGCTCCTTTATAATACCGCCCGACCGCACCCCGTAGCACAGGCCAGAAAGATGACAAACAGCAGTGTCAGGGACGGATCTTCAAAAAAAGAGTGAGTGACATGGACAACAAACTGAAAAAACATCGTTCCTTATATATCCCTTATGCCGGCCCGGTTTTACTCGAATTCCCCCTGCTCAACAAAGGCAGCGCCTTCAGCATGGAAGAGCGCAGCAGCTTTAACCTGCTTGGCCTGCTGCCGGAAGTGGTTGAAACCATTGAAGAGCAGGCAGAGCGCGCGTGGATCCAGTATCAGGGCTTCAAAACCGAGATCGACAAACACATCTACCTGCGCAACATCCAGGACACCAACGAAACCCTCTTCTATCGCCTGGTGCAAAACCATCTCGAAGAGATGATGCCGGTGATCTACACCCCAACGGTGGGTGCGGCGTGCGAACGCTTCTCTGAGATCTACCGTCGCTCACGCGGCGTCTTTATCTCTTATCAGAACCGTCACAACATGGACGACATTCTGCAGAACGTGCCGAACCACAATATTAAAGTGATTGTGGTGACGGACGGGGAACGTATTCTCGGCCTCGGCGACCAGGGCATTGGCGGGATGGGGATCCCAATCGGTAAACTCTCTCTCTACACCGCCTGCGGCGGCATCAGCCCGGCGTACACCCTGCCGGTGGTACTGGATGTCGGCACCAACAACCAGCAACTGTTGAACGATCCGCTGTACATGGGCTGGCGTCATCCGCGTATTACCGACGACGAGTACTATCAGTTTGTCGACGATTTCATTCAGGCCGTGAAGCACCGCTGGCCGGACGTTCTGCTGCAGTTTGAAGACTTTGCGCAGAAAAACGCGATGCCGCTGCTGAACCGCTATCGCGATGAGATCTGCTCCTTTAACGACGACATCCAGGGCACCGCAGCGGTGACCGTGGGCACGCTTATCGCCGCCAGCCGCGCAGCCGGCAGCCAGCTGAGCTACCAGAAAATCGTCTTCCTGGGCGCAGGCTCTGCGGGCTGCGGCATCGCCGAGCAGATTATCGCCCAGACGCAGCGCGAAGGCTTAAGCGAAGAGCTGGCCCGCTCCCGCGTCTTTATGGTGGACCGTTTCGGCCTGCTGACCGACGGCATGCCGAACCTGCTGCCGTTCCAGACCAAGCTGGTGCAGAAGCGCGAGAACCTGAAGAACTGGGACACCGACAACGAAGTGCTCTCCCTGCTGGACGTGGTGCGCAACGTGAAGCCGGATATTCTGATCGGCGTTTCCGGGCAAACCGGTCTCTTCACCGAAGAGATTATTCGCGAGATGCACAAGCACTGCGAGCGCCCTATCGTGATGCCGCTTTCTAACCCGACCTCCCGCGTGGAAGCGACGCCGCAGGACATCATCGCCTGGACCGAAGGTAACGCGCTGGTTGCCACCGGCAGCCCGTTCGATCCGGTGGTATGGAAGGATAAAACCTATCCGATCGCCCAGTGCAACAACTCCTATATCTTCCCGGGCATTGGTCTGGGCGTGATCGCCTCCGGCGCGTCCCGCATTACCGATGAGATGCTGATGTCAGCGAGCGAAACCCTTGCGGGCTATTCGCCGCTGGTCAACAACGGCGAAGGGCTGGTGCTGCCGGAACTGAAGGACATTCACAAGGTGTCGCGCGCTATCGCGTTTGCGGTGGGTAAAATGGCGCAGCAGCAGGGCGTGGCGGTGAAAACCTCTGCCGACGCGCTGCAGCAGGCTATTGATGATAACTTCTGGATGCCTGAATACCGCAGCTATCGCCGTACCTCGATTTAATTGGCTCCGACCCTTCCCTCTCCTCAAAAGGGAGAGGGAACGTGAACACCCTCCTCCCTTTATTTTCTTTGCCGCTTCTACAGTATTCCCCTGACCATTATTTAAAAAATCAATATTTCGACAACAATTCATATCTCATTGAAATATAAATATTTTGCATAACATTTTTTGCCTATTAAACAGTTTCTTTTAAAGGTTTAGTAACGTTCCGTATCACTAAATTCATTAATTGAAAAAGGAGTTTTGAAATGGCAATTCCGGCTTACCTTTGGCTTAAAGATGACGGCGGCGCAGATATCAAAGGCGCTGTTGATGTACAAGATCGCGAGGGAAGTATCGAGATATTAGGGTTCGGTCATGGACTGTATCTGCCAACAGATAACATGACAGGAAAAATAACGGGTACGCGCGTTCATAGTGCGCTGGTATTTGAAAAGGAGTTTGACAGTTCTAGCCCTTACTTATACAAGGCCGTGGCAAAAGGCCAAACGCTGAAAAGTGCCGAGTTTAAGTGGTACAAGATCGACGACGCGGGTCAGGAAGTCGAATACTTCAACATGTACCTGGAGAACGTAAAAGTTGTCTCAATATGCCCCTTGATGCATGACGTAAAAAACTCGGCAATGGAAAAACATAATCATCTAGAAAATGTTTCCCTGCGTTATGAGAAAATCACGTGGCAACATTGCGACGGTAATATCATCTTTGCAGACTCATGGAATGACCGTTCATGAATCTCCTGCAATGCTATTTCCACCTCAACGGCGGTAAGTACGCAACACTGTCTGTGCCCGGAGTGGGCTTTTTCCCAGCATTTTCGGGGAATGGCAATGCAACAAATCGTCCCGAAAGCGCGTCTCTACCCGACATAGGCCCTCTCCCTCCGGGCCGATATTACATACTATTACGTGGATTAGGTGGTTGGTATACTCAAACAAAGGACAGTGTAAATGCATTTTTCACGGGTTCCAATCGGAGCGAGTGGTTTGCTTTATATCGCGATGACGGATTGATAAATGATGAGACTTTTGTGAACGGTATAAGGCGAGGAGAATTCAGATTGCACCCTATCGGACCATCTGGATTAAGTAAGGGATGTATCACGCTTTACAGTCAGAGCGATTTTAAGGTTCTGGCATCAGCCTTTCTACGAACGGGAGGGCTGCAACTGGGAAACTATATGATTGCTCATGGCGTTGTGCAGGTTTATTAATGAAGGTGATACTACTGGCACTGCTATGGTGTACGGCAGTGTTTCTTTCGTTACTCACACTATATAAAGTTATTCCACCGGAAGCGCAGTACTCTATTGCGGAGCATTTTAAAATATATGGCGACGAATTGATCATGGATTTCGTTCTGTACCTTTTTTTAGGTGTTTCCGCATTCAGTGCGTCAGTTCTCACACTAGCCCTGTATGTTCTTATACGGAAAAAATAATTCTGGGCAGCACTGCTGCCCCTCTGTTTGGTATATGCAGGAAAACGTTGTATAGTGATAGTCACCTACAAACTCATAACATATAAGGAGGCCAATTATGCTGTATCGTGAAATTTTCAATGTTTCACATACATTTGGTGATCGCACCAGCTCAAGCGTTATCGGTATCGTGCTGCGATAACTTCTGCTTGAGCGAAGACACCAACCCCTGAAATCCCTTCTCTCGGGCTTACTGAGTTATCGTCAGCGATGTTTGACGAGGCATAAACATGCCTGTAACTCTTGGGTAAGCAACAATGAGCACTTTACTCACTGCACAATCTTTACGCGTTGATACGGCGTTTGGCACGCTCTTCGACTCACTCTCCTTTACGCTGAAAAAAGGCGACCGCATCGGCCTGCTGGGCGACAACGGCTGCGGCAAAAGTACGCTTTTAAAGGTGCTGGACGGAACAGATATCCCAGCCGCCGGAGCGGTAGCGCTGGCCGGGCACTGCCTGATGGCGCGCGTGGAGCAACATCTCCCGGACGCCATTTTCCCGCTGACCATGCTGGATGCCGTACTCGCGCAACTGCCTTTAGCTGAGCACGACAGCCTGCGCTGGAAAGCCGAAACGCTGCTGGCGAGCATGGGCTTCACGCCGCAGGATATGACGCTGCAATCCGCCACCCTGAGCGGCGGACAGCACACCCGCCTGCTGCTGGCGCGGGCGTTGATTCACGAGCCGGATCTGCTCCTGCTGGATGAACCCAGCAACCACCTGGATCTGCCGACCATGCTCTGGCTGGAACACTTTTTACAGAACTGGTCAGGCAGCTTCGTGCTGGTTTCGCACGACAGACAGCTGCTGGATGCCGTCACAAACGGCAGCTGGATCCTGCGTGATAAGACGCTGCACTACTTTGCCCTTCCCTGTACGGCCGCCCGTAAAGCGCTTGCAGCAAAAGACGAAAGCGATGCGCAGCGCCACAAGGCGGAGCAAAAGGAGATCGACCGCGTGACCGCCAGCGCCAAACGTCTGGCGACCTGGGGTAAGGTTTACGACAACGAAGACCTGGCCCGCAAAGCCAAGCAGATGGAAAAACAGGTCGAACGGCTGAAGGAGAACCAGACGGAAGTGACGGCAGGCAGCCAGTGGACGTTAACCCTGCGCGGCGACGCGCTGCGGGCGGACCGTCTGCTGGAGATGGAAAACCTCAGCGTCCCGCCTGCGCCCGGGCTACCGCCGCTGTTTAACATCGAAACGGCGCGGCTGAAAAGCGGCGATCGCGTGGCAATTGTCGGTCGTAACGGCTGCGGTAAATCGTCGCTGATGAAGCTTATCTGGCGACATTTTGTGGATGAACCGACGGACAGCGGGCTGAAAATCCATCCGCGCGTCTCGCCGGGCTACTACGACCAGACGCTGCATCAGCTGCCTGATGACGCCACGCTGCTCGACGCGCTGGAACCTTTCGCTCCCGACCCGCAAAACAGGAAGATGGCGCTCATCAGCGCCGGGTTCCCGTGGGCGAGACACGGGCAAAAAGTCAGCACGCTCAGCGGCGGCGAGCGCTCTCGCCTGCTGTTCGTCGGGCTGACGCTTGCCCGCTACAGCCTGCTGATGCTGGATGAGCCCACCAACCATCTCGACATGGAAGGCAAAGAGGCGCTAGCGGAAACGCTGCAACAGTTCGAAGGCGGCGTGCTGCTGGTCAGCCACGATCGCCAGTTAATTAGCCAAAGCTGTAACCGTTTCTGGCTGATTGAGGACGGCTGGCTGAGCGAGTGGCACGATGCTGAAGCCGTGTTTGAGCGGCTGCGTGAAAGCGCGGGGCTGGGGACATCAGCCGCGCCCGTCGTCACCGCTGGGGAAGTTCAACCCTCGCCGTACGACGATCTGCTGGAGCGGCTGATCGCGCTGGAAACGCTGCTGGAAGACGATCTGGCGCGTAAGCCGAAACATCAGAAGCCGCAGCTGCAGGCGCAATGGCGCAGAGAAATTGAGGAGATTGAAGCCCAGCTGTAAATCTGCGCCCGGCGAGCACCTCGCCGGGCCAGCATTTTCCCCCTTAATTATTAGAGGATCGCCGTATTCTTAATCTGAAATCGAATCAAATGATGACATTATGTTGCCGCAGCCTTGCATTACCAGGCTAATGTATTAATCCTTAAGGGGTACTACACCTGCTATGCAGATTCTTATCATGAACAAGGAGATACACATGAAGGCTGCTGTTGTTACTCAGGATCATCAGGTCAATGTCACTGAAAAAACCTTACGCCCGCTTCAGCACGGAGAAGCCCTGCTGAAAATGGAGTGCTGTGGTGTATGCCATACCGACCTCCACGTGAAGAACGGTGATTTTGGCGATAAAACCGGGGTAATCCTGGGCCATGAAGGTATTGGTATCGTGAAAGAAGTCGGCCCTGGCGTGACGTCGCTGAAAGTCGGCGACCGTGCAAGCGTGGCCTGGTTCTTTGAAGGATGCGGTCACTGCGAATACTGTAATACCGGTAACGAAACCCTGTGCCGTGACGTGAAAAACGCCGGTTACTCCGTTGACGGCGGCATGGCGGAAGAGTGCATCGTCACCGCGGATTACGCGGTAAAAGTGCCGGATGGTCTGGATTCGGCGGCGGCCAGCAGCATCACCTGCGCCGGTGTCACCACCTACAAAGCGGTGAAAATCTCCGGTATAAAACCGGGCCAGTGGATCGCGATTTACGGTCTGGGCGGGCTGGGCAACCTCGCGCTGCAGTACGCCAAAAACGTGTTTAATGCCAAAGTCATCGCTCTGGACGTTAACGATGAACAGCTGAAGCTGGCCGCGAGCATGGGTGCGGATTTAACCATCAACTCACGCAGCGAAGATGCCGCTAAGATTGTGCAGGAAAAAACCGGCGGCGCGCATGCCGCAGTCGTCACCGCCGTCGCAAAAGCGGCCTTCAACTCGGCGGTAGATGCCGTGCGTGCCGGTGGCCGCGTGGTCGCCGTTGGCCTGCCGCCGGAAGCGATGAGCCTGGACATTCCGCGTCTGGTGCTGGACGGTATACAGGTGGTGGGTTCGCTGGTTGGCACCCGTCAGGATCTGCAGGAAGCCTTCCAGTTTGCGGCCGAGGGCAAAGTGGTGCCGAAAGTGACGATGCGTCCTATCGAGGACATCAACGCCATCTTTAAAGAGATGGAACAGGGCCAGATCCGTGGCCGTATGGTGATCGACTTACGCTCGTAAACACCTTTTGCCGGGTAGTGGCTACGCCTTACCCGGCTCATTGCTACGACGAACGACGAACTGAAATCCACTCCTGAACCTCAATCTGGAAGGTGTCCGGCGCTTTTCGGTACATTTTACGCGCCAGGTCGAGAATAGTATGACGCGCGAGCTCCTCTTCCATCCGCTGCTGCGCGCTGTCCATGACTGAACGTACTCCGCACGGGCCGTCGCAGACCCAGGCAGGCGGTGCTTCATCAAACACGGCCAGCCGCTGGCGCACTTCACGACATTCGAACATGTTTTTCTCGCCGTCAATGGCATGCGCCACATCCAGCACGCTGATCAGCTCCGCCGGACGCGCCAGCTTAAAGCCCCCGCCCTTGCCTTCCGTACTGATGACCAGCCCGGCACGTGACAGGCGTGTGAAGATTTTGCCGAGGTAGTCATACGGCACGCCCTGCAAGGCAGCCATCTCCCGGACGCTCATCTCACGCTCGTTGCCCTTCGCATCCACCATACACATCAGGCTGTGAATGCCGTATTCCACACCGGAACTGTAAAACGCCATGGTTAACTCCGAATTAGTGTTCGGAGCATTATAACGATTTTTAACTCAGAAAGAAGTTGTCGGAGTTAACTCCGACAAGTATAGTGGCAGTTATGTCAGGCATGAAGCCTGGCGGGAGAAAGGATCGAATATGAAAAAGCAGATTTTAATCGTAGGCAGTGGTTTTGCGGGTATGTGGGCAGCCGTGAGCGCGGCACGCCTCTCTGAGCAGCAGGGTAATAACAGTCTGGAAATTGCGGTTCTGGCCCCCTTACCCGAACTCCGCGTTCGGCCACGCTTCTATGAGGAGAAGGTTTCAACGCTGGTCGCCCCGTTGACTGACCTGTTTGCCGAGCTTGATATCACATTCATCGCCGGACACGCGAAACAAATTGATACCACGGCAAAAACCGTTTTATACCGGATGTCCAATGGCGCGCATGCTACGGCTTCCTACGATAGGCTGATCCTCGCTACGGGCAGCCAGACCAAACGCCCACCGATTGCCGGCCTGGCTGACTACGCCTTTGACATCGACCAGCTGGAATCCGCACAGGTATTTGAGCGTCACCTTGATTCACTGGCGTTACGTCCCTCCACGCTCGAGCGCAACACCGTGGTAGTCTGCGGAGGCGGCTTTACCGGCATCGAGCTGGCAACGGAGCTACCTGCCCGACTCCGTGCCCGTTTTGGCGACAATACAGAGATTAAAATAGTCGTAGTTGAGAGAGGGCCAGTTATTGGCGGCCGTTATAGCGACGCATTGCGTAAAACAATTGCAGAGGCGAGTGAGGCGCTGGGCGTCGAATGGCGGCTGAAGAGTGAAGTTGAAGCCATTGATGCTCACGGCGTAACGCTGAAAAACGGTGAACGTATTGCTGCTGCGACCGTCGTCTGGACCGCAGGCGTCGAGGCAAATCCCCTCAGCCTGCAGATAGACGGTGAACGCGATAGCCAGGGCCGCCTGGTTGTGACAGAGACGTTGCAGGTTCCCGCACATCCTGACGTCTATGCCACCGGCGATATGGCTCACGCCAAAACAGACGATGCGGGCAACACGGCGCTGATGACCTGCCAGCACGCGATCCAGCTAGGGAAATTTGCCGGTCATAACGCTGCCGCCAGCCTGCTGAACGTTACTCCTTACCCTTATCGTCAGGTGAACTATGTTACCTGCCTGGATTTAGGCGCGTGGGGTGCGGTTTATACCGAGGGCTGGGATCAGGCCGTCAAATCCGTCCGCGACGAGGCGAAGAAGATCAAAATCGCCATCACGAATGAGCTGATCTATCCGCCATTAGCAGACAAAACGGTCGCGTTTGCCGCCGCGGACCCGCTGGCGAAATTCGTTTAGGCCCCCGCCATCGCCCCGCCATCGCCCCGCCATCGCCCCGCTAACGGGGCGTTTTTATTTTCAGTTTCCGGCAATCCTTATCTTAATTCCTTTGTTCCCTTGTTTTCCCCCGCGCCCGATGATGAATCCGACGCTAACAAGAAGATAACAAAGGAATTCACCATGCAAACCCCATTTCGTCTGCCGCTGCTGACGGCGCTGATTCTGACGACAACCGCAGCCTGGTCCGCCGATGCGCCGGTCAAAGGCGGCACGCTGATTTATCTGGAACAACAGGCGCACACCAACCTCTATCCGCCTGCCGGCGGCTTCTACCCGAACGGCGGCATTCTGAACCAGATCACCGACAAACTGACGTGGCAAAACCCAAAGACGCTGCAGGTCGAACCGTGGGTGGCCGAAAGCTGGACCACCAACGCTGATAAAACCGAATACACCTTCAAAATTCGCCCGGGGATCACTTTCTCCGACGGCACGCCGCTGGATGCCAACGCCGTAGCAAAAAACTTTGACACCTACGGTTTGGGCAACAAGGCGCAGCGCCTGCCGGTGTCAGAAGTGATCAATAACTACGATCGCAGCGAAGTGGTCGACCCGCTGACCGTGAAGTTTTACTTCAAAAAACCGTCGCCGGGGTTCCTGCAGGGCACCGCCACGATTGGGTCGGGTCTGGTCTCGCTCAGCACGCTGAAGCGCAACTTTGAAGAGCTGGGGGATGCCCGGCATATCATTGGCTCCGGCCCGTTTGTGGTGAAGGACGAGAAGCTCGGCCGCGAAGTGACGCTCGAAGCCCGCAAAGACTACCAGTGGGGACCCAAAAATCTGGCGCAACAGGGTCCAGCCAATCTGGACGGCATCAAGTTTATCGTCACCCAGGAGGACAGCGTGCGCGTCGGCGCCCTGCTGGCCGGTCAGGCCGACTTTATTCGCCAGGTGCAGGCGTATGACGAAAAGCAGGCGACAGACCAGGGCTATAAAATCTACGCCGCCCCAACGCGCGGGGTGAACGACAGTATCAGCTTCCGCCCGGATAACCCGCTGGTCTCCGATATTCGCGTGCGCCAGGCGCTGCTGCATGCCACGAATGCAAAGCAGGTGGTCGAGACCCTCTTCTCGGCCAACTATCCGCAGGCGAAGTCGGTGATTGCCGATTCCGCCGCAGGCTTTGTCGATCTCAGCGACAAATTGACCTTTGACCCGGCAAAAGCCAACCAGCTGCTGGACGAGGCGGGCTGGAAAGCGGGCAGCGACGGGATCCGCGCCAAAGACGGCCAGCGGCTGGCGCTGACGGTATATGAATCTCTGCCGCAGCCGCAAAACAAAGAGGTGCTGCAGCTGGTTGCTCAGCAGTGGCGTCAGGTGGGCGTAGTGCTGAGCGTGAAAGCCGGTGACGCAGGCAGCCGCACGCTGGATAACCTTGATCCGCTGAAGACCCCGTTAACCGTCTCCGAAGTGGGTCGCGCCGATCCTGACGTGGTGAAAAGCATGTTCTACCCCGCTAACCGCGACGCGCTGCTGCAAAAAGGCGGCTCCAGCGACAAGGTCAAAAGCTTCCGCGACGACAAGCTGAATGCGCTGCTGGTAAATATCTCCTCAGAGGTCGATCCGCAAAAACGCCTGCAGCTGACCGGCGATGCCCAGCGCTACCTGCTGGATAACGCTTACGTCATTCCGATTTTCGAGGAGCCGCAGGTCTTTGCCGGTGCGCCGTGGCTAAAAGGCGTCAATTTTGAAGCGGTCGGCCGCCCGTCGTTCTACGGCGCGTGGATTGAGAAACACTGAGGAGCTGACGATGCGCCACGCACTTCTTCAACGTCTTGGGCACGGGCTGCTGGTGCTGTGGGCCGCCTTTACCCTCTCGTTCGTGTTGCTCCAGGTACTGCCTGGCGACGCGGTGCTGATTAAATTTCAGAACCCGGACCTGGGCCTAAGCCCGGCGCAAATCGAGGAGATGCGCGTGGCCTACGGCGCGGACAGCCCGCTGTGGCAGCAATACGGCCACACGCTGCTGGCGATGCTGCGCGGAGATTTCGGCTATTCATTACAGGCAGGGGTGCCGGTCAGCGAGCTGATTGCCAGCAATCTGCCGGATACCCTGAGCCTCGCCCTGCCCGCCTTTTTACTCGCGGTCCTGTTGGCGTTTGCGCTGGCCTTTGCGTCGCGTCTGCCGGGTCTGCGCTGGCTGAGTAATACCCTCCAGTCTCTGCCGGTTCTGTTTATCTCCTTACCCACGTTCTGGCTGGGGATTGCCCTCATTCAGCTTTTTTCTTTTCAGTTGCGGCTGATCCCGGTGATTAATCCGACGCCGCTGCAGGGGCTGATCCTGCCGATCGTGACCGTCGCGATCCCGATCTCCGCCCCGCTGGCACAAATTCTGATGCGCAGCCTGGACCAGGTGGCGACGCAGCCGTTTGTCGCCGTCGCCCGCGCCAAAGGGCTGAGTGAAACCGCCGTCCTGTGGCGTCACGTCACCGGCAATGCGCTGCTGCCGGTACTCAATATTGCCGGGCTGCTGCTGGGCGAACTGATTGCCGGAGCGCTGATCACCGAAACCGTATTTGGCCGCAGCGGGCTCGGGCAGCTGACCCAGCAGGCGGTGAACAACCAGGACATCGCCGTGCTTCAGGCGGTGGTGATGATTTCCGCTCTCGGCTTTGTCCTGATCAATCTGCTGGTGGACCTGCTGATGCCGCTGCTGGATCCCCGTCTGCAAACCGTTACCGGAGGTGCATCATGAGCCTGGTCGATTACGCTGCCGCCGCGCGAAAACGCGTTCCGGGCTGGCAGGGCGTCGCGTGGCAGCCGGGACTGTGGCTGGCGTGGGCGGTGATTATTCTCGCGGTTTTTGCTGCCGTAGCCCCCGGCCTGTTAACCCACTACAGCCCGATTGAGGGCATCGCCGGAGCACAACGTCTGGCACCGCAGGCGGGCCACTGGCTCGGCACCGATCAGCTTGGCCGCGATGTTTACACCCGCATTGTGTATGGTGCGTCCCACTCCCTGAGCGCAGCGCTCGCTGCCGTCACGATGGGGCTGGTGGTGGGCACCGGTCTGGGGGTGATCGCCGGCGCGTTCGCTGGACGCGTCGAATCTTTCCTGATGCGTTTTGTCGACGTGCTGTTGTCCATTCCGTCTCTGCTGCTCTCGCTGACGGTCATTATTCTGCTCGGGTTTGGCACCGTTAACGCCGCCATTGCCGTCGGCGTGGCCTCCATCGCCAGCTTCGCCCGCCTCGCGCGCGGTGAAGTGGTGCGCATCCGCCATACGGATTATGTCGAGGCGGCGTTTGGCAGCGGCGGGACGTTCCTGGCGGTCCTGTGGCGACACATCCTGCCCAACGCCTTAACCGCCGTCCTCGCCTTTGCCACGCTGCAGTTTGGTCAGGCCATTCTGGCCCTCTCCACGCTGAGCTTTCTCGGCTACGGCACCCCGCCGCCTGTTCCGGAATGGGGCTTATTGATTGCCGAAGGCCGTAACTATCTCTCTACCGCCTGGTGGTTAACTACCTTCCCCGGCGTGGTCGTCATCGCCGTCGTGCTTGCCACCAACCGTATCAGCCAGCAGTTCAGCGGAGGCCTGAAATGACCGTACTCTCGGTAGAAAACCTGACCATCAGCTACCGTACCGCGCGCCAGTGGCGCGAGGTGGTGCATAACGTCAGCTTCACCCTCCGGCGGGGGGAAATGCTGGCCTTTGTCGGCGAATCCGGCTCAGGCAAAACCACCACGGCACAGGCGATTATCGGTCTGCTGGCGGATAACGCCCGACGCGATGCCGGGAAAATCGTGCTCAACGGCGAGGAGATTAGCCGGTGGTCAGCGAAGCGTCTCGATACCCTTCGCGGCGCGCGAATCAGCCTGGTTCCGCAGGATCCGGGTAATTCACTCAACCCGGTGAAGACGATCGGCGTACAGGTCGGGGAAATTATTCAGCAGCACCAAAAGGTAACGGCACTCCAGCGCGACGAGCAGGTGCTCGCCCTGCTGAAAAAGGTCGGCCTGAGCCATCCCGAACAGCGCATGAAGCAGTATCCGCATCAGCTCTCCGGCGGGATGAAACAGCGCGTGCTGATTGCCATCGCCATCGCCCTGCGCCCGGACGTGATCGTTGCCGATGAGCCCACCAGCGCGCTGGACGTGACGGTGCAAAAACGCATTCTCGATCTGCTGGATATCCTGCGCCGGGAATCGGGTACTGCGGTTCTGTTTGTCACTCACGATCTGGCGCTGGCTGCCCAGCGCGCGGACAGGCTGCTGGTGTTTCGCAACGGTGAGGTTCAGGAGCACGGCGACACCGCCGACATTGTCCGCACGCCGCAGCACGCCTATACCCGCCAGCTGTTGAGCGATCTCCAGGGCCAGCGCCTGACCATTGCCCCGGTAGCTGGCCTTCCGCTGGCGTCCCCGGCCATTCGCGCCCGCGCCATCAGCAAACGGTTCTCGCTGGGCAAAGGTCATCACCTTCAGGCGCTGGATCGGGTGACGTTTGACGTCAGGCGCGGCAGCACGCATGCGCTGGTCGGTGAATCCGGCTCCGGGAAAACCACCCTCGCCCGTATTTTGCTGGGTTTTGAACAGGCGGACAGCGGACAGGTCATTATTGATGATATTGATGCCACCGACCTCAGCCGCGAGGCCCGTCGTCAGCTGCGCCAGAAGATCCAGTTTGTCTACCAGAACCCGTTCGCCTCTCTCGATCCGCGTCAAACTCTGTTTGACATCATCGAAGAGCCGCTGAAGAACTTTGCTCGCTTCAGCAAGGCGGAGCGCAAGCTCCGGGTGGAGACCGTGGCGCAGCGGGTTGCCCTGCCCGTCGAACTCCTGACCCGCACCGCAAGGGAGCTCTCAGGCGGGCAGCGCCAGCGCGTAGCCATCGCCCGGGCGCTGATTCTGGAGCCGACTATTCTGGTGCTGGACGAAGCCACCTCCGCGCTGGACGTCACCGTACAAGCGCAGATTCTGGCACTGCTTCAGCAGTTACAGCAGCAGCTGGGATTGACCTACCTGTTCATCACGCACGATCTCTCTACCGTTCGCCGGATCGCCCACAGCGTCACGGTGCTGCGCAGCGGTCAGGTGGTCGAACACGGTGACGTCGAGACCTTATTCACGTCGCCGCAGAACGACTATACCCGCGAGCTGATTGCCGCCATTCCCCATTTTTCACCCGCTACGGAGGAGTTCGCATGACGCGAAAACGCCTGGGATTTTTCACCCGCCTGCTTGACGACGCCACGCCGAAGGAGCGCTATCGTCTGGCAACCGAACAGATCCGCCACGCCGAACGCCACGGTTTTGACAGCGCCTGGATTGCCCAGCACCACTTCCACGAAAGTGAAGGCGGCCTGCCGTCGCCGCTGCTGTTTCTGGCCCACGTTGCGGCGCATACCGAAACCATCCGCCTGGGCACGGCCATCATTACCCTGCCGATGGAAAACCCGCTGCGCGTGGCGGAAGATGCGGCGGTGCTGGATTTACTCGCCGATGGTCGTCTCGAAGTCGGTTTTGGTTCGGGCGGCACGCCGACCTCTTTCCTGCCGTTCGGACTGACGTTTGAACAGCGCGGCGCGGCCTTTGCTGACCATTTGCATATGATCCAGAGCGCCTGGCGCGGGGATTCGCTCACCCATCCGGATAACCACCTTTATCCGCCAGCGCCACAGCTGGCTGAACGGATCTGGATTGCCACCTTTTCCGTCGACGGTGCCGTTCGCGCCGCGCGGGCCGGACACGGTTTGATGCTCTCCCGCACGCAGCCGCGCCCGGCAGACCAGTTTGATTTGACGCTCGACGCGATCCAGAACCCGATTGTGGATGCCTACCTTGAGGCTCTGCCTGCGGGCATTGCACCGCGCATTCTGGCCTCCCGTACGGCGTTCGTCGCCGACAGCGATGACTACGCGCTGAAGGTCGCCACGCCGGGTCTCACCAGGCAGGCCCAGCAGCATCGCGCTGCCGGACACGCGGTTAAAGGTGACACTGTCACAGATTTTCGTCGCCAGTTCGACGCCCATATCGGCTCGCCAGAGACGGTGCTGCATTCGCTGCAGGCTGATTCCGTTCTCCGGCGCGCCACGGACATCTCATTCCAGGTCCATTCGGTTGAGCCCACCCATCGCGACACGCTGCGCTCCATCGAACTGATCGCCGAACGGATTGCCCCCCACATCCTTTGAGGAGACACCTATGTCATTAAGTCACGACATTCTCGCCGAGCTGGCGGAAATTAAACCCGGTTCCCCTCTGGCAGAGGCGCGCGCCACGCGGGACGCCGCCACGCGCCACGCACAGGGCAGCTACGAAATCTTATTTACCCAGCAGGATAGCGATTTTGCGCTGGACGAGCGGTTCGCCGTCGCGGCAAAAGTCGCCAGGTGGCACAACGCGGAGGCGCTGGCCGCGCACTATGCGGGGTTTGGCCTGGCCGACCCTACATCCGAACGCCTGACCCCGGCGCTGCACTTCGCGCGCCTGCTGACGTTCTCTCCCGTCGAAGCCACGCCGTCCGCGTTGACGGCGCTGACCCGGGCGGGCTGGAGCAAGGAAGGCATTGTTACCCTGGCGCAGCTTATCGCGTTTGTCAGCTTTCAGAGCCGACTCGTCGCCGGGCTGCGGCTGCTAAATGACAAGCCGGTGGTGGCAAGCGATGCGCCGGTGGCGGCAGGCATCTGGCATACAACCGCAACCACGGTCTCCGGGAAGACGGCTCCCGTCGCGTTCACCCAGCAGGAGCTGGGCTGGGAGCCGTGGATCGACGCCAAACCGCTGGCGGACTTCCGTGATGACGAGGTTGCCGTTCTGGCGAAATTTGGCCATACCGATTCCGACTACTTCCGCCTGCTGGGGCGCAACCTGCCGGTGCTTGAACAGCGCACGCTAACGGATAAAGGAATTTTTTATACGCCGGGGGGATTGCCGCGCGCCGAGCGCGAGCTGGCCGCAACGGTAGCCAGTAAAATTAACGGCTGCATCTACTGCGCCTCTGTCCATGCGCGCAAAGCCAGCCAGCTGTCAAAGGATGACGCGGCGGTAGAGGCCCTGCTGGCCGTACGTCCGGGACGCTCCCTGAGCGAGGGGCAATCTGCGCGCTGGCAGGCGGAAATTAATTTTGCGGCAGCGCTGTCGGTTACCCCGCCTGCCGCCACGCCGCTGCACCTTGCCGCACTGGAAAAAGAGGGGCTTGATACCCTGGCGCAGCTTGACCTGGTGCAGTCCGCTGCGTTCTTCGCCTGGGCCAACCGCCTGATGCTGACGCTGGGTGAGCCCTGGCTTGCCTGAATGCAATCAGGCTAGCGCGCGAGCGTTAGCCTGAGCCTGTCTGGCCCGCAGGTAACCGTAGATCAACAGCGCGCTCATGGCCGAGAACGAGAGGAACGCCGCAGGCAGCGTGACGTAGCGCCAGCTAAAGCCGAGGGTAATCATCATCCCACCAAAGTACGCCCCGATCGCGCTGCCGAGATTAAACGCCATCTGCCCTCCGGCTGCCCCCAGCATCTCACCGCCCTTCGCATTTTGCAGAAGCAAAATTTGCAGCGGTGCAGAGAGCGCAAACAGCCCGGCACAGCAGATAAAGCCCATCACCAGCGAGGCCGTTTTCAGTTCGCCCAGGGCGAAAAGCAGCAGCAGCGAGGCGACAATCACCATATCGGTGATGGCCGCAATGCGCAGCGGGCTAAAGCGCCCCGAGATTTTGCCGCTCAGCAGATTGCCCAACACCATGCCAAGGCCCATCAGCATCATAATGGCCGTCATCATCCCTTCGGAAAAGCCAGAAACGTTGACCATAAACGGCTTAACGAAGCTGAACCACGCGAACACGCCAGCATTGCCAAACATGGTGGCGGCAAAAATCAGCCAGGGCTCCGGCTTCTTCAGGAACTGAAACTGCTCGGACAATTTGATTTCTGATTTGTCATGGATGTCCGGCACCCAGAGCAGCACCGAGAGGATCACCAGCGCATCGAACAGGGCTATCAGGAAAAAGGTATAACGCCAGCTGAACTGGTGCCCCAGCCAGGTGCCGAGCGGGACGCCCACCAGGTTGGCCACGGTCATCCCGGCGATCATCCCGGCCACCGCGACCGTCACCTTCCCGGGTGGCGCAATTTTAGAGAGGATAATCGCCCCGACGCCAAAAATGGCCCCGTGCGGAAAACCGGAGATCAAACGCCCCAGCGCCAGCCAGAAATACGACGTAGAAAACGTAAACAGGGCATTTCCGACTGCGCACATGGCAACCAGAAACAGCAGCGTCGTTTTTAACGAGAACTTGCCGGAGAACAGCGCCACAATCGGCGCGCCAATCACCACGCCGAAGGCATAAAACGAGATCATATTCCCGGCGGAGGGAATCGAAATACCGGTGTCATGCGCCAGCTCGGTTAACACGCCCATGATGCCAAATTCAGCCATGCCCAGGCCAAATGTGCCAAGCGCCAACGAAAATATTGTCTTTTTCATGCCTCAACCACCGGTTAATCATTCGCAACGGGCATTATTGAATAATCTTGTATGGTGAGCCAGTTCAAATCAGCTGGCTGACAGGTTAATCCATTAATTCAGGTGGATTACACTTCATAGTGCGGCCTCGCTTTTTCCCGCGCCGGACAACCTGAGGATGACAATCATGGGAAGCAAAAAGAAAACCCCTGTCGCTGTTGATGTTGTATCGAATGCACCGCTTAAGACCAAAGAGTATGAAAAAGAGCTCCGCCGCCTGCACGTTGAACTGGTTAAGCTCCAGCAGTGGGTCGTCGCCAAAGGGTTAAAAGTGTGTATTGTTTTTGAAGGACGCGATGGCGCCGGCAAAGGCGGTACCATTAAAGCGATCACCGAGCGCGTCAGCCCGCGCGTGTTTCGCGTGGTTGCGCTCCCTGCCCCGACGGAAAAAGAAAAAAGCCAGCTTTACTTCCAGCGCTATGTGCCGCATCTGCCTTCGGCGGGTGAAATCGTGATCTTCGATCGCAGCTGGTATAACCGCGCGGGCGTGGAACGGGTGATGGGGTTCTGCACGGAGGAACAGGCGGAGAAATTTTTAGACGGCGCGCCGGTTATGGAAAAAGCGATGGTCGATGCCGGAATTATCCTGCTGAAGTACTGGCTGGAGGTGACGCCGAAAGAGCAGGAGCGGCGCCTGCGCGACCGCATCAACGATGGGCGTAAGATCTGGAAGCTGTCGCCGATGGATATTAAATCCTTTAACCTCTGGGACGAATACACCCGCGCGCGCGACGCCATGTTTGAAGCCACCGATACAGCCTGGGCACCGTGGTTTGTCGCCCGTTCTGAAGATAAAAAACGCGTGCGTCTGAATATTATTTCGCATCTACTTTCGCAGATCCCGTATAAAGAAATTCACGTCGACAAGGTGGATTTACCGAAGCGCAAAATCGGCAAAGTTAAACCCACGAAATACCCGTTCCGGTATGTTGAGGAGCGGTTCTGATATAACCGGGAGGCAGCTCGCAGAATATAGATTACCAGGGGATACAGTATTGTTTTTTGTTGGCGGCGGTTGATAATGGCCGCACCAACAAAGGAGATAGTGATGAAACAAAATCGAAGCAAAGACTATGGCAGAAGGGAGAGCGTGCCGAGTGACGCCTCCCGAAAAGCCCAGACACCAGCGGCGCAAAGACGACAGCATCAGCAAGATAAAGAGTTCATAAGAGCCATGAATGATTTTACGGCTAAAGCGGGACTATTATCAGACGATCCTTTCTTTGGAGGGATTTAATGTGCTTTCAGTTTGACGTTTACCGTAACCCTTCAGAGAGAACACGGGACTACCAGCCTTATTTTATGATAATTCAACATGACTATTATGATGATTTATCAACAAGACTGATTATTCCATTAAGTTACCACAACTATTTACGTGGCCATGTCAACGCCGCGGCACCGTTAATAAATATTGATTTTCAGCGATATTTTCTTAATACCGCTGGCATAACACACGTGGAGAAAAAGAAACTACATAATAAAAATTTTGTATGCAACCTTCGCTGCGCGAGAAGTACTGTTATCGCAGCGATAGATGCGCTAGTGACGAATACATAACGTAGGCCCGCGCAAGCGCAGCGCCGCCGGGCAGAGCCGACGGCGCAGGTCTTACTTCATCCCTTCCGTACTTTCCTGTTTCGCCTCCAGCCGTTCCACATCACGATACCAGCGAGGGTGATGTTTCTGCGCCCAGCGGCGGCTCACCTTCCCTTCAATCATCCCTTTGATCGACCCTTTTACCCAGAATGCCATATACATATGGATCAGGATGGCATGAATCAGGATGATGGCCGACGTCGCGTGAATTAGCAGCGCGTAACGCACTACCTGGATCGGGAAGTACTGTGCAAAATAAGGACGCCAGATCATCACCCCGGTCACCAGCAGCACAAAAATCATGCTCATGATGGTCCAGAACATCATCTTCTGTCCGGCATTGTATTTCCCCACCTTCGCGACTTTATGCTCGTTACCCTTCAGGACTTCGACAATTCCTTTCACCCACGGGATGTCCTGCTTGTCCGGAATATTGTGATGGACAAAGCGCACGAACATAAACATCAGCACCACGAAAATCAGCACGCCGAAGAACGGGTGCAGAATGCGCCCCATCTGCGGCGTCCCGAAGGTTTCCGTAAGCCACTGTAGCGTCGGGAAAAAGAACGAAATGCCGGATACCGCCACCAGGAAGAAGCAAATGACCACCGTCCAGTGACAGGCGCGATCGACAAATTTGGTGCGCACTATCATTTTCGACTTACTCATGATGCTCCTCCTCGTCGTCATCCACCTCTTTATTCGGGCCGATACCGATGTAGTGATAGATCAGCCCCGCAAAGGTGGCGATAAAGCCCGCCGCAGAGAGCGGTTTAAGCGCCCCTTTCCACAGGTTAATGGAGGTATCGATCGCCGGATCTTTCGGCAGGTTGTGATACAGCTCCGGCTGGTCGTTGTGATGCAGCACGTACATCACGTGCGTGCCGCCCACGCCCTGCGGGTTGTAAATGCCCGCCTTGTCGTAGCCGCGCGCTTTCAGCTTGTCCACGCGCTCTTGCGCCACGTCGAGCATCTCTTTTTTGGTGCCGAAGTGGATCGCCCCGGTCGGACAGGTCTTCACGCAGGCAGGCTCCTGCCCGACGCTGACGCGGTCTACGCACAGGGTGCATTTGTATACCCGGTTATCCTCTTTATTGAGGCGCGGGATATTAAACGGACAGCCCGCGATGCAGTAGCCACAGCCGATGCAGTTATCCTGCTGGAAGTCGACGATCCCGTTGGCGTACTGAATTATCGCACCGGCAGACGGACACGCCTTCAGGCAACCCGGATCTTCACAGTGCATACAGCCGTCCTTGCGGATCAGCCACTCCAGCCTGCCGTTCTGCTCGGTTTCGCTAAAACGCATCACCGTCCAGGATTTGGCGCTCAGATCCGCCGGGTTATCGTAAACCCCGACGCAGTGCCCCACCTCGTCGCGGATATCGTTCCACTCCGAACAGGCCACCTGGCAGGCCTTACAGCCCACGCAGGAGGAGACGTCGATAAGCTTGGCGACTTCTGCCTTGTAGTCCCGCGCGCGAGGCGCGGGGGTAATCGGGTTAGTCGCGGAGCGTTTAATAATGTCTTGTGTTTCCATCGCCATTTAATCGCTCCTTACGCTTTCTCGATGTTGACCAGAAACGCTTTGTACTCCGGCGTTTGCGAGTTGGAATCGCCGACGTTTGGCGTCAGGGTGTTGGCGATATAGCCTTTCTGCGCCACCCCTTCAAAGCCCCAGTGCAGCGGAATACCGACGGTTTCCACCTGCTGGCCGTGCACGTTCAGACTTTGCAAACGACGGGTCACCACCGCCACGGCGCGAATAAAGCCGCGCTTGCTGCTAACCTTCACGCGATCGCCATTGGCAATGCCTTTCGCCTTAGCTAGCGTTTCGCTTATCTCCACAAACTGTTCCGGCTGCGCGATGGCATTAAGCCGCGCGTGCTTGGTCCAGGTGTGGAAATGCTCGGTCAGGCGGTAGGTCGTCCCCACGTACGGGAATTTGTCCTTTTTGCCTAAGCGCAGCACGTCCTCTTCGTAGATGCGCACCACCGGGCTTGAGACCACGTTCGGGTGCAGCGGGTTGGTCCCCAGCGGCGTTTCCATCGGCTCGTAGTGTTCCGGGAATGGCCCTTCTGCCAGCTTGTTGAGGGCGAACAGGCGCCCCAGCCCTTCCGGCTGCATGATGAATGGCCCGGTGTTGCTGCCCGGCGCGGCGGTGTTGTAATCCGGAATGTCGTTCCCCGTCCACTTCGCCCCGTTCCACTGGATCAGCATCCGTTTCGGATCCCACGGCTTGCCGTTCACGTCGGCGGACGCGCGGTTGTACAGCACGCGACGGTTCAGCGGCCACGCCCATGCCCAGCCCAGCGTGTTGCCCAGGCCTGACGGGTCAGCGTTATCGCGGTTCGCCATCTGGTTACCCTGCTCCGTCCAGCTGCCGGTGTAGATCCAGCAGGACGATGCCGTTGTCCCGTCATCGCGCAGCAGCGCAAAGCTGTTCAGCAGCTGGCCTTTTTTCGCGACCAGGTTGCCGCTCGCGTCATACAGATCCGCCAGCGCCACGCCGTTGTTCTCTTTCGCGACTTCCTCAGACTCAGGACGATCCGGCTGCTTGTAGTGCCAGCTCATCTTCAGCAGCGGCTCAGCGCCTTTGCCGCCTTCGCTGCGGTACATTTCGCGCAGACGATGATAAATGCCGGCCAGAATTTCGCCGTCGTTACGCGCTTCGCCCGGTGCATCCTGCCCTTTCCAGTGCCATTGCAGCCAGCGGCCGGAGTTGGCAATAGAGCCGTCCTCTTCCGCAAAGCAGGTGGACGGCAGGCGGAACACTTCGGTCTGAATCGACGCCGGATCGACATCGTTCGATTCCCCGTGGTTCTGCCAGAAGGTGGAGGTCTCGGTCACCAGCGGATCGATAACCACCATGTACTTCAGCTTGCTCAGGCTGCGCACGACTTTGTTTTTATCCGGGAATGACGCCACCGGGTTAAAGCCCTGGCAGATATAACCGGTGACGTCGCCCTTATCCATCATGTTGAAATACTTGATGACGTCGTAAGCCTGATCCCACTTGGGCAGCCACTCAAAGCCCCAGTCATTCTCCTTCTGCGCCGCGTCGCCGTAGAAGGATTTCATCAGGCTGACGTAGAACTTCGGATAGTTGCTCCAGTAGTTCACCTGGTCCGGCAGCGTTGCTTTTGGCGTATTAGCTTCAAGATACGCTTGCAGACTGGCCTGCTTTTCTGACGGCAGCGTCAGGTAGCCCGGCAGGCTGGTGGAGAGCAGACCGAGATCGGTTAAGCCCTGAATGTTAGAGTGGCCTCGAAGAGCGTTCACGCCGCCACCGGCCATCCCCATGTTGCCGAGCAGCAACTGGATCATCGCCATGGTACGGATGTTCTGCGCGCCCACGGTGTGCTGCGTCCAGCCCAGCGCATACAGGAACGTGGTGGTTCTGTCAGCGGCGCTGGTGGAGGCCAGCACCTCGCACACCTTCAGGAAGTCCGTTTTCGGCGTGCCGCAGATGTTCTCCACCACGTCCGGCGTATAGCGGGAAACGTGCTGCTTCAGCAGGTTCCACACGCAGCGCGGATGCGTGAGCGTTTCATCCCGCATCGCATAGCCGTTTTCATCGAACTGATAGTTCCAGGACGTCTTGTCGTACTGACGTTTTTCAGCGTCATAGCCGCTGAACAGCCCGTCATCGAAGGCAAAATCATCCCGCACCAGCAGGTTCGCGTTGGTGTAATGCTTAACGTAGTCCGCGTTAATTTTGTTGTTTTCGATCAAGTACAGCAGAACCCCGGAGAGGAACGTAATGTCCGTACCGGAGCGGATCGGCGCATAGATATCCGCCACCGATGCCGTACGCGTAAAGCGCGGATCGACGACGATGAGCGTCGCATCGTTGTTGTTTTTCGCTTCCATCGCCCAGCGGAATCCCACCGGATGGGCTTCAGCGGCGTTACCGCCCATCACCACCACGACGTTTGCGTTTTTAATATCAACCCAGTGGTTGGTCATCGCACCGCGACCAAATGTTGGAGCAAGACTTGCTACCGTTGGTCCGTGTCAGACGCGCGCCTGGTTGTCTACCGCCAGCATGCCGAGAGAGCGCACAAATTTTTGCGTCAGCATGCCGGTTTCATTGCTTGCCGCAGATGCACACAGCATCCCGGTAGAGAGCCAGCGGTTGACCGTCACGCCCTGCTCGTTCTTTTCAATAAAGTTGGCGTCACGGTCAGCTTTCATCAGTTTTGCAATACGGGAGAACGCCTCATCCCAGGAGATACGCTGCCATTTGTCGGAGCCCGGCGCGCGGTATTCCGGGTAGCGGAGGCGGTTTTCGCTGTGGACATAGTCCAGCAGTCCCGCCCCTTTCGGGCACAGCGCCCCACGGCTCACCGGATGATCCGGATCCCCTTCAATATGGTAAATCGCTTCTCTGGCGTTCTTCGCGCCATCGCCCAGGCTATACATCAATAGCCCACAACCCACGGAGCAGTATGTGCAGGTGTTACGGATCTCTTTCGCACGCAGCAGCTTATAGTTGCGTGCCTGAGCCAGCGCCATTTTGGGAGCAAATCCCAGCATTGCGGCTGTGGTTCCGGCCATACCGCCCGCGCAGATTTTGAAAAATTGTCTGCGGCTGACGTCCATTGTTGTCCTCGTTATCTGATAAGACTTCGCGCCGCAAACTAACATTAAAGCCCCTGTTTTTTTTGCGTCAAATCAAGGTCGCCTGACGTCGCCCCCTTAATAGTCACCGCTGCCGCGTTTGAATACCCCTTAAGGGTTAAACACGTAAGAGAATAATTCGCGACAGGGTCAGAATTAATGCTATACATTTTCCCTTTGATTTTATTAGCGATGAAAACGTAATGGACAGAAAGAGAGCAACGCTCACGGGGCTGGCGGCGATACTGCTATGGAGCACAATGGTGGGCCTGATTCGCAGCGTAAGCGAGGGGCTTGGGCCCGTCGGCGGCGCGGCGATGATTTACACCCTTAGTGGGTTATTGTGCCTGGTAACGGTAGGATTTCCTGATATTAAACGTTTTTCACCCGGGTATCTTATTGCAGGCAGCGTACTGTTTGTCAGTTACGAAATTTGTCTGGCGCTGTCGTTAGGCTATGCCGCCACGCGAGCGCAGGCCATAGAAGTCGGTATGGTTAATTATCTCTGGCCGAGCCTGACGATCGTCTTTGCTATTTTATTCAACGGACAGAAATCAACGCTGTGGGTTATCCCCGGCTTAATCCTCGCACTGCTCGGTGTATGTTGGGTATTAGGGGGTGAGCAAGGATTACACATTGATGAAATAATCCGCAATGTCGTCTCTAATCCCCTTAGCTATACGCTTGCTTTTGCCGGAGCATTTATCTGGGCCGCCTACTGCACCGTAACCGCCAAATTTGCCAAAGGGCAAAACGGTATTACCCTCTTTGTTTTGCTCACTGCGCTGAGCCTGTGGGTGAAATATACTATTAGCGATCAGCCAGAAATGGTGTTCAGCTTTCCGGTTATCGTGAAGCTCGTTATGTGCGGCATTGCGCTTGGGTTTGGCTATGCGGCATGGAATATTGGCATTCTGCACGGTAACGTCACGGTGCTGGCTTCCGTATCCTATTTTACTCCCGTGCTCTCCGCCGCGCTTGCAGCCGTGCTGCTAAGCTCACCCCTCTCTTTTTCGTTCTGGCAGGGCGCGTTGATGGTCTGCGCCGGGTCATTGCTCTGCTGGTACGCTACACGAAAATAGGGTTCAGATTTATGCCGGGTTCGATTAAATCCGGCATAAAAATTAACATAAATTTAATATGTGATCACATCGTAATATATTAATCAGAACATTAGTGCATTTGTTGATGTTCTGTTTATATTAGCTTCCTTCGTCAATTCCCCCGGCATCAAATTGACATAACCTGACACCGCTGCGTAACTACTTCCCTGCGAATATTACCGCTCTTAATAACACGAAATGCAATAATATTCGCCATCATGGTTGCCAAAAAATAAACTCATACTGATTAAATAATCGCCACAACATTTTATTCAGGCGTCATTAACCCGATCTCGATCACACTAAATGAAATTATTACTCATATTTTGAAACTTATTATTGAAAGACAACTACAAGATTTTTAAAAATAGCACGCCGTTGACGAACAGCCTCGTTTAGAAATCGTTCGCGATGGTTCAGGAAATACTGAAAAAAATTATAAGGAATATTTAAGATGAAACTTAAATTAGTTGCAGTGGCAGTCACTTCCATGTTGGCAGCAGGCGTTGTAAACGCAGCTGAGATTTATAACAAAGACGGTAACAAGCTGGATCTGTACGGTAAAGTGACAGGTCTGCACTATTTCTCTGATGACGCAGGCGCAGACGGTGATAAAACCTACATGCGTATCGGCTTCAAGGGTGAAACCCAGGTTAACGACCAGCTGTCCGGTTACGGCCAGTGGGAATACCAGATTCAGGGTAACAAGGACGAAGGCGACAACCAGTCCTGGACCCGTGTGGCCTTCGCAGGTCTGAAGTTCGCTGAAGCCGGTTCATTCGATTACGGTCGTAACTACGGCGTGATTTACGACGTGACTTCCTGGACCGACGTTCTGCCAGAATTCGGCGGTGACACCTACGGTGCCGACAACTTCCTGCAGTCTCGTGCAAACGGCGTGGCAACTTACCGTAACCAGGACTTCTTCGGTCTGGTTGACGGCCTGAACTTTGCCCTGCAGTACCAGGGTAAAAATGGCAGCGTAAGCGGTGAAAACACTAACGGCCGCAGCCTGCTGAACCAGAACGGCGACGGCTACGGCGCGTCTCTGACTTACGATCTGGGTGAAGGCTTCAGCGTCGGTGGTGCAATGTCCTCTTCCCGTCGTACCGCTGACCAGAATGCAGCAGGCGTATACGGTGAAGGCGACCGCGCTGAAGTGTACAGCGGCGGCGTGAAGTACGACGCGAACAACGTTTACCTCGCGGCGCAGTACTCTCAGACCTATAACGCAACCCGTTTCGGCACCTCTAACGGTAACCGCAGCGACATCTACGGCTTTGCAAACAAGGCGCAAAACTTCGAAGTTGTGGCTCAGTATCAGTTCGACTTTGGCCTGCGTCCATCCATCGCTTACCTGCAGTCTAAAGGCAAAGACATCGAGAACTTCGGCGACCAGGATCTGGTTAAATACATCGATGTTGGCACGACCTATTATTTTAACAAAAACATGTCCACCTACGTGGATTACAAAATCAACCTGCTCGACGACAACCAGTTCACTCGCCAGGCAGGTATCGGTACCGACAACATCGTGGCGCTGGGTCTGACCTACCAGTTCTAAGATTTGTCAGTACAAAAGCCAGCGTAACACGCTGGCTTTTTTTATCTTCCGCTTTTACCCGACAGACAACTCCCCGCCTGCCGCCCGACGCAGCCAGGTTTGCAGCAGCTTGCCGTCTTCGGTCATCTCTGAATCTGAACGCACGCAGAGGTAATAATCGCGCCCGTCATCAATCGGTAAGTCAAATATCTTGACCAGCTCGCCGCTCTCAAGATATGGCGCAATCAGCGGCTCACGCATGAGCGCACATCCCAGCCCTGCCTGAACGCCCGCCAGCGTCAATAGCCCGTCTTCAAACAGCGGGCCGCTGCGCCGGAGTGGACGTTTTACCCCCTGCAACAAAAACCACTGCGTCCAGCTCGTACGCTCTTCATCGTGCAGCAGCGGCATTTGCAGCAGCTGTTCAGGCGTGTCGATATGGCCATGAACGCGCAAAAACGCGCGGCTGCACACCGGCACCATCTGGCCGGAAATCAGCTTTTCACTCTGATACCCCGCCCACTGCCCGTTACCAAAACGAATCGACATATCCGACGCGTCGCTCAGATAGTTACGGTGATTGGCATACACCACGTTGATCTCGGTTTGCGGATTGGCGCGCATGAACGCAGGCAAGCGCGGGATAAACCAACCCATACCAAAAAGCGGAATCAGGCTGATGGTGACCTGACGCGTTTGCGCCTGCTCCGCCAGGTGCTCCGTCGCCTGGCGCAACACGTTAAAGGCCGCACGGATCGAGCGGTAATATTCCCGCCCGTGCTGGCTCAGCACCAGCCTGCGTCCCTGACGTTCCGTGAGCGGCATTTGCAGGTATCCTTCGAGCACCTTGAGCTGATGACTGACGGCCGACGGAGAGATATCCAGCTCCTGCGCGGCCAGCGTGACGCTCCCCAGCCTGGCGATGGCCTCGAATGCACGAACGGCCCGAAGCGGCGGATCGTTTGCCAGGCGGCTCTCTGCAAACGCCGTCAGGCTCGCCAATTGTTCTGTTTTATTCATATGTTGATTTCTTTAGGCTTTTCACCCAAAAGCAGGCTTTAACTATTTTCATTTAAATCATAAACATAAAACAATATTTATTTATCATAAGAAATAATAGATGTGTATTTTACAATTTAATTCATTTATTGGATGGTAGCCGCAGAACGAGCACTTTGCGGGTACAAACGTTGGATACACTCATACAACAACTGATCAACGGTGTGATGCTGGGAAGCATCTACGCGCTGATCGCGCTGGGCTATACCATGGTGTATGGCATTTTGCGCATTATTAACTTTGCCCACGGGGATATTCTGATGGTCGGCGCGCTCACCACGCTCTCCGCCATTAACGCCCTGAATAGCACCTTCCCGCATATGCCGCTGCTGTTGCAGCTCGGCGTTGCCCTGATGATTGCCATGGTCGTGTGCGCCCTGCTGGCCATGGCCGTGGAGCGATTTGCCTACCGTCGACTGCGCAACGCTCCGCGCCTGGCGCCGCTGATCTCGGGTATCGGCGTATCCGTCCTGCTGCAAACCGTGGCGATGATTATCTGGACGCGCAACCCGCTGATGTTCCCGCAGATCCTGCCCATGGATCCGATTACCGTGACGTCAGGCAGTGAAATGCACCCGCCCGCCATCGTGACCGTTACCGGTATTGTCACCGTGGCGCTGGCGCTGGCGGTGATGACCGGGCTGTGGCTGCTGGTGGAATACACCCGTCTGGGGCGCGGCATGCGCGCCGTGGCGGAAAACCCGCGCGTGGCCACGCTGATGGGGGTTAACCCAAACGCCATTATCACCCTGACGTTTGCGATTGGCGGGGCGTTTGCCGCACTGGCAGGCGTAATGATGGCCAGCAACTACGGTAACGCCAGCTTCTCGATGGGCTTTTTACCCGGGATCAAGGCCTTTACCGCCGCAGTGCTTGGGGGCATTGGTAACATTCGGGGTGCCATGATTGGCGGCATCCTGCTCGGCATTATCGAAGCGCTGGGCGCAGGCTACCTGGGTGAACTGACCCACGGTGTATTTGGCAGCAACTATCAGGATGTCTTTGCCTTTATGGTGCTGATCCTGGTGCTGGTCTTCCGTCCGGCTGGCCTGCTGGGCGAGCGCGTAGCGCACAGGGCGTAAGGAATACCATGACAACACTTCAAATTCAGGCCCCGGCGGCGACGCGCAAATTCTGGTCAGGCATGAGCCTGTTCTGCCTCGCGCTGCTGATAGCGCCCGTGGTGGCCACGCAGCTCGGCGGCAACTACTGGGTGCGCGTTATCGACTTTGCCCTGCTCTACATCATGCTGGCGCTCGGGCTCAATATTGTGGTCGGCTATACCGGCCTGCTGGACATGGGCTTTATCGCCTTTTACGCCGTCGGCGCCTACCTCGCGGCACTGATGGCCTCCCCACACCTGCTGGAAGTGTTTCCGATCCTCGGCGTCTGGTTCCCGGACGGGCTGCACACCTCGTATCTGCTCATTATTCCGCTGGCGGCCCTCGTGGCGGCAGTCTGCGGGATTTTACTCGGTGCGCCCACGCTGAAGCTGCGCGGGGACTACCTGGCGATAGTGACCCTCGGCTTTGGCGAAATTATCCGCATCCTGATGCGCAACCTCGACCGTCCGGTAAACATCACCAACGGCGCAAAGGGCATTACCGGGGTGGATACGCTGAACCTGTTCGGCCTGAAGTTTAGCGGCGTCTACCACTGGTTTGGTTTCAAAGTGCCCGCCCTGTGGCTGTGGTACTACCTGCTGATGCTGGTGATTGTAGCGATTATTTTTGTCTGCCTGCGCCTGCAGCATTCCCGTATTGGCCGCGCCTGGCACGCCATCCGTGAGGATGAAGATGTGGCCCGCGCGATGGGCATCAACGTGCGTAACTATAAGCTGCTCGCCTTTGCGATGGGCGCTTCCTTTGGCGGCATAGCAGGTGCGCTTTTCGGCGCGTTTCAGGGCTTTGTCTCCCCGGAATCCTTCACGCTGCAGGAGTCCATTGCCGTACTGGCGATGGTGGTGCTGGGCGGTATGGGGCACATACCGGGCGTGATCCTGGGCGCGGTACTGCTTACCGCCCTGCCGGAACTGCTGCGCAGCCAGGCAGCGCCGGTTCAGCAGGCGCTGTTCGGTACGGTTCTGATTGACCCGGAAGTGCTGCGCCAGCTGTTTTACGGTCTGGCACTGGTACTGGTCATGCTGGTGCGCCCGTCAGGCCTCTGGCCGGTACGCCACAAGGAGGTGAAGGCATGAGCCTGTTAACCGTACGCAACATGTCAAAACGCTTCGGCGGGCTGACTGCCGTGGATGACGTTTCGATCACCGTGAACAGAGGGGAAATCTACGGGCTGATTGGCCCCAACGGCGCGGGAAAAACCACCTGCTTTAACCTGATCACCGGGCTTTATCCGGCGGACAGCGGTGAGTTTTCGATTGCCGATAAGCCCTACTTCCCAAAACACATAGAGAAAGTCACCGCCGCCGGGATTGCCCGCACCTTCCAGAACGTGCGCCTCTTCAACGAGATGTCGGTGCTGGAAAACGTTATGGTGGGCCGCCACGTGCGCACCCGTAACGGCCTGTGGGCCGCGCTGAGCCGCCATAAACGCGCCCGCGAGGAAGAGAAGCAGACCCGCGAGCTGGCCTGGCACTGGCTGGACTATACCGGCATTGCGCAGTTCGCCCACTATCGCGCCTGCGATCTGGCCTATGGTCATCAGCGTCGCCTTGAAATCGCCCGCGCGCTGGCGACGGATCCGCTGCTGCTGGCGCTGGACGAGCCCGCCGCAGGAATGAACGCGGCGGAAAAAGTGGCGCTCGGCGAGCTGCTCATCCGCATCCGCGATGACGGCAAAACCCTGCTGATGATTGAACATGACGTCAAGCTGGTGATGGGCATCTGCGATCGCCTGACGGTGCTTGATTACGGTAAAACGCTCGCCAGCGGTACGCCGGAAAGCGTGCGGCGCGACCCGGCAGTGATCGCCGCCTGGCTTGGAGGTAACGCCCATGTCTGAATTACTGAAGGTAGAACGTCTGGACGTGCATTACGGCGGCATTCAGGCCGTACGCGATGTCTCCTTTACCCTGCACGAGGGCGAACAGGCTACGCTGATCGGCGCTAACGGCGCGGGGAAAAGCTCCACCGTGCGCGCCATTACCGGGCTGGAAAGCTTTAGCGGCAGTATTGAATTCAGCGGTAAGCCGGTCCGTAAACAGAGCCCGGAGACCCTGCTTCGCGACGGGCTGGTCATGGTCCCGGAGGGCCGCGGGATCTTCTCCCGCATGACGGTACTGGAAAACCTGCAGATGGGCGCCTGGCTAAGACGTGACGCTGTCACCATTAAGCGCGAGATGAACGAGATTTTCGAACGTTTCCCGCGTCTGGGCGAGCGCCAGCATCAGCTTGCCGGGCTGCTGTCCGGCGGCGAGCAACAGCTGCTGGCCCTTAACCGCGCCCTTCTCAGCCGCCCGCGCCTGCTGATCCTCGACGAGCCGTCGATGGGCCTTGCCCCGAAGATGGTCGAGAACATATTTGCCGTTATTGCCGGGCTGCGCGAGCGCGGCGTCGCCCTGCTGCTGATCGAACAAAACGCCCGGCTCGCGCTGGAAGTGACCGACAGCGCGTGGGTGATGGACAGCGGCAGCATTGTTCATCATGGCGAATCGACAGCGCTGCTTAACGACGACCAGATTGCACACATTTATTTGGGCGAAATGCCCGTTTAACCACACCAGCCAACATCAGGGAAATACAATGAAAACAGTAAAAATCAGTGCGCTCAGCGCCGCTATTCTGCTCGGCGGTCTTGCCTCAACGTCCTCGTGGGCCGCCGACGGCGAAACCGTGGTTATCGGTCTGGCAGGCCCGCTCACCGGCCCGTCAGCACGTATCGGGAAAGATCTGGAGAACGGCGCGCAGCTGGCCATCGACGACATTAACAAGCAGCAGCCGACCATCGGCGGCAAAGCGGTCACCTTCAAACTGCAGTCCGAAGACGATCAGTCTGACCCGCGCACTGCCGTAGCCGTCGCGCAGCGTCTGGTGGACAGCGATGTGGCGGGCGTGGTCGGCCACTGGAACACCGGCACCAGCATTCCAGCGGCCCGCGTCTATCACGATGCGGGCATCGCCCAGGTGGCACCGGTCGCGACCGGTCACGCCTATACGCAACAAGGTTTTGATACCAGCTTCCGCGTGATGGGACACGACGATGACGGCGGCCAGCTCGCCGGTCAGTATGCGGTTAACACCCTGAAAGCCAAACGCATTGCGGTAATCGACGACCGTACCGCCTTCGGTCAGGGGCTTGCAGACCAGTTTATTAAATCGCTGGAAGCCCAGGGCGTGAAAATTGTCGACCGTCAGTATGTGGATGACAAAACGGTCGATTTCAGCGCCGTGCTGACCGCCATCCGCAGTAAAAACGCCGATCTGATCTTCTTCGGCGGCGTCGACAGCCAGGCCGCACCGCTGGCTCGCCGCATTAAACAGCTGGGCATGAATGCCACGCTGATGGGTGCAGGCGGATTCGTCAGCCAGACGTTCCTGAAGCTGGCGCAGAAAGAAGGCGAAGGCGTTGTGGCGCTGGAGCCGGGCCTGCCCGTTGACCAGATGCCGGGTGGAAAGGCATTCGAACAGGCCTACCAGGCCCGCTACCACACCCATATCGAACTGCACGCCCCGTTCGCCTATGACGCCACCCGCGTGCTGGTTGCGGCGATGGAAAAAGCAGACTCCGTTGAGCCATCAGACTATCTGCCCGCCCTGCGCGCCATCAGCTATTCCGGCGTTACCGGACAGATCGCGTTTGATAAAGAGGGCAACCTGAAATCGCCGTCGTTCACGGTCTATAAGGTTGTCGACGGCAAATGGCAGCCGCAGACCGTGCTGGGCGGCGCAAAAGCGAAGTAACGCAGCGAGGCAATGTGATGAGTGATAATAATGAGCTGGGCATTCTCGCCCGCCGCAAAATTGAAGCTGAAATTATTAAGCCAATTTATGAAATCCTGGTGCGCGAGATAGGGAAAGCCCGCGCCCAGGCGGTGATTGGCGAGGCCATTGAGCAGGCCGCGATTGACGCTGGCAAAGGGTTTGCCAGCAAAGAACCCAACGGCGCGAACATCAAGAGCTTTATCGCCCTGCAGTATCTGTGGGAGAAAGATAACGCCCTGGACGTGAAGGTGATCGACGCTGACGACCAGCAGTACAACTACAACGTGACCCGCTGTCGCTACGCGGAGATGTACCACGAGATGGGGCTGGGCGAGATCGGTCATCTGCTCTCCTGCGCGCGCGATGAAAAATTCATCGTTGGCTATGCGCCGGACGTAGAGCTAACCCGCACCACGACCATTATGCAGGGCGGTGCGTGCTGTGATTTCCGCTACCGCAGCGGTAAGGACAAGCCATGATCCGCGTCAACGCCGAACGGCTGTGGTCAACGCTTGAGATGATGGCGCAGATCGGCGGCACGCCCGCCGGTGGCGTCACCCGTCTGGCACTGAGCGAGGAAGATCGTATTGCGCGTAACCTGCTGCGCGACTGGGCGCTGGACGCCGGTTTTACCTGCGACGTCGACAGCATGGGCAATATGTTCATCCGCCGCGCGGGGAAAAACCCGCAGCTTGCGCCGGTCCTGACCGGTTCGCACGTGGATACCCAGCCGCTGGGAGGGAACTACGACGGGGTTTACGGCGTGCTGGCCGGGCTGGAGCTGCTGCGCACCCTCAATGACCATCACCTTGAGACGGAACGTGACGTTGTGCTGGTCAACTGGACCAACGAAGAAGGCGCGCGCTTTGCGCCAGCCATGCTCGCTTCAGGGGTCTGGACGGGGCAATTTAGCGAAGCGTACGCCCATTCCCGCGCGGATAGCGACGGTATCAGCGTGGGTGAAGCGCTGGAAAGCATCGGCTACCGGGGTGAAGCCCCTGCCCGCGCGTTTCCGGTTCACGCCTGCTACGAGCTGCACATCGAACAGGGCCCGATTCTGGAAGATGAAGCCCTGGATATCGGGTTAGTCCGCGCGGCAATGGGCCAGCGCTGGTTTACCCTGACGCTGGACGGGTTTGCCGCCCACGCGGGCACCACGCCGATGCACAGCCGACGCGACGCGCTGACCGCGTTCTCGGAGCTGGCGCTGAAGGTGGAGGAGATTGGCTATCGGCACGCGCCGGACGGACGTGCGACCATCGGTATGGCGCAGGTTACGCCAAACTCGCGCAACGTCGTGCCGTCTCGGGTGGTCTGCAGCGTGGAGTTTCGCCATCCGGCGCTGACGGCACTGGAAGCCATGGAGGCGGCGCTGCATAAGGTGGCTGAAAGCCTGAGCCTGCGCGGCGTGGCGGCTGTCGTTGAGCGCATTTTTGACTACGCGCCCATCGCGTTTGATGCCGAATGTCTGGCCCGCACGGAGAAGGCCGTGGCGGAACTGGGCTATTCGTCGAAGCCGATGGTCTCCGGCGCGGGACACGACACCTGCTATGTCAGCAAGATTGCCCCTGCCAGCATGATTTTTATCCCCTGCGTGAAGGGCATCAGCCATAACGAAGCGGAAAGGATCCTGCCGGAGTGGTCGGAGAAAGGGGCGAACGTGCTGTTGCACAGCGTCCTGTCCGCGGCCCAGGAAAAATAAACCGGGTGGCGCGGCTCGGACAACCGCGCCCGTAGGCCCGGTAAGCGCAGCGCCACCGGGCGTGTTTTACGGCTTCGGCACCTTCGCCAGGCTAAACCAGATCCCCACTGCCAGTAACAGCAGCATTCCGCCCGCACTCCCCAGCGCCACGCTGTGGGAGGTAATAAACGCACTTTTCGCCGCCTCAATCACCGGCTCCGCGAGGGACGGCGTCAGATCCTGCGCCACCTTCATCGCTTCACCAATGGATGACGAGGCTTTATCGACGAGCGAGGCATTCAGCCCCTGCGGCAGGTCAATGGACGCCGAGAAGCTGCGGGTCAACAGCAGACCAAAAATAGCGATTCCCAGCCCGGCGCCCAGTTCATAGGACATGGTTTCAATCGCCCCTGCCGCAGCGGCTTTCTCCTTCGGCGCGGCAGCCATAATGGCGGAGGTCGAGGCCAGCAGCGCGCTGGCGGCACTGAAGCCGAGCAGCACCATCAGCCCCCACGCCTGCCACTGCTGCGTGCTGAAGTCGAGCATCGACAGGCCAATAAAGCTGACGGCGCTGAGCCCCATCCCCCCGGCAGCGACAATGCGCAGCCCCAGGCGGCCCACCAGCACACCGGCAATCGGCCCGCTGAATCCGCTCGCTACCATGACCGGAAGCATAAACATGCCCGCTTCAAATGGCGTAAAGCCGTGAACGAATTGCAATTCCTGCGCCATCAGCAGCTCAAACCCGACCAGGGCAATCATGGCGGTCATCGCCATTACCACGCCGCTCAGAATGATGCGATGGCAGAACAGGCGCATATCGATCATCGGCACGCGGGCGCGCAGCTGAATACGCACGAAGATAAACAGCAGCACCGAGCCGGTCACCAGCGCGGAGGCAACCAGCCACGGCGACAGGACGCCTTTGAGCGCGGTTTTGGCACTGTAGACCAGCAGCAAAATCGCCACAATCAGCATGATGGCATGACTGATATTCAGCGGCTGCTCCGGTCGGCCCTGCTGACGGGGCACAAAACGCGCGGCCAGCGACACCACTACCAGCACAATCGGCACGTTGATTAAAAACACCGATCCCCAGTAAAAATGCTCGAGTAACATACCGCCAATCAGCGGACCAAATGCCGCGCCACCTGAGCCAACGGCCGCCCAGACGCCAAGTGCGATATTACGATCTTTCGCGTCGGTAAACAGCGTGCGGATCCCGGCCAGCGTGGCCGGAATGATCATCGCCGCACCGATCGCCAGCGAGGCGCGCGCCGCTATCAGCCACCCTGCCGACGGTGCAACCGCGGCCGCCAGGGACGACACCCCAAACAGCGTGCTGCCGATCATCAGCAAGCGTTTAAAGCCAATGCGGTCACCCAGGGCACCCATCGGCAGCACCATCCCCGCCATCACCAGCGAGTAAATATCAATGATCCACAACAATTCGTTACCGCTGGCACCCAGCGTCATGCTCAATGTCGGCGCCGCCACGTGCAGCACCGTCGCGTCGATCGCGACCGGGATATAGACCAGCACGATAATCACTAACGCTAACCACTGACGAAACATAAATTTCCTTTTCATTTTAAACATGGACACATGTCCAGGATGCGATCCTACGTAAAGTTGAACGAGTGTCCAGCTTTTTGTTACACTCGTTTCATTCCCATTGAGAGTGAGTAAACATGCGATATCTGAGCAAGGATGAACGGCGGGAAGCAATCTTACAGGCCGCCATGCGCGTGGCGCTCGCCGAGGGGCTGGCGGCGATGACGGTGCGGCGCATTGCAACTGAAGCGGGCGTCGCGACCGGGCAGGTTCATCACCACTTTGCCTCCGGCGGTGAGTTAAAATCGCTGGCATTCGTTCGCCTGATCCGCGAGCTATTAGATGCCGACGTGGCGGATGAACGTGCCACCTGGCGAGAGCGGTTGCACAGCATGCTCGGCAGCGACGATGGTAAGTTTGAGCCTTATATCCGACTGTGGCGGGAAGCCCAAATTCTCGCCAGCCGTGATCCCGAGATCAAAGCGGCTTATGTCCTCACCATGGAGATGTGGCATCAGGAAACCGTGGCGATTATCCGCGCCGGGGCTGATGCCAGCGCGTTCATGCTTACCGATCGGGCGGAAAATATCGCATGGCGTTTAATAGGGCTGGTTTGTGGCCTGGATGGGATCACCGTATTAAATATGCCTGAAATGGACGATGCGGCATTTAATAAACATCTCGACAAACTTATCACGCTGGAATTGTTTTAATACTCCTTCCGGAGTATAAATTCCGCAAAATGTTACAATTAGTAACACATTAAGCGAGCCCTTATTTTCATTCTAATCTCGGGGGTTCGCTTTTTTATCTATCCTTTCAGATGTATCCCAAAGCATCCCAAAAACCAATAACACTTCTTTAATCATCTTTTTGTTTTTACTTCATTTTTCTCTCAAACATGGTAAGCAAGAGGGCGATATGTCGCAACAAAGTGATAAAAGTAATCCCCATCTGTTGAGTAACTGGAAACCTGAAAACGCGCAATTTTGGGAGAATAAAGGAAAACATATCGCACGAAGAAACCTATGGATTTCTGTAGCTTGCCTGCTATTAGCGTTTTGCGTGTGGATGTTATTTAGCGCCGTTGCGGTCAATCTGAATAAAGTCGGATTTAATTTCACCACCGATCAGCTTTTTATGCTAACGGCATTACCTTCACTCTCTGGCGCGATATTGCGCGTCCCCTACTCGTTTATGGTGCCAATATTTGGCGGACGCTACTGGACGGTATTGAGCACCGTTATCCTGATTATCCCCTGCGTCTGGCTGGGGATAGCCATTCAGGACACCGCGACACCTTACTGGGTCTTTATCGTGATTGCCCTGCTCTGCGGTTTTGCCGGGGCCAACTTTGCCTCCAGCATGGGTAACATCAGCTTCTTCTTCCCCAAGGCAAAACAGGGCAGCGCGCTGGGCATCAACGGCGGGCTGGGAAATCTGGGCGTCAGCGTGATGCAGCTGGTTGCTCCGCTGGTGATTTTCCTGCCAATGTTTACCTTCCTCGGCGTGCACGGCGTACCGCAGGAGGACGGCTCAACGATGTGGCTGGCCAATGCGGCCTGGGTCTGGGCGCCGCTGCTGCTGCTGGCAACCCTTGCGGCGTTTTTTGGCATGAACGATATCGCCAGCTCTAAGGCCTCTATCGCCAGCCAGCTGCCGGTACTGAAGCGCTTTCACCTCTGGCTGCTGAGCCTGCTTTATCTTGCTACCTTCGGCTCGTTTATCGGCTTCTCAGCGGGCTTTGCCATGCTGTCGAAAACCCAGTTCCCGGACGTGAACATTCTGCACCTCGCCTTCTTCGGCCCACTTATCGGTGCGCTGGCGCGTTCAGCGGGCGGGATGATCTCTGACAGGCTGGGCGGCGTGCGCGTCACGCTGATTAACTTCGTCTTTATGGCTATCTTCAGCGCCCTGATCTTCCTGACGCTCCCCGGCTCTGGCTCCGGCAGCTTTATCGCCTTCTACCTGGTCTTTATGGGCCTGTTCCTCACCGCCGGGCTGGGCAGCGGTTCGACCTTCCAGATGATCGCGATTATCTTTCGCCAAATCACCCTCGACCGCGTCAAAAAGCAGGGCGGCACGGACGAGCAGGCGCAGCATGAAGCGGTGACGGAGACCGCCGCCGCGCTGGGCTTTATCTCCGCCATCGGTGCCGTTGGCGGGTTCTTTATCCCTAAGGCGTTCGGCACATCGCTGGCAATGACCGGTTCGCCGGTTGGGGCCATGAAGGTGTTCCTCGTGTTTTACATCGTCTGCGTGTTCGTCACCTGGCTGGTGTATGGCCGTAAATCCTCAAAAAAATAAAAACTACATCTTCGCCAGAGCGTGATGCATCGCACTCCGGCCATGCTATCGAAGCAGGAGAAATGTCATGAGCAAACTGCTGGACCGCTTCCGTTACTTCAAAACAAAAGGCGACAGTTTCGCCGATGGGCACGGGCAGGTGTATCACACCAACCGCGACTGGGAGGACAGCTACCGCCAGCGCTGGCAGTTCGACAAGATTGTGCGATCCACCCACGGGGTAAACTGTACCGGCTCCTGTAGCTGGAAGATTTATGTCAAAAACGGCCTGGTGACCTGGGAAACCCAGCAGACCGACTACCCCCGCACCCGCCCTGACCTACCCAATCACGAGCCGCGCGGCTGCCCGCGAGGCGCAAGCTACTCCTGGTACCTCTACAGCGCCAACCGCCTTAAGTACCCGCTGGTGCGCCGCAGGCTGATTGAACTCTGGCGCGAGGCGCTGGCGCAGCATACCGATCCGGTGCTGGCCTGGGATGCCATCCAGAACGATCCGCAAAAGGCGCAAAGCTACAGGAAGGCGCGGGGTAAAGGCGGGTTTATCCGCTCAAACTGGAAAGAGCTGAACCAGCTGATCGCCGCCGCTAACGTCTGGACTATCAAAAACTACGGCCCGGACCGCGTGGCCGGTTTTTCGCCTATTCCGGCGATGTCGATGGTCTCCTACGCCGCCGGAACGCGCTATCTCTCCCTGCTGGGTGGCACCTGCCTGAGCTTCTACGACTGGTACTGCGACCTGCCGCCTGCGTCGCCGATGACCTGGGGCGAGCAGACCGACGTGCCGGAGTCCGCCGACTGGTACAACTCCAGCTATATCATTGCCTGGGGCTCGAACGTGCCGCAGACGCGTACTCCGGACGCCCACTTCTTTACCGAGGTGCGCTACAAAGGCACCAAGACCGTTGCGATTACGCCGGACTTCTCGGAGGTCGCCAAGCTCAGCGACCAGTGGCTGGCCCCCAAACAGGGCACCGACAGCGCCCTCGCCATGGCGATGGGCCACGTCATCCTCAAAGAGTTCCACCTCGATAACCCGAGCGATTACTTCCTCAACTACTGCCGCCGCTACACCGACATGCCGATGCTCGTGCTGCTGGACGAGCAGGCTGACGGTCGCGTGGTGCCGGGCCGGATGCTGCGCGCCTCCGATCTCGTCGACGGACTGGGGGAGGCCAATAACCCAGAGTGGAAGACCGTCGCCTTCGATATTGCCGGTAACCTGGTGGTGCCAAACGGCTCGATCGGCTTCCGCTGGGGGGAAAAAGGCAAATGGAACCTGGAGCCTCAGGCTGCGGGCCATGAAACAGAACTCACCCTCTCCCTACTGATTACCCACGACAGCGTGGCGGACGTCGCGTTCCCCTACTTTGGCGGCAACGAAAACCCGCATTTTCGTAGTGTGAAGCAGGAGCCGGTGCTGACGCGCCGCGTGCCGAGCAAAACCCTGACGCTCGCCGACGGCAGCCAGAAACGCGTGGTCAGCGTTTACGATCTGGTGCTGGCTAACTACGGTCTCGATCGCGGCCTGGAAGACAGTAACGCCGCAGACAGCTATGACCAGATCAAAGCCTACACGCCCGCCTGGGGCGAGCAGATCACCGGCGTGCCCGCGTACCTGATCGAAAAAATTGCCCGCGAGTTCGCCGACACGGCGCACAAAACGCACGGTCGCTCGATGATCATTCTGGGGGCCGGGGTAAACCACTGGTACCACATGGACATGAACTACCGTGGGATGATCAATATGCTGGTCTTCTGCGGCTGCGTCGGGCAGAGCGGCGGCGGCTGGTCCCACTATGTCGGCCAGGAGAAGCTGCGCCCGCAAACCGGCTGGCTGCCGCTGGCCTTCGCGCTGGACTGGAACCGCCCGCCGCGCCAGATGAACAGCACCTCGTTCTTCTACAACCACGCCAGCCAGTGGCGCTACGAGAAGCTCACTGCGCAGGAGCTGCTCTCCCCGCTGGCGGACGCGTCGAAGTTCACCGGACATCTGATCGACTTTAACGTTCGCGCCGAGCGCATGGGCTGGCTGCCGTCAGCCCCGCAGCTCAACCTCAACCCGCTGCACGTCAAGGCGCGTGCGGACGCGGCGGGCATGACGCCGCAGGAGTACACCGTTCAGGCGTTGAAATCGGGCGATATCCGCTTCGCCTGCGAACAGCCGGACAACGGCAAGAACCACCCGCGCAACCTGTTCGTCTGGCGCTCTAACCTGCTCGGCTCGTCCGGGAAAGGCCACGAGTACATGCTGAAATACCTGCTCGGCACCGAGAGCGGCATTCAGGGTGAAGATTTAGGCTCAACGGACGATGTGAAGCCTGAAGAGGTGGAGTGGCAAACCGCCGCCATCGAGGGCAAGCTCGACCTGCTGGTGACGCTCGATTTCCGCATGTCCAGCACCTGCCTGTTCTCCGATATCGTCCTGCCGACCGCCACCTGGTATGAAAAGGACGACATGAATACCTCAGACATGCACCCGTTTATTCATCCGCTTTCCGCCGCCGTTGACCCGGCGTGGGAATCGCGCAGCGACTGGGAGATCTACAAAGGCATCGCCAAAGTCTTCTCCGAGGTGTGCGTTGGCCATCTGGGCACAGAAACCGACGTGGTGCTCCAGCCGCTGCAGCATGACTCCCCGGCGGAGCTGTCGCAGCCGTTTGATATTCAGGACTGGCGCAAAGGGGAATGTGACCTGATCCCCGGCAAAACGGCGCCGAACATCGCGGTGGTGGAGCGTAACTACCCGGAAACTTACGAACGCTTCACCGCCCTCGGCCCGCTGATGGACAAGCTCGGCAACGGCGGGAAAGGCATTTCGTGGAACACGCAGAACGAGGTCGATTTCCTCGGCAAGCTGAACTACGTCAAGCTCGACGGCCCGGCGAAAGGCCGCCCGCGCATTGAAACCGCCATTGACGCCTCGGAGGTGATCCTCGCCCTCGCCCCGGAAACCAACGGACAGGTGGCGGTGAAGGCCTGGGAAGCGCTCGGGGAACTGACCGGGCGCGACCACACCCATCTGGCGCTGAACAAGGAAGACGAGAAAATCCGCTTCCGCGACATTCAGGCGCAGCCGCGCAAAATCATCTCCAGCCCGACGTGGTCCGGCCTTGAGAGCGAGCACGTCTCCTATAACGCGGGCTATACCAACGTCCACGAGCTGATCCCGTGGCGCACCCTTTCGGGCCGCCAGCAGCTGTATCAGGATCATCCGTGGATGCGCGCCTTCGGGGAGAGCCTGGTGGCCTATCGCCCACCGATTGATACCCGCAGCGTGACCCACATGCGCGAGATCCCGCCGAACGGCTTCCCGGAAAAAGCGCTGAACTTCCTGACGCCGCACCAGAAATGGGGCATCCACTCCACCTACAGCGAAAACCTGCTGATGCAGACCCTGTCGCGCGGGGGCCCCATCGTCTGGATCAGCGAAACCGACGCGCGCGAGCTAGGCATAGAGGACAACGACTGGATCGAAGCCTTCAACGCCAACGGCGCCCTCACCGCCCGCGCGGTGGTCAGCCAGCGCGTGCCGCCGGGCATGACCATGATGTACCACGCCCAGGAGCGCATCCTGAACATTCCGGGGTCAGAAGTGACTGGACGGCGCGGCGGGATCCACAACTCGGTCACCCGCGTCTGCCCAAAACCGACGCACATGATCGGCGGCTATGCGCAACTGTCCTACAGCTTCAACTATTACGGCACCGTCGGCTCGAACCGCGACGAGTTCATCATGATCCGCAAAATGAAAAACATTAACTGGCTGGACGGCGAAGGTCGGGATCAGGTACAGGAGGCGAAAAAATGAAAATACGCTCACAGGTTGGCATGGTTCTGAATCTCGATAAATGCATCGGCTGCCACACCTGCTCGGTCACCTGCAAGAACGTCTGGACCGGGCGCGAAGGGATGGAGTATGCGTGGTTTAACAATGTGGAGACCAAACCGGGAATTGGCTATCCGAAAAACTGGGAAGATCAGGAGGAGTGGCAAGGCGGCTGGATCCGCGGCATACACGGCAAGCTGACGCCGCGCCTCGGCGGCAAAATGGGCGTGCTGTCGAAGATTTTCGCCAACCCCGTCCTGCCGCAGATTGACGATTATTACGAACCCTTCACCTTTGACTATCAGGATCTGCACCGCGCGCCGGAGGGGGATCACCTCCCTACCGCCCGCCCCCGCTCGCTGATCGACGGCAAGCGGATGGACAAAATCGTCTGGGGGCCAAACTGGGAGGAACTGCTGGGCGGCGAGTTCGAAAAGCGCGCCCGCGACCGCAACTTCCAGAAGATCCAGAAGGAGATGTACGGCCAGTTTGAAAACACCTTCATGATGTATCTGCCGCGCCTGTGCGAGCACTGCCTGAACCCGAGCTGCGTGGCCACCTGCCCGAGCGGCGCGATTTACAAGCGCGAAGAGGACGGCATTGTGCTGATCGATCAGGATAAATGCCGCGGCTGGCGCCTGTGCATCAGCGGCTGCCCGTACAAGAAAATTTACTTCAACTGGAAAAGCGGCAAGTCAGAAAAATGCATCTTCTGCTACCCGCGCATTGAGTCCGGCCAGCCGACCGTTTGTTCGGAGACCTGCGTCGGGCGAATCCGTTATCTCGGCGTGCTGCTGTACGACGCGGACCGTATTGAAGAGGCCGCCAGCACCGAGCATGAAACCGATCTGTACGAGCGCCAGTGCGACGTGTTCCTCAACCCTAACGATCCGGCGGTGATTGAGGAAGCGCTGAAACAGGGCATTCCACAGAACGTGATTGATGCCGCCCAGCGTTCGCCGGTCTACAAGATGGCGATGGACTGGAAGCTGGCCCTGCCGCTGCATCCTGAATACCGCACCCTGCCGATGGTCTGGTACGTGCCGCCACTGTCGCCGATTCAGTCCTACGCGGATGCGGGCGGCCTGCCGCAGAGTGACGGCGTCCTGCCAGCCGTGGAAAGCCTGCGCATTCCAGTGCAGTACCTGGCAAACATGCTCAGCGCGGGCGATACCGGCCCGGTGCTGCGCGCCCTGAAGCGCATGATGGCGATGCGTCACTATAAACGCTCCCAGACCGTGGAAGGCGTGACCGATACCCGCGCCATTGAGGAAGTGGGCCTGACCGAAGCGCAGGTTGAGGAGATGTACCGCTATCTCGCCATCGCTAACTACGAAGATCGCTTCGTGATCCCGACCAGCCACCGCGAAATGGCGCGCGACGCCTTCCCGGAGAAAAACGGCTGCGGCTTCACCTTCGGCGACGGCTGCCACGGCTCCGACACCAAATTCAACCTCTTCAACAGCAGCCGCATCGACGCGATTAACATCACCGAGGTGCGCGAACACGGGGAGGGAGAATAATGCAGATCCTTAAAATCATCGCGCTGCTGATTGAGTATCCCGATGAGCTGCTGTGGGAAAACCGCGATGAGGCGCTTTCCCTGGTTGAGCAGGACGCGCCCATGCTGCTGCCGTTTGCCCGGCAGCACCTGAGCGCCCCGCTGCTGGATAAGCAGGCCGAATGGTGCGAGGTGTTTGAACGCGGGCGCGCAACGTCCCTGCTGCTGTTCGAACACGTTCACGCCGAGTCCCGCGATCGTGGTCAGGCGATGGTCGATCTGATGAGCCAGTATGAGAAAGCCGGGCTGGAGCTGGACTGCCGCGAGCTGCCCGACTATCTGCCGCTCTACCTGGAATACCTCAGCCTCGTCACCGACGACGAGGCGCGTGAAGGATTGCAAAATGTCGCGCCGATCCTGGCGCTGATTGGTGGTCGCCTCAAGCAGCGCGGCGTGGCGCATTACCAGCTGTTTGACGCCCTGCTGACGATGGCCGGTACGCGGCTTTCCAGCGACAGCGTGGCGAAGCAGGTGTCCGGTGAAAAACGGGATGATACCCGTCAGGCGCTGGACGCCGTGTGGGAAGAGGAACAGGTGAAGTTTATCGAAGACAACGCCTCATCGTGCGACAGTTCGCCGATGCAGCAATATCAACGACGCTTTAGCCAGGACGTCGCGCCGCAGTACGTGGACGTCAGCGCCGGAGGCCCAAAATGACGCACTACCTGAACGTGTTTTTCTATGATATTTACCCGTATATCTGTGCTACCGTTTTTTTCCTCGGCAGCTGGCTGCGCTACGACTACGGGCAATACACCTGGCGGGCCTCATCGAGCCAGATGCTCAGCAAGCGCGGGATGAACTGGGCCTCTAACCTGTTTCATATCGGGATTCTGGGGATCTTCTTCGGGCACCTGTTCGGCATGTTAACCCCGCACTGGATGTACGCCTGGTTTTTACCCGTCGCGGTTAAACAGCAGCTGGCCATGATTGCGGGAGGCATTTGCGGCGTACTGACGCTGATTGGTGGGTCAATGCTGCTGATCCGCCGCCTCTTCAACCAGCGGGTACGCGCCACGTCCACCACGCCGGATATTATCATCATGAGTATCCTGCTGCTTCAGTGCATACTGGGGCTGTCGACCATTCCTTTCTCCGCGCAATATCCTGACGGAAGCGAGATGATGAAGCTGGTCGGCTGGGCGCAGGGGATAGTGACGTTTAAGGGGGGCTCGTCGGAGATGTTGAGCGGCGTCGCGCCGATCTTCCGCGTGCATCTGGTGCTGGGGATGACGATCTTCCTCATCTTCCCGTTCACCCGTCTGGTGCACGTGTGGAGTGCGCCGTTTGAGTATTTTACCCGTCGGTATCAGGTGGTGAGATCGCGCCGTTGATTTTGTCGGGTGGCGGCTTCGCCTTACCCGACCTACGTTCACACTCCCGTAGGCCCGGTAAGGCGTAGCCGCCACCGGGCTATTTCCCTGCCTGCGGATGCGTATCAAACCCCGCCATCACTGCCGTCAGCTCGGCCAGTGTAAAGCCGTGCTTCGGATCAGCAACGCCAAGGCCAAACCGCTCCTGCATCAGCTTATACAGCGCCTCCGCATCCGGCAAATGGATCTGCTCCTCCACGTGACCGTTCTGCCAGTGGGTAAAGTTGAAGTTAGTCAGCGTCAGCTTGCCGCCGTCCGGCAGGTGGCGACACATCAGCAGATGATGACGAAAATGGGACTGCGGCCAGTGCGCCGACCAGAAGTTCCCCATCACGTAATCGCTGAAATACTGCGTCGTCAGGTCAAAGTGGTACATCGACTGCCAGTGCTCGTGGTGACGGAACTGTAATACCCAGTCGTTACCCTCGCTCAGAAGACGGTACATGCCGTGAGGGGTTTCCTGTTCCTCGTTGGCGAGCAGGCGAATCGGCGCCGTCAGCGTCTGTCCACCAAACCCCACGTCGGCAATCCAGCGCTCGCCGTTCAGCTCAACCAGCAGCAGGCGGTGCGTGCGCGGCGGCATCTGCGACGGATTTGCCAGTACGACCCGCCCCAGCACGCTGCGCACGTTAAACCCGACTTCACGCAACACGCGCTCGAAAAGGCCGTTTTGCTCAAAGCAATATCCTCCGCGTCGCGCCGTCACCAGCTTGTCGACCAGACATTGATCGTCAAGATGGATTTCGCGCGGCAGGACGACATCAATATTTTCGAACGGGATCGCACAGTTGTGGTGTAAATGCAGCGCGTGCAGGGTTTCGATATCAACCCGTGTCGGTTGCGCCCACCCAATGCGGGCAAAATAGTCAGTCAGAAAGGGGGACATACATCATTTTCCTTTGATTGTGATGTTCTGTTTATAAACTAATTTTACGCACTCACTTTGATTTACGTGCTTTTTCGTCATACTCATCGTTACAGATGAGGAGATCCTATGAGCCACTTTCGCCCTGTTGAATTACGTCATGCCAGCCGTCTGCTGAACCACGGCCCTACCGTGCTGATCACCAGCCGCGATGAAACCCTGGACAGACGCAACGTGATGGCCGCCGCATGGTCAATGCCCGTTGAGTTTGAACCGCCGCGCATCGCGATTGTGGTGGACAAAAGTACCTGGTCACGTGAGCTGATTGAGCACAGCGGGAAGTTTGGCATCGTCATCCCCGGCGTGGCGGCAGCTAACTGGACATACGCTGTCGGCAGCGTCAGCGGGCGCGACGAGGACAAATTCACCTGCTACGGGATCCCGGTCGTGAACGGCCCTGAGCTCGGGCTGCCGGTGATTGAAGAAAAATGTCTGGCGTGGATGGAGTGCCGATTACTTCCCGTCACCTCTGCGGCAGAGAAATACGACACGCTGTTTGGAGAAGTGGTTTCAGCGGCAGCCGATGAGCGCGCGTTTGTCGCCGGGCGCTGGCAGTTTGACGGGGATAAGTTGAATACGCTGCATCATCTAGGGGCTGGGACATTTGTGGCGAGCGGGAAAATGGTGAAGGCGCTGGATTGATTTCCTAAATTATATCCTACTGAATTATAGTAAATTTCTATGGCATTTTATGTTTACTATTGCGTTGTAAAACGGAGGATATTTCCAGAGTTGCTGCATTAGCACTCTCGCGTTAAGGAAATATCAATGACATGGAATAAAGATGGCGCAATCGCGTATGCCAAATCACACGCCCAACCGAAGAGCACGGGGTATTGTGCTCACTACGTCACCGAAGCGATCAGAACGGGTGGAAGATTAAAAATCCCCAATACGCGTCTGGCAAAAGACATGGGGCGGACATTGGTTAACGCTGGATTCCGCCTTGTATACGATCAACCCCATGCAGGCGACGTCGCAGTTATTCAAAATATTGTTGGTCATGATAGCGGGCACGTTTGCATATACGATGGTCAGCAGTGGATCAGCGATTTTGTTCAACGCACCATGTACCCAGGGCAGGCTTACCGCAACATACAACCACATTACGAACTGTTCAGGCATGACTAATGAAAACACTCTGCTTTTTTCTTTTTGCCCTTTCTCCGCTCGCGGCCGCAGAAAATGTTTATGCACCGGGCCACGCGGCGCTTAAATTCAATCAATGGTATATCGCGCAGTTAGATCAGCACAAACCGCCCGTACTTAACCCAGATATTATGGATGATTACGTTGCCTCGGGGACAATTGCAGCAATAAAAGAGTTGTATTCAGGTGACAGTAACGAAAAAGACATGCCCGATGCGGATATGTTCATCAAATCACAGGATTGGGATGAGGACTGGAATCAGATAACCATCCTGCACTCTGATTTTGACGCCGTTTGCACAAACGTTTATATCGCGTTTGGTAAGAAGCAAGATCACGTTGTTGCAGATTGTCTTATTGAAGAACAAGGGAAATGGAAAGTCCGCTCGGCAACGCTAATTAAGTAACATGGATAATCTCCGTGTCGTAAAAAAAGCACATGGTAGCCCACCGACTACCATGTGCAATTAATTAACTACTTCGCACGCCGCGCAATAATCTCATCCGCAACATTCCGCGGGGCTTCCGCAAAATGATGGAACTCCATCGTGTACGTCGCGCGTCCCTGGGACATCGAGCGCAGCGTGGTGGCGTAACCAAACATCTCGGCCAGCGGCACATCGGCGCGGATAATCTGGCTTCCGTACTGCTCCGCCATTCCCTGCACCATGCCGCGGCGGGAAGAGAGATCGCCCATGATGTTCCCGGCGTACTCTTCCGGGGTTTCCACTTCCACGTGCATGATCGGCTCAAGGATCACCGGATCCGCCCTGCGAGCACCCTCCTTGAAGCCGAGGATCGCCGCCATGCGGAACGCCATCTCCGAGGAGTCGACGTCGTGATACGAGCCAAACGTCAGCGTCGCCTTAACATCTACGACCGGATAGCCCGCCAGCACGCCGCTGTTCATCGCTTCCCGCAGCCCTTTCTCCACGGACGGGATATACTCACGCGGCACCACTCCGCCCTTGGTGGCATCTTCAAATACAAAGCCACTTCCGGGCTCCAGCGGCTCCAGGCTCAGGACCACATGACCGTACTGCCCTTTCCCGCCGGACTGTCGGACAAATTTCCCTTCAATATCCTTCACCGCCTTGCGCAGGGTTTCCCGGTAGGTTACCTGCGGACGACCAATGTTCGCCTCGACGCCAAACTCACGCTTCATGCGGTCGACGATAATCTCGAGGTGTAGCTCACCCATCCCGGAGATAATCGTCTGACCGGACTCCTCGTCAGTATGCAGGCGGAAAGACGGGTCTTCCGCCGCCAGACGCTGCAGCGCAATGCCCATTTTCTCCTGATCTCCCTTGGTTTTCGGCTCAATCGCCAGCGAGATCACCGGATCCGGGAACTCCATGCGCTCAAGCGTAATGACGGCGTTCGGATCGGTGAGCGTGTCACCGGTGGTCACGTCCTTCAGCCCCACGCAGGCCGCGATATCGCCCGCGCGCAGTTCATCCACCTCATGGCGATCGTTGGCATGCATCAGCACGATGCGCCCGATGCGCTCTTTCTTCTCTTTCACCGGGTTATAGACCGCGTCGCCTTTGCGCAGCACGCCAGAGTAGACCCGGATAAAGGTCAACTGCCCGACGTACGGGTCGCTCATCAGCTTGAACGCCAGCGCCGAGAACGGCTCATCATCACTCGGATGACGCTCCGCGTGCTGCCCTTTTTCATCCACGCCGTCAATGGCCGGCACGTCCAGCGGGGACGGCATCAGCTCAATCACCGCATCCAGCATGCGCTGCACGCCTTTATTTTTAAAGGCGCTGCCGCAGAGCATCGGCTGGATTTCGCCCGAGATGGTGCGAATGCGCAGCCCTTTGATGATTTCCGCTTCCGTCAGATCGCCCGTTTCCAGGTATTTGTCCATCAGTTCTTCGCTGGCTTCCGCTGCCGCGGAGACCATTTTTTCCCGCCACTCCTGGGCGGTACTGACTAAATCGTCCGGCACGGGGGCATAGGTAAACACCATACCCTGCGTCGCATCGTCCCACAGAATGGTTCGCATCTTGATGAGATCCACCACGCCGGTGAAATGATCTTCGGCACCCACCGGGATGACAATCGGCACCGGATTGGCCTTCAGGCGCTCCTGCATCATCCGCACGACGCGGAAGAAATCGGCACCCGGACGGTCCATTTTGTTGACGAAGGCCAGACGCGGTACGTGATATTTATTGGCCTGACGCCAGACGGTTTCCGACTGCGGCTGCACGCCACCCACGGAGTCATACACCATCACCGCGCCGTCGAGCACGCGCATGGAACGCTCCACCTCAATGGTGAAGTCCACGTGCCCCGGGGTGTCGATGATGTTAATCCGGTGCGGCTCAAAGCCTCTGTCCATGCCTGGCCAGAAGCAGCTGACCGCCGCGGACGTAATGGTGATCCCGCGCTCTTGCTCCTGCGCCATCCAGTCGGTGGTTGCCGCGCCATCGTGTACTTCACCCAGCTTGTGGCTCATCCCGGTATAAAACAGGATGCGCTCAGTGGTGGTGGTTTTACCGGCATCGATATGCGCGGAGATACCGATGTTGCGATAACGTTCGAGAGGAATGGGTCGGGGCATGATATTTCCTTAGTCACTATGACGTGTTTGTGACGACCGGGATGGTCGTGCATTGGTTCGTTTGCTATAATAGTCCTATTGTACGAGTATTATCGAACTATTTTTTAAGGATTGACCTATTGTTGATATAGCTCAATCTGACGCCATACGCAGGAAAACGATGATCCCTAACCACCCTGAAACTGAACAAATACTGCTGGAAAATGTGCTGTTTGCCCTCGGCAACCCGCTCCGGCTATCGATTATTCGCCGGCTCGCCGATGGCAGCGAACTCAGCTGTAACGCACTGCGCCCGGAAGATGTGGTGAAGTCCACGATGACCCACCACTGGCGCGTGTTGCGCGACAGTGGGGTCATCTGGCAGCGTCCGCAGGGACGAGAAAATATGATTTCACTGCGTCGGGAGGATCTGGATGCCCGTTTTCCCGGGCTGATGGAAATACTGCTAAAGGCCAAAAGCGCTGCCGGAAACTAGCTCCAGCAGCCTTTTGCGTGGCGTTTTAGTGCTGCATGCCCGACTGCTGCGAGAATTCATCGTCGGTTAAGCCAGCCCGAGGGGGCGCGGAGATTTTTTTAGGGGCATATCTGTCCGGCACGCCCTCAGGACGCGTCTTGAAGCGACGGTGCAGCCACATATACTGCTCCGGCGCCATCAGCACCGCGCGCTCGATCGCCCGGTTCATCTGGGTTGCGACAGACTCTTTATCCGCACCCTGCAATGACGCGCTGATATCTTCAAGAATAATCAGCTCGTACCCTTTACCGTCCTCTCTGCGGCGCGGCACAAACGGAATAACGGCAGGCTTAGCGCTTTTGACCAGCATATAGCTGCCCGCCGTTGTGGCGGCATCCGGGACGGCGAAGAATGGCGCAAACACGCTGTTGGCTTTGCCATAGTCATGATCCGGCGCGTACCAGAGAATTTCATTCTGCTTCAGGGCACGGATCATGCCTTTTAAATCATGACGATCCAGCATGGTTTTATTAGAACGCAGACGACCGCGCGTTTGTAGCCAGTCCAGGAGCGCATTATTGTTGGGACGATAAACCCCAATACCGGGGTTAAGCATGCCAAATATCCGCGCGCCCAGCTCAAGCGTCAGAAAATGCATGCCAACCAGCACCACGCCCTTCCCCTGCGCCCTGGCCTGCTCCATATGTTCGTAACCGCGCACGGTAAAGCATTTACGCACCCGCCATTCAGGCCAGAACCACGCCATGCCGGTTTCGATTACCCCCATTCCCACGGATTCAAAATTTCGCTGCAGCAAAGATTCACGCGCTTCTGCTTCCATCTGCGGAAAGCAAAGCTCCAGGTTGCGGCGGGCAATCTCGACACGGCGCGGTAAAAGGCGCATGGCTAACCGGCCCAGAGCGTGTCCGAGTTTGAACAACAGCGGGTAAGGCAGCAGCATGATAAGCCACAGGGCGGCGATGCCTGTCCAGCTTAGCCAGTATCGCGGGTGGAAAAAAGCAGGTGAAAACCGGGGTAATTTTGTCATGCGAAAATTATCCTTTAATGTGACTGTCCTTAATTGATTCTGTTGTCGATCTTTCCTAAGGATTGATGAAATGTCGGTCGTGAACGTTAAGTATAACGGATCAGATAAAACTTATTTTTATCGTTTTTTGCGAAAAGAAGGCGTAAGCGGCAGGAGAAACCGGGTAAGACGATGACCTCACCCGGCGAATGATTACATTGAATACCCGGGCTTTTTAATCAACTCGTCCAGCTTCGGTCCGATTTCGGTATCCCAGACCTGTGCCTTCCAGTCTTCCGGGTTTACCTGGTTCAATGCCACCGATACTGAACCGTCTTTGCTGTTGAAATGGCGAATTATCACCTCGGCGATATCTGCCGCCAGCGCGGTTTTTTGCTCGTCGTTAAGATCGCGGGGAAAACATTTGATATCTACGTGTGGCATATGCAGGCTTCCTGTTATGTGTGAGCATTCCACGTTATCAGATAATTTTGTTTGCCTTTAACACCTCGTGCAGTTCCGGCAGTTGACACACGGTATCCGCAATCGCCGTAAGCTTCGGCGTATTTGTCGCAAACCACTCATGGCGAGGCCCCCAGGTGCGCGCCACCGCAATATACACATCCAGCAGCGTCAGCCGTTCACCCAGCGCAAACGGCGCGGCCTTAAGCTGATTTTCAAACCACAGATAGAGGGATTTCCGGTACTCAATGCAGTTTTTCTGCAGCTGTTCCGGCGCATCAGGCACCCAGCGTTCGGGATAATCGGCATAGGTAAAGGTGGGATAGACGTTCGCCACGAACCAGATAAGCAGACGCTGAAACTGTTGACGCTCAGCCTGCCCCACGGGCGGGGCGAGATCGGGACAACGGTCGAGCACCATCAGAGCAATCGCCGCCGTTTCGGTCATGATGGCGCCATTTTCCAGCTCCAGCGTCGGCACCTGGCACAGCGGGTTGAGTTTTTGCAGCAGTTCACGCTGCGGGCCGGGCTGGTCAAACCCGTCAACGTTCACAAATTGATAAGGAATATCAGCCAGGGTCAGCATCACTTCACTGATTGCCGAGCCCCAGCCGGGTACGCCATAGAGTTTCATCATGTTGCCCCCTCAGGAGTGAAAATCCTAAGTGTAGAGCACCATTAGTAGGTTATCCCAGGCGGGTTGACCTCCGATTGCGCCACCGCTTCGCCCTGTTCGCCCCAGCGCGCCAGCACTTTCTGGTACTCTCTGCGCTCAATCGCCCCGTTCAGCGCGGCCTGCAGCGCGTACACCAGCCCATTGCCTTTTTTGGTCGTGGTGGCGACATAAGCTTTTTTCGGACCTAAACCGACCACGCGGGTTTTGCCGGTGAGCGCCGCTTTGTAAGCTGAAACCGACTGAGGGCCAAAGAACACGTCCGCCCTGCCGGACTGGATATAGAGATTGCCCGAGGCATCGTCGTGGAGATAGACCGGCAGCGCAGGCGCTCGCCCCGCCTTTTTATTCTCTTCGTTCCAGCCCAGCAGGATGCGCTCCTGATTGGTGCCCGAGCCGACAATCACCTTTTTTCCGGCCAGATCTTCCGCGCTTTTGATTGATTGAATCTCGCTGGTGGACTTCACCGAAAACGCCAGCGAATCGACGCGGTAGGTCGCAAAATCAAACTTCTCTTTACGCTGTTCGGTCACCGCAATGTTCACCAGCGCCACGTCGTAGCGCCCGGAAGCGATGCCCAGCGGCCAGTCTTCCCACGCCGTTGGCACCAGCTTTAGCTTCAGCCCCAGGCTGCCCGCCAGCAGGCGGGCGATATCCGGGTCGCTGCCAATCCGCGTGCGGTTATCGCTGGCCAGCAGCGCCAGCGGCGGGGAGTTCAGCATCGAGACGGCGACCGTCAGCGTACCCGGCTCAACGAATTTATAACCGGCGGGGATCTTCGCCACGGCCTGCCGATCCACCGTCACCGGCAGCGGCTGCTCGTTGGCTTTCAGATCGATGCTGGCGTGGCTTGCCGTTGTGAAGACCAGCCCCGCCAGAAGTCCGTATTTCATCTGCGCTCCTTACAGCACTTTTGACAGGAACTGGCGCGTTCGCGCATGCGACGGACGGTTCAATACCGCGTCGCTGCTGCCCTGCTCCACGATTTTCCCGTCGACCATAAACACCACCTGATCCGCCACCTCGCGGGCAAAGCCGATCTCGTGGGTGACCACCACCAGCGTAGTGCCGGACCGGGCCAGTTTTTTGATCACGTCCAGCACCTCTCCCACCAGCTCCGGATCCAGCGCGGAAGTCGGCTCATCAAATAGCATCACGCGGGGGCGTAGCGCCAGCGCGCGGGCAATCGCAATGCGCTGCTGCTGCCCGCCGGAGAGATGGCGAGACCAGGCATCGGCCTTATCCCGCAGCCCGACCACATCCAGCAGGCTGTATGCCCTTTCCACCGCCTCTTTTTTGCTGAGCTTCTTATGCGCGATGGGCGCCTCAATCAGGTTTTCCAGCACCGTGAGGTGAGGAAAGAGATTGAAGTTCTGAAACACATAGCCCACGTTGACGCGCTGCTTGAGGATCTCTTTCTCCTTCAGCTCATAGAGCTTGTCGCCCTGACGACGGTAGCCAATGTAGTCCCCGTCGATCTGAATAAAGCCTTCGTCGACGCGCTCCAGGTGGTTAATGGTGCGCAGCAGCGTCGATTTGCCCGAGCCTGAGGGCCCGAGGATCACCGTCACGGAACCCGGCGGGATCTCAAGCGAAACGTTGTCGAGCGCCTTATGGCGACCAAAATACTTGCTGACGCCGGTAATCGAGATATGTCCTTCAGGAGAGGCTTGCATGGATAGGCTCCTGTGCTGGCGTGGTGGTGACGGAACGGGTGCGACGGGCGACACGGTTCTGATTAACCGCAGAGCGGCGTTCGCTGCGGGCGAGTGCGCGTTCAACACCGTACTGAATAGCGGACAAGACGGTGGTAATCACCAGGTACCAGGCGGCACCGACCATCAGCAGCGGGATCACCTCCTGCGTGCGGTTGTAGATCATCTGGATGGTATAGAACAGCTCCGGCATTGCCAGGACGTACACCATCGCCGTGCCCTTGGCGAGGCTGATAATTTCATTGAACCCCGACGGCAGAATGGTGCGCAACGCCTGAGGCAAAATGATGTGCACCGTGCGGCGCCAGGCCGGCAGGCCGAGCGCGGCGGCGGCCTCATATTGTCCGTGATCGACGCCGAGGAATCCACCGCGAATGATCTCGGCGGTATAGGCGCTCTGCACCAGCGTTAGCCCCACCACGGCGGTAGAGAACTGCCCCAGCACGTTGATGGTTTCAAAGCTGCCCCAGGTGATGCCGGTGAACGGCACGCCGAGCGAGAGCGTGTCGTAGAGATAGGAAAAGTTGTACAGGATGATCAAAACGACGATCAGCGGCAGCGACCGAAACAGCCAGATGTATGCCCACGCCAGGCTGCTCAATAACCAGGATGAAGAGAGTCTCGCCAGGGCCAGCATGCCGCCAAATACCACGCTCAGCGCGGTACCGATCAGCGTCAGCAGCAGGGTCTGCCCGACGCCTTCGAGAATCACCGGGTCGAAGAACCAGCGGGCAAACACCGCCCACTCCCAGCGCGGGTTGAAAGCGACGGACTGGATCACGACCGCCAGCACAAACAGCGCCACCGCGGCGCCGACGGTCCGCAGCGGATAACGCGCCGGGACCACCTTAATGGTTTCAACGTTGCTCATCGTCGTTCCTCATGCGGTTTTACTGAACGCTTCGCGTACCAGCGTTTTAGTGAAGCGCAGCCGACCATCAAACGGCGGCTGGCTGTACTCTTCCGGATCCCGGTTCAGATCAAACTGTGGCTGGTAGCCCTGGCTGAGATAGAGCCTGACCGCTTCCGGCTGGCGAAAACCGGTTGTCAGGTAGATCTGGCTGTAACCTGCCAGCACCGCCCTGCGCTCCAGCTCCTGCACTACGCGTCCGGCAAGCCCCTGCTGACGCAGGGTTTTGTCCGTCCAGATGCGCTTGATTTCCGCGGTGCGTTCGTCGAAGGGTTTGTACGCACCGGTGGCGATGATTTTTCCGTCACGCTCCAGAACGATAAACAGCCCCTGCGGCGCTAAATACCACTCGGTGAGTTCCACTTCCGCGTCTTTAGAGAAGTAGTCACCGTAGCGGGCGGCATATTCACCGAACAGCCCCTCGATAATGGGCTGAAGTTCGGCATCTTCCGGTGAAACGTCACGAAATTGTTCACGCATAGCGCCTCCTTAATCACCCAGGCCATCAGGATTCACTTCTGACTGCGGAATACGCTCAACGCCTTCCCCCCAGCGGTTCAGCACTTTGTCGTAATCGCCGTTTTTGATGACGCCGTTCAGCGCGGTTTGCACCGGCTCAACCAGCCCGCTGCCTTTCTTCAGCGTCACCGCAATGTGCGCCGCCTTCGGCCAGCCGCCGTCGACGCTACCCACCAGTTTGGTTTTCCCGTTCAGCGCCGCCTTCCATGCGCCAATCACGTTCGGGCCAAAGTAGGCATCCGCGCGCCCGGACTGGAGCGCCAGCGTTTGCGCCGCATCGTCTTTGGTATAGATCGGGGTAAACGGTTTCAGCCCCTTCTTCAGGTTTTCAGCATTCCATGCCAGCAGGATGGCCTCCTGATTGGTCCCGGAACCAACGATAATCCGCAGCCCGGCGATGTCCTCAGCCTTCTGAAGCGATTCGATCGGGCTGGTCGATTTCACGTAGAAACCGAGGGAGTCCTTACGGTAGGTGGCGAAATCAAACTTCTCTTTGCGCGCTTTGGTAACGGTAATGTTGCTGATGGCGGCATCATATTTCCCGGACGCCACGCCCAGCGGCCAGTCTTCCCACGACGTTGGCACCACGTTCAACTCAAGCCCGAGGCTGTCGGCCACCAGACGGGCGACGTCAACTTCACTCCCGAGCAGCGTTTTGTTGTCGTCGGAAAATACCGTCAGCGGCGGTTGATTGAGGCCCGCCACCGCCACGGTAAATTTCCCCGGCACGGCAAAGCGATAATCTTTCGGCAGCTGTGCTACTGCATCGCTGTTTTTGGCGGTATTGATCGGCGTTTTATTGGCCTCGATGCTCACGCCGGTGCCGTTAATGTTCACATTCTCTGCCCAGACGGCAGGGGTAAATGCCAGCGCGAGCGCCAGAATAAGCGATGTTTTTTGCATAGCGGAGTTCTCTTTTATTGTTGTGTGAACTGGTTTTTCGGTTGGTCTAAGCCAAGGCTTTCGCGCAGCGTGGTTCCCGGGTAGTCGGTGCGGAACAGGCCGCGGGCCTGTAAAACGGGCACCACCTGGTCAACAAAGCGCGGAAAGGTATCCGGCGTACCGCCCTGGATGATGAAGCCGTCTGCGGCATAGCCTTCAAACCAGGCCTGCAGACCGTCGGCGACCTCCTCCGGCGTGCCGGAAAAGCGCGGGCGCGGCGATGCGGCCTCAAGCGCCACCTGGCGCAGGGTTAAGTTGCGCTCGCGGGCATTTCGCTTAATTTCATCGGTGGTGCTGCGGAAGCTGTTTTTGCCTAAGTCACCGATATCCGGGAACGGCTCGTCGAGCGGATACTGGCTGAAATCGTGATGTTCAAAATAACGCCCGAGGTAATTGAGGGCATCGGTAACCGACACCAGCGCCGCCGTGGTTTGATACTGGTTTTCCACGTCATCGGCGTCTTTACCGACAATCACGCTGATGCCCTGGAAGATATGTAAATCTGACGCGCGGCGGCCGTTTGTTTCCAGCTGCTGCTTCACGTCGCGGTAAAACGCTTTTGCCTCGTCGAGCGTTTCGTGATGAGTGAAAATGGCGTCGGCATGTTTTGCCGCCAGCTTTTTCCCGTCGTCCGACGCGCCCGCCTGAAAAACAATCGGACGCCCTTGCGGGGTGCGACCAATATTCAGCGGACCGGCGACCTGGAAGAAGTCACCGTGGTGATCGAGCGTATGCAGCCTGGCCGGGTCAAAAAACTGACCGCTCTCTTTGTTGCGGATAAACGCGTCGCCTTCCCAGGAGTCCCACAGCCCTTTCACCACGTCGAGATACTCATCCGCAATACGATAGCGCAGCGCATGCTCGGGGTGTTTTTCGCGAGAGAAGTTCTTTGCCGACCCTTCCAGCGGCGAAGTCACCACGTTCCAGCCCGCACGTCCGTTGCTCAGATGATCGAGGCTGGCGAACTGGCGCGCCGTGGTAAAGGGTTCGCTGTAGGAGGTGGATAACGTTCCCACCAGCCCCAGACGCGTGGTGATGCTTGCCAGCGCGGATAATACCGTTAACGGCTCAAAGCGGTTTAAAAAATGCGGAATGGATTTCTCATTTATATAAAGACCGTCGGCAACGAATAAAAAATCGAGTTTGCCCTCCTCCGCTTTTAACGCCGTCTCTTTTACAAATTCAAAATTAATGCTGGCATCCGCGATCGCCGCCGGATGACGCCAGGCGGACATATTGCCCGATGCACCATGCAAAATAGTCCCAAGCCGCAGTTGACGATGTGCAGACATATTTACCTCTCCAAAATTAAACGTGTTGCAGGGCTTTTTCCGCCAGCTGTGCAAAATAGCGGGCTGCGGGCTCGATCAGGGCTTCGTCAGGATTAAACGCCGGGTGGTGTAAACCATACGGGCTGTTGCTGCCGATGCTGACAAACGCGCCGGGAACAGACTGCAGGTAGACCGCAAAATCTTCCCCGCCCATATGCAGTTCCGCGTGCCGGGTTTCATAACCGGCCTCTCTGGCAACGGAGGTGGCGAAGTCGGCCCAGCGCTCGTCGTTCACCAGCGCAGTGGGCCCGGCATACCAGGTGATGTCGATCTGCGCGCTGAAGGCGCTGGCAAACCCGGCGGCAATTTCACCCACGCGGGCCTTCACGTTCTGCTGCACTTCCGTGCGATGGGTACGCAGCGTGCCTTCCAGCTCGACGCTTTCCGGCAGCACGTTCCAGGTGTTGCCGCCTGCGATGCGGGTGACGCTCAGCACCACCGAATCCAGCGTGTTGACGTTGCGGCTGGCGACGCTTTGCAGCGCCGTCACCAGCTGGCTCGCCAGCACAATGGCGTCGTTGCCTTCGTGAGGACGTGCGGCGTGCGCGCCCTTACCGGTAATGCGGATCACGAAGCGGTCGACGTTGGCGTAAAACGGCCCGCCGCGGGTGGCGAACTCACCGACCGGCAGGCCGGGCTCGTTGTGCATGCCGAAAATGGCGCTGACGTCACGCAGGGCACCGGCACGCACCATACTCTTCGCACCGCCAAAGTTCTCTTCGGCAGGTTGAAACAGGATACGCACCCGGCCGTTAAGCGAGGCTTCCCGCTCTTTGAGCTTTAACGCGGCGCCGAGGATCACGCTGGTGTGGATATCGTGTCCGCAGGCGTGCATCACCCCTGCATGCTGCGAGCTAAACGGCACGCCGCTGCGCTCCTCAATTGGCAGGGCATCAATGTCTGCCCGCAGCGCAATCAGCTTGCTACCGGTTCCGATTTCCGCCACCAGCCCGGTCGGCAGATCGTAAGGCTGTGGGGGAATACCGGCATTCGTCAGCCACTGGCGCAGGCGCGCGGTGGTCTCCACTTCCTGGCCGGACAGCTCCGGGTTCCGGTGCAGCTCACGACGCCAGGCAATCAGTTGTTCGCCGAAGCTCATACGGTGACCTCCCTGTTAAGACGCGCCTCGGCCAGCAGACGCAGAGACGCGACGCGCGTTGCCCCCTCCGCAACCGGCGTGTCGATGATAAATTCGTCAATGCCCCACTGTTCGTGCAGCGCGTTAAGCTGTTCCAGCACCGACTCAGCTGTGCCCGCCAGCAGCGACTGGGCCCGACGGGCAATGCGCACCGGCTCGCTCCCCGCCTGACGGGCAAAGGCGTAGGCCTGCTCCTCGCTGGCGACGGTTACGCGCTGGCCGTTTGCCAGCTCAACGCCCCACACTTCGACCTTCTGCGCCAGCGCGTCCGCTTCGGCCTGGGTCGGCGCGACAACCGCCTGCACCGCCACAATCACCTCCCGCGCGCTGTTCTTCCGCCAGATCGATACCACCTCGCGCAGCAGCTCCGGATCGCCGTTCAGGTGTGCGGCAAAGACGAAGTGCCAGTCGAGCGATGCGGCGAGCAGCGCGCTTTCGGGGCTGGCCCCCAGCAGGAAACCTTGTGCAGGGACCGGCGGCAACGGCGTGGCACGAACGGCCTCTTCCGCCGACTGGTTTTCAGGACGGACCCAGCGATCGAGCTGCGTCAGCTGTTCGGCAAAGCTGCCCTTTTCCTGCTGATTCAGGCCCTGCTGAAGCGCGCGGGTTGAGAGCGGTAAACCGCCGGGGGCTTTCCCGACGCCCAGATCCACGCGACCCGGCGCCAGCGCGGCCAGAACGTTAAAGTTTTCAGCGACTTTATAGGGGCTGTAGTGTTGAAGCATGACGCCGCCAGAGCCCACACGGATGCGTTTCGTTTGCCCGAGGATCCAGGCAATCAGCAGTTCCGGCGAGGGGCTGGCGAGCTGTGGTGTGTTGTGGTGTTCGGCAATCCAGAAGCGGTGATAGCCCAGATTTTCCGCCAGTTGCGCCAGCGCTAACGTCCGCGCCAGCGCATCGGCAGCCGTTTCATTTTCAGCGATGGGGCTTTTATCCAGAATGCTGATTCGCCATGACATGTTGCGTTCTCGTTTGACTTAACATGTCGACATTATTAAAGGCGTATTTCACCACTGAGAAACAATTAATTTACATTTGGTTTGCCGGAAATCAGAAAAGCATAGCCCTGCTAACGGTGTGATTTTAGCGTTGAAATGAGCGCGTCGGCCTGCGGCCGGGAGGTAATGCGGACAAACTGAATATGGGCATACTGCGGATTTTGCATATCTGCTTCATAGCGCTCGCGGTTACTGCGCCAGGTTTTGATCGTCCAGATAATGATTGACTCCCGGCTGAAAAATGAGCGGCGGAAGCTTTCACGGTTTCCTGTGCCGGGCCACAGCTCCTGCCGGTGCCATGCGCGTTTGAATGCACGCGTGACCGCCTGCCGGAGCGTGCGGGTGAACCCGCAATCGACCCACACGACCATATCCACATCACGCCACTTCACCGGGCGCGTGCGGTTGTAGTTACCGTCGAGCACCCAGCCAGGCGTGGCGTCAAGGGTATTCGCCAGCGTTGTAAGTAATTCCTCATCGGGCGTTCCCTGCCAGTCGGGCCGCCAGTAAAGCCTGTCCATCTCAATGTAGGGAAGCGCCAGTTCCGCCGCGATGCGTCGGGCAAGCGTACTTTTTCCGCTCCCGCTGGTACCAACAATATTGATTTTCACCGTTCCGCCTGGACATGCTGAAGAAAACGGATTGCATCATAGCGTTTTAGTTTTGTTAATGAAACGCCAGTGAAGCGCAGCAGCCTGACGCCCTCCCCCTATGCAATTATTAAGATATTCTGATGATTAAAGCAGCACTTCAATAATTGTTTTGACTAAAAAATCACCACGATTCAGCGCGTTGTAAACCTTGTCTGCTCTGACCACACGATTTCCTTCGACCTGCATCACTTTCGGCACGGTTATATTTTGCGTAGCTTATCAATTGCAGGTAGGATGCCTCGCCATGTTTCGCCTTATCCATACGCAGAATGACTGGGAAGGCGGCATGTGTTTGCGCAGAAGCAATCGTTTGTATTGCGCTCTGCCAGGCAGGACTATCACGATAATGGTTCAGACAGGCAAACAGGTAACTCAATGAAAACAAGCAATAAAAGCGCAGCCGATCATCACGCTGCGAAACGTCGCTGGTTGAACTCCCACGAAGAGGGCTACCACAAAGCGATGGGCAACCGTCAGGTTCAAATGATCGCCATCGGCGGCGCTATCGGAACGGGTCTGTTTTTAGGTGCTGGCGCGCGTCTGCAGATGGCGGGCCCGGCTCTCGCCCTGGTCTATCTGGTGTGCGGGATCTTCTCTTTCTTCATTCTTCGCGCGCTGGGTGAACTGGTACTGCATCGCCCTTCCAGCGGAAGCTTCGTCTCTTACGCCCGAGAATTCCTCGGTGAAAAAGCCGCCTACGTGGCAGGCTGGATGTACTTCGTCAACTGGGCGATGACCGGTATCGTCGATATCACCGCCGTTGCGCTGTATATGCACTACTGGGGCGCGTTCGGTGATGTGCCGCAGTGGGTCTTTGCCCTTGGCGCGCTGGCAATCGTCGGCACCATGAACATGATCGGCGTGAAGTGGTTCGCCGAGATGGAGTTCTGGTTTGCGCTGGTCAAAGTGCTCGCCATTGTGATTTTCCTGGTGGTCGGTACCGTCTTCCTCGGCAGCGGCAAGCCGCTGGATGGCAATGCTACCGGCTTCCACCTGATAACCGATAACGGCGGTTTCTTCCCGCACGGTCTGCTACCTGCGCTGGTGCTGGTGCAGGGCGTGGTGTTTGCCTTTGCCTCTATTGAGCTGGTCGGTACCGCTGCGGGCGAATGTAAAGACCCGCAAACGATGGTGCCAAAAGCCATTAACAGCGTGATCTGGCGTATCGGTCTGTTCTACGTCGGCTCCGTGGTGCTGCTGGTTCTGCTGCTGCCGTGGAACGCCTATCAGGCCGGCCAGAGCCCGTTCGTCACCTTCTTCTCGAAGCTCGGCGTGCCTTACGTGGGCAGTATCATGAACATCGTGGTGCTGACGGCGGCGCTCTCCAGCCTGAACTCCGGTCTTTACTCTACCGGGCGTATCCTGCGCTCCATGTCGATGGGCGGTTCAGCGCCGAAGTTCATGTCGAAGATGAGCAAGCAGCACGTGCCTTACGCGGGCATTCTTGCCACGCTGGTGGTGTATGTCTTCGGCGTATTCCTGAACTATCTGGTGCCGTCTCAGGTCTTTGAGATCGTTCTGAACGTGGCCGCACTCGGCATTATCGCTTCCTGGGCCTTTATCGTGGTCTGCCAGATGCGTCTGCGTAAAGCCATTAAAGAAGGCAAAGCCGCAGATATCAGCTTTAAGCTGCCGGGCGCGCCGGTGACCTCCTGGCTTACCCTGCTCTTCCTGTTCAGCGTGCTGGTGCTGATGGCGTTCGACTACCCGAACGGCACCTATACCATCGCCACCATCCCGCTGCTGGCCGTGCTGCTGATCGCTGGCTGGTTCGGCGTGCGTAAGCGCGTTCACGAAATTCACAGCACCGCGCCGGTTCATCCAGACGATGAAAAACACGACGCGCCGCTGGTGGAAGAGACCTCGCGTTAAGCATCACACAGGCATTAAAAAGGGAAGGCATATGCCTTCCCTTTTTTTATATTACAGCGCGATACGAATCACATCGTCAGGCTGGGTCGCTTCCTGCTGGCGGGTAGATTTTTGCTTCACCGTCACGTAAAGCGTTTTGCCATCCGCAGACAGCGCCAGGCTGTTCGGGTAAACCGGCGTATCGAACGTTTTCGTCACTTTGTAGGTCTTCGCGTCAATCACGCTCACCTTGCCGGCCTCTCGGTGCGTCACGTAGGCTTCATTGCGAGCCGGGTTAAACAGAACGGCCAGGGATTCAGGCGCGGCGATTTTCTCGATCACGCTGCCGTCTTTCAGGCTCACCGCCAGCACTTCCGGCTGTTTTGAATCGGTCAGGAACGCGCGCTGACCGGCGGTGTCCAGGCTCAGGTTCAGATAGAAGTGCTCTTTTCCGTCGTCCTGCACTTTTTTGCGGCTCAGGATTTTGTTGGTGGCGGTATCAATGGTGACCAGCTCACCGTCTGCATTGGTGGTGTACAGGCGTTTCGCCTTTGCATCCAGCGCCAGACCGGTACTGTATGTGCCAGTGTTGGCAATGGTCTCTTTCAGCTTCAGCGTTGCGCCATCCACGACCCAAATCACGCTCTCTTTGCCGACACCGGTGATGTAAATCGTGTTGCTCGCGTCATCCGCCACCAGCTGGCGCGGCTGCAGCGGTTTGACGGTTTCACTGCGCTGGCGGCTATCAAGCACCAGTCGCCCTTTCACGTCGCCCGTTTTTGCATCAATGGCCGTCACTGCGCCGTTGATCGTATTACCCAGCCACAGGGTTTGCGTCGCGCCGTCGAGGGTGGCGCCAAACGGTTTGAGATCGCTATGAATGGCCTGCGTCACCTCCAGCGTAGCAGGATCGAGGCGATAGATAACGCCACCCTTGTCGAGTTTACGGCTTTGCGACGTCGCAACCCACAGCGCGTTCTCCTGCTGGCTGACCGCCATTTCATAGGCACCTTTACCCACCGCTTTACGCAGCATCTCTTCGGCGGCATGCGCCTGGAAGGTTCCGGCAAACAGTAAAGCGGCAGACAGCAGAGACGTACTCAGGCGTGGCGAGCACAGATGGCGTAAAGACATAACAATTCCTTTTTTGAAAATTGGGGGTACTGCTGACATCGCTTCCGGCTGGCAACGTCATGGCATTGCCGTTTTGATAATGAGAATAGTAATCATTAATAAGTTAAAAGTGGAGTTTTTCTTTTCCCTGGTGCCTTTCATTAACGCAATGTGCGGTTATAGTTTTCAAAACATTTACAAAACCTTTAACATGTATGGACATGTTCCATTTGGTTCGTTTATACATCACAACCGGTTTTACTCATGAAAATCATATCTGCCCGTAAGGCATCTCTCCCGCTGCTGCTGGTTCCCGTTGTTTTTGCGCCTCTAAGCGCGATGAGCGCAGAGGAACAGACCATGATCGTCAGCGCCACGCCGCAAACCGTATCAGAGCTTGATACTCCGGCGGCGGTCAGCGTCGTGAATGGCGAGGATATGCGCCACGCTGCGCCGCGCATTAATCTCTCCGAATCGCTTGGCAGCGTTCCGGGACTACAGATTCAGAACCGTCAGAACTATGCTCAGGATCTCCAGCTTTCGATGCGCGGGTTTGGTGCCCGCTCAACGTTTGGCGTGCGCGGCATTCGCATGTACGTCGACGGTATTCCAGCCACCATGCCGGACGGACAGGGCCAGACCTCCAACATCGATCTCTCCAGCATTGACAGCGTTGAGGTGCTGCGCGGTCCCTTCTCCGCCCTGTATGGCAACGCCTCTGGCGGCGTAATTAACATCAATACGCAAACCGGGCAGCAGCCGCCGACCATCGAGGCAAGCAGCTATTACGGCAGTTACGGGACATGGCGCTACGGCATGAAAGCCACCGGCGCAATGGGCGATGGCACCCATGCCGGGGACGTGGATTACACCGTATCCACCACCCGCTTCACCACTAAAGGCTACCGCGACCACAGCGGCGCGCGGAAGAATCTCGCTAATGCCAAACTGGGCGTACGCATTGACGATGCCAGCAAGCTGACGCTGATTTTTAACAGCGTGGACATGAAAGCAAACGATCCGGGCGGGCTGAGCTATCAGGAGTGGCAGGATAACCCGCGTCAGTCCCCGCGCGGCGATCAGTACAACACGCGCAAGACCATCAAGCAGACTCAGGCGGGGCTGCGCTACGACCGCCAGCTTAGCGCTCAGGACGATCTCAGCGTGATGATGTACGCCGGCGAGCGTGAAATGACCCAGTACCAGTCGATTCCCTACCAGCCGCAGTTGAGGCCTTCTCACTCCGGCGGCGTGATCGATATGCAGCGTCATTATCAGGGGGTTGATACCCGCTGGACGCACCGCGGCGAGCTGCTGGTGCCGGTCACCTTCACCACCGGTCTGAACTATGAAAACATGAGTGAAGATCGTCGCGGGTACGAGAACTTTGTGATGAACAACGGCGTGCCGGACTACGGCGTGAAGGGTGATAAACGCCGGAACGAACGTAACCTGATGTGGAACGTTGACCCTTACCTGCAGACCAGCTGGCAGCTGACGCAGAAACTGTTCGTGGATGCGGGCGTGCGTTATAGCTCGGTCTGGTTTGATTCTAACGACCATTACGTTACTCCGGGCAACGGCGACGACAGCGGTGACGCAAGCTATCACAAGTGGCTCCCGGCGGGCTCCGTGAAGTATGCGGTGACGGACGCGTGGAACCTCTACGCTGCCGCAGGGCGTGGGTTCGAAACGCCAACCATCAACGAGCTTTCGTATCGCGCCGATAACCAGGGCGGCCTGAATATCGGCCTGCAGCCTTCCACGAACAACACGTATGAGGTGGGCAGCAAAACCCGCATTGGCAATGGCCTGCTGACGGCAGCGCTGTTCCGCACCGATACGGATGACGAGATCGTGGTGGATGCCAGCTCTGGTGGCCGCACAAGCTATAAAAATGCCGGAAAGACCCGCCGTCAGGGTGTCGAAGTGTCTCTCGATCAGCAGTTTGCTGAGAACTGGAAGCTGAAAATGGCGTGGACCTACCTTGATGCCACCTACCGGACCAACGTCTGCGGCGACGCGGACTGTAACGGCAACCGTATGCCGGGCATTGCCCGCAACATGGGCTATGCGTCGTTTGGCTGGCAGCCTGAAGAAGGCTGGTACGCGGGCTCGGACGTGCGCTACATGAGCGATATCATGGCCGACGACGAGAACACGGCGAAAGCGCCATCGTACACGGTGGTCGGGCTGAATACCGGGTATAAATTCAACTACGGCAACTGGGGGATGGACGTCTTTGGCCGCGTAGATAACCTGTTCGACAAAGAGTACGTTGGCTCGGTTATTGTCAACGAATCCAACGGGCGTTATTACGAGCCAGCGCCTGGCCGTAACTACGGCGTAGGGCTGTCTGTCTCTTATCGATTCGAGTAAGAAATAAGTAAAGTTTATTTTATACCGAAAATAACGATCCTGATGGCAAAATGCCATCAGGAGTTATTCACCAGATAAATAATTAAACGCGGTATATAGTCGCTCTGTTAAATTATCTCTCAGTTAAAATATTGTCGCTGTAAAAGCGTATTCGCTTCATCAATCGATTTTTCTATCGCCTTCTGGCTGGCGTCAACATCCCGGCGTTCCAGGGCTGAAAGCAGTTCGTCATAGTGATACGTCGCTTCCTTAATGTCATTAAGCTCCTGGTGCAGATAGTTAATGCAAGGCCCGATGCGCACCCAAAGCTGTTCAATTAATGCATTCAGCGTGGGCATTTCCGCGTACTGATAAAGCGTAAAGCGGAAGATGCGATTTGCGTGCAATGCCTGCTGAACGTTCCCGTTGCGCATGGCCTCATGAAAGGCCTCCGACAAATTGCGCAACGTCTCCAGCTTGCTATCAGACATGTTCTGGCATGCTGCGGCGACTGCCATGGGCTCAAGCTGTTTTCTGATGGCGTTAATCTCGTTATAACGCTCCAGCGTCACCTCAGGGACCAGAAATGCCTGCGCTGGGGTGGCGTGTAGCGCGCCTGAGGAGACCAGGCGCAGCAGCGCTTCGCGGACCGGCGTAATACTGGTGCCTAATTTATCAGCAATCTCTTTCGTAATCAGTCGTGCTCCTGGTTTGAGAGAGCCTGTAATTAACGCCCCTTTCAAACTGTGTTCAACCTGCATGGTAAGGCTAACCCTTTGGGCTTTTTCTAAGTGATCCAAATCAAGCATGTGTAATTCCTGTAGCTAAAACTTAATGCTATTTTTAAACGCCAGTTTTAATAAAACGGCGCCGGTACGATATATCCTGTATCGTCATGCCTGGTGGTGGGAAGTACAAAAACAGCAAAAAAAGCAAACGTCATTTTTTTATCGTTTTCGGGCTCATCGGGGATGATGGCGCGAAAAGTCATGTCCAGTAATTAAAGACAATATATCGTATCTTCACAAATAAATATGGCGGGAAACCCCGCCATAGTGCCTTTTATTTATTGTCACCCGCGACGCGAATCACGACTTTACCGAAGTTTTTTCCTTCCAGCAGGCCAATCAGCGCTTCAGGCGCGTTTTCCAGCCCGTCCGTCACCTGTTCACGATAGTGAATTTTACCCTCCTGCACCCAGCGCCCCATCTCTTCCTGAAACTCATGAATGCGGTGGCCGTAGTCCTGGGCAATGATAAAGCCCTGCATCCGGATGCGTTTCTTCAGAATAGTGCCCATCAGAAGCGGCAAACGGTCTGGCCCGTCAGGCAAGCCCGTCGCGTTGTAGCCGCTCACCAGACCACACACCGGCACGCGCGCGGAGGTGTTCAGCAGGGGCAGCACGGCGTCAAACACTTTCCCGCCGACGTTTTCATAGTAGACATCAATGCCGTTCGGGCAGGCCTGCCTGAGCTGGTCGGCAAAATCCGCGGCGTGGTGATCCAGGCACAGGTCAAACCCGAGAACCTCAACGGCATGGCGGCATTTCTCTGCGCCACCGGCGACGCCGACCACCCGGCAACCTTTGATTTTGCCGATCTGCCCAACCGTCGCGCCAACCGGGCCGGTCGCCGCAGCCACCACCAGCGTTTCACCCGCTTTCGGTTGCCCGATATCCAGCAGCCCCATATAGGCGGTAAAGCCCGGCATACCCAGTACGCCCAGCGACCAGGAAGGATGAGACGGATTGTCGCCCAGCTTCACCAGGCCGCTGCCGTCCGAAAGTTCATACTCCTGCCAGCCGCTGTAGCCCAGCACCCATTCACCGGCTTTGAAGTCGGGATGGTTTGACTGCTCAACGCGGCTGACCGTTCCCCCCACCATCACCGCACCGAGCTCAACCGGCGGTGAATAGGATGGCGCGTCGCTCATGCGACCCCGCATATAAGGATCCAGCGACAGCCAGACGGTACGAAGCAAAAGCTGCCCCGCACCCGGTTCCGGAACAGGCTGCGTTTCCAGACGAAAATTTTCCGCGACCGGTGCGCCCTGTGGACGAGAGGCCAGCACCCAGCGGCGGTTATGCGAAACAGAGTGATTCATCAGGATCTCCTTCTGGTACAAATGTCATTACAGCCTGGCTCACGTTCAGCGTTATCGCATTAGCATTACGAGCCAGACTGGTTGAGGCGTACAACCAGATAGATGCAGGTTTCATTCGTCTCGTTGATGAACCGGCAGTCATTAGGCGGCCCCAGCTCAAGACAGTCTCCGGCGCGCATCTCGTGGCGCGTATCGCCCTCCTGAAACACCAGCTCACCGGACTGCAGCCAGATAAGCTGACGCGCCAGCGCGTAAGAAGAGGCCGGCATCGGAACATCGCTGCCCGCAGGCAGTTCAACCTGAACAAGGTCGATGGGCAGATCGGTACGGGGGGAAACATGGCGGCGGAGGTAATGCGTCTGCGGGTCGCGCCAGACGGGCTGGTTTGCCAGGCGCAGCAGCTTGCCCTCCTGCATTTCGGCCCGGGCAATCAGCGTTGACATGCTGATGCCAAACGCGCCCGACAGGCGGGCAAGCAAGGTGGCGGTCGGGCTACTGTCCCCGCGCTCGATTTTATGGATCATGGCGCGGGAGACGCCTGCCCGGTCCGCCAGCTCGCTCAGGGACCACCCGCGAGACTCGCGTTCAAGGCGAATTCTTGCGCTAATCCGTTGATTCATTGTGTCTGTTATGGTGTTCATGACGTCATACTATAGTGTATGAACGGCATTTCAATGGGCTTTTGATAACAAAAAAATATGGCTTATGCCGTAGCGATCGGGCGATACAGTTGTGTAATATCGTAGCGACAACGTAACACTATAGTGAACAACACACAGAGGCTTCATCATGATCGTTCGTCATGCCTGCAAAGAAGACTGCGCTGCGATAGGCGAGATTTACAACCACGCGGTGCTGCACACTGCCGCGATCTGGAACGATAAAACCGTCGATACCGATAACCGAATCGCCTGGTTTGAGGCGCGCACGCTTGCGGGCTACCCGGTTCTGGTCAGTGAGGAGGACGGCGTAATCACCGGCTACGCCTCTTTCGGCGACTGGCGCGCCTTTGACGGCTTCCGTCATACGGTTGAGCACTCGGTCTACGTCCACCCGGATCATCAGGGCAAGGGGATTGGCCGCACGCTGATGAAGGCGCTGATTAACGAGGCCCGCGCCATCGGTAAACACGTGATGGTGGCCGGGATTGAAGCGCAAAACCATGCCTCGATTCACCTCCACGAAACGCTCGGCTTTGTGACGACCGGACAAATGCCGCAGGTGGGAACCAAGTTTGGCCGCTGGCTGGACTTAACCTTTATGCAGCTGCAGCTGGACGAGCGCAGCGACCCGGACGCGATCCCATGAATCAGTCACTGACGCTGGCGTTTCTGGTGGCGGCGGGCATTGGTCTGGTGGTGCAAAACACCCTGATGGTGCGTATCACCCAGTCCTCCTCCACCATTCTTATCGCGATGCTGCTGAACTCCCTGGTCGGCATCGTGCTGTTTGTCAGCATTCTGCTGCTGAAACAGGGCGTCGCCGGGTTCAGCGAGCTCGCCGCAACGGTGCGCTGGTGGACGCTTATTCCGGGGCTGCTGGGGTCGTTTTTTGTGTTTGCCAGCATCAGCGGCTATCAGAACGTTGGCGCGGCGACGACCATCGCCGTACTGGTGGCAAGCCAGCTGATTGGCGGGCTGGTGCTTGACGTGCTGAGGAGCAATGGCATTCCGCTGCGCGCCCTGATCGGCCCGGTGTGCGGCGCGGTGATGCTGGTGGTCGGGGCCTGGCTGGTGGCGCGACGCCAGTTTTGATGGTTACAGTATGGTGCCGCCTTTCGTCAGCTGTTCCTCACGCGCGTCCATCTCCTCTTTATGCTGCTTACCGTGGTGAGAAATCGCGGTGCGCAGACGCTGCTGCTGAGTGTAACGATCTTCACGGCTCAGCTCCGCATCATCGCTTAATTCGATCAGCAGTTCGTTCATGTGGGTAATCACGCTCTCTTCGATGGCGGCATCGACGCGGGCGATAACTTCGTTTAAATGTGACATTGTCACTCCTCGTTATGTGCCCGGTGGCGCTACGCTTACCGGGCCTACAGGTGCCAAATGTAGGCCCGGTAAGGCGGAGCCGCCACCCGGCTAAAAAGGCTTAGTTCAGCTTCGCTTTTGAGAAATCGCTGCCCATCAGGCTTACGCTGTACCCGGTCACGTTGCTGCGGGTCGCGTAGAACGTTTTCCCGTTTGCGAGCGCAATCCACGGCGCCTGCTGATAGAAAATCTCCTGCGCCTGGCCATAGAGCTTCGCGCGCTCGGCCGGGCTGCTGGTCAGCTTCGCTTTTTGCACCAGAGCATCATAACCCTTATCGCACCAGCGCGCGGCGTTTGACCCGGTTTTAATGCTGTTGCAGCCCAGCAGCACATCGGCGAAGTTGTCCGGGTCACCGTTATCGGACATCCAGCCGAACAGCGCGGAGTCGTGCTCGCCTTTGCGCATCCCGGAGAGGTATTCGCCCCACTCGTAAGAGACGATTTTGACCTTCACGCCGACTTTCGCCCAGTCGCTCTGGATCATCTCCGCGATACGACGCGAGTTAGGGTTATACGGACGCTGAACCGGCATTGACCACAGCGTGACTTCTGCGCCCTTCTCCAGTCCGGCCTGCTTCAGCAGCGCTTTTGCTTTATCAGGATCGTAGCTGTAGTCCTGCAGATCTTTATTAAAGCCCAGCATATTTGGCGGGATCGGCGATTTTGCCACCGTACCGGAGCCCATAAAGACCGCATTAACGATAGCCTTCTTGTCGGTCGCGTAGTTCAGCGCTTGACGCACCAGCAGGTTATCGAACGGCTTTTTCTCGGTGTTAAACGCCAGATAGCCGACGTTCAGCGCATCGACAGAGTGCAGCGTCAGGTCTTTGTTCTTTTTAATCACGTCAAACTGAACCGGAGACGGCGCAGGAATAATCTGACACTCGTTGGTCTGTAATTTCGCCAGGCGGGTTTCCACGTTTGGCGTGATCGAGAAGATAAGATGTTTGGTCGGCACCTCGCCATCCCAGTAGTTCGGATTAGCGACGTAGCGGATCAGCGAGTCCACCTTGTACTGCTGGAGCACATAGGGCCCGGTGCCGATCGGCCAGGTATCTACGTTCTCAGGCGTGCCTTTTTTCAGCATCACATCGGCGTATTCGGCGGAAAGGATCGACGCGAAATCCATTCCCCAGTCGGCCAGGAACGCGGCGTTGGGTTCACTCAGGGTGAACTGGACGTGATAATCGTCGACCTTTTTAACGTCCTGAATCAGCTTATCGAGCCCGACATCGTTGAAGTATTCGTAGTTGCCCTGGGACACATTATGGTACGGGTGTTTAGGGTCTTTCTGACGCATCACCGAGAAAATAACGTCATCGGCGTTAAAGTCGCGCGTCGGCTTGAAGTATTTGTTGCTGTTGAACTTCACCCCTTTGCGCAGGGTAAAGGTATAGGTCTTGCCGTCCGGTGAAATCGTCCAGGATTCCGCCAGTGACGGTACCGGGGTATTTTTCACCGGGTCGAAATTGATCAGGCGGTTGTACAGAACCTGAGAGCTGGCCACGAACGACGGGCCGGAGCTGGCGATTTGCGGGTTGAACGACTCTGGCGATGCCTCGGAGCAGTAAATAAGGGTGTCGTTGTTTGCCGCCCATGCGGCACCGGCTGGTAAAAGAGCGCTCAGCGCAAGGGCGAGCAGCGTTTTCCCTGTAGACATAGTTATAACCCTGACAGTTTTATTATATAGGTCAGTAATAACAGCACAGCCCTTATCACCTGGCAAATAACGAAACACTATCAGGTTATTCTAAAGCCGCGTTTTTTGCCGGTTTTGCCGCCAGTGCAAAAATAGGTGATTTGCCTTAAGTGACGTTATTCGTCAAGCACAACCGTCACGATCTATGCCGCAAGAAATCGGCGCTTTTAGCGTCTCTTCCTCCGTTTGTTTGCTTCCTCGTTTCGTTAAAGTAACGGTGTGAAGAAGTATATGGGATCAAATCGTGGCAAAAACTCTTTTACGCAGCGGTAATCTGGATGATTTTCAGGCCGTTGGCGGCGGCGGACAGGCCGTTTTTGAATCAGCGTTACAAATCCGGGAAGCGCTTCGATTGCGCAAACAGCAGGCCATAGTGGACTGTCTGGCTATTCCTCAGGTCAACGACAGCGGCGACCGCGTGGACTGGTATTCCCCCGTTGAGGGAAGCGTCACCAGCTGGAAAGCGGCCAGTGAAGACGACCGCTATCGCGCCCTGCGCTATCTGGAAAACACGCTTGCCAGCGTTGAGTCGTTAAGCAAGAAATGCCTCCAGTCGCCCAAAACCGCGCAGCAGCTTTTCGGCTCGCTGCTGTCGAAAGCGTTTCAGTTTCCCGGCGAGAATTTTGTTTTCCTGGTCGCAGGAAAGCCGATTATTTGCTTCTGGGGTTTTGTAAACCTGAACGAAAATGCGCGCGACGATGTGCTCGACTGCCTGCGTGAAGCGTTGATCCCCGAGCCTGCCCCCGTTGTGATTGAAGAGCCCGAGCCAGAAACCGAGCCCGAACCGGCCATCACCTATGAAAAAGCAGACGAGCCGCTGATTGCGCCCGTCGCCGCCGTGCGTATTACGCCGGAAGAACTGTATGAGCCGGAGCCCGCGCCGGTTGTTGCGCAACCCGCTCAGGAACCTGCGCCTGTTGCCGTCACGAAAAAACGTCGCATTCCCCTGTGGACCCTGCCGGTTGCCGCCGTGATTGTGGCAGCCGTTGCCGCGCCGCTGCTGTGGCCAAAACAGGCCCCTTCGGCAGAGCCCGCTCCGGCACCGGCTCCTGAGCCCGTGGCTATTGCACCGCAGCCGATCAAAGCGGTAGAGCCGCTGGCTATGAATCTCCCCCTGCATCAGGCTGAGGTCGTCGCCAGTAAAGAAAAAGAACCCGCGCCTGCGCCTGAAGCCGCACCGGTGGTAATTGTTCCGATCCCGAAAGATGCCATGGTGATGGAAGCCGGTCAGGTGAAAGCCGGGTCGACGCGCTTCCTGAACGGTACCTGGCGCGCGGTTCTCGACGTGAAAGATCCGGTCACCGGCAAGCCGCCGTCAATGCGCTATCAAATCCAGAACAATAAAGGTTTCGCCCGCGTCGTGCACGGCGACAACATTGTCTGCCGCGCGGAGATTTTCTCCGGGCTGCACAGCAATGGCGAGCTGATGATTAAAAGTCGCGGCAATGCCCGCTGCACCGACGGTTCCCGCTATCCGATGCCGGAAGTCGCCTGTAAAGCCGGGGCCAGCGATATCGCAGAATGTCGCGCTCGCTACGATGCCAACACCGTCGTCCCACTGACGTTCAAGAAAGCAGGTGCCTGATCCTATGCTGGTAAATCTTTGCGACTATAAACAAAGCGTCACGCTTATTGCCAACAGCGGCGTGCAGTTCCTGGATTTCGGCCTGACGCCGCAGGACACCGCCAGCAACGGGCGCTTCGTACGTAAAACCGCGAACGGCCCCCTTTTGCGACTCGATTTCGACCTGGTGAACGGGCGCTATACCCTGCCGGGGACGAACGGCGGTCAGCCTGAAGTGGTTAAACCGGAAACCACCATTCCGCTGCATCAGTCCCTTGCCGTGCTGGACGGCGTCTGGCTTCCCGTGCCCTTCCTGCGCTTCAACCCGCCGCGGACCTTTGTGGAAGGACCGGATAACTGGGCGCGCGTTCAGGTGCGCAAGCTCGAGAAGCCCGACACGGCAGGCAACTCGCACCGCGTCACCCTCGCGCTCGACAGCCAGATCGCGGAGCATGCCACCTCCGCCCTGTCGCCGGTTGAAAACGATATTCTGAACGGAACCCGCTTTGCGCTGGCGTGGCGCGATAGTGAGGTAGAAAGCTTCCTCGACCAGACCTGGATTGACGGCTGGCTGCGCGAGGCATTTACCCAGTATGCCGACGGCGTGGAAAACCGCTCTGAACGCGACCTGCATCAGGCGATGCGCAGTTTTGAATATCAGGCCCACTGGCTCAATGTACTGACCATGCTCGGTGAACAGCTCACCGTGCCGGAAGTGAAATTTGTCACCCATACGCTCAGCACGCCTGCCATTCCTGTCGACCTGATCCTCGACGTGGGCAACACCCACACCTGCGGCGTCATTATCGAAGACCACGGTGATGCAAACGACGGGCTCCGGCAGACCGCCGAGCTGCAGGTTCGTTCGTTAAGCGAGCCGCAGTTCCTGAACGAGCCTCTCTTTACCAGCCGTCTTGAATTCTCCGAAGCGCGTTTTGGCAAACAGCACTTCTCGGTGGAAAGCGGTCGCGAAGATGCGTTTGTCTGGCCGTCGATTGTTCGCGTGGGCGATGAAGCCCGCAAGCTGGCGATGCAGCGCCTGGGAACCGAAGGTAACAGCGGCATCTCCAGCCCGCGCCGCTACCTGTGGGATGAAACGCCTGTCGTGCAGGACTGGCGCTTTAGCCAGATGAACGGCAAAACCCAGCGTGAACCGCTCGCCACGGCGTTTCCGCTGATGAACCTGATGAACGATGACGGTGAGCCGCTGTTTACGCTGCCGCAGGACGAGCGGCTGCCGGTCTTTTCGCCGCAGTACAGCCGCAGCACGCTGATGACGCACATGCTGTGCGAGCTGCTGGCGCAGGCGCTGGGCCAGATCAACAGCGTCGCCACCCGCCTGCGCCTGGGCTTCCCGGCCTCGCCGCGCCAGCTGCGCACCCTGATCCTGACCCTGCCCTCGGCCATGCCGAAGCAGGAGCGCGAGATTTTCCGTCGCCGCATGTTTGAAGCCATTGCCATCGTCTGGAAAGCGATGGGCTGGCACCCGCAGGATGAAGATTTTGCCACCCGCAAGCAGCAGGAAAAAAGCGTGGTGCCGGTCCCTGAGATCCAGATGGAGTGGGATGAAGCCAGCTGCGGTCAGCTGGTCTGGCTGTATAACGAAGCGATTTCCCGTTTTGGCGGCCAGACGGAAGCCTTTTTCGCCTCCCTCGCCCGCACGGATCGTGAACCTGAGCCAGGCGTGCAGCCGGGCCGCGCATTACGCGTCGCGTCTATCGACATCGGCGGTGGCACCACGGATATGGCAATAACCCACTACCAGCTTGATGACGGCTCCGGTAATAACGTCAAAATCACCCCGCAACTGCTGTTCCGCGAAGGGTTCAAGGTGGCGGGCGACGATACCCTGCTGGACGTGATTCAGCGCTATGTCCTGCCCGCCCTGCAAACGCAGCTGCAGAAATCCGGCATTGCGGACGCCTCACTGCTGATGGCGTCGCTGTTCGGCGACTCCGGGCGTATTGATACCCAGGCGGTACTGCGCCAGCAAACGGCGCTTCAGCTCTTTATGCCGATTGGCCACGCCATTCTTTCCGCGTGGGAAGCCAGCGACATTGACGATCCGCTGGTGGGCCTGCATGCCACCTTTGGCGAGCTCCTTGCGCAGAAACCAACCCGCAACGTGATGAACTATCTTCAGCAGGCAATCGATCATGCCCTGCCGGCGGGCTCAGAGGCGTTCGACCTGTTCGCCGTGCCGCTGCACGTGAACTTCCGCGAAATGCAGGATGCAATGCTGGCCGGTCAGTTTACGCTGACCTCGCCGCTTCACGCGGTGTGTGAAGCGATTTCCCATTACAGCTGCGATATTCTGCTCATCACCGGGCGCCCGGGCTGCCTGCCGGGCGTTCAGGCGCTGATTCGGCATCTGCAGCCGGTGCCGGTCAACCGCATCGTCTGGCTGGATAAATATCAGGTTCACGAGTGGTATCCCTTCAGCCAGCAGGGGCGCATAGGCAATCCGAAATCGACCGCCGCGGTGGGGGCCATGCTCTGCAGCCTGGCGCTCGATCTGCGTCTGCCGCGCTTTAACTTTAAGGCCGCGGACATTGGCGCGTATTCAACGGTGCGTTATCTCGGCGTGCTGGATAACACCGTCAACACCCTGCGCGAGGAGAACGTCTGGTATCAGGATATCGATCTCGATAAACCCGGCGCGAAGCTCGACGCGCGGCTGCACTTCCCGCTGCGCGGTAACGTCACCCTCGGTTTCCGCCAGCTGGCGAACGCGCGCTGGCCCGCCACGCCGCTTTACACGCTCAGTATCAACTCGGCTGAACTGGCAAAAGCGATTGCCGGCGACGGCGTGCTTAACGTGCGGCTTAAGCTCTGCGGCGGCAGCAAGCAGGAGGGCCCGGAGGCCTTCGAGCTCAGCGATGCCTGGCTGCAGGACGGCACGCCGGTTGCGCCTGACGCGTTAACCTTCAAACTGAATACCCTGGCCGATCGCCGACACAGCGGTAGCCACTACTGGATCGACAGCGGGAGCGTATACCTGAAATGACAGCGACCACGACCACCACTCAGGCCTTGATCGGGTGGATTAATGAGACGCGCCTGAACGCCCCTGTGCTGGATAACGATGCTGATGCCCTGCTTGCTCGCATCAACGCGGCGCAGGCGCGGGAGCAGGCCATTGAACGCGCCCTGACCCGCCGGAGCAGCATTGGGCTTTACGGCCATTCTCAGAGCGCCAAGGCGCACCTGCTGCTGTCGCTGTGCGGCAGCGGTAACGGGCGCCTGAACGTGATGCCGGGCCAGCGCACCTTTGACTATTTTTCGCATATTAACCCAGGGCATGCCCTGACCAACATGGCCGTGCGCTTCACCCGAGACACCCCGGAGGTAGCGGATGAGGCGTTTCCGCTGCGTCTGAGCCTGGTCACCGAGGCCGAACTGGTACAACTGTTTATTGCCCGCACGACGCTGCACCCGCAGATGCGTGCGGTGGATAAGGCGGTCATTGAGACGCGTCTGGAGAAATGGCGCGGCCTTCGCCAGCCGCAGAGCGTGCCCGGCATCACGGCGCAGGATGTGGGTGCGATTTCGCGTTTCTGGCAAAGCACGGTACCCGCCGCGAGACAGCAAATTGATGACGCCCTGTGGCATGAGTTTGCCCAGCTGGTGCCATCGCTCGATCTCAGCACCCGCGCCAGCGTCTGGTCGCTACTGTGGGGCGAGCAGCAGGAGTTAACCCAGCAGTGGCTGAAGCTTGCCCACGTGCTGCATCAGACCAGCCATGCGAGCGAGCTGGCTGCGCCGCTGAGCCTGCTGGTGGACAGCTTTGGTCTGCCTGGTGAAGGGTTCCTGACGCACGGTACCTTAACCCAGCAGGAAACTCAGGAGACGCTGCTTCATCCGCTGAACAACGGTGAAATGCTCAACGCCATCAGCATCCCGGTCGACGTGCTTGCTTTCCTTACCCGCGAGCTGGTCTTGCCGGTTGAGAATAGCGCGCTGGATAACGTTGATATCATTGATATTCCGGTCTTTGAAGACGGCAGTGCCGATCCTTTAGTACAGGCTAAATGCCAGTGGCTGCTTGAACATTACCGCCAGCAGCTCCTGCCGGATGTGCTGGTTATCTGCAACGCGACAGCGCGGCACGAGCAGACGGCCCAAAAAGCAAAAGTGTTAATTAACTGGATTAAAGAGACCCAGCCTGCTGAGGAGTCTGCCCTGCCGGGGCTGGTGTGGGCGATCACGCCGCATGACGCTCGTTTCACTACCCGACAGAATCTCGATGAAGCCGTACAGCATCTGCTGGGCAAGCCAGGCCTGCGCTGGGGAACTCTGCAGGCGCTGGACAGCCACAGCATGCAGCGCGTCATTGAGTGGTTGTCTCAGGCGACGCTCCCGGTACAGCGGCAGAAGCGCCTTGGCACGCTGAAAAACCTGCTGCGGCAGGAGATCGCGTCGCTGATGCAAAGCTATCTGGCGCCGCTGGTTGAGGAACCGGGTACTCGACGTGCTCAGGCCGAAAATATGGTGCGCACGCTGCAAAGCAGTGCCGCCCGTCACGGGGAGCTGCTTGAGGGCCTGCTGCCGCCGCTGAAAGCCTTTGAAACGCTGCTCGCCGTTCAGCAGCCGCGCGAGGAGCAAGTGAACGGGCTGTTCACGGACACCATCGATCTGTTCGCCGATAACGCCCAGGAAAGCGCAGGACGATCCCAGACAAAAGACAAAGCGCGCCTGGCGCACAGAGTATGGATAAATCATCTGCGCCAGTGGAGCCGCAATGAAGCTACCGCCGCCCGTCTTGGTCTGGAGCCCGCGGTGCTGCAGCAAATCGCGGATGTGCTGGTGGTAACCAGCTACCGGCTTAATCTGCCGCAACAGCTTCAGCAAATTGTCGACGCGGATAAAAGCAGCGCGGCGCAGCTGCATGCGGTGATAGGGAATTTCGTTGGCTGGCTGGGTTACGACCAGACCCCGTCAGCAGAACGCCCCGCAAGCCGCATTCGCAAAGGTCAGGCAATCTTTGTTACGCCCGTCGTCAGCAGTGCCGCACCGCGCCTGACGCGTCTGGGGGAGCAGCCTGTTCATGCGGCCACCGCGTACGTTTATGACTGGCTGGTTGCCCTCTATAACCGGGCAATCGAAAACATTGATTATCAGCACCCGCATGATGTTCAGCCTGACGCACGTCGGGCACTGCGGGCTTTAATCCTGTAGAGGCCTATCTTGCCGGGTAGCGCTGCGCTTACCCGGCCTGTATTCCGCGACGATAATCACGCCGCCATACACTCCGCTAACGCCTGCGCCAGTGCCGACGGGTTTTCCCACGACATGGAGTGCCCCGCCGCAGGGATGATTTTGACCTCAACGCCCTTCAGCTTCAGATTATCCACATCGTCATCCGGCAGTGAGAGCTCACCAAAAATCAACGTCACCGGGCAAGGCAGCGACAGAAATTGCGCTTCCCAGTCCGGCTCAACACCGGCGACCAGGCTTGATGCGCCGCGCCAGACGGCATAGGGTGCATTGCTTTGCAGGCACCCGGCCCAGGCGGTGGTCTCTTTGCGGAGCATGGCATTATAGCCCTGTGCCACAAACTGGTGTTCGGTTTGCGCCGCAATAGCGCGGCTAAACATCCCCCCACCGGCGTGAAAATTGGGCTCCGACACCATCAGTCCCTTCACGCGCGGTGCCAGCAGCCCCGCCGTTTCTATAGCAATGCTGCCGCCCATGCTGTGACCGTATAACCAGAAGGCATCCAGCTGAAGATGGTCAATCAACTCCGCCACGACGCGCGCCTGTTCAGTCGTTTTATAGCTGTAATGTTCAGGCTTATCGCTGTAACCGCTGCCGGGTAAATCGATGAGAATAGCTCTGCGCCCGTCAAACTGAGGGTCTCGGACGACGCGAGGATATTCATAGGAAGAGGCGCAGCCCAATCCGTGGATAAAGACTACGGGATCGCCAGAACCGGGCAAATCATGCCAGCGCACGGTGCAACCCGCATGATGCGAGTAAAAACTGTTCATAAGCACTCCTTTTACGATGCACTGTGTATTTATACAGCCATCGTAACTGGAATGCTATGTTCATCTTTCGAAATTGGAAGGATGCTTCAGAAAAGAGAAATCAGCAGCGCAACGGGGAAACTCATCGGCCAGGTCGACCCGACCAGAAACGCGCTAAGCAGGCGGATGCGCTTGCGGTCTTTAGAAAGGAACCAGGTAATCAATGCACAGATGGAAGCCATCACTGCGTAAAAAACCAACATCTTTTGATACAACGTCATTCTGTATACCAGAGCCGAAAAAATAACCGCACGCAATATGCGTCATATGTTGATACAGATCAAGTTTTTTCATTACATAATAACCACTTAAATATTACGGCTAATAACAACTGAGTATTTTGTATTACAAACAGGGGGAGCCACCCATTATCTTTATTGATAACATGCATATTAAATGCACTTTTTGATAAATTCTCTCTTCCGCAAAGGCGTCTAATAAAGGCAGACATACATGGGAGGCAATATGCTACGCATTCCGCAAAGCTGTATTCATACCCGCTCTACCCCTTTCTGGAATAAAGAAACCGCCCCCGCCGGGATCTTTCAGCGTCATCTCGACACGGATACCCGTCCGGGCGTTTATCCCCGCCTGTCCGTTATGCAGGGTGCCGTCCGCTACCTGGGTTATGCTGATGAACATGCCCCTGAGCCTGACAGCACACTGATTATCAGGGCCGGCCACTTCGGTGTTTTTCCCCCTGAGAAATGGCATCACATCGAGGTGATGAGCGACGACACGCTGTTCAATATTGAATTTTTCGTCGAACCAGAGGTGTTGAAGTCGCTTTAAGCGGCTTTTATTTACGAGGTAACCCTTATGCTAGGTATCCCTGAGAATTTTGTTCATACCCGCTCCACGCCATTCTGGAACAAAGACACCGCGCCAAAAGCCCTTTTCACCCACCATAATACGAAAGCCAGCGTATATGGCCGTTTGTCGGTGATGCAGGGTGCGGTGCGCTATTTTGGTTTCCCGAACGCTGACGCGACCGAACCGGATCTGGAGCTGGTGATTGAAGCCGGATCGTTTGGCATCTCGCCGCCAGAGAAATGGCACCGCATCGAGCTATTGACCGACGATACCTATTTCAATATCGACTTTTTTGCCGATCCTGACGTTACGCTTCAGGGTGCAGGCATCGGCAAAGTGGTCAATACACATAAGGAGTAATCGCGTGGGTAAAGCAACGTACACAGTGACCGTGACCAACAACAGCAACGGCGTCTCGGTGGATTATGAAACAGAGGCCCCCATGGAGTTGCTCATCCCCGACGTCGCCGCAGACGTGGTAAAAGATCTGGTGAATACCGTCCGCGCTTACGACACGGAAAATGAGCACGAGGTGTGTGGCTGGTAAAGCAAACGCCCGGCGATGCAGACCGCCGGGCATGATTTTCTAGTGTTTAATCATAACGTGCCGGACAACCGTATAATCCTCAAGCCCGTACACCGACATATCCTTTCCATAGCCAGACAATTTCATGCCGCCGTGCGGCATTTCGCTCACCAGCATAAAGTGGGTATTGACCCAGGTGCAGCCGTACTGCAGGCGCGCGCTCAGGCGATGGGCGCGTCCCACGTCTTTCGTCCAGACCGACGACGCCAGGCCGTACTGCGAATCGTTCGCCCAGGCCAGGACCTGCGCTTCATCGTCGAATTCGGTGACGCTCACCACCGGTCCAAACACTTCTCGCTGAACGATGGCATCGTCCTGTTTCGCCCCGGCCAGCAACGTTGGCTGGAAGTAGTAGCCCGCCCCCTCTCTTTTGCTCCCGCCCGTCACCACGCGGATATGGCCAAGGGCTTTCGCCTCATCGACGGCCTGACAGACGCGTGAAAGATGGGCAGCCGAGCTGAGCGGACCGAGTTCAGTAGATTCATCCTCCGGGGCACCCATTTTGAGGCTGGCGACCGCGGCACCGAGCTTTTCCACCAGCCGGGCATAGATCCCCTTCTGGGCATAGATACGGCAGGCCGCCGTACAGTCCTGCCCGGCATTGTAGAAACCAAACGTCCGCACGCCTTCTACAACCGCATCCAGGTCGGCGTCATCGAACACGATAACCGGCGCTTTACCGCCCAGCTCCATGTGGGTGCGCTTAATGGAGGACGCCGTGTGGCCGATGATATGCTCCCCGGTGGCAATCGAACCGGTCAGCGACACCATGCGCACTTTTTCATGTCCGGTGAGCGGGTCGCCCACCGTTTTTCCACGGCCAAACAGCACGTTGAGAACGCCAGCCGGGAAGACATCTTTCGCCAGCTCCGCCAGCTTCAACGCCGTTAGCGGCGTGATTTCAGACGGCTTGATGACCACACAGTTACCGGCCGCCAGCGCAGGCGCCAGCTTCCATGCCGCCATCATCAGCGGGTAATTCCACGGCGCGATAGAGGCAACCACGCCCACCGGGTCGCGGCGGATCATCGACGTGTGGCCGTCAAGATACTCACCCGCGGCCAGCCCGTTCAGGCAGCGGGCCGCCCCGGCGAAGAAACGGAAAACGTCGACCACTGCGGGAATTTCATCGCCCAGCGCACAGTGCAGCGGCTTGCCGCAGTTGAGGGATTCGAGCCGGGCAAACTCTTCGCCATGCGCTTCAATCGCATCCGCGAGCTTCAGCAGGCACTCGGCGCGGGTTTTCGGCGTCGTTTGTCCCCACGCCTCAAAAGCACGGTCGGCGGCCTGAACCGCCGCGTCGACCTGTGCCGCTGACGCTTCAGCAATCTCCAGCAGCACCTCTCCGGTGGCCGGGTTATAGACAGGCTGTTTCTCTCCCTCTCCGGCAACCAGTTCACCCTTTATCAGCAGATGTGTTTGCATAGCATTGTCCTGTTCAAATCAATGTTATTTCCCGCCGCCGGCGATGTTCTCGCCGTCGCGGGTTAGCCACCAGGCTCCCAGAATGGGGATGGTTGTTACCAGCATCACCAGCAGTGCAACGACGTTGGTGACCGGCACGTCGCGCGGACGGCCTAGCTGATTGAGCAACCACAGCGGTAACGTGCGTTCGTGTCCCGCCGTAAATGTTGTGACGATAATTTCGTCAAACGACAGGGCAAACGCCAGCATTCCCCCGGCCAGCAGCGCGGAGCCCAGGTTGGGCAGCACCACATAGAGGAAGGTTTGCCATCCGTCGGCCCCGAGATCCATCGACGCTTCCACCAGACTCCAGGAGGTGCGTCTGAACCGCGCAATCACGTTATTGAAGACCACCACCACGCAGAACGTCGCGTGCCCAACCACGATGGTGAAAAACCCCGGCTCAAGGTTGATTGTTTTGAACGCTGTCAGCAGCGCCAGGCCGGTGATGATCCCCGGCAACGCAATCGGCAGCAGCAGTAATAGCGAGATCGCGTTCTTGCCAAAAAACTCGCTTCGCCAGAGCGCCGCTGCAGCAAGCGTGCCAAGCACAAGGGCTATCGCGGTGGATAGCGCGGCAACCTGAAGTGACAACGTCACCGATTCGATGATATCGCCGCGCCCCGCCGCCGCAGTAAACCACTTCAGCGTCAGCCCCTGAGGCGGAAAGCTGTAGGCAGCATCTTCGGTATTAAAGGCATAGACTGCGATAATCAGCAGCGGGAAGTGCAGGAAGATGACGCCTCCCCACGCTGCCACTTTCAGGAACAGCGGTGCGCGTTCAGAGTGCATCGAATGCTCCCAGACGCTTCACGAACGCCAGATAGAGTGAAATCAGCACGATGGGAACCAGCGTGAACGCGGCGGCCATGGGCATATTGCCGATCGCCCCCTGCTGGGAGTAGACCATGTTACCAATGAAGTAGCCCGGCGGGCCGACCAGCTGAGGAACGATGAAATCCCCCAGCGTCAGGGAAAAGGTGAAGATTGAACCCGCGGCAATACCCGGTATAGCCAGCGGCAGAACGACATAGCGGAAGGTCTGGCGCGGGCGCGCGCCGAGATCGGCTGAGGCCTGCAGCAGCGAAGCCGGCAGACGTTCCAGCGCCGCCTGAACGGGCAGGATCATAAACGGCAGCCAGATATAGACGAAGACCAGAAACCGCCCCAGCCCGGAGGTGGATAAGGTGTTGCCGCCTACCGCGGGTAGCGTAAGGATCGAGGTCAGGAGCGGCTCCAGCCCCAGGTGATTGAGGAACCACTGTGCCACGCCGTCCTTCGCCAGCAGCAGCGTCCAGGCGTAGGCTTTGACGATGTAGCTCGCCCACATTGGCAGCATCACGGCGATATAGAAAAACGCTTTCCACTTGCCGCGGGTGTATCGCGCCATGTACCAGGCCATCGGGAACGCCAGAATTGCGCTGGCAATCGTCACCGCAATCGCCATCGTTAACGTGCGCAGGATGATGTCGTAGTTTGCCGGGTTGAAGAGCGCCAGAATGTTCGCCAGGGTCAGATCCGGCGTGACCGTCATGGTGAAATCGTCAAAGGTGTGAAAACCCTGCCACAAAAGGGTCAGCAGCGATCCTAAATAGACAATGCCAAACCACATCAGCGGTGCAAGCAGAAGCAGGAACAGTCCGAGCGACGGTTTACGCCAGAACAGTGACGTAATGCGGCTTATGCGGCCGCGCGGGGCGGGAGGGTGCGCGACACTCATAGCCATTTCACCTATCCTCCTGCAGGCGAATCATCGCCTCGCGCGACCACGACGCCGTGACGGCCTGCCCCGGCGCAATGCCGCTTAGCGGCGAGAAATCGCTGAGATTGGCCTGGCTCACCAGCAGTTTGGCACCGTCGGCGAGCCTGAGCTCAAGGCGCGTGGCAGCCCCCTGATACTGAACGGCCTGGACGACGCCCTGCACCTGAACCTCACCCCCCTCATTCAGGCGGATATGTTCCGGACGCAGGGAATAGCTGCCCTCCATGCCGCAGACTTTATGCGCAAGGCCTGCATCGAAGACGTTCGAGGTGCCGACAAAACCGGCGACAAACGGCGTGCGCGGGCGCATGTAGAGATCGCGCGGGGTATCGACCTGCTCGATGCGCCCGTTATTGAACACCGCCACCCGGTCCGACATGGAAAGGGCTTCCCCCTGATCGTGGGTGACGAAAATAAAGGTGATGCCGAGTTCCTGCTGAAGTTTCTTCAGCTCGAACTGCATCTGTTCCCGCAGCTTGAGATCGAGCGCGCCTAACGGCTCGTCGAGAAGCAGGACGCGCGGTTCATTCACCAGCGCCCGCGCGATGGCCACACGCTGGCGCTGGCCTCCGGAAAGCTGCGAAGGCTTGCGGGCGACGGCAAAGCTTAAGCCCACTTTTTCCAGCGCGTCGCGAGCCTGCGCGTGGCGTTTTTTCTTGTCGACGCCTTTCACCATCAGCCCGTAGGCGACGTTATCGAGGATCGACATATGCGGGAACAGCGCGTAATCCTGGAATACGGTGTTCACGTCCCGCTCCCACGGCGGCAGCGCGCTCGCCTCTTTGCCAAAGATAGATATCGTGCCGCCTGACAGCTGCTCAAAGCCGGCAATCAGACGCAGGCAGGTGGTTTTGCCGGAGCCCGAAGGCCCCAGCATGGAGAAGAATTCTCCGTCACGAACGGCAATGGTGACCCCATCCACCGCCCGCACGTCACCGTACAGACGGGAAACGTCATTAAACTCTACCGCGTACGTCATGTTCTGCTCCCGGATGATTAACGGCCACCCATGATGGCGATGTAATCCTGCGTCCAGCGGCTGTAAGGCACATATTTTCCGCCTTCTGCGATGGGGGTTTTCCAGAACATGATTTTGTCAAAATAGTTATAACCGTTGGTTTCACAGCCCTTGTCACCCAGCAGCGTGCTGGCCTTACAGCCTTCAGGCACGACGGGCAGCGAGCCAAACCATGCCGCCAGATCGCCCTGCACTTTCGGCGTGAGCGACCAGTTCATCCACTTGTAGGCGCACATCGGGTGTTTTGCCTGCGCATGCAGCATGGTGGTATCCGCCCAGCCGGTCACCCCCTCTTTCGGGAAGACGGTGGCAACGGGCTGGTTCTCGCCCTTCAGGGCATTCGCCTGATACGGCCAGGCGCTGGAGGCCACGACGCCTTCATTTTTGAAGTCACTCATCTGGACGGTGGTGTCATGCCAGTAGCGGTGGATCAGGGCATGCTGGTCGCGAAGTACCTTGAGCACGGCGGCATACTGTTCTTCAGTGAGCTGATACGGGTCGCTAATACCCAGCTGCGGCTGAGTGGCTTTGACGAACAGCGCCGCATCGGCGATATAAATCGGACCGTCGTATGCCTGCACGCGTCCCTGATTGGTTTTGCCGTCCGGCAGATCCTGCTTCGTAAAGACCACGCTCCAGCTGTCCGGCGGCGTCGGGAAGGTTTTGGTGTTGTACATCAAAAGATTGGGCCCCCACTGATACGGCGTGCCGTAGACCTTGCCGCCCACGTTAAACCACTCGCCCTTCACGATGCGCGGGTCAAGGGTTTTCCAGTTGGGGATCAGTTCCGGGTTAATCGGCTGAACGCGTTTTCCCATAATCAGGCGGAGCGAGGCATCACCTGACGCGGTGACAAGGTCGTAACCTCCCTTCGCCATCAGGCTGACCATTTCATCGGACGTGGCCGCCGTTTTAACGTTGACCGCACAGCCGGTCTCTTTTTCAAACTGGGTAACCCAGTCATAATTTTTATCCGTCTGTCCGCGTTCGATGTACCCCGGCCAGGCGATAATATCCAGTCGGCCTTCCCCGCCGCCAATGGCCTTTGGTGGTTCTGCGGCTTGCGCGGTCATGATAGTCATGCCGAGCGCGCACAGGCTGCTGCGGGCAAATTTTTTGCTCATAAGAGTTACTCCTGTCGCAATGAAATTTAGCGGCAGCCGTGCCGTAAAAATATCTCCCTTATTAAACGTAGACCGCGCAAATGCGCCGCACCGTTCGGCTTAAGGAAATTTCATCAAGGTGTGACCGAGGACGCATTCCCCGTTAACTGGATTATAGACAAGGAGTTAGCCGCGAAAGCCGGTATGCAGATTTCATATGATACGGCACCGCAAAATATTTGCCGTGCCGTCGTCAGGATAAGAAATGATTATTTAAATAAAGGGGAAAAGTTATTCCATCATTGTGCTAATTAATTTACCTAACTGAATGACCGCCTGCTCTTCCCGCTCGCCCCACGCCCAGGACGTATTAAACCGGAAGAACGGCGTCCACGCGTCAGAGGTGGAAAACATCTTTCCCGGCGCAATGCTGATGTGGTGCGTTAAGGCCTTTTCGCTCAGCAGCCCCGCGTCCAGCCGCGCAGGTAGCTCCAGCCATAAAAAGTAGCCGCTGTCGTTGTGGTGGATTTTGACGCCGGCGGGCATATGGCGCAGAAGTGACTGCCAGGCCTGTTGTTTTCGCTCGGCGAGCGTGCGTCGCAGGCGGCGCAGATGGGCGTCGTAGCGCTTGGTCGCCAGGTAGTCCACCAGCGCCAGCTGCATGGGAGAACTGGTTGATAAGGTGCTCATCAGCTGCAGCTGCTGAATGCGGCGCGCGTGTTTTCCTGCCGCCACCCAGCCGATGCGAAACCCCGCCACCAGGCATTTTGAAAAGGAAGAGCAGTGAAGCGTCATATCTACCCGGTCCCAGGCTTTGGCCGGAAGCGGTTTTTCGCGACCAAAATAGAGCTCGCTGTAGACATCGTCCTCGATCAAGGTGACGTTGTGCTCCGTCAGGAGCGCGACCAGACGCGCTTTTTTTTCCGCACTCAGCGTGAAGCCAAGCGGGTTTTGGCCGTTGGTCATGAGCCAGCAGGCTTTTACGGGGTAGTCGTTCAGCGCCTGCTCCAGCGCATTCAGATCGATCCCCTCCCGGACGTCTGTGGCGACCGACAGCGCTTTTAGCTTCAGACGCTCCAGCGCCTGCAGCGCGCCGTAAAAACACGGGTTTTCAACAATCACCCAGTCTCCTGGCTCCGACACCGCCTGCAAACTCAGGTTGAGGGCCTCAAGGGCGCCTGCGGTAATGACGATCTCGTCCGGCGAGATGTTCATCCCCTGCTGCGCATAACGGCGCGCAATGGCGTGACGAAGTTCAGCGTTACCGGGCGGCAGGTTCTCAATCACACTCATTGCGGTAGCGGTTTTACTGACGTTTGCCAGCGAGCGGTTAAGCTGCTGAAGCGGGAAAAGCCGGGGGTCGGGAAACGCGGAGGCGAAAGGAACAACGGACGGATCGCGGCTGGCCTGTAAGACCTCGAAGATATAGGTGTTGATATCTACCGCTTCATCACGCATTACCTGGGCAGGCGGCGCAGGCTGTTGTGCGGTCGGGCGCGAGGCAACGTAATAGCCCGACTGCGGCCTGGCGACAATGCGCCCCTGACTTTCCAGCATCTGATACGCGTGGCCAACGGTCATAAAGCTCATGCCGCTGCTTGCCACCTGCTCTCGCAGGGAAGGCAGCTTATCGCCCGGCAGCCAAACGCCAAGCTCAATCTGCGAGATAATTTGTTGCGCCAGACGCTGGTATTTTTTCATCAGATTCTCCTTATTGCCGACAGTGTATATCAGCAGGAGAAAAAGAGAAGATTTTGCTAACTGTTATAGTTTAACTAAAAATTACTTATGGTACTCGGTGACGTGGCTATGCGCCTGACGCGCAGCGGCCAGGTGATCGAGCGTGATCATTGACGATTTGCAAAAGATGCATTTCGCACCGAGCGGGTTTTTCTCAGATACATCAAAGACTGAGGTACGGTACTGCGAGCCATGACAGCATGGGCAGCGGAAATGGATATAAGAAGTCATAGGATTCTCCTGTGAACGTAAAAACGTAAATTACTCATGAGCCGATCAGGCAATAATGGTTTCAAACAAAACTAATCGGAATGTAGACAAAGACCCAAGAGAGGCTGCGGAGAGGCACAACGTGATGAGAACTGCTTTATGAAACTACGTCAGATATTTTTTTGGACTCAAAACCAGAAGACCATTAACGCACGGCAATGATGACAAAGCAAGCGGTTTAATGCGGAAAATTCATAAAAAGAATGTTTTTATTCAGAAACGCTTAATACGGCACAAAATATTAGCGGGACCAATCTCGAAAAAACATTTATAAATCAACGAAATATAAATATTTTGCATGGCATTTTTTGTCTAATCACCATAACACATTGGGAGTTTTAACATTCATTCGGTATACGAACTGTGAAAGAAAAAAGGAGTTTAAAATGGCCATTCCAGTATACCTGTGGCTAAAAGACGACGGTGGAGTAGATATCAAAGGCGCTGTCGATGTGCAAGATCGTGAGGGCAGTATCGAGGTGTTGGGATTTAGTCATGGTCTGCATCTACCAACAATATCGTGACACGTCCACGAGGCGGTTTTGGTACTCACTGGCATGACGCAATTAAAGGGTTAGAAAGCGGATCAAACCGTGATTTTTGGTTTGCTCTTTACCGCCACGATACTCACATTGACGATAGAACTTTTATCAATAATGTTGAGCGTGGTTCTTTCCGGTTACACCCGGCGGGACAGTCTGGGATTAGCAATGGATGTATTACGTTGCCAAATCACTCCCATTACAGAATTCTGATGCATGGTCTACTGGCGTCCGGCACGTTTAAAGTTACTGCTGGGTTAGATGCACCTGGAACAATACAGGTATATTAATGAATGCAAAAAAGCATACCCTGACCTGGGTTGTTGAAACATTGATGCTGTTTGTTATTTACTCACTTGTATGTTACTTCATGCCTGATGTATTACTTTATCATCTCTTCACCAGACATTTTGGCTTTATGACTGAACTTGAATGGAGTGAAAGCTATACACTGTTGCTTTTCATCTTCTCATTTTTGCTCAATGCCATGTTGATTTACCTCTGGGCATTACGAAAATGAACCTCCCTTGGGCAGAAATATTGCCGCCCAGCAATATAAAGCAAAGGCAGGCAAGAAAACTGTTATAGATAAATAACCCAGGTCTGTCTCTGCAACTCAGCGCTGGCGCGGCTTAGAATGGCATCGACATAATTACATCGCGGAGTTTTGCATGTTTGGTTTAGATGCTTTTCACCTTGCGCGGATACAGTTTGCTTTTACCGTATCCTTTCACATTATTTTCCCGGCCATCACTATCGGCCTGGCCAGCTATCTGGCCGTGCTCGAAGGGCTGTGGCTGAAAACAAAAAATCCGGTCTGGCGCTCGCTGTACCATTTCTGGTCGAAGATTTTTGCCGTCAACTTTGGCATGGGCGTGGTCTCCGGGCTGGTGATGGCCTACCAATTTGGCACCAACTGGAGCGGCTTTTCGCAGTTTGCGGGCAGTATTACCGGCCCGCTGCTGACCTATGAAGTGCTTACCGCTTTCTTCCTCGAAGCCGGGTTCCTCGGCGTGATGCTGTTCGGCTGGAATAAAGTGGGGCCAGGGCTGCACTTCTTCTCCACCTGCATGGTGGCGCTGGGCACCATTATCTCAACCTTCTGGATCCTCTCCTCGAACAGCTGGATGCAGACCCCGCAAGGCTACGAGATCGTCAACGGACAGGTGGTACCGGTGGACTGGTTCGCCGTGGTATTTAACCCCTCCTTCCCCTACCGCCTGCTGCATATGTCGATTGCGGCATTCCTGAGTAGCGCCCTGTTTGTCGGTGCATCCGCGGCATGGCATCTGCTGCGCGGGAATAATACCCCTGCCATTCGGGCGATGTTTTCGATGGCACTGTGGATGACGCTGATTGTTGCCCCCATCCAGGCCCTGGTTGGCGATATGCACGGGTTGAACACCTTAAAGCATCAGCCCGCCAAGATTGCCGCTATTGAAGGCCATTGGGAAAATCCGCCGGGCGAGCCTACTCCACTGCTGCTGTTTGGCTGGCCTGACATGGAGCAGGAACGCACCCGCTTTGGACTGGCGATCCCGGCGCTGGGTAGCCTCATCCTGACGCACAGCCTGGATAAACAGGTCCCTGCGCTAAAAGAGTTTCCAAAAGAAGACCGTCCTAATTCCACCATCGTCTTCTGGTCGTTCCGCATTATGGCGGGCTTAGGGATGCTGATGCTGCTACTTGGGGTAGTGGCGCTTTGGCTGCGTTATAAAAAGCGAGTTTATTCTTCGCGTCCGTTCCTGTGGTTTGCCCTGCTGATGGGGCCATCCGGGCTGATTGCCATTCTGGCCGGATGGGTCACCACCGAAGTCGGCCGCCAGCCGTGGGTGGTCTACGGACTCCAGCGAACGAAGGATGCGGTTTCAGCCCATGGTGACCTGCATATGAGCGTGAGCCTGCTGGCCTTCTTCGTCGTCTATACCTCGGTATTCGGCGTGGGCTACAGCTATATGGTGCGCCTCATCCGAAAAGGCCCGCAGCCGCATGAATCGTTCGCCACCGAGTCCGATGGACGCCCGGCGCGCCCGCTTTCTGCCGTCACAGCTGAACATAAGGAGCAGCCATAATGGGTATCGATCTTTCCATTATCTGGTTTGTCATCATCGTCTTTGCCACGCTGATGTATATCGTCATGGACGGGTTTGATCTGGGAATCGGTATTCTGTTCCCGGCAACACAAAACGCCGACGATCGCGACGTGATGGTCAACAGCGTCGCACCGGTCTGGGACGGCAATGAGACCTGGTTGGTGCTCGGCGGTGCCGCCCTGTTCGGTGCATTCCCACTGGCCTATGCGGTGATTGTTGATGCTCTGACCATTCCGCTGACGTTAATGCTGATCGGACTTATATTCCGCGGCGTGGCGTTTGAATTTCGCTTTAAAGCCACGCCAGCCCACCGTCCTTTCTGGGATAAGGCGTTTATTGGCGGTTCCGTTCTGGCGACCTTTACCCAGGGCGTGACGGTAGGTGCCGTCATTAACGGCTTTAGCGTCACTGGCAGAACGTATACCGGCGGACCGTTTGACTGGTTTACCGCGTTTAACCTGTTCTGCGGCGCGGGTCTGGTGGTGGCCTACGCGCTGTTAGGCTCAACCTGGCTGGTGATGAAAAGCGAAAATGCGCTGCAGCAGCGGATGCGTGAGGTGTCGAAAACGCTGTTAATCGTGCTGCTGGCGTTTATCGCAGCGATCAGCCTCTGGACGCCGCTGGCGCACACGGCCATCGCGGCGCGCTGGTTTACGCTGCCGAATCTGTTTTATCTGCTGCCAGTCCCTGCCCTGGTCGTCATGTTTAGCTTCTATCAGTGGCGCTGCCTGAGTAATCCTGACAGCCATGCTCGGCCGTTTATTCTGACGCTGGGGCTAATATTTCTCGGCTTTAGCGGGCTTGGGATCAGCATCTGGCCGCATATCATACCGCCGTCGATCACCCTGTGGCAGGCCGCCGCGCCGACGCAAAGCCAGGGCTTTATGTTGGTGGGCGCGCTGTTGATCATTCCCGTTATTCTGGTCTACACCTTCTGGAGCTACTACGTATTTCGCGGCAAAGTTCAGCCTGGGGAGGGTTATCACTGATGCAACAACCTGTCTGGAAAAGATTGCTGTGGCTGGCCATTATTTGGGGCGGCAGCGTACTTGCGCTGGCAGCAGTCAGCATGCTCTTTCGCATGCTGATGACGGCTGCCGGGTTTAAATCGCATTAAACTTCATTCCGGGCAGCCCTGTGCTGCCCGGCACCACCCCGCACTTTCAGATAAACCCCATTAACGCACCGCAGAGTATCGTTACACTGGTAAAAGATTCACAGAATTTATTATTTGAGAAGAAAAATGAAAAAGCTCATCGCGTTAAGTGTTATCAGCCTTGTCCTCAGCGGCTGCGTTAATCCGGGCAAAGCATCCGTTCAGCCGGATCAGCTGAAGAGCCACCGTTTTGTTCTGGAAAACGTGGACGGCAAATCCGTGAAGGGCATGACAACGCAGCCTGAGATCGTTTTTAACGCGCTTCCCGACATTAGTCTCATTGATAACATTAGCGTTTCGGGCCAGATGTGTAACCGCTTCAACGGGCAGGGAAAGCTGTCCGAAGGTGAGCTAAAAGTGAAAACGCTGGCGATGACCCGCAAACTTTGTACCGAACCACAGCTTAACGAGCTGGATCAGGCCATTGGCGACATGCTGCGCAAAGGGGCGCAGGTCGACCTGACTGAAGACCAGCTGACGCTGGCGACGGCCGATAAGACGCTGATGTTTAAGCGAGCAGAATAATCAGTAGCTACCGCAGCTTCCAACGGCAAGCGACTGTTCACTACAGCGTTTGCCGTTTGGCAAGGCGCACATCCCAATAGCCGAACCATCAAGCTGGCGGGCAACAGACAGCGAGCCGCCAATCATGGCGCAGTTGGCCTGGCCTGAACTGGACATTGCCGCTTTCATTCCCGGCGCCACGTGGGCCGCCGTGGCCTGCTGCACAGGTTCACTGCTACATGCCGACAACAACAACGCGGCACACCCTACCCAAAATGCTGAACGCATGCTCTCTTCCCCGTAATTAGTGCGAAACCTAAGCATAATAGGCATCACATCCCGTGTCGTCGAGAGCGGAAGTGCGTATTTATGCGCCGCTGAAACAATTTCTCGCAATTTTTTCGCCCTAAGTTTGATCTAACCATTGATGGTGGGAATACCGAGGACACAAAAGCGAAAATCGTAAAACCCCCTGTTTGCTAGACTACACAGATAATATTCAGGGTTTGTCGCCTTATGACAGCCCCCTATTTTTTGCGCAATGTAAGGGTGTCGTCCTATGCAAACTATTGACGGTAATGGTGCAGTTGCCTCAGTCGCGTTTCGCACCAGTGAAGTTATCGCCATCTATCCGATCACGCCGAGTTCCACCATGGCCGAACAAGCGGATGCCTGGGCCGGGAACGGGTTAAAAAACGTCTGGGGCGATGTCCCGAGAGTGGCTGAAATGCAGTCTGAAGCGGGTGCGATTGCTACGGTCCACGGAGCGCTGCAGACTGGCGCGCTTTCCACCTCGTTCACCTCCTCTCAGGGATTGTTGTTAATGATCCCAACGCTGTACAAACTCGCGGGACAACTGACCCCCTTCGTCCTGCACGTCGCGGCGCGTACGGTGGCCACCCACGCACTCTCAATTTTTGGCGATCACTCGGACGTGATGGCCGTGCGCCAGACCGGGTGCGCGATGCTGTGTGCCAGCAGCGTTCAGGAAGCACAGGACTTTGCCTTAATTTCGCATATCGCCACGCTCAAAAGTCGCGTACCGTTTATTCACTTCTTTGATGGTTTCCGCACCTCTCACGAAATCAACAAAATCGTCCCGCTGGCGGACGAGACTATCCTGGATCTGCTGCCGCAGGCGGAAATTGACGCGCATCGCGCCCGCGCCCTGAACCCGGAACATCCGGTAATTCGCGGGACATCGGCAAACCCGGATACTTATTTCCAGTCACGCGAAGCCACAAACCCGTGGTACAACGCGGTTTATGACCACGTCGAGCAGGCAATGAATGACTTTGCCGCCGCAACCGGACGGGAGTACAAACCGTTCGAATACTACGGCCATCCGCTGGCCGAGCGCGTGATTGTGCTGATGGGATCTGCTATCGGCACCTGTGAAGAGGTGGTCGACGAGCTGCTGACCCGCGGCGAAAAGGTCGGCGTGCTTAAAGTGCGTCTTTACCGCCCGTTCTCGGCTAAACATCTGCTCTCTGCCCTGCCAGAAAGCGCGCGTACCGTGGCGGTGCTCGATCGAACCAAAGAGCCGGGCGCACACGCGGAACCGCTGTATCTTGACGTGATGACCGCCCTAGCTGAAGCCTTTAATAACGGCGAACGTGAAACGCTACCGCGCGTTATCGGCGGTCGCTATGGCCTGTCTTCCAAAGAGTTTGGCCCGGACTGCGTGCTGGCCGTGTTTAACGAGCTAAGGGAAGCGAAACCCAAGCCGCGTTTCACGGTCGGCATTTATGATGACGTAACGAATCTTTCCCTTCCTTTACCGGAAAATACCCTGCCTGCAACAGCCAAACTTGAAGCGCTGTTCTACGGCCTGGGCAGCGACGGCAGCGTCTCGGCCACCAAAAACAACATCAAGATCATCGGCAATTCAACCCCGTGGTACGCGCAGGGTTACTTCGTCTACGACTCCAAGAAAGCCGGCGGTCTGACCGTTTCTCACCTGCGCGTCAGCGAGCAGCCCATCCGTTCGGCCTACCTGATTTCTCAGGCCGACTTTGTTGGCTGCCATCAGCTGCAGTTTATCGACAAGTACCAGATGGCTGAGCGCCTGAAGCCCGGCGGTATTTTCCTCCTCAATACGCCATACAATGCGTATGAGGTCTGGGCGCGCCTGCCGCAGGAAGTACAGACGGTGCTGAATCAGAAAAAAGCCCGATTCTATGTGGTTAACGCGGCGAAAATCGCCCGCGAATGTGGCCTGGCCGCGCGTATTAATACCGTCATGCAAATGGCCTTCTTCCATCTGACCAATATCCTGCCGGGCGACAGCGCGCTGGTGGAACTTCAGGGCGCCATCGCCAAAAGCTACAGCAGCAAGGGGCAGGAGCTGGTAGAGCGAAACTGGCAGGCGCTGGCGCTGGCGCGCGAGTCGCTGTTCGAGGTGCCGCTGCAGCCGGTCAATGACGCCAGCCCGAATCGCCCTCCGGTGGTCTCGGATGCCGCACCTGATTTCGTGAAGTCCGTCACGGCCGCCATGCTGGCCGGGCTGGGTGACGCCCTACCCGTCTCTGCGCTGCCGCCGGACGGAACCTGGCCGATGGGCACCACCCGCTGGGAAAAACGCAACATCGCCGAAGCGATCCCCATCTGGAAAGAAGAACTCTGTACCCAGTGTAACCACTGCGTCGCGGCCTGCCCGCACTCGGCCATTCGCGCCAAAGTGGTGTCACCGGAAGCAATGGAAGATGCCCCGGCCAGCCTGCACTCTCTGGATGTAAAATCCCGCGACATGCGCGGCCAGAAATACGTTCTGCAGGTCGCACCGGAAGACTGCACCGGGTGTAACCTGTGCGTTGAGGTCTGCCCGGCAAAAGATCGCCAGAACCCGGACATCAAAGCCATCAATATGATGTCGCGCCTTGAACACGTTGAAGAAGAAAAAGTGAATTATGACTTCTTCCTGAACCTGCCGGAAATCGATCGCAGCAAGCTGGAACGCATTGATATTCGTACCTCGCAGCTGATCACGCCGCTGTTCGAGTACTCCGGCGCGTGCTCCGGCTGCGGTGAAACGCCGTACATCAAACTGCTTACCCAGCTGTATGGTGACAGGATGCTGATTGCCAACGCCACCGGCTGCTCGTCTATCTATGGCGGTAACCTGCCCTCCACGCCGTACACCACCGATGCGAATGGGCGCGGTCCGGCATGGGCAAACTCGTTATTCGAGGATAACGCCGAATTTGGCCTGGGCTTCCGACTCACCGTTGACCAGCACCGCGCGCGTGTGATGCGCCTGCTTGAACAATTTGCCGATAAGATCCCGGCTGAACTTAACGCGGCGCTACACGCAGAAGCCACGCCAGAGGTTCGTCGCGAGCAGGTAGCTGCACTTCGCAGCGCACTCAAGGGAATTGACGGCGCTGAACAGCTTCTGACCGACGCTGACGCCCTGGTCGAAAAATCGATCTGGCTGATTGGCGGTGACGGCTGGGCTTACGACATCGGCTTTGGCGGGCTGGATCATGTGTTAAGCCTGACCGAAAACGTCAACATTCTGGTTCTGGATACACAATGTTATTCCAATACCGGTGGGCAGGCATCGAAAGCCACGCCGCTGGGCGCCGTCACGAAATTTGGTGAACACGGTAAACGCAAGGCACGTAAGGATCTCGGCGTGAGCATGATGATGTACGGCCACGTTTACGTCGCGCAAATCTCGCTGGGGGCGCAGCTTAACCAGACGGTGAAAGCCATTCAGGAGGCTGAAGCGTATCCGGGGCCGTCGCTGATCATTGCATACAGCCCGTGCGAAGAGCATGGTTACGACCTGGCCCTCAGCCACGATCAGATGCGTCAACTGACGGCCACCGGCTTCTGGCCGCTCTACCGGTTCGATCCGCGCCGTGCGGACGAGGGCAAATTACCGCTGGCGCTGGATTCACGTCCGCCGTCAGATGCCCTGGCAGAGACGCTGATGCAGGAACAGCGCTTCCGCCGTCTGAATGCGCAACAGCCTGAGGTGGCAGAACAGCTCTGGAAAGACGCCGCCGAAGATCTGCAAAAACGGTATGACTTCCTGGCACAAATGGCGGGTAAAGCCGAAAAATCAACCAGCGACTAACTCCACTGCCCGGCTTGTCCGGGCATTTTTTTGGCATAAAAAAAGCCCGATGTCTTCACACCGGGCAGATCCAGATAATTTATGAATATCTATTTAGTTTCCCGAATAACATTCACGATAATTATGGATAAATAATCTTAAAGGCATATAACGCCGCAGAGATTACCTGATTTAATCACCAATTAATAATTCTTATTTAATATGAATCATTTTCAATCATTCACCACAACAATGCTCATTTCCGCGGATTTATTCCTTTGAGATTTTACTCAATTAGTAACAATTATATTTTATTACTCTTTCACAGGAGTGATTTAGCATGGGACAACTTTCGGTTTCAGAAAGTTCAACAGGTAATCAAATAAAAACAACTGCAAAGGAATATCACGATGCAAAGAAAAGTACTGGCTCTGATGATTCCAGCTCTGTTAATGGCTGGCGCCGCGCATGCGGCAGAAATTTATAATAAAGACGGCAACAAATTAGATCTGTACGGAAAAGTAGATGGTCTGCACTATTTCTCCGATGATGCCTCAAAAGACGGCGATCAAACCTACATGCGTCTGGGTTTCAAAGGTGAAACGCAGATTAACGACATGATGACCGGCTACGCGCAGTGGGAATATAACATTCAGGCGAATAACACCGAAGGGTCTGATAATCAGTCCTGGACGCGTCTGGCCTTCGCGGGTGTTAAAGTGGGTGACTACGGTTCCTTCGATTATGGTCGTAACTATGGCGTGCTGTACGACGTGGAAGGCTGGACCGATATGCTGCCTGAGTTCGGTGGCGACTCTTACACCTATGCGGATAACTTTATGACCGGCCGCGCCAACGGCGTGGCAACCTACCGCAACACTGACTTCTATGGTCTGGTGCAGGGTCTGAACTTCGCGCTGCAGTATCAGGGCAACAATGAAGATGCCAGCAACAATCAGGAAGGCACCAACAACGGCCGCGACATGCGTTATGAGAATGGCGACGGCTTCGGTATTTCAACCACCTATGATTTCGGCATGGGGTTCAGTGCCGGTGCCGCCTACGCCTCATCTGACCGTACAAATGACCAGGTAAGCGCAGGTACTGGCGCTGCGTCTCAATATGCGGGTGGTGATAAAGCGGATGCCTGGACTGCTGGCCTCAAATATGACGCAAATAATATCTACCTGGCGGCGATGTATTCTGAAACCCGTAATATGACGCCGTACGGTTCAGGTGATAGCAAATCAGGCGGCGGTATTGCCAACAAAACTCAGAACTTCGAAGTGACCGCACAGTACCAGTTCGATTTCGGTCTGCGTCCGGCCATTTCTTACCTGCAGTCTAAAGGGAAAGACCTGGGCAACGGTCAGGGCGATCAGGACCTGGTTAAATATGCGGACGTAGGCGCGACCTACTATTTCAACAAGAACATGTCCACCTACGTTGATTATAAAATCAACCTGCTGGATGAAGATGACAGCTTCTACAAAAACAACGGTATCAGCACCGACGATGTCGTTGCATTAGGCCTGGTTTACCAGTTCTGATGGTCAGAGCCCGCAGCGTCATGCGGGCTCTCCTTTTTTTGATGTTTGTCTCACAACAGCGCTTTATCGCGATATTGTTGAGGATAAGTTGAAAGAAAGCGGGTTAGACTGCGCCGATATCCCCCTCTTCATTAAGGATACCTGCGTTGTTTGGTCGTATATCTGTTACCATTCTGACACTTTTAGCATGCTTGTGGATGGCGTTAATCTTTGATTTTCGAGATATTGTCGGGCATCTCGGCACGCTGCTAAACCATCTGGATCACCATTAACAGTGAATCCCAGAAAAAAGCCACCAGCAGTGCCGGTGGCGGTCATACGCATTTCGAGCGTTATTTTTTCACGGGTTGAGGTTTTTTATCCCCTGATTCCGGGGCCTCACGCGGATCGTCTTTTTCTACACAGAGCATAATTTCTCCTGTTTTAGAAACCCACTTCCCACTATAGCCAGGCTGATAAAAAAAAGGCCAGGCGGTAATTAATCTTGATTGGTCTCTTTTTTGCGAAACGAGAGATAGCCAAAAACGCCGCTTTCGCCGTCGCTCGGATGGTTTACGCCATCCATCACCGTCACTTCTGGGAAATCAAACGGCGACACATTTTTAAAACAAGCCACATTGACGCCGTATTCATTTGGTTTAGAGCGACGCTGATGGAACGTGTAAATCCCGCAGACCGAGCAGAAGAAATGCCGCGCCGTCCCCGTGTTGAACCGGTACTCCGTCAGCTTATCCTCACCTCTGGTCACGGTGATACCCGACAGCGGTGCAGAGACCACAACCGCGCCCCGCATACGGCAAAAAGAGCAGCTGCAGCGCCGCGCGGTATTCAAGCCGTCAGTCAGTTCGACGGTAAAAGCCACCGCACCACAGTGGCACTGTGCATGACGAATGTCAGCCATTGGCTATACCCCTTTTCTTACCAGTTCGGCAGCTTTGAGAAAAACCTCATCTTCTACACCATCGCCTTTCTGCCTGCCCAGCCTGACAAGTTCGTTGACAATGCTGTCACGATCGATCGTTTTTTGCGATGAAACCAGCCCTATAACGGCAGCCCCAATCGCCAGCCCCACTAATCCTGTTTGTTCGTCTTTGTTCTTCATACTCATGCTCCTGATACAACAAACAAGCGTAGCAGGATTTTTCAGACCGTTTTCAGGCGTTTTACTATTTCGCCTGGATCGCTGTTATTCCGACACGCTGGCCGTATGAGAGCTCTAAGGTATTACCGTCAGGGTCGGCAAAAAATACATAATAGCCGACGGGGTCACCCAGATCTTCCGGCGCTTTCCTCAACACCCCTTCTTTAGCGGCCATCGCGGTTTTTCTGTCAATTTCTTCGCGCGTGGCGCAGGCAATCCCAAGGTGGCCAAAATGCCCCAGCGGCGTATCGGTCACGGTGTCCGCCTGCACCAGAACCAGCGCAAAAGGACGCGTATGGTCAGTTAGCCACGCCACTTTACGGGCAGTTGGAAGATCGGGCTCACGCAAATGGATGACGTCCATCCCGGCATATCGGCGATAGAAAGCAAGGCTCTTCTCCAGATCCCTGACCATAAACGCAACATGAGTGAATCCTACATCAATGTCTTTCATTTTAAGATGTTACTCCTGTATCAACATGTCGTAGTCATCTTAAAAGCTCAAGTTAACTTGAGGTCAACGGTGAATTTGTGCGATCCTGATGATGTTCAAAAAAGAATAAAGGGACAGAAATGATAAAGCGCCGCCGTGGCTGAAATATTCACGACGATGCTCAGCAAAAACCAGGTTTTGAAGGGTTGCTTCTGCGTTTTATGGCGAAAGAGCTGTTGGCCCAATATGGCGCCTGGCCACCCTCCCACAGTACCAAACGTCAGTAAAGTGACTTCCGGTATCCTGCGCATCGCTTTTCGTGCCGCCGTTTTGTCGACACCATAAATCGCTATCGTCAGCATATTAATCAGCAGAAACCACATGGCAAAAGGATACGAGGAAAAAAAGCTGCCAATCGCAGCGAAGATCAGCAGAACAAAACAAAAGCGATTCAATGTCATAGGGTCAGTCACGGAATATGTAAGCATATGTCGGGAAAGCATTATACGCTATCTTACGCATGTATCCGGTCAGGTGCTATCAGCCCGCTTTTGCATGCGGGCCTCAAAATGAATGACCTCTTCGACGCACCGAATTGCATTTTGTGAAGCTTCGCATACGCGCCGTCATGAGCAAGCAGTACCTTATGGCTTCCGCGTTCAACGATAACGCCAGTTTGTTTTGGTCCCCCCCTCTCCCGGATAGCGAACAGAAAGCAGACTACGCTTTATTAGCTGTTGCGCAGAGTGTAAAACGTGCTGGCATTCGCCGCCGGAATCCGTACCATACGCGGCATACTTTTGCCTGCTGGCTATTATCTGCCGGCGCTAACCCGTCTTTCGCCGCTACTGGCTCCGAAGGTAGTAATAAATGCAAGAAAATCAACCAAATACAAAGAAAGAGCAATACAACCTGAATAAGCTACGCTGATTTTGCCAACCCATTGATGTCATTTGATTTATCATTTAATTCAATTAGTTATAGCATAATAACTTCTCCCTAAAGCTACCCAGAACTACATTTTTTGTGCCCTTTTTTTGCCCCTTTTTCGCTTTTTTGCCCCTAAATTTGCCCCTAACTTTAGCCAGTGCTCCCCCTTCCTCTCCCTGCCCTATACTTTCAGTGTGACATCTGGCTCGAGGTTTCTATGTGTGGACGTTTTGCACAAGCTCAAACGCGTGAAGAATATCTGGCTTACCTGGCCGATGAAGCCGATCGCAATATTCCATACGACCCGGAACCTATTGGACGTTATAACGTGGCGCCCGGTACCAAAGTTCTGTTGCTTAGCGAACGTGACGAACAACTGCACCTTGATCCTGTTTTCTGGGGTTACGCACCCGGGTGGTGGGATAAGCCGCCACTGATTAACGCGCGCGTCGAGACGGCGGCCATGAGCAGAATGTTTAAACCTCTATGGCAGCATGGCCGGGCGATCTGCTTCGCCGATGGATGGTTCGAATGGAAAAAAGAAGGCGATAAGAAACAACCCTACTTCATTCACCGAGCCGACGGCCAGCCGATATTTATGGCCGCGATCGGCAGCATACCGTTTGAGCGAGGCGATGAAGCAGAAGGTTTTCTGATAGTAACGTCTGCCGCTGACAAAGGCCTAGTGGATATTCACGACCGCCGGCCCCTGGTCCTATCGCCAGAAGCGGCCCGGGAATGGATGCGCCAGGATGTTGGAGGAAAAGAAGCGGAAGAGATTGTATCTGACGGCTCTGTACCAGCTGAGATGTTTGTCTGGCATGCTGTGACCCGTGAAGTAGGAAATGTAAAAAATCAGGGGAGAAAATTGATAGAACAAATAGATATATAATCTGATGTACTTTTGATGTGCACTTTATATTTGGTTTAATATTATCTCCCTTTAAGAAAGAAATATATTTGCAGCCATCGGACCACTAAGCCCATTTATACGATAAAATTCAACACGAACGCCAGGTTTTAACGTTTGGCTTTCATTATTACTAAATGCGGAAATATGTAAAAAAACATCTTTCCTGCCATCTGATGGGATAATCAATCCCTTTCCGCTCTTGAAGTCAAAACTTTTGACAATTCCTGTTATTTTACGAGACAAATATTTTCCTAATGGCAATCCAGATTTGACTATACAGGATTGGTTAATAATAGCCAAACCTATTTTATTGGACTTCCGGAAGGCTAAAATAAAATTTGCTTAATCTTTCAGCACGTGCCTTAATGGTTTGGCTGATTCATTGCGATGATGAATCTAACTTTTCCAAAAGCCGTTCTCATAACTAGGTGTTATCTCTGATATCCCTCCTTTTGAGTCCATACATATACCAGCATACGTTTCTTATCATGAGCTTGCTTGTCAGTTTGAAATGTTCAAACGGAGTTTGTATGTCATCTAAAATCATAGGTCTTGTTAAGTGGTTTAACGAAGATAAGGGGTTTGGCTTTATCTCCCCACTTGATGGAAGTAAAGATGTTCTTGTTCACACTTCTTCCCTGCGGGGAGAAACATTTAATACTCTTTTTGAAGGACAAAAAGTCAAATTCGCTATCATAGCTGGAACTAAAGGTCCAATCGCTGCCAATGTAACACTTTGCGATAGATAATTTTAGATGGTTTACTTAAGCCAGCATGACTTTATCAGTGAAAGGTGATGTTCGGTTACTCACATCATTACAACAGGCCAGCATATTTACTTACCATCAAGTTTGCTGACCGATGTGATGAAATGCAGGACTGCTGCATGAACAGTCTCAAAGCAGAAGCTAACTGCTTATAAAATACTAAAGTGCGTAAGAGGTTAGGCAACCTCCAAAAGCATCACTTCTTATTTTTTAATAATTTTTTTTAGAAGCGCTGGGAAGATTTGAACAAAGCGCTACAGTATGGGCACACCAGCTGAGCCCCCTTTTGTACACGATTGTAACTATGTTCAGAATCTTTTGAGCAGATTGGACAAGGGCATTTTACTAAATAATTTCGGCGGAATTGAGAGTTTTTACGTGCAGACATAGACTTCTCCAGTTCAAATGGACCGCTACAGTACACGTAAAGGCAGCATAATGCTTGTTTTAATTTCGAGAGAGGTGACATAACGTGAATAAGCCAAACCCTTTCGAACAACCACGAATCTCAAAAAGCCATCAAATACAGTGGGATATATGAAAAAAGTAATCATTTTCTTTAATGGTAAACCAAGTAAAGTTATCACTGTACTTAAAGGCGTGACGTCAATACGCGAAGAATATCCTAATGGAGAAGAGGTAAACCTTCAGATCATGTCAGCTGGTTTTCCCTCTTTAACAGGTGACCATGAAGTTGTCTATGTTGCATCAGATCGAGAACTTACTTCTCAGGAAATACTAGATGCAGCCCAGAAGTATCTTTAAGATACCCAGACACACAGGCAAGACCAGTGTAAAAAATCACAATTATAATAGTAATTATTTATTATTAACGCCTGCTAATCGCAGGCTTTTTTTTCATAATACACACAACCATTTATTTTCTTGCAAATCAAACAGAGGAGTTAAACTTCCAGTACACTCATTCCTCGATTTACAAGGTCAAGCAGTTTCTTAATGGGAGTCCAAAAAAGATGGAGCAGAGAAATTAAAAAAATGACTCTATCAAATGCTTCATAGGATTATATGTTTAGACTCATCCCCAATGACGACTTTACTAATGATCAGCCCGGAAGACAAAACATCAACTATTGCTTCAAGACTCAAAAGTAAAAGATGATTACCACTTTTAAAATTATCATCACTTAACATAATTTGAACATGGACGCGGCAAAAAGTATGTAAAACTTCAATAAATACCGTATCATTTATTGAATGTAGCTGTTACATTGGATTTGATGATGAATCCTCCTCAGCGGCAGGGCTAATTAACCTGATGAATTATGTATCAAGCGGCTCATCATGTATTTCTGAAGCAGCGAGTCAAGAGTGGTTAGTTCAATGACTCACCGGGAGGCACCCGGCATCATATCCGTAAACCCCTGTGTACTTGCAGGGGCTTATTTACATCATAAATCTCTGAACGGGCCGATTAGAGAATCACCTTATTTTTAAGAGATCTGAATATCTTGTAGTATAACGTGGAGATAACATTTCCCGTTTCATCTGCCAGTGCTGCTGTATACCCTGCCCGGCAAAGTAAAGCGTTCCTTTACCGTCTTTCGCGTTCAGATGATCCAGCACCTCCATCAACCTTTCGCTACCTGCCCTCGGGGCGTTCTCGTCAAACAAGTTGAGCTGTGCTACCCCTTGGCTGAAAAAATCCCCAAGCATGATTCCTGCCTTCTGATACCGGTGACCTTCCTTCCAGATTTTGTCCAGGCACTTTACCGCGGCGTTGATGATGTCGCGGGAATCCTGTGTAGGTGTAAGAAGCTTCATTGACGCACTATTACCGTAATATGGCTCGTTAAGCGCAAAAGGTGAGGTTTTCACGAAGGCCGAGATAAACCGGCAATACTGATGCTCACCGCGTAGCTTTTCAGCGCCTCTGGCGGCATAGGAGCAAATGGCCTGCCTCATTTGTTCGTATTCAGTGACGCGTTCACCGAAAGACCGGCTGCAGACGATTTCCTGCTTTGTAGGCGCAAATTCCTCCAGATCGAGACAGGGCTCGCCGCGCAGCTCCCGGACAGTTCGCTCAAGGACGACATTAAAGTGCTTTCGAATAATCCACGTACTCTGCTCAGAGAGGTCCAGAGCCGTTTTAATGCCCATAGCGTTCAGCTTCTTGCTGATGCGCCTGCCGACTCCCCAGACGTCCTCCACCGGAACCAGAGCAAGCAGTCGGCGCTGGCGATCGATATTGGATAGGTCCACTACCCCGCCCGTTTGCCGCTGCCATTTTTTGGCGGCATGGTTTGCCAGCTTCGCCAGTGTCTTTGTCTGGGCAATGCCAATACCCACCGTCAGGTGCGTACGCTTCAGAACTGTAGCGCGGATCTCTTTCCCGAAGTCTGTCAGGTCACGACAATTTCGAACACCAGTCAGGTCACAAAAAGCTTCATCGATACTGTAAATTTCGACTCGGGGACTCATTTCCTCCAGCGTCGTCATTACCCGGTTCGACATATCAGCATACAGCTCATAGTTGCTGCTGAAGCAGACAACGCCAGCGCGCCGGAATAGCTCCTTTTGCTTAAAGAACGGCTCTCCCATAGTAATTCCAGCGGCTTTGGCCTCGGCGCTGCGCGCGATTACACAGCCATCATTATTTGAGAGAACGACAACCGGCCGCCCTCTCAGATCCGGCCTGAATACAGTCTCGCATGATGCGTAGAACGAATTCACATCACAGAGCGCAAACATGTTCAGCTCGCCGATTTAACGATAAAAGTCACGACGCCGAAGACGTTCAGGGTGTCCTCGCTGCCAACAACTATAGGACTGTAGGCGCTATTCATAGGGTTGAGCTGAACGGTCGGGCGTAACTGCAAACGCTTAACAGTGAACTCCCCTTCCACCGCGGCGATGACAATGTCACCATGCTCAGCAGTCCTGGAGCTGTCCACCACCAGCAGATCACCGTCGCTGATCCCTGCTTCGATCATAGAATCACCTGCGGCTTTGACGAAATAAGTTGAACTCGGATGAGCGACAAGTAACTCATTGAGATCGATGCGCTGTTCAACGTAATCAGCTGCGGGGCTTGGGAAACCACACTGTACTAAGTCACTGAAAAGCGGAAGAGCGATAATTTCTCGCAGTTCTGTTGGCCTGATGAATTCCATTGCATACACCTCAAATACTGTTTTTATATACAGTAGTTTTATTTGTAAGTGTCCGCAAGATACAGGCCCTATCGTCACTGCTTAAAGCTTCGCCGTTTCGTTTCTAAGTTTATCTCTCGTTTCGAATTATCTCTTTTGTAAATTTTTCAATAATGGCGCAGATGTAAGCAGATCTGAGGGAGACAAAGCCCGTTAAATGCCAGAACGGGCTGCGGCTGAAAGCTAAGTCTTCATGATTCCGCTATTTTTGCTTAAGCTCCTGGAGCTCTTTCTGTGTTGCCTCCAGCTGTTTAATGACGTAGTTCAGTGCCAACACGGTATCAAGCATGATGACGTTGCTATCCAGCGCTAACGTATCGTCAGCATCAACCCTGTTGCCTTCACCATCAAATTTCGGTGCTGCAGGGACCAACGTTACGTACTCACTGTCGATCTTCATGACATCCTGAGCGATAACACCTCGGCGAACTCTCTCCAAAGGGTCATCGTTGTATACGTAAGTTGCTGGCAGGAATTTCTTGATATTCTCGTATGACTGTTAACCATCATCGTATTTCACACTATGTTTCAGTTCGATATCACAGTTTGGTTGTTTAGAGAAAATATAATTGCCCCCAAAACCACCACTGCCTGAAACTGAAATATCCGCGGTAACGGTATTAAACGAGAAAATACGCGTTCCTGCAGATCCGCTATCACCAATGGTTACAAGTTCAATAGATGGCCAGTTGCTTTTCCCCTGGGAAATAGATCCAAGAGCGGTAACGGCGTGATACCCCCCCTGAGCAATAGGTATGCCACCTGCCAAATGGTACAAATCCACTATCGTTTGGAGTTGATAGGTTTGGGCGTGCAAACGATGTGTTCGTGCTGTAGCCGTTAACAATATCTTGGTAACCGCCACCGTATCCTTCCCCAGGGCCAATATGGGTTTTTGACTGAAACGCTCCGTATGGGTACCAGCGGAAATCAGCATTGGTACTTACACCATCATAGATGTTCATTTGTACACGGGCTAAATCGGGTCCTGACCCACGTACAGCGCCAAGCCTCCATGTGCCAGAATAGTAGTTACCAGAAAGCCAGTTAACATAATTTTCAGCCGGACCGTCTTCATGGGGAGCTCGCAGCTCTTGCCTGGGAAGATATCGACTGGGAAAAAGGTACGGCTCATATACAGCGCAATCTTAATGCCTTGGGCATGTTCGGCCCACCAAAAACCGAAGCAGGTAACCGGGTTATCACCCTTTTAGAGCCGGCACTTGAAGCCTTGAAAGCACAACGCAAGCTGACGGCACTGCAGCCTAAAACCGAAATTGTCTTTAATCATCGCGAGTATGGCGCAGTGGAATATCAAAGCCTGCGATTCGTTTTCATACCCCGGATGCGCAAAGGAGAACAGAAAGCCTACTACTCTTTATCGAGCATCGGTGCGAGATTCAACGCAGCTGTAAAACGTGCTGGTATTCGCCGCCGGAATCCGTACCATACGCGGCATACTTTTGCCTGCTGGCTTTTATCTGCCGGCGCTAACCCGTCTTTCATAGCCAGCCAGATGGGGCATGAAAACGCGCAAATGGTTTATGAAGTCTACGGTGCGTGGATTGAAGAGATGAATGGCGAACAGGTGCTGATGCTTAACGATAAGCTGGCACGCTGAATAATTTTTGCCCCTATTATGCCCCTACTGGCTCCGAAGGTAGTAACAAATGCAAGAAAATCAATCAAATACAAAGAAAGAGCAATACAACCTGAATAAACTGCAAAAGCGCCTGCGCCGTAACGTGGGCGAAGCCATTGCAGACTTCAACATGATTGAAGAAGGCGACCGCATCATGGTTTGCCTGTCAGGGGGTAAAGACAGCTACACCATGCTGGAGATCCTGCGTAATCTTCAGCAAAGCGCGCCGGTGAATTTTTCCCTGGTGGCGGTCAACCTTGACCAGAAACAGCCGGGTTTCCCGGAGCACATTCTGCCGGAATATCTGGAGCAGTTGGGCGTTGAGTATAAAATCGTCGAAGAAAACACCTACGGCATCGTGAAAGAGAAGATTCCGGAAGGGAAAACCACTTGCTCGCTTTGCTCCCGTCTGCGCCGCGGCATTCTCTATCGTACCGCAACGGAACTGGGCGCGACCAAAATTGCGCTGGGCCATCACCGCGACGATATCCTGCAAACGCTGTTCCTGAACATGTTCTACGGCGGCAAGATGAAAGGCATGCCGCCTAAGCTGATGAGCGATGACGGCAAGCATATTGTGATCCGCCCGCTTGCCTACTGCCGGGAAAAAGACATTGAGCGTTTTTCTCAGGCGAAAGGGTTCCCGATCATTCCATGCAATTTGTGCGGCTCACAGCCGAACCTGCAGCGTCAGGTGATCGGCGACATGCTGCGCGACTGGGACAAACGTTATCCGGGCCGTATTGAGACCATGTTCAGCGCGATGCAGAACGTGGTTCCTTCCCACCTCGCTGACGTAGAGCTGTTCGACTTCAAAGGTATCAACCACGGCTCGGAGGTGGTGAATGGTGGCGATTTGGCGTTTGACCGGGAAGAGATCCCAATGCAGCCTGCGGGCTGGCAGCCGGAAGACGAGGACAATCAGTTCGAAGAGTTGCGTCTGAACGTGCTTGAAGTGAAATAAGCGATGGGCGTCTCAGAAAGACCTTCTGAGACGCTTTATGCCTTATTTCAGCAGATGTACGCGGCAGGTTTTGCCTTTAATCTTGCCGTTTTGCAGCTGCTTCCACGCCTTATGCGCAACCGCCTGGCGAACCGCCACGTACACGTGTGCCGGATGAACCGCAATTTTCCCGATATCCGCCCCTTCCAGCCCCACATCTCCGGTCAGTGCGCCCAGCACATCCCCCGGTCGCATCTTGGCCTTTTTGCCGCCATCAATGCACAGCGTCGCCATTTCGGCCTCCAGCGGCACGAGTTTGATGCTGCCCGGCGCGTTCACCCAGTTCAGCTTGATCTGCAACATTTCAGCAAGAATATTGGCACGCTGCGCCTCTTCCGGTGCGCAGAAGCTGATGGCCAGGCCGCTGTTTCCGGCGCGCGCGGTACGACCAATACGATGGACGTGCACTTCCGGGTCCCAGGCCAGTTCATAGTTCACCACCAGTTCAAGGGATTTGATGTCCAGACCGCGGGCGGCCACGTCGGTCGCCACCAGCACGCGCGCGCTGCCGTTAGCAAAGCGCACCAGCGTCCGATCGCGATCGCGCTGTTCCAGGTCGCCGTGCAGCGACAGCGCGCTCTGCCCCACCGCATTCAGGGCATCACAAACCGCCTGGCAGTCTTTTTTGGTATTACAGAACACCACGCATGACGCAGGCTGGTGCTGGCTCAGCAGTTTCTGCAGGAGCGGGATTTTTCCCTGCTGCGAGGTTTCAAAGAACTGCTGTTCGATGGCCGGCAGAGCATCGACGCTGTCGATCTCAATGGTGAGCGGATTATTCTGCACGCGACCACTGATCGCGGCGATGGCTTCAGGCCAGGTCGCAGAGAACAGCAGCGTCTGCCTCCCGGCCGGCGCGAAGCGGATCACTTCATCAATGGCATCGCTGAAGCCCATATCCAGCATCCTGTCCGCCTCGTCCATCACCAGCGTGCTTAAGGCATCGAGCGAAACGGTGCCTTTTTGCAGGTGATCAAGCAGGCGGCCGGGCGTCGCGACAATAATGTGCGGCGCGTGCTGGAGCGAATCGCGCTGTGCGCCAAACGGCTGCCCACCGCAGAGGGTTAAGATCTTGGTATTGGGCAGGAAACGCGCCAGGCGACGCAGTTCACCCGCGACCTGGTCTGCCAGCTCGCGGGTCGGGCACAGGACCAGTGACTGGGTCTGAAACAGCGACGCGTCAATATGCTGCAGCAGACCAAGACCGAAAGCGGCCGTTTTCCCACTGCCCGTTTTCGCCTGCACACGCACATCCCGGCCTTCAAGGATAGCGGGCAGCGCGGCCGCCTGAACAGGCGTCATCGTGAGGTATCCCAACTCGTTGAGGTTGTCGAGTTGGGCGGCAGGCAGAACATTCAGGGTAGAAAAAGCGGTCACAATAATCTCTCGTGGTCATCTTTACGGTCAGATGGCGCGTATCCTCGCAGATCTCGGGGTTCGATGCGACAATTTAATCGGTTCTTCGTCCGGCGGCGGGTCTGGCATCGGCTGCGGACGCGGAATGGGATCGGGCATCGGCACGGGATCGGTGGGGACAGGATCGGACTGACGCGCGTGTTGCAGTAGCAGAGCGAGTAAAATGCTCATCTTTCCCTCCAGGATTTGCTGTCGTCCCTTTTAGGGTAGACGCTGAGAAACAGGAGGCAAAAAAAAGCCGACTATAAAGTCGGCGTCGTACGAATCAATTGTGCTATGCAGTAATTCAAAAAAGGAAGTAAGACAATATGGAGCGCAACGCCCATCGCTTGACGTTGCATTCACCTGCGGGAGTAATATTGCACCTTACGGGGGTGATGTTTATTGACTTTGCTCAATTAAAAGAGCGTTTTAATCCTCGAAAAAGGTGAAAAAATCGTAAATTTACAGCCATTTACTACGATGCAACCACCATGCAACACCACCAATCAAAACAACTAACATGACGCAAAACGCGGTAAAGCCGTACCGATATTCGCCGCCGGGTATACCACCCAGATTGACGCCAAAAAGCCCTGTCAGAAATGTGCTGGGTAAAAAGACCATCGCCATCAGGGACATCGTGTAGGTTCTTCTCGCCAGCGACTCCTGCATCACCTGTGCGATTTCATCCGCCATCACCGCCGTTCGGGCGATACAGGAATCGATCTCATCCAGCCCGCGGCCCAGCCTGTCAGCAATGTCCTGCATCCGGCGGCGCTGATCGTCATTCATCCAGTTGAGTCTTTCACTGGCCAGACGGGCATACACATCCCGTTGTGGCGTCATATACCGACGCATCACGATCAGCTGCTTGCGCAATAGCGCCAGAAAGCCGCGCGGCGGGATCTGCTGATCGAGCAGATTATCTTCCAGGTCGATGATTTTATCGTGCAGCTCTTCAATAAATTCGCTCGCATGATCGGTCAGGGCGTCACAGACGTCCACCAGCCAGCTGCCGCAGTCAACCGGTCCGGTCCCCTCTTTGAGGTCGTTCACAATGTCATCCAGCGCCAGAACCTTACGCTGACGTGTGGAAACAATTAGCCCATCGTCCATATAGACGCGCATTGCAACCAGCTGATCGGGACGTTCATCCGTGCTGCCGTTTATACAGCGCAGGGTGATAAGCGTCCCGTCACCCATCCTGCTTACGCGAGGCCGCAGGCTTTCCCCCGCCAGCGCATCACGTACGTTGTTAGGCAGCAGCGGAGTCGAGGCCAGCCAGTCAGCGCTGTCCGGGTGGGTATAGTTCAGATGTAGCCAGCAGGGATGCTCTTTATCAATGACATCATCATCTTCCAGCGGTCGGGCACCGCCGCGACCGTCCAGCACCCACGCAAAAACTGCGTCAGGAACGTTAAGTTCGGATCCTTTAATGCTCTCCACAGCGCCTCCCCTGTTTGGCTCTTTCGATGTCAGTCTAGCTTCCATCAGGGGTTAAGCAACAACTATGTTTCGCATCGCGCTGAAATCGCTCAGGAATTGTACACGCTATATTTTGGGAATAAAAAAGCCTGTCATGCCAGGCTTCGGGAAGCTGTCAATGAGAGTGCTCGGGGAGCTGATGGTACGAAACAGGGCTGGCTACTGGTGACGAGGGGTGCCCCTGGTCCAGCCTGAAATTTCGGGTCCGCGTCTGCAGTTCGATCACCTGATTACGCAGCACATCAGAGGAACCGTTGAGCTCCTCCGCCATCGCCACGTTGCTTTGCGTGACCCGCTCCAGTTCGGACAGCGCCAGCGTGATCTGGGAAATGCCCTTCTCCTGCTCTGCGGTTGAGGTAGAAATTTCGTCCATTAACCGGCTGACGTTGCCGGAGCCGGTCACGATGTCACGCATATTCTTCTCCGCTTCCGACACAACGCTGGCACCCTGGGTGACATTACTACTGGTAACGTCAATCAGCGTTTTGATGTTTTTCGCCGCCTCGGCGCTGCGGTGAGCCAGGTTTCGGACTTCCTCTGCGACCACGGAGAACCCTTTCCCGTGATCGCCCGCCCGCGCGGCCTCGACGGCCGCATTAAGCGCCAGAATATTCGTCTGGAATGCAATCCCGTCGATCAGGGAGATAATTTCCGTCATCTGCTGCGCGCACTCGGTAATGGATTGCATATTGCTGGCAACCTGTTCCATCAGATCTCCGCCCTTACGCGCCTGCAGCGTCGCGGCATTCGCCTGCTCGCTCGCCAGCCGGGTATTATCGGCATTGTTTCGGGTACTTGCCGCCATCTGCTCCATGCTTGCCGCAGTTTGCACCAGAGACGCAGACTGTTGCTCTGTTTTCACCGAGAGCTGAGCACTGCGGGAAGAGAGTTGATCCGACAAGGCCATGGCGTTTTGTGATGATGCCCTGATCTCACGCACCAGCGTAGCGATGTTGCTGGAAAGAGTATTAATCCCGGGAATTAATCGCCCCGCGCAGTTATTGCCAAACTCGGGGATAGAGACGCCTAAGTTGCCTGCGGTCACTTCTTCAATACTTTTTTTCACAGTATTGATCGGCGTCACAAGAAACTTCGTCATATAACTCCAGAGCAAAAATAATCCAACGAAATTGACCAGATTAATCGAAACGAAAAGAGGAAGATTGCTGGAAAATAGAACAACGATACCTGCATTCACTAAAAACAGGCACAGCAGGAACCAGGCAATGAAGGTCCTGACACTAATATTTCTTAGCATGATTTTACCCACAACTTATATTTTGGTCGGCATTTAGATTTATAGCATTCACTTTTGCGTTTGTCCTCACATAATACGCTGGTTTCTCGTTTCGCCGTTACCCACCCTGTATTTAACTTAAGTCAGATAAAAAAGGGGTTTTAGTAGAAATGTCATGCCCCATATGCTGTATTGCTGGTCCAAAGCCCCCTGAAGCGATACCATTATCTGCGGTACAACGGTCCATATGCACACATATTAAAGACGCTTTGCTACAATCTATCGGCTATGTTTAGCAGTACTTAATGTATTAACATAAAGAATATATTTTATATTTCGGGTAAGTTTGACCTTTTATATAAGTGGCTATTTTCCACGATAAATAACTAATATGGTTTGAATGCGCATGTTCGTTGCCAGATAAAGACGTGCCGGCCGGCAAAATCGGTAACCCTCTCAGGCGTGGGATTGCATAATGCTCAATATATCGTGGGACCCTGTGTTGATCGCTGTCTCTTATCTGGTGGCGTTTATCGCCTCCTTTGTGGCCCTGGACAGCGCCGGGAAAATTCCCCTTTCCAGCCGTAAAGCGGCTCTGTTCTGGCGCATTGCCGGCGGGATCACGCTGGGCATCGGGATCTGGTCAATGCACTTCATCGGTATGCTGTCGATGCAAATGCCGATGATGATGAGCTATGACCTATGGCTAACCCTTGCGTCTCTCGGCGTGGCGATCGTTGCCTCCACGATAGCAATAAATATTGCCGTTACGGGCAAACACCTCTCTCCCTTTCGGCTGTTCTTCGCCACGGTTATCCTCAGCGCTGGCGTGGTCGCTATGCACTATATCGGCATGGCCGCGTTGATGCTGGAAGGAAGCATCCTCTGGGATCGGCGCATTGTGGGTGTGTCCGTGATGATTGCCGTGGTCGCCTCCGGCGTGGCGCTGTGGCTGGCTTTTCGCCTTAGAGATAAGCACAAAGGGGTCTTTGTGACTCGCATTCTCGCCGCGTTAGTCATGGGCGCTGCCATTTGCGCGATGCACTTTACGGGCATGAGCGCCGCGCATTTCCATGAGATGGCGCATACGCTCCCCGGCGGGGTCAGCGAGCTGGGGTTATCCATCTGGGTTTCCGTCACCACGCTCTCCCTGCTCGGCATGATGTTAATTATTTCGCTTATCGATTCGCACTGGCGGACCAGCCGTCTGACGGACAATCTGCGCCAACTCAACCGTCAGCTTGAGCTACAGGTTCGCTTTGACGCTCTCACCGGCCTTGCAAACCGCCAGCAGATGGATATCCGAATGCAGAATTGTCTGCACAGCGCCTTGCTAAGTAACAAACAATTTGCCGTGATTTTTCTGAATGTCGATCGCTTCAGACGCGTGAATGATACCTGGGGCCACAGCGTCGGTGATGAGTTATTAATTACCATTGCCCAGCGCATCACCTCCCTACTTACCCGTGAGATGACGCTGGCCAGGCTGGGTGGGGATGCCTTTATCCTGCTGGTTCCCGAATGCGACGAAGAAAAGCTCACTACCCTGCTCACGACGCTGCTCGCGGATATGCGCCGTCCGCTATCCCTTTGCGGACATACGCTGAGTACCACCCTCAGCGCGGGTGTAAGCCTTTATCCTCAGGATGGCGAAACGCTGCATGAACTGAAGTTTAAGGCGGATGCCGCTTTACACCACGTTAAGCAAGAAGGTCGTAACGGCTGGGCGTTTTACCGCCCTGAGATGTCAACGGCGGTTCCGGCGCAGCCGGGTTTTCTGCAGGAACTTTATCAGGCGCTGGAAAGCGATCGGTTTGAACTGTGGTATCAGCCAACCTGGCATGCTAAAGATAAGACGATCCACGGTTTTGAGGCTCTTCTGCGCTGGCGGCATCCGGAGCAAGGCGTTTTGCTGCCAGGTATGTTTTTACCCACTCTGGAACAAACGGGTTTGATTATTCCGGTTGGCAACTGGGCTATTGAAGCCGCGTGTCGGCAGCTTCATTTCTGGACTGAACAAGGTTTCAGCCAGTGGACGTTATCACTCAATTTATCACCTATTCAGTTCGAACAGCCGGATATCTTTCACATCGTATCGTCCATGCTGGATAAATATAAACTGTCGCCCTCAAGGCTGATCCTGGAGGTCACGGAGAGTACCGCGCTAAAAAATCTCGACCGCAGCATCGAGCTGCTCAACACCTTTAACCATGCGGGGATCACCGTCTCTATTGATGATTTTGGCACGGGTTATTCCAACCTGCTGATGCTGAGCGTTCTTCCGGCAAAAGAGCTTAAAATCGACAAGAGCTTTGTGTCCTCTATGCTGGGAAATGAAAAAAGCCGCAAGCTGGTGGAAACCATTATTAGTATTGCCCGCACCATGGAGATGACTGTCGTTGCCGAGGGGATTGAAACGGACGAACAGCAGGCAATACTGACCAGCCTCGGCTGTGACTATCTCCAGGGCTACCTTTTCTCCCGCCCCTTGCCCGCTGAACAGGTTCCGTGGCTGCTGCTACAAAAAAACTCAGATAAACAAATTATACCCATAAGTAAAATTCAAACGGACCCCGAATTTATTTCACAAAAAAATCATGCCTGACGGGATTGAGTAGAGTATGTTTCAAGGGAGTACATGCGGGTCAGTTCTGCCATGATTGCCAGGCGTATCGTGCCGATGAACAGGAAAATACTATGTCGCAAAATAGTTTTGATGCGCTTAATGCAATTAAAACGCCCGTGTGGCTCATTTCTCCTGTTTCGGAACAGATTATTTTTGCAAATGTGGCCGCAATACAGCTAACGGGTAATAAAACGCTGAATGACCTGCGTAAAGGGTCCTGTTCTGCAAGTGCGCAAACCGTACTTTCGATGTATGTTCCTGAACTGAAGAACGATCACGATATTGTCGAGATCTGGACAGTTAGCCGGGGCGGGCAGGACGTACCGATAAGCTGTCGCCTCTCCATCACCCACGTCACGCCGGATGGTGATGTTATCGTTTTCGAAGGGATCTCTTCGCACGCCCCCTCAGGCCTGAAAGCCAGCCGTTCCGCAACCTATCAACGCAAAAAACAGGGGTTTTACGCCCGCTTTTTCCTGACCAACAGCGCACCAATGTTGCTAATCGATCCTGCCCGTGACGGGCAAATTGTCGATGCAAACCTGGCCGCGCTCAGCTTTTACGGTTATTCACATGATGAGATGTGCCGGAAGCACACCTGGGAAATTAACACGCTTGGCAGAGGCGTCATGCCCATCATGACGGAGATCGCCGCGCTGCCCGGCGGACATAAGCCGCTTAATTTTATTCACCGCCTTGCCGATGGCACCACCCGCCACGTCCAGACCTACGCGGGACCCATTGAAATCTACGGTGACAAACTGATGCTGTGCATAATCCATGATATCACTGAGCAAAAGAGGCTTGAGCAGGAGCTGGAAAATGCTGCATTACGTGACTCGATGACGGGGTTACTTAACCGACGTCAGTTTTATAACGTTATCGACCAAACCAACCTGAGCCACCTCTCCGCCCAGCAGCAATTTAGCCTGCTGCTGGTGGATACCGATCATTTTAAAAACATCAATGACCTCTTTGGTCACCTGAAGGGTGATGAGGTGCTCATCGCCCTCTCCCGAACGCTGGAAGCCTGCAGCAGACAAGATGACCTGGTGTTCCGCTGGGGCGGTGAAGAGTTTGTCATCCTGTTGCCGCGTACGTCTCTCGAAACGGCGCTGAAGATTGCCGAATCCGTCCGTGCGGCGGTCACCCATATTACCCTCCCAGGCTTACCACGCTTTACCGTCAGTATTGGCGTGGCTCGGCATGACCCGGAAGAGAGTATTGACGCGCTGTTTAAACGTGTCGACGATGCGCTCTATCGCGCCAAAAACGATGGGCGTAATAAAGTCCTTGCGGCATGAAACTGGAGTATCGTGAAAAGCCCCGCTACAATGCCCAGCTTAAGTAAATTAACGACGGGTGGGTTGTGGCAACAATGGGAAAGACAGAAATAATACTCACCTTAATTATTTTATTGCTTATTATATTTGGCTTATGGTTTATTTTCAGCGGTGAGATTTGGTTTTTCGTTGAATATCTGGAAAATAGTCTCTACCCCACTTTTGACGCACTGTAGTGCACGTTTAATTTATTGTTTCACCTACCGAATCTGTCAGGTATCTGCATTGCCCTCAGCCACGTAAGATACGCGGCGTTATCCTCCAACAATGTTGATAACGAATCACTAAATCATTTGCTTATTTCGCCCGTTCTCTGACGGGCTTTTTTTATTTCCGACTATTAAGCAAAACCAGGGTTTTCGCCTGTCAGTCTCCATGTTGGTGTAGCACCGCTCTGCTCCAGTCATAAAAGGCGCGTACCGAAGGCGGGAGATAGCGGTTTTGTGGATAGACAAGCGAAAGCGGTAAATCGAAAGAGACGTCCTCCATACAGCGGACCAACGCCCCGCTCTTCAGATACGGTTCAGCCAGATAGCTGGCCACGCGAATTAATCCGAGCCCTTGAATTCCGGCCTGGATATAGGCGTCGGTGTCATCAACGATCAGCGTCTCTTTCATGCGGATTGCACAATCGCCGTCATCACGCGTAAAAAACCAGTCAATGGTACGCCCGGTGCGGTGGTTCAGGTAGCCGACTGCGTAATGCTTTCCCAGTTGGTCGAGATTTTCCGGCTTACCACAGGCGGCTATATAGCCCGGAGAAGCCAGAACAACCCATCTGAAGTTCGCCAGAGGGCGCGCGACCAGCGTCGTTGAATCTTCTATCCTCCCGGTGCGGATCACGCAGTCATACCCTTCCTGAATAATGTCCTCCACGTTATCGCTGGAACAGAGTATCAGCTCCAGCTCGGGATACTGGCGGAGAAATTCAGGGAGACTGGGAAGAATGCAATGTCGGGCGAGAGACTGCGGCATCCCGACTTTAAAACGGCCTCTTGGCTGCGCGGATCTGCCGGGAAAGGAAGACTCCATTGTCGCAATATCCGTCAGCAGCCGTTTGCTCTCGTCATAGTAGCGTCGGCCTTCTGCGGTCACGCTGAGTTTCCGGGTGGTGCGCTGTAAAAGCTGAATGCCCAGGTATGTCTCCAGCTCCTTAACGACCCGCGATACGGTTGAGCGCGGTAGCCCCAGCACTTCTGCCGCCCTGGCGAAGCTGTGGGTCTCGACCACACAAACGTATACCCGCATTGATTCCAGTTTATCCATATTCCCACCGCGCCTGAAAAGATCGATTATCCCATTTTTACGAACAGTCTAACTTATGCTTGTCGTCTTATCGAATGCAGCCATCTGACATAACCTTGCTCAAGTTGAAGTAATCAAGCGATTTAACAAAGAGAGGCTCAGTATGAAAGAACGTGATATCACGACAGGCGAAAAAGTATTAGTGCTTGGTGCAGGACAATTGGGCGCTGCCGTGCTGGAGTATCTGGTTCCGGCAGTCACGCAGCGCGACGGCGCTGTCTCCGTTATCGTATCGCCCGGCGCCAGGGACAGCCGGGGTAAGCTTCAGTCCGAAACGCATCAAAAACTGGCTGATGCAGGGACCAAATTTATCTCTGTCGATGTCGCTGCCAGCACGATTGACGCGTTAAAAAACCACTTCGCGGATTTTGATACTGTTATCAACTGCATGGGGTTTGTCGCTGGCGCGGGAACACAGATAAAGATTACTCGCGCGGTACTGGAGGCTCGCGTTAAACGCTATTTTCCCTGGCAGTTTGGCGTGAATTACGATGTGGTAGGCAAAGGGAGCGGTCAGCCCGTCTGGGACGAGCAGTATGATGTCAGGACGCTACTGCGGGAACAGAACGCGACGGAATGGGTGATTGTTTCAACCGGCATGTTTACCAGTTTTCTCTTCGAACCGGCATTTGATGTGGTGAATTTATCCGAAAAAACCATTAATGCGCTCGGAGGATGGGACACACAGGTCACCGTGACATCACCTGCGGATATTGGCCGACTCACCACCGAAATTTATTTGCATAAGCCGCGGATCGTAAATGAAGTGATATTTGTCGCAGGTGAAACAACCTCATACGGAAAACTGGCAGAAACCGTTGAACGTGTGACCGGCCAAACGTTCACTAAAGACGTATTACCCCTCTCTGCGTTACTGGATGAGCTGCGTTTGAAACCGGATGATACGATGACAGGCTATCGCACGGCCTTCGCCAGGGGAGACGGTGTATGGTGGCCGATGAAAGATACCTGGAATGTACAGAATAATCTGCCGACCCAGGATATATCGTCATGGCTAAAAACCGTCATTTGAGGACATCACCTTTCAGAACGCTAATGAAAACTGGCGCTGTCAGCCGCGCCAGCTTTTGGTTTAGCCGTGGTTACCTTGCGTTAACAGGCAACCGGTACTGATTAGTGCTTTTCAATATATATCGTCCGGCTATATGCCACGTCTTCCGGGTTATTGATGGGGTAGCCCTTCACCCAGGGCTTAATCAGACGACCGTTAGTGTACTGATAAATTGGCGCGATGGGCGCCTTCTCCATAAGGATTTTCTCCGCCATGTTGTAGTCCGCATTGCGCGCCTTCGCGGTGGTTTCCAGCGTCGCCTGCTGGACGATCTTATCGTAGGCAGGGTCATTAAAGCGGGAGATATTGCCGCTGTGAGTGGAGGTCAACAATGACAGGAACGTTGATGGCTCGTTGTAATCGCCCACCCATGAAGCGCGGATCACATCAAAGTTACCGGTATTACGGCTATCGATATAGGTTTTCCACTCCTGGTTTTGCAGTTTGACATCCACACCGAGATTTTTCTTCCACATGGAGGCCACCGCAATAGCGATTTTCTGGTGGTTTTCCGAAGTGTTATACAGCAGGTTCAGCTTTAGCGGGCGCTGAGGACCGTATCCTGCAGCCTGCAGCAAGGTTTTGGCCTGGGCGTTCAGCTCCTGCTGCGACATCTGCTCAAACGGCGAGGCGTCCGGAGTGAACCCTGCCGTCACGTCTGGGGTGAAGTGCCAGGCGGGTTTCTCTCCCGTGCCTAACACCTTTTCCGCCATAATGCGACGGTCGATAGTCATGCTCAGCGCAAGACGGACGCGGGCATCGGCAGTTGGGCCCTTTTGCGTGTTAAACGCATAGTAATACGTTCCCAACTGAGGCGGCGTATAAACCTGCCCCGGAATGTCCTTCATGAGCTTCTGATACATGTTTTTTGGGAACGATTCGGTAATATCAATATCCCCTGCCAGGTAGCGTTTGGTCGCCGACGATTCCTGATTAATCGGCACGAAGGTCACCTTCTGCAGTACCGTTTTGGCATTGTCCCAGTAGTGCGTATTGGGCACCACAACCAGTTTTTCATTCACCACGCGGTCCTTCAGAACGTAAGCCCCATTCCCCACCAGCGCGCCCGGTCGCGTCCACTCTTTACCGCTTTCGACGTTAGCTTTTTGTACTGGATAAAAAGCAAAGTTCGCCGTCAGGTTGCTGAACCACGGCAGCGGTTTGTCCAGCTGAACGCGTAACGTTCTGGCGTCCACCGCCGTCACACCCAGCGTATCGGGCGCGGCTTTGCCGTCAATAATGGCCTGCGCGTTATTAATTCCCGCCAGCGCGGCAAACCAGGCAAACGGAGAGGTGGTTTTCGGGTCAACCAGACGCTGCCAGCTGTAGACAAAATCCTGGGCGGTGACAGGGGAGCCGTCGGACCATTTCGCGTCATCGCGTAAGGTAAACATCCAGACACGGTTATCGTTGCTCTGCCAGCGTGTCGCCACGCCCGGCGTCAGCTCCCCTTTCTCATTCTGATTAACCAGGCCTTCAAAGAGATCGCGAATCACCTGAATCTCTGGCAACCCCACGGCTTTCGCCGGGTCCAGCGAAGCCGGCTCGTCTTTAATATGCCTGACCAGCTCTTGTTTTTGCGCCAGCGCAGTGCCCTGCGGCACGTCAGCTGCGAAAGAAAGTGAAGAGAGCCCGCACAGGCATAGTGCGGCAAAAAGACGCGAAACAGGATGCTTCATAAGATCCCCTTTAATGAATTCAGGTATTAAGCAGATGCGTAATTATTTGTTTCGACAAAGAGAAATGCAAATAACTTACGCCTGAATAGTGATTCAAGGCAATTCTTAGCCATTACGGAAACTATTTGATTAACAGCGGGTTTTGCACAACACTGCCAGTAGTGACTTCTTTATCAGGATTTCGTATGGCAACCACCCGACCGAGAGCGGAACGCGGCGCCTTTCCGCCGGGCGCTGAGCAATATGGCCGCTCCTTTTTAGGCGCATCGCTGATCTGGTTCCCCGCCCCCGACGCAGACCGCGAAAGCGGCTTGATTCTTGCCGGCACGCACGGGGATGAAAACTCCTCCATCGTGACGCTTTCCTGCGCGTTGCGGACGCTGACGCCTTCATTGCGACGTCATCACGTGATTCTGGCGGTTAACCCGGACGGCTGCCAGCTGGGTCTTCGCGCCAATGCGCGAGGCGTTGACTTAAACCGTAATTTTCCATCAGCAAACTGGCGCGCCGGGGAAACGGTGTATCGCTGGAACAACTCCGCCGAGGAGCGTGATGTGGTTCTGCTAACGGGAGATAAGCCGGGGTCAGAGCCGGAAACCCAGGCGCTGTGCCAGCTTATCCATAAGATCCACCCCGCGTGGGTGGTCTCCTTCCACGATCCGCTGGCCTGTATTGAAGATCCGCGTCACTCCGAGCTTGGCGCGTGGCTGGCAGACGCTTTCGCCCTGCCGCTCGTGACCAGCGTGGGCTATGAAACGCCAGGCTCCTTCGGTAGCTGGTGCGCCGATTTGAGCCTGCCCTGCATAACCGCTGAATTCCCGCCGATCTCCTCCGACGAGGCCAGCGAAAAATACTTAAAAGCCATGGTGGATCTTTTACGCTGGCAGCCTCAGAGATGAAGCACGCCGCTGGTAAAATGGAGCGCGGGAGAGACGTCAACCGCCAGCCACGTCGGGCCGTCCAGATCGGCGAAACGGACCTGATTGACCAGCGGTAGCGCCGCACCGATTGCCCGGGATGTACAGAGCATACAGCCCAGCATCAGTGAAAAACCTTGCGCCCGGGCTTCTGCCGCCAGGGACAGCGCCTCTGTCAGCCCGCCGGTCTTGTCGAGCTTAATATTAATCATCTCGTAGCGACCCTGCAGCTCGCTCAAGCTCGCGCGGGTATGACAGCTTTCATCCGCACAAACGGGCAACGGATGGATAAAGTTCTTCAGCGCCGCGTCATCTTTTGCTGGCAGAGGCTGCTCCAGCATAGCCACCCCCAGGTCGGCCAGCAGCTGACAGCGGGCGGCCAGCCCTTCTGGATGCCATGATTCATTGGCATCAACAATCAGCGTGGCTGAGGGTACCGCCGCGCGAATGGCGACCATCCGCTCGCTAATCAGACGATCGTCGAGCTTCACCTTCAGCAGCCGGGCCCCGGCGTCAAAAAGCGCTTTGGCGCTGGCGGCCATCTGTTCCGGCTCGCCAATCACTACCGTTTGCGCGGTAGCGACCGATTCCGGCAGCGCCACGCCCAGCAATGCTGTCAGGGGTTGCTGCTGTTTCGCCGCCTCCAGACTCCAGAGCGCACTATCAATGGCGTTACGTGCGGCCCCGGCGGGCAAACGATGCTGTAATGCCTCGCGCGTGAGCCCGGTTTGCAGGTCTGGCACCAGCGTCATGATATGCGCCATCACTGACGCGAGGCTTTCACCATAGCGCGGGTAAGGCGTACACTCCCCTACGCCTTTAAAACCATCCTCTTCGATTTCAACGACCACCACGCTGGCTTCGCTTCGGCTGCCGCGGGAGATCACAAACGGGGTATGCAATGGCCAGGCTTCTTCATAGACCTTAACGCTTCTCATCACTGACTCCTTGCAGCCCGGAAAGGCGAAAAAATTTGGTTTGCCGTGTTATCCGCGGATGGCATACACTAGCCCCGACGTTAACTATATGTAAACAGGAAGATATCTATGTCACAACTCGTTCATTTCCAGGGCAACCCGGTTGCTGTTGCAGGTTCCATTCCGCAGGCTGGCAGCAAAGCGCAGGCTTTTACTCTGGTGGCTAAAGATCTGTCTGACGTCACACTGGCTCAGTTTGCGGGCAAACGCAAAGTGCTGAACATTTTCCCGAGCATTGATACCGGTGTTTGCGCCGCATCCGTGCGTAAGTTCAACCAGCTGGCAACTGAAATGGACAACACCGTTGTGCTGTGCATTTCTGCTGACCTGCCGTTCGCCCAGTCGCGCTTCTGCGGTGCTGAAGGCCTGAGCAACGTTATCACCCTCTCCACCCTGCGCAGCCCGGATTTCCTCGAAAACTACGGCGTCTGCATCGCCGAAGGCCCTCTGAAAGGCCTGGCAGCACGCGCGGTACTGGTTCTTGATGAAAACGACACTGTCATCTTCAGCGAACTGGTTAACGAAATCACTACCGAGCCGGATTACACCGCCGCGCTGGAAAAGCTGAAAGCATAATCATTACTTAGCATTCTATACCGCTTTTTCAAAACCTCGCTATGGCGGGGTTTTTTATTAATTACTCGCTGAATCGTTAAAGCAATAATGAGCTTGCGTCACAAAATTAACGCAATTCAGTTTCTAGAATTCAGCAAAATAGCGATCAGACCCGCATATTGATCGTTAAACAACTCTGAATTTACCCTCAGTGAAGCGCATCACATTTCCCTTATCGCCAAAACATTAGATTTGCTTACGAAGTTAAATAATCGTTTCAGCAAAAAGGGATAAATATGAAAATAAAACTGGCTTTAACGCTCCTTTCGGTACTGGTTTCGGGCCATGCCGCAGCAAAAACCTGGGTGCTGACAAGCACTGAAAGCAGCGTGGAAAAAGGAAACTGGAAGATTTCCAGCGATGAGCTGAAAATTAACGATCGAACGTTCAGCATTGAGCAAAAAGTGTTGCACGGCGGCAAGCAGGAAGGTAGTAAAATGATCGTTATTAGCAGTAAAAACGGCCTGACCATCACCTTAAGCCCGACGCGCGGGATGAACCTTCTGCATGTGGAGGGCTTTGGCACCAGGCTGGGCTGGAACTCCCCCGTTAAAGAGGTCATTAATCCGGCGTATATCAATCTGGAAAGCCGAAACGGACTTGGCTGGCTGGAAGGTTTCAACGAGATGATGGTCCGCTGTGGCTACGAATGGACGGGGCACCCGGTCACCGCTGACGGCCAGATTTACACCCTGCATGGCAAGGCGGGGAATACACCGGCATCCCAGGTGGAGGTAGAAATTGCGGATGCTGCCCCGCATGAAATTCGTATTCGCGGTCTCATCAAAGAAAGCACCTTTAAAAAAGCGGATCTGCAAACCATGACCGAACTGCGTTACGTTCCAGGAACCAACCAGTTCAGCCTGCATGACGTTCTGACGAACCATGCCGATTACCCTCATGACTATCAGATCATCTACCACAGCAACTTCGGGGCGCCTGTCCTCGAAGAAGGCGCGCGCTTCCTTGCCCCGGCGGCAAGCGTGAGCCCGTTCAATGATTATGCGAAAGCGGGCGTTAACGACTGGCAAACCTACGCCGGGCCGACAAAAGGCTTTGATGAGATGGTCTTTAACATCAAACCGCTTGCGGACAGCAACCATGAAACCCTCGCGGCGGTGGTGAATAAAGCCGGTGACAAAGGCGCGTCAATTCAGTTTGATACCCGCCAGCTGCCCGTGCTGACCCTGTGGAAAAATACCGATACGCCAAAACAGGGCTATGTCACGGGGATTGAGCCAGGCACCAGCTACGCCTACCCCGTCACCATTGAACGCGAGCAGAAGCGGGTTAAGCAGCTGCAACCAGGCGCCAGCGCTCAATTTGACCTGACCTATACCCTGCTACACAGCGCGCAGCAGGTGAAGGACGTCGAAAGCAGGATTGCGTCGATTCAGGGCGAGACAAAAACAGAGATCGTGACCACGCCGCTGGCGAAGGAATAAGCATTAAAAAAGCCTCTTTACAGAGGCTTTTTGTTATTCGTCACCTTTCTTATGATTCAATCCATACTCACGTAACTTATTCGCAATCGCGGTATGCGAGACGCCAAGCCGTTTTGCCAGTTTGCGGGTGCTGGGGTAGCTGCGGTACAGCTGCGTCAGCACGGAGCGCTCGAAGCGGCTGGTGATATCATCCAGCGAGCCTTCCATCGCCTCTTCGCCTACCGATACCGTCCCGGCGTCGTAATCCGGCAACATAATGTCCTGAGGGCGCAGTTCATACCCTTCCAGCTGGGTCAGCGCGCGATAAACGGCGTTTTTAAGCTGACGAATGTTGCCCGGCCAGCCGTAGCGCATGAGCACCGTGCCGAGATCTGCAGACAGTTTCGGACGCGGAACGCCCTGCTCGTCGGCAAAGCGGGCCACAAACAGCTCCGTTAGCGGCATGATGTCCTGCGGACAATCGCGCAGCGGTGGAATGTTCAGCGTCAGGACGTTGAGGCGGTAATAGAGATCTTCGCGGAAAATCCCCTTTTGCACCAGCTCCACCAGGTTCTTCTGGGTGGCGCAAATGACGCGCACGTCCACATGCACTTCGTGATCCTCACCGACGCGGCGGAAGGTACCGTCGTTCAGGAAACGCAGCAGTTTAGCCTGCATACGCGGCGACATTTCGCCGATCTCGTCCAGCAGCACGGAGCCGCCGTTGGCCTGCTCGAAGAACCCTTTCTTGCCTTCCGGCGCGTGTCCAAACAGCTCGCTTTCGACGGCATCTTCTGGAATAGAGGCACAGTTAAGCGCCAGATACGGTTTTGCCGCACGCGGGCTTGCCAGGTGCACGGCGTGCGCCAGCAGATCTTTCCCGGTACCGGTATCGCCGGTAATCAGCAGCGGCGCGGTAAGGCTGGCAAGCTTGCGCGCCTGGTCAACCACGTGGCGCATTTTCGGGCTGACGGCAATAATCTGGCTGAATGCGCCAACGTCCTGGCTGGAGAGGTTTTGCAGCTGGCGCCCCATGCGTAGCGTCGAGCGCAGCATGATCACCGCCCCGGTCAATACGCGACTATTTCCTTCTCCTTTCAGATAGACCGGTGTGATCTCCATCAGGAAATTCTGCCCGTTAATCACCACATGCTCGCTGTGTGTATTCTGCGGGTTGCTGTCCAGCCAGCGCTGGAAGTTAAAACCGGGGATCAGCTGCGCGGCGTGGTGGCTGCTGAGCTTCTCCTGGCTCTGCGCGAAAAGCTGGCAGCTCGCGTGGTTAACGCGCTCGACTTTACTTTTCAGATCCAAAGAGAGGAACGGCTCGGGCATCGCTTCAAGCAGCGCGCTCAGGGCGAGGTGCTCACGTTCGGAGGGCATCCAGGGGATGGTGCGTACATCCGTAACGCCAGCGATACGGCGGATTTCCGCCATCAGGCTGCTGAAGGTGTTAAATTCAATTTCGGCAAAATTGAGGTAAATTCGCCCGACAGGATCGATCTCAATGCCACGTAAATCAATGCTACGTAAAACAAGAAGATCGAGTAATTCGCGGGTAAGACCGAGACGGTCTTCACAGAAGACTTCAAGACGCATGGGAAATTCACCGTTTTAAGCCAATAACGTTAAAATGATATGTCAGAACTCGGTGAACCGGAAGATGGCTGTCAACAAATATTGACAGCCAGCACGATTAGTGAACAACGCCTTAAGGAGACGGTTTTTTATTGAGCGTTTCTTTCAGCTGACCGATCAGTTCACGCCTGAAATCCCCCAGCCGCGGCTTATCGCCATCAATCCACGGCAGCGGACGGCACACCTCCATCGCTTTGATACCCAAACGCGCCGTCAGCAAGCCCGCGCCAATGCCCTGGGCTGCACGGGCTGAAAGACGCGCCGCCAGATCCTGCGACATCCAGTCCATTCCCACTTCGCGCACCAGCTCGCTCGCGCCCGCAAAGGCGATATTGAGCAGGACCAGTTTGAACAGCCTGAGCCGGCTGTAGTAACCCAGCTCTATGCCGTAAAGGTTCGCGATACGGTTGATGAGGCGCAGGTTACGCCAGGCGATAAAGGCCATATCCACCAGCGCCAGCGGGCTGACGGCAATCATCAGCGTGGATTCCGCCGCCGAGCGGCTAATCTCACGCCGCGCCAGGGCATCCAGCACCGGCTGAACCATATGGGAATAGAGCGTGACCACCTCCCGGTCGTTCTGGGTTTCATGGATGGCGGCGTACCACCGCTGGAGCGCCGGATGCGACTGATCGATACCGGCCTGGCTGGCCAGTTTTTCACAGAAGGCGCGGCCTTTGCCAGTGCCGTGGCTGTGGAGGAGATCCCGCGCTTCATCGCGCTCGTGCGCACGCTGTCGCAAACGCCAGAGGCGGCGCCACTCGGTGGCAACCGACCCGACGCCCGCCCCCACGATGAGCGCGCCCGCGGCACATCCTCCCAGCGCAACCCAGTCCTGGGTTTGCCAGGCGTTCATCGCCCACTGCACGCCCTGCCCGACCACGCTGACGCCAAACAGCGCCAGACCGGCGGTGACCATCTTGCGCCACAGGCTGCGTTTAGGACGCAGAGCGGCTTCCACGACCGCCTCCGCCGGACCTTCCTCGACGGCGGGATCGTCCGGCAGCGCCGGGGCAAAGTTCTCCGCCTGCGCGCCGCTGAACGTCTGCGCCGTTTTAAAGGCGTCCTGACGCTCGGGTTCAAGCGTTCCGGTAAAGTCTATGCGCGGTTTTAAGGGTTCCGTCATCGCAGTTTATCTCCAATCAAAAACTCCAGCGCCGCATCCAGACGGATGTGCGGTAACGGCCGATCGACGCTCATGGTCTGAGGGCGGAAGGCTTCAAACTGAAAGCCCTGGCTCTGCCAGAAGGCCTGGCCCGGCAGCCGCGCGGGCACTTCGCCGGGATAGACGGTAAGCGGCTCGCCGTCACTGAGTCGATTCCCGCGTAATGCTGGTATTTTCTCGCCGTTAAGGTCAATCAGGCCGCTTTGGGTCGCCTGCACCGATGCGAGCCCAAGACAATCCATACTGATGCCTTCAAACGCGGCGTTTTGCCAGGCGTCCTGCACCAGCTGCTGCAGCAGAGAAACCATGTTGGCGTGCTGATCGACCGTAACGTGATCGGCTTTTGTGGCCGCAAACAGTAGCTTGTCGATCACCGGTGAGAACAGACGACGAAACAGCGTCCGCTGCCCGTAGTGGAAACTCTGCATCAGCTGCGTCAGCGCGAGGCGCATATCGTTAAATGCCTGCGGCCCGCTGTTGAGCGGCTGCAGGCAATCCACCAGCACAATCTGGCGGTCGAAACGTAAAAAGTGGTTTTTATAAAAACCTTTGACCACCTTTTCGCAGTAGTAATTGTAACGCTCGCGCAGCATGCCGGCATTCGTGTGTTTGTCGGCCTGTGCCAGCTTCGACTCGCCTGCGCCGTCCACATCCGGCCACGGGAAGAACTGTAGCGCGGGCGCGCCTGCTAAATCACCCGGCAAGACAAAACGGCCCGGCTGGATGAAGTGCAGCCCTTCCTGTTTGCACTGATGCAGATAGTCCGTCCAGGCTTCAGCAATGGTCGCCAGACGGTTTTCATCCGCAGGCGCCAGCGGATCAAGGCCCTCGCACAGCTGTCGCCATTTCGTTGACCACTCTGCGCGTTGCCCTTGCAACAAGCCCGTCATCTGGCGGGACCAGCTGAGGTAGTCCTGCGCCAGCATCGGCAGGTCGAGCAGCCATTCACCGGGATAATCGACGATTTCCAGATACAGGGTTGAGGTATCCTTAAAGTGACGTATCAGCGATTCATTAGAACGAAAGCGCAGCGCAAGGCGAATTTCACTGACGCCTCGCGTTGGCGTCGGCCACGCGGGCGGATCGCCGTAAAGCTGCGCCAGCCCTTCGTCGTAGGTAAAACGCGATATGCCAAAATCACGCTGAGGGACGCGCTTAACGCCCAGCAGACGCTCCTCACGCACGGCGCTGAGCAACGGCAGCCGCGCGCCGGCGTGCAGGTTCAGCAACTGGTTTACCATCGCGGTGATGAACGCCGTCTTACCGCTGCGGCTCAGGCCGGTGACGGCCAGACGCAGATGTCGATCAACGCCGCGGTTCACCAGTGAATTGAGTTCGTTCTTAAATCGCTTCATCGCCATCCTTCATTGCCCGGAAGCCAGGAATGTATGGCTTCAGAATACAATAAATGGGGGCAGATCGTTGATTATCAATTCTTATTTATTGCTATTGCCGTTTTCTCTCCAGTAAGATGAACGACATTGCTGTCAGTCCGGAGTGAGTAAGGTGTATGTCACCCACCATCTATGATATCGCACGGGTTGCGGGCGTATCGAAATCAACCGTTTCCCGCGTTCTGAATAAACAAACGAATATTTCCCCTGAAGCGCGAGACAAAGTGCTTAAGGCGATAGACGAATTAAATTATCAGCCCAACAAACTGGCCCGCGCCCTGACCTCTTCTGGCTTTGATGCCATTATGGTTATTTCGACCCGCTCGACCAAAACTACTGCCGGTAACCCTTTTTTCTCCGATGTTCTTCACGCCATTACGGCAAAAGCGGAAGACGAAGGGTTTGACGTTATTTTACAAACCTCGAAAAGCAGTGAGGACGATCTGCAGAAGTGCGTGGGAAAAATAAAGCAGAAGATGATCAAAGGGATCATCATGCTGAGTTCACCCGCAAACGAATCTTTTTTCACCACGCTGGACGAATACGGTGTGCCCGTGGTGGTTATTGGAAAAGTAGAAGGAAAGTTCCAGAATATTTATTCTGTTGATACGGACAATTTTCACGACAGCGCTATTCTGGTCGATTCGTTTATTAAACATGGGCGAACAAAAATTGCCTGTCTGCATGCCCCGCTCGATTATCACGTTTCTATCGATCGCCTTGCGGGTTATAAATCCAGCCTTGAGAAGCAGGGTATCGCCATTAACCCGGACTGGGTTATTGATGGCGGATATACCCATGAAAGCGCGCTCCAGGCAGCCTGCAAATTACTCTCGTCTGACAACCCGCCCAATGCCGTTTTTGCTACTGACAGTATGAAATTGTTGGGTCTATATCGTGCAGCGGATGAGTTAAATCTGATGGTTCCCGAGCAGGTTGTTATGGCAGGCTACAGCGATCCGATGCTGTCTCTCGTTTTAACCCCTGCGCCAGGCGGGTTTGATATTCCGACAAGAAAGCTCGGCGAAGAGAGCTGCAACGTGTTGTTCAAACGTATTGCGGGTAAACCTGCGCCGCATAAGATTTTGGTTGATACGCATTTTTCGGATGCGGCGTCCTTGCGCTAAAAACCAGGGGCAATCGCCCCTGGTAAATCATGATCAGAACGCGTAGTTCACGCCGACACCCGCGTAGTGGAAGCGATCGCTCTCACCTTCGTCATGGTTTTCCCATTCGTAGGCATATTCCAGCGTCATGGATAAACCGTTGTTAAAATCATAGGCGTACAGCATACCCAGACGGTTGAAATCATGTCCTTCACGCTCAGGATCGTCCTGCCAGTCCCAGTTTGACCAGCGATCGAGTCCCAGACGGGTATAAGGCGTTAACGTCGTCTGGCCTAACGAAATCGGCAGGTAGGCACGAATTTCCTGGGTAGAAAACTCGCCGTTATTACGTGAGCTGTCCATATTGAAGCCGCGCTCTAAATAATAATTTACTTTCGCAGAGAACGTTTCGTTGATGGTCCAGGTAAAGCCCGTTTCGGTCTCGACGCGGCTGTCAGAATAACCGGTTTTTTCCAGATCGTTGGCAAACTGATACATGGCAAACCAGCCGCCAAAGCGCCAGTCGTCGGTTAATTTAATATCCCAGTCAGGCTGAACTTTATAGCGCTGCATATTAGCGCTACCGTCTTTGGCACCGTGTTCATCTTTAAAGTGATAGCCATAATTGCGGAAGCCACCGGTCAGACCGAACGTAAAATCATCGGTGCCGATAAAGCGATAGCGCAATTCAAATTCCGGGCGATCGAAATAGGTGCCACGCGTCATGCTGCTATAATCAACCGGCCCTTCCTGATACATTGCCAGAGAGATTGTCCAGGCATCCCATGTTGCATTAAACCATACAGAGGGTTCATATAATCCATCTTTATCGTCGCTCTGACCTTCGACGTTTTCAATTTCATACATGGCACCGATATTAAACGCCCATTGCTTTGCGGATTCTGTTGCTTGCGCGCAGCTAACCCCTGCGCACAGAACGAGCGCAGCACTTCTTAGTAGAGTACTCATAAAATATTCCCTTTATAATTAACAAACAAAAAAAACCGGAAATTTGCATTTCCGGCAAACACCTTTCTTATCTAATAGCCGCTTCGGTATCGGCGTCGAAGAAATGGCACTTATTCATATCGAACTGAATGCCGATAGTATCTCCGGCTACGTAGTCATTGGCCGCGCCTGCGCGGACAACCAGTTCATGTCCGCCCACGGTGGCATAAAGCATAAATTCGGCACCGGTAAGCTCAGCGACGCTGACTTTCGCCGCGATATCTTCTCCGCTGCTCTGCAGGGTAAGAATGTCTTCCGGACGGATCCCGAAGACGACCGCTTTACGCTGGTAACCTTGCGCATTCAACTCAGCCAGCTTGTCCTCAGGGATCTCCAGACGCAGCGTTTCCGTTACGAAATAGCGATCGTCGATAGCGCCACGAATGAAGTTCATTGCCGGAGAGCCAATGAACCCTGCGACAAACATATTGGCCGGCTCGTTGTATACCTGCTTCGGCGCACCTACCTGCTGAATGATACCGTCTTTCAGGATCACGATGCGGGTCGCCATCGTCATGGCTTCCGTCTGGTCGTGCGTAACATAGATCATGGTGGTGTTAAGCTTCTGGTGAAGCTTGCTGATTTCGGCACGCATCTGCACGCGAAGCTTGGCATCGAGGTTGGATAACGGCTCATCCATCAGGAAGACGCCCGCTTCGCGCACGATCGCCCTGCCCAGCGCCACACGCTGGCGCTGACCACCCGATAAAGCGCCAGGTTTACGCTTCAGGTATTCGCGTAACCCTAAAATCTGCGCCGCCCAGTTCACGCGTTCTTCAATCACCGCGGGCGCTATTTTTTGCATTTTCAGGCCAAACGCCATGTTGTCGTAGACCGTCATATGCGGATAAAGCGCATAGTTCTGGAATACCATTGCGATATCACGCGATTTGGCAGGCACGTCATTCATGCACACGCCGTCGATAATCAGTTCACCCGCGCTGATCTCCTCAAGACCGGCAATCATTCGCAGCGTCGTGGATTTACCGCAGCCCGACGGACCGACGAAAACAATAAACTCTTTGTCTTCAATTTCGAGGTTGAAATCCTTAACCACGTGGACCTGGTTATCATAGATTTTCTGAATATGTTTCAGAGAAAGTTGAGCCATAATTTATTCCTTATCAATACGCCCGGGACGCCCAGAATTCTGTCAGGCATTTCCAGGTCAGTTCCCGCGTTGAATGAAGTTGTAATCCCGCATGGTTAAGGCCAGGCCCAATCCCGACCGACAGCATTCCTGCGGCGTTGATTGCTTCAATACCCGCAGCGGCATCTTCAATGCCAATCGCCTCTTCAGGACGCACGTTCAGCCCCGCACAGGCCGCAAGGAAGATCTCCGGGTCAGGCTTTGAACGGCAAATGCGGGAAGCATCAGCGCAAAAATCGAAGGCCTGATGAATGCCCAGCGCGTGCAAAATCCCTGGGGCATTGAGCGATACGGATGCCAGCCCAATCTTGACCTTCGCGGCACGGATCTCCGCCAGCACGTCGCGGATCCCCGGTAGCAGAGAATCCTGCGTCAGTGATGCCAGCGACTGGACGTAAAGCGCATTTTTTTTCGTCGCAAGCGCCAGGCATTGCTCCTCGCTAAACATCCCCTTTTTTCCGCCGTGCTTCAGAATGCGCTGGAGGGAATCCATGCGGCTTATTCCCTTGAGCTGTTCGTTAAACACTTCGTCGAAGGTAATGCCAATTTCCTCCGCCACGGCACGCCAGGCCAGAAAGTGAAGATGCGCGGTATCGGTGATCACACCGTCCAGATCGAATACAACAGCCTTAAGCGTCATGGCGCCCCTCCGTGGTAGCGGTCCCAGATGCGGATACAGAAAAGTCCTTATAGGTGCAAACTTTTCGCTCCGATACATGCAGCGTTTTGCCCCACAGCGTCAGCGTGGCAGGCGCCGTGGTTTCAATGGTTAACACCTCGTTCTCATACGTGAAGTGCATTGCTGCGTTCCGCCACCGCAGCGGGAAAGCGAGTTTCTGCCAATGAGCAGGCAGTTTTGGCGCGAGATGCAGTTCCCCTTCAATGATTTGCAGGCCAGCAAATCCCTGAATTGCGCCAGACCAGATCGCACCGGTTGCCGCGGCATGAATGCCCTCATCGCTGCTGTGCGGATCGTCGCCCAAATCAATGGCGATGCCATCGCGCCAGAAGGCATAGGCCCCCTGCGTGTCACCGCAGCGCGCGAGCACAATCCCGTGAATGGCCTTGCTCAGGGACGAATCATGGATCGTGCGTGGCTCATAGAACGCCAGATTGGCGGCGCATTGCCGTGGCGTAAACCGTTCTGGCAGCAGGTAGTTAAGCATCACCACATCGGCCTGCTTCAGGATCTGCATCTCGTTCACTTCCGCGCGGGAATAATCGAGCAGAATCGTCTGCTTACCCGCTTTGGCTTTGTAGCGGCTCAGATCGATGGCCGGTTTTACCATGAAGGTATCATCCTGCGGGATCACACCGTCTGCATCGGCCTCCGGTAGCCATAAGCGCGCCAGGAACTGCGCGGCATTCTCCGTAAAACGCTCATCCTCACGCCCAAACATCGCCATAAACTGGCGCGCGCAGGCAACGTTGTGCCAGGCCAGATAGTTGGTGTAAGCGTTGTTGTTCACGTGCTCGGTGTATTCGTCCGGTCCGATCACATCATGGATTTCCAGACGACCATTGACATCCGTTGCGCGTCCCATCCAGAACAAAGCCGTTTCCATCAGCAGCGTCAGGCCTTCGTTACGCATAAAGGCGTCATCATGCGTCGCCTGCCAGTACGCAACGACGGCCCAGGCAATATCAGCCACGATGTGATGCTCAGCAAGTGCGGAAGCCACCTTCTGGCGTACCCCGGTGCGGATGTTGATTGCCGCGAACTCCGGCGTCTCTTCCTCACCGCTTGCGGCGCTTTCCCATGGGAACAACGCGCCAGGCCAGCCGTTACGACGGGCTTTTTCCCGTGCGCCAGCCAGATTAAGCCAGCGATAGCGCAGCAGGCTGCGGGCAACCTGCGGGCGGGTAAACAGATGGAAAGGCAGCAGGAAAATTTCGGTATCCCAGAAGACGTGGCCTTTATACCCCTCTCCCGTCAGCCCCTTCGCAGCGATACTGCTTCGCTCATCATGGGCAGGCGTCATCGTGGTCAGGTGCCAGACCGCATAATCCAGCGCCATCTGATCCTGTTGCTCTGCGGAAGTCACTTCCACCCGGGCATCACGCCAGACCTCTTTCCAGGCATACGCTGAGCTTTCAAGCAATGCGTCGTAACCTCTTGCGGCAGAAACTTTGAGATCGGCCAGCGCGTTGCGCGCAAAAGACTCCTGTGACAGCGCTTTATCGCTGCGATGCGTCACCCAGACGATCTTTTCCAGCGTGACAGTGTCACCCTGAGCAATGGTCAGTGAATGATGTACGCTGAGACGCCGATTTTTGGCGGTGAAACAGCTGTCGCTCTTAGCGGAGAGCTGACAAAACGCCGAAATAACAACCTCCGACGCCCGATCCTGCGTTTCATACACCCCCTGCATATAGTGCTGATCAAAGACCCTGACCGAGATTTCATCCAGATGCTGTCTGCCGCTGTTCGTTTGCGTTGCGTCGATGCCGGTTTTCAGCACCGCCTGCGTGGCGCCATCAAGGGGCGTGATCGAGAGCTGCATAGCCACTAATGGCAACTGGTCCAGCGACACAAATCGACGACTCTCAAGCCGATAGCGTTTGCCGTTGGGTGAACGCCAGACAACGTTGCGATGCAGTTCGCCGTTTGCGAAGGCCAGCTCGCGCTGCCACTCAAGGATTTCCCCTGAAAGGAGCGTGAAATTGACGCCGTCCAGCTCTACATCAATACCGGTGATATCCGGCAGATTGACCAGCTCAGTGGTCTCGTTGCGCCCCGCGCGATGATACAGCCCAGCGAGATACATGCCTCTGGTCTGCTGGGTGTAGTCTTCTTCATGCGCGGCGCGAATGCCCATGTAGCCATTGCCGCATGCCATGATGGAGGCGTATTTATTCAGGCTGTGTGGACAAAAGCCCGGATCGGTTAATACAGAGACGTTCAGCATAGTGTTACGCTTTCCCCTGTTTCTGCGGATTCATAAAGCGCGCCAACAAGCTGCTGAATTACCAGTCCCTGTTCTGCATCGGCAATCATCACGGGCTCTCCCAGCACGTGACGTACAAAGGCATCCATGCTGCGCAGATGGCGCTGATCGTCCGCCTCTTCGCGCTGGGTAAGGCTTTCTAAAACACCGGCTTCGTCGTTGTAGATGTGCGCCGGGAACAGCGTTGCACCCGCCTTTTCACCGCAGAAAGAGACGTTCATGATCGACTGCTCGCGAATGTTAAGCGCAAAGGAGGTGTCCAGACGCAAAATGCCGCCGTTGCAGAATTCAATCGTGCCAAACAGCGCATCTTCCACGGTAAATTGCGCAGGATCCCACTCGCCAAACTGACCGGTGCTTTTACGGTTTCCCAGCCTCTGGAAGCTGTGCGCAGTCACCCGTTTTACCGCCGGGAAACCCAGGACATACATTGCGGCGTCGAGCATATGAATGCCGATATCAATCAGCGGTCCACCGCCCTGTAGCGATTTGTTGGTAAAAACGCCCCACCCCGGTACACCGCAGCGACGCAGCGCCTGCGCTGAGGTAAAGTAAACTTCACCGAGCGTTCCGTTCATTACCGCATCGCGCAGCAGTTGGGTATCCAGGGCAAAGCGATGGTGAAAATCATAGGCCAGAACTTTTCCTGCCTTGCGCGCCGCGATGCGCATCTCATCAGCCTGCTGCGGGGTCATCGCCGGGGGCTTTTCACACATCACATGGCAACCCGCCTCGAGCGACGCCATCACGTGTTCAAAATGGAATCGGTTGGGCGAACAGACGCTCACCACATCCGGTTTTACTGCCTGCAACATCTCGTGAGCGTCCTGCCATGCCGATGGAATAGCATAACGTTCCGCGAACGCCTGTGCCTGCTCAAGGCGGCTGTCCATGACAGCCACCATTTGAACATCACTGCGCGTGGCGTAATACGAGGCATGCACTTTGTCCGCGACCTGCCCGGCGCCAATAATGGCGACGCGCAGAGGCGAAGGTGTAGAAGCACTCATCACGCTCGTCATCCTTAGCATTCACGCAAATAAGTGAGAGAGTCCTGATAAGCCTTAGCCGGATCCTCGGCGCGAACACGGCATTCATACACTACGTATCCCTGATAGTTATCGGCACGCAGCTGATCGAACAGGCTGGCGAAATCGAGGCTGCCGCTGCCCGGCTGATAGCGGTGGTTATCTGCAATGTGAACATGACCCAGCAGATCGCGGTTCTGATGCAGCGCGTCCGTCAGCGAGTCTTCTTCAATGTTCATGTGATAGAAATCACCGATGATCTGCACGTGCTTCAGGCCGTTCTCTTCGATATAACGACGCGCGTCTGCCAGGGTGTTGATCATATGATCCTGGTAGCGGTTCAGCGGCTCCAGGTAGACGGTGGTGCCGGTGCGCGCGGCCACCTCATCCAGCCAGCGCAGCGAGGCGCTTACGGCTTTGCGGTCACCGTCCAGGCTGCGTGGAGAGGTCATTGGCGGCAGACGGAAGGTAAACATGCCCCAGGCAGCAGGCACGATAATGCCCTTTCCGCCGACTTCCGCCAGCGCTTCCAGAATGCGTTCGATCTGCTGTAATCCGTTCAGACGGCGTTCTTCGATGAAATCACCGATCCAGCCATCGTACCCGCCACATGCTGTCGTCACCGGCAGGCCCGTGGCTTTGATAGCGGCTTTCACTTCGTCGAGATTTTCCACCAGCAGACGGCCGTCAATTTCGTAGCCATCAAAACCCATCGCTTTGATGTACTCGAATTTTTCCATGATGTTGGTCGGGAAAAAGGCCTGGTTTTGTGTTGCGATCTTCATGATTTGCTGTCCTTAGCTTAAAAAGTGACGCCCATTTTGATACTGAGTTCCGGATGCTGATCGACATACTTCATATAGCTTTCCGGGCTGGTGGTGAAGGTGACGACCGGGTCGATCAGATCTTCACAGTTCAGATAACCGTTCATCAGCAATTCCCAGCAGGTCTCTTCGATACGCTTGCGGCTCCAGCGCGGATAGTCCGGGTTCGGTTCACTGCAGGCGCGGGAGAAGACAATCTTAGCGTTGTTGAAGTGCGCTTCGCGGCCCAGGTTGAAGCCTGCCGCAAACGGTTTGGCGAAGGCCACGTAGGAGATGGTGCCGCCGTAGGCGAGCCCGCGCAGCGCGGACTGCAGCGCATCCGCAAAGCCGCTGGTTTCGATGATCACGTCCGCGCCCTGCTTCCCGGTCAGCTTTTTGATTTCCAGACCGACATCGGTACCGATTGGATTCAGGCAGTGGTCCGCGCCGTGACGGCGAGCGATCTCACAGCGGTGTTCAATCGGATCAACTCCGATAACCACTGACGCACCGGCTTTTTTCGCCAGCTGAATCGCAATCTGTCCGATGGCTCCCAGACCGACCACGACAACAAAGTCACCCACACGGACGTTGGCATCACGCACGCCGCTCATGGCGAACTGCGCCGGATCGTAGCAAACGGCATTCTTCCAGGACGCGCCCTGCGGCATTTTACGCAGCTTATAGTTGTTCACCGCGTTAACGATGACCGTTTCCTGCAGCGGGCCGTAGCAGCAGACGCTGTCGCCGATCTGGTATTCCGTTACGTCTGCACCGCATTCAATAATGTCGCCAACGATCATGTTGCCCAGCTGGAACTTACCGAATTCGATACCGCGCGCAGCGCCCTCTTCACGCGGCGTGAACATCTGCCACTCTGCGTTGAACTCTTCATCAATAAACGGGCTTGCCGCGCGGAAATCCACGACTTCCGTTCCGTGCTTCGGGGCGCCAAAGCGGGCGCGAATTTTCACTTCATGTGCTTCCACAGCACGGTCTTCATACTCCACCAGCGCCGCTACGCGTGGCGCTGTCGCAACTAACTTCTTCATAACTTGCTCCTGATAAAAAATTGGCCGCCTTAGCCCTTGACGCCACCGGCGGTCAAACCACTTTTAATAAAACGTTCAGAGAGTGCGTACATGATGACCACCGGAAGCGCCGTCACCAGCGATGCCGCCATCATGCGACCCCAGATATAATCTGGCGTACTAAAGAGCGTGTTCAGCCCGACCGGCAGGGTGAAGTTGCTGGCGCTGGACAGGAAAATGGAGGCAAACAGGTAGTCGTTCCATGCCACCATGAAGCAGTAAACAAACACCGACACGAGACCGGAAATGGCCAGCGGCACGGTAATGCGGAAGATGATTTGCAGGCGGTTCAGACCATCCATCATCGCGGCCTCTTCTATTTCGTCCGGAATGGTGTCGAAATAGCTGCGCAGCATGAATACCGCCGTAGGCAACGTCTGGGTCACCATGGTGATGATCAGCGCCAGTTCAGTGTCGTAAATGCCGAGCGCGGTGATGATTTTGAACAGCGGCACCACCAGCAAAATCCCGGAGAACATATAGACGGTGTAGAAGCTCGCGTTGATCGTCGTGCGTCCTTTAAAACGCAGCTTGGACAAGGCGTAAGCGCCCAGCGTGCCGAGAAACACCGCAATTACCGATGACGTCAGCGACACCACCATGCTGTTGCGGAAATAATCCACGAACGGGAAAATTAGCGGGTTAAAGATGTCAACGTAATGCTGAAGCGTCCACGCCTGCGGCAGAATAGTCGGATTCAGCGATATGGCCTCTTTCGCGCTCTTGAATGACGTCATCAGCATCACGAAGAACGGGAACAGCGTGATAATCAGAAATACCGTCAGCCCCAGATAGAAACCAATACGGCCCAGTATGCGTTTATTTGTTGCCATTGAGGTTTACCCTTTTTCTGGTCAGCAGAATGACGGCGAAGATGATCACAAACAGCACAACAGAAATGGCGGCTGCTTTGCCCAGATCGTTGAATGCAAAGGCAGTTTTATAGAGATACACGCCCAGAATATCGACCTTCGTGGTCAGCAGATAAACATCCGCAAACATGTAGAACATCCAGATGGTTCGTAGCGTCACCACCGTTGCCAGTACAGGCATGATGGCGGGCAACGTGACGATACGGAAACGCTGCCAGGCGTTGGCTCCGTCCATCTCTGCCGCTTCATACAGCGATTTATCAATGGTCTGCAAAATCGCCAGGAATGAGATAAAGGCATACGGGAAGTAGCGCCAGATGGCGAACAGCACCACCAGCACGAAGCTGCTGCCAGGGTTATCGAACCAGAGCGGCGCCTGGTCATACAGATGCAGCAGATCGACGCCCAGATAGTTCACAATGCCGTAGCCGTTGTTGAACATGTATTTCCAGGCAAATACCAGGGAAATAGATGGCGTCACGTAGGATAAAATCACCAGCGAACGCGCCGTCTTCCGGAGACGAAACTCACGGTTAAAGAAGATGGCGACGGCAAGCCCCAGCCCGGTGCTGCCGAGCACGACCAGCGCCGTATACCAGAACGTCATCCACAGCGAGTGCCAGAACGCAGCATCCCCAAGAATGCGGATGTAGTTATCCAGGCCAACAAACACCGCATCAATACGCGGGTTAAGCGGCAGGCGTAAGAAACTGATTTCAATATTGGAAATCATTGGCCAGGCCACCAGGCCCCCCAGCAAAATCAGGCTGGGGGCCAACAGCAGCATGGCGAAAGGCATATCTGAACGACCAGAAAACAACGTCTTCATAATTTCCTTCCGCAGAGCGCTCCTATCGTTGTGAAATCAGGTCAGTCAGTCGCGTCTGGCTCTTGCTAAGCGTTGCGCTGAGATCTTGTTTACCCACGGTGACGTTATGCACCATGGAGCTGATAATGCCGGACCCTGTCACATCGCCCATGCGCGTGAAGTTTTTGTCGCCGACAGCACCAAACACCTGTACGTTCGGGAATTGGGCGATCAGTTCATAAGGCAGTTGCCCAAACGCTTTAATCACCTCGTTGTTTTTCCAGGTATCCGTTCCTACGACCAGCGTGTTCACCGGCAGCGCCGCGCCCGGCGACATCATGACCCAGTCGGTTGCGTTTTGAGCCTGCTCCATCCACGTCACAAACTTTTCAGCCGCTTGCGTTTCTTCTTCGGTTTGTCCGCTGGTGATCGTCAACGAGGTGACCATGCCATAAACGGCTGAGGACTTTTCTGTCGGGACAACGAAGCCAAGATTGGCAGGGTTACCATCCTGGAATACCGCCGGCAGGATGTAGGTGGAATAGACGGCCATCGGTGCAGAACCGTTCATGAAGGCATCTTTGATCTCCATGACGTCGTTCGAGCCCGGCATGGTGGTCGCGGCCAGCGCTTTATAGAACGCCAGCGCTTTCGCCATTTCAGGGGTGTCAATTTCAACGTTTCCGTTGGCATCAAAAACGTTCGCGCCGCCGGAAAGCGCAAACTGGGAGAACGCCTGCTCGGTCATGACGCTTTCCGCGGTGGGCAGCGCAATACCGTAATGTTTGTTGGCCGGGTCGTTAAGCTTCTGGCTGGCTTTCAGCAGCTGTTCCCAGTTATGCGGTTCCTGAATACCCGCAGCGGCAAGCACATCTTTGTGATACCAGATGCCGGACAGCCAGGCGCTCATCGGCACCCCCGTCCAGGCTGTGCCGTCTTCAGTACGCACAACACGCAGGATCCCGTCATAGAAGGTCTTTTCGCCTACCGCTTCAATGGCTTCACCGATAGCCTTGCGATCCAGCAGTTGTTCCTTATCCATGACTTTCGCGTAATCATGGCTGACTTCAATCACTTCAGGCAGCGCGCCCGTTCTGGCGAGCGTAATCACTTTGGTGTTGTAGGCATCTTCTTCCACCGGCACCTGCTTCACCGTAATGCCGGGGTTTTCTTTCTCGAATTTTTCGATCAGTTTCGTAATAACCGCCTGGCGCTCCTGCTCTACTGACGAGTGCATGAACTCAATGGTCACAGCAGACGCTTTATCATCTTTACAGCCTGATAACAGGGCGCACGAAACCAGTGCTGATAACAGCACAATTTTGGGCATTTTCATTTTAGGGTCCTTTTTAGTTTTCTTTAATCCACATAACCTGCCATGGATTGAGGGTCAGCTCTTTACCGCTAACAGCTTGTCCTGATAGTAATTCCATACCAGTAAGCGTGTCCCCATAAACGGTATGAACGTTATTACTAAAATTAAACAGGGCTGTAATTCTCTCACCGTTTTCAGCCACGCGAACAATTTTAAGAATTTGTTCATCCAGTGATTCAAAAAATGCCGTGGCATCAGGGTGAAACGCACTTTCGCCACGACGAATTGTAATAAACTCGCTTAAACGGGAATAAATTTTATGACGAATGCTATTTTTATTATTAAGTTCGAGATCAACCTGACCGGCGGTATATTTCTTGCGGTTTATCGCGCGGTTATAGCCAAGGCGCTCGACCCCTTCATAATCGTTACGGGAGCCAAGAATACTTTGAATATACACGGCAGGTACACCTGGGAAACTTAACAGCACCGCATGCGCCAGAATAAAGCGCGCAATGCGCTCATCATCTGAACTGTTTTGCGCGCTTAACGCGTCAAGATAGGTCACATTAATTTCGTAAGGACTGCGCGTACCGTCAGGATTATTTTTCCAGTTGACCAGTGCCCCTTCCTGCTGCAGTTTCTCAACCAGTGCGAGGATTTCTGATTCCGGCAGAATGCCGCGCAGTGGGTTCAGACCGATACCGTCATGAGACGCCAGGAAATTGAACCAGGTCGTTTTTGTTGAAGGCAGCGCCAGCGATCCCGCCCACTGACAGAGAGCGTTAACATCCTGACGGTGCACAGCATGCAGCACCAGCGGCGGCAAGGAGAACTGGTAGACCATCTGCGCTTCATTTTCACCGTCACCGAAATAAGAGATATTGTCCTTATGCGGAACGTTCGTCTCAGTAATGATCACGGTACCCGGCGCCACGGCCTCGGTAATAGCACGGAAAAGCTGGATAAGGCAGTGAGTCTGTTCCAGATGGATACAGCTTGTTCCAGGGATCTTCCACATAAATCCGACGGCGTCCAGACGGATATAACGCGCCCCTTCCGCCAGGTAATGGAGCAGCACGTCAACCATCGCAATCAGCACCTGAGGCGAGGCGAAGTTGAGATCGATCTGGTCATCGCTGAAGGTGGTCCAAAGATGACGCACGCTGCCATCATGCAGCGTAAATGGCGTCAGCAACGGTAATGCGCGAGGACGCGTCACCGCAGATAAATCAGTTTCAGGATCGACAGCAATAAAGAAATCTTCGTAGCCAGGTTTCTGCGCAAGATAATTAGCAAACCATTCACTTTTTGCTGACATATGGTTGCAGACGAAATCAAACATTAAGCTGGCAGACTGTTTTAAATCAGCAACGTCTTGCCAGGTCCCGGTTTCAGGCGCAACGTTGTGGTAATCAATAACGGAAAATCCGTCATCAGAGGACCACGGATAAAAAGGTAAAAGGTGGACATGGGAAAACGTGCGAGCAAGCCACTCATTATAAAAGCGGGTAAATACCGGCAACGCTTTCTCCCCTTTCGCGGAGAACTGATCGGCGTAGGTGATCAGAACGACATCTTTTTCATCCCAGCCTGATTTACGCTTTTCTGTAATATCAACAGCAGCTTGTTCAAGCTTTGTTAATAACACTTTAAAATGTGCTTCAGAAAATGATTCACCGTAAATATGATTGATAAGTTTTTTAATTTTTGCGTTCACATTATTTTCCATGGTAGCGGTCCCACGAAGGGCAATCTACTCCCCTGAAAAATATCTGTCAACGAACCGGGAGGCTGAAAAACGCAATTACAAAGCAGCTCTGTGCAGTAATGTGAGCTGCCGCAAAGAAAGTGAGGGAAAGGGATGAAATGTCGTTAGCCCTTCCGGGGAGAGAAAGGGCTAACGCGAGCGTCAATTATCGGGATAAGTAACGGCGTGACAGCCGCTTTGCCGCTTTTTGCAACAGAGGTTCAAGCGCCACGGCCAGCAACATTCTGACCGGCTTGCGGGCAACAGATTTGATCGCCCAGCCCGCCACACCTGCCGGGCCGTAACGTAACGCCGTCATCAGAACCAGTTTACCTGCGATTTTCAGGCCGGGTTTTACCTTCTGACCGGCCTGTTGCCAGTTTTTCTTCATGTATATTCTCTCTTAAAGCTGACGAAAACGACTTCTCAGCGTAAAGGTATCGGATGTGACATAGCGTTCCATTTCACGTAACCGCTTCTCCCCTTCAGCCAGCCGATCGTCAACCGCATTGAGAAGATCGTTACTGGTAGGCGCGCCTTCCGCAGCCAGTTCGCCTTCCGGCATCGGGTCAAGTACAAACGACAGCACGATGTAGGCCACGAAAGTGATAAACGCCAGACCGAAAAATATCGACAGCACCGTGACCACACGAACCAGCTTTACCGGAACGTCGAGATAATGGGCCAGCCCGGCGCAAACGCCGCGCACCATGCCCTGCTGTGGAATTCGCCACAATTTTTTGTTCAGATTCAGTCCTGACATTAACGGTCCCTCCAGTTAGGATGTTCTGCATCCAGGATTGCTTCCAGCGCCTGAATGCGATCGCGCATCTTGTTAGCCTGGTCGGTAAGCTGCGCAAGACGTTGTTGTTCACTCTGGGATAAATCGTTCCCTGAAGAACGGTTGCTGTAGTGCAGCCATAGCCAAATCGGCAAAACAAACAGCACGAAAATCGTCAGGGGAATGGCCAGGAAAAGCGCGCTCATGTGTACTCCTTGTCGTCGGATGCTTAGCGGCACGCTCAGGTGCCGCAACATTATTATTGGTTATCTTGCTTCATTTTGGCTTTCAATGCCGCCAGCTGCTCGCTGATTTCATCGTCCGCTTTCAGATCGGCAAACTGTTGATCCAGCGACTTTTGCTTACCGATGCCGTGGCTCTCTGCTTCCGCTTCCATCTGGTCGATACGACGCTCGAATGACTCAAAACGCGCCATGGCCTCATCCAGCTTGCCGCTGTCCAGCTGACGACGCACGTCACGGGAAGAGCTTGCCGCCTGATGACGCAGGGTCAGCGCCTGCTGACGCGCGCGGGTTTCGCTCAGTTTATTTTCGAGCTCACCAATCTCTTTTTTCATGCGGGTGAGCGTGTCTTCCACCAGCGTGACTTCATGCTCCAGCGTAGCGATCATGTCCGCCAGCTTCTGCTTTTCAATTAACGCTGCGCGAGCAAGATCTTCTTTATCTTTGCGCAGGGCGAGTTCCGCCTTTTCCTGCCATTCATTGAGCTGAGCGGTGGCCTGCTCAATACGGCGCGTTAACTGCTTTTTCTCAGCCAGCGCACGGGCGGAGGTAGAACGCACTTCAACCAGCGTGTCTTCCATCTCCTGAATCATCAGGCGCACCAGCTTCTGCGGATCTTCTGCTTTCTCCAGCAGTGAGTTGATGTTGGCGTTCACGATGTCGGCAAAACGAGAAAAAATACCCATAATCAAATCCTCATAGTTCTGTTATCGGGCTATGCCCTGCTGTACTGATAATACAATTCCCGTGCCAGTTTTTTATCTTATTGATTTTACACGGTGTGATTGATTTTTATTCACCACAGAACTATGCTGACCTGGTGAATATCGCTAAGGAGTGGTTAATTTCATCATGGCTCAATACAAAGATAACTTACTCGGCGAAGCCAACAGCTTTCTTGAGGTGCTGGAACAGGTCTCTCGCCTTGCGCCGCTCAACAAACCGGTGCTCATTATCGGCGAGCGCGGCACGGGTAAGGAACTGATTGCTAACCGTCTGCACTATTTATCCGGACGCTGGGACGGCCCCTTCATTTCTCTAAACTGTGCGGCGCTGAATGAAAACCTGCTCGACACCGAGCTGTTCGGCCACGAGGCGGGCGCGTTTACCGGCGCTCAAAAGCGCCATCCGGGACGTTTTGAGCGCGCCGACGGCGGCACCCTGTTCCTTGATGAACTCGCCACCGCGCCGATGCTGGTGCAGGAAAAGCTGCTGCGCGTGATTGAGTATGGTGAACTGGAGCGCGTCGGCGGCAGCCAGCCGCTGCAGGTTAACGTGCGCCTGGTCTGCGCCACCAACGCCAATCTGCCGGAGATGGTCGCGGAGGAGCAATTCCGTGCCGATCTGCTTGACCGCCTGGCCTTTGACGTCGTTCAGCTTCCGCCCCTGCGCGACAGGAGAAGCGACATCATGCTGCTTGCTCAACAATTTGCGATTCAGATGTGCCGCGAGCTCGGTCTCCCTCTTTTCCCCGGCTTCAGCGATCATGCGCGGGAGACACTTCTGGCCTACCGCTGGCCGGGAAATATCCGCGAACTGAAGAACGTTGTGGAACGTTCTGTTTACCGCCACGGCAGCAGCGAGACGGAGCTGGACAATATCATTATCGATCCTTTTCAGCGCAATGCGCCGCCGGTTTCCTCCCCGTCATCGTCAGGCGATACTCTCGCGCTGCCCCTTGATTTGCGCCAGTTCCAGCACGAGCAGGAGCAACAGCTGCTGGAGCAAAGCCTGAAGGCGGCGAAATATAACCAGAAACGAGCGGCCGAACTCCTGGGCCTGACCTACCATCAGTTACGGGCATTGCTTAAAAAGCATCAAATGCGCTGACAATATCGGCACTTACCCGCAGACATTTTTACGAAGCAGGCGTAAGTGCGATACACTTTGCAGATCGAACCTAAAAACCTTAAAAATTATGCGTCTGGTTTTATCGTCCTTTTTTGCACTCGGTCTGTTCAGCGGCCTGGCGTTTGCTGCGCCCGGGCAGTCTACGCAGCCTGACATTCGTGACAGCGGCTTCGTCTATTGCGTAAGTGGCCAGGTGGACACCTTCAACCCGCAAAAAGCGGGCAGCGGGCTGATTGTGGATACGCTCGCCGCGCAGCTTTACGACCGTCTGCTTGATGTCGACCCGTACACCTATCGCCTGGTGCCTGAACTTGCGGAAAGCTGGGAAGTCCTGGATAACGGTGCAACCTACCGTTTTCACCTGCGCGATGATGTCGCGTTTCAGCGTACGCCGTGGTTTACCCCTACGCGCAAGCTGAACGCGGATGACGTGGTCTTCACCTTCCAGCGTATCTTTAACCGTAACCACCCGTGGCATAACGTTAATGGGGATAATTTCCCCTATTTCGACAGCCTGCAGTTTGCCGACACCGTTAAAAGCGTGCGCAAGCTGGACAGCCGGACGGTTGAATTTACGCTGACGCGCCCGGATGCCTCCTTCCTCTGGCACCTGGCGACCCACTATGCGTCCGTTATGTCCGCCGAATACGCGGCGAAGCTGACGAAAAAAGATCGTCAGGAGCTGCTCGACCGCCAGCCGGTCGGTACCGGTCCATTCCAGTTGGCCGAATACCGCGCGGGGCAATATATTCGCCTGCAGCGCCACGAACATTTCTGGCGCGGTACGCCGCTGATGCCGCAGGTGGTGGTCGATCTCGGGTCTGGCGGAACGGGACGGCTCTCGAAACTGCTCACCGGGGAATGCGACGTGCTCGCCTGGCCCGCTGCCAGCCAGCTCACCATTTTGCGCGACGATCCGCGTCTGCGTCTGACGTTACGCCCGGGGATGAACATCGCTTATCTGGCCTTTAACACCGATAAGCCGCCGCTGAACAACCCTGCCGTACGTCACGCTCTGGCGCTGGCGATCAACAACCAGCGTCTGATGCAGTCGATCTACTACGGCACGGCGGAAACCGCCGCCTCAATTTTACCGCGCGCCTCGTGGGCCTACGACGGTGAGGCTAAAATTACGGAATACAATCCGGCAAAAGCGCGTGAACAACTGAAAGCGCTGGGCGCGGAAAACCTGACGCTCCAGCTTTGGGTGCCCACAAGCTCCCAGGCGTGGAACCCGAGCCCGCTGAAAACTGCTGAACTGCTGCAGGCGGATATGGCGCAGGTGGGCGTCAAGGTGATCATCGTACCGGTTGAGGGCCGTTTCCAGGAGGCGCGCCTGATGGATATGAATCACGACCTCACCCTGACAGGCTGGGCTACCGACAGTAACGATCCGGACAGCTTCTTCCGGCCGCTGCTGAGCTGTGCTGCGATAAATTCGCAGACCAACTACGCCCACTGGTGTAACCGGGAATTCGACGCCGTGCTGCAAAAAGCGCTCTCTTCCCAACAGCTGGCCTCGCGCATTGACGCTTACGATGAAGCGCAAAAGATACTCGCTCAGGAACTGCCGGTGCTTCCGCTGGCCTCTTCCCTGCGCCTTCAGGCCTACCGCTATGATATTAAAGGCCTTGTGCTGAGTCCGTTCGGCAACGCCTCGTTCGCCGGCGTATCGCGTGAAAAAGAACAAGAGGTGAAAAAACCATGATTATTTTTACCTTGCGTCGGCTCCTTTTACTGCTGGTGACGCTCTTTTTCCTGAACTTTGTCGGCTTCAGCCTGAGCTATTTCACGCCGCATGCCCCGCTACAGGGCTCATCGTTGTGGGATGCCTGGCTGTTCTGGTTTAACGGTCTGCTGCACTGGGATTTCGGCGTGTCGAGCATCAACGGGCAGCTTATCTCCGAGCAGCTGAAGGAGGTGTTCCCGGCCACGATGGAGCTGTGCATTCTGGCCTTCGGCTTTGCCCTGATGGTAGGTATTCCCGTGGGCATGCTGGCCGGGATCTACCGCAACAAATGGCAGGATAAGTTTATCAGCGCCCTTGCCCTGCTCGGCTTCTCTATCCCGGTATTCTGGCTGGCGCTGCTGCTGACGCTGTTCTTCTCGCTGACGATGGGCTGGCTACCGGTCTCTGGCCGTTTTGACCTGCTCTATACGGTTAAAACGGTAACGGGTTTTGCCATCATTGACGCATGGCTGTCCGATTCCGTCTGGCGCCATGAGATGATCGTCAGCGCCCTGCGTCATATGGTACTGCCGGTGCTGACGCTGGCGGTTGCGCCGACAACCGAGGTGATCCGCCTGATGCGCCTGAGCACCATCGAGGTGTTTGAGCAGAACTATGTCAAAGCTGCCGCCACGCGCGGATTGTCGCGCCTGACCATACTGCGCCGCAACGTCCTGCACAACGCTCTGCCGCCGGTAATTCCGCGCCTGGGGCTGCAGTTTTCCACCATGCTTACGCTGGCCATGATCACCGAGATGGTCTTTAGCTGGCCCGGGCTGGGACGCTGGCTGATTAACGCCATCCGTCAGCAGGATTATGCTGCTATCTCAGCGGGTGTGATGGTGATTGGTTCGCTGGTCATTATTGTTAACGTGTTGTCCGATATTTTGGGTGCGATGGCTAACCCATTGAAGCATAAGGAATGGTATGCCTTACGATAACGTTTACAGTGAAAAGCGCACGCCCGGTGCGCTGCGTACCGTGTGGCGAAAGTTCTATGGTGACACCACGGCAATGATCGGCCTTTATGGTTGCGCCGGTCTGGTATTGCTTTGCCTCTTTGGTTCGTGGTTTGCGCCTTATGGCATTGATCAGCAGTTCCTTGGCTATCAGCTGCTGCCGCCTTCCTGGTCACGCTACGGCGAAGTCTCATTCTTCCTCGGCACTGACGATCTCGGACGCGACGTATTGAGCCGTCTGTTAAGCGGGGCTGCCCCGACGGTGGGCGGCGCGTTTGTCGTGACGCTCGCGGCGACGCTCTGTGGACTGGCGCTCGGTATTTTCGCGGGCTCCACGCATGGCCTGCGCTCGGCGGTGCTGAACCACATTCTGGACACGCTGCTGTCGATTCCGTCCCTGCTGCTGGCAATCATTGTGGTTGCCTTTGCCGGTCCGCATCTGTCGCATGCCATGTTCGCCGTCTGGCTGGCTATCCTCCCCCGCATCGTGCGCTCGGTTTACAGCATGGTGCATGACGAGCTGGAAAAAGAGTATGTCGTTGCGGCCCGTCTGGACGGCGCGACGACCTTCAATATTCTGTGGTTTGCCGTTCTGCCAAACATCGCCGCCGGGCTGGTCACCGAGATCACCCGTGCGCTGTCGATGGCGATTCTGGACATCGCTGCGCTCGGGTTCCTCGACCTCGGTGCGCAGCTGCCGTCCCCTGAATGGGGTGCGATGCTCGGTGACGCGCTGGAATTGATCTACGTGGCGCCGTGGACGGTTATGCTGCCGGGGGCGGCGATTATGGTAAGCGTGTTGCTGATCAACCTGCTGGGCGACGGTATTCGCCGTGCAATTAACGCGGGGGTGCAATAATGCCGCTTCTTGATATTCGCAACCTCACCATTGAATTCAAAACCGGTGAAGGCTGGGTTAAAGCCGTCGATCGCATCAGCATTACTCTCGCCGAGGGCGAGATTCGCGGGCTGGTGGGTGAATCTGGTTCGGGAAAAAGCCTGATCGCCAAAGCGATCTGCGGCGTGGCGAAAGACAACTGGCGCGTGACCGCCGACCGCATGCGGTTCGACGATATAGACCTGCTGCGCCTCTCCCCGCGCGAGCGTCGCAAGCTGGTCGGCCATAACGTCTCGATGATTTTCCAGGAGCCACAGTCCTGCCTCGATCCGTCCGAGCGCGTAGGCAAACAGCTGATGCAGAACATTCCCGGCTGGACCTATAAAGGCCGCTGGTGGCAGCGTTTCGGCTGGCGCAAGCGCCGCGCCATTGAGCTATTACACCGCGTCGGGATCAAAGACCATAAAGACGCGATGCGCAGCTTCCCGTATGAGCTGACCGACGGTGAATGCCAGAAGGTGATGATTGCCATCGCCCTGGCTAATCAGCCGCGTTTGCTGATTGCGGATGAACCCACCAACGCGATGGAGCCGACCACCCAGGCACAAATTTTCCGCCTGCTGTCGCGCCTGAACCAGAACAATAACACCACCATTTTGCTGATCAGCCATGACCTGCAAATGCTCAGCAAATGGGCGGATAAAATTGACGTGATGTACTGCGGGCAAACGGTCGAAACTGCCCCGAGTGAGGAGCTGATCGCCGCGCCGCACCATCCATATACGCAGGCGCTTATCCGCGCTATTCCTGATTTTGGCAGCGCCATGCCGCACAAGAGCCGTCTGAATACCCTGCCCGGAGCTATTCCGCTGCTGGAATCGTTGCCGATAGGCTGTCGTCTGGGGCCGCGTTGTCCGTATGCTCAGCGTAAATGTATCGAAACGCCGCGCCTGACCGGCGCCAAAAATCATCTTTACGCCTGTCATTTCCCGCTGAACATGGAGAGAGAGTGAAATGGTCGAAACCTTGCTGGAAGTCCGCAATCTGACTAAGACCTTTCGCTATCGCACGGGGCTGTTTCATCGTCAGACTGTCGAAGCGGTTAAACCGCTGAGTTTTACCCTGCGTGAAAAACAGACGCTGGCGATCATCGGCGAAAACGGCTCCGGTAAATCCACGCTGGCGAAAATGCTTGCCGGCATGGTCGAGCCCACTGCTGGAGAAGTGTTGATTGACGATCATCCTCTGCAGTTTGGCGATTACTCTTTCCGCAGCCAGCGCATCCGCATGATCTTCCAGGATCCGTCTACCTCGCTTAATCCACGCCAGCGCATTTCGCAGATCCTTGATTTCCCTCTGCGTCTGAATACCGAACTTGAGCCAGAGGCGCGCCGCAAGCGTATCTTCGAAACGCTGCGTATGGTTGGGCTGTTACCGGATCACGAAAGCTACTACCCGCATATGCTGGCCCCCGGTCAGAAACAGCGTCTGGGTCTGGCCCGCGCGTTAATTCTGCGCCCGAAAGTGATCGTTGCAGACGAAGCGCTTGCCTCGCTGGATATGTCTATGCGCTCGCAGCTGATTAACCTGATGCTCGAATTACAGGAAAAGCAGGGTATCTCCTACATCTACGTTACCCAGCACCTGGGGATGATGAAGCACATCAGCGATCAGGTAATGGTCATGCACCAGGGGGAAGTCGTCGAGCGCGGCAGCACGGCGGATGTGATGGCCTCCCCGCTTCATGAGCTGACGAAAAGGCTGATTGCCGGGCATTTCGGTGAAGCATTGACCGCCGATGCGTGGAGAAAAGACCGTTAAGCGCGGCGGTAAACACGGATTGCTCCGCTCAAATAAGGATTAAATAGCCTGCATGCGCTATTTAATCCTTTTTTTGTCTCCATCCCTGCTCCATATTTTAAGCAATATCCATCAATAGTTCTTCTCCAGAATACCGGAACATTACGGAGGAGAAGAAATGAACACCACCACATATGTTCTAAAATATTCGGAGTATCTCATCAGAAAATGCCGTTCATATTTCATGACGGACCTCAATTTTCATACTGCAAAACTCAAAAAGACATCAGGCATAACCCCTGACATTAAATCACCCACTACGTTGAGTGAAAAAATATGTCATCGCCTGGTCTATGACCATAATAATCTCTACACAATGCTTGCCGATAAACTCGCCGTCCGCGAATACGTTGCGTCCAGAACAACGCGAGTAAAAGCGGTGCCTTTGATTGGGGTATACCGCAGGTTTTCGCATATCGATTTTTCAACACTGCCCGATCAATTCGTCCTTAAGTGCAATCATGACAGTGGAAGCACAATAATCTGTACAAACAAAAACCAGTTCAATTACCGACAGGCCCGTAAAAAGCTCACTCTCGCATTAAAGAAGAATTTGTATTACACCACGCGCGAGTGGCAGTACAAAAATATTACACCCGTTATACTGTGTGAGCCCTATGTCGATCTTTTCAATAATGCGGACAGGAACAGCACGCCGGAAATGCTGAGAATTCACTGTTTTCACGGGGTCGCACACTATGTTGAGGCCGATTTTACGGATGACCTCGGCAGAGAGTTTATCAACGTTTACGACCGACACTGGAATTTACAGCCCTTCCAGATGGAATATCCTAATACGCCGTTTGCGCCCGGCGAGCCGAAATTGTTCCGTGAGGCTCTGCTGGCCGCTCAGGAGCTGGCGAAGGGTCTTGACTACTGCCGCGTTGACCTCATGTTGAAAAGCGATGAAATTTACTTCAGTGAAATAACCTTAAGCCCAAAACGGGGCAAACTGCGAATTACCCCTCTGGAATGGGATACAAAGTTAGGCGATATATGGCAGTTGCCGCTATCGGCGGGCAGGCCAGGCTGACCTGCCGCCAGGACTCAGGCATCGGGCCAGGTCAGTTTGAACAGGGAGTGGTTTTGCTTCGATAAGGTATACGTTACATCGCCACCATGAGCCAGCATGATGGCTTTTACCACCGATAACCCTAAACCACATCCTTCGGGATTAACATCTTTGGCACCTTTATCCCGCTGGAAGGGTTGAAATAAGAAATCATGAAATTCCCTAGGGATGCCCGGCCCGCCATCCTCAATAAGGATATAATTGCCTTTATCAGAGACGCCATTTTTTACGATGAGTTTTCGCGAAGTTGAATAATGTAATGCGTTGTCAAACAGAACGGCCAGACACTGATTGATGCGCAACGGATCGAACACGCATCGCTGTTCCCTCAACTCTGTTTTAATCACAAACTGATTGTGCTTGAACTCGGGCATGAAAGTATCAAGCGCATCCTGGATTGTGCCTTTGAGGTCCGTTCTGGATTTATACAGCGTATAACCCGCCCCGCCGTCAGAGCTGATCACCCGAAGATCTTCAATCAAACGGGTTAACCCCTCAGTCTGCTTGAGAAGATTATTAAAAAGCAGCGGATCCGGCTCAAAAACGCCGTCAACCAGCCCCTGAAGCCGCCCGCGTAAAATCGTGACCGGGGTTCTCAGCTCATGGGCAATGGCGGCGTTCCAGGATTTCCTCTGAATATCCAGCGTCTGGAGTTTTTCCGCCATTTCATTGAAATCCGTGACCAGATGATTGACCTCTCCCAGACGGGAGCTGGCGCAATAAGCACGGGCATCCAGCTGGCCCTGAGAAATTTTTCTCAGGCTGGACGCTACCGCGTTTAACGGGGTGAGTATTCGTGAAGAAAGTTTTATCGTTAAAAATATCGCGATTATCAGACTGATTGTTGTTGCGGTCCCGATCCACACCCAGTCCCACATCGTCATTTGCTCGTCATCCCCCTCAACGGCACCGCCGGGGAGGTGATCGAGAATAAAAGAGTAAAAAAACCAGGAGCCCAGTACCGCAATGGCAATGATCATAAACGTCAGCAGCAGCATATACGTTAAGATCTGCCGACTCAGGACAGAATCTCTGTTCATTTTTTCTCCCCGAGTCGATAGCCCATCCCCCTGATGCTCTCAGGGACGCCATAAAGGCCTGCAAGCTCCAGCTTTTTACGCAGCTTGCTCATATGGCTGTCTACCGTTCTGTCGAGCGTATCGCCTTCCGGCAGACACGCGTTAAGTAACTCTTCCCGGGAACAGACCTTTCGCGGGTATCTCACCAGGTAAGTAAGAAGTTTAAATTCCGTCGTTGTTAATACTGGGGAGACTACCTCTTCGCCCACGGTGACCTCAACGTAGAAATCGTCCGGGTAGACCGTAATAAAAGGCGTCCTGAGAGGCACGGCACCCGCCTGCTGGAGAGCGGGTCTGGTTCTGCGCAGCACGGCTTCAACTCGCGCGACCACTTCGGAAGGATTGAAAGGTTTGATCACGTAATCGTCCGCGCCAAGCCTGAGCCCCATCAGCTTATCCACGTCCTGATCGAGTGCGGACACCATAATGACGGGCACAGAACTTTCCTGACGGAGCGTCGTGAGTACGCTCCAGCCATCGCATACGGGCAGATGGATATCCAGCAAGATAAGATCGGGTTTATGGAGCCGATTAAGCGCTATCGCCTGCTCGCCCTGCCGGGCTCTCAGCGTTTTCATCCCAGAACGCTCTAAGTATCTCATCAGTATATCGGCAATTTCGTTTTCATCTTCAACAACAAGGATTAGAGTATTTTTGTTCATTTTATCTCCGCGGGTGAAATCCCTTTGAGCACGCTATCAGATATCTTTAGCACAATAAGACACAGACTCCGGGAAAAAGTGCCGTGGCCGCGAAAATTTCCTGGATTAATTTAAGTGCCCGGCAATTTCTCCATACAGCCTACACATTCAGTCAATAAAGACTCGACAATGTCAGCCCACAATAGTTATTCGGAGTTAAACCGTCTTTCGTTTAACGTGGTAAATACCCCTGTCGCTTAATGGCTTTCTGAATTTGGCTGAGATAATGAACATGGAACTTTCGAAATACTTCTCTCCTAAAAAAATCGGCATATTTTCTCTCTTCCTGCTGCTATCGTGGGGATTACTTTATACCTGGCTGGTATTGATGCATAAAATGGATGAGAAAGTCGCCGCAACGCTACTCTCTTCCCCCATGATCTATGGCTGCATTGCCTTGTCGGTTGTCTCTCTGATAATACAAAACAAAGCAGGCGCGTTCACTGAATTACTTCTCATCGCCTTCTGGCTAATGGTGATTTTTGTTTATCTCATTATTACGTTCACTGTGCTGCTGAACGCTACGCCAGATTTTAACGATTTGGTGTTTTACTATGAGTGTTATTTAATTCTCTTTTTTGGCGGTTCACCGTTGTACCTCATCGTGAGAATGATTTAAACAACCGTGTTGTTTCGCTCCACACTCTCTCCATAAACCGCCCATGTCCGCTAAACAGGCGAGTTGTAGACTCTCCATCACACCATCTTGAACAAAATAACTCACTGAAAGAGTCACGTATCTGGAAGTTAAATTAATGCCTCATTTCTTTATTGAACGTCCCATTTTCGCCTGGGTCGTGGCGCTTTTTATCGTCCTGGCGGGCGCATTGTCTATCCCCCGGCTGCCGGTTGCGCAGTATCCGGCGGTGGCACCGCCTGGGATTATTATTTCTGTCACCTACCCGGGTGCCAGCCCCGATATTATGAATACGTCGGTGGTGTCGTTACTTGAGCGCGAAATATCTGGCGTCGATAATTTGCTTTACTTCGAATCATCCAGTGACACAACCGGTTCTGCGTCTATTACCGTGACGTTTAAGCCCGGCACGGACATCAAGCTGGCGCAGATGGACCTTCAGAACCAGATTAAAATTGTGGAGCCGCGTTTGCCACAGGCGGTCAGGCAAAATGGCATCAACGTCGAGGCGGCCAATTCCGGTTTTTTAATGATGGTGGGGCTGAAGTCCACAACCGGTAAATTTGAGGAAGCCGATTTAAGCGATTACTTTGCCCGGCATGTCAGCGACGAGCTTCGCCGCGTACCTGGAGTAGGGAAAATTCAGCTGTTTGGTGGCGAAAAAGCGCTGCGCATCTGGCTGGACCCGATGAAGCTTCATAGCTACGGACTTTCGGTGAGCGATGTGCTTACCGCCGTTGGCCAGCAAAATGCCCTGGTTTCGCCCGGCAAAACGGGAGATGAACCCGCATCTGAAGGGCAAGGCGTAACCTATCCGATCACCGTGAAGGGGCAACTCACTTCCGTAGAGGCTTTCAGGAATATTACTCTGAAATCAGAGGCATCCGGCGCAAGGCTGAAGCTGTCCGACGTCGCGCGCATTGAGTCCGGCCTGCAAAGCTACGCTTTCGGTATCCGCGAAAATGGCGTTCCCGCAACGGCTGCGGCAGTCCAGCTATCCCCTGGCGCCAATGCGATGAGCACGGCTGCAGGCGTACGCGCACGCATCGACGAACTTTCTCAGGTGTTGCCGGAAGGAATGACGTTTACGGTTCCCTTCGATACCGCGCCTTTTGTGAAGCTCTCCATCATGAAGGTGGTGCAGACATTTGTGGAAGCGATGGTTCTGGTCTTCCTCGTAATGCTGCTGTTTCTGCATAAGATACGCTGTACGCTTATCCCGGCGATTGTTGCCCCCGTCGCACTGCTTGGCACCTTCACGGTGATGCTATTGAGTGGATACTCCATCAATATTCTGACCATGTTCGGCATGGTTCTGGCGATAGGGATTATCGTAGATGACGCTATTGTGGTCGTGGAGAACGTCGAGCGCCTGATGGAAGAAAAACAACTCTCTCCGCGCGACGCGACCCGGGAGGCCATGAATGAAATCACGCCGGCAATTATCGGGATCACGCTGGTGCTTACCGCCGTCTTTATTCCCATGGGTTTCGCCGAAGGATCCGTCGGGATTATTTATCGACAATTTTGTATTTCCATGGCGGTATCCATACTGTTGTCGGCATTTCTTGCCCTCACGCTTACCCCCGCGCTATGCGCGACGCTACTTAAGCCTCACAGCGCAGCAAAGCACGTTGGTGGCAGGTTCGCAGCAGGGTTTAACGCCCGCTTTCGTACCCTCACGACGTGGTACGAATCCGGGCTGGGCGCGGTGCTGAGACGTACCGGGCGTATGCTGCTGTTGTACGTTGCGCTATGTGCTGCCCTATGTTTGGGGCTTTCTTCGCTGCCCTCGTCCTTTCTTCCGGATGAAGATCAGGGCTATTTTATGTCCTCAATCCAGCTGCCTTCCGATGCCACAATGCAGCGCACCCTGAGAGTGGTTAAAAAATTTGAAGAGGAAATTGCGGCCCGGCCGGATATTGAAAGCAACATTATGATTCTGGGATTTGGGTTTTCAGGCTCGGGACCGAATTCGGCCATGGCCTTCACCACGCTGAAGGACTGGAAAGATCGGCAGGGTACGACCGCACAGAATGAAGCCGACCATATACAGGCCAGCATGGCTAACGTCTCTGATGCCGTCACGATGAGCCTTCTCCCGCCGGCCATTTCGGATATGGGCACCTCCTCGGGCTTCACCTGGTACGTGCAGGACAGGGCGGGACTGGGCTACGAGGCGTTAAAGAGAGCGGCCGATGCGCTGGTTGTGAAAGCTAATCAACGTCCTGAACTGAGTGACGTGTATATAGACGGTCTGCCGGAAGGAACAAGCCTGGCCCTTCAGATTGACCGGGAAAAAGCGGAAGCGCTGGGCGTTTCATTTGATGAAATCAACCAGACGCTCTCGGTCACCATGGGGTCGAACTACGTTAATGACTACACGAACAAGGGCCGTGTTCAGCAGGTCATTATTCAGGCCGACGCCCCTTACCGCATGCAGCCTGAGCAGATCCTGAAATTATCGGTAAAAAACCGTATGGGGCAGATGGTGCCAGTATCTACGTTTGCGACGCTTTCCTGGAACGTTGCGCCGCAGCAGTTGACGCGTTATCAGGGATATTCTGCTATCCGCATTACCGGCAGTGCGGCCCCAGGCAAATCCAGCGGCACGGCAATGAAGGCCATGGAGACGTTGTCACGGGATTTACCGCAGGGGATGGCCGGCGAGTGGGCCGGGAGCTCATTGCAGGAGAGAAAATCCGAATCTCAGCTCCCGGGTCTGATCGTTCTGTCGATACTGGTCGTGTTCATGGTGCTCGCCGCCCTGTATGAGAGCTGGTCAATTCCCTTTGCGGTCATGCTGGTCGTTCCCCTGGGGCTTATCGGTGCGGTGGTTGCCGTCTCCGTTGCGGGCATGACGAATGATGTTTTCTTTAAGGTCGGTCTTATCACCCTGATAGGCCTGTCCGCCAAGAACGCCATTCTGATTGTCGAGTTTGCAAGGCAGCTCCACCGGGAAGGACAACCCCTGCTGGCGGCAACAATACAGGCCGCAAGCCAGCGTCTGCGCCCTATTTTGATGACATCGTTAGCCTTTACGTTAGGCGTGGTGCCATTAATGCTGGCGCGTGGCGCGAGTGACAGCACGCAGCACGCTATCGGCACCGGGGTGTTTGGCGGCATGATCAGCGGCACGCTTCTCGCGATCTTTTTCGTCCCGGTATTCTTTATTGTCGTTGCGCGTTTCGTTGAAAACGCCAGGAAAGTGTGAATACCGCTGATGGATCGCGGAACCTTGCTGGTTGGATGAGGCGAAGCTGCTGCCGGGTGATATACTGGACGAATGCTGAAATTTTGAGCCCCCGCCAGCCCGCGCCTCACCTTTTGGGGCATTCCTCTTCGGAGATCGACGAGAAATATCGTGACACAAGGGGCCGTGAGTGGGCTATAATTTCGAGCTAATTTCGAATGATTTTGAAATACTGCCTGTAACGCTATGAATTACAAGGCAAAATAAGCAATGAATATAAGGATTAAAGCTATGGGTTTTCTTTCCGGTAAGCGCATTCTGGTGACTGGCGTTGCCAGCAAACTGTCCATCGCATACGGCATCGCACAGGCAATGCATCGCGAAGGCGCTGAGCTGGCGTTCACCTACCAGAACGACAAGCTGAAAGGCCGTGTTGAAGAGTTTGCCGCGCAGCTGGGTTCCAGCATTGTTCTGGAATGTGACGTTGCACAAGACGAAAGCATCGACGGCATGTTTGCTGAACTGGCAAAAGCATGGCCGAAATTCGACGGTTTCGTTCACTCCATCGGCTTCGCTCCTGGCGACCAGCTGGACGGCGACTACGTGAACGCGGTAACCCGTGATGGCTTTAAAATCGCGCACGACATCAGCTCCTACAGCTTCGTTGCAATGGCGAAATCTTGCCGCGCAATGCTGAACCCGGGCGCAGCGCTGCTGACCCTGTCCTACCTGGGCGCAGAGCGTGCTATCCCTAACTATAACGTTATGGGCCTGGCGAAAGCATCTCTGGAAGCCAACGTTCGCTACATGGCGAACGCAATGGGTCCAGAAGGCGTGCGCGTTAACGCCATCTCTGCTGGCCCTATCCGCACCCTGGCGGCGTCCGGCATCAAAGATTTCCGTAAAATGCTGGCACACTGCGAAGCGGTTACCCCGATTCGTCGTACCGTTACCATTGAAGATGTGGGTAACTCTGCTGCATTCCTGTGCTCTGACCTTTCCGCAGGTATCTCCGGCGAAGTGGTTCACGTTGACGGCGGCTTCAACATCGCTGCAATGAACGAGCTGGAAATTAAATAAGCTGTGGCTCTCTTCCCGCACGGGAAGAGAGCTTTCCCCCTCCGCACTCCCCTTCGTTATTCCGTTCTGCTATTTGTTATCACCTAACAATATTTTTCCCTTTATCTGCCTTACGCCAGGATATTGATCGCCATTTTGAGATCAAGGAACGCCCATGGAACAACGCCGTTTTTCCGGCAAAGGCCACTGGTATCACGAAACCCAGTCTAACCACGCGCAGCCGGATGTGCTGCCCCTGGTGCCCGAAGCCGCTAACGTCGACGATCGTTTTTTGCTCGATTTAGCCCTGCCAGATGAGATTGTCGCCGCCTGTACCGGCTGGCTTGCTCCTGCCAGATCCTTATGTCACCAGCTGTTCCCGCTCTCACTTCCCGTAAACCGCCTGCGAACGCTTAGCGCCTACGATCGGTTAAGTACCGCGCTGACGGTGGCGCAGGCCTGCGGCGTTCAGCGGCTGTGCAACCACTACGCCGCCCTCCTCGCCCCGCTGCCGGGCCCTGACTCCTCCCGCGAAAGTAACCGACGGCTGGCGGAAATCACGCAGTACGCCCGCCAGCTCGCCAGCTCACCTGACGTCATTGATGATAAGGCGCGAAACCAGCTTGATGAGGTAGGTCTGTCTATCTATGACGTTGTGGTGATTAACCAGATAATCGGCTTTATCGGTTTTCAGGCGCGCGTGGTCGCCGTCTTTCAGGCGCTGCTCGGCCATCCCGTCCGCTGGCTGCCGGGCCATCATATCCAGCCGCACACCCTGCCAACGTCCTCCGACGCGTGGATCTCGCTTCTGCCCGTGGTCGAGCTTCGCTATGCCAGTGCGCATCAGCTTGAGTCCCTCTCCCGCTGGCAGGCAGAGCCCACGCTTGAGGCGCTGACGCCGGTCCTGTGCCATGAACCGACCTTGCTCGATCTGATGGGGGAGATCCTGATAAATAGCCGGGAAACGGTTTCGCTGCCTCCTCCGGCGCTTTCGGCAGCAGCCGAATTGCTGACACGCTCGCCGGACCGCTTCAGCGCCGCACAATTTACCCCGCTCACGGAAGAGGGACTTACTGCCGTTCAGGCGATCAACCTGCTCAGCCAATGCGCCCTGGAGGGCTGGCTCAATCGACTAAAAGTCGCGTCCGGCAAAGCGGAATAACCACACTCTTTCCCCAAAGAGCGCTTGCTGTAGCAGTGAGAATCGCGTAAAACTGTCAGCCGCTCAATGGCTACGAAAATAGAACATTATGTTTCAGGACAACCCGCTGCTAGCGCAGCTTAAACAGCAACTGCATTCCCAGACGCCGCGTGCAGAAGGGGTCGTGAAAGCCACGGAAAAGGGCTTTGGCTTCCTTGAAGTTGACACGCAGAAAAGCTACTTCATTCCGCCACCGCAGATGAAGAAAGTGATGCATGGCGATCGCGTCATGGCCGTCATCCATACCGAGAAGGAACGTGAATCCGCCGAGCCGGAAGAACTGATCGAGCCGTTCCTGACTCGCTTTGTGGGCAAAGTGCAGAGAAAGGACGATCGTCTTTCTGTCGTGCCGGATCACCCCCTGCTGAAAGATGCCATTCCCTGCCGCGCCGCCCGCGGCGTTGAGCATGATTTTAAAGAAGGTGACTGGGCCGTGGCAGAAATGCGCCGTCATCCTCTGAAAGGCGACCGCGGTTTCTATGCTGAACTGACCCAGTTCATCACCTTTGGCGACGACCATTTCGTCCCGTGGTGGGTCACGCTGGCGCGCCATAATCTTGAAAAAGAAGCGCCGAACGGCGTGGCAACTGAGATGCAGGATGAAGGCCTGGCGCGCCGCGATCTTACCGCGCTGGAGTTTGTCACCATCGACAGCGCCAGCACAGAAGATATGGACGATGCGCTCTACGCTGAAGAGAGCGCCGATGGCAAACTGCATTTGACCGTCGCCATTGCCGATCCAACCGCCTGGATTGTGGAAGGCAGCAAGCTGGACGAAACGGCGAAAATCCGCGCGTTCACCAACTACCTGCCGGGCTTTAACATCCCGATGCTGCCGCGCGAACTGTCTGACGACCTCTGCTCGCTGCGCCCAAATGAGGTGCGCCCGGTTCTCGCCTGCCGCATGACCATTGCCGCAGATGGCACGATTGAAGACGATATCGAATTCTTTGCCGCCACCATCGAATCCAAAGCCAAGCTGGCCTATGACAATGTCTCCGACTGGCTGGAAAACACCGGCAGCTGGAAACCTGAATCCGATGCTATCGCGGCACAGATTCGTCTGCTGCACCGCATCTGCCTGAACCGCGGCGAGTGGCGTAAGACACACGCCCTGGTCTTCAAGGATCGTCCGGATTATCGTTTTGTTCTCGGTGAAAAAGGCGAAGTGCTGGATATCGTGGCCGAGCCGCGACGCATTGCTAACCGCATCGTCGAAGAAGCGATGATTTCCGCCAATATCTGTGCCGCGCGCGTGCTGCGCGACAGGCTGGGCTTCGGTATTTACAACGTTCATACCGGATTCGATCCGGCCAATACCGAAGCGCTCGCGGCCCTCCTGAAGAATCACGATGTGCATGTTGATCCGGAAGAAGTGCTGACACTGCCGGGCTTCTGCAAGCTTCGCCGCGAGCTGGACGCTCAGCCGTCCGGTTTCCTGGATAGCCGTATTCGCCGCTTCCAGTCCTTCGCGGAAATCAGCACCGAGCCAGGCCCGCACTTTGGCCTCGGTCTGGAAGCCTACGCCACCTGGACCTCCCCGATCCGTAAGTATGGCGATATGGTTAACCACCGCCTGCTCAAAGCGATTATTAAGGGCGAAACCATTGCCCGTCCTCAGGACGACACGACCCTACAGATGGCCGAGCGTCGCCGTCTGAACCGCATGGCGGAACGTGACGTTGGAGACTGGCTATACGCGCGCTTCCTGCAGGATAAAGCCGGTACCGATACCCGCTTCGCGGCAGAAATTATTGATATCAGCCGCGGGGGAATGCGCGTACGTCTGGTGGATAACGGTGCGGTCGCCTTTATCCCTGCCCCGTTCCTGCACGCCGTTCGTGACGAACTGGTCTGCAGTCAGGAAAGCGGCACCGTGCAAATTAAAGGCGAGACGGTTTACAAAGTCACTGACGTGATTGATGTAACTATCGCTGAAGTTCGCATGGAAACCCGCAGTATTATTGCGCGCCCTGTCGCCTGATAACCTGCTCAATTGTCGGTCATTTCCGTTCAGAAAGGCCGACAATTTTCTCCCTGTCTTTCCCCTCGCAAAAGCATCATTTTTCTTACTTTTTCCGCCCCAGCCCGCCCAAAATAGCCATAATTATCTACAGTTAAAGAGTGCTGCCCTGTTCGGGCACGTGGATTTTATACGCTCAGCATTTTTATCTGCCTGATGCGTTTTATTATAAAAAAGCTCAGAAAAACAATACCTTCACTGCGGCTTTGCCGCTATTTTCAACGGAAAAGTCGACGACTAATGAATATTTTGTTCGCTAATGCGTCGCGGCGGGAGAAATCATGATCGACGAACTTGAGCAAAATTTGCTGTTTCGTTACATGGGTACTCACAGCCCGTGGTGGCGATTGTCGGCTGACAGCAACGCTCTGCACCTTGCCGCCAGCGAAAATGCTGACGTGACTCAGGAGATCGTACTGGATGATGAACAGGCCGCACAGATCCGCCAGCTAACGGTAATGACCACCAGCATTTCCCTTAACCTCTCTCTTTACGGCGAGCAAGTTCCCGTCCATCTTGTCGGACGCAAAATCACCCGAAACGAGTGGGCCGGAACGGCTTCCGCCTGGAACGATACGCCCTCCGTGGCACGCGATCTGGCTCAGGGACTCTCCTTTGCGGAACAGGTTGTTTCTGAAGCGAATTCCGTCATTGTCATTCTCGATCAAAACGGCAATATCCAGCGCTTTAACCGCCTGAGCGAAGAGTATACCGGTCTGAAAGAACATGAAGTCATTGGTCAAAACGTGTTTGAACTGTTCATGAGCCGCAGCGAAGCGGCAGCCTCGAAGCGCAACATTGCGGGTTTCTTTCGCAACGGCAGCTCCTACGAAGTCGAACGCTGGATTAAAACGCGAAAAGGGCAACGCTTGTTTCTGTTCAGAAATAAATTCGTTCACAGCGGCAGCGGTAAAAATGAAATTTTCCTTATCTGCTCCGGGACCGACATTACCGAAGAACGGCGGGCACAGGAGCGCCTGCGCGTGCTGGCCAATACCGATACCATCACCGGCCTGCCCAACCGCAATGCGATCCATGAGCTGATTTCAGACGCCATCAATAGCCGCGGCGACACGCAGGTTGGCGTGGTGTACCTCGACCTCGATAACTTCAAAAAGGTTAACGATGCCTACGGGCATATGTTCGGCGATCAGCTCCTGCAGGCGGTTGCACTTGCCCTTCTGAGTTGTCTGGATGAGGGGCAGGTTTTAGCGCGGCTCGGCGGCGATGAGTTTATCGTTATGGCCACCAATACCTCTCAGGGCTCGCTGGAAGCGATGGCGTCGCGTATTCTGACCCGCCTGCGCCAGCCGTTCAGAATCGGTCTCATTGAGGTTTACACCGGTTGCTCCCTGGGGATCGCCCTCGCGCCGCAGCATGGGAACGATCGGGAAAGCGTGATTCGCAATGCCGACATCGCCATGTACACCGCCAAGGAGAATGGCCGTGGCAAATTCTGCGTCTTCTCCCCCGAGATGAACCAGCGCGTGTTTGAGTACCTGTGGCTGGACACCAACCTGCGTAAAGCGCTGGATAACGATCAGCTCCTGATCCACTACCAGCCGAAAATGACCTGGCGCGGCGAAGTCAGAAGCCTTGAAGCGCTGGTCCGCTGGCAGTCGCCCGAGCGCGGGCTGATCCCCCCTCTGGAATTTATCTCTTATGCCGAGGAGTCCGGTTTGATTGTGCCGCTGGGTCGCTGGGTGATGCTTGATGTGGTTCGCCAGGTGGCAAAATGGCGTGACAAGGGAATTAACCTGCGCGTGGCCGTGAACGTCTCTGCACGTCAGTTGGCCGACCAGACGATTTTCAGCGAGCTAAAGCAGGCGCTTAAGGATCTGCATTTTGAGTACTGCCCTATCGACGTTGAGTTAACCGAAAGCTGTCTTATCGAAAACGAAGAGCTGGCGCTCTCGGTGATCCAGCAATTCAGTCGGCTCGGGGCACAAATTCATCTGGACGATTTCGGTACCGGCTACTCCTCCCTTTCCCAGCTGGCGCGTTTTCCTATTGATGCCATTAAACTCGATCAGGCTTTTGTCAGAGATATTCATAAGCACTCTGTCTCCCAGTCTCTGGTACGCGCCATTGTCGCAGTGGCGCAGGCGTTAAACCTGCAGGTGATTGCCGAAGGGGTGGAGAACGCAAAAGAAGATGCCTTTCTGACCAAAAACGGCGTCAACGAACGGCAGGGTTTTCTTTTCGCTAAGCCGATGCCCGCTGCCGCATTCGAGCGCTGGCTAAAACGATATCAAGCACGACAACAACGTTAACGTCATACAGAGGTTCACTTTCGTATAGGTAATTTCGTTATGGCGTTTTTTCCCTTCTCTTTTGAACCTATTTTCTGCATCATTGAAATTATTAACTTTTCGCTCCTGGGGAGAGATGATGTCTACTATTGATCCACAAGCTGTAGCACAACGTATTGATACCGTGCTGGATATCCTGGTGGCGGGTGATTATCACTCTGCGATCCGTAATCTCGAGATCCTGAAGTCTGAACTTCTCGCTCAGGATGGCGCTGACAATGCCCCCGAAAACCGACAGCCTAAAGCGCCGTGGGAAGTCTAAACCCACTGTCTCAGACCTCGTTTCGCTTTATTAATTGGATGCTATGAATTCCCGACAACAACTCATTTTGCAGATGGTCATCGATCAGGGGCGCGTAAGCGTCGTTGAGCTGGCTAAAACCACCGGCGTTTCAGAAGTCACCATCCGTCAGGATCTTAATCTGCTGGAAAAACAGAGCTACCTGCGCCGTGCGCATGGCTATGCCGTGCCGCTGGACAGCGACGACGTTGAGACGCGCATGATGAATAACTACGCGCTTAAACGAGAACTGGCAGAATTTGCTGCATCGCTGGTAAACCCTGGCGAGACGGTCTTTATTGAAAACGGCAGCAGCAACGCTCTTCTGGCACGTACACTCGCCGAACAAAAAGATGTTACCATCATCACCGTCAGCAGCTATATCGCCCATTTGCTCAAAGAGACGCGCTGTGAGGTGATTTTGATGGGCGGCATTTACCAGAAAAAAAGTGAGAGCATGGTAGGCCCGCTAACCCGGCAGTATGTCCAGCAGGTTCATTTCAGTAAGGCGTTTATCGGTATTGACGGCTGGCAGCCGGAGACAGGCTTCACCGGCCGGGATATGATGCGATCTGACGTTGTGAATGCCGTTCTGGAAAAAGAGTGTGAAGCCATTGTGCTGACCGACAGCTCTAAATTTGGTGCCGTCCATCCTTATACCATGGGGCCAGCCTCACGCTTTAGCCGCGTAATTACCGACGAAAGGTTAAGCGATGAACATCGTAATAAACTGGAAGATGACGGTCTGATTGTCGATATTATTAAAACGCCCGCCTGAGTCCATTTGCGCCCGTATTCCGGGCGCATATGCCCCATTCGTCTAAGAGGATTCCTATCCATCCTTTAAGAGTTTTTACCTGTTTAACCTGCCGTAAAGTCGTAAAATTAATGTTAGCGATATAACAGGAAGTGACTATCACCTGCGTGATTACGTAACGCCTGCGCGACCAGCTTTCACGGAAAAAAGAATTGAGTATTCATTTTGACTATACTTAATGTGTACATCTTTCCGTGAATCGATAATTCAGGAGAAAGTATTATGACCTTAACCAGCAAAAAATTAGCCGCCGCTGTTCTGGCAATCACTGTAGCAATGTCCCTGAGCGCGTGCTCTAACTGGTCTAAACGTGACCGTAACACCGCAATTGGCGCCGGTGCTGGTGCGCTCGGTGGTGCAGTATTAACGGATGGTAGTACGCTGGGTACATTAGGCGGCGCTGCTGTCGGTGGTATTATCGGTCACCAGGTTGGCAAATAATTATTCTATCAGCCTTCCCGTTAAGGCGATTTAGCATCGCATTTCAGGTCTGACTAACGCACGTATATAACACGAGCCACGGCATTTGCCGTGGCTTATTTATTTTAGCCGCCTGCCAGTTTAACTTTCATGCCTTTGGCTTCAAGGAGCGATTTAATTAAATCGCGTTTATCACCCTGAATTTCGATAATGCCGTCCTTCACGGCGCCGCCGCAGCCACATTTTTTCTTCAACTCTGCTGCCAGCTTGTTCAGCTCCGCATCATCCAGATCAATCCCGGAGATCAGGCAGACCCCCTTTCCTTTTCGCCCGCTGGTCTGACGCTGGATACGAACAATACCGTCACCTTTCGGACGTTCTGCTTTCGTTTTCGGTTCGTCTATGCGCCCGCTTTCCGTCGAGTAGACCAGCCGACTGTTGGAATCAGTCATTGCGCCCCCTTTTTCAGTGATGCGTTGATAGCCTTAAGCGTCTCTGCCGGGTTCGCAGACTGCGTCACCGGCCGGCCGATAACCATGTAGTCAACGCCTGCTGCCAACGCTTGCTCAGGCGTCATAATGCGTCGCTGATCGCCCACGTCGCTGCCAGCAGGACGAATGCCTGGCGTGACCAGTTTAAAATCTTTGCCCAACTCTGACTTAAAGCGTACCGCTTCCTGCGCGGAGCAAACGACGCCATCGAGACCACAGCTCTGCGTCAGACGCGCGAGACGTTCGGCGTGCCCGGCAGGTGACAACGTCACGCCAAGTTCGCGCAAGTCGCTGTCATCCATGCTGGTCAGCACGGTAACCGCAATCAGTAATGGCGCATCGTTGCCGAACGGCAGGAGTGCTTCGCGAGCGGCTGTCATCATTCTCGCCCCGCCCGACGCGTGGACGTTGACCATCCATACACCCAGTTCCGCAGCGGCGGCAACCGCGTGCGCCGTGGTGTTCGGGATATCATGGAATTTGAGATCGAGGAAAACGTCAAAGCCGCGCTGTTGCAGATCGCGAACGATTTGCGGTCCAAACAGCGTGAACATCTCTTTGCCGACCTTCAGGCGGCAATCGCGAGGGTCAATGCCGTCGACAAAGGCCAGCGCTGCGTCACGCTTATTGTAATCAAGCGCAACAACAACAGGAGAATCCGTAATAACGCGGGAAGTGGAGGAAGTAACAGACGTCATGACCAGCCCTTTTCGTCTATGGGCGCGCAGCGGCGCGGAACAGATAAACGGCCTGCATTCTACCTGCCGTCGCCGCAAATTGACAGAATCCATTTATGCCCCTGCCAGGCCAGCAAGCCGCACGGTGTTGAGAAAGCGGTAAAAGCCATCAGTATGTTGTAACTAAAATGAAGGCTTTTAAAAAATTACTGCCCATCCAGGCCGCGAATTGGCTTGATAGTGGACCAGGCCCGGCAGGATGGGCAGTGCCAGTAGAGCGTATACGCGGTAAAACCACACTTCTGACAACGGTAGCGCGGTTTGCTGCGCACCTGCTCGCCAACCATGTCGCGCAGCACCATCAGACTCTCTTTCGCGCGCCCTTCTTCCGCATCGTTCAGATGGTAGTCCATCAGCTTGTGGAATACGCGCATCGTGGGATGACGCTGCAGCTGACGGGTAATATAAACTTGTGCGGTGTCGCTCCCCTCATACTGCTCAACCACGTCAGAGAGCATCAGCTCAGCGGTCGCGCCGGTATTCTCTTCCACGCAACGGCGCAGAAATGCCACCCACTCTTCCTGCTTGTCCAGCTGCTGATAGCAGGTTTGCAGCATTTCAAGCGTTTCGCTGACCAGCTCTTTGTCCTGGTCAATCACCCGCATCAGGCTTTCAACGGCTTTAGCGTAGTCGCCGCTGGCCATAAAAACGCGCCCCATCATGATAGAGATACGCGCGCTATTGCGGTCTGCGGCGGCGCCTTTCTTGAGCAACGCCATGGCTTTATCCATGTCGTCGTTGCCCATCTGCTGAAGGGCAAGCTCGCAGTAGAAATGCGCAATTTCAACGCGCTGCTTGTCTTTGCCCAGCTTCACCAGACGCTCGGCCGTATCAATGGCTTTCTGCCAGTCGCTGGTGGCCTGGTAAATCTGCAGTAACTGCTGCAACGCGCCGATACGGAAATCCGTTTCATCCACCAGCTGTGTGAACATATCTTCAGCGCGATCGTACAACCCCGCGGCCATATAGTCTCGGCCCAGTTGTTGTACCGCCAGGAGACGTTGTTCGTAGGTCAGGGAGGCGCTTTCCATCAAGGTCTGGTGGATACGGATAGCGCGGTCAACCTCGCCGCGCGAGCGGAACAGGTTACCGAGAGTGAGGTGGGCTTCGACGGTCCCCGTATCCTCTTTCAGCATATCGAGGAACAGGTCTACCGCTTTGTCCTGCTGATTGCTCAGGAGGAAGTTCACCCCCGCAACGTAGTCGCGGGAGAGTCGGTTAGCCTCATCCTGTTTCGTTTGTTGCGCACTTCTGCGGCCCATATACCAGCCATAGGCTGCGGCTACAGGCAAAAGCAGAAACAACAACTCCAGCATAGTCGATTATTCCTTCACGACCGGCACACCTGAACTTTCCGGCATGTCGGACGCAGGCGCAATGTGCTGTTCAAGTCGTTTAATTTTACGTTCAGCGCGCGCAAGAGAAACACGAACTTTCAACCAGAAAAGACCGCAAACCAGCCAGCCGATGGCAAAGCCTGCAGCAAATAAGACCGCCAGCAGGCTGGAGACCCGATACTCACCCTGCGCCAGCAGATAGTTAAACGTCACCTGTTGATCGTTTTGTGCACCCAATGTGACTGAAATGACAAAAATCGCCAATACCAGTAAGAAAATGAGTAAATATTTCACATTACTTCCCGTTATGTGGTTCAAGCGAATAAAGTGTGTTCAACTCACCGCAATCAGCCTTATAAACTACCATTTTAGCGACGGGCGCGAAACGGAAAAAATAACGCGCACGTCATGGATTTATGGGCAAAATGCACAATATCAACCGTCAGGCGTCGCTTTGCTCCCTTTCGGCGATCTCTTCTTTCTCTTCAGGTGGCGGCGTGAGCGGGCCGCAGAACCGTTCTGCAAGCCAGGTTGCCAGCGTCACCAGCATCCAGGAGATCAGCGTAGCGACCACCAGATCCCGCGGCCAGTGCATTCCCAGCAGCAAGCGGCTGCCCATCACCCCTGTCGCCCAAACCAGTAAAATCGCGATGGTCATAGTGCGACGTCGAGGCCAAAGCAGCCCAACGCCCAGCAACGCCCAGCTGGCTGCAAACATCGTATGGCCGGAAGGAAACGCGAATCCCGTCTCTTTTTGCCAGTGCTTACGCAGGAACTTTGGAATATCTTCCTGTTCTGAAAGCTGTTCTTTCACCAGCGCGCCGCGATCTTTACGCTTTAAATTGTAGAACTCTTCCACCGGAACATGGTGCGCTTTTTCCAGCCAGACGACAAAAGGTCTTGGCTCCTGAACGTGATCCTTCACCCAGGACTTCACGCCCTGTCCAATAACGATCGCGCCACCGAGGATAGCAAAGAGCATCAACGCCGCGCGCAGTCGAAAGCGCAGGCACCACAAGAACCAGCCGCAGAGGATAACGTGGGTAATAATTCCCCACGGCTGCGTGACCGTCTCCGTTACCCAGTATAACGTTTTCAGCCACGTGGCATTCTGCCCCGGCTGCCACATCCAGCCGGAGACCCACACGGCCAAAGGCATAATCAGTAAAATGGCCGCGCCTGCTGCCGTACGTCTGGCGATTGAAAGCATGTCTTCTCCTTTTTCGCTAAGCCTCACAATCATAACTGAAATTCATTCGATGGGTGGATATGTCGGATCGTGCGTTTAACGTTCATATAGCATGGCGCCCATTAGGCGAACGTGCTGAGCTTGTGGCAAAATGGACAAATACAGAAAGCAAAACAGGCGCAAGGCACGAAACGTGTCAGCCTACTCTGGAGAATCACATGCAGCTTAAACGTGTGGCAGAAGCCAAACTGCCAACCCCATGGGGCGATTTCCTGATGGTGGGGTTTGAAGAACTGGCAACCGGACAGGATCATGTCGCGCTGGTCTACGGCGACATTTCAGGGCAGACGCCGGTGCTGTCCCGCGTCCATTCGGAGTGTCTGACCGGCGACGCGTTGTTCAGCCTGCGCTGTGATTGCGGTTTCCAGCTCGAAGCTGCCCTTACCCATATTGCCGAAGAAGGCCGCGGCGTGCTGCTCTATCACCGTCAGGAAGGTCGTAACATTGGTCTGCTGAATAAAATCCGCGCTTACGCGCTGCAGGACCAGGGCTACGATACGGTGGAAGCCAACCACCAGCTCGGTTTTGCCGCCGATGAACGTGATTTCACCCTCTGCGCCGATATGTTCAAGCTGCTGGGCGTGGACGAGGTTCGCCTGCTGACCAATAATCCCAAAAAGGTGGAAATCCTCACCGAAGCCGGGATCAACATCGTCGAGCGCGTACCGCTGATTGTCGGCCGCAACCCGAAAAATGCCCACTATCTCGATACCAAGGCGGCTAAAATGGGCCATCTTCTGAAAGAGTGAAAGTAAAAAGCCCGGCACAGATGCCGGGCTTTTTTTATCAATCCAGCATTTTACGAATCACATAATGTAAAATGCCGTCGTTCTGGTAGTAGGTCAGTTCGGTTGCCGTATCAATACGACACCGGCATTCCAGTACCTCACTTTTCCCGTCTGCTCGCGTAAGCTTCACCGGCACCGTTTTGCCCGGCTGCAGGTTTTGCAGGCCGCTAATATCAATCTGCTCTTCCCCCGTCAGGCCCAGCGTTTTGCGCGTGACGCCCTGAGGGAACTCAAGCGGCAGGATCCCCATGCCAATCAGGTTCGAGCGGTGAATACGTTCAAACGACTCGGCGATGACCACGCGAACGCCAAGCAGTCGCGGACCTTTCGCCGCCCAGTCACGACTGGAGCCGGAACCGTACTCTTTCCCGGCGATCACCGCCAGCGGCGTACCTTCCTGCTGATATTTGACGGCTGCGTCATAAATCGACACGATTTCCGTCCCCGGAAGATGGCGCGTCATCCCCCCTTCCACGCCCGGAACCATTTCGTTACGAATGCGGATGTTGGCAAACGTCCCACGCATCATCACTTCATGGTTACCGCGGCGCGATCCGTAGGAGTTAAAATCGCGGCGCTCCACGCCCCGGCTTTGCAGATAACGGCCCGCCGGGCTGTCGGCTTTGATGCTCCCCGCCGGAGAGATATGGTCAGTGGTGACGGAATCCCCCAGCATCGCCAGTATGCGCGCCCCGTGAATATCCTGAAGCGGTGCAGGCTCGGCCAGCATTTCATCAAAGAACGGCGACAGGCGGATATAGGTGGAATCGTCCTGCCAGTCATAGGTGTCCGAGCCCACAACGTTGATGGCTTTCCATTCCGGCGTGCCTTCAAACACTTCCGCATACTCTTTGCGGAACATCTCGGTGGAGACCTTTTCAACGGCCATCGCAATTTCACGTGAGGACGGCCAGATATCTTTCAGATAGACCGGCTCATTCTTGCGGTCGTGACCAATAGGATCGGTAGCCAGGTTGATATTCATGTTCCCGGCGAGCGCGTAGGCCACCACCAGCGGCGGCGAAGCGAGCCAGTTGGTTTTCACCAGCGGATGAATACGTCCTTCAAAGTTACGGTTACCTGAAAGGACTGCGCCAACCGTCAGATCGCCCTGCTTGATCGCCGTTTCAATAGGTTCAGGCAGCGGGCCGGAGTTACCGATGCAGGTGGTACAGCCATAGCCCACGAGGTTAAAGCCCAGCTCATCAAGATACGGCGTTAGCCTGGCCTGCGCCAGGTAATCCGAGACCACTTTGGAGCCCGGTGCCAGAGAGGCTTTGACCCAGGGCTGTGGTTTCAGCCCCAGCTCAACCGCTTTTTTAGCAAGCAGGCCGGCAGCCATTAATACGCTGGGGTTTGAGGTGTTGGTGCAGGAGGTAATGGCTGCTATGACAACCGCGCCGTCCGGGAGCTGATACTGATGTCCGTTCAGAACATAGTCGATTGGGCGATGGTCCTTCTTCGCCACGTTAACTTCCAGCTCGTTGCTTGCGGCAAACGCTTTTGGCACGTCGCTTAACGCTACGCGATCCTGCGGACGCTTCGGACCGGCGAGGCTCGCCTCAACGCTTCCCATGTCAAGCGCAAGCGTGCTGGTAAATACCGGCTCATCCCCCGGATTGCGCCACATGCCCTGCGCTTTGGTATACGCCTCCACCAGCGCCACCTGCTCTTCGCTGCGTCCGCTCAGGCGCATGTACTCCAGGGTGACGTCATCAATGGGGAAAAATCCGCAGGTTGCACCATATTCTGGCGCCATGTTGGCGATGGTCGCGCGGTCAGCCAGCGGCAGCGAATCCAGCCCGTCACCGTAAAATTCAACAAATTTTCCCACCACACCATGCTTACGCAGCATCTGGGTTACGGTGAGCACCAGATCGGTGGCGGTAATGCCTTCAGACAGCTTCCCGGTGAGCTTAAAGCCCACAACATCAGGGATAAGCATGGAGACCGGCTGACCGAGCATGGCGGCTTCCGCTTCGATACCGCCGACACCCCAGCCCAGCACGCCGAGGCCGTTAATCATGGTGGTGTGGGAATCTGTACCCACCAGCGTGTCCGGATAAGCCACCCACTCTTTGTCCTGCAATTCACTCCAGACGGCTTTACCGAGATATTCAAGGTTAACCTGGTGACAAATACCGGTGCCGGGTGGAACCACGCTAAAGCGGCTGAACGCCTGCTGACCCCACTTCAGGAAGACGTAACGCTCGTGATTTCGCTCCATCTCGAGACGCACGTTCTCGCCAAAGGCATCGTCATCACCGAAGTGGTCAACGGTTACGGAGTGGTCAATCACGAGGTCGACGGGTGAAAGCGGGTTCACTTTAGCCGTATCGCCGCCGAGGCGTTTAACCGCCTCACGCATGGCGGCGAGATCCACCACGGCAGGAACGCCGGTGAAGTCCTGCATCAGGACCCTTGCCGGGCGGTAGGCAATTTCTCTGTCGGCATGGGCATTCTTAAGCCACCCTGCCAGCGCCTGAATATCGTCGAGGGTAACGGAGTCACCGTCCTGCCAGCGCAATAGATTTTCCAGCAAAACTTTCAAGGACTTGGGTAAACGCGAAATGTCCCCAAGCGTTCTGGCAGCCAGCGGCAGGCTATAGTAGTGCCAGGTTTTATTTTCTGCCTGTAACGTGTCCTTACTGGCTTCGCGTAGGGTTAACGACATAAGCTCCTCCTTAATTACAGAGATGTCCTGACAATCATCAGGGCCGTAATTAAAGATAACACAAAGATGTCGTAACGTTTTGATAACAACCCAAATTGATAAATTTAGGAATGGTCCAGAGGAGGATAAAACAAAAAACCCCGCCGCAGCGAGGTTTTGTGATTTAGTGGACGGCCAGCCAGATGAGCTGACTCCAGAACAGAATCGACAGGGTAAAAACGCCGATCCATGACCAGTATTTTTGAGACATCATGTTATTCATCATAGGGACACCAGGCATTATTTATTAAACATTCCGAGGCAGGTCCTCGTGCTATATTGCTGATGTGTATTTATTAAAGAGTACAAAGGCGCATAGTCATTATTCAGACTAACTGCATCATTACGCAATAAACTAAATTATTGTTTTTTGGGTTCGTCTTCCGCGAACACATCAATAAAAGCCTGCTGCTGCGGCGTCAGTTTCCAGGATGCTGGCACTGCTGTTGCAGGCGCTTTGCGTCCCTTGTGAACAGTGTCATGATGCTGACACATCCGCTTTGCCGTTTCTGTACGTACCGTCACTGCCATATTCAACCCCAATATTTCCAGGCCAGGAGAGCAACCATCACCCAGAACAGGGCGGAAACGAGAAAGACCGCCAGCCAGGCTTTACGCTTGAGCGCAGGATCCCTTTGCGGTTCTTCACTTCCTGAAGGCATTGCTAACCTCATACAATCGATATCGCTTATCATTTAGGACCAAACAATTGGTGCAATTAATCATCTGTTGAGATAAATCCTAAAGAAACTTTAGCCGAAAAGCCAGTGAATTTACGCATCAAGAGGCATGAAATATTCAATCTTTTGACCAGAAATAAATATTTGAAAAGAAAAATTTGCGTAGCCGTTAATTAGTTTCTATTTTTGTCGCCAATTCACGACATTAAAGCCACACAAATTAAAAGGATAATGACAATATATGGCAGGGGAAGTGCAGATGATGATAATTCTAATTTAGCTTTAAGCCGATATTTCGGTATCTTTCCCTCAGGGAAAGATACCGGGTGTGATTATTTTTCGGGGAGTTTGATATCTTTAAACATCTCTTCGATATCTTCATTTGATCGTAATGCCACGGCGGTATCCACCACGTCACGCGTTAAATGCGGTGCAAAGCGCTGAATAAAATCATACATATAGCTTCGCAGGAAGGTACTGCGGCGGAAGCCAATTTTTGTCGTGCTGTGGCTGAAAATATCATGCGCATCAAGACGCACCAGGTCAGGGTCCGACACCGGGTCGACCGCCATGCTGGCGATCACCCCTACCCCCAGGCCAAGCCGTACATAGGTCTTTATGACGTCGGCATCGGTGGCGGTAAAGACAATCCGCGGCGTTAACCCGGCCCGGTTGAAGGCGGTATCAAGCTCAGATCGTCCGGTGAAGCCAAACGTGTAGGTGACCAGAGGATATTGCGCCAGCTCTTCGATTGACACCGACCCTTTGCCCGCCAGCGGATGATCCGGGGTCACCACAATGGAGCGGTTCCAGTGATAGCACGGCAGCATGACCAGATCGTCATAGAGATGGAGCGCTTCCGTCGCGATGGCAAAATCTGCATTGCCCTTCGACACCGCCTCCGCAATTTGCGTCGGCGACCCCTGGTGCATATGCAGGGAGACGCGCGGATAACGCTCGATAAAGCCCTTGATAACGCCCGGTAGCGCATAGCGCGCCTGGGTGTGCGTCGTGGCAATATACAGCGAGCCTTTATCCGGCCAGGTATGTTCCCCCGCCACAGACTTAATCGCATCGACTTTGGAAAGGACTTCCCGCGCAATACGGATGATTTCCTGCCCCGCTGGCGTTACCTGGGTAAGGTGCTTACCACTGCGGGCGAAAATCTGAATACCTAATTCATCCTCGAGCATGCGAACCTGCTTGCTGATGCCCGGTTGCGAGGTATATAGCCCCTCGGCGGTGGAAGAGACATTAAGGTTGTGATTCACCACCTCAACGATATAACGAAGCTGCTGTAATTTCATGCCAGACCATCCGATTTAGCGCACACGGTCAATCGCTTAAGACGATTTGATAATAAAAAAAGTGTTAACTATAACCACTATATCACTTATAGCCTGACTGTATAGTACGGAACAAAAAATAATAATAAGGTAATAAAAAAGGGCCGGAAGTCCGGCCCTTTCACGGGTAAGCTACGGTTAAGAAATATTATTTCTTGCCTTCAACCCATTTGCCATCGACAAAGAAGGCGGACCATCCGGTCGCTTTACCCTCTTTCTCTGCCGCAACGTACTGCTGCTTCGTTTTACGGCTAAAACGGACCACCGTCTTATTGCCTTCAGGATCCTGCTGTGGCGCATCGGCCAGATAACGCAGCTTCTCAGGCAGACGATCGCGGAAGCGATGCAGCTCTTCCACCAGCGGGGCGCGCGTTTCACGCGATTTCGGGAAGGTGTTGGCGGCCAGGAAGACACCTGCGGCACCATCACGCAGCACGAAGTACGCGTCGGATTTTTCACACGGCAATTCTGGCAGCGGAACCGGATCTTCCTTCGGCGGAGCAACCTCACCATTGCGCAGAATTTTGCGCGTGTTCTTACACTCGTCGTTGGTGCAGGCCATGTACTTACCGAAACGCCCCATTTTCAGGTGCATTTCAGAGCCACACTTCTCGCACTCCACAATCGGGCCGTCATAGCCTTTAATGCGGAACTCACCCTCTTCGATCTCATACCCGTCGCACGTTGGGTTGTTACCACACACGTGCAGCTTACGTTTAGGATCGATCAGATAGCTGTCCATCGCCGTGCCGCATTTTTTGCAGCGGCGTTTCGCGCGCAGGGCGTTGGTTTCCGCATCATCACCTTCCAGCACGTTGAGAACTTCGTTCTCCGGCACCAGGTTGATGGTTGTTTTGCAGCGCTCTTTTGGTGGCAGCGCATAGCCTGAACAGCCAAGGAACACGCCCGTTGTCGCAGTACGGATCCCCATCTTGCGGCCGCAGGTCGGGCAGTCGATGCTGGTCAGAACCATCTGGTTAGGCAGCATGCCACCCTCTTCAGGATCTTTCTCCGCTTTCTCAAGCTGGTTGGTAAAGTCCCTGAAGAAGCTATCGAGAACCTTCTTCCACTCCGCCTTGTGACTGGCCACTTCGTCGAGGCTGTCTTCCATCTGCGCGGTGAAGTCGTAGTTCATCAATTCGCGGAAGTTAGCTTCCAGACGGTCAGTGACAATCTCACCCATTTTTTCGGCATAGAAACGGCGGTTCTCTACGCGAACGTAACCGCGGTCCTGAATGGTCGAGATGATTGACGCGTAGGTTGACGGACGACCAATCCCGCGTTTTTCCAGCTCTTTAACCAACGACGCTTCACTAAAGCGAGCAGGCGGCTTGGTGAAGTGCTGGGCCGGAACCAGGTCGACAAGCGACAACTCGTCGCCTTTGTTTACCGCAGGCAGCGTACGGTCTTCATCACCTTTACGCAGCGCAGGCATCACTTTCGTCCAGCCGTCGAAACGCAGAATACGACCGCGTGCCTTGAGGCGGAAGTCGCCCGCGCCAACGGTCAGCGTAGTGGAATCATATTTCGCTGGCGTCATCTGACACGCGACAAACTGACGCCAGATCAGCTGATACAGCTTCTGGGCGTCGGCTTCCATATCCTTCAGCGACTCGGCTAAAACAGAGACATCAGAGGGACGAATCGCTTCGTGCGCTTCCTGAGAATTCTCTTTGCTGGCGAACTGGTTGGCGCTTTCCGGCAGGTATTTTTTACCGAAGTTGTCGCTGATGTAGCCGCGCACCATGTTCACCGCGTCCTGGCTCAGGTTGGTGGAGTCAGTACGCATGTAGGTGATGTAACCCGCTTCATACAAGCGCTGGGCCATCATCATGGTTTTCTTCACGCCGTAACCCAGACGGGTGCTCGCCGCCTGTTGCAGTGTGGACGTGATAAACGGCGCGCCAGGCTTGCTGCTGGTCGGCTTATCTTCGCGTTCCAGTACCTGATAGCGCGCTTTTTCCAGCAGCGCCACGGCGGCCATGGTCTGATCGCGGTTTTCAGGACGGAAAGGCTTATCGTTGTGATGGCTTACCTGCAGCGGCAGCGCATCACCGCCCGGGGTGGTGACATTGGCGTCAACTTCCCAGAACTCTTCCGGCACGAAGGCTTTAATTTCGCGTTCACGCTCAACGACAAGACGCACGGCTACAGACTGCACGCGTCCTGCAGACAGGCCGCGGGCAATCTTTTTCCACAGCAGGGGAGAAACCATGTAGCCCACAACGCGGTCCATAAAGCGACGCGCCTGCTGGGCGTTCACACGGTCGATATTCAGCTCGCCCGGCTTCTCAAACGCCTGACGAATCGCATTCTTTGTAATTTCGTTAAACACTACGCGGCTGTAGCGTTTGTCATCCCCGCCGATCACTTCCCGCAGGTGCCACGCAATGGCTTCCCCTTCGCGGTCAAGATCGGTTGCGAGATAGATGTGGTCTGCTTTTTCAGCAAGCTGCTTCAGCTCGTTAACGACTTTTTCTTTCCCGGGCAGCACTTCATATTGTGCATCCCAGTTGTGCCATGGGTTAACACCCATGCGGTTGACAAGCGCGCTACGTTCATCCTTTTTAGGCTTTTTAGCCCCTTTGGTGGAGGTAGAGTCTGCGCTCTTTTTGCTGGCTGAGCCACTGGTCGGCAAATCGCGGATGTGACCAACGCTGGACTTAACCACGTAGTCATTACCCAGATACTTATTGATCGTTTTGGCTTTTGCCGGGGACTCAACGATGACGAGAGCTTTACCCATATTCACCTTTACCTAATTTAATTCTTCCAGGAATACGCCGCACGTTGATTTCCCTTCCGCTGACGACGAGCCAATGATATTGCGACTGCGTCAGGGGATATCAACCCCTATGTCTTACCGAACGTCAGAATGGCGACATCCAGGTCATTGAGTTTTCGGGTATTTTTCTCACATCTCGTATAATTCGTGACGAATTCCCGGTCGAATGTCAAGCAATTCTGTTGCCAGAATGACGAAAGCGCACACTCTACCTGATAAAATTCGTTACGCAACTTTATTAGCATGCAAAAGCAAATCCCGCCAACCTGCCCTCTGCATCTTATCCCCTCACATTACAGGGAAAATTTGCCCCCAAAGCGCCCCCGGCGTAGACTATTGTCACTGTTTAAGGAGTGGATTATGCAGAATACGACCCAACCCATTGACCGAGCCTCTCTGCTTATCGAAGCAAACAAGCTTATTCGTGACCATGAAGATACGCTGGCAGGCATTGAAGCCACCGGCGTTGAGCAACGTAATGGCGTGCTGGTTTTCAGCGGCGAATACTTCCTTGACGAGCAGGGGTTACCGACCCCGAAAAGCACTGCCGTGTTTAATATGTTTAAATACCTGGCGCATACGCTTTCAGAGAAATATCACCTGGTCGACTAATGCAAAACGCGAGGCATATGCCTCGCGTTTTTGTTTACAGCAGCGGTTTTTGTCCGCGCTGTAACCAGCGAAGCAGCAGGCGGTCCGCGCTTTCCGCCGCACTGTTGGTAAAGCGGTCCATCAGCCGTTTGCGCTGTATAAAGCGCACGCCTACCAGTTCCCGGCCTTCCATCAGGTTGAGCAGCAGGTCATCACTGGTACCCACTTCATCCACCAGCCCTTTTTCCTGCGCCTGGATGCCGTACCAGTGCTCACCGGTCGCCACCTGTTCAATATCCAGCGTTGGGCGCATGCGATGTACGAAGTCTTTAAAGAGATGGTGAGTTTCATTCAGATCTTCACGGAATTTTTGGCGCCCCTCTTCCGTGTTTTCCCCCAGCAGCGTCAGGGTGCGTTTGTACTGACCCGCCGTGTGAAGTTCGATATCAATCTCTTTATTTTTCAGGAAGCGGTTAAAGTTAGGGATCTGTGCGACCACGCCAATGGAACCTATGATGGAAAACGGCGCCGCAACGATTTTGTCCGCCACGCAGGCCATCATATAGCCGCCGCTCGCCGCGACTTTATCTACCGCCACGGTAAGTGGGATCTGCTTCTCGCGCAGACGCTGCAGCTGTGAAGCGGCCAGCCCGTAACCGTGTACCACCCCGCCCGGGCTCTCAAGACGCACCACCACCTGATCCTGCGGCGTTGCTACAGCCAGAACCGCAGTCACCTCTTCGCGCAGCGAAGCGACTTCATGCGCATCCATGCTGCCTTTAAAATCGAGCACATAGACGCGGGGTTTTGCGTCGCCCTGCGGCGTCGCGAGCTTTGCCTTCGCCTTCGCGGCTTTGGCTTCCTGCTTGTGTTTTTTCTTCTGGGCTTTCAGCCACAGCTTCTGCTGATGGCTATCGAGCAGCGAGAGGGACATCTCTTCCTGCATCTCTTTATACTGCTCGCTCAGGCGGGTGATGCGTAACTCCCCACGCTGACGCTTGCGCTGCGTCAGGTTGACAATCAGAACGGCAACCACGGCAATGGCAATCACCACCGTCGCGATTTTGGCCAAAAACAACCCATATTGAGAAAGTAATTCCACGCGTTCCACCTTGATTTAACCACGAATCTTTCACGGCAGTGTACAACAGCCCTGCCCCTGCGTCTCGCCCGTGACATTACCTCTGCGAGCCGTCTTCAGGAATCCCCGCGCTGCGGTTTAAATATTTGCAAATTGTTAATTTTGCAGCAATGCGTCCTGTAGACTGATTGAATTCTCACGCTAATTCGGGCATAAAGCCGAAAAGTCATTATGAAGGCGTGATTGAGACACCGTGCGCCTGAGGAGTCACCGTGCATTATCAACCGCAAAAAAACCTGCTGCAGAACCGAATCATTCTTGTCACCGGCGCCAGCGATGGTATTGGTCGCGAAGCGGCCCTGACGTACGCTGAATATGGCGCAAGCGTAATTCTGATTGGGCGTGACGAAGAAAAGCTCAAAGGGGTCGCTCAGGAAATTGAGGCCGCAGGCGGGACACCTGCCCCCTGGTACACGCTCGATTTGCTGACCTGCACCCCAGCGCTCTGCCAGGAGCTTGCTCACCGTATCAGTACCCACTACCCACGTCTTGACGGCGTACTGCACAACGCCGGTTTGTTAGGTGAAGTGCGTCCAATGGATGAACAGGATCCTGAAATCTGGCAGCAGGTAATGCAGGTTAACGTTAACGGTACTTTTTTCCTCACGCAGGCCTTGCTTCCTTTATTACTCAAATCCGAGTCTGGATCTCTGGTCTTCACCTCTTCCAGCGTAGGCCGCGAGGGACGCGCAAACTGGGGGGCTTATGCTGTCTCAAAATTCGCGACCGAGGGCATGATGCAGGTGCTGGCGGATGAGTATCAGAGCCGCCATCTGCGCGTAAACTGCATTAATCCGGGGGGTACGCGCACCAGCATGCGCGCCAGCGCGTTCCCGACGGAAGATCCGCTGAAGCTGAAAACCCCGGCAGACATTATGCCGCTCTATCTCTGGCTGATGGGCGACGACAGCCGCCGCAAAACCGGAATGACCTTTGATGCCCAGCCGGGCCGCAAACCGGGAATTTCGCAATGAGTGAAGAACGTCATCAGCAGCGACAGCAGCGTCTGAAGGAACAGGTTGACGCGCGCGTCGCGGCAGCTCAGGAGGAGCGTGGGATCGTCATCGTTTTTACCGGCAATGGTAAAGGCAAAACTACTGCCGCGTTTGGCACCGCTACGCGCGCCGTCGGCCACGGGCAAAAAGTGGGGGTCATCCAGTTTATCAAAGGGGAATGGCCCAACGGTGAGCGTAATTTGCTTGAACCTCACGGCGTTGAGTTTCAGGTGATGGCGACCGGGTTTACGTGGGATACGCAGAACCGGGAAACCGATACCGCAGCCTGTCTGGCCGTCTGGGAGCACGCTAAAAGAATGCTGGCCGATCCCTCGCTGAATATGGTGCTACTGGATGAGATCACCTATATGGTCGCCTACGACTACCTGCCGCTGGAGGAGGTGCTGGATGCACTGAAGAGCCGCCCTGCGCACCAGACGGTTATCGTTACAGGTCGTGGGTGTCATCGTGAGATTCTGGAGCTGGCAGATACCGTCAGCGAGCTGCGTCCGGTCAAGCATGCGTTTGATGCAGGCATCAAAGCACAAATTGGCATTGATTACTAAAGAAAAAGCCCGGTGAATTCACCGGGCTTTTTCGATTAACCGTTGTTATTCCGGCTGCCAGAGCGACGATTGCTGTTCACCTGGCTGTGGCGTTTCACCGCACGACGGATCTGATTCGCCTTCATACGACGACGATCTTTCTCCACCGCCACTTTAGAAGTGGTTTCCGGCGTCAGGCCAACCAGCTCGCGCAGGTAGTTAGTCTGGGTAAGATCCAGCTCGGTATAACCACCGCGCGGCAGACCTTTCGGCAGCAGAATGTCGCCGTAGCGAACGCGGATCAGGCGGCTAACCTGCACGCCTACCGCTTCCCACAGACGACGCACCTCACGGTTACGGCCTTCGGTCAGGGTAACGTTGTACCACTGGTTAATCCCTTCACCACCGGTAAATTTGATGGTTTTGAACGCCGCAGGGCCGTCTTCCAGCTGCACGCCACGCGACAGATCGCGCAGTTTAGTTTCATCGACCTGGCCGAAGACGCGAACGGCGTATTCACGCTCAACTTCACGGCTTGGGTGCATGAGACGGTTTGCCAGTTCACCATCGGTGGTGAACAGCAGCAGACCGCAGGTGTTCACGTCCAGACGACCCACCGCAATCCAGCGGGCGCCGCGCAGTTTTGGCAGACGGTCAAACACCGTTGGACGACCTTCCGGGTCGTTGCGCGTACACAGCTCGCCTTCCGGCTTGTAATACGCCAGCACGCGGCAGATCTGTTCCGCGGACTCTTTCACGGAGATAAGATGACCGTCAATGCGGATCTTGAGCCCCGGTACGATTTCTACGCGGTCACCCAGCGTGGCGATTTTACCGTCCACACTCACGCGGCCCGCTTCTATAATGGCTTCGATTTCACGGCGTGAGCCGTGGCCGGCACGCGCCAGCACTTTCTGTAACTTCTCGCTCATTGAGCTTCCTCAGGTGTCGCCTTCACAGGCGTCGAATCAGGTCAAAAGCAGAGCCGAGCCCTGCTTTGATGGCCGCGTAGTATATCTGCTTACACCTTTACAAGAAAGGCTTAACATCACCCACGCCTTCACGAATCACTTCAGGCGCGTCTTCGGTCAGATCCACAACGGTAGTCGGCTGCTGGCCGAGATAACCTCCGTGAATAATCAGCTCCACCACCTTCTCCAGACGATCTTTTATCTCCTCCGGATCGGACTCGGTAAACTCGCTTCCCGGCAGCATCAGCGAGGTGGAGAGCATCGGCTCGCCGAGGGTTTCCAGCAGCGCCTGGGCAATCGGGTTCGACGGCACGCGCATGCCGATAGTCTTACGCTTTTCCTGCAGCAGGCGACGCGGCACCTCCTTCGTCCCTTTCAGAATAAAGGTGTAGTTGCCCGGCGTATTGTTCTTAATCAGGCGAAACGCCACGTTATCAACATACGCATAGGTCGACAGCTCAGAGAGATCGCGGCACATCAGGGTAAAGTTATGGCCGTCCGGCAGCTGACGAATACGGCAAATGCGTTCCATCGCTCCTTTATCTTCAATTTTACAGCCCAGCGCGTAGCCGGAATCGGTCGGGTAGACTATCACGCCGCCTTTGCGGACGATCTCCACGGCCTGGTTAATCAGACGTGGCTGCGGATTGTCCGGATGGATATAGAAAAACTGACTCATACTTCCCTCTCTTCAATTTGCTGCGGCTGCTCCCAGAGCTGCCAGACCGGCTCAACGCCAGCGGGTAGCCAGAGCTTGCGTCCCAGCTCGATCCACGCGCAGGGCTGGTGGAAATCAGAGCCCTGTGACCCTAGCAGGCCAAACTGGCGGGCGTAAGTCGCGAGCTGCGCGCGCTCGTTGGGCGCCTGCTGACATTGGGCGACTTCCATCGCCTCGCCACCGCATTCGGCAAAGTGCGCCAGCAGCCGTTTCAGCCATTTAGCAGAAAGATTATACCGTCCCGGATGGGCCAGCACGGCCTTACCGCCAGAATGATGAATGACATCAATAGCTTGTTTTATTGTACACCACTGTGGCGGAACGTATCCGGTTTTCCCGCGCGCCAGATACTTTTTAAAGACATCCGCCATGGTCGTCGCTTTGCCCGCTTCAACCAGAAAGCGGGCGAAATGACCGCGGGTGACCGCCCCGCCGTTCGCCAGCTTTTGCGCACCTTCCAGCGCGCCCGGAATATGCGCCTTCTCCAGACGCTCGCCGATCATCTCCGCGCGCTGGTTGCGGCGCGTTTTTTGTTCTTGCAAAAAGGCAAGAAGTGCCGGATGTTCTATATCAATGTTCAGGCCAACGATATGAATCTCATGGTTTTCCCAGACGGTCGAGATCTCGACGCCGGGCACCAGATTCAGCGCCAGCCCGCTGCGGGCGATCTCGGCGCGCGCCGCCGGAATGGCGTCGGTGGTATCGTGATCGGTTATCGCCAGCGTGCCGACACGCATTTCAACCGCGCGATGAACCAGGGCTTCGGGTGTCAGCAGGCCATCAGAGGCCTGAGTATGGCTGTGTAAATCATAAATAATCGCGTAGGTGGTATCGCTCAAAGCACTTCCCATAACAGGTTGGAGACATCCGAAAACACCATGATACCGACTTAACGTGAAATTCTGAAATCAAGGGTTGACAATACGCCATCGAACTAGTTAACTAGTACGCAAGTTCACACGAGAAAGGTATCTGAAAATGACAGCACATTTCACTCTGCACGGTTGGTGGCGCACTTCCTGATCTTCGGGCAGTGTCACGCATCTGCGAAATGCAAACAGATACCCGCCCGCTACCCAGCGGGCTTTTTTTTGAACAGAATAAATGAGAACCACAACATGCAAACAGCCAAACCTCATCTCGAACTGTTGACCTGCGAGGCGGTCTATCGCCACAACCCGACCGCGCTGTTTCATCAGGTGTGCGGCGCGCGTCCGGCGACGCTGCTGCTGGAGTCTGCGGATATCGATAGTAAGGACGATCTGAAAAGCCTGCTGCTGGTCGACAGCGCGCTGCGCATTACCGCGTTAGGTGACACCGTCACCATTAAGGCGCTCTCTGATAATGGCGCATCGCTGCTGCCGCTGCTGGATGCGGCTCTGCCCGCGGGCATCGATAATGAACGTCACCCGGACCTGCGAATTCTGCATTTCCCACCGGTAAGCCAGCTGCTGGACGAAGACGCGCGCCTCTGCTCGCTGTCCGTGTTCGATGCCTTCCGCCTGCTGCAAAATCTTGTCACCGTGCCGGAAGATGAGCGCGAAGCAATGTTCTTCGGCGGGCTGTTTGCTTACGACCTGGTCGCCGGTTTTGAAGATTTGCCGGAAACCGAGCAGGGCAACCGCTGCCCGGACTACTGTTTCTACCTGGCCGAAACCCTGCTGGTGATCGACCATCAGAAAAAATATACCCGCATCCAGGCAAGCCTGTTCACGCCGTCTGCGTCTGAGAAAAACCGCCTTGAGCATCGCATCGCTCAGCTCCGGCAGCAGATGACGGAAGCGCCGCCTGCGCTGCCGGTACAGCACGTGGAAAAAATGACATGCGACGTTAACCAGACCGACGATCAATACGGGGCCGTGGTTCGCCAGATGCAAAAGGCTATTCGCGCCGGGGAGATTTTCCAGGTTGTGCCGTCCCGCCGTTTCTCGCTGCCCTGCCCGTCACCGCTGGCGGCTTACGACGTGCTGAAGAAGAGCAACCCGAGCCCATATATGTTTTTTATGCAGGACAATGATTTCACGCTGTTCGGCGCCTCGCCGGAAAGCTCGCTGAAGTACGACGCCACCAGCCGCCAGATTGAGATCTACCCGATTGCGGGCACCCGTCCGCGTGGCCGTCGTGCCGATGGCTCGCTGGACCGCGATCTGGACAGCCGCATCGAACTTGAAATGCGAACCGACCACAAGGAGCTCTCCGAACACCTGATGCTGGTTGACCTGGCGCGTAACGACCTGGCGCGCATTTGCACCCCGGGCAGCCGCTACGTGGCAGACCTGACCAAAGTTGACCGTTACTCCTTCGTGATGCACCTGGTCTCCCGCGTGGTGGGTGAACTGCGCAGCGACCTCGACGTGCTGCACGCCTACCGTGCCTGCATGAATATGGGCACCCTGAGCGGCGCGCCGAAGGTGCGTGCCATGCAGCTTATCGCCGAAGCGGAAGGACGTCGTCGCGGGAGCTACGGCGGCGCGGTAGGTTACTTCACCGCACACGGCGACCTTGATACCTGCATCGTGATCCGCTCCGCCTACGTCGAAGACGGTATTGCCACCGTTCAGGCCGGCGCCGGGATTGTTCTTGACTCTGTTCCGCAGTCTGAAGCTGACGAAACCCGCAGTAAAGCACGCGCGGTATTGCGCGCCATCGCTACCGCACACCACGCACAGGAGATTTTCTGATGGCTGACATTCTGCTGCTCGATAATATCGACTCCTTTACCTATAACCTGGCAGATCAGCTGCGTGCGAATGGTCACAACGTCGTTATCTACCGCAACCACGTTCCGGCTCAGACCCTGATTGACCGTCTGGCGACCATGCAAAACCCGGTACTGATGCTCTCTCCGGGGCCGGGCGCGCCGAGCGAAGCGGGCTGTATGCCCGAACTGCTGACCCGTATGCGCGGCAAGCTGCCGATTATCGGTATCTGCCTTGGTCACCAGGCAATCGTGGAAGCCTACGGCGGTTACGTCGGCCAGGCGGGCGAGATCCTGCACGGAAAAGCCTCCAGCACTGAACATGACGGCCAGGCAATGTTTGCCGGGCTGCCGAATCCGCTCCCGGTCGCGCGCTATCATTCGCTGGTCGGCAGCAACATTCCGGCCGGGCTGACCATTAACGCCTCGTTTGAAGGGATGGTGATGGCGGTACGCCACGATGCGGATCGCGTCTGCGGGATGCAGTTCCACCCGGAATCTATTTTGACCTCCAATGGCGCCCGCCTGCTGGAGCAGACCCTTGACTGGGCGTTGCAGAAGCTGGAGCAGACCAACACCCTGCAGCCGATTCTGGAAAAACTGTATCAGGCCCAGACCCTGAGCCAACAGGAGAGCCACCAGCTTTTTTCCGCCGTGGTGCGCGGCGAGCTGAAGCCTGAGCAGTTGGCGGCGGCGCTGGTGAGCATGAAAGTGCGCGGCGAAAGCCCGCAGGAGATCGCCGGTGCGGCCACCGCGCTGCTGGAAAATGCCGCTCCGTTCCCGCGCCCGGACTATCAGTTTGCGGATATCGTCGGGACCGGTGGCGACGGCAGCAACAGCATCAATATTTCGACCGCCAGTGCCTTTGTCGCCGCAGCGTGTGGACTGAAAGTGGCAAAACACGGTAACCGCAGCGTCTCCAGCCGTTCAGGCTCGTCCGATCTGCTGGCCGCGTTTGGCATCAATCTGGAGATGAATGCCGAGCGTTCGCGTGAAGCGCTGGACGATTTGGGCGTTTGCTTCCTGTTTGCGCCGAAATATCACACCGGTTTCCGCCACGCGATGCCGGTTCGCCAGCAGCTTAAAACCCGCACGCTATTTAACGTGCTCGGCCCGCTGATCAACCCGGCCCATCCGCCGCTGGCATTAATTGGCGTTTACAGCCCTGAGCTGGTCCTGCCGATTGCCGAGACGCTGCGCGTGCTGGGTTACAAACGCGCCGCCGTGGTGCACAGCGGCGGAATGGATGAAGTTTCGCTGCATGCGCCGACGCTGGTGGCCGAGCTTAACGATGGTGAAGTACTCAGCTATCAGCTTGAGGCGTCTGATTTCGGCTTAACGCCGTACCATCAGGAAGCGCTGGCAGGCGGTACGCCGGAAGAAAACCGTGACATTCTGACGCGCTTACTACAAGGTAAAGGTGAGGCCGCTCATGAGGCCGCCGTGGCTGCCAACGTCGCCATGCTGATGCGTTTGCACGGTGAGGAAGACCTGAAGGCCAATGCTCAAAAAGTTCTGGATGTACTGCGCTCCGGTGCAGCTTACGATCGCGTTACCGCACTTGCGGCAAGAGGGTAAAGAATGCAGACCGTTTTAGCGAAAATCGTTGCCGATAAGGCCATCTGGGTGGAAGCACGCAAAGCAGAGCAGCCGCTTGCCAGTTTCCAGAATGACGTCGTCCCGAGCAGCCGTCGTTTCTATGACGCCCTGCAGGGTGCACGTACCGCCTTTATTCTGGAGTGCAAAAAGGCCTCTCCCTCAAAAGGCGTTATTCGTGACGATTTCGACCCGGCGCGTATCGCCGGTATTTATAAGCATCATGCGTCGGCAATCTCCGTGCTGACGGATGAGAAATATTTCCAGGGCAGCTTCGATTTTCTGCCGATCGTCAGCGGCATCGCACCGCAGCCGATCCTGTGCAAAGACTTTATTATCGACCCGTATCAGATCTGGCTGGCGCGTTTCTACCAGGCCGATGCCTGCCTGCTCATGCTCTCGGTACTTGATGACGAACAGTATCGCCAGCTTGCTGCCGTGGCGCACAGCCTGAAAATGGGCGTGCTGACCGAAGTGAGTAACGAAGAAGAGCTTGAGCGCGCCATCGCGCTGGAAGCCAAAGTGGTCGGCATCAACAACCGCGATCTTCGCGACTTGTCGATTGACCTGAACCGCACCCGCCAGCTGGCGCCGCGTCTGGGTGCGGGCGTCACGGTGATCAGCGAGTCCGGCATTAACAGCTACGCCCAGGTGCGCGAGCTGAGCCACTTCGCCAACGGTTTCCTGATTGGCTCCGCCATGATGGAACATGACGACCTCAATGCGGCGGTGCGTCGCGTGCTGCTGGGTGAAAACAAAGTCTGCGGCCTGACCCGCGAACAGGATGCGCTGGCCGCGTATGAGGCAGGAGCAATATATGGCGGTTTAATCTTCGTCGACACCTCTCCTCGAGCAGTCAATGAGGAACAGGCCCGTAAGGTAATCGCGGCGGCCCCGCTGAGCTATGTTGGCGTGTTCCGCAATGCGGATGTCGCAGACGTTGTGGCAAAAGCCGACGCGTTATCCCTGAGTGCCGTTCAGCTCCATGGCGATGAAGATCAGGCGTATATCAATGCCCTGCGAGACGCGCTTGCACCGCAGGTTCAAATCTGGAAAGCACAAAGCGTGGGCACCACCCTGCCCGCACGTAATCTTCACCACGTTGACAAATACGTGCTCGACAACGGCCAGGGCGGCACCGGACAACGTTTTGACTGGTCGCTGCTGAACGGCGAAAAGCTGGACAACGTCCTGCTGGCGGGCGGACTAAGCCCGGATAACTGTGTGGAAGCCGCGAAAACCGGCTGCGCAGGCCTCGATTTCAATTCAGGCGTAGAGTCGCAACCGGGTATCAAAGATGCCAGCAAGCTGGCCTCGGTGTTTAAAACTCTGCGTGCATATTAAGGAAGAGAAGATGACGACATTACTTAACCCGTATTTTGGTGAATTCGGCGGGATGTACGTTCCGCAAATCCTGATGCCCGCGCTGCGCCAGCTGGAAGAAGCGTTCGTGAGCGCGCAGAAAGATCCGGCGTTTCAGGCGGAGTTTACCGACCTGCTGAAAAACTACGCCGGGCGTCCAACCGCGCTGACCAAATGCCGCAACCTGACCGAAGGCACCAAAACCACGCTGTATCTTAAGCGTGAAGATCTACTGCACGGCGGCGCGCATAAAACTAACCAGGTGCTGGGCCAGGCGCTGCTCGCGAAGCGTATGGGTAAAACCGAAATCATCGCCGAAACCGGCGCGGGCCAGCACGGCGTGGCTTCTGCGCTCGCCAGCGCCCTGCTCGGCCTGAAGTGCCGCATCTATATGGGTGCTAAAGACGTTGAGCGTCAGTCGCCGAACGTGTTCCGTATGCGCCTGATGGGTGCGGAAGTGATCCCGGTGCACAGCGGTTCTGCGACGCTGAAAGATGCCTGTAACGAAGCGCTGCGCGACTGGTCCGGCAGCTACGAAACCGCGCACTATATGCTCGGCACCGCGGCAGGTCCTCACCCGTTCCCGACCATCGTGCGCGAATTCCAGCGCATGATCGGTGAAGAGACCAAAGCGCAGATCCTTGAAAAAGAGGGTCGCCTGCCGGATGCAGTCATTGCCTGCGTCGGCGGCGGGTCTAACGCCATCGGCATGTTTGCCGATTTTATCGACGAAACCCGCGTAGGGCTGATTGGCGTCGAGCCTGCCGGTCATGGGATTGAAACTGGCGAGCACGGCGCGCCGCTGAAGCATGGCCGCGTGGGGATCTACTTCGGCATGAAAGCCCCGATGATGCAGACCGATGAAGGGCAGATTGAAGAGTCTTACTCAATTTCTGCCGGACTGGACTTCCCGTCCGTTGGGCCACAGCACGCGTTCCTGAACAGCACGGGGCGCGCGGACTATGTCTCCATTACCGATGACGAAGCGCTGGAAGCCTTCAAAACGCTGTGCCGCAGCGAAGGGATCATCCCGGCGCTGGAGTCTTCTCACGCGCTGGCGCACGCGCTGAAAATGATGAAAGAGAACCCGGAAAAAGAGCAACTGCTGGTGGTGAACCTTTCCGGTCGCGGTGACAAAGATATCTTCACCGTTCACGATATTTTGAAAGCACGAGGGGAAATCTGATGGAACGCTACGATAACGTATTTGCAGAACTGAAATCCCGCCAGGAAGGCGCGTTCGTCCCCTTCGTTACCCTTGGCGACCCGGGCCCTGAGCAGTCTCTGAAGATTATCGACGCCCTGATTGAAGCCGGCGCCGACGCGCTGGAGCTGGGTATTCCGTTCTCCGATCCGCTGGCGGATGGCCCGACCATCCAGAACGCCACCCTGCGCGCCTTTGCGGCAGGCGTGACCCCAACCCAGTGCTTTGAAATGCTGGCGGCGATCCGCCAGAAGCACCCAACCATTCCAATTGGCCTGCTGATGTACGCCAACCTGGTGTTCAACCGTGGTGTTGATGAGTTCTATGCCGAATGCGCGCGCGTGGGTGTCGACTCGGTCCTGGTAGCAGACGTGCCCGTGGAAGAGTCCGCGCCGTTCCGCCAGGCTGCGATGCGTCACAATGTCGCCCCTATTTTCATCTGCCCGCCTAACGCCGATGATGAACTGCTGCGCCAGATAGCCTCTTACGGGCGCGGGTATACCTATTTGCTTTCGCGCGCGGGCGTGACTGGCGCCGAGAATAAAGCTGCACTGCCGCTGCATCATCTGGTGGAAAAGCTGGCCGAGTACCATGCCGCGCCTCCGCTGCAGGGCTTTGGGATTTCATCTCCCGACCAGGTCACGGCGGCGATTGACGCGAAGGCGGCGGGCGCCATCTCCGGCTCCGCGATTGTGAAGATCATCGAGAAGAACGTGGACAAGCCCGAGCAGATGCTGGCCGAGCTGAAGGCGTTTGTGACTGCCATGAAGGCGGCGACGCGTAAAGCCTGACCCCTCCACCGTCTGGCATCCCTGCCAGACGGTTGCCCTCTTTTTTACACTTCCTTTTGTTTTACAGCGTTCCACTCCAATGAAATAAACGGAACATAAATACTGAATTGCACTTATCAACAGATTAGCGAGAAAAAAGCTGACGACATAGCGTCATGCGGTGCCGCGGGGTATAGAAATCAACCAATTTTCAAGGGATTAAATGTGATACATCATCTCGACGATAATAAGAAGCAATGCTAGAATGGCATCGAGGTCAGGTAAAGCCTTCCAATTATATCTATACAAATATCCGTAAGGTTTGAAGATGGATTTATACTTTTCGATTTACTTAGTTTTCACATGCTTAGCCTTGGCAATTGTGATTTTTAGCCTACCGCTATTCAAATTTATAGATGAAGATACTGAACCGACAAGGTCAAACAGTATAGATGGTATGAGATACGTCCTTGCCTCATTTGTCATATTTCATCATATGGATTGTGCTTATACATTTATTAAAAAAGGCAATTGGGCTCCGACATCAGACTTGTTGCTCTATTTTGGGCGATACGGGGTTGCTTTATTTTTTATGATTACAGCTTTTTTGTTTTGGGGGAAAATCAGAAAAGCAAATGAAGTGGATTGGATTGAATTATATAAAAAACGCCTTTACAGAATTGCACCGCTATCCGTATTTTGCTCCATAGCAGCTCTATCTTTACTTTTCTTATTAACCGAACGAAATGAATTTTCTCTTAGTGTAATAAACAACGCGCTTTCCTGGTTTGATTTGGGACTCTGGAATGACAAACCGCCGGTCACTACTTTCCAGTATCCTTTTATGGCTCTGGCTGGGGTGACGTGGACACTGCGCTGGGAATGGATTTTCTATTTCTCTCTTCCGTTGTTATATATGTTCAAAAAATGGTCCTTTGAATTAACCATTTTTCTTTTTGCCTTCTCCGTATATTTTCTTCCAGGCTTTACGAACGATTCATCTTTGTGGTCTTATTTTTTCATCGGAATGTTATGCCGGGAAATCAAAGACAGAATAGTCATAACAAAAAAACTGGCCAATGCTGCTTTGATTTGCACGATTCTTATAACCCTGTTAGCGCAACCAACACTTTACGGTCCTTCTGAGAAACTATTCCTCTGCGCGATATTCTTTTCAGTAGTTTCAGGCGCGAATCTTTTTGGTTTTTTAATTACCAAAGCAGCCATTCGTCTCGGTGCAATAAGCTACAGTTTATATTTGACGCAAGGGTTGATTTTATTCCCTTTAATCCTTCACTTCAAAACAAACAATGAACCAGAGTTAAATGTTCATACTTTTGTGATCTTAGTCTTATGCTACGCGGCAATATGCTTTCTATCTTCCATTACTTACCACTTTATTGAAAGACCTTTCATAAAGAAAATGAGCATTAGTAGCATAAAGAAAGTATACGAGAAATAATCATCTCCGGCGCGCAGGCGCCGGAGATTAAAGTCATTATTATATGATTCATTGGTTTTATTTTTATGATATACCATAGCAGGTGTTTCTAACCCCTGAGATTTAAGCCCCCCTCTCAGGCGTTAGACTCACTTTGTTACACCACGCCATCCAACGGTTATCTTCTGGAGCAAGCTTGAAAGTAAATGTTGAGAATATACGGTTTACAGTGAGTTGCAAGTTTCGATGACGGAGGTCATAAAAGGTGTAAGTAATTGGAAAATCTCTGTTGAGAACTTTTAGATATTTAGAAAAAGATATATATTCCAGTCCGCTTAATTCACTTACACCTTCTGAGTTCAGAGGCTTATTCATGTCATGGCAATCCTTCAAACAGACTTACCTGGTTAAGTTCTGGTCACCTGTTCCGGCCGTCATCGCGGCAGGCATTCTCTCTACTTATTATTTCGGCATTACCGGCACCTTCTGGGCCGTCACCGGTGAATTCACCCGCTGGGGTGGGCAACTGCTGCAGCTCGCAGGCGTACACACCGAAGAGTGGGGATACTTCAAACTCATTCACCTGGACGGTACCCCGCTTACCCGTATCGACGGGATGATGATCGTCGGCATGTTCGGCGGCTGCTTCGCTGCGGCGCTGTGGGCAAACAACGTTAAGCTGCGCATGCCCAAAAGCCGCGTTCGCATCATGCAGGCGGTAGTCGGGGGTATGATTGCCGGGTTTGGCGCCCGCCTGGCGATGGGCTGTAATCTGGCCGCGTTCTTTACGGGGATTCCGCAGTTCTCCCTTCATGCCTGGTTTTTTGCCGTGGCCACGGCGATTGGCTCTTACTTCGGAGCAAAATTCACCCTTCTGCCGCTGTTCCGCATTCCGGTGAAAATGACAAAAGTCAGCGCGGCGTCCCCGCTAACCCAAAAACCGGAGCAGGCAAAGCGCCGTTTCCGCCTCGGAATGCTGGTCTTTTTCGCCATGGTGGCATGGGCGCTCTGCACCGCCCTGAACCAGCCTAAGCTCAGTCTGGCGATGCTGTTTGGCGTGGGTTTTGGTCTGCTCATTGAACGCGCGCAGATCTGCTTCACCTCCGCGTTTCGCGATATGTGGATCACCGGACGCACGATGATGGCGAAGGCGATTATCGCCGGGATGGCGGTCAGCGCCATCGGCATCTTCAGCTATGTTCAACTGGGCGTCGAACCGAAAATCATGTGGGCCGGTCCTAACGCGGTCATTGGCGGCCTGCTGTTCGGCTTCGGGATCGTGCTGGCTGGCGGATGTGAAACCGGCTGGATGTATCGCGCCGTCGAAGGCCAGGTGCACTACTGGTGGGTGGGGCTGGGTAATGTGATTGGCTCGACGATCCTGGCGTACTACTGGGATGACGTGTCACCCGTCCTGGCCACCCGCTGGGATAAGGTTAATCTGCTGAATACCTTCGGACCTCTCGGCGGCCTGCTCGTCACCTACGCCCTGCTGTTGGTCGCTTTTTTACTGGTCGTCGCACAGGAGAGACGTTTCTTCCGCCGTGCGAGCGTTAAAACAGAAACGCAGGAGAATGCAGCATGAAAGAGATCGTGCCTGATTATCGTCTGGATATGGTTGGCGAGCCCTGTCCCTATCCGGCGGTGGCTACGCTTGAAGCGCTGCCGCAGCTTAAGAAAGGTGAAATTCTGGAGGTGGTCAGCGACTGCCCGCAGTCCATCAACAACATACCGCTGGATGCGAAAAACCACGGTTATACGGTGCTGGATATCCAGCAGGATGGTCCAACCATTCGCTATCTGATTCAAAAATGATCGCTAAGGGCCTCGTCAGGGGCCTTTATCGTATTGAATTATAAGACATCTTGATCCACGACAAAAACGTTATTTATGACTTAAGTAAAATCTCATTTCCCTTTTGAAGGAGGTTTTCGCGGTTTGATGTATTTACGAGCTTTACTGGTCTTCGCCTTATTGATTCCCTTCCACGCGCTGTCCCTGAATTTCTCTTCTACTTTCCTGCGTCTTAATTGTCCGCAAAGAGGACTTGTCGAGGTTATTCTGCACGTTTATGACCACACTCAGGAACGGTGGCGCGGCCATTTTGAAACCGGTGCGGGGCATAAACGTGCGGGTGATACCGAAATGATCCCGTTTGCCAACGGCGATATTCTCTTCCATTCCGTATCCAGCGACGCTTTCAGCTATTTATATGATGGGGAAACGATCCTGAGGCACTGCGTAAAGCTCGATGAGCGGCCGGTTTATCCGTCGTTTTGACGTGAGCAAAGCAAACTGGCCACCCTGTGGCCAGTTTGACGGGGGATCAGAAACGATAACCCGCAGAGAACATAAACACCCACGGATCCAGACGCGTATTGATGCTTTGCTGCTCGCCGCCCGCCTTGAAGCGTACGTCCGTATCAATATCCATATACCAGACCGAGGCGTTGATCAGCCAGTCGCGGTTAATCAGATAATCCAGACCAACCTGCCCAGCCATACCCCACGAGTCTTTCAGGCTGAGATCGGAGAGTCCTGCCTCTTTACCGGTATCGTTGAATTTCTCATCGAAGAAGGTGGTGTAGTTCACACCCGCGCCAATATATGGACGCACCTTGCTGCTGGCATCGCCAAAGTACCATTGCGCCATCAGCGTTGGCGGTAAATGGTGAACCGTGGCGATATCACCGGTCGCACCAAGACCGACACGGTGACGGAACGGCGTTGCCGCCAGAAGCTCAACCCCAACGTTATCCGTCGCCATCCAGGTGAATGTTAAACCTAACTGGGTGTTGTTACTGACGTTAAAACCGCCCATACCCAGCACGTTATCCGATCCTTCAGTTGGGCGAACCGTAGCCGAACCGGCACGAATAAAGAATTCGCCTGCTTCATGCGCATACGCGCCGCCAGAGAGACTGCTTAATACAAGGGCTGCCACCGCTAATTTTTTCATATCCTCTCCATCGTTGTGGTTTTAATCGCGGATGAGAATATACTCACAAAAGAGTAATAAGTGATCTGCCACAGATCACATTAAAACCAGTAAGTTAACATTCATTGATCTGGGTTAATTTTTTGTGGCGCTTTGAAAAGCAATAAGTTGTTTCTATGTCAATTTTTGGCATTTCACAGTTACAAAATTTTCTGTTTTCTCCCTCTTGCTCTTCCTCTGTCGGCTGGATAATTTATCGCTCTCACAAGTTGATTTGATGCGTTCTTTTTTTGCAGGTGTGCCATGAGTGAAGTTAACCCGTGCATGACGTGCGGAGCCTGTTGTGCGTATTTTCGAGTCTCTTTCTACTGGGCTGAAGCCAGCGATGGCGGCGGTACCGTTCCGGTTCATCTTACTGAGCCGTTAACCCCCTTTCTACGCTGCATGAGCGGCACCAATCAAAAGCAGGCCCGCTGTGTCGCGCTGCAGGGTGAGCCCGGGGTTTCGACCCGGTGCGCAATCTATGAGGATCGCCCCAGCCCGTGCCGGGAATTTGCCATGTCGGGGGAAGATGGGCAGGTCAACGAAGCCTGTAATCGCGCCCGCGCGCGCTTTGGATTACCGCCGCTTTACAAAGATATGCTTTTCCATACAAGCCTTGATGCTGCCACAGCAGGTTCATCCGGTGTACAATTGCCGGCTAATTAACACCTGCAATACGCAAGGAGAGTGCATGTCTATCACGGCGAAGTCTGTCTACCGTGACACGGGAAATTTTTTCCGCAATCAGTTCATTACCTTTTTACTGATCGCGTTGCTTTGCGCCTTTATCACTGTGGTGCTGGGTCATGCGTTCTCACCGAGTGAAGAACAGATTGCCAGCCTGAGCCAGGGCGACCATCTTGCAGGAAGCGTTGGGCTATTTGAACTGGTGCAAAACATGACGCCAGAGCAGCAACAAATTCTGCTCCGGGCGTCTGCCGCATCCACGTTTTCTGGCCTGATTGGTAACGCCATTCTGGCGGGCGGCGTTTTGCTGATGATCCAACTGGTGTCGGCGGGCCACCGGGTCAGCGCCTTGCGGGCGATTGGTGCCAGCGCGCCGGTCTTACCTAAGCTGTTTATTCTGATCTTTTTAACCACCATGCTGGTGCAGATGGGAATTATGCTGGTTGTGGTGCCGGGCGTGTTACTGGCTATTGTGCTCGCTTTTGCCCCAGTAATGGTCGTTCAGGATAAAATGGGAATTTTTACCGCGATGCGCAGCAGCATCCGACTCGCATGGGCTAATATGCGTCTGGTGGCTCCCGCAGTCATTGCCTGGCTGCTGGCAAAAACGCTCCTGCTCCTGTTTGCTCCGAATTTTGCGGTATTAACCCCGAACGTTGGCGCGGTGGTCGCGAATACACTGAGCAACCTGATTTCAGCGGTGCTGCTTGTCTATCTGTTCCGCCTGTATATGTTAATTCGTCAGTAACCCTGATGCCGGGTGCATTACAGGGTCCGGCTCAACAAAGAAGATGGAATCACAGAATGAAGCAGTTTCTTGATTTTTTACCGCTGGTGGTCTTTTTCGCGTTTTACAAACTGTATGACATTTATGCTGCCACCACGGCGCTGATTATTGCGACAGCGGTTGTGCTGATCTACAGCTGGGTGCGCTACCGTAAAGTTGAAAAAATGGCGCTGGTAACGTTCGTCCTTGTCGCCGTATTCGGTGGGCTAACCCTCTTCTTCCACAATGATGAATTTATCAAGTGGAAAGTGACGGTGATCTACGCGCTGTTTGCGGGTGCGCTGCTCATCAGCCAGTGGGTGATGAAAAAGCCGCTGATCCAGCGCATGCTCGGCAAAGAGCTGACGCTGCCTCAGGAGGTCTGGTCGCGCCTGAATATCGCCTGGGCGGTGTTCTTTATCCTTTGCGGTCTTGCCAATATCTATATCGCTTTCTGGCTGCCACAGAATATCTGGGTCAACTTTAAGGTCTTCGGCCTGACGGCCCTGACGCTGATATTCACCCTGCTAAGCGGCATTTATATCTATCGCCACATGCCGCAGGACGACAAGCACTGATTGCTGACTGACCAGAACGTGTTCGACAGGCGTTCTGGTCTATTCTCTCCGCTGTGAAATCATAGTAGCATCCCGCCTGAAGTCTTCCGTTATGAGTTAAAACAATGACAACAAATAACGCCCCTCAGGGCGAACTGGTTTTACGCACACTGGCAATGCCCGCTGACACCAATGCCAATGGCGATATTTTTGGCGGCTGGCTGATGTCGCAGATGGATATGGGCGGCGCAATTCTGGCAAAAGAGATTGCTCACGGACGCGTGGTGACCGTGCGGGTGGATGGAATGACCTTCCTGCGTCCGGTTGCGGTAGGTGATGTGGTTTGCTGTTACGCCCGCTGCGTAAAGCGCGGCAATACATCCATCTCCATCAATATTGAAGTCTGGGTGAAGAAAGTCTCTTCTGAACCGATTGGACAGCGCTATAAAGCAACTGAAGCGCTGTTTATTTATGTCGCTGTCGATAGCGACGGTAAACCTCGTCAGCTTCCGCCAGCCTGAGTGGCAGGCAAAAAAAAGCCTCCTTTCGGAGGCTTTTCTTATTCCATCTGCGCCCCGCCATTCAGGCGGAAAACAATGTTCACGATCAGTCCGCTTCCCGGTTTACCGGGTTCGTAGCGCCATCTGCGCATCGCCGACTTCACTTCGCGCTCAAACATATTAGAAGGTTGAGCAGACAGGATTTCCACGTTATCCACGCGGCCATCCGCAGTGACGTCAAATTTCACCCGTACGCGACCTTCAATACGTAAGGCCTGAGCCCGCGCCGGATATTGAGGCTGATTACGGCTCAACGCACGTGGGCCCGCTGGTGCGGCAACCGTCGGCTTCGCCGCCGGTGCGCTGTTATTCATGACCGGACGCGAAGGCGCTGCATTCTCGACCGGCTGGGACGCACGCGGTTCAACCGGGCGTTCTTCACGTTTCGGACGCTCCTCAACTTTCTTCACCGGCTTCGGTTTTGGCTTAGGTTTTGGCTTCGGTTCAGGTTTGTGGATCACCACCGGTGCTTCCTTCGGTGGCTCCGGTACAGGCTCGGGTTCCGGTTCAGGCTCAGCAACTGGCTGTGGCGGTGGTGGCGCAACCTGCGGCGGTTCGAGATCCGCTGGCGAGACCATGGTTACCGAGATCGGCTGGGCGGGTGCGGGCATTTCAATAACCTGATGAACCGAGGTGTAGAGCAAACCCGCCACGACGGCACCGTGAATCACGACGGACAACAACGTCGGCCAGGGAAAGCGGCGAGGTAAATCAAGGGTCATCGAAGTCATAATCATCAACGTTAAAAAACCGGACCCTGATTTTAAATGCAAATAGCAATCATATTCAATAAGACACTTTGTTCTGGCGCAATTTAAGCGCAGGAGTGGTCAAAAAAAGGACATCCAGATCGGGGTATTAACGTTGTTTTTATCTTTACATTGCAGTCAATTGCCCTTTCACATAACGTAACTGACACTTTATAACGCTTAAGGAGCTTCACCGTGCTTTACGTGATTTACTCTGAAGATGTCGCTGATTCCCTCGAAAAACGTCTCTCTGTTCGCCCTGCCCATCTGGCTCGCCTGCAGCTGCTCCATGACGAAGGCCGTTTGCTGACCGCGGGTCCAATGCCTGCTGTTGACAGCAATGACCCGGGAGCCGCCGGTTTTTCTGGCTCCACGGTTATTGCTGAGTTTGAGTCTCTTGAAGCGGCGCAGGCCTGGGCTGACGCAGACCCATACGTTGCGGCGGGTGTGTATGCAAAAGTGACGGTGCGACCGTATAAGAAAGTGTTCTGATGTAAAAAGGCTCCCGCAGGAGCTTTTTTAAACAACTTAATTATCTGAAATAAAGGGATTTATTTCATTTCATGTCCACATATTGACCACATCGAAACTATAAACCCCGCGAACGCGGGGTTTTTCCACTAATTTTTTTAAATTCCCCTAAGCAAAACTCATAATTTTTTTAAAAATTTATTTACATCATAAGCGGAAACCACATTAATAAATTCATCGCATTCTTCCATGTATTTATGACGTAAAAAATCTAGATACTGAATCTCACCTCCCCTCTCAATTACTTCGCCGTACAACTTTTCATACCTCATAACCGTTTCAAAATTTCCATAAATAGATCTACCTTCGATAGACTCCCATCTATCTTCCCCTTTCGACCGAAGATGGAAGAAGAAAGAACTATAGGAGTATGTCCCTCTATTATTTACTTCATTGCGAATCTCTTCCAAAATAGCATTTTCAACGGGCATCCATTCAGCTAAATTGTTTTGTCTATAAAACAACTCACTGTATTTATCAATATAACTTTTACTTTTCTCATAGCTCTTAATTATTTTTTCTAAATCATATTTAAGACTAAAATTGATTAAGTAGTCATAAAAACCAACCAAAACATCTTCAGCAGTCTTTTTAATAGGGTTTTGATAGATCAAAAGGCACAACATTAGTGGTGAGAACAAGCTAATAGAGGGGATGTCAAAAATTTTTGACTGAGAATTATTTCTCCAAGCATCATCGTATTCCGACTGTTTACTTTTGATTTGATTATAAATCAATTGAGTCCAATCATCACTATTAAATATACTATTTGGTTCTGAAGGGTGTGTAAATATTGCATGTTCGAAAAAATCAAAAGAATGCAATAGTCTTTGATATTTAGGATACCCTGATTTTATCGATCGTTCAGACACTACATTGAGAGCGTTCAATGCGATCATTAATAAGACATCATTTCTTATAACAGAGCGAACTGGCGAAGTGTATTTTTTCTTTTCTTCAAAATCGCAATCGTTCTGACTCAAATAAAAATCATCATCTACAAACTTCAACAAATGATATAGCGTTCGCATATAACGACTGATTATTTCATGACCAGTTAGAAATGCCAGAATCGACTTAAGATCATGTGAATCAAAAACGTTATCGAAAAAACTCACTACGTGAACCTTTGATGGTTTTTCAGGAAATCTATTATGACGTTCCTTTTCACAATCAATATACTCACAAAGTTGCCGGTGATACTGATCATGTTGCGCCAGCAGTAATGCATAACGGTTTTCAAAACCAGTCCGCAAGTTAAATAACTGTGTTTCCTGAAGAGTAGCCTTAGCGGCTAATTCTGAAGATTCCATTGACCGTCTGGCAATCTCTGCACCATCAGCTGCTCGGTTAGCAGCAAGCCATGTTGCTATCGCTGCTACAACTGTTCCTGTTGCACTTGCCAAAGCAACTGCTTTATCCCAATTCCAGTTAGAATTAAGATAAGAGTAAAAACCTAACTCATTACCAATAAGCGCAAAGATTAAAACCAGTACGCTCACGATTATAACAACCAACGGTTTGCGGATAGGGAACATGTTAAGAAATCCAAAAATTGAAAAGAGCTTTTCAAATTGTAAAGCTTAAGCTATTAACATGTCACGATAAAATATGGAACTAAAAATATTTATTTTAATTGATATCTATAGTTCCATTGTTCTTCTGAAGATACCTAGACAGTCCGCTCCACCGTATGTGCAGGGAATTCTCGGTAAATTACATCCAATGAATCTGTTGTTGCCCTGACGTTGTCGGGTGGGGTGCAGCTGGCACTACTACCCCCGGCGATACAATAAAGCGCTCTACCGTTTCCGTGGTGACAAATGTAGCGCTGCAGTTGATGTTTGTGCACTGGTGGTAACGCTCCTTGGTCGTGTCAGTAAAATAGCGACTTGTGCGGGCGTGAGCGGCGAAATGGCATTTTGGACAGTGAAACATGGCGAGCACCTCATTTAATTTTTTATGCGTTAATTTTACTCATTTTTACCATATATAACAAATACTTAAAAACAAATCACTGCATTAATTCTTCGCTTTCGTACTCCACTTCAGCAACCTTAACCTCAAGCTCTAAGCCCGTCGTGTAGCCGCTCCCGTTAAGGTTATGCACCACCCGGCTGATTATCCAAGCCTGCTCGTCTATGACGCGCTTAAACCCTTTCACCGCGATTGGCGTTTCAGGAAATAAATCTGCCCGGCCAATCGCCAGCGAGATTGAAAACTCCGCGACACCTCGCTGCAGCTTGTCCCACTTTGCCTGAGCGGCGCGCATGGCCTGCGCCTTTGTCGCGTAGATGGTCGTCAGCTCCAGCACGTTATCAGCCTCACCGGCCATATACTCCCCCTCGCGCGCCTCCTGCTCTTTTTGGGCTTTGGCTTTTGCCGGGGCTTTGGTTGCTTTTGGGTGCTGTAATGCGCGGAGGTGTTGCTCTTTTGGCTTACGCCTGAGTTTCACCTTCTGCTTTTGCGGCTTCGGGTCTTTAGTGTGCAGCCATTTCGCCGTAACGCCGGTATAGGCTTCCCGGTCAGCAATGGCAAACTGATGACGATCGCCGTCGCCGCGCTCAAGCGTCATCTGCGGAATGGGCTTCCCGCTGGCCGTCTTACCGCTACCCGCTTTCAGGAATAGCAGTTTCCCCGCTTTTACCGAAACCGCCGCCCCGTTCCGGTCGGCCAGGCGGGACAGAAACACCGCGTCGGATTCCTGCGATTGGTCAATGTGAGGCACTGCGACAGCTTTCAGCGTGTCGGCCACGCTGGGCGTCAGCTTATTGCGTGCCGCAATCGTCTCCACAATTTGCCCGAGCGTGGTGTCATGCCATGACTGCTCCCGGCGCGAGTTCAGTGACCCGCGAAAATCGGCGCTGCGTCCCCGGATAGTCAGCGTATCAGGCGCGCCCCTGTGCTCGATTTCGTCGACCGTGAACATCCCTTTTTTTATCAGAGCTGCACCCTGCCAGCCTAACCACAGGGTCAAGGTTGCTCCGCGCGGCGGCAAAGCTATCTGGCCGTCAGTATCATCGAGCACGATATCGAGCTGATCGGCCTCGAATCCGCGATTGTCGGTCATGGTCAGACTGATAAGTCGGTCACTAAAATCCTGCGTGATATCGTCGTTATCCAGCTTGAGCATAAACGCCGGGGCTATCTTCGCCCCGGCCTGAATATCCATACCTGTAATCATCCTGCCAGCCCTCCCAGCCAGTCACCGGCAGACGTGACCAGATTGTCGGCCTGCGTTTTCAGGTCGCCATAAATGGCCGCCAGCGATTTATCGACCCGTTTAAGCGAAAGGCTAAACTCGATTTTTCTCGCCGCCCCGTCGCTGAATAGCTCGGTGTGCGTGTGCGTCACTTTGTCGATGACATACATGCCGTGGATCATGCCCGTTCCGTCTATCAGCGGCCATGCTCGCCCCTCGTCTGCCATCAGCTCAATGGCGGTCAGTGACAGACGTCCGCCGGTAATTTCGGGATAGAGCACGCCCGAAAGCGTCCTCGTGGTTTCCCCCTCCCCGAGATACTGGTAAGCCGGTGGCTTGCCAATACGGTCGTTTGACGCCCAGCGGTAATCCTTCGAATACTGCATGGACTGATAGGGCAGCGTGCGACGCTCAAACACAAATAAGCCCAAAACCATTAACATGCTTTATCCCCCTCAGTCATGACGCATACTTGAGCGCTGACGCGCACGGTTTTCACGGTCGAGTTTATCGACAGCCTCGCGGAGCTGCCGGTCAAGGTCGCTGCCCGGCGCGATGGCACCATTCAGGTTGATGTTATATTCTGGCTTGCTCTGGTCGACGTAAGTCTTTCCGGTGGGAGCCGTTACTGGCTGATATGCCTGATACCCTCCATATGCCGAGGTGGCCGAAATATAAGATCCCTTTTGCGAGCCGGTGGCGGCGTTGGCTTTTGCGGCCTTCTGGTCTAGGTCGCTCGATTCTTTATTGATAACCCCGAGCTTTTCCAGCAGCCAGTTAACGCCGGTACGCAATGTATTAAAGCTTTTGAGCGGCAACATCAGCGCTTCGGCCAGCAACTTACCGAACATCACACCCGCATTTTTGAAGCTGTCGAGCGTATCCTGCGTCGCCTTAACCGGTGCGATCAGGTCTTTGAACCACTGCCAGACCCCGCGTAACTTCTCCATGAAAGAATCAAACACCGGCGCAAGCGGTGCGAAAATTTCCGCCACCGGCGCAAAGGCCGCTTTAAGTCCCTCAACCACGCCTGAGAAAAATGCGCTTATTGGCTCCCAGTATTTGCGAATAAGCAGCGCACCGGCGACGATGGCAACCCCAATAGCGACAATCGGCCAGGTAAGCGCCCCGAGCACCGAAACAATGGCCGTTCCCATTGCGGCCAGATTTGTACCGAGAAAACCGGCAGCGGCTATAATCACGTTGATGCCCGTTACCACCGGCCACGCTATCAGGCCAATCCCGCCCAGCACGCCAATCAGCGCCAGCCCACCACCTGCAATCAACCCGATGGTTGACGCAAGTGTTTTGTTATTGGTGATCCAGCCGTCGAGCTTTAAAACATATTTCGTGGCGGTTTTAGTGAGCTCACGCAGTGAGCCCTCCTGCTGGTCAAACAGGTCAGTACCGACGGCCTCATAGGCTGACTGGAATTCTTTGAAGTCGCCGCCGAGGTTGTCCTGCATGATTTTGACCAGCTCAGCGGTTTTCCCGTCCGAGGCTTTAAACGCCGCCGTGAGCTGGTCGAGTTTGCCGCTTGAGGCAGCGGTCATCAGCACCGCCGCTGCCGAGCTGGCTTCCTCACCGAAAATGGTTTTCATGTACTCGCCTTTCTGGCTTGTTCCGAGATTATTTTTCTCAAAACTGCGCTGCATTTCTTTCATAATGGCGAATATCGGGCGCGTGTTGCCCTTGCTGTCAGACGTTTTAACGCCGAGCTCTTTGATAGCCTCGTATGCCTTACCGGTCGGAGCCTGCAGGCGACTCAGGACGGCACGGCTGCCCGTTCCCGCCATCGAGCCGGTGATTTTGGCGTCATGTAGCGCGCCGACCATTGCGGCGGTCTGCTCGATACTGACCCCGGCATTTTTTGCCACCGGCGCAGCATACGTCAGCGCGTCGCTCAGCCCGTCAAAGTCAGCGGCCGTTTTGTTCATCGTCATCGACAGCACGTCGCCGATGTGTGCGATCTGGTCGTTTGACATCTGAAACGCGGATTTCATACCCGTCAGCAGCGCGGCGTTTTCTTCCATCGAGCGACGGTTAGACAGCGCCATATTCAGCGTGACCGGCGTCGCCGCCTGAATCGCTGCGGCATCCCCACCGCTTTTCGCAATGATAATCTGCGCGCTCGCCGCATCGTCTGCAGACGCGGCGGTATTGTCCCCGAGCTGGCGCGCCTGTTTGCGCAGCGCCTCCATTTCGGGTGATTGTTTCTCTACCCCGAGCACGGCCTGCAGCTCAGAGTTTTTCTGTGCAAAGTCATAACCGGGTGTGAGTAATTTCACTCCGGCCATCGTTCCCGCCGTGGCGATACCGACGCCCGCCGCGCCTGCCGCTGCAGCGCCTCCGGCAAGAGATTTACCAGCCTGATAACGCTCTTTAACGCGACTCAGTCGCGCCTGCTGTTGACTGACCCGCGCCAGTGCCCCGCGCTGCCGGTTTAGCTGTGCGGTCGTCTCACTGATGCTGGTTTTCAGGCGGCGCTCATCCGCCGACAGAGTTCTGGTGTTTATGCCAGCCTGCGCGAGCGCCGTGCGCTGGCGCTGCACCGACTGCCTGAGGCTGTTGTATTTGAGCTGCAGGTCAGCTGCGGATTTCTTTGCCGCCTCCATCGCCCGCGCCTGCGCTTTAGTGGGGTTTTCCGTGTTCTTAAACTGGACGGCCAGCGCGGCGGCTTCCTGTTTCGCCTTGTTAAGCGACTGGCCGGTCACGGCAAGCTGTGCGCTCGCTTTCCTGAATCCGTCAATCCGGGACGCCTGCGCATTCAGATCGCGCAGGCTGTTTTGAGAAGTGCGGATGTCGCCGGCAAGGGTCTTGCTGGCATTCTGGATAGCTTTAAGCGGTCGGCTTGCCCGGTCGACTGCGTTCAGCAGTACCTCAATCCTGACGTTATTGCTCATGGTGGTGTCCGCTTCGCTGCAGCGCTTTTTCGCGCCATGTGATGAGCTCGGTCACGCTCAGGGAATTCAGCTCTGATGGCGGCCAGTGAAATATCACCGCGATATCCGCCATCAGGTCATCGACCGAAAGGTTATCCGGAAAGGTTAGCGAGCCGAAGATGGCGACAAAAAACCGACCACCTTACCGGCGAACAAAATCAGGTCTGACGCTTCCAGACGCATGACCTCATGCTCGGTCAGCGCCGGGTACGTCATACGCGGCAGCACCTTAATCAGCGCATCGACGTCCGAGTTTGCCAGCGAGGCCAGACTCACACCGCGCAGGGTTCCTGCGTTGGGTTTAGTCACGGTCACCTGTTCGATTTTCTGCTCACCGCGCATGACGGGATTATCGAGGATCACAATGTTCGGATTTTCGTTTTCGGTGGTGGCGGTTTCGTTGATGTTTTCCATGATGTTGCTCTCTTTGAGTATGAGTAAGTGACCGGCCAGCCTGGCTGACCGGTTAACAGGTTACAGGCCAATCGCCCGGCGGTGCTCAGCGAGACGGTCGACGCCGTCGACTTTCATCACCATGTTGACGACGTCAATCTCGATGACCTCTTTGCCGTCGATCGTGAGCTGGTAGTACGAGCACTCGGTCGCGATTTTGGTCGTGCCGCTTTCGCCCTGTTTGTTCTCGCCGCCGTCGTACTCCTTGTGACGGCCACGCATGACCACCTCAACGGCAGAAATATCGCCGGTGTCATCGCGCTGGAATGAGCCGGTGAAGCGCAGCGGCACACTGTCGGCACCCGGTGATGCGTACTGCGCCCACAGAGCGACGTCAGGCAGGCCGCCCAGCGTCCACTCAAGCGACAGCGCGTCGTCGTCGAGGCCGAGGTCAATCGACACCGAGCCCGGCATCCCGCCGCCGCGATATTTCTCAAGCTTGCGGGTCAGCTTTGGCAGGGTGACGGATTCAACGACGCCCATGTAGCTGAGACCGTCGTTAAACATGTTCAGGTATTTCAGTTTGCGCGGTAACGCCATGCTCTGAGCTCCTTAGCTGTTGACCGAGTCTGACAGGTCTGCCAGATAGGTATCGGTGATGCGCTGGCGCAGGGTCAGATTTTCCAGCGGCGGGACGGGGGTGTAGTCGTAATCGATATACAGCTTCCCGGCTTTCAGGGTTTCCACGGTGTTTGACTCCGGGTCGTACCAGCATGAGCCGTCAACGATATAGCCGTTGTTTTTCAGCTCGCGGAATTTGGCATTGATACCGGCGACGATGTCGCGGATGAGCGTTGCGGAAACGGGCTTATCCATCGCCCACGCGTGCGCTTCCGCCATCGTGTCGGCCAGCACCTGCGCCGTGCGGGTGTAGTTTTCAAACACGAATAACGGATCGTCCGAGCAGGTACGGTTGCCCCAGAACTTAAATCCGTCGTTGCGGATGAGCGTTGTCACCCCGGCCTGATTCAGCAGGTTGGCGTCGGTGGCCTGCTCCTGCAAATCCCATGATACCGAGGCACTGACGCCGGTGACGCCGTTGACGCCGACGTTGGACAGCGTTTTGTGCCAGCCGGTTTCCTGGTCGATTCTGGCGCGCAGGCCGAGCGCGCGGGCGGTCGCCCATGCGGTCTGGGTTTCGTTTGTCGTGGTGTCCCATGCCAGAAAGTCAGGGTGAATGACCATCAGCTCGCGCTGGCTGAAATTCTCACGGTATTTGATGGCGTCGGAAATGGTCTTACAACCCCACGCGCTCACGTAACCGAACGCGCGCAGGCTCTGGCAGGTCGACGCAAGCGCGGTCGCCACTTCCTGAGAATCCAGCCCCGGCACGCCGAGAATGCGCGGCTTAACGCCGGTGACGGTTTTCGCCGTTAACAGCGCTTTCAGCCCGGTGTATTTGCCGTTTTCGTCGGTCGTGCCGATGATGTTGGAAATGGTTTCTTTCTGCGCCGCTTCCGGGTCTTCCGGGTCTTCGGTGCCTTCGGGAACGCGCACCACCACAATGACCGGCTTGCACTGGTCGGCGATGGCCTGCAGGGATTTTGACAGCGTGCCTTTTTTACCTGCTTTACCGATAGCCGTTTGCACGCTGGTAATCAGTACCGGCTCGTTAAGGGGAAACGTCTTGTCTTCAGCATCGCTGGCCGTGCAGACCATGCCGATGATGGCCGTCGAGACGGTGGAAATGGTGCGCGTGCCATCGTTAATCTCGATGACCTCGACGCCGTGATGATAGTCGCCCATCTGTTTAACTCCGTGGTTAGGGGGTGCGACTATTTTCTGTTGTGTGTTCTGCGGGTGCGATGAGATGGCGTTGGTGGAGGGATAAAACAACAAACAAATGCCCTCCGGGTGGAGGGCTTCGGTTAATCATTCAAAACACGGTTAACTGACTCAAGTCGCAGCCTCAGGCAGTGGCGGCCAGACCGGTTCATTAACATCGACCCGACTCAGAAGGACACGGTACTTCTTCCACTCCAGCAAGTTCGCGGTTTCTTCCTCTGTCGCCATATCCAGTTCAACCGCATCCTGCAGCGTGGCGATGACGTTATTTGCCTGAGTCAGCAGCTCCAGTTTTTTGCGTTGTGTCTCTGCCTCATAATCCACCGGCGCGGCAGTAATTTCACCATCAACAAAATGAAACGCGCCGCCTAATGCTTTTTCTCCCGCTGCGGTAAATTCATACGGCACATTCTCCGGCGGGATTTCCACGACAATCTGATTAACCGGAAAAATCGTGCTCGCATCATATGAAAAATGAATAATTTCTTTCGAGTCAGGACAGAAAGAGACTTTCAACGTTTCTTTTGAAAGTGTCTTAAGCCACTGATACCAGTCATTACCATTTTCATCTTTCAGAAAAACGATATTCATTTGTGGTGATTTGGCAATGTAATATAATTCGAGTTCCTCCGCCGAAAGTTTAGCTACCTCCGCCGCAGTATATTTCCCCCATTGCTCTAATGGGTCATATTGTTTAAACACTCCAGATTGCATTGTCATTAGGCCACCCAGGCTGTGTACCAGTTTCCGCCGATGTTATATTGGACATAACGATATTGAACCGCTGTATAGTTTGTCTTTTGCATTACAGCAGTAACGACAGCACCATTTGGCGCATAGGCATAATTACCATCATTATTTCCGTTATCTGCTGTACCCGGTGAAGCCAGTCGGATCCCCCCTTGCAAGAAGTTAGCGACCGTCCATGCTGAGGTAGCAAAGTTCCCGTTCACCCATGCTGTTGTTGCATAAGGACTTAAATCCTGCTGAGGTGGCAGATTATTTGGTGAATATACTCGCACTCCAGGAGTGTCAAATAATCCACCTCCTGCCTCAATTATCCCCTTACTGCTGATATTGCGCTCGGAGCGCAGATCTCCGGATGTTTGTACGTAATCAGCATAGATGCTTTTAGTAACTATATTACCCGCAATACCCACATTCCCGGCGTAATCAATATTGAAAAGGTTCTTGTTGTTCAACCAAATCGCAAACCCAGTAGCATCGTAACTTGCACCTCTGGTAAGGCCGATGGCCATCGAATTATCGTACCATTGGAAAACTGCGCCAGAGACAATGCTGCCAGCTCCACCCTGAGCACTGACAAGCGACGCCGTATTTTTTTCGGTAGGCACCGTTCCTACGCTACCAAATCTGAATGTAGCGTTATAATTCCCGCCTGCCTCAGATACCGCGCCAATATCTGCCGGGGCGGGCTTATTTGCTGTGTCAAATTGTTTTGCCCAGGCTGACCATGTACCGCTGTAGAACGTGCGAATATAAGAGCGTGAATCCGCATATATCCGGTAAACCTGCGTGACTCCTGCGTGTTTATACACCTCCAGCGATCCGGCAACAGACTCAGGGTAGTTACGCCCGGTTTGCGCCTGCGCATTTGACGCCTGATAATACAGTCCCGGCGTGGTGACGCTATTCAAATCCACAGCATTACCAATTACCACAGCCTGACCGTTGAAAATATCCTGCGCGGTGATATCGATATCCTGAGAGAGTTCCCGCCCGTTAACCCTGCGAGCTAATGGCACACGGTCATTCGCATTGTCATTCGCCGCCTTGACCGCTTTAGGCGTGGCGGCGAGCGTCTCAGACACGCTGTCGGTCGCGCTACTGAGCTGAACGATACCCTTTTGCGCCGTGGTCGCGTCCTGAGCCGTATATTTGCCATTGGCAAGGTCATACGTCGTCTTTACTGCTTTCGGCGTCGCTGCGACGCTCTCAGACGCGCTGTCGGTGGCGCTGCTGAGCTGGACGATACCCTTTTGCGTCGTAGTCGCGTCCTGAGCAGTGTATTTCCCGTTAGCAAGGTCATACGCCGACTTAACAGCTTTCGGCGTCGCGGCGAGCGTCTCAGATGTGCTGTCGGTCGCACTGCTTAGCTGAGTAAACCCTTTTTCCTTAAGCGTGGCGTCAGGGTGACGGCGGGACTGCTCATGCTCTGCGAGTTTATCGTCGACATAGTCCTGCGTTGCCATCACCGTTGAGGTGTCAATCGTCAGCTCGACTGACTCGATATCGCTTACCATGATGACCATACGCACGGTCTGCGCGCGGCCTGACCCTTCCGCCAGCTCCGGCTTGTAGCTTTCCGCCATGTTGCCGACAGCAATCAGCGTGCCGGTGTCGTCATAGAGCCCCATTTCGCGCATCCAGAAACCGCCGGTTTCAGGCGGGATGAGCAGCTCCGCGATCACATAGTTTTGATGTTTGTTGTCCTGGCTGATTTTGTTCAGCGTATGGCGCCAGACTTCATTGACGAGCTTTGTCTGGCTGGCATCAGGCACCAGCAATGTGCCGCCACCGTCACCGATGGCCATCGCCGAAAAATTCACTTTTTTCCCGTTCGGGACGGTCGCTGCAGCAAGCTTAATCGCACCGGCTTTGGTGATGACCGTTTTATATTTTACTATCATGGTGTTCTCACTTATCCGGGTAAACCGTGATGATGTCGCCGTCATACGTCAGCGCGCCGGTGTAGAGATAGCCCGGCACATCCTGAATAATGTTGAGGCCGATAAGATGGCGGCTGGCTGGCTTTGCATCCGCAATGAGCCGCTCCATCTCGTAATACATTTCCTCGGTGATGCCGGTCTCTAACACACCGATATCGAGGCGAAACGTGCCGGGCGGGTCGTTCGTTTCCCACCACTCGGACACGTTAATCAGGTAGCCGAGGGGCTCCACCACGCGGCGCACTGCCCCAATCGTTCCTTTGTGCGCGTGAATAAACCACGCCGCGCGGATCACATCGCGCTTTGTGGCCTCCGGCCAGTTCTCATCCCAGCGGTCAACGGAAAACGCCCACGCCAGCCACGGCAGCAGGTTTGCCGGGCAGTCGTCAGGACTCCAGAGGCGACGCAGCGGAACGGGGGTATTTTCAATCTCAGCGCAGGCGCGCGCCGCCGCCACCTCAAGCGGTGACGAACCCACCGGCAGCAGGCGGGTATCATTCATCGTTGCCCCCGATAGTCACGCTGTAATCGCTGCACCATGACGCCTGCGTGTCATCGAGCACGATGTCGGCCACCGGTTCGGCCAGCTCGACGCGCTGCACGCCCTCGACGTGGAGCGCGGCATAAATCGCTGATTTGCGGATATCGCGCCCGAGGCGGTGCTGCGCGGTGATATACGCCTGCAGCTTAGTTTTCGCCGCACTGAGCACCGGCTCGCTTTCGGGTCCGGGATAAAGGTAAAGGGACGCGGTGATTTTGTAGTCGACAATGTTCGCCGACTGCACGGTCACGCGGTCTGCTACCGGCCTGACGTCCTCATCGTTCAGCGCGGTGCGCACAATGGCGAGCAGCTCGTCAGACGCCACGCCGTTATTTTCGCGTGACAGCACCGTGACCGTCACGCAAGCAGGCTCGGGACTGATGACCGAAATATCGGCGACCCGCCCGTCAGCGCTGCGGCCGTGAAACTGATAGGAGCCGGTAGAGCCTGCGGTACTCAGCCCCTCGAATGCCTGCTGAATGCGCAGACGGTAGTCGGTGTCCGACTCCATCACGGCAGGCGTCGGCGGTAACGTCGTGTCGTCTGCAGGGGTGATGACAAGGCGCTGGACGTTGTAATTTCCGCCTATCTGGTCGAGGTCTGCGCCGGTGGCGTAGGCCAGCATGACCGCGCGCGCGGCCTCGTTGACGCGCTGTCGCCAGATAACTTCCCGGTAGGCGTTTTCCTCAAGCAGCTTCACCAGCGGCTCGGACTCAAGCGACAGCGTGCGCGCAATCGCGTCCTGCTGGTCTTCCGGGTAGAGCGAGACGAGCGTCGCCTTTCGCTCGCTCAGGATGGTTTCATAGTCCAGTTCTTCCACGACGTCAGGCGCGGCGAGCTGGTTAAGGTCAACAATTGCCATAGCGTTTAACTCAGTGGAATGGTGAGTGAAAAAGGCTGGCCGCCGGTGGAGCGCGTGCCGGTGATATCGACATACAGCCCGCCGTCGGTCTCCGACCGTTCAAAGGTGATGGTCGTGAGGCTGACGCGGGGCTCCCACTTCTGGATCGCGGAATAGCACGCGGCCATAATCTGCAGGCGCAGCGCCGGAGTCTGCGGCTGGTCAATCATTTGCGACAGAAGCGAGCCGTATTCACGGCGCATGACGCGCGAGCCAACCGGCGTGACCAGAATGTCGCGCACACTTTGCCGGATATGCTCGACCTCAGAGATACTGAGGCCGGTCTGGCCGTTCATTCCCAGATAACGCACCGTCATTGCGTCCCCTTAGTCCAGCTTCCGCCGCTCTGTACGTTTCCGTGCGCGTGGTTATCCACCTGCACGCCGTTTGATTTCAGCGTCCCGCCGGTGTGCTCGATATTCCCGCGCATGGTGCCGCCTTTCTGCACTTCGAGCGTGCCGGTCGTCAGCTTGTTGGTGCAAACCACCTCCGGCGTATCGAGCGTGATGCGACTCGACGCTTTCACCAGCACCACCGGCACGGTGGCCGTAAGGGACTCAGACGCGGTGACGTCTGCGGTTTTGATGCCGGATACGGTGAGCGCGCTGTTTTCGGGCTCGTACTCGATAATTGCCCCGTCAGGAAAGGACATGTGAAGCGCATCAGGGGAGGCAGACGGCGCGGGATGGTCGTCAGAGAAAATGCCGGGCAGCACAAACGCCGTATCGAGCTCGCCGCCGACAGCCAGTAAAAGCACCTGCTCACCAACGGACGGAGCCCACCATACGCGCGCGCGACCGGCGCGACAGGTAAGCCAGTTCAGCCAGGTGGTTTGCATCCCGCCGGTCTGGACACGACAAAGCCCCTCGTCGTGGTCGACGTCAGTCACGATGCCGGTGCGGATAAGGTTGCGGATCGCGCGTGCGATTTCCTGCAGAGAATTTAGATTATTCATGGGGAAAGGATGCCGCCGGGCGACGCCAGCGGCAATTAAAGCTGAGTGTACTAACCAGAACACAACATTGAAATGAAACTGTTAAGTAGTCTCCTGATCTTCCTCGCTATTTAACTGCACTCTTTTTTCGCAAATCTTATCGATAAGAAGCTCAGTAAATTTATCTAACTGTTTATTAATATCTTCTTTTATATCAAGCGTAAAACCACCAATACCATTAGTGGTATCGAACATACCTGCCGGGCAGTCGCTATAGCGCAAAGGAATTATACACCCTTCACCAAACCTATCCTTGAAAACATCGCTCTCAAACTTACACCATATCCTGCTTGGATAATCCACACTTAAAAAAGGAATAACAAATGCAGACTCACTACGATAAATCGGAGCTAAGTATTGCTCAACATCTTCAGATAGTATTCTTGCCTGCTCATTAAAGTCATAAAATACAGACAGCTCACAATCAATCAATTTTTGATGTAAATATTCCGCGTGACTTCTATTAACCCCTGCAAATGACAATGCAAAATCATATTTAGATTTAAAATCAAAGGAATTAAAGCCAATTTTTTCCGCCAACTTAGACCACAAAATGTTTTTTATATAATAATAAAACTTTGGATCTTCAATTGATATTTCTGTAGTTTCATCATTATAATGTATAACATCTGAAAAAGGAGCATAGCTATCATAATGAGTTTTAAGATGCCCCCTTGTTAAGATTTGGCCTACACTATTGCGATGGTTGGGATTGTTAATTAAATAACTTTCAAGATTTAAGGACCGCTCCTCTTCCTTAGATAACCAATATAAAACATGAAGATAAGGTGCTCTGCTACCTTTTTTGACTCGCTGACCTTTAACAAAGCGCACAACTATATCGTTAAATCGGTAGCTGAGTTCCTGAATTACAGTCTCCTTAAGCGATTCATAACTAATATCAGTTGTGAGAGGCTCGTCAAGCCTTTCAGTGATGTTCGCTTGCAAGCAAGCATTATGTGCTAACATTTGAGCAATGTGAAATGCTCCATCAGAATCACTCACAATATCTTCTTTAACATTCAAAGAAAAGTTAAGTGCACTTTCACCCTTTTCCAAAAGCTCTCTTACTTTATGCTCTGGATTTGACTCAAACTTCACAATGGAAATTCTATTTAGTAAATCTGGCGAGAGATCAATCAGAGATTTACCTGTCTTATTAATCCCGATAATTATTAATTTTGATTTCTCCGATTGTTCATCAGCTAAATTCTTTAATAAATCAGAAATCTGATGTTTTAAGCCATCTTCAAGCTTATGGAAGTCATCAATTATAACCCCACCGAAATCCTCTTCACTAAGAATAGACTTTATCTTCACAACATCTTGTTTCTTCCGGCCTGACAGCACCGTAAACTCTTTGATTATTCTCTGGCTAGGCTCAGCCTTGAGCTTATCAACAACCTGTCTAACACAGGTTGTTTTACCAATACCAGACGGCCCTTCTATTATGACCCCACGACCTGCCGTTCGGATGGAAACATATAAATTTTTATATTCATTAGGCTCAACAAAAGTGATTGTTGGTATACCTGAAAGCTTAAAAACATCTTCAAGATAAACTGGCTCGCTCATAGAATCCCTTTAAAGCTACGATTTTTAGGCTTTATCTATAATGATTTTGTAGAAAAAATTCAAGCATTAACAGCTTACACGTATCACTTTCATGCTTTTGCGCTATACATCTCAACATTCACTTAGCAAAGTGTTCTAAAATGATTTTTTCAATGAATCGAATATTTTCTTTTGAAAACCCCAATAACCTTCTTACTGGATATGGTATTTCATGGCTATTACGGTCTGGTTTGTCCAAGAGTCCGTACTGGTGAACTTGCGCAATGCGCTGCACTTTACCCGAGAATTCCACCACCGCGGTATTTTCGTGGCCAGTGGCTTTCATGTAGCGGCTTGTGCGGAGCTTCTGGAACATCGCCCGTTTAATCCGCCCGGTTTTAGCCCTGAGAGGCTGACGCTTTCGCGCCTGATACGGTGAGCCGTCCGGGGCTTTCTGCAGCTTGATACGTTGCTGTTGCGACTTGCGCAGCTCCTTTGCTATCTCTCCGGCCAGCTTACGGCGTGCAGCTGGTGACAGGGCAGCAATCAGACCATTGAGCCTGTCGTCAAAGGGCTTAAAGTCACTCATCCCATTTGCTCACCAGTACGCCGTTGATATAAAGCTCTTTTGGCCGGGTAACGGGCTGCGGCAGCGGCGGCTCAGGGGCATAGCTTACGTGCAGCGCGCCGTTTTCCTCTTTGATGAGGGTACGCTCGGTGAGCTGCAGGCTGATGCTGATATCGACGCTGTCCCCGTCGTTCAAATCCATCTGGAAACGGTAGCCCTTTTTGCGGCCGTCATCGAGCGTGCAGATATCCGGCTGGTTCTCCCTGAGCCATGCGGCCACCGGCACGAAAATCAGGTCAGGGTCGCCGACAAAGTCACACACGATCACATTCAGGGTGTAAATTTTCTCGTGCGACAGCGAGGCCGCGAGACGCGCATCGATATTCCCCTCATCGGCAAAGATGCGCATCATTTCGGGGTTTGTTTCAAGCTGCGGGACGGCTTTAATCAGCGCTTCGCGCAGGCTGAGTGCTTTCTTCATCGAGTTTATCCTGACAGTCTTTGACGGTTTCAACCTGCAGCGCGCAGGCGGCGAGCGCGTGCTCAAGCCTGCGAATATCGGCGCTCAGGTCGCCATTAGTGGCCGGGTCGCTTCCCGGCATCGGGCAATAGCTCACCTTCGGGCAGGCGCTGTAAACAATGACCGGCGGAGGCACAGGCGGTGCGGGTGTGCAGCCGACGCACAACATCAGGCAGCTCAGCGCTGTACCAGCGGCGTAAGGTTTCATTCTCATTAATCAGCCTCGTAATGGTTTCTTCACGCCGCACGGCCATTGCACCGGCGGCCAGCAGTTCGCCGCGTAGACTGACCTGCGCGGTTTCATTTCGCCTGGCAATTCCCTGCGAAACGGAAAGCTGATTTTTCAGCATTCCGATTGCGGTTTTTTGTTCCGTAGCGACCCTGTTCGCCCGTTCAAACGAGCGCGTCAGGTTGCCGTTTTCATGACGCTGCCAGAGCACAACCGCAATAAGCGCGGCCAGTAAAAACAACATCACTTTCATTGAATCCCCCTCAGGCAGTAAGCACGCTCGCGCACGCGACGGTTTTCCAGCCCCTTGTTAATTTCGCCATTCACGTAAACCCAGCGGGTGAGCTGGTCGCACGCCTGCGGCCATTGCTGGCGCTTAATAAACGAGACCAGCGTCGAGCGGCAGGCCGCGCCGGTTCCCACGTTGAATGAGAAACTGACCAGCGCGTCGTAAACGTGCTGCGGCATTTTCACCGGCGCGCATACGGCCAGACGTTTCTCGACGTTCAGCACATCCGCGACGAGATTCTCCGCCGCCTGCCGCTCGGTGATTTCTCCCTTCAGCACGACGCCTGCAGTGTGGCCGATGCCCGACGTCCACACTCCCGCGCTGCACTGGTAAGGCGTCAGGCGACAACCTTCGAGGTCGGCAATCAGCGCCAGCCCCCCGGGCGAGGTGTTAAGCAGACGAAAGTCAGGCATCAGCGCTGCCAGCGCCAGCACGGCGGCCACACTGCATTTTTTAACGATTGATTTCACGAATAGCCCCTTTATCGAGTCCGAGCGATGTCAGGTAGAGGTACGTCTTGCGCTTAAACCAGTAGTTCGTCAGCGCGGTAAAAATGGCGCATCCGCCGCCCACGTAAAGCGCCATCTTTTCGGGAGACATTGCCCCGACATACGCCAGCCCCACGGCCAGCCAGTAGGCGATAAACGTGGTAATTTTTTCCATACTCAGTCCCATAGATTCACCGTTTCGGTAGTGGCCGCGCTCTCGGTCTCGGGCAATTCTACTGCCGTGCCGTGTGGCAGGATCACACCGAGCTCAGACAGGCCGGGATTAGCCTCTAAGACGGTTTCGACCACGCCCTCAGTGCGCCCGTAGTACCGGGCGCAAATCGCGTCGAGGGTGTCGCCCTGCAGCGCATACGCTTTCATCAGATTTGCCCCACAATGCAGCGCGCTTTGTCCTGGATGCGCGCCACAGACCAGCGCATATCCCGCCACATTTCATCGATAGTGCTGTCGATGCTGTCGGCTTTTTTGTCCCCTTTGGCGGTCGCATCCACGCCGCGTAAACGTTCATAAAGCGTGGCCGTCGTCATCGAGCACACGGCGTTGAAGTAGTGGAAAACGCGCACACTCTCGCCGTCGAGCTTGTCCGTCGGGACATCCGCCAGCGTGGCGTAACCGGCATCGAGCTGACTTTCGCGCCAGTCGCTCAGCTCCGCGTTAGTTTCCGCAATGGCGGTCTTAATCGCCCGGCGCAGGCGCACGGGGGAAACGGTCTGTTCTAAACGCATTTCTTCCCGCACGCGCTTCGGATCCACGTCAGGAAAAAACGGGGTGTTTTTGATTACCGGCTCGCTCACGCCCGGTGGCGGTATCACCACGCCCGGCACATCCTGCGGCTCTTTTTTTGGCTCAATAATCAGCGTCGTCATGACAACCTCGGGTAATGGGTGGGCGGTGGACGCCGGTCGCAGTCAGGGCAATAAATACCCGCGTTGACCGGCGTGCCGCCCGGCTCGGGGAGCGCTCGGTTAACCTGCGGCTTTTGCCGCCTTTGGTGGACGCCCGCGCCGTGCCGCGGGTTTAGCGGCGACTTTGCGCGTGCGCGGTTGAGTCGTTTTTGTTTTCGGTGCCGGTTCGGGTTTTGGCCTGAGCTGGCGCTCCAGCTGCTCAATATCCTTTTTCACCCCGATAGTGCTTTCTAACTGGATCGCACGCTGCAGGTGCGCCAGCGCCTCCGGCAGTTGCTCCGCATCACGCAGCACGTAGCCGGTGATTTTGTGCAGCTTCGCACGCACGATATCGGGCATATCCGCGTGTTCAGTCAGCGCGATAGTGTTGAGCAGGTTCGCCAGATTGACCGGCTGTTTTGCCGTCAGCAGGCGCTGCGCGGCCAGTGCTACTTCTTCGGCCAGCAGGCACGGCGTCGGACGGCGACCGACCGGCATGGTGAGGCCGTAGGTCATGGCGTAACGGGCGATTTCCAGCGCCCCGGCGATGTCATCAGCATCGAGACGCCAGAGCATCACCATCATGACAATGTCATCCTGTGCGCCTTTGCCGTTTTCGAGGACGCCAGCCACCCACGGCAGGTAGAACGGCAACAGCTCGCGCTTTTTCGCGGCTTTACGCTCTTTAGAGCTGATTTGTTTTAGCGTGCGGTTGTCTGCGGCCAGCTTAACGAGCATCTGCTCATAGGCAGTTGCATTGCGCAGCGGGACAGCAGCCCGCTGCGCAGTTTCAGAGGCCGAGACCCGCATCATGTGACGCGCTGCGGGACTCGTCATGGCTTACTCTCCGCTTTCCGGCGCTGCAGGGGCGGTGAAGTCACCGAGCTTGATGTTTTCAATCAGGCAACCGGCGGCGTAAGCCTCGACCACGTAGTCAACATTCATTGACTCGTAGTTTTCGATGCGGTCTTTTTTCGGGTTTTCGATGATGCTGCGACGGTGCGCGTCATCCATGAAGTAGACAGACAGGTTGTCGAGACGCGTCACCATCAGCGCATCTGCCGGGAAGTAAGGCACGCGCACGGCTGGCAGGTTGCCGATTCGCTTCTGGCTGATGATGATGTCAGCGGCAAGCGACTCGGTGTTTGCCTGCTCTTTGTTGACGATCGGGAAATATTTATCCGCCATCAGCTTACGGCCGGTGATGACGACGAGCTCCGGGTCATCCTGATAAATCTCGTCAATCAGGTTGCCGGTGGCATCCATGACCAGCGCGTCGAGGTTCGCATAGTCGCCGCTTTTACCCACGCGGATCACTTCAGAAATCACCGTACCTTCTTCGTCGGTGATTTTTGACATCACGCGCGCGGGCGCTTCATTGCGGTACTTCTGCAGCCAGCCGATCGCCACGTCCTGCAGCAGTGGATTTTTTTTACGGTCGGAGGTCGCCGCGCGCTCGATGCCGTTGAAACCGGCCATGATGAAATCGAGGGACTGACGTTTGATGATGGCGTCACGGATACGGGTCTGGAAGTCCTGGAATCGCGCCCACAGGTCGAGCTGTTTGTAGCGGATATGGAAGTCAAAGTTAATCTGGTCGCACTCGTATTTATTGGACTCCAGCGCGGTAAAGTCAGCTGTCTTACGCTCATCATCACCGGCGGTGTCGGCGGTGCTCGCAATCGTACCGTTAACGCCGACGCCGACTTTTTCGCCCTTCAGTTCGTCAACCGGCACGATGTTGATTTTGGTCAGAAACGCGGATGACATCTGCAGGGTGGTCATCAGGGTTTGCGTGACCGACGGCTCGACGGTGAATTTCTTCGCCACGTCATCGGTGGAAATACCGTTCAGCTCCGCGACGCGGGACAGGTAGGCATTAAATTTGAAACGGGTATCTTTACGCATGGTTTTTCCTGTTCGGGTAAAAGGGTTCAGGCCGGGCAGCACGCCCGGCGCGTTATCAGCAGTTGGTCAGCAGCTCGTCGCCCGTACCGCCTTTTGAAAGTTCGCGGCGCGGCTGGCTCTGGCTTTCGGTGTTATCGAGGGAGCTTTTGAGGGCGTTAAACGCCTGCGCGCTTTCTTCCGCCTTGCTGGTCACATTCTGCTTAAGCTGCGCAAAAGCGGTCTCCAGCTCGGTGATGCGCTGGTCGGTGGCGCTGAAATTGGTTTGCACCTGCTCGGTGATGGTGGTCACGGCCTCATGCACATCCGCGAGACGCGCGTCATCGCTGACCTGCTTCCGGCTGAAAATGGCCTTAACCATATCGGTAAGGCTGTTGAACATGGTGTCGGGAACGTCCTCAAACTCCAGCTCAGCCAGTGAGGCGACAGAAAAAACGTCGTCCGGCTGGTCTTTTTTACCGGCGAGCGGGTTCTGCGCGGCGCGGCTGCAGAATTCAAGGTATTCGGTACCTAGGCTTGCTGGGTCATCGGTGACGGCCAGCCCGATGAGGTAGCACTTGTCGCTGTTCGAGAAGTTCGGGCGGATCTCCATGGAGGTGTAAACCTTCTGCCCGGCGCGCACCATGCTGACCAGCTCGTCAAGCGGGGCAATTTTGGCAAACAGTGCCTTTTTGCCGTTAAGCGCAGAGTCATCGCTGATAATCTCCGCCTTGAGCTCGGTCACATCGCCATAGCGTTTAAACGGGCTGTCAGGTAACAGGCTTTTGATATGTTCAAGGTTAATGCGGCAGCCGTAGACGCGCGGGTCGAACGTGTCGGCCATATCCTGAATATCATCGCCGCTGATGACACGGCCATCGCAGGTGTCACCCTCGACGCCGATGCGAAACCATTTAGAAACTTTCTTTGCCATTGTTCAGGTGTCCTGATGTTGGGTTTTCGGGTCGGGTTTAGTTTCCCGACTCTGACCCGTATCAGCCACCGCTTGCGCTCCTGTTAGATCTGATACAACAGGCACTTAGCGCGAATCCCTCCCCATTTCCTTAGCCTTGCCACGTCACTCCCAAAACGAGGCAAGCATGACCATTTCAACTGACCTTTCTCTGCTAAATGACCCGCGACGACAGGCGCGGCTGTTGTACTGGCAGGGGTTCGCCGTCCCGCAAATCTGCGAGATGCTGCAGCTCAAGCGCCCGACGGTGCATAGCTGGAAACAGCGTGATGGATGGGAAGAAACCGCGCCGATTAACCGCGTGGAATCGACTTTAGAGGCGAGACTTATCCAGCTCTACGCAAAGCCCGACCTGACGCCGCATGACTTCAAAGTCGCTGATTTTCTGTCGCGCCAGATGGAGCGTCTCGCGCGCGTTAACCGCTACGGCCAGACCGGAAACGAGGTGGATTTAAACCCCAATATCGCCAGCCGCAACAAAGGGGATCGCAAAAAGCCGAAACGCAATTATTTCAGCGAAGAGGCTATCGGGAAGCTGGAAGAGATTTTCTTCGACCAGTCGTTTGACTATCAGCTCCACTGGCATAAAGCGGGATTAGAGCACCGCATCCGCCACATCCTGAAATCTCGACAGATTGGCGCGACATTCTACTTTGCGCGCGAGTCCCTCCTGCGCGCGCTCAGGACCGGGCAAAACCAGATATTTTTGTCAGCCAGTAAAACGCAGGCTTACGTGTTCCGTAAGTACATCATCGCCTTTGCCCGTCTGGTTGACGTCGACCTTTCAGGCGACCCGATCGTCATCGGCAACAATGGCGCTGAGCTGATTTTTCTCGGTACCAATTCCAACACCGCGCAGAGCCACAACGGCGACCTGTACGTCGATGAAATTTTCTGGATCCCCAATTTTCAGAAGCTGCGCAAAGTCGCCTCGGGCATGGCCTCGCAGTCGCACCTGCGCACAACCTATTTTTCGACCCCGTCGACGCTGGCGCACGGCGCGTACCCGTTCTGGTCTGGCGAGCTGTTTAACCGTGGCCGCAGCAACCGCGACGAACGTGTCGACATCGATATCAGTCATCAAGCGCTTGCCGGTGGCGTGCTGTGCGGCGATGGACAGTGGCGGCAGATTGTCACCATTGAGGACGCACTCGCCGGTGGCTGCACCCTGTTCAACCTCGACCAGCTTAAGCAGGAAAACAGCGCGGATGACTTCCGTAACCTTTTTATGTGCGAGTTCGTCGACGATAAGGCATCGGTATTCCCGTTCGAGGAGCTGCAGCGCTGCATGGTTGATGCGATGGAAGAATGGGAGGACTTCGAGCCGTTCGCCGACCGTCCGTTTAACTGGCGACCGGTCTGGATTGGCTATGACCCGTCACACACCGGTGACAGCGCCGGGTGCGCGGTACTGGCTCCGCCGCTGGTTGCCGGTGGCAAGTTCCGCATCCTTGAGCGTCATCAGTGGAAAGGCATGGACTTTGCCGCGCAGGCCGAGGCCATCCGGGCGCTGACCGAGAAATACACCGTCGACTATATCGGCATCGATGCGACCGGCATCGGCCAAGGTGTTTACCAGCTCGTGCGCTCATTCTTCCCGGCGGCGCGCGCCATCCGCTACACGCCGGAAATGAAAACCGCAATGGTGCTGAAAGCAAAAGACACCATTCGCCGCGGGTGTCTGGAATACGACGCCGGTGCGACCGACATCACTCAGTCATTTATGGCAATCCGCAAAACCATGACCAGCAGCGGCCGCAGCGCCACCTATGAAGCCAGCCGCAGCGAGGAAGCCAGCCACGCGGATATCGCGTGGGCGACCATGCACGCCCTGTTAAACGAGCCGCTTTCCGCCGGTAGCGGTATGCAATCAATCTCAATTCTGGATATTAACTAAGATGAAAAAACGCCAAAAGAAACAGCCAAAACAGACCAGCATGACCGCCAGCGCGCCGCAGAAAATGGAGGCATTCACCTTTGGCGAGCCGTCGCCCGTTCTGGATCGCCGCGACATCCTCGACTATGTCGAGTGCATCAATAACGGCAAATGGTACGAGCCGCCGGTCAACTTCTCGGGACTGGCAAAAAGCCTGCGCGCCGCCGTACACCACAGCTCCCCGATTTACGTGAAGCGCAACATTCTGACCAGCACCTTTATCCCGCACCCGTTGCTGTCGCGTCAGGACTTCAGCCGCCTTGTGCTTGATTATCTGGTGTTTGCAAACGGCTATCTCGAAAAGCGCATGAGCGTGACCGGCCAGCTCTTTAAACTGGAAACCTCCCCGGCCAAATACACCCGCCGTGGCGTTGAGGATGGCGTTTACTGGTACGTGTCGGACTACACGCACCCGCACCAGTTTGCCCCCGATTCGGTGTTTCATCTGCTTGAGCCCGATATCAATCAGGAGCTCTACGGGATGCCGGAATACCTGAGCGCGCTTAATTCCGCCTGGCTGAATGAATCCGCCACGCTGTTTCGTCGCAAGTATTACCAGAACGGCGCGCACGCGGGTTACATCATGTACGTGACCGACGCGGCGCAAAGCAGCACCGACGTTGAGGCGCTGCGCTCCGCGATGCGCGACTCGAAAGGACTCGGGAATTTTAAAAACCTGTTTTTCTATGCCCCGAACGGGAAACCGGATGGCATTAAAATCGTGCCGTTGAGTGAAGTCGCCACGAAGGATGACTTTTTTAACATCAAGAAGGTCAGCGCCGCCGACCTGCTCGACGCGCACCGCGTGCCGTTCCAGCTCATGGGCGGCAAGCCTGAAAATATCGGCTCGATGGGGGATATCGAGAAGGTGGCGCGGGTATTTGTACGTAACGAGCTGACGCCGCTGCAGGAGCGCTTCAAAGAGATAAACGACTGGCTCGGGATGGAGGTGATCCGCTTTAAGGATTACAACATCGAGACCGATTAACCCCGCACAAAATGCCGCCTCCGGGCGGCATATCCTCAGACCTCACCAGACGCCGCACATGCCACGCAACCCCGCCGCCGCCAACGATTCAACCTCTCCGCTCAGCGCGCCGCCACGACGCGCACAGACGCGCAAAATAAATCCTGTCACCACGTCCGGCGCGCAGTGCTATCCCCGCCTCGCCTGCCCGCTTAATGTGGCGGATTTAATGCACGTGCATCTGAAGTGCCGAACCGCGTCAGTGCTAGTGCTGGCAGGTAAACTCCTTAATAAAAAATGTATGCAAATTCACGCACCGATGTCATGCACTGCTAAAGCTGCTGAATTTGAATGATTTTCAACTCAAGGTTGCGCTATATCACTAAAATTATAAGTAGTTATGAGCCCTACTATTTTTGCGCTTGAAACCCCCACAGACTTAAGATAGATCTTTATGCTTTAGGGGGCTAGTTAGCAACCTAACACTACACACAAATCATATATGACAAATGAGGCGTAAATATGGAACTTAGGCTAAAAAATGTCACAAGTTACAATAAAAACATTTTCACGAATGTAGACCTCTCAAAGAAAATAAATATTCTATATGGTCAAAACGGTTGTGGGAAATCTACAATCTCAAATTTCTTTTACAATACGACCCACAAAGATTTTGCAGAATGCGAATGTCCATTACTAAACGACTATCGCCCAATCGTTTATAATTCAAAATTTATCGAAGATAACTTCTATCATGCAAAAGAACAAAAAGGTGTATTCACTCTCAGTAAGAAAAATGCAGATATAGAAAAAGATCTAGCAATAAAAGAAGGCTTAAGACAAGATTTAAAAGAACAATACCGGAATAAAAGAGATGCAGCAACAAAATTAAAAGAAGAACAAAACACCAAAGAAAATGACTGCATCGAGGCCATTTGGGTAAAAACAGAATCGATAAGATCGTCTGATCTAAAAAACGTCATGCGAGGTCCACTAGGGAGCAAAAAGGCTTTTTTCGCTCAATTACAAAAAACGATTGCATTACCAATCGCAAACTTGGAGCAACTATCTAAAGAGTACAGCGAACTGATAAAGTACAAAAATAAAGAAATACCTCTCATCACTGCTTTGTTAGCATTTGCACTTTCAGAAGAAGATAAGAAACTATTAGCCACACCTATTATAGACTCAAGTAACAGTTATTTATCAGAAACAATAAAACGACTTCAAAATCTTGACTGGGTAAAAAAAGGGAAAGAACTTTATCTCAAAGATAATTTATGCCCATTCTGCCAAGAAAACACAATCAATGCTAAATTCATAGAGGCAATTGAGTCTATCTTTGATGAAAGTTACTCTGATAAAACAAATCAAATAAGCGCAATTAAATCAGCTTATGAGTTAGCTACGAAACCAATTTATCAAAAATTAACTCAAGAAATATCTACTTGTGAACTGATAACTGAAGAGGATAGAGAAATCACCACTTCTCACATCAAAATTTTAGATGAAATTGCAAGTAGGAATATAGATCTAATAATCAGCAAACTTCATAACCCTTCATCTATCATCATACTTGAGAGTGATGAGTCAATCGAACAAAAGATAATTAAGTGCATTGCAGATTATAATACAATAATTAAAGATATTAATCTTAAAGTTGCAAAGTTCAAGGAAACCGAAAACGCAGTTAAAAGTAAAATATGGCCAGCTCTTAGAAACTTTTGCAATCCAGAATTAAATGCCTTAGCTGCTCACGAAAAGAGCTTTCAAGATAACCACAAAAAGATTCTTGATGAAATGAAAGAAATTGAAAATCAAGGAAAGGACATTACTAAAAACATTAAAGAACTGAGAGAACAGATTTCGAACATCGATGAAACAATCGAGTCTATCAACTTGAGACTGAAAAGTTTAGGCATATATGGCTTTAGTGTAAAAAAACACGAAGAAAATAAGGATATGTACATCATTTCCCGTTCAGACAAAGATGAAAATGATGATGTATACAAATCCCTTAGTGAAGGAGAGAAAACATTAATCACTTTTCTCTATTTCTTGGAATGTTGCAAAGGGAAAACGGATAAAAACGACGAAGATAACAGAGATAATTTAATAATCATTGATGACCCAATATCTAGCCTTTCACAAAATTATGTTTATGATATAGCATCAATCATTCATCATGAACTAATCAAAAATGAAACCACAAAAAAAATACTAATACTCACTCACAATCTCTATTTTTTCCATGAGTTGATAAAATTATCTCCTAAAAGTAAAGATGACAAAAAGTTCAAGCGTGATTACCGTCTTTTCAGAATCACAAAGAATGAATTTAGCACCATCACCGAAATACAAAAAAATAGTATACAAAATGAGTATCAATCACTTTGGCAAATATTAAAAGACGCTAAAGAAGAAAAAGTCAATAAAATCATAATACCAAACATAATGAGAAACATTTTAGAATACTATTTTGGCTTTGTTCACAGAACAGACTCCTTACAAGATGAACTAACTAAACTCGAAAAAGATGAGAACAATAGCGATTTTAGGGCGTTTTATCGATACATAAACCGAGGTTCTCATTCTGACTCTGTGAATATCACCGATATGGGTGACATTGACCCAGACAAGTACCTCAAACAGCTAAAAAGTATATTCTCAGCAACAGGAGATGAAAAACATTATGCTAAAATGATGGATGAAATCGATGAGGAAATCGCTACCGCTTAGGCCGCATATTATCGATTCGGGTATGAACGACGGTGCTTGCGCACCGTCTCCCAACGCCCGAAGCGGTAGCGGTTGTACTGGCGTACATTCACTAGCTTTAACATGAGTTTATCTCCATGCAAGCGCCATTGTTGCCAATAGCAGCCTTTATACCCTCTGTATAAAGCTAATACGAAGAGTAATGCAATGTAGATATCCCAAGCGGTAGCACGGACATTCTATTAAATTTTTTTCAGAAGTCAAAATTTAACTTGATTTCATCCCACTCCTGAGCAAACGAATAGCTAAAAGACTTATTGCCATAAACCACTGTTGCACCACGCGTGAGCGCGCTAAGTTCCCACCGTTCCGGGTTAATCCCTTCCAGAGCTAAATCGAAACGAATTTTTGCGACGCGATCCCTTTCGGCTTTTGTCATCCTGGCTGATGGCGCTTGCTCGCTCGTTTTGAGCGGCGCATTCCTTCTTTGCTGGCGATTCTTACGCGGTACGCCAGCTTTTAACGCTCCGTTAAGCACCTTCACGACGTCCGGCTCATTCCAGCCGATAACCCCGCGCTCAATCAGATTTAACACCGCTGCGGCTTGCTCAGACGGTGTGGGGGTCATAACTGGATCGCAGCCGCCGGTGAGCTTTCCACAGTTATTGACAGGACTCCGAGGCGCGGCAGAGCCGCTTTTTAAGGTCAAAGGCTCAACGGCCAAAACCTTTGGAACAATGCGCCATTCGGCTGTACGGGTTACATGGACACGGTCAGCCCCGAGATGAGGGGCATAAATCCCGACCACCCTCTCGATATCTTCCTCGTACTCGTTGACCTCATCCGTCACCTTACGGGCGACCCTGACGGCCTGAGCATCACGCGGCATGTTTGCCCCACCCTGCGCGATGATGTACCGCTCAAAATCCCCTTCATCTGCAGCAGCACGCGCGGCCTCGACCCTGTCGTCAAATTCGCTCGCGATACTCACTCCGCGCGGCAGCTTGCGCAGTTCGCGGTAAGCGCCCATCGTCGGGAGGCCAATCGGTTTAAACTGAGGGATGCGCCATGTAGACGCCCATGCGGTGACGGCTGCGGCCGTATCTTTCAGGGGCTTGCCGGTGTCGTGGTCGAGCTGGCCGTCAAGTGCGTAGCCGTCGATATTTTTGGCAATGTATTTAGCGATATAACCCGCCGCGCCGCCCTGATTAAGATGACGGGACTCAAAGCGCTGTTTTGCCGCGCCCTTTTCGTGTCCGTCCTCTTTGAGGGCATAACGACGCATGATTTCGTTGATGGCTTTACGCTGACCGGGTTTGCAAAACAGCATCATGTGCCAGTGTGGCGTGCCGTCGTGGTGCGGTTCGACAACGCGCATCCCGTATACTTCTAAATCGTTATCTTTGAACGCAGTGCGCATGAGGGTCCAGATTCGGCAAAGATAGCGCTGGCCGTCTTTGGGCGTGAATGCGGTTTCGTTCCAGCCGTGATTGAGCTGTACCGTTTTGCTTTCACCTTTGCCGACCTGACGAGTCGGGTGATACTTCGACGGCGTGGTCAGCGTGATAAACATTCCCACATCACCAACGCTGGCCGCGTAACGTTCAATCCCGGCGATGGTATTCATCAGCTCCATACGACGTATTTCAGGGTTTGAGATACTCCCCATGACCTTACTGATGAGGTCGATACGTTCGCCGGTGACTTTGTTTTCCAGCTCGCATGATTTGAGGTATTCAAGATTAGCCAGGCGGCGCGCTTGAACATCGCGGATCGCCCTTTTGCTGGCGTAAGGTGAGCGGTCTTTATTGACCTCACCGGCAGCGATGAGCAGCGCCTCGCACCAGCGCATACGCTGCGCCTTGAGCTGGTTAACCCACCACTCATCCTTGATCAGACGTGAAATAGCGGAAAATGCCATGCGGATCGTCATCTGACCCTTACGGTATTTTTTCCAGTACATCGGGGTGATGTTAAATGCGCGAGCAACCCCGGCCACTTGCCCGTATAGGTGCGACTGAGCTTCATCGGTGAAAAGTGTCTCTTTCCCGCCGTGAGCATCCCCCCAGGCGTCGCTTAACTCCTCGTATTTGCTCCAGAGCTGAGAGGCAATTCTGGCCGCAAATTTCCTGAGCTCTTTGTCATTCATATCTGGTAAGCGCGCATACTGGTCGCGCTCGGACAGAAAACCAATCGAGGCGGATTCATTCATCCCGCACAGCTCATTAACACGCTCAAGACGCGGCAGCAGCTTGCGCTCAAACGTGTTTTTAAGAAAATACAGCCCACCTAAAGGGCTCTTTTTACGGCGGATGAAGTTATAACGCGATGTAAACAGCGTTTGCAGGAAAAACGGCAGACGGTCAATACGGTTTAAAACACCTTGCACCTGACGGAGTTCGGCACGTGTAAGGGGTCTGTCGCGGCCAATAGCATCTTTGTTGACGTTATTCCAGGGATAAGCACCAACGAATGAATCACTGGTGCCCTTCAAAAATGGTGGTGGTGGCGAGGGGGCAATACGCCCCCGAGATTCGATGGACATACTATTTAAAGGCGTCCAGACATTGCTTCCCCAGGCGTTCAATTCGAGCTTCCAAAGCTGAGAAGCCGGTAAGATCGCTGGTCAAAAGATCATGCAATACCAGGCCTGAGATAAGCTTAGGTATAGTTGGGTAGTAACCCACAACGTCCAGCCAATCCTTGCCTTTGTTCTTCCCGGATGTTGCGGTCTTCTTCTCCTGCAAAATGAATTGATAGCGGTCACTGGTGATGACGTACTGGTTATTAATCTCGATGCGTATGCTCATTTTTGCTTCCTGTTAAAAGTGGTTAGCCAGCTCTACCGAAAATTGAGTTGTGTAGCTTTTCCGACTCCTGGCCTAATAACTCGATAATCTCGGTGCGATTAAGTTCTGACTTACTGATGTACGCGATAAGTCCGTCAAACTGAGAAGAGAAACGGGTCGCCGTGTCGCGCTGAGCCTCGCTTACTGCCTGCGCCAGATGTGCCGAACACATCCCCCGCTGTGCTGTATTTTGTTTTTGCATTTGCCTATCTCCGGACAAAAGGAGTCCCCACGCTGTAAGGCGCGTAATAAGTCGAATCCAGATTAATTAATGTAAATACTGCTCAGGTTTTACCGAGGTTAAAATAGTTGGTGCGTACTCAAAAAGGCTGAACAGCTCTCGCAGAGCGCGGAAAAGTTTGTCGCGCCAATAACAGCCCTCTTCATTCAAACGCCAGTGCGGCATCATAAATTCCTGCTCTGTCAGTCCCGCATGAAGAAACAGTGATCGCCTTTGGCTAACGGTCAGGCGGCTGATGAAAGTTGCTTTCGACACGCCAAGTTGGCGGTGCCGGGCGAATGCATTTCTCAATTCATCAAGCGCGCAAACAAGACGCTCACGATCGGCTTCGGTCATTTCCTCTAAGAGCATGACAGAGTGACGCTGTTTTAATTGAGCATGGAAACAAACCGTAAGACGCTCCCGCTCCATCATCTGATTGTAAAAATCGCACGTGTCCTGCCATCGAGGCTGAGCCAGATACTTGCAGACCAGACCGCGAAGCGCTATTGGCTGTTTCTGGATCACGTCCAGTGTCATTACCGTCATAACCACAGTCCTCTCTTTTTGACCAGACGGCGAATCTTCTCGATAACGCCCGGCTTACGGGTTCGGATGATTATGCCCTTGCGGCCGCGACCGTGAGTGATGGTGAAGTTGATAGGATTAGGGCTTTCTCTTCGAAGCAACTGTGCAATACAGCGAGGTTCACTATTCATACTGGCTCCCCTAATCCGAGCCACATCAGCCAACCATCACGAATTTCCTTCGGGCGGCTGTCATATGCCATCTTCATACCCTTGTTCCAGGCAGGCAGATAAACCCAATATTCCCCTGCGCGCCCACTCGTTGACTGCGGATCGGTCATCTCAACAACAGGCAACTTGCCCTTCTCAATCATCCCTTTAACCGCTGCGGGAGTTTTTCCAATAAGACGGGCAAATTCCTGATATGGAACCGCATCTGTTCTGCTTACAAGCTGGTTACTCATCTGTTACGATTCTCCTTTAGTGTGATTAATTGCTCTAAATAGGGTTTAGTTGCTCTAAAAGGTGATTCACCCATCGGTTATATAAATCTACGATAGGTGATAATGTTCAACTATAGGTGATTTTATGTCAATACAGATCCATGAAAAAATCAAGCTGATAAGAGAGTCAGAAAGGTTAAATAGGAGACAATTCAGCGAGTTAACTGGAATCGTTTACGGTTCTTTTTGTAGTTATGAAGCCGGCGACAAAAAGCCGGGAATCGAACAAATCATGAAAATCCTCCAGCACCCACGCTTCACGAAATACACCATGTGGTTTATGACTGATCAAATAACACCCGAAGCTGGGCAGATTGCACCGGCTCTCGCGCACTTTGGGCAGCAGACAACAACGTCATCCCACTCAGACCAGAAAACTGGCTAACTATTTATGGCGCTTATTTGTGCAGTAAATGCACAGTGAGTTTTTGCTATTTAAATCAGGAAATTGAAGTACGCAGTAACATCATCGGGAGGCTTTATGTCTGTTAAAAAGCTCGATGATGGTCGATATGAAGTGGACATTAGACCGACCGGGCGTAACGGAAAACGCATCCGTCGGAAGTTCGACAAGAAAAGCGAGGCGATGGCTTTTGAAAAGCATACTCAATATAACCATCACTCAAAGGAATGGCTTTCAAAACCAACGGACAAACGCCAATTGTCGGAACTGAAAGAGTTATGGTGGAAGCTGAAAGGTAAACATGAGGAGCACGGTCAATCGTATCTCAGGAAAATTGAGCGTTTCGAAACGATGACCGGAAACCCGTGCGCTTTCCAGATCACCAAGAGCCTGATAACGCGATATTGTGCTCAACGTCGGGGTGAAGGTATTAAGCCAACTACCATCAACCGCGACCTGATCACGCTAGGTGGGATGTTCACAACCCTGATTGAGTCAGAACTGTATAACGGTGAGCATCCATTCAGGGGATTCAAAAAACTGAAAGAGCAGACAGCCGAAACGGGCTATCTCACTCTTGAGGAAATTGACGCCTTACTTGCTGCGCTCTCAGGTGATAATCGTAAAATTGCGGTTTTGTGTTTGAGTACCGGAGCAAGATGGGGAGAAGCTGCGCGATTGAAGGCGGAGAACGTGATTCATAACCGGGTGTCTTTCGTTAAGACGAAAACCAACACACCGCGCACGGTCCCGATCTCTGATGACGTTGCGGCTTACGTAGTCGGCAAAACACGAGGTTTTCTGTTTCCCGAGGCCAGTTATGCTGACTTCAGGCGAACCCTCAAAGAGGTTAAGCCCGACTTACCGGCCGGACAAGCAACACATGCGCTACGACACTCTTTCGCGACGCACTTTATGATTAACGGGGGCAACATCATCACACTGCAGAGGATCTTAGGTCATACGAAAATTGCGCAGACAATGGTCTATGCGCACTTCGCTCCTCAGTACCTGCAGGACGCGATTTCGCTTAACCCGTTGAAGGGTGCTAATGGTGGTCAGAGTGTCCACAATGTGTCCACACCCTAGCCGCTTTTTATGGCTTTTGACTGCTAGTAGTAAAACGTGAAGCCTTGTCTGGCGCGGCTTTCCAGTTACGCCAGACATTAAAAAGGCTCCCGCAGGAGCCTTTCTTCACATCAATGTAGTGACGCTAACCGCGCCGCAAACCCGACAAACAGCAGCCCTATCAGCCCGTTCCCCAGCTTTGCCAGTTTCTTTTTGGTTTTCAGATAACGCGTAACAAACGCCCCAGAGAAGATCAGGAAGCTCATGTACATAAAGCTAATCAGCTCAAGCGTGGTAGCGAGGATCAGGAAAGAGGTTCCGGTATTTTGCGCATTCACGTCGATAAACTGCACAAAGAACGAAACGTAGAACAGAATCGCTTTTGGATTCGTCAGGCTCAGGACGAGGGAGCGTTTCATGATCGTGCTGGCAGGCTCGGTTCCGCTCTCTTGAGCATTATTCTGACGTGTGATCACCGACCAGAGCATTTTTCCGCCCAACCACAGCAGATAGAAAGCCCCGAGATAGCGCACGATATTAAAGAGTACGGGGGTCGTCTGGATCAATGCCGCAACACCCGCCCAGGCCAGGAACATCAATACCGCATCACCGATAAACACGCCGGTCGCGGCAAGATACCCTTTTTTCACACCGTGACCGATCCCCGTTTTCAGCACAAACAGGGTGTTTGGCCCGGGAACCAGCACGATAAAAAATGCGCCAACAACATACGTCCAGAAATTCAGTACACCAAACTCCGCAAACACCTCTCCCTCCTTTTGCTAAAAATAACCGGAATATCGCCGCAATAACGATAGTCGCAAAATAAGACACAATATAATCAGCGGGCACCTTGCGGTGCCCTCATGGGTTTCAGATATCCTGGACTGCGAACAGCAACGCATTGCGGTGCCGGGTCAATCCACATTTTCTGATGGCGTGGATACGCATATTGCGGCGGGATTGTGCTTCCAGCCAACGAGCCTTGCGACGACTCACCTGTCGCAACATACGCCAGCGCCCTACTTCTGTTCTACTGCGCTTCATGTCTACAACTCTTTCTCAAACAGAGCCGCCATTATAAACCCAACCCGACAGCAAACCAGCGCTTTTACCTGGCGTTTTTATTTGCCAGATGAATCCTGATGCGTACACTCATAACAATACGCTTTCAAAAGGATTTTTTTATCTATGACAACCTTCTACACCGTGGTGAGTTGGCTGGTCATTCTGGGATACTGGCTGTTAATCGCGGGTGTGACGTTACGCATCCTGATGAAGCGCAGAGCCGTACCCTCTGCCATGGCCTGGCTTCTGATCATTTATATCCTCCCACTGGTGGGAATTATTGCCTATCTCTCTTTCGGTGAGCTTCATCTGGGTAAACGCCGTGCCGAGCGGGCGCGCGCAATGTGGCCTTCCACCGCGAAGTGGCTTAACGATCTCAAAGCCTGTAAGCATATCTTTGCCGAGGAGAACAGCAGCGTCGCCTCCTCGCTGTTTAAGCTCTGCGAGCGCCGCCAGGGGATTGGCGGCGTTAAGGGCAATCAGCTCCAGCTTCTGACGTCGTCCGATGATGTCATGCAGGCGTTAATCCGCGATATTCAGCTGGCTCGCCATAATATTGAGATGGTGTTTTATATCTGGCAGCCCGGCGGCATGGCTGACCAGGTCGCTGAATCCTTGATGGCGGCCGCACGCAGGGGGATCCACTGCCGTCTGATGCTGGACTCCGCGGGCAGCGTGGCATTTTTCCGTAGCCCCTGGGCGGGCATGATGCGTAACGCCGGTATCGAGGTGGTTGAGGCACTGAAGGTGAATCTCCTGCGCGTGTTTCTGCGCCGGATGGACCTTCGCCAGCACCGTAAAATGGTCATGATCGATAACTATATTGCCTACACCGGCAGTATGAACATGGTTGACCCGCGCTTCTTTAAACAGGACTCCGGCGTCGGGCAATGGGTGGATCTGATGGCGCGAATGGAGGGGCCGATTGCCACCTCGATGGGCATCGTTTACTCCTGCGACTGGGAGATAGAGACCGGCAAGCGTATCCTGCCGCCACCGCCGGATGGCAATATTATGCCGTTTGAAGAGGCCAGCGGTCATACAATTCATACTATCGCCTCCGGACCGGGCTTCCCGGAGGACTTGATTCACCAGGCGCTGCTGACGGCAACCTACTCCGCGCGTGAATATCTGATCATGACGACGCCCTACTTTGTCCCCAGCGATGATCTGCTGCACGCGATTTGTACCGCAGCGCAGCGCGGCGTCGACGTCAGTATCATTCTGCCACGCAAAAATGACTCTCTTCTGGTGGGCTGGGCCAGCCGTGCCTTCTTTAGCGAACTGCTTGCCGCCGGAGTGAAAATTTACCAGTTTGAAGGCGGGCTCCTGCACACCAAGAGCGTGCTGGTCGACGGCGAATTAAGCCTGGTGGGCACGGTTAACCTTGATATGCGCAGCCTGTGGCTAAACTTTGAAATCACCCTGGTGATTGATGACGCCGGCTTTGGCGGTGACCTGGCGGCGGTTCAGGATGACTATATCTCCCGTTCGCGGCTGCTGGATGCCAGGCTGTGGGTAAAACGTCCGTTATGGCAGCGAATAGCTGAACGACTGTTTTACTTCTTTAGTCCGTTGCTGTAAAACGTGCCCAACGATGTTAAACAGGTAGTCATCATGGAAATGGATCTGAACAATCGCCTGACCGAAGACGAAACGCTCGAGCAGGCCTATGACATTTTTCTCGAACTGGCGGTTGATAACCTCGATCCCGCAGACGTGATCCTCTTTAATCTGCAGTTCGAAGAGCGCGGCGGTGCCGAATTGTTCGACCCTTCAGAGGATTGGGCCGAACATGTAGATTTCGACCTGAACCCTGACTTCTTTGCCGAAGTGGTTATTGGGCTGGCTGATGAAGACGGCGGTGAAATTAACGACATTTTTGCGCGCGTCCTGCTGTGTCGTGAGAAAGACCACAAGCTGTGCCACATACTCTGGCGCGAATAATAAAAAAGGCTGCGATAGCAGCCTTTTTTATTTAATCCGGTAACGCGCTTCCGCAGCGGTTGCAAAACCGCGCGCTGTGTTCATGATCGACCTGGTGGCAGTTCGGACATTTGCGCCGCTGTTTATGGTTCTGAAACGCGCTGCTCATGTGCGTGGTAATAAGCCCCGTCGGAATGGCAATTACCGAATACCCAATCAGAATCAGCACGGATGCCACAATCCGCCCCAGCGGCGTATGGGGCGTGATATCGCCATACCCCACGGTCGTAACGGTCACTATCGCCCAGTAGACGGAAGCGTTGAGCGTCGTGAAGCCATATTTCGGCCCTTCAATCAAATACATCAGCGCGCCAAAAACAATCATCACGATGGCAATGAACGAATAGAACAGAATAAGCTGATGGCGTGCGCTGACGATCGCGCTCCAGAATACGCGCAGCGACGGCATAAAGCGCAGTAACTTCAGGATACGCAAGACCCGAATAACGCGCATCGCTCGCCAGGCGAAAACATAGTTGAGGCTGATCTCCGGCCACAGCCACATCACATAGAGCGGCAGGATCGTCGCTAAATCAATAAAGCCCCAGAAGCTAAAGACGTACTTTGCCGGGTTGGGCCAGCAAACAACACGCAGAATATACTCAGCGGTAAAGACCAGGGTAATAATAAGTTCCAGCCAGACAAACGCATGCCATTCCTCAAATGTCAGGTGATATTGCGTCCCCACACCCGATTCAATAAAGATGACCACTACGCTCAATAGCGCAAACAGCGCACACAGACCTTCAAAACGGCGTCCCGATACCGTTTCAGGATCGAATAAAAGATGATAGAGCCGCCGACGGGCTGAAGTGAATAAACGCGACACGGTAACCTCGCAAAAAAATAAGGGCTGACATCATGTCAGCCCTTGCGATTATAGCGGGTCTACTTTCAGGCAGGAAACCGCATGTCGGAAACTGCCCTCCAGCACCGGTCGCGTTTTCGCGCATTCCGGCCCGGCCATCGGGCATCGCGTGCGGAACACGCAGCCCGACGGCGGATTGATTGGCGACGGCAATTCCCCTTCCAGAAGCTGAATCGTTTTATTCTTTTCCAGATCCGGATCGGGGATCGGCACCGCCGACATCAGCGCTTTGGTATAAGGGTGCAGCGGATTATGGTACACCTCGTCATAGGTTCCCAGTTCCACGGCATGGCCCAGATACATCACCAGCACGCGGTCGGAGATGTGTTTTACCACCGCCAGGTCGTGCGCAATGAAGATCAGCGACAGCCCCATTTCGCGCTGCAATTTCTGAAGCAGGTTAACCACCTGCGCCTGAATCGACACGTCCAGCGCGGAGACCGGTTCATCACAAATAATCAGTTTCGGCTCAAGGATAAGCGCACGCGCAATGCCAATACGCTGACACTGGCCGCCTGAAAATTCATGCGGGTAACGGTTAATGAGGTTAGGCAACAGCCCGACTTTCAGCATCATCGCCTTCACGCGGTCGCGGACTTCCTGACGCGGCATCTTTGGATGATAGGTGCGCAGCGGTTCGGCGATAATCTCACCGATGGTCATACGCGGGTTTAATGACGCCAGCGGATCCTGGAAAATCATCTGGATATCGCTGCGCACGTCGCGCCACTCGTCAGGCTTCATGCCCAGCAGATCTTTACCCAGCCAGGCCACTTTGCCGCCGGTGGCTTTCACCAGACCGATAATCGCACGCGCAAAGGTGGATTTACCGCAGCCGGATTCGCCCACCACGCCCAGGGTTTCCCCCTCGTACAGACGCAAGGTGACGCCATCTACCGCTTTCAGGGTCTTCGGCGGCTGCCAGAACCACTGCTTGCCGTCTTTGATGTCGAAATGCACCTTGAGGTCGGCGATTTCGAGCAGCACGTTGCGTTTTTCATCTACTGCGTTCATACCAGCTCCTCCTGCGGCTTAAAGCAGGCGCGCAGACGGCCTGGGGCAAATTCTTCCAGCGGCGGCGCGCTGTTACAGATTTCCATCGCGTGCGGGCAGCGCGGCTGGAACGGACAGCCTTTCGGCAGTCGCAGCAGGTTTGGCGGGTTGCCCGGAATAGTGAGCAGGGACTCCCCTTCCGCATCAAGACGCGGCACCGCGTTCAGCAGGCCAATCGAGTACGGATGGGCTGGCTGATAGAACACGTCGCGCGCTTTGCCGTATTCCATGGTGCGCCCGGCGTACATCACCAGCACTTTGTCACAGATACCGGCAACCACGCCCAGATCGTGGGTGATCATGATAATCGCCGTGTTGAACTCACGCTTAAGCTCGTTCAGCAGGGTCATGATTTGCGCCTGCACGGTGACGTCCAGCGCGGTAGTCGGTTCATCGGCAATCAGCAGTTTTGGCCGGCACAGCAGCGCCATGGCAATCATCACGCGCTGACGCATACCGCCAGAAAACTCGTGCGGGAACATGCGCATGCGCTTGCGCGCTTCCGGCATTTTTACCGCATCCAGCATTTTAACGGATTCCTCAAAAGCTTCCGCTTTGCCCAAACCTTTGTGCAGCATCAGGACTTCCATCAGCTGCTCACCGACGCGCATATACGGGTTCAGGGAGGTCATCGGATCCTGGAAAATCATTGAGATCTGTTCGGCGCGAAGCTTGTTCAGCTCGAGCTCCGGCAGGTTAAGAATTTCGCGACCGTTGAATTTCGCCGAACCGCCAATCACGCCGTTAGCGGCCAGCAGGCCCATTAACGCAAATGCCGTCTGGGATTTCCCGGAGCCGGATTCACCCACGATCCCCAGCGTTTCCCCTTTGCTCAGGTTAAAGTTGAGATCGTTGACCGCAGTAACATCGCCGTCCGGGGTTTTAAAGGTCACGCGGAGGTCTTTAACATCCAGCAGAAGATTGCTCTGCTGCTGCGCCTGTGGCGCGGTGGCCGTTTCAATAATTGTCATGACGGCGCTCCTTAACGGTCTTTCGGGTCGAGGGCATCACGCAGGCCATCGCCGATAAAGTTAAAACAAAACAGGGTAACGACCAGGAAACCCGCCGGATAAAGCAGCAGCCACGGTGAAACTTCCATCGAGTTTGCGCCGTCGCTCAGCAGCGCACCCCAGCTGCTCAGTGGCTCCTGCGTGCCCAGCCCCAGGAAGCTGAGGAAGGATTCAAACAGAATCATGCTTGGCACCAGCAGTGAGGCATAGACCACCACCACGCCCAGCACGTTAGGCACGATATGACGAACCACGATATTACTGGTTGATACCCCCCCTACCTGCGCCGCTTCGATAAACTCTTTGCGTTTGAGGCTCAGCGTCTGGCCGCGCACGATACGCGCCATATCCAGCCAGGAAACCATCCCGATGGCCACGAAGATCAACAGGATGTTCTGGCCGAAGAAGGTCACCAGCAAAATCACGAAGAACATAAACGGGAAGGAGTTCAGGATTTCCAGGAGACGCATCATCACCGAGTCTACTTTGCCGCCAAGGTAGCCGGAAAGCGCGCCGTAAAGCGTCCCCACGATCACCGCCACCAGCGCGGCGGCGATACCGACCATCAGAGAAATACGGCCACCAATCGCCACGCGCACCAGCAAATCACGGCCGGATGAATCGGTACCGAAATAGTGGCCGGACTCCATATCAGGCGAACTGGACATCATGCCCCAGTCCGTATCGAAATAGGTAAATTGCGACAGCATCGGCGCCAGGGTGACAAACAGCGCGATGATCACCAGCACAACCAGGCTGGCGACCGCCGCACGGTTATGCATAAAGCGACGGCGCGCGTCCTGCCAGAGGCTACGACCTTCTACTTCCAGTTTTTCACTGAAGTTTTCCAGCGCCTCGCTGTTTTTCTTACTCAACATCATGGCGTGCTCCAGCGTTAGTAACGAATTTTCGGGTCGATAACGGCATACAGCACATCGACAACGGCGTTAAAGAGAATGGTCAGTGCGCCCACGAGGATCGTGAGGCTCAGAACGAGCGAGTAGTCACGGTTAAGCGCCCCGTTTACGAACAGTTGACCAATACCCGGCAGGCCGTAAATTGTTTCGATAACCATTGAACCCGTAATGATCCCGACGAATGCCGGTCCCATATAGGAGAGCACAGGCAGTAGCGCCGGCTTGAGCGCGTGGCGGAAGATGATCCGGCGCATCGGCAGCCCTTTCGCGCGCGCGGTGCGGATGAAGTTTGAGTGCAGCACTTCGATCATTGAACCACGGGTAATACGCGCGATACTGGCGATGTACGCCAGCGATAATGCCACCATCGGCAAAATCATGAACTTCAATGCCCCGCCGTTCCAGCCGCCCCCGGGCAGCCATTTCAGCGTGATGGCAAATATCATCACCAGCAATGGCGCGACAACGAAGCTGGGTATGACTACCCCGGTCATTGCCACCCCCATTACGGCATAATCCCATTTGGTATTTTGTCTGAGCGCGGCGATAACGCCTGCGGTGACCCCGAGAACGACGGCCAGAATGAATGCTGCAGCACCCAGTTTTGCCGAGACCGGGAAGCTGGAGGCCACCAGATCGTTAACGGAATAGTCTTTATATTTAAATGACGGTCCAAAATCACCGTGCGCCAGCTGCTTCAGATAGTTGAAGTATTGGGTGGTGATGGGATCGTTTAAGTGATACTTCGCTTCGATGTTGGCCATGACTTCTGGCGGCAACGTACGTTCACCGGTAAATGGACTTCCCGGCGCGAGACGCATCATAAAAAAGGAAATCGTAATTAGAATAAATAACGTTGGTATCGCTTCTAAACAGCGACGCAGGATAAATTTCAACATTGCCCGTACCTTCTGGCGTGTGCCTGATGAATGTTACAAAGTAGACACAGTGGGGCAAGCCAGGCTCGCCCCACGTATTGCCATTAATGCTTGATAATATAAAGATTCTTAACGGAAATATTATCCAACGGGTCTTTACCGGTATAACCCCCTACCCATGGTTTCACCAGACGGGCGTTAACGTAGTAGTAAACCGGTACAATTGCAGAGTCTTTATCGAGCTGTTCTTCTGATTTCGCGTACAGCTCTGCGCGCTGCGCATCGTCAGACACTTTCAGGGTTTCAGCGATGATCTTGTCAAACGCCGGGCTCTTATAGTGCGCCGTGTTGTTTGAACTGTCGCTGAGCATAGTGTTCAGGAATGATGTCGGTTCGTTATAGTCCGCACACCAGCCCGCACGCGCCACGTCGAAGGTCCCCTGATGACGCGTATCGAGGAAGGTTTTCCACTCCTGGTTTTCCAGCTTAACGTTCACGCCCAGGTTTTTCTTCCAGATAGACGCGACGGCAATCGCCAGTTTTTTATGCAGATCTGAGGTGTTATACAGCAGGTTGAACGTCAGCGGCTTGTCTGCGGTGTATCCTGCTTCAGCCAGCAGTTTTTTCGCTTCTTCGTTACGTTTTTCCTGCGACCATTTGAACCACTCAGGCTCAACCAGTTTCATCCCATCGGTATACGGAGGCGTGTAGCTGTACGCCGGCAGATCGCCCTGGTTTTTCACTTTGTTCACGATGATATCGCGATCCAGTGCCAGCTTCAGCGCAGTACGAACGCGCACGTCGGTGAACGGTGCTTTCTGGTTGTTGATTTCGTAATAATAGGTGCACAGATATGGATCGACGTGAACTTCTTTCGGGATCTCTTTCTTCAGCTTCTGGAACAGTTCAATCGGCATGTTGTTATAGGTCATGTCGATTTCACCGCTGCGGTAGCGGTTAACGTCGGTCACTTCGGAAGAGATTGGCAGGTAGGTGACCTGATTAATCACGGTCTTCGCGTTATCCCAGTACTGCGGGTTACGCTCCAGCACCATACGTTCGTTGACCACCCAGTCTTTCAGCTTATAGGCGCCGTTGGTCACGATATTGGCAGGCTGCGTCCATTTTTCACCAAATTTTTCCACGGCGGATTTTGGTACCGGCGAGACGGATGGGTGAACCAGCAGCTTATAGAAGTACGGAACAGGTTCGCTCAACGTCACTTCAAAGGTATTAGCATCGATCGCCTTCACGCCCAGGTCGGTGACCGGCTTTTTACCGGCGATAATGTCATCGATATTGGCGATGTGGCCATACTGCAGATAGCTCGCATACGGAGAGGCGGTATTTGGATTCGCCAGGCGCTGCCAGCTATATACGAAATCTTCGGCGGTAACCGGTGTACCGTCGGACCATTTGGCATCTTTACGCAGATGGAAGGTCCAGACTTTGAAATCTTTATTTTCCCACTTTTCTGCCACACCCGGTGCCGGGTGGCCGTCTACGTCAGTCACCAGCAGACCTTCGAACAGGTCGCGGTTAACGTTTGACTCAGGAACGCCTTCAATTTTATGCGGATCGAGAGACTGCACTTCCGCACCGTTGTTACGCACCAGCGTCTGTTTTTCAGCCAGTTGAACACCTGCAGGAACGTCCGCAGCCATTGCAGCGTTTCCCGCGATTAGCGCAGTTAAAATCCCCGCCGCTACCAGATTTTTTTTTGTGATGATGGACATTGTGTTGGTACTCCACTCATTATAATTACTGGCTTTCGCCAGCTGTCTAATCCCCTGTTGGGGCCTGTACAGCGCAGGAGTTTTTTTTGCTGCTGTCAGGTTCTTTTTTTACTGCTTGCTATCACCGACTTTTTTATTACTGACCGCTCGTATGGCCGTCTTGCGTCGATTCTTGCCAGGCCTCCCCTGTTTGAGACCTGCGCTGGATATCTGAGAAGAGGATTATATGAAAATAATTCTCATCTACTTGTTTTAGGCTGCAAAATAGTAGGCCGGAAAGTATCAAATGGCGTAAATACGCGCCAATACATTTTGCAAATTTGTTAAGCAATTCTCTTTTACGGCCCAGGCCGTATCGTCCTGCCCAGCCCTCCCATACGTTGAGCACCCTAGAAAACACTTAAAATTCAAACTAATACGGAAGATTTTCCCTTCTGGCGCGTCGCTGCATTATCATCGCGTAGTTTTGTACGAAAATTTAACAATTGATTATTATTTAGCACATTCATCTAACGAAATGTTGAAATTACTAATATCATTTCGGTTATCCCGCAGCAAGCCCAAGACTATCGTGTGAGTAAAATAACAGTGCGTTCGAAGATTTTCTGTGCAGGCAGGCTTGAGATGAATTCATAACCCTATGAAATATATGAGATGAACATTATTAGTAGAATTTATTATGACAGGTTAGCTTTTCAACTTTATTTATATGATTTGCTGATATTGATACAAAAAAAACGGCGCCGAAGCGCCGTTCTTTCGTATGAAATATCAATGTAACAAGCCGGAGAAAATGCTTTTAATACCCGTGACAATGAATTCGATCCCGAGTGCCATTAACAGCAGCCCCATGATACGCGTAATAACGTTGATGCCGGTCTGCCCCAGCAGGCGTACCAGCAACGGCGCCATGCGGAAGACGCCCCAGCAACAGAGCGCGAAAACGGCAATCGCGACAGAAAAACCAATTAAATGCATGAGGCTATGGTAACGCGTGCCCCAAACAATGGTTGAACTGATGGCACCCGGCCCGGCCATGAGGGGCAATGCCAGCGGAACCACGCCGATACTTTCGCGGATAGCGGTTTCTGACTTTTCCTGCTTGTTCTGCTTATCCTCACCCAGCTTACCGCTGATCATGGACATGGCAATGGTCACCACCAGGATCCCGCCCGCAATGCGGAAGGAGTCAATCGAGATGCCAAAGAGCTGGAGAATAGCATCACCCAGGAAAAGCGAGGTGAGCAAAATGATTGCCACAGACAGGTTAGCGGTAAGATTGGTTTTGTTCCGGGCCGCCGCCGTCTGGTAACTGGTCATACTAATGAAGACAGGAATGATCCCCACCGGGTTGACCAGGGCAAACAGACCAATAAAAAATTTGAAATACGTTGGAAAATCAAAGAGCGTTTGGATCACGTTTTGCTCCGCTTTTGCGCATGCCCGGGACAGTTACATTGTTAGGAAAAATCGCGCTGAAGATACGCTTTTTATTAGCATACTTCACCAGAAATCTGTGCCAAAACGTTAGCATTTCAGAATGTTAAACATATGTTGAGACAATGATAGCGCCACTTCCAATAGTTACTTAATTAATTAACAGTGGAAATATATCCATTAAATAACCCTGCTGAAAGGTATCAGCTTGGTGGAAAATTGACGCAGATCATGATTTCCGTACTCAGAAGTGAGTAATCTTGATTACGCCCCCAGGGAGGTCACCTGACAAAAAGGGATGATGCTAAGGTAAGGCTCTTTTAGTAAATTAGTGTACTGGAGCATAAAGTAACCCTTTGTTTTACTTTATGTAACGCAAGTCGTATTGGCACTGTCTATACTGTCTGACGTATCGAGCGCTGGTTTACTAAAAGAGTTTAAACATTATCAGGAGAGCATTATGGCTGTTACTAATATCGCTGAACTGAACGCCCTCGTCGAGCGCGTAAAAAAAGCCCAGCGTGAATATGCCAATTTCACCCAAGAACAGGTTGATAAAATCTTCCGCGCGGCCGCTCTGGCTGCTGCAGATGCTCGAATCCCTCTCGCTAAAATGGCCGTTGCCGAATCTGGCATGGGTATCGTTGAAGATAAAGTGATCAAAAACCACTTTGCTTCTGAGTATATCTACAACGCCTATAAAGATGAGAAAACCTGTGGCGTTCTGTCTGAAGACGACACCTTCGGGACGATCACCATCGCCGAACCTATCGGCATCATTTGCGGTATTGTTCCAACGACTAACCCTACTTCAACGGCTATTTTCAAATCGCTGATCAGCCTGAAGACCCGTAACGCAATCATCTTCTCTCCACATCCACGTGCGAAAGACGCAACAAATAAAGCAGCAGACATCGTTCTGCAGGCAGCAATTGCTGCGGGCGCACCAAAAGATCTGATTGGCTGGATCGACCAACCTTCTGTTGAACTGTCTAACGCGCTGATGCATCACCCGGACATTAACCTGATTCTGGCGACCGGTGGTCCTGGTATGGTTAAAGCAGCATACAGCTCCGGTAAACCAGCAATCGGTGTAGGCGCAGGTAACACCCCCGTTGTTATCGATGAAACCGCTGACATCAAACGTGCTGTTGCGTCTGTGCTGATGTCTAAAACCTTCGATAACGGCGTTATCTGTGCATCTGAACAGTCTGTAGTTGTTGTTGATTCCGTGTACGACGCAGTACGCGAGCGTTTCGCCAGCCACGGCGGCTACCTGCTGCAGGGCAAAGAGCTGAAAGCAGTTCAGGACATCATTCTCAAAAATGGCGCGCTGAACGCTGCTATCGTAGGTCAGCCAGCCTATAAAATCGCTGAACTCGCAGGCTTTACCGTTCCGGCGACCACCAAGATCCTGATCGGTGAAGTTAAAGTTGTTGACGAAAGCGAGCCGTTTGCTCACGAAAAACTGTCTCCTACGCTTGCTATGTACCGTGCGAAAGATTTCGAAGATGCGGTAGAAAAAGCCGAGAAGCTGGTTGCCATGGGCGGTATCGGTCATACCTCATGTCTGTACACCGACCAGGATAACCAGCCAGAGCGTGTTGCCCACTTCGGTCAGATGATGAAAACTGCCCGTATCCTGATTAACACCCCTGCTTCTCAGGGTGGTATCGGTGACCTGTATAACTTCAAACTCGCACCTTCCCTGACTCTGGGTTGTGGTTCCTGGGGTGGTAACTCCATCTCTGAAAACGTTGGTCCAAAACACCTGATCAACAAGAAAACCGTTGCTAAGCGAGCTGAAAACATGTTGTGGCACAAACTTCCGAAATCTATCTACTTCCGCCGTGGCTCTCTGCCAATCGCGCTGGATGAAGTGATTACTGATGGCCACAAACGTGCGCTCATCGTGACTGACCGTTTCCTGTTCAACAACGGCTACGCTGACCAGATCACCTCTGTGCTGAAAGCGGCTGGCGTCGAAACTGAAGTGTTCTTCGAAGTTGAAGCTGACCCAACACTGAGCGTTGTACGCAAAGGTGCTGAACTGGCGAACTCCTTCAAACCAGATGTGATTATCGCACTGGGTGGTGGATCCCCAATGGACGCCGCGAAAATCATGTGGGTTATGTACGAACATCCGGAAACCCACTTCGAAGAGCTGGCGCTGCGCTTTATGGACATCCGTAAACGTATCTACAAGTTCCCGAAAATGGGCGTGAAAGCGAAAATGATCGCCGTCACCACTACTTCCGGTACCGGCTCAGAAGTGACGCCATTCGCGGTAGTAACAGATGACGCAACAGGTCAGAAATACCCGCTGGCTGACTACGCGCTGACGCCAGATATGGCTATCGTTGATGCCAACCTGGTAATGGAAATGCCGAAGTCTCTGTGTGCGTTCGGTGGTCTGGATGCCGTGACTCACGCGCTGGAAGCCTACGTTTCTGTACTGGCGTCTGAGTTCTCTGACGGTCAGGCTCTGCAGGCTCTGAAACTGCTGAAAGAAAACCTGCCAGCGTCCTACAACGAAGGTTCTAAAAACCCTGTAGCACGTGAACGTGTCCACAGTGCAGCAACCATCGCCGGTATCGCGTTTGCGAACGCCTTCCTGGGTGTTTGCCACTCTATGGCGCACAAGCTGGGTTCACAGTTCCACATTCCTCACGGTCTGGCGAACGCCCTGTTGATCAGCAACGTTATCCGCTATAACGCCAACGACAACCCAACCAAGCAGACTGCGTTCAGCCAGTATGACCGTCCGCAAGCGCGCCGTCGTTATGCTGAAATCGCTGACCACCTTGGTCTGAGCGCACCGGGCGACCGTACTGCTGCGAAGATTGAGAAACTGCTGGCATGGCTGGAAAGCCTGAAAGCTGAACTGGGTATTCCTAAATCTATCCGTGAAGCAGGCGTTCAGGAAGCTGACTTCCTCGCTCACGTAGACAAGCTGTCTGAAGATGCCTTCGATGACCAGTGTACTGGTGCTAACCCGCGCTACCCACTGATCTCCGAGCTGAAACAGATTCTGCTGGATACCTACTACGGTCGTGAGTTCAAAGAAGGTGACGTTGCTGCTGTGAAAACAGAAGCTCCGGTCATTAAAGCTGACAAGAAAGCGAAGAAAAGCGCTTAACTGACAGCCTCAGGAAAAAACCCGCCTGTATGGCGGGTTTTTTTATGTCTGAATAACGGCGGATATTATTTTCTGTTGTCGTGCTGGATCGCCGTCAGCGAGCCTACGGACAACGCTTCCTTATAATGCTTACGACAGACCGACACATAGCGTTCATTGCCACCAATCACCACCTGCTCACCGTCCGCATAAGGTTTTCCAGCCTGGTCGAGACGAAGCACCATGCTGGCCTTGCGTCCGCAGAAACAGATAGTTTTTAGTTCAACCAGCTTATCTGACCAGGCAAGCAAATACTGGCTTCCGGCAAACAACTCCCCGCGGAAGTCCGTACGCAGCCCGTAACACAGAACGGGGATATCGAGCTCATCAACCACTTCAGAGAGCGCGTGCACCTGTTCACGTGTCAGGAACTGGCTCTCATCAACCAGCACGCAGTGAATGGGCTCTGACGCATGCGCAGCGCGGATATCCTCCAGCAGGTCAGTTTGCGGGTTAAACAGCCTGGCTGGCGAAGAGAGGCCGATTCTGGAACTCACCTTCCCTGCACCGAAGCGATCGTCGATTTCAGCGGTATAAACAACGGTACGCATTCCTCGTTCCTGGTAATTGTATGAGGATTGCAGCAGTGCGGTGGATTTCCCGGCATTCATTGCCGAATAGTAGAAATAAAGTTGTGCCATTGGCCGTAAAACCCTAATCAATGTGTAATATTCCCGATGATTCATTGTACCATATTTTGTCTGGTCATCAGCGACACGCCGCACAAACGATGCCGTGCTGAAAGGTGTAAAACGCCGTCTTTTCGCAAAAATAATCCGCTAAAACAGAGAGTAATGACGGTCATGCTGGTGAATTGGTTATATGGTTAACCAAACATAACACTTCTTTTTATAGTGGAATCTGCGTTCATTAAAATTCACTATTTATTAACTATTCCTGCCTTAACACCGTCGCCTGGAACTAATACAAAAGGCTGATATTTATCCGCCGAAACTATAATTCCTGCGGCAAATGTCACAAAAAAAAGATGCAAGCGGCGGGGTTAAGCAGGTTATCGTGATAACAAGCGAGACTGCCAAAGAGGAAATTTAAGTTAGCGTAATTAATAATAGCGGCTTTATTTAGTATTTTTTGAATTCCTTACATTCCTGGCTATTGCACATCTGAATTTATGGCTCTATTATTAGGTCAACAAACCACCCCCCATTATAAGTTTGAGATTACTACAATGAGCGAAGCACTTAAAATTCTGAACAACATCCGTACTCTTCGTGCGCAGGCAAGAGAATGTACCCTTGAAACGCTCGAAGAAATGCTGGAAAAATTAGAAGTTGTAGTTAATGAACGTCGCGAAGAAGAAAGCGCTGCTGCAGCTGAAATCGAAGAGCGTACGCGTAAACTGCAACAATATCGTGAAATGCTGATTGCTGATGGTATCGATCCAAATGAATTGCTGAACAGCATTGCTGCTGCAAAAACCGGTACCAAAGCAAAACGCGCTGCCCGTCCTGCTAAATATAGCTATGTTGATGAGAACGGCGAAACTAAAACCTGGACCGGCCAGGGCCGTACTCCTGCTGTAATCAAGAAAGCTATGGATGAGCAAGGTAAACAGCTGGATGACTTCCTGATCAAGGATTAATCAAGCCGAATTCAGAAAAATCCCGCCTCTGGTGGGATTTTTTTTGCCCGCAATTTATCACTAACATCCTCTTACACTCCGTCATAAAGCGTTATTTGGCTATTTAGTTTCGCTTACAAACAGGCTGGTCATGGCGTTTTATGGGCATAAAAAAACCGGTGGGCAGCGCCACACCGGTTTCATAGATTTACGCCTGGATTATTTCTTAATACCCATACTCTCTTTGAGCCAGCCTTTAAATTCTTCACCCAGCGTATTATGGCGAATGCCGTATTCAACGAACGCCTGCATATAACCGAGCTTATTACCGCAGTCATGGCTCTTACCTTTCATGTGGTAAGCCTCAACGGTCTCTTTCTCGATCAGCATATCAATGGCATCCGTCAGCTGGATTTCATCCCCTGCTCCTGGAGGCGTTTTCGCCAGCAGTGGCCAGATTTCAGCACTCAGGACATAGCGACCCACCACTGCCAGATTAGATGGCGCTACGTCGGCTTTAGGCTTCTCTACGACACCAACCATTGGCACGCTTTCGCCTGGCTCAAGGTTCACGCCCTTGCAGTCAACCACACCGTAAGCGGTCACGTCTTCAACTGGCTCAACCATGATCTGGCTGCAGCCCGTTTCGTCGAAGCGGTGGATCATCTCAGCCAGGTTGTCCTGGGAGAGATCGGATTCGTATTCATCCAGAATCACGTCAGGCAGAATAACCGCGACGGGCTCATCACCCACAACCGGGTGTGCACACATAACCGCGTGGCCCAGACCTTTAGCCAGCCCCTGACGAACCTGCATAATGGTGACGTGCGGAGGGCAAATAGACTGAACTTCTTCTAACAGCTGACGCTTAACGCGTTTTTCCAGCATGGCTTCGAGTTCAAAACTTGTATCGAAGTGGTTTTCGATAGAGTTTTTAGATGAATGCGTAACCAGCACAATTTCAGTAATGCCGGCCGCGATACACTCATTAACGACATACTGGATTAATGGCTTATCAACCAGAGGCAGCATCTCTTTAGGGATCGCCTTAGTTGCTGGTAACATCCTGGTCCCCAATCCCGCTACCGGGATGACGGCCTTTCTGACTTTCGAATTTAGGGCAGCCATTCAAATTCTCCTGAGCTGTTCAAGTTTTGAACTTTTATGCAATAAATAACGCGTTGAGTATATCAGCCTCGCCCCGCAGTCCGGGTCTGAAAAGAACGCGTTGCCGATGAATTAGGACAAATACGCATGAATCTGGGCAGCGATAGTAGCACTCCCGAGAAAACACAGGTAAAGCAATCTTAAAATTAAGATCCAATTGCTTATTCCGTGGACAACATTAAGCGAAGCCTTCCCCCGGCACCCCAAATTTGGCACTGCCAGGAAGAACAGCGATGGCTAATTTGATTTAGATACGCCGTTCCCAGTGTTCCAAGCGGCACCCCGTTGCTCACCTGAATATGGTGTTCCCCGGTATTCAGTGAAGCGTTGAGACCTGCAGAAACGAGGATAAGATTCTTTAAACCGCTATGGTAATAACCAACCAGCAGCGGGAACTGTCCGGGTAAATTGGCCTGACGAAAAAGCTGATTTACCTGTTTGAGTAAACTGCCTAACTCAGGGAGCCGTTGTCCCTGATGTGATAACTGTTCTTGCAATAATCCATTAAAGAGCGCGCGAAGTAACAATGCAGCTAATACGCCATTATCCCCTGCACGGGTTACGTCCAGAGAATAAAATGCGAGGTCGGAATCAGACAGAGGTGCAATATCCAGCACCAGCCCAGGCTGATCGGCCGCCACCAGCTGGCGATAGTTTACGCGGCAGTGGGAAATAGTTTGCTGAACGGGAGGCTGAAGTTCTTGCAACAATTTCGCCGCCGCTGGCGGATTACTCACCAGCGCGTCCCAGTCCTGAAAAAGGCGTTCCTCTTCCTCAACGCGGGAATTAAACATATTTGGATAAAGGCACGCTAATACCGTCTCACGTAACCGGTTCAGATCTTTGACGGGTTTCAGCAAAATATCCTGAACGCCAAGACGTAATGCTTTGGCAATATCCGCCATATTTTCTGTCGCGGAGATCACCAGAATGGGCATCTGGTCACCCTCGTTGCGCAGATGTTCAACCAGTTTCAGCCCATTCATTCGCGGCATCGCGATGTCGCAAATCATCAGATCGGGCGTAATACCGGTCATTTTTTCCAGCGCGTCGACACCATCTTCAGCCAGTAAAGTGTTTGCTCCCAGCGAGGATAACCACGAATCCAGTAGCGATCGGAAAACGGGCTCGTCTTCAACAATCAAAATGTGTTTTCCGGCCAATGGCTGCGTCATGGTTCCTCCCCTGGCTGACAGTTACTAAATAGTGGCATGCTATCGGCCTTATCGCCTGTCAGATTTTGCTGAAGTAGTCAAAAAAGGTGCTTAACGTGCTGTTCGCACAAACGGCAGCAACTCGTCTATTTTCTTTTCGACGGCTAGCGAGCCCGCTGCGATGGCGGCCTCAGCCCGATGGAAATCAAGGGTAGAGATTTGCGGACAGTAAGGCTGAATAAGAATATCCGGAGGATCGCCAGCCATACGGTTACGTTTAAGGCGATTCTCAAGAACCTGAATTGAGGTGGTCATGATCTCCATGGCCGTCGGTGCGGCAACCGAGCGTCGTGCGGCCAGGCGACCAATTCTTCCGCGCAGGCGTTCATGCCAGGCAAGCTTTTCAACGTCGGCATCTTCGCTCTGCAGATTGACCGGCATAAGGTCTTGCTGCATCAGATGAGCGTCGTGCTGCAAATCAACGGCGATGACGATGTCCGCCCCCATGGCGCGCGTCAGAGAGATGGGAACCGGGTTCACGACGCCACCATCGACAAGCCAGTAACCGTTATGGGGCACGGGCGCCATAAGCCCAGGAATACTGCATGAAGCACGCACCGCAAGGTGAATATCCCCTTCGGTCAGCCAGAGTTCACGGCCTGTGCTGAGATTAGTTGCGACGGCGCCGAAAGGCATCCGGCAGTCAGTAAAGTCTTCGAGAGGCATCACCCGGCGGAACTGGTTAAAGACGCGTTCGCCGCGCAACAGCCCACCGCGCTGCCAGGAGAGATCCATCAGACGCAGCACGTCCCAATAGCTGAAGGAGCGCACCCAGGTTTCGAGATCCGGAAGCTTGCCGCACGCGTAGGCGGAGCCGACAAGCGATCCGATTGAACATCCTGCTACGATATCAACGTCAACGCCCATCTTGTTTAAGGCATTAATCACGCCGATATGAGACCATCCCCGGGCTGCACCTGATCCCAGCGCCAGTCCAATTTTAACCTTTCTCATTAGCCCTGTTTGACTTCCCCTGGATTCCTGACATAGCGTCAACGCAACTGCTCAGTTAACATAGTGCTACCCGAGGCGTTTTACGCCCTTATTTTTTGTTCCAGGAAGAGAATCGTGTCTCAACTCTGCCCCTGTGGTAGCGCTCTGGAGTATAGCCTATGTTGCCAGCGATATCTTTCTGGCAATCAGGTTGCACCGGATCCGTCACACCTCATGCGTTCACGGTATACTGCTTTTGTGATCAAAGACGCAGACTACCTGATAAAAACCTGGCACCCGTCCTGCCACGCCGCCGATTTCCGACAGGAGATCGAAGCCGGGTTCGCCAACACCCACTGGCTTGGGCTTACCGTGTTTGAATCTTCACCCGGTAGCCACCACGACGAAGGCTTTGTCAGCTTTGTTGCCCGTTTTACCGAGAACGCCAGGCCTGGCGCCATTATCGAGCGTTCCCGGTTCTTAAAGGAGAGCGGGCAATGGTATTATATTGACGGTACGCGTCCACAGTTTGGTCGTAACGATACCTGCCCTTGTGGTTCAGGAAAAAAATTCAAAAAGTGTTGCGGGCAGTAACGCCTGACAACCCAGACTTCGCAAATACAAACAGGATTTCCCGGCGATGCAATCATTACAACGTAAAGTTCTGCGCACTATCTGTCCCGATCAAAAAGGGCTGATCGCACGAATTACCAATATTTGCTACAAGCATGAACTGAATATCGTGCAGAACAACGAGTTCGTTGACCACCGTACCGGCCGCTTCTTCATGCGTACCGAACTGGAAGGCATTTTCAACGACACCACCCTGCTGGCCGATCTGGACAGCGCGCTGCCGGACGGTTCCGTGCGTGAGCTGAATCCTGCGGGCCGTCGTCGCATTGTGATTCTGGTGACGAAAGAAGCTCACTGCCTGGGCGATCTGTTGATGAAGGCCAATTACGGTGGCCTGGACGTAGAAATTGCCGCTGTTATTGGCAACCACGAAACTCTGCGCACGCTGGTTGAGCGTTTTGATATTCCGTTTGAGCTGGTGAGCCATGAAGGCCATACCCGTGAAGAGCACGACAACCTAATGGCTGCTGCCATTGAAGTGCATAACCCGGACTACGTGGTGCTGGCGAAATATATGCGCGTGCTGACGCCTTCCTTCGTCGCCCGCTTCCCGAACAAGATTATCAACATTCACCACTCGTTCCTGCCGGCCTTTATTGGCGCGCGGCCTTATCACCAGGCGTACGAGCGCGGCGTGAAGATCATCGGCGCAACCGCGCACTACGTGAATGACAATCTGGACGAAGGTCCAATCATCATGCAGGACGTGATTCACGTGGATCACACCTACACCGCAGAAGATATGATGCGCGCCGGACGTGACGTTGAGAAGAACGTGTTGAGTCGTGCCCTGTATCAGGTGCTGGCGCAGCGTGTCTTTGTCTACGGTAACAGAACCATCATTCTTTAATCTTTCGGAAAATGAATTGATTAGCTTTGCGCCTTTACGGATAAAAAGCAGGCAAACAGCTTCTTTTCCCTAAAGGAATGCTTTACAGGGGCGTCTCATTTGATATGATGCGCCCCGCTTCCAGCAGGAAGCAGGCCAGTAAAAAAGCATTACCCCGTGGTGGGGTTCCCGAGCGGCCAAAGGGAGCAGACTGTAAATCTGCCGTCATCGACTTCGAAGGTTCGAATCCTTCCCCCACCACCATCTCTCAGCACGACCTCAAAATTTGAATTACCCCTGGTGGGGTTCCCGAGCGGCCAAAGGGAGCAGACTGTAAATCTGCCGTCATCGACTTCGAAGGTTCGAATCCTTCCCCCACCACCATCACTTTCAAATGACACTTAACATTCTGCTCGCACCGTGCATCATGTATTTCCGCAAGGGGAAGGATGAGAAGCTTCGACTAAGGTTCGATTCGAGCGCAGCGAGAAAGCGTTGCCGCAGGCAACGACCCGAAGGGCGAGGCGCAACGCGCCGAGTAATCCTTCCCCCACCACCATCACTTCAAAAAACCCGAATAAAATCGAACCGAGTCCGCCTTCGTAGGCCGGGTAAGGCGCAGCCGCCACCCGGCGACAGACGACTACATTGGCGGCAAACGACGCTTCACCGGCGAACTTTTCACAATCGACGTATTACATTGGGCATGCTCCGCCAGCCCGTCCAGCAGCGCATCCAGTTGTTCTATCGATCGCACCACCAGCCTAATCACAAAGCAGTCTTCCCCGGTCACCTTGTCGCTCTCAATACACTCCGGCATCGCCTGTATGTATTTATCCACCTTATGCAACAGCCCCGGCAAAGGCCGCACCCGTACCAGCGCCTGCAGCGTATACCCCAGCGCCGCGAGATTCACACGTGCGCCATACCCCTGAATCACACCGCGCTCTTCCAGCCGCTTCAGACGCTCTGCCGTGCTGGGTGAGGTCAGGCCAATGCGGCCGCTGAGCACCTTCAACGACATGCGCGCATCCTCAACCAGGCAGGCTAAAATTTGCCGATCGATATCATCAATAAGGTATTCCACTCGTTTCACCTAATTTAAAAATGCAGTTAACACCTTCAACCTTATCTCATCCCTGTAAAACCCAACAGCGATTTCCGACAATAGCGTTATTAATCAGGAGGTGAATAATGCGTGATTTACATAAAGGCGTCTGGCAGATGAGTCTGGCGATGTTAATTTCCGGCTCTATCGGCGCGTTTGTTTTGCTCAGCGGTCTGCCGGTGACGGAAGTGGTGTTCTGGCGCTGCCTTATTGGGGCAATAGCGCTTTTCATTTTTATCCGGGTAAGTCAAAAGCCCTTTAGCCCCCTCACCCGCACCACGCTGCTGCTGGCGATTCTCGGCGGTGTGGCATTAGTGGTGAACTGGCTGCTGCTCTTCGCAGCCTATGAGCGGATCTCTATTGGTCTTTCGACCGTGGTCTATAACACCCAGCCGTTTATGCTGGTCCTGATGGGGATGTTTTTAGGCGAGCGCGTCAGCGTGGTGAAATGGGGCTGGCTGTTCCTCGCCTTCGGCGGCGTGGTGATACTGCTCTCCAGCGAGCTCGCCGGCGCGCATGGCAGTGAATGGCTCGCCGGAATCGGTCTGGCAATGGCCGCGGCCTTCTTCTACGCGCTGACGGCAATCATTGCGCGCAAACTGAAAACAATCGCACCGCAGCATATTGCCTTTATTCAGGTGCTGACGGGCGTCGTGATGCTTCTGCCGTTTGCCAGCCGGCCGTCATTTTCCGGTGATTTTCCCTGGCCGATCCTGCTGACGCTCGGCATCGTCCATACCGGCATTATGTACCAGCTGCTCTACAGCGCGATTCAGAAGCTACCTACCCCCATTACCGGCTCCCTGTCGTTTATCTATCCGGTGGTGGCGATCGTTGTCGATAACCTGGTGTTCGGACACTCGCTGAACCTGACGCAGCTGGCGGGCGGCGCGTTGATCCTGTTTGCTGCAGCGGGCAACAACCTGGGCTGGGGCGAAAAAAAACCCCGCGAATGCGGGGTTGGTTTCAAGACGCTGAATTAGCGACGGGCACGCACAATCTGGTATTTGCGCGTCAGGTACTCCACCGGCGCGCTCCAGATATGCACCAGACGGGAGAACGGGAACAGCACAAACAGCGTCATCCCCAGCACCAGGTGAACTCGGAAGATAAACGCCACGCCCTCCAGGTGCTCAGACGCTCCGCCGTGGAAGGTCACGACGGACTGCGCCCACCCCACCAGCTTCATCATTTCACTGCCGTCCATATGCTGCGCAGAGAATGGAATAGTCAGCAGACCCAGCGCGCACTGTACCATCAGCAGGGAGAGGATCAGGATATCCGCTGCAGTGGTGGTTGCACGCACGCGCGGGCTGAACAGACGACGTTTCAGCAGCAGCAGGCCACCCACCAGGGTCATCACGCCGCAGGCACCACCAGCGATCATCGCCATCTTCTGCTTCACTTCAATCGGCAGCCATGCTTCGTACATCCAGTGCGGCGTCAGCATCCCAAGGAAGTGACCGGCAAAAATCCCCAAAATACCGATGTGGAACAGGTTAGACGCGACGTGCATCCCTTTGCGGTCCAGCATCTGGCTGGAGGCAGCACGCCAGGTGTACTGGCCGTAGTCATAGCGCAGCCAGCTTCCCACCAGGAACACGGTGCCCGCGATATACGGGTAAATGTCAAAGAAGAACATATTCAGGAAGTGCATTAGTGCCGTCCTCCGTTAGAGATATTCAAATATTGCGGGGCAACCGCGCCGGCAAAACGACGCTGGTGAGCGGAGATTTCAGACTCGCCGCAGTTCTGGTCAGCAAAGAATTTCACCTGCTCTTCTTCCCAGACCGCATCCAGCGCTTGCGGGGTATCGTCCCGGGCTTCGTCCGCGATTTTCTCTGCCACTTTTTCGCTGTCGACCGAGGCATTAGCCAGCTTCACCAGCAGATCGAACAGCACCGCATAGCGGCTCTCGCGCTGCTGAAGACGCGCGCCGAGCAGCGCAAGAATCGGGGCGATATCCTGCAGACCGCCCAGCGCCTCTTCTTTCGGCAGCTGCGCCAGATACTCCAGGTACAGCGGCAGGTGGTCCGGCAGCTCGCGGCTGTCGAGCTGCAGGCCGTGCTGCTCGTACTGAGCCATCAGGTCCACCATCGCCTGACCGCGGTCGCGGGATTCCCCGTGAACGTGTTCAAACAGCAGCAGCGACGTCGCGCGCCCGCGGTCAAACAGCTGGCTGTAGTCCGCCTGCGCGTCGAGCAGATCGCGTGCCAGCAGATCGCGGAGGAAAACGCCAAGCCGCTGGGCATCCTCTTTATCCAGGTTTTCAGATGACGCGAGTGCATCAAAGAGTTCCTGTTGATGCTGCGCAAGCGCAGCATCCGGGTACTCGAGCAGACGCGAAACAATGATGAGTTCAATCATTGGTGCGGCTCCGTTTTGCTGGTCACATCCATGGCGTCGATGCGGCGGCTGTTGAACAGGTTGAATTTACTGTCTGACCCGTGGCAACCGTCGCCAAAGGTAAAGCCACACCCGCTTTTCTCCGGGAAGGCCTCGCGGGCCAGCTCGCGGTGGCTGCTTGGCACCACGAAACGATCTTCGTAGTTAGCGATTGCCAGATAGCGGTACATCTCCTGCGCCTGCGCTTCGGTCAGGCCGACCTCTTCCAGCGCGCGGGTATCGTTCACGCCGTCAACGGTTTCCGCACGTTTGAAGTGGCGCATCGCCAGCATACGTTTCAGCGCCAGCAGTACCGGTTGGGTATCACCGGCGGTCAGCAGGTTGGCCAGGTACTGAACCGGGATACGCAGGCTTTCCACGTCAGGCAGAATGCCGTTGCTGCCCAGCTCGCCCGCGTCAGCCGCAGACTGAATCGGAGACAGCGGCGGCACGTACCAGACCATCGGCAGGGTGCGGTATTCCGGGTGCAGCGGCAGGGCCAGCTTCCAGTCCATAGCCATTTTGTACACCGGAGACTGCTGCGCGGCGTCGATGACGCTCTGCGGAATGCCGTCTTTCAGCGCCTGCTCAATCACCTTCGGATCGTTCGGATCGAGGAATACGTCCAGTTGACGCTGATAGAGATCTTTCTCATTCTCGGTGCTTGCGGCATTCTCAATCGCGTCCGCGTCGTACAGCAGCACGCCGAGGTAACGAATACGACCTACGCAGCTCTCGGAGCAGACGGTCGGCATACCGGCTTCGATACGCGGGTAGCAGAAGATGCACTTCTCAGACTTACCGCTCTTCCAGTTGAAGTAGATTTTTTTGTACGGGCAGCCGGTGATGCACATGCGCCAGCCGCGGCACTTGTCCTGGTCGATCAGTACGATGCCGTCTTCTTCACGCTTGTAGATGGCACCGCTCGGGCAGGTCGCGACGCACGCCGGGTTCAGGCAGTGTTCGCACAGGCGCGGCAGATACATCATGAAGGTGTTTTCGAACTGGCCGTACATCGCCTTCTGCATGTTCTCGAAGTTCTGGTCTTTGGCGCGCTTTTCGAACTCGCCGCCCAGAATTTCTTCCCAGTTTGGACCGCTGGTAATTTTGTCCATGCGCTGACCGGTGATCAGCGAGCGAGGACGGGCGATCGGCTGGTGTTTGCTTTCCGGCGCGTTGTGCAGGTTCTGGTAGTCGTAATCAAACGGCTCGTAATAGTCCTCAATGCCCGGCAGGTGCGGGTTAGCGAAGATTTTACCCAGCAGCATTGCGCGGTTACCCATGCGCGGCTGCAGCTTGCCGTTGATTTTGCGGATCCAGCCGCCCTTCCACTTCTCCTGGTTTTCCCAGTCGGTCGGGAAGCCGGTGCCCGGCTTACTTTCCACGTTGTTGAACCAGGCGTACTCCATACCTTCGCGGCTGGTCCAGACGTTTTTACAGGTCACTGAACAGGTGTGGCAGCCGATGCACTTATCCAGATTCAGCACCATGCCGACTTGTGAACGAATTTTCATTTTACGCTCTCCTGTACCTGGTCATTACCTTCGCCGTCTAACCAGTTAATATTCTTCATCTTACGTACCACCACGAACTCATCGCGGTTCGATCCTACGGTGCCGTAGTAGTTAAAGCCGTAGGCCAGCTGCGCATAGCCACCGATCATGTGGGTCGGCTTCGGCGTAATACGGGTCACGGAGTTGTGAATACCGCCGCGCTGCTCGGTGATCTCTGAACCCGGCAGGTTCACGATACGTTCCTGCGCGTGGTACATCATGGTCATCCCGGCCGGTACGCGCTGGCTCACCACCGCACGCGCCGTCAGGGCGCCGTTGCTGTTGAACACTTCAATCCAGTCGTTATCTTCGATACCTAAGTCTTTGGCGTCCGCTTCGCTCATCCAGACAATCGGACCACCGCGCGACAGGGTCAGCATCAGCAGGTTGTCGCTGTAGGTGGAGTGGATACCCCACTTCTGGTGCGGCGTCAGGAAGTTCAGCGCCTTCTCAGGGTTACCGTTCGATTTCGCGCCCATAACTGCGGTTACGGAGCGGGTGTCGATTGGCGGACGGTACACCAGCAGGCTTTCACCGAAGTCGCGCATCCACTGGTGGTCCTGATACAGTGACTGACGACCGGAAAGCGTGCGCCATGGGATCAGCTCGTGAACGTTGGTATAACCAGCGTTATAGGACACATGCTCATCTTCCAGACCAGACCAGGTCGGGCTGGAGATAATCTTGCGCGGCTGGGCCTGGATATCGCGGAAGCGGATTTTCTCTTCCTCTTTATTCTTCGCCAGATGCGTGTGGTCGCGACCGGTAAATTCACTCAGGGCCGCCCACGCTTTCACCGCCACGTGGCCGTTGGTTTCCGGTGCCAGGGTCAGGATCATCTCCGCCGCATCAATTGCCGTGTTGAGCATTGGCTGGCCTTTGGCCGGGCCGTCTGCTTTGGTGTAATTGAGCTTGCGCAGCAGGTCCATTTCGCTCTGGGTGTTCCAGGCGATGCCTTTGCCGCCGTTACCGATTTTCTCCATCAGCGGGCCGATGGAGGTAAAGCGCTCGTAGGTTGCCGGGTAATCACGTTCAACCGGAATGATGTGCGGCGCGGTCACGCCCGGAATCAGGTCGCATTCGCCTTTTTTCCAGTCCTTCACGTCAAGCGGCTGCGCCAGTTCGGCAGCGGAGTCGTGCTGGATTGGCAGCGTCACCACGTCGGTCTCTTTGCCCAGGTGACCTACGCAGACTTCGGAGAATTTCTTCGCGATGTCTTTGTAGATATCCCAGTCGCTTTTCGATTCCCACGCCGGGTCAACGGCGGCAGACAGCGGATGAATAAACGGATGCATGTCCGAGGTATTCATGTCGTCTTTTTCGTACCAGGTGGCGGTTGGCAGCACGATATCGGAGTACAGGCAGGTGCTGGACAGACGGAAGTCCAGCGTCACCACCAGATCCAGCTTGCCGTCCAGACCGTTGTCTTTCCACTCCACTTCTTCTGGCTTCACGCCGCCCTGCTTGCCGAGGTCTTTACCCTGAATACCGTTCTCGGTGCCCAGCAGGTATTTCAGCATGTACTCGTGACCTTTACCGGACGAGCCCAGCAGGTTGGAGCGCCAGATGAACAGGTTGCGCGGATGGTTTTTGCCGTTCTCAGGCTGTTCTGCCGCGAAGCGGATGGAGCCTTCCTTCAGGGATTTGACGGTGTAATCCACCGGTGACATGCCCGCTTGCTTCGCCTCTTGTGCAATGCGCAGCGGGTTAGTGCCCAGCTGCGGCGCAGACGGCAGCCAGCCCATGCGTTCAGCGCGCACGTTGAAATCAATCAGGTGGCCGCTGTAGCGGGATTTATCCGCCATCGGCGACAGCAGTTCCTGCGCAGTAACCGTCTCGTAGCGCCACTGGCTGGAGTGGTTATAGAAGTAGGAGGTGCTGTTCATGTGACGTGCCGGACGCTGCCAGTCGAGGGCAAACGCCAGCGGCTGCCAGCCGGTCTGCGGACGCAGTTTTTCCTGGCCCACGTAGTGCGCCCAGCCGCCGCCGCTCTGACCGACGCAGCCGCAGAAGATCAGCATGTTGATCAGGCCGCGATAGTTCATATCGAGGTGATACCAGTGGTTCAGACCGGCACCCACGATGATCATCGAGCGACCGTGGGTCTTGTCGGCGTTTTCAGCAAACTCGCGGGCGATACGAACGATCTGCGCGCGCGGTACGCCGGTGATCTGCTCCGCCCAGGCCGGGGTGTAGGCCTTCACGTCGTCATAGCTGGTTGCGCAGTTTTCGTCGTTCAGACCGCGCTCCAGGCCGTAGTTCGCCATGGTCAGGTCATAGACGGTGGTGACCAGCGCGGTAGAACCGTCGGCCAGCTGCAGGCGCTTAACCGGCAGCTTGTGCATCAGCACGTTTTTCAGTTCAACCTTGTTGAAGTGCTCGGAACCTTCACCGCCAAAGTACGGGAAGCCAACCTCGGCGATCTCGTCCTGGCTGCCCAACATGCTGAGGCGCAGCTCCGTCTCTTCACCGGTGGTGCTGTTGCGCTGCTCAAGGTTCCACTTGCCCTTCTCGCCCCAGCGGAAGCCGATAGAGCCGTTTGGCGCCACCAGCTCACCGTTGCTGTTATAGGCAACGGTTTTCCACTCAGGGTTGTTTTCCTGGCCCAGCGCGTCCACCAGATCGGCGGCGCGCAGCGTGCGGCCCGCGGCATAGTAGCCCTCACGCTCTTCCAGCATCACCAGCATCGGCATGTCGGTGTAGCGACGCACGTAGTCGGTGAAATACTGGCTCGGTTTGTCGAGGTGGAATTCGCGCAGCATGACGTGGCCCATCGCCATCGCCATCGCGGCATCGGTACCCTGTTTAGGTGCCAGCCACAGGTCGCACAGCTTGGCGATTTCCGCGTAGTCCGGGGTGACCGCAACGGTTTTGGTCCCTTTGTAGCGGACTTCGGTAAAGAAGTGCGCGTCCGGGGTACGGGTCTGCGGCACGTTAGAGCCCCAGGCGATGATGTAGCTGGAGTTGTACCAGTCGGCGGATTCCGGTACGTCGGTCTGCTCACCCCAGGTCTGCGGAGAGGCAGGCGGCAGGTCACAGTACCAGTCGTAGAAGCTCAGGCAGGTCCCGCCGATAAGCGACAGGTAGCGCGCGCCGGAAGCGTAAGAGACCATCGACATCGCCGGGATTGGCGAGAAGCCCGCCACGCGGTCAGGACCGTAGGTCTTCACGGTATAGACGTTGGAGGCGGCAATCAACTCGTTCACCTCTTTCCAGGAAGAACGAACGAAACCACCGCGACCGCGCGCCTGCTTGAAGCTTTTCGCTTTGTCGGCATCTTCAATGATAGAGGCCCACGCATCAACCGGATCGCTGTGCTGCACTTTCGCTTCACGCCACATTTTCATCAGGCGTTTGCGCATCAGCGGATATTTCAGACGGTTGGCGCTGTAGAGATACCAGGAGTAGCTGGCCCCGCGCGGGCAGCCGCGCGGTTCATGGTTCGGCATATCCGGACGGGTGCGCGGATAGTCGGTCTGCTGCATTTCCCAGGTCACCAGACCGTTTTTAACGAAAATCTTCCAGCTACATGAGCCAGTGCAGTTTACGCCGTGGGTAGAACGGACGACTTTGTCATGCTGCCAGCGCTGGCGGTAACCGTCTTCCCAGTCCCGGTTGGTATCCAGAACCTGGCCGTGCCCATCGGCAAAAGTTTCACCCTTCTGTTTGAAGTAGCGAAACCGGTCCAAAAATTTGCTCATCGGGTATCTCCTGTATGGAGCCTGTGGCTCTCTAAATCGACATTGCTGATTTGCAGCGAAGGTAACGCCCTGAAAGAGGAGGAGAATTGATAACGATCAAGACGAAGAGGGTCTGTAAAAGGAGGGGTTAGACCAAATACCACCAAAGCGGTATATTTTTAAAACGAATAAATAAATGATTTATAAAGATATTTATTATTCGTCGTACAATAACCCCGGCAAAATTTAACATCTCAGGTATTAAGGGGTAGACATACCTGCAAAGCGATGGCGATCACAGTGTTACCCGCAGATGACTGCGGTAAAAGCTTTCAGTATGTTGTAACTATTATTCAGTCGAAAAAAAACGCGGCCCGAAGGCCGCGTTAACGGATAATCACACTTACTTGTTTTTCTTGGTATTACGGCCATATACCAGCCACGTAATCACGACGCAGGCGATATAGAAGACGAGGAAGACTTTCATGGCGCCAGCCGGAGAGCCGGTCAGGTCAAGCGAGATGCCGAACGCTTTCGGAATAAAGAAGCCGCCAATTGCGCCAATAGCCGAGATAAAGCCCAGGGCCGCAGCCGTATCCGTCGCCGCTTCACGCATGGCCTGCTCTTCGCTTCCGCCCTGCGCTTTCACGCGATCCATCGTCAGCTTGCGGAAGATCACGGAGATCATCTGGAAGGTGGAAGCACTCCCCAACCCGGCCGTCAGGAACAGCACCATAAACACGCCGAAGAAGGCAAAGAAGTTACCGCCCTGCCCGTCAGAAGGCAGCGTCAGGAACAGCAGCGCGCAGAAGACTGCCATCACAATAAAGTTCACCAGCGTAACGCGAGTCCCGCCCAGACGGTCGGAGATCATGCCGCCCAGCGAACGCGCCAGTGCGCCAATGAACGGACCGAAGAAGGCGAATTGCAGGATCTGCACGTCCGGGAACTGGGTTTTCGACAGCATGGCAAAGCCCGCTGAGAAGCCGATAAACGAACCGAAGGTAGCCAGATACAGCAGCGCCATCACCCACAGGTGTCCACGCTTCAGCACCGGAAGCTGCTCGCTCAGGGATGCTTTCGACGCGCTCAGATCGTTCATAAAGAACCACGCAGCGAGGGTGAAGACCACCAGGAACGGGACCCAAATCCAGGCCGCGTTCTGCAGGTAGAGGGAAGAACCATCCGCCTGCTCAACGCCGCCGCCACCGAAGGCGGCAAAAATAGAAACAGAGATCGCCAGCGGCGCAATCAGCTGCATCACGCTTACGCCCATGTTGCCCAGACCGCCGTTAATACCCAGCGCGCCGCCCTGCTTCGCTTTCGGGAAGAAGAAGCTGATGTTCGCCATGCTGGAGGCGAAGTTAGCGCCGGCGAAACCGCACAGCAGGGAGATAATCACGAACACGCTGAACGGCGTGGAGGTATCCTGCACCGCGAAGCCTAGCCACACGCAAGGGACGATCATGATGCCCGTACTGAACGCCGTCCAGCGACGGCCACCGAATACCGGGACCATAAACGCGTAAGGGACACGCAGCAGCGCGCCAGACAGCGACGGCAATGCGGTAAGCATAAACAGCTGATCGGTCGTGAACGTAAACCCTACTTTCGGCAGGTTTACCGCGACCGCGCTAAACAACATCCATACGCAAAACGCTAAAAGCAGACACGGAACGGAAATCCACAGATTCCGGCTTGCTACACGATGGCCGCGCTGTTGCCAGAACGCCGGATCCTCTGGACGCCATTCTGTAATAACGGCACCATTTTCCCTTTCGGGAGCGGATGAGTGACTCATAGACACCTCTGATTCTCGAATGATGCTGCAAACATTAGGGTTTTAGGGCGGCGGTAAGTTGATATAAATCAAAGGAAAAGTGCGGGGATTTGCGGCGCAAAAAAAGGGGTTATCCTTAGTGAGTAGGATAATTCGGTAAAAAAGACGTGGTTTTTCACTGCACTGAAGGTTCCTTGCTACCACCGCTTCTTCACCTATACTCCGTTGGCAATTTAGGGGTAATCCTTTATTGGTATGGGTATACTCCAGGGTATGCACCAGAATAGCGCCATTCCTGCAAGCAGGCCACGTTAGGAGCCCGGCAACTCTATGTTAAAAAGATGTTTATCACCGCTGACTCTCGTCAATCAGCTAGCCCTGATTGTTTTGCTGTCTACCGCCCTTGGCGTGGCCGGCATGGCGATTTCCGGCTGGCTGGTACAAGGGGTACAGGGTAATGCACATGCCATCAACGAGGCAGGTTCTCTACGCATGCAGAGTTATCGTCTGCTGGCGTCGGTCCCCCTGACGCAGGACGATCGGCCCTTAATTGATGAAATGGAGCGCACGGCCTTCAGCCCCGAACTGGAAAACGCCGCCATCCGCGCCGGCCAGCAGTCCCAGCTTAAAGCCCTGCAGGGCTACTGGCACACCCAGCTGGAACCCGGTCTGAAACAGGCGCGCAGCACCGAAACCGTTGCGCAGGACGTAGCGGGTTTCGTCTCCCGCATTGACGCGCTGGTCTCCTCTTTCGACCAAACCACCGAATTACGCATCGACCGGGTGGTAATGGTACACCGTGCCATGGCGCTGTTTATGGGCCTGCTGCTGATCTTCACCATTATCTGGCTCCGGGCGCGGCTGCTGAATCCCTGGAAACAGCTGCTGGCGATGGCGCGCGCCGTAACGAACAGAGATTTTACCCAGCGCACGCACATCAGCGGCCGCAACGAGATGGCCATGCTCGGCCAGGCGCTGAACACCATGTCGGCGGAGCTCTCCGAAAGCTACGCGGTGCTGGAGCAGCGCGTGCAGGAAAAAACCGCCGGGCTGGAGCAGAAAAATGAGATCCTCTCCTTCCTGTGGCAAGCCAACCGTCGGCTGCACATGCAAGTGCCGCTATGCGAACGCCTTTCGCCGGTGCTGAACGGCCTGCAAAATCTGACCCTGCTGCATGACCTGGAGCTGCGGGTTTACGATGTGGAAGATGAAGATAATCATCAGGAGTTTACCTGTCAGTCCGACATGTCCTGCGATGATAAAGGCTGCCACCTGTGCCCGCGCGGCCTGCCGCTGCAGGCTTCTGGCGGCACTACCTTGAAGTGGCGGCTGACGGACAGCCACACCCAGTACGGTATTCTGCTGGCCACCCTGCCAGCCGGACGTCATCTGAGCCACGACCAGCAGCAGCTGGTGGACACCCTGGTTGAACAGCTAACGGCCACGCTGGCGCTCGACAGGCACCAGGAAAAACAGCAGCAGCTGATCGTCATGGAAGAGCGCGCGACCATCGCCCGCGAGCTCCACGACTCTATCGCCCAGTCGCTCTCCTGTATGAAAATGCAGGTGAGCTGCCTGCAGATGCAGGACGCGGAAATGCCGGAAAGCAACAAACAGCTGCTGAGCCAGATCCGCAACGAGCTGAACACCTCCTGGGTACAGCTGCGCGAGCTGCTGACCACCTTCCGCCTGCAGCTGACCGAGCCGGGCCTGCGCCCGGCGCTGGAATCCAGCTGTCACGAATTTAGCGCCCGACTGGGGTTCCCGGTGAAGCTGGATTATCAGCTGCCGCCGCGGTTTGTCCCTTCCCATCAGGCGATTCATCTGCTGCAGATCGCCCGCGAAGCGCTGAGCAACGTGCTCAAACACGCTGAAGCGACAGCGGTTACGGTTACCGTCAGCCAGCACGCTAATCAGGTCAGGCTGACGGTTCACGACAACGGTCGCGGCGTGCCGGAAAATGCCGAACGCACTAACCACTATGGTTTAATTATTATGCGAGACCGCGCCCAAAGCCTGCGCGGTGATTGCCAGGTTCGACGGAGAGAGACGGGTGGCACGGAAGTTGTGGTCACCTTTATTCCCGAAAAACCGCTTACAACTGCTCAAGGAGAAACCCATGACTAATCAGGAACCGGCATCCATCCTGTTGATCGACGACCATCCGATGCTGCGTACTGGCGTAAAACAGCTGGTCAGCATGGCACCCGACATTACCGTGGTGGGCGAAGCCAGCAACGGTGAACAGGGTATTGAGCTGGCCGAATCCCTCGATCCGGATCTGATCCTGCTCGATCTCAACATGCCCGGCATGAACGGTCTGGAAACCCTCGACAAGTTGCGCGAGAAATCCCTTTCCGGTCGCGTGGTGGTCTTTAGCGTCTCCAACCACGAAGAGGATGTGGTCACGGCGCTGAAGCGCGGCGCGGATGGCTATCTGCTGAAGGATATGGAGCCGGAAGACCTGCTCAAGGCGCTGCAGCAGGCCGCCGCAGGCGAGATGGTGCTGAGCGAGGCCCTGACGCCGGTGCTGGCCGCCAGCCTGCGGGCGAACCGCGCCACCTCTGACCGCGACGTCAGCCAGTTAACGCCGCGCGAACGCGATATTCTGAAGCTGATTGCCCAGGGCCTGCCGAACAAAATGATTGCCCGCCGCCTGGATATCACCGAAAGCACGGTTAAAGTGCACGTGAAGCATATGCTCAAGAAAATGAAGCTAAAATCCCGCGTTGAAGCCGCGGTGTGGGTCCATCAGGAACGTATTTTTTAAGCATTACTCATCCGGCAGCAGCTTCCAGCGCGGGTCGTCGTCAGGTAATGCGACCAGCGGCTGCACCACAGCGAGCGTGATCTCATTGGATGAGACGCGCTGGCCCTTCGCATCTTCCACCACCGCCGAGAGATGCCAGCGGTTTGTCGCCCCTTCAGCGTCATTCCAGGCAGGCATGATCACGCTCCAGCCGTCGGTGCTGTCACTTTTCCCCGGGGACGTCAGGCTCAATGCCTGGGTATCACCCTGCCAGTGGATCTGACGAATTCCGTGAGTGCTGCGAACCTGCAGCTTCAGCATGACGGTTTCGCCCCCTTTGAGATCCCACGGCGGGGTTGCCAGCCAGACGGAGAGCGTTTTACGCTGGCGGAACTCCATCACCGGCAGGCTGTTACGCTCCGGCGAGTCATACCGGCTTCCGCGCAGGGATCGCGTGGCCGCAACCTCTCCGGCGGAGAGCTGCTTAACCAGCGGCACACCGAAGCGATAGTTGAGCTTCAGCCCGAGGTTATTCTGGCTCTCTCCGCTTTCGCCCTGCTTATGCCCGGCGGTCAGCGTCACCAGCGGCACGGGGGTATAGTTAAGCCCGAGATTGACCGCCACCGGGTTGTGATACCCGGTTCCGCTGTTGAAGAGGTCAACGTTGTCGCCAAAATATTGCTCAAAGCTGACGCTGGTGTTCAGGTGATGAAACCACGGCAGCCAGGCTTTGGCGGTCACGTCATATCCCCGCGCCATGCGCTGCTCCTGGACGTCAGAGCTGTCGCGCCAGCCGGCAAAAGGCTGATAATAGTTAGCCGACAGGCGCAGATTTTCTCCCCATACCTCCGCACCCAGCCCGGCACGCTGCAGGTTCTCATCCAGCAGGTTGTCGTAAAAGGTGTTGTAGCCCAGCAGCCATTTTCCTGCCACCCAGCGCTGGCCGATTCCGGCGTTACTGACCAGGCCATCCGTCTGCTGCGTCAGGCCGAGCTGGCTCCAGCTCAGGTAACGGTTGTTATCGTTCCAGGGGATAAACCAGCTCCCGCTGCTGCCGTTGAATTTCCCGTCGTTATCCACCAGCAAATTGACGCTGGCATTCCCCCAGGGCGACAGCCAGGATTCAATCTGCTGGTTCACCTCGCCGCTCACCGCGTCGCGCACCTGACCAAAGGCAAACTGCCGCGCCTGCTCGCCCGTAGTCAGGCCGTTGTCGGTCATACTGGCTTCACCAAAGGCTTTCGCCATTTCGGCGAGATGCTTTTCCCCCTCCCCGGTGGGGGCTGCCATACCGAGATCGGGGAGATTATCCCCGTTATTATCAAAGGGATTTTGTGCCTGCTGGATAAAGGAATTCGACGCACCGTGAACGGCTCCGGCAGTAACAAGGGAGAGTAAAACCAGCGTTCGGAAAGGGGGAGAAACAGTCATCAATGTCGTAAGAATTACCCGGTGCTTACGTAAGAACACCAAGTACCTTAACGTGATTTCTCCCTCTTTGCAGCTTTACGGGGAATTTTCCGGAATTTCCTGAAACATTGTTTTGAGCTCAGGCACGCACGAACCGCAGTTCGTGCCGCACCGTAGCGTCGCCCCCAGCGCGGTAACGGAACCGCAGCCTCCGGCAATCGCCTCCCGTATCGCGTTTTCTCCAACGCTGAAACAGCTGCAGATGATGCGCCCCGGATCTGTAACCTTCCCCACGCCCTGCCCGTTCAGCAGCGCATGGCGCTCAGCGGGTGTCGAGGGCGGTGACTGAAAAGCGGCTTCTATCACCGGGTGCGCCAGATCGGGCAAGGCGGTGCCTTCCCAGAAACCCAGCATCAGATGGCCGTTATGCCAGGCCAGCACGCTGCTGCGTTCCCCGGTTTGCGCAACCTGCAGCTGCCAGCCCCGGCCGCTGGCATAGTCCATGACCCACGACAGCAGCGGCTTATCACCCGCTATCGTCATTCGCGAGGCTTTACGCCACCAGTGAACCGAAGAGGGGATTTCCGGCCATTCCCGGGCATAGAGCTCCCCCTGCCAGGCGGGCTGCCAGGGCATGATTCTGACGGCGGTTTGCTTACTCTCCGGCTGCCCGGAAGCCGGATCGATGCGCCCTTCCACCAGCGCGTTAACCTTTCCCTGGCGGGCAAACTCAGCGTTCCAGTGCATCGGGGCAAACGCTTCGCCTTCCCGTATTCCGTCGTTAATTCGTACTCTGGCCACCATCACGCCGCGCGGCGAGCCGATCCGCGCCAGCTGGCCGTCGCACAGTGAAAACCGAATGGCGTCTGCGGCGCAGACCTCAACAAACGGCTCCGCGATATGCTGCATCAGCCGGGGCACGTATCCCGTACGGGTCATGGTGTGCCACTGGTCGCGGATACGGCCAGTGTTGAGGATCGCCGGGTATAGCGCGGTAGCCGTCGCGCCGTGCGGCAGCGGATCGACAGGCACTACGTTTCGGCGCGGTAAATTCCCCGTCGGCCACTGGTACGGCTCAAGCGTCTCCCACGCTTCACGGGTTAACCCCGCCAGTTCCTGAAGGTTCAACGCCCGCGCGCCGTCATTTTCAAACGCCGTCAGCGCCGCATGTTCGCAAAAAATCTCCTGCGGATGTTGCCAGGCAAAGGCCTCGCCGTAGCCCAGCCGTTTTGCAATCTGAGCCACGATCCACCAGTCCGGCTTCGCCTCACCCGGCGCGGGCAGAAACGCGCGCTGGCGCGAAATGCGCCGCTCGGAATTGGTCACCGTGCCGTCCTTCTCCCCCCAGCCCAGCGCCGGAAAACGGATATGGGCGAACCGGCTGGTGTCGGTATCTTTCATCACCTCAGAGACAATCACCAGCGGACAGGCCGCCAGCGCCTGACACACCGCGTGGCTGTCCGGCAGCGATACGGCAGGATTGGTGCCCATGATCCACACCGCCTTCACCTCGCCGCGGGCGATGGCGTCAAACAGTTCCACCGCCATCAGCCCCGGCGTCTGCGCCAGCCGTTCCGTTCCCCAGAAACGCGCCACCCGCGAAAGATCGTCCGGCTCGAAGCTCATATGCGCCGCCAGCTGGTTCGCCAGCCCGCCCACTTCCCGGCCGCCCATGGCGTTTGGCTGTCCGGTCAGCGAAAACGGGCCGCAGCCCGGACGATTGAACTTCCCGCTGGCAAGATGCACGTTAATGATGGCGCTGCACTTGTCGCTGCCGCTGGAGGACTGGTTAATCCCCATGGTGTAGAGCGTAATGGCGCGAGGCACGGTAACAAACCAGTCGTAAAAGGTACCAATATCCTCTGCCGGAAGGTCGCAAAACGCCGCCACGCGGTCAATCGGCCACTCATCGGTGCCCTGGATCAGATTGAGCAACCCCACAAACAGCCCGGCATCGCTGCCGGGTTTAAGCGCCAGATGCAGGTCGGCAATATCGCAGGTAGCGGTTTTACGCGGGTCAATCACCACCACCTTCATCTGTGGATTGATGTGCTTTGCCTGCACCAGACGCTGATAGAGCACCGGATGCGTCCAGGCCGCGTTCGAGCCAGCCAGCACCACCAGATCGCTGTTTTCCACATCCTCGTAGCTGCACGGCACCACGTCTTCGCCAAAGGCGCGCCTGTAGCCCACCACCGCCGAGGACATGCAGAGCCGGGAGTTGGTATCGATGTTCGCCGCGCCGATAAACCCTTTCATCAGCTTGTTGGCGGCATAGTAGTCCTCGGTTAACAGCTGGCCGGAGGCGTAAAACGCCACCGCCCGTGGCCCCCATGTGTCGATGATCTCCCGCAGTCGCTCGCCCGCCGCGTTCAGCGCCTGGGACCAGTCCACCTCAAGTCCATCGACAACGGGGTACAGCAATCTCCCCTGCAAGCCCGTCGTCTCCCCCAGGGCCGATCCTTTCACGCACAGGCGGCCAAAGTTTGCAGGGTGGGTGTCGTCCCCCCGAACGCTGACCGCTCCATCCTTCACGCTGGCGATCACGCCGCAGCCGACCCCGCAGTAGGGGCACGTTGTCCTGGTTTCCGTCATGAGGCCTCCGCGCGCATCACCAGCTCTTCGTTGCCGACCCACACCTTGCCATTTTCAATTTTGACCGGCCAGGCGCGCACCGCGGGTTCGCCGTTCTCCACCTGACAGCCGTCGCGCAAGCGAATGCGCTGCTTGTAGAGCGGAGAAATAACCACCGGTTCACCCGCCGCATCGCCGAGGATGCCGCGTGACAGCACGTTCGCGCGGCTGCCCGGCTCCAGGTCGTCCAGGGCATAAACAGTTTGACCAAAGCGGAACAGCGCGATCGGTTTACGGCCAAGACGCGCGCCAATGCCCGCCTGCTCCGGGATATCGTCAATGCCGCAGATTTCCTGCCAGCGCTTGCGTTCGTCCGACGGCGCGACGTTCACCGCGGTGCGGAACAGCGCCAGGCGGTCAGGATCGTTGAGCGTGGTTTGCCATTCGCACTGGTACGTCTCGACTACCCGGGCCATCTCCTGCTCCAGCTCGTGGGCGATGCCGAGACTGTCGTTGAGGATCACCTCACGCAGATAGTCGAGGCCGCCCTCCAGGTTGTCCATCCAGGTGCTGGTGCGCTGCAGACGATCCGCCGTGCGGATGTAGAACATCAGGAAACGGTCGACGGTGCGGATCAGCGTTTCGTCATCCAGATCGCTCGCGAAGAGATCCGCATGGCGAGGCTTCATCCCGCCGTTGCCGCACAGATAGAGGTTCCAGCCTTTGTCCGTGGCAATCACCCCCACGTCCTTGCTCTGCGCCTCCGCGCACTCGCGGGTGCAGCCGGAAACGGCCATTTTGATTTTGTGCGGGGCACGCAGGCCCTTGTAGCGGTGCTCCAGCCTGACCGCGAGACCAGTGGAATCCTGCACGCCGTAGCGGCACCAGGTCGACCCGACGCAGGATTTCACCGTGCGCAGGGATTTCCCGTAAGCGTGCCCGGTTTCAAACCCGGCCTCCACCAGCGCCTGCCAGATCTCAGGCAGCTGTTCCAGGGTGGCGCCAAACAGGTCGATACGCTGCCCGCCGGTGATTTTGCTGTACAGACCGTAGCGTTTCGCAATCTGGCCGATGGCGATCAGCCCGTCGGCGGTCACTTCTCCTGCGGGCATGCGAGGCACGATGGAATACGTCCCGTCCTTCTGAATATTGGCGAAGTAGCGGTCGTTGGTGTCCTGCAATGGCAGATGCGCCGGCTTCAGCAGGTATTCGTTCCAGCAGGAGGCCAGCACTGACCCCACCAGCGGCTTACATATTTCGCACCCGTGCCCCTGACCGTAGCGGCTGATGAGCTGGTCAAAGGTGCGGATATGGTTGACGCGCACCAGATGGTAAATCTCCTGGCGCGAGTACGGGAAGTGTTCGCAGATGTCCTTTTTCACCTCCACGCCCTGCTCGGCAAGCTGGAACTCCATCACCTGCTTCACCAGCGCGCTGCAGCCCCCGCAGCCGGTCGCCGCTTTGGTGCACTGCTTAACGGCGCCGATATCCGCTGCGCCCGCGCTCACCGCCCGGCAGATATCGCCTTTGCTGACGTTATGACACGAACAGATCTGCGCGCTTTCCGGCAGCGCCGCCACGCCCAGCGCTTTTGGCGCGCTGCCTGACAATGCGGGTAGTATCAGCGTTTCCGGCTCTTTCGGCAGGCTTATGCCGTTAAGCATCATCTGCACCAGCGTGGCGTATTCGCTGGCATCGCCCACCAGCACGCCGCCGAGCAGCGTTTTTCCGTCGTGGCTGACCACGATTTTCTTGTAGATTTGCTGCGGGCCGTGCGTCCACTGGTAGCTTAGCGCCCCCGGCGTGCGCCCGTGAGCATCGCCAAACGACGCCACGTCCACGCCGAGCAGCTTGAGCTTAGTGCTCATATCTGCCCCGTTGAAGGTCTTATCTTCGCCCGCGAGCGCGGCGGCGGCCACGCGCGCCATCTGGTAGCCCGGCGCCACCAGGCCAAAGATTTTCCCCTCCCACAGGGCGCATTCACCGATGGCAAACACGTTCGAATCGGAGGTCCGGCACGCGTCATCAATGCAGATCCCGCCGCGCTCGCCGACAGCCAGCCCGCTGCTGCGCGCCAGCGCGTCCTGAGGACGAATACCGGCAGAGAAGACTACCATGTCCGTTTCCAGCTGTTCACCGTCGGCGAAGCGCAGCACCAGCCCGTCGTCCGTCGCAGCAATTTCCGTGGTGGCTTTACTGGTGTGAACGCCAACGCCCAGCGCCTCGATTTTCCTGCGCAGCATCGCCGCACCGTCATTATCAAGCTGCACCGCCATCAGATTGGGCGCAAACTCCACCACGTGCGTTTCCAGCCCGAGTTGCTTGAGGGCATTCGCCGCCTCCAGCCCGAGCAGGCCGCCGCCAATCACCACGCCACGACGCGAGCCCGCCGCGTGGGCCGCTATGTTGTCCAGGTCGTCAAGGGTGCGGTAGACAAAGCAGCCCGGCAGATCGTTGCCCGGTACCGGCGGTACGAACGGGTATGAGCCGGTCGCCAGCACCAGCTTGTCCCAGTGGGTCTCATGCCCGCTGGCGGTACGCACCACGCGCGCGTCGCGATCGATAGCGACGATCTGCTGCGAGAGGCGCAGCTCAATGCCGTTATCGGCAAAGAACTCCCCCTCCACCAGCGAGAGCGACGCCGCGCTTCGGCCGCCAAAGTATTCCGACAGATGCACGCGGTCATAGGCGGCATAGCGCTCCTCACCAAAGACAACAATCTGATACTGCTGATGCAGATTGCGGTTAACGCAGTCTTCGAGAAAATGATGGCCGACCATACCGTGCCCAACCACCACCAGAGTAGGTTTTGTCATAGCGTTCTGTCCTGCAACCTGCGGTTGCGTAGTGAAACGATCGAACAGCCAGTCCGCGCGTGCGGGCGCAGCCGTTGCCAGTAAATCTGTAAATGTTGCCGCGCTGCGGCAGTCGCCCATCAGCAGCACGCCAGCCAGCGCACCCTGATGGATCAGTAACCGACGATAGTGACGGGTTAGCGGATCCCAGGAACTCCAGACCACATCATCCTCTTGCACCGCCGTGCGCCCGAGACTGAACAGCTCCACGCCGGTCACCTTGAGGCGCACGCCGTTGTCGGTGAGGGCAAACGGCGCGGCTGTGTCACCCGCCAGCCGCGCGGCGAGAACATCCGCCTGCGTCATACAGGGGGCGACCAGGCCAAAGGTCTGGCCGTCAATTTCGCAGCACTCGCCAATGGCGTAGACGTCCGGTGCGGAGGTCCGCATCTGGCTATCCACCACGATGCCGCGCGCGCAGCGAACACCGCTGGCCTGCGCCAGCGCGACGTTGGGCTGCACGCCGGTCGCCAGCACCACGCGCGCGGCGGCGACGCGGCGTCCGTTGAGCAGCGTCACGCTATTCCCGTTAATCCCCGCGATGCCGGAGGCGAGTTCAGAGCGCACGCCCCGCGCCGCCAGCGCCTCTTCAAGCAGTACGCCCGCCTGCTGGTCCAGCTGCTGCTCCATCAGCCACGGGCCGCGATGAACGAGCGTGACGTTGTCACCTGAACGAGCCAGCGCTGCCGCCGTCTCTACGCCGAGCACGCCGCCCCCCAGCACCACCGCCGGACCGGCGATCGCCTGAATGGCGCGGGTATCCTCCAGGGTACGGAACGTGAAGACGTGCGGCGCATCGCCTCCAGGAATCGGCGGCACAAACGGCGTTGACCCGGTGGCAAATACCAGCGCATCCCAGCCCAGCGTGCGGGCGGTGGTTTGCACTTCCCGCGCGTCCACGTTCACGGCGAGTGCCTTTTCGCCCCGCAGCACCGTCACGCCGCGCTCCTGGTACCAGTGGTCATCCTGAAGGCAGATGCCCGCAGCCGTTTTTTCACCCCCCAGCACCGGCGAAAGCTGGATGCGGTTATAGGCATGCTCCGGCTCGTCACCGATGACGGTGATAGCGAACCGACCGGAAGCTCGCCCGGTGAGCGAAGCAATCAGCCGGGTTGCCGCCATGCCATTCCCGATAATGACCAGTCGCATCAACGCCCCCTCGTTACGCCGCTTTCGGCTGTTTTTCGTAGAGGAAATGGAGGATCTGCTGGCGCATGTGGTGATAGCGGCTGTCGTCCGCCAACTGCACCCGGTTGCGCGGGCGCGGCAGGTCAACGCGCAGGATCTCCCCGACGGTGGCCGCCGGGCCGTTGGTCATCATCAGCACGCGATCGGAGAGCAGCACCGCCTCGTCCACGTCGTGGGTAATGAGCACGATGGTGGTGTTCAGCGCCTGCTGGATCTGCATCACCGAGTCCTGCAGATGGGCGCGCGTCAGCGCATCCAGCGCGCCGAACGGCTCATCCATCAGCAATACTTTCGGCTTCATCGCCAGCGCGCGGGCAATCCCGACGCGCTGCTTCATGCCGCCGGAGATCTCCCCCGGACGCTTGTGCAGCGCGTGTCCCATCTGCACGCGGTCGAGGTTGTGCTCGATCCACTCTTTGCGCTCGGCCTTGCTCATGGTGTGACGGAACACCTGATCCACCGCCAGCGCCACGTTGTCGAAGCAGGTCAGCCACGGCAGCAGCGAATGGTTCTGGAACACCACCGCGCGCTCGGGCCCCGGCCCGGCGATTTCGCGGTTGTCGCAAATCAGCCCGCCTTCCGTCGGCAGCGCGATCCCGGCGATAAGGTTAAGCAGCGTCGACTTGCCGCAGCCGGAGTGGCCGATAAGGCTCACGGTTTCGCCCTCGTGGATATCAAAAGAGACGTTCTGCAGCGCCAGAAACTCGCCGCTGGCGGTGGAAAAACGCTGGCTCACGGCCTGGACCTGAATTAATGGTTTCATGTTCGCTCCTTATTTTTCCTGCCAGCTAAAGCGACGGGCGATAAGCATCAGCCCCTGCTCCAGCAGCAACCCGACCACGCCGATGATGACGATGGCGATCAGAATGTTTTCGACGTTGAGGTTGTTCCACTCGTTCCAGATCCAGAAGCCGATACCCAGCCCCCCGGTGAGCATCTCGGCGGCGACAATCACCAGCCAGGCGATGCCGATGGAGAGGCGCACCCCGGTCAGCACAGCGGGTAGCACAGCCGGGAAGAGTATGCGGCGCATGATCGTCCACTCGGAAAGCTGCAATACGCGGGCGACGTTGAGGTAGTCCTGCGGAATGCGGCGCACGCCTTCGGCGGTGTTGATCACCATCGGCCAGATAGAGCAGATGAAAATGGTCCAGCTCGACGCGGGCTCCGCTTTCTGGAACAGCAGCAGGCCGATGGGCAGCCAGGCCAGCGGGCTGACCGGCCGCAGAAGCGCAATCAGCGGGTTGAACATGCGCGAGAAAAAGGTGAAGCGGCCAATCAAAAAGCCCAGCGGAATACCCGCCAGCGCTGCCAGGCCAAAGCCGATGGCGACGCGCTGCAGAGAAGCAAGCACGTTCCAGCCAATGCCCATATCGTTAGGCCCGTCGCGATAAAACGGGTCGGCAAACAGGGTAATGGCAGAATCAAGCGTGCTGAGCGGCGTCGGGAAGCCTTTGCTGTTTATCGCCGCCAGTTGCCAGAGCACCACCAGCAGCCCGAGGCCGAGCATCGCCGGGATAACGCGCTGGAAAAAGTCGTTCATCCGGCGTGCTAACGCGGGCGGGCGGCGGCGAACCTGTACCGGAGGCAGGACAATCACTTCCCCGCTCTCTGGCGTCTCTTGTGGTTTCGTGTTTTGCAGATGCGGCATAATCAGGCCCCTTTACGGTGAATGGCGAAACGGCTGGCGTACCCTTCCGGATCGGCGCCGTTCCAGACGGTGCCGTCCATCAGCGTGCTGCTGCGGTACGGTGATGACGGCGTGGACATACCGCCGACGGCGGTGGCGGCATCCTGCCAGACCGCGGTCTGATTGATGCGCTGCGCGATGCCCGCGTAGTCCGGCGCGGCTTTGAGCAAGCCCCAGCGGCGGAACTGGGTTAAGAACCACATGCCGTCGGAGAGATACGGGTAGCTCACAGCCCCCTCGTTGAAGAAGCGGATCGGGTGCGCGTCCTGCCAGCGCTGGCCCAGGCCGTTGTCGTACTCGCCGAGCATGCGCCCGGTGAGATACTGTTCTTTGCAGTTGAGCCACGCCCGGCGGGAGAGGATCTGCGCGGTTTCGCGTTTGTTTTCCGGGGACGCCTCGATCCAGCGCGCGGCCTCCAGCACCGCGCTCACCAGCGCCCGGGCGGTGTGCGGGTTTTTCTCCACCCAGTCGCGACGCGTGCCGAGGATCTTTTCCGGATGATCGGCCCAGATGGACTGCGACGTGGCGGCGGTAAAGCCGATCCGGTCGTTAATCGCCCGCGCGTTCCACGGCTCGCCGACGCAGAAGCCCACCATGTTGCCGATGCGCATGTTCATCACCATCTGCGGCGGCGGCACCACCACCGTGCGCACGTCGTCAAAGGGGTTAATGCCCGCGCTGGCCAGCCAGTAGTAAAGCCACATGGCATGCGTTCCGGTCGGGAAGGTGTGTGCGAAGGTGTAGGTTCCCGGCGCCTGCTGCCCGATCAGCGTTTTCAGCCCGTCGAGATCGCGAACGCCCTTCTCCGCCAGATCGCTTGAAAGCGTGATGGCCTGGCCGTTCTGATTGAGCGTCATCAGGTTTGCCATCTGCTGCGGCTTGCCGGCGATGCCCAGCTCCAGCCCGTACAGCAGACCGTAAAGAATGTGTGCGGCGTCCAGTTCTCCCGCCACCAGCTTGTCGCGCACCGCCGCCCAGCTCGCCTCTTTGGTGGGAACGATGGTGATACCGTATTTTTTATCAAAGCCTTTTAACGCTGCGATAACCACCGGCGCGCAGTCGGTCAGCGGGATAAACCCGACGCGCACCGTCTCCTGTTCCGGTTTATCTGAGCCAGCCGCCCAGGCAGCCTGCATAACACCCGGTAACAGCGCTGCGCCACTCGCCAGCATGCTGGCCTGCAAAAATCGCCGTCTCGACAAATCCGCCATAACCGCTCCCGAAAAAAAGCCAAAAAAAAGCGCCCGCCGTGCCGAAGCACCGCTGGACGCCTTTATCCCGAAGACAAATGCACCGCCGTTGGCGCACCGTCAAAAATGGTTAATTAAATAATGCAAAGCCAGTGCCAGGTTTAAAGACCCTCTTTCAGGGCCGAAAACCGGGTTTTGCCCGCGTTCGCGCACCTCAATCAGGCATAAAATGCCCGCTGATTGTGCAGCTACTCCTTTGGTGTTACCTGCCAGACGCTCTTCACCGTAAGCAGCGCGCGGGCGATATCGACCATGCGCTGGTTCTTGTCCATCGCCATTTTGCGCAGCGTTGTCCAGGCCTGTTCTTCACTCATGTTCTGGTGGGTCATCAGCACGCTTTTGGCTTTATCAATGGTTTTGCGCTCCTCAAGCGTATCGCGCAGCGACGCGAGCTGGCGGGAAAGCTGCTCTATCTCTCGTGCCTGCTGGCGAACCAGGGTCAGCAGCGGTTTATCCGGGTAGTGCGCCAGCGGATCGTCCTGTTCATCCCCGGGTAGCGGGTACTCCTCGTCGCGCTGAATACGCTCATCCACCGCGACCATCAGATCGGCGATGATCGTCTCCTCCAGCGCGCGCAGATGCTCCAGCCGCGCCGTTTGCAGCGCAAACCAGGCGAGTGCTGTATGGCCATTGTCTGCGGCAGGCTGGCGGGTACAGGCCACCCGCCGGAGCTGCTCCGTCTCACGATCGGGCTGACAATCAAGGGAGAACGAAGTCTGCACGTCGGCCTGGCTGTGGGAGAGAAAGATCTCAAAGCAGGCCTGCTGCCCGTCAATGCGGTCAACCAGCCGCTGGCGGGTCACATCATCGAAAAAGCCCTGCGTGAAGCCAATCGCCCCCAGGGCCCGCTCTTGTCCCGCCAGCTCTTTCCCCTGCATCAGGCTATATAGCGCGACGAAACGGCCCGCGATTTGCGGGTCGTCAATGCTGTCATTAAGCTGCGGTACGATACTGAGCAGGTGGCGCAGCATGCGGGTGTAGTGCTCCATTGCCTGCGGAGCCGTCAGTGTTTGCCGATTTACACCGTCGCGCAGCGCGGGAAGCGTCTCCAGCGTGAGCAGCGCATTGCCGATACGTTCGCAAACGGCGCTTCCCGGAAAGGCGGACTGTTTTCCAAGAATGTCGTTCAGTGCAGCAAGGTTTTCGTCCACCAGCGCCCGGCTGGCTTTGCATTCAGGCGCATAGAGCTTACCCTGTGAGCAGAGCCAGACGTTAGATGCGCCGCGCTCGCACTGGAGCATATGCACCAGCTGGCTAATGCCGCGCACCAGCACGTTCAGCTGCGCCAGCCTGCTGAGCTGCTCCCGGCGCATCCGCCTTGCGCGCTGGAGCCATTCGGTTGCACCTGGCGAAATGCCGGCCATTAATGTCATGCTTACTCTCCCGGACAGCGAAACTCCGGGGAAATTAAGCAATATTCGTGCCTTTATAAGAACAGGAGTCAACATGCAGAAGATTGTGATCGTCGCCAACGGTGCGGCCTACGGCAGCGAATCCCTTTTCAACAGCCTGCGCCTGGCGATCGCGCTACGCGAAAAAGAGAGCGACCTGGTATTGCGGATATTTTTAATGTCCGACGCCGTCACCGCCGGGCTGAAGGGTCAAAAACCAGCGGAAGGCTACAACATTCAGCAGATGCTGGAGATCCTGACCGCGCAGGACGTGCCGGTAAAACTCTGTAAGACCTGCACCGACGGGCGCGGCATTACCGGGCTGCCGCTGATCGAGGGCGTAGAAATCGGTACGCTGGTTGAACTGGCCGAATGGACGCTGACCGCGGATAAAGTATTAACTTTTTAATAATAAACCCGTAAAAATATTATTTTCTTATGGACGCGGTTTCAGCATCAAGTTTACCTGCGGGGTTGCCGATAGGCATGGAAACAACACAGCAGGTATTTCACTTATGTTCAGATCCATTCGCGCACGCATTATCGCCGCGACGACAGGCTGCCTCGTCGTCGCCCTTCTTCTCAATACCGTAATTAACTTCCAGGTCACGCGCCAGGATAACCAGCAGTCCCAGCGCGATATTCTGACCAGCACCAGCGCCAGCCACAACATGGCGATTGCCGACTGGGTCAAAAGCAAAATGACGGTGATTACCTCCGCGCAGAGCATCGCGCTGGCTGACGATCCGGTTCCGGCGTTTAAGCAGCTTGCCCAGGCGGGGGGGTTCACCAACGTTTACGTGGGCTACGCCAGCAAGACGGCGAAATTCTCCGACCCGACAGGCGTCCCGGCGGATTATGACCCCACCGTTCGTCCCTGGTATCAACAGGTGGTGAGCACGGACGGCCCGGTGGTAACGGCCCCCTACGTTGATGCCAGGACCGGGAAGCTGGTGGTCACGTTTGCCGTGCCGGTGAAGGAGAATGGCGCTCTGAAAGCGGTGGTGGCGGGCGATGTCGCCATGGATAGCGTGGTGGCGAACGTGCGCGGGATCCACCCCACGCCGGCCAGCAGCGGGTTGCTTCTGAACAGCGACGGCACGGTGATTGCCGCCAACGAGCCGGCCCTGACGCTGAAGCCGTTTGCCGAGACGATCAAAGGCATCGACCTTGCGGCGCTGAAGAGCGGTAACCCGGTCGACGGAACGCTGAATGACGAGGAAAAAACCTTTATCGCCTCAGCCGTGCCGGGCACGAACTGGCTCCTGGTCGTCGCCCTCGACAGCAGCGATGCCACCTCCGGCATGCATTCCCTGCTGAAAGCGTCGGCGATTTCGCTGGTGATCCTCGCACTCCTGAGCGGCGCCATTGTTCACGTCCTGATTGCCCGCCTGCTGAAGCGCCTGTCCGACATTCGCGACGCGATGCACAACATTGCCAACGGCACTAACGATCTGTCCCAGCGCCTGCCGGACAGCGGCGATGACGAAGTGGCGCAAATTGCGCAGGCGTTTAACGCCTTCAGCGATAAGCTCTCGGTGGTAATGGTTCAGCTCCGCGACGCCAGCGCCTCGGTGAAAAACGCCGCGCAGGAGATTGCGGCAGGTAACCAGGATCTCTCCGGACGTACCGAGCAGGCGGCATCCAGCCTTCGCGAAACCGCCAGCGCCGTGGAAGAGATCACCGCCTCCGTCACCCAGTCGAATGAATCGGCAGCAGAAGCCAACGATCAGGCCAGCAAGGCCTCTGCGGCCGCAGCGCGCGGCGGTGAAGTGGTTTCGCAGGCCATCAGCACCATGCAGTCCATCGAAGTGGCGTCCGCTAAGATTGGCGATATCACCAGCGTAATCGACGGCATCGCCTTTCAGACCAACATTCTGGCGCTGAACGCCTCCGTCGAGGCGGCGCGTGCCGGTGAGCAGGGCCGCGGGTTCGCCGTGGTTGCCGGTGAAGTGCGGAACCTCGCCAGCCGCAGCGCCCAGGCGGCGAAAGAGATCAAATCGCTTATCGACTCCACCACCGACAGCGTGGCCACCGGCTCGCGCTACGTGCATCTGGCCGGGGAAAGCATGGATGAGATCCGCTCCAGCATCGGCAGCGTCTCCGGCATCATGCGCGAGATCTCGATTGCCACCAGCGAGCAGATGAAAGGCATTCATGAGATTAACCACGCGGTGACCCATCTCGACAGAATGGTGCAGCAGAATGCCGAGCTGGTGGTGCAGTCCGCCGCGGCCGCCAGCGCATTGCAAAGCCAGGCGGGCGACCTTGCTGAAACCGCCGGCCATTTCCGCATTTAATTTTCTTCAGGCGCGCGTTAAACAGGGTAAACGCGCGTCCGCTGAAAGGTTTCAGGAATTTTGTCATCTTTGTTTAATCATTATGCCATTTTTTGATCAAAATCAGCATCCCTCGCTCCCCGCTTTGGTGTTATGCAATGAGTATTTTGTGAACAACATCACGCTCGGGATGGGCAAAATCGACGGGGTAGAAAATGGCACTGGTGAAAACAAGTTTGAAACTGTTTGGCGGGGATACGGTGGTGGTGCGTTGCTCAGAGCGCTGTCGTATTCATCTGATGAGTGCGAAAGCACAGAAACAATCCCAGGCGGATATTCTGACCGTGCAGGATGACAAGGCCTGGCTTACCGTGCCGTATACCGGCACGTGGGATGTGCTGATCGACAGCCACAGCCAGTCGCTGGAGCATTCGGTCAGCTACGTGGCAGCGTAATTTAAACGCCCGGCTCGCCGGGCGTATTCTCAGGCAAAACCCGGTCGCAGCGTGCTGTTGAGCGGGTTCCCTTCCAGCAGCGCCTTCACTTTCACCACCAGCTCATTCAGACAATCGTCCTGCATGCCGAGGCGGGTCAGCTCCTGATCGAGGGAGAAGAGATATTGCGCGTTGGTGCCCAGCGGCCCGCTGGCGGCGGCGATTAACGGGGCAATCACCTGCGTGCGGGTGTCCGCTTCATACAGCGGGTGGCGCGGATCCATAATAAACACCAGCGCGTTAACGGTGCGCCCGTCGTCGAGCTCCAGCTTGCACCAGCTCGGCATATAGCAGCCGGTGATCATCTCGCGCTTCCAGAGCAGCGTCAGCTCCTCTTCGAGTGTGGCATCCGGAAGGCGATACGCGACGCCCGTGGTGCGTCCGCCCTCTTTTAGTGCAAGCATGCGCCCTGGCTGACAGGCGCTGCCGCGTCCGGCCGTCAGGCGCAGGCAAAATGCGCGATGCCAGCCGGGCAGCGTGCCGGTTGCCGATTCAACAAATTCGAGAGCCGGGTTCCACATCAGTGAACCGTAGCCAAAAATCCATACCGGGCCATCATCCGGGCGGCAGGCAAGCGTAGCAGCGAGTGACGCCGCACGTTGTTCAGCTGACCAGAGAAGCGATTCCTCAATAGCACCAAATGCCGTCTTACAATCTGCCTTCATTAAGAAATCACGCGTTAACACTTTACACCTCCGCCACTGCATGCTTCCTTGCGACATCTGTAATTCGCCTTCCCGGCATTCTGTGCTGGTCATTTTGCCAGCAGTCAAATTACGATAAGCAATTAGCGGACCAGTTGCAATACAACGGAAGTTCAACCGCCTGAAAAGTCAAAATGAAGGCAGCGAATAATTTTACGGCTATTTCTTTTTATGCCATTTATCATCGTCTCCTTTCTCATAGTCATGTTTTACTGCGGCCCAGGCGACCTTGTGTGCCGTCTCTTCCCGGCTGGCATCATCCCGCCGATCGTCTTTATCTTTGTACTGATCCCAGGCGCTGTTAAACGCTTCTTTGTAGATATCCTGCGCGTGTTCGGGCAGGACGTTTTTCACGTTATCGGGTAATTCGCGTTTCGTTTTATATGGCATTACTAACCTCTCTTTTGCCTAAAGAGTTAAGTGTGGACGACGATACGCCGGTGTGCCAGCCGGTCATAAACAATGAGCGAATGAATTCCATAATTCATTGTTATTAAATATATATTTAAAAGAAATATCTTATTATAGGCATTAAACAAGAAAACCATAACAAAGGGTAAAATTAAGTAAAAAATAAAGGTTATTTTACAGATTTCTGTTAATTTATTGCCCTTAAAATCTATCTATAATTACAAGCACCTGCATTGATGGAGAAGCACATGACAGCAACACACGAGGCGGTAAAGACCCGCCACAAGGAGACGTCTCTCATTTTCCCGGTTCTGGCACTGGCTGTGCTGCTCTTCTGGGGAAGCAGTCAGTCACTGCCAGTGGTGGTTGGTATCAATATTCTTGCTCTGGTGGGCATTTTAACCAGCGCGTTTAGCGTCGTTCGTCATGCGGACGTATTAGCCCACCGCCTGGGCGAGCCTTATGGCTCTTTAATTCTCAGCCTTTCCGTCGTTATTCTCGAAGTCAGCCTGATTTCCGCGCTGATGGCAACCGGCGATGCCGCCCCGACCCTGATGCGCGATACGCTTTACTCCATCATTATGATTGTGACGGGCGGCCTGGTAGGCTTCTCTCTGTTACTGGGCGGACGCAAATTTGCGACCCAGTACATGAATCTTTTCGGCATTAAACAGTACCTGATCGCCCTATTCCCGCTGGCCATCATCGTACTGGTCTTCCCGATGGCACTGCCGGGCGCAAATTTCTCCACCGGCCAGTCGCTGCTGGTCGCGCTGATTTCCGCCGCCATGTACGGCGTGTTCCTGCTCATTCAGACCAAAACGCACCAGAGCCTGTTTGTTTACGAACATGAAGATGACAGCGACGACGATGACCCGCACCACGGCAAGCCGTCGGCCCACAGCAGCGCGTGGCACACGGTTTGGCTGATCGTGCATCTGATTGCGGTGATTGCCGTCACCAAGATGAACGCCAACCCGCTGGAGACGCTGTTAACCGAGCTGAACGCGCCGGTGGCCTTTACCGGTTTCCTGGTGGCGCTCCTGATCCTCTCCCCTGAGGGTTTAGGCGCGCTGAAGGCGGTGCTGAACAATCAGGTGCAGCGTGCGATGAATCTGTTCTTCGGCTCCGTGCTGGCGACCATTTCACTCACCGTGCCGGTGGTGACGCTGATTGCCTTTATGACCGGTAACGAGCTGCAGTTTGCGCTGGGCGCGCCGGAGATGATTGTGATGGTGGCCTCGCTGCTGCTGTGCCAGATTTCATTCTCCACTGGCCGCACCAATGTCCTGAACGGCGCGGCGCATATGGCGCTGTTTGTAGCGTATTTGATGACAATTTTTGCGTAGTCTTTTTGCCCAGCGGCGCTTCGCTTACCCGGCAATATGTCCCATAAAAAAACCCGCCGAAGCGGGTTTTTTTATTAGTTGCTGGTATCCAGCTCGTCGAAGCTTTTCACCAGATCGTCAATCGCTTTGATCTGCTTCAGGAACGGCTCCAGCTTATCCAGAGGCAGCGCGGATGGGCCATCGCATTTCGCGTTAGCCGGATCCGGGTGCGCTTCAATGAACAGACCTGCCAGGCCGGTCGCCATACCGGCGCGCGCCAGCTCGGTCACCTGAGCACGACGGCCGCCAGAGGCTGCACCAAACGGGTCGCGGCACTGCAGCGCGTGGGTCACGTCAAAGATCACCGGCGACTGGTTAGAAACGTTCTTCATCACGCTGAAGCCCAGCATGTCCACAACCAGGTTGTCGTAACCGAAGTTAGCGCCACGGTCGCACAGAATAATCTTGTCGTTACCGCCTTCGATAAACTTATCGACGATGTTACCCATCTGGCCAGGGCTCACGAACTGCGGTTTTTTCACGTTGATCACGGCACCGGTTTTCGCCATCGCGGCAACCAGGTCGGTCTGACGCGCCAGGAACGCCGGAAGCTGGATTACGTCTACCACGTCTGCCACAGGCTGCGCCTGCCAGGACTCATGCACGTCGGTGATCACTTTCACGCCAAACGTCTGCTTCAGCTCCTGGAAAATTTTCATCCCCTCTTCCAGGCCAGGGCCACGGTAAGAGTTGATGGAGGAGCGGTTGGCTTTGTCAAAAGAGGCTTTAAACACGTACGGAATGCCCAGCTTCTGGGTCACGGTCACGTAGTGCTCGCAGATACGCATGGCGAGATCGCGGGATTCCAGCACGTTCATACCGCCAAACAGCACGAACGGCAGGTCGTTTGCTACCTTGATATCACCAATGCTAACCACTTTTTGTTTCATAGGATCGCCTTATTCAGGTGTGAATCGGAATTAAGATTAATGCAGTGTAATTTGTTTGTGCGAGATCGCGTTGATCTGCGCGCGAATCATTTCGCTAATCGGATCTTCCGGGCACTGCTCGACGAAATAGCTCAGATCGTTCAGCGCCACGTGCTCGCAGTCGAGCTGGGCATAGATAAGCCCGCGGTCGCGAATTTCGTAAGGATCTTCCGGATTAAACTGCAACAGCACTTCACTGGCACGCAAGGCCAGCTCCATCTGACGCTCTTCCATCAGCGCTGACTTCAGCGTATCCAGCAGCTTGCGAATGACTTCGGCGTTGTCGGCTTCGTCGAGATCTTCGTTAAAGAGCTCGGCCACCGGGCTGATGTTGCCTTTCAGCCAGACGTCCAGCGTATGCTCGTCCAGGGTGTCGCCGTTAAACGGATTAATGAGCCACATCTCACCGTCCAGCCACTCCGCACGCAGGATCATCTGCGTCGGGAAAATAACCGGCACCAGCGGAATATCCAGGCGGTGCGCAACCCACAGCAAAATAGAGCCCAGCGCAACGGCGCTGCCCTGACGATTTTTTAAGACCTGGTCCAGCCATAATGCGTCAGACAGGCGATACACGCCACGCGTGTCGCAGAAACCCCATTCGCCGTAGAAAAGCTCCAGAAGCTTCTCTAATTGCCAGTCCTGCGGGCGCGCCTGATTGATCTCTTCACGCGCCAGGCTGACCAGATTCTCCAGCTCATCGTAAACGTACTGCGACGTAAAATCGTCGCGTATCATCTCCGAAATCAGGATCATGCCATCGCAAAGCGGCACTTTATTAAATTCGAAATCGGCTAAGGACCTCATGACTTACCCCAGTAACGACTGAGCGAACAATGACGCTCAGGCGCGATAAAACTCAAAACGATGTAGATGATAACGCCAAACTGCCTTTCAGTCAGCCTTACGCCTTTATCAGTAAATGGCAGATACCCGGAACTCAAGACCACTGCCCCAGCGTCAGGCGTTCGTTGCCGCCGTAGTCGCGGCAGGTTTCGACAGCGGCGTAGCCTGCCTGGGTAAACAGTGCCCGCACGGATTCTCCCTGCGTCCAGCCATGCTCCACGAGCAGCCAGCCGCCGGGGAGCAAATGCTCTCGTGACGTTGTCACAATGTGATCAAGATCGGCTAATCCCGCGTTGGCGGCCACAAGCGCCGTCAGCGGTTCGAAGCGAACATCTCCCTGCGCAAGGTGCGGATCATGTTCGTCAATGTAAGGAGGATTGCTGACAATCATCGCAAATGAGCGGTTCTCCAGCGCGGCAAACCAGCTGCTTTGCAGCACCGTTACGTTGCTGAGCCTGAGACGTTCCACATTACGCAGCGCCAGCGCCACCGCGTCGGACATCACATCCACTGCCGTCACATCGCAGTCAGGCCGCTCGCTGGCCAGCGCCAGCGCGATAGCACCGGTGCCAGTACCGAGATCGAGAATGCGGCAGGCCGCTGCGGGTAAACGTGCCAGCGCCTGCTCAACCAGACACTCGGTATCCGGACGCGGGATCAGCGTCGCCGCCGATACGTAAAGCGGTAGCGACCAGAACTCGCGCTCACCGACAAGGTGAGCCACCGGCTCGCCGTTTTTACGGCGGGCAAGGAGTGCGGCGAGCCGTGCTTCCTGCTCTGCAGTCAGCTCAGTTTCGCCGAACGCCAGCAGGTACGTGCGGGCTTTACCCGTCACATGCTCAAGCAAAATTTCGGCATCGCGCTTCGGGCTTTCGCTTTTGGAAAGCTCAGCGGCCGCCTCGCGTAACCAGCGCTGAAAATCCATTATTCCTGCTCGGACAGCGCCGCCAGCTGGTCGGCCTGGTATTCCTGCACGATAGGCTCAATCAGCATATCCAGCTTCCCTTCCATCACCTCATCCAGACGGTACAGGGTCAGGTTGATGCGGTGGTCGGTCACGCGCCCCTGAGGGAAGTTGTAGGTACGGTTACGGTCGCTGCGATCGCCGCTGCCCAGCAGGTTACGACGCGTAGAGGCTTCCGCCTGCTGACGCTTCGCCATTTCCGCCGCGTGGATGCGCGCGCCCAGCACGGACAACGCTTTGGCTTTGTTTTTGTGCTGCGAACGTTCGTCCTGACACTCCACCACGATGCCGGTCGGCAGGTGGGTAATACGGATGGCAGAGTCGGTGGTGTTAACGTGCTGACCGCCCGCCCCGGAGGAGCGGAAGGTGTCGATGCGCAGGTCCGCCGGGTTGATGTCCGGCAGTTCCGCTTCCGGCAGCTCCGGCATCACCGCCACCGTACAGGCGGAGGTATGAATACGGCCCTGAGATTCGGTGGCCGGAACGCGCTGCACGCGGTGACCGCCGGATTCAAACTTCAGACGTCCGTACACACCGTCGCCGCTGATCTTGGCGATAACCTCTTTGTAGCCGCCATGTTCGCCTTCGTTGGCGCTCATGATCTCCACGCGCCAGCGGCGCGATTCGGCGTAGCGGCTGTACATGCGGAACAGATCCCCGGCAAAGAGCGCCGCTTCGTCACCGCCGGTACCGGCGCGCACTTCGACAAACGCGTTACGTTCATCGTCCGGATCTTTCGGCAGGAGCAGCACCTGAAGCTGCTGCTCCATCTCTTCGGAACGCGCTTTTGCATCCTGCAGCTCTTCCTGCGCCATCTCGCGCATCTCAGGATCGTCGAGCATCATCTGCGCGGTTTCAATATCTTCCTGAACCTGTCGCCAGTCGGTAAAGCATTTTGATACATCACTCAACTGCGCATATTCACGCGAAAGCGCGCGAAAACGTTCCTGGTCTGCGATAGTCCCGGCATCGCCGAGCAGCGCCTGTACTTCTTCATGGCGCTCGTGCAGAGCTTCCAGTTTAGCGACGATAGAAGGCTTCATAGGCGTAAGTGCACCTTGTCTTAGAAAATGGGTATAGGGCGCTATTCCAGCCCGAGGCTGTTGCGCAGAATAGTCAGGCGTTCATCATCCCCGTCACGGGCAGCCTGTTGAAGAGATTTGGTTGGCGCATGGATCAGGCGGTTGGTCAGCTTCCACGCCAGATCCTGCATAATCGCCTGCGCGTCGCCGCCCTGTTCCAGGGCCGCTAACGCTTTGGCAGTCAGGTCATCACGCACCTGCTCCGCCTGTCCGCGATACTCGCGGATGGTCTCGCTGACGCTTTGCGCGCGCAGCCAGGCCATAAATTCGCTGGTTTCTTGCTCAACAATGGTTTCCGCCTGCACCGCCGCCGCTTTACGCTGGGCGAGGTTGTGCGAAATAATGCTTTGCAGGTCATCCACGCTGTAAAGATAGGCGTTAGCCAGCTTGCCAACCTCTGGCTCAACATCGCGCGGAACGGCGATATCCACCAGCAGCATTGGCTGATTACGGCGGGATTTCAGCGCACGCTCCACCATCCCTTTACCGATGATCGGCAGCGGGCTGGCGGTAGAGCTGATAATAATGTCCGCCTCTTTCAGACGTTCATCAATATCGCTCAGCGCAACCACCTCGGCACCCACTTCGTCCGCCAGCACCTGCGCGCGTTCGCGGGTGCGGTTCGCGATAATCATCTTTTTCACTTTATGCTCGCGCAGATGGCGCGCCACAAGCTCGATGGTTTCGCCCGCGCCTACCAGCATCACGGTGACGGTCGACAGGGATTCAAAGATTTGCCGTGCAAGGGTACAGGCCGCGAAAGCAACAGAAACCGCACTGGCACCAATGTCGGTTTCGGTTCGCACACGCTTCGCCACGGAGAAGGACTTCTGGAACATACGCTCCAGCTCGCTGGCCTTGAGATGCCCTTTCTGGGAATCTGCGAAGGCTTTTTTTACCTGGCCGAGGATCTGCGGCTCGCCAAGCACCAGCGAATCCAGACCGCTGGCGACGCGCATCAGATGGCTGACCGCATCGTTATCCTGATGCCAGTACAGGCTGTTGCGCAGCTCGTCTTCGTTGAGATTGTGGTAGTCACATAGCCAGCGGATCAGCGCGTCGTGCAGGTTATCCTGCTCTTCCACGCTCAAATACAGCTCGGTACGGTTGCACGTCGAAAGCACCACGCCACCCTGCACCATCGGCTGTGCAAGCAGGCTGTCCAGCGCCAGGTCAAGCGTATCCGGCGAAAACGTAACGCGTTCTCGCAGCGAAACCGGGGCCGTTTTGTGGTTGATGCCGAGTGCTAATAGGGTCATGTTGAGCGGGAGTAGTACCAGCGTTAATAAGGTTAGCAGGACGCATCATACAGGATGCGCGAGATCAATAAAAGAGACCGCCTCCTTTCGGAGTAATAGGTTACTCAACGCTTTGAGATAATTTGAACGTAGACGGTAGCACTGCGGGGCGCTAGCATTAACAGTTATAACTGCAACGTATCTCAAGGATTTGTCCTCATTATGACCCGACTGATTCGCCTGCTGCCGCTGGCAGCACTGGTTCTGACCGCCTGTACTGTCACCCAACCAAAAGGCCCGGGCAAAAGCCCTGATTCACCGCAGTGGCGTCAGCACCAGCAGGACGTCCTTAATTTGAAGCAGTACCAGACGCGCGGCGCCTTCGCGTATCTCTCTGACGAACAAAAGGTTTATGCCCGCTTCTTCTGGCAGCAAACGGGGCAGGACAACTATCGCCTGCTGCTGCTGAACCCGCTTGGCAGCACCGAGCTGGAGCTTATCGCCAAACCGGGCGAAGCGCAGATCACCGATAACAAAGGCCAGCACTATACGGCGACTGATGCTGAAGAGATGATTGGCAAGCTGACCGGGATGCCAATTCCACTGAACAGCCTGCGCCAGTGGATCCTCGGCCTGCCGGGCGAAGCGACCGACTATACGCTTGACGATCAATACCGTCTGAGCCAGGTCAACTACACCCAGAACGGCAAAACCTGGAAAGTGGTGTACAGCGCCTATGACAGCAAGAGTAAACCTTCGCTGCCATCAAACATGGAGCTGACCCAGGGCAGCCAGCGCATCAAGCTGAAAATGGACAACTGGATCGTTAAATGATGACCCACTGGCCTTCTCCGGCAAAACTGAACCTGTTTTTATACATCACCGGCCAGCGTGCTGACGGCTATCACACTCTGCAGACGCTGTTTCAGTTTATTGACTATGGCGACACGATTGCCATCGAGCCGCGTCAGGATGGACAGATTTGCCTGCTGACGCCGGTCGACGGCGTGGCGCATGAGGACAACCTGATCGTCCGCGCCGCGCGCCTGCTGATGAAAGCCGCCGCGGAATCGGGCCGTCTGCCGGCGGGAAGCGGTGCGGATATCCGCATTGAGAAGCGTCTGCCGATGGGTGGCGGTCTCGGCGGGGGCTCATCAAACGCCGCCACCGTGCTGGTTGCGCTGAACCACCTCTGGGGCTGCGGGCTATCGACGGATGAACTGGCTGGTTTGGGCTTAACGCTGGGTGCAGATGTCCCTGTGTTTGTTCGCGGCCATGCGGCCTTTGCCGAGGGCGTGGGTGAGATCCTCTCCCCGGTCAACCCGCCGGAGAAATGGTATCTGGTTGCCCACCCCGGCGTGAGCATTCCGACCCCGGTCATCTTTAAAGATCCTGACCTGAAAAGAAATACCCCGGTACGGTCAATAGAAACGTTATTAAATTGTGAATTCAGCAACGATTGCGAGGATATCGCAAGAAAACGTTTTCGCGAGGTTGATGCGGTGCTTTCCTGGCTGTTAGAATACGCGCCGTCGCGCCTGACCGGTACAGGGGCCTGTGTCTTTGCTGAATTTGACACCGAATCCGCCGCCCGTCAGGTGCTTGAGCAAGCGCCGGATTGGCTGCATGGTTTTGTAGCGCGCGGGATGAACACCTCCCCCCTACAGCAGGCCATTCTGGCGCAGACTGAGTTTCGGTGACAACGTCACCCTGTTCCAGACGTTGCATCGCGCTCTTTAATACACCGCCTGGATAGCCTTCGCTTAGGCCCCGCAGTTTGCGGCGAACGCTATCCACCACTGGACGCATGCCTGAGGTTCTTCTCGTGCCTGATATGAAGCTTTTTGCTGGTAACGCCACCCCGGAACTAGCACAACGTATTGCCAACCGCCTGTACACTTCCCTCGGCGACGCCGCCGTAGGTCGCTTTAGCGACGGCGAAGTCAGCGTACAAATCAACGAAAATGTACGCGGTGGTGATATTTTCATCATCCAGTCCACCTGTGCTCCAACAAACGACAACCTGATGGAACTGGTTGTTATGGTCGACGCCCTGCGTCGCGCTTCCGCAGGCCGTATCACTGCTGTTATCCCTTACTTTGGTTATGCCCGCCAGGACCGTCGCGTCCGTTCCGCGCGTGTGCCAATCACCGCAAAAGTTGTCGCTGACTTCCTGTCCAGCGTCGGCGTTGACCGCGTACTGACCGTTGACCTGCACGCAGAGCAGATCCAGGGCTTCTTCGACGTCCCGGTTGATAACGTATTCGGCAGCCCAATCCTGCTGGAAGACATGCTGCAGCTGAACCTGGACAACCCAATCGTGGTTTCTCCGGACATCGGCGGCGTGGTACGTGCCCGTGCTATCGCTAAGCTGCTGAACGATACCGACATGGCGATCATCGACAAGCGTCGTCCGCGCGCTAACGTTTCTCAGGTGATGCACATCATCGGTGACGTAGCTGGCCGCGACTGCGTGCTGGTTGACGACATGATCGATACCGGCGGTACGCTGTGTAAAGCCGCTGAAGCGCTGAAAGAGCGCGGTGCCAAGCGCGTGTTCGCTTACGCGACCCACCCGATCTTCTCCGGTAATGCCGTGAACAACCTGCGCAACTCCGTCATTGACGAAGTTGTGGTATGCGATACCATCCCACTGAGCGACGAGATCAAGGCACTGCCAAACGTGCGTACCCTGACCCTGTCCGGGATGCTGGCCGAAGCGATTCGTCGTATCAGCAACGAAGAATCCATCTCTGCAATGTTCGAACACTAATCGAACACGGCCAAAAAACCCGCTGCGGCGGGTTTTTTTGTCTCTGGGTTTTATTTGTATGATTAATGCCTCCTTCACCTGCCATTCATATGACAGATGATGCGCACACGGATGATAGATAATTGTGAAAAACGTAGCCTCCTCACATGTTCTGCCCTTTCGCGCCCTCATCGACGCCTGCTGGAAAGAGAAGTACACCTCGTCACGCTTTATCCGTGACCTGCTTGCCGGGATCACCGTCGGGATTATTGCCATCCCGCTGGCGATGGCGCTGGCGATTGGCAGCGGCGTTGCGCCACAGTACGGTCTGTATACCTCGGCCGTTGCCGGGATTGTTATTGCCCTGACGGGCGGCTCGCGCTTCAGCGTCTCCGGCCCAACCGCCGCCTTTGTGGTGATCCTCTACCCGGTTTCACAACAGTTTGGTCTGGCAGGCCTGCTGGTTGCCACCCTGATGTCCGGCGTCTTTTTGATTCTGTTCGGTCTGGCCCGTTTTGGTCGCCTGATTGAATATATTCCTCTTTCCGTGACGCTGGGGTTCACCTCGGGGATTGGGATCACCATCGGAACCATGCAGATCAAAGATTTTCTCGGTCTGCAGATGCCCCACGTCCCGGAGCACTATTTACAAAAAGTGGGGGCGCTGTTTATGGCGCTGCCAACGGCCAACCTGGGCGACGCCGCCATCGGAATAGTCACCCTGGGGACGCTGATCGTCTGGCCTCGCCTCGGTATTCGCCTGCCGGGCCATCTGCCCGCCCTGCTGCTGGGCTGCGCGGTGATGGCTATCGTCAATATGTTCGGCGGTCATGTCGCGACTATCGGCTCGCAGTTCCACTATGTTCTGGCGGACGGTTCGCAGGGTAACGGCATTCCGCAGCTGCTGCCGCAGCTGGTGCTACCGTGGGATATGCCTGGTTCGAGCTTCACCCTGAGCTGGGATTCCCTTCGCGCCCTGCTGCCCGCCGCGTTCTCTATGGCGATGCTGGGAGCGATTGAATCCCTGCTGTGCGCCGTGGTGCTCGACGGCATGACCGGCACCAAGCACAAAGCCAACAGCGAACTGGTCGGTCAGGGCTTAGGCAACCTCATCGCACCATTCTTTGGCGGTATTACCGCCACGGCAGCCATCGCCCGTTCTGCGGCAAACGTGCGCGCAGGTGCGACCTCCCCCGTTTCAGCGGTTATCCACTCCCTGCTGGTGATTCTGGCGCTGCTGATCCTTGCCCCGCTGCTCTCCTGGCTGCCGCTTTCCGCCATGGCCGCCCTGCTGCTGATGGTGGCCTGGAACATGAGCGAGGCGCATAAGGTGGTGAACCTGCTGCGTCGCGCGCCGAAAGACGACATCATCGTGATGCTGATCTGCATGTCGCTGACCGTGCTGTTCGATATGGTTATCGCCATCAGCGTCGGGATCGTGCTTGCGTCCCTGCTATTTATGCGCCGCATCGCGCAGATGACGCGCCTCACGCCGGTTAACGTGGAGGTGCCTGAGGATGTGCTGGTGCTGCGCGTGATTGGCCCGCTATTCTTTGCCGCGGCGGAAGGATTGTTCAGCGATCTGGAGTCCCGCATCGCGGGGAAACGGGTTGTGGTGCTGAAGTGGGATGCCGTCCCGGTTCTGGATGCCGGTGGTCTGGATGCCTTCCAGCGCTTTGTTGCACGTCTGCCGGAAGGCTGCGAGCTGCGGGTCAGCAACCTGGAATTCCAGCCCCTGCGCACCATGGCGCGTGCGGGCGTGCAGCCGATCCCTGGCCGCCTTGCCTTTTATCCTAACCGTGAAGCCGCGTTAGCGGATCTATGAGTTACCTGATGCAGAGAAACGTCTCTGCATCATCACCCCGATCGCCTGCTGGAGCCATGCAAGCACGGCAGGCGTCATCCAGGTTCCTTTCATCAGATGCGGCTCCTGCTGCATAGCCGTACGAAACTTTTGCTGGGTCTCGGGGTTGGTGCCTGCGTAGGACTGGAACAATGCCAGCCAGTTTTCAGCCAGCTTTTGCGCCTCCTTCGAGTCAGGAGCGATATTGTCCCGCTGCGCCTGATGCAGTTTCGCCACCAGCGGCGGCCACTCCATCATGCGGTCAAAATAATGTGCCCGGGTAAAGGCCATCTCTTCGGCAGTGAGATACTTCTCCCATATCCTGAGCTTAGATTCCGCAAACGCCCGCGTGATGTAATCTGTCATCTCCGGGGTGATGCCGGTCTGCGCCTGCATCTGTGGCTCTACGCTGTGCATCTCGTTCAGCCGGGTGAGAAACTCCGGCTTGCCCGCCGTGTCCTGTTCAAGACGTTCCATCCAGCGGGTCGCCAGATCCATCGCCCGCGTGTCAGTAACGGGTATATCCTGTTCCAGCAGCGCGTTAGCCTCTGCCACCAGCCCTGACCAGATAGCCGCCAGCGCATCCTTCTGTACCGCAAACGGCAACTGCTGTAACTCTTCTTTGCTAAACCAGCGATCGTACATATTCATTAACTCCAGAGTCTGTAGCCAGGACTCCAGATCCGGCGTCGCATCGTCGGTAAGCCCGGTACGCAGCTCCACCAGCCGGTCGCGCAGCGTGTGTATGCTGCGCAGCTGTTTATCCAGCAGCGTGATTTGCGCATCGAGTAGCTCAGTCAACGACAGCGACTCCTTTTCCAGAAAATCCCTGATTTCAGCAAGTTCCAGCCCCGCTTTTGCCAGCGCCTGGATCATGTGCAGACGCTGGACATCCGCCAGGTTGTAAAGCCGGTAACCTGCCGCGCTTCTGGCAGAAGGCAGCAACAGCCCTGTTTGCTCGTAGTGATGCAATGTCCGCACGGTGATACCGGCTCGTTTCGCCAGCTCACCCACCTGAATCAACATAACTGCTCCTTTTTACTTTGCCAGTGCCACCACTCTGGAGCCTTACGTTACGTGAGGGTCAATATGCTATGCAAAAAAAACGACTCCGGATGGAGTCGTTTCGATGTTCTTAATCAGGCACTAGCTGTGCTTATGCTGGTCACGACGACAGCGTTTGTCGTAGTGGCGCACCCACCAGTATTTATCGCAGACTTCCTCATGTCCGCTTACGCGCGCCCCGGCGAGCCACAATACTGCACCGAGGAAGATGCTCAATACCGCGCCGTGCGCGAAGTATTGTGGGAGATCAAGCTGCGGCAGTTGGTTTAAAATGGAATAACCTACGCCGACTACCATCACGAACAGTCCCAACCCCATTAGCACGTTACCGAGCATCGAAGCGTTTTTGCGTTTCATATGTCACCTCCGGAACTTTGGGTTGTCAGGGGAAAAGCCCCTAATCCTTGTGTGTAAAGTATAGACAACGCCCCTTTTATGAGTTGCGTGAATGATCACAATTACGGATAACGCACAAACAAAAGTTTACAAATAAGGCGTTGAACAGCTTGAAATTCTAATTGTTCAGATGAGTAATTATTCGAATTTCGCCGGGATAACCGCAGAATTTTGTCAAGCGGCGCGCCAGACAGTAAACTACGCGCCAGATCTGGAACCCATTAGGAATTGAATCGTGACGATTAAACTGATTGTCGGCCTCGCCAACCCGGGCGCGGAGTATGCGGCCACCCGCCACAACGCCGGAGCCTGGTACGTCGATCTGCTGGCCGAACGGTTACGTGCTCCCCTGCGTGAAGAACCTAAATTCTTCGGCTACACCTCACGCATCAACCTTGCAGGCGCGGATGTTCGCCTGCTGGTGCCCACCACCTTTATGAACCTGAGTGGTAAAGCGGTGGCGGCAATGGCAACGTTTTATCGCATCAACCCGGATGAAATTCTGGTGGCTCACGATGAGCTGGATCTCCCGCCTGGCGTAGCAAAATTCAAGCTGGGCGGCGGACACGGCGGTCACAACGGTCTTAAAGACATCATCAGCAAGTTGGGCAATAACCCGAATTTCCACCGTTTGCGCGTGGGAATCGGCCATCCGGGCGATAAAAACAAAGTTGTCGGTTTCGTGCTCGGTAAACCCCCGGTTTCCGAACAAAAACTGATTGACGAGGCGGTAGACGAAGCGGCACGCTGCACTGAAATCTGGCTGCAAGACGGCTTAACCAAAGCGACAAATCGCTTACACGCTTTCAAAGCGCAATAATCCGCCCGATACGGCTTTTTTACCGCGCGTCATGCGGGTTACGTGTATAATAGGCGTAGTTATTTACTTTTCATCAATCGGTTATCGTTAACGGATTGATTATCAAGATATTAAGGTGATTTAGAAATGGGATTCAAATGCGGTATCGTCGGTCTGCCAAACGTGGGCAAATCCACCCTGTTTAACGCGCTTACCAAAGCGGGTATTGAAGCGGCGAACTTCCCGTTCTGTACCATCGAACCGAACACCGGCGTGGTGCCAATGCCGGACCCGCGTCTGGATCAGCTTGCGGAAATCGTGAAGCCGCAGCGCATTCTGCCAACCACCATGGAGTTCGTGGACATCGCGGGCCTGGTGAAGGGTGCCTCCAAAGGCGAAGGTCTGGGTAACCAGTTCCTGACCAACATCCGTGAAACCGAAGCGATCGGCCACGTTGTGCGCTGCTTCGAGAACGACAACATCATCCACGTTAATAACAAAGTGGATCCGGCTGACGATATCGACGTCATCAACACCGAGCTGGCGCTCTCTGACCTCGACACCTGCGAACGCGCCATTCACCGCGTGCAGAAGAAAGCGAAAGGCGGCGACAAGGATGCGAAAGCGGAACTGGCTGCGCTGGAAAAATGCCTGCCACAGCTGGAAAATGCGGGCATGCTGCGCGCGCTGAAAAACCTGACTGACGAAGACAAAGCGGCGATCAAATACCTGAGCTTCCTGACCCTGAAGCCAACCATGTACATCGCCAACGTTAACGAAGACGGTTTTGAGAACAACCCGTACCTGGACAAAGTCCGTGAAATCGCCGCGGCGGAAGGTTCTGTGGTTGTGGCGGTTTGCGCAGCCGTTGAGTCCGATATCGCCGAGCTGGACGACGCCGACCGTGAAGAGTTCATGGCCGAACTGGGTCTGGAAGAGCCGGGCCTGAACCGCGTGATCCGCGCAGGCTATGAGCTGCTGAACCTGCAGACCTACTTCACCGCTGGCGTTAAAGAAGTGCGTGCGTGGACGATTCCTGTGGGTGCGACTGCGCCTCAGGCGGCCGGTAAGATCCACACCGACTTCGAGAAGGGCTTTATTCGTGCGCAGACTATCGCGTTTGAAGACTTCATTACCTATAAGGGTGAGCAAGGAGCGAAAGAAGCAGGCAAGATGCGTGCGGAAGGGAAAGATTACATCGTTAAAGATGGCGACGTGATGAACTTCCTGTTTAACGTTTGATTTGTTTTGAATGAAAAAAATCCACGCCAAAGCGTGGATTTTTTTCGAGATAAATTTCCCTGATAGTATTAATTTAAAAAATACCTTCTTTGAGAGGATGATCTTTTATTCCTCCCCAAGGGTCATCTAGCAAAAACTTAGCAGCAATAGCTTCTTTTGCCGGTACAAGAGTGAAATTATAGTAAATTTCATCTCCTTCACAAATCTCATAAAAGAGTGAATAAACTTTTTCGTTCACATCTATATTTAAATCGAATTTCTCAGTTGCAGAAGCGATTTGCAGCTTATCTTTATCCGTAATGAAAAATGGCACAACAATACAGCGCTGAGCATTTTCATCCATTTTGAAAGCATTATCTTTCTTGATATTGACGTTTGCTCCAAACGCGTCCTCTGGTAATGGATCGAATATAACATAATCCTTGTGGAGAACAGCACCTTGAGAAACATTGCCTTTTCCGCACTGACTCAGTTTTTCGTCATAATCTCGGGATCGTATCACTATTTGACTATGCGAAATCAGCAGATCAACTATTTGTAGTTTTTTATCATTCATTACACTACCTCGACTTTTATTATCGTTCTAACTGGAAGTTCTGATAAAAGTTTACCAATACTTGAACCTGTACTACAGTTACTGCCCTTCGCTATCCGTCATTCGCTCCGACGTGCCGTTGGGCAAACAGTGGAATCAGAAGATCTCCGTCGCTTCAAGGCTGACAATACGGGGCAGCAAACTTTATTATTTGGATAGCTATGGCTAAGAATATGATGAGCCTCATATTTAGTGTTATGATTGTATTAAGCCACAAAAGCCTTACTTTAAAATGGCTTTATCAGATTCTAATAAGATGGCGCCATTCTTGTTATCACTTTTTTATCCAAGTCTAAAGAATAATGCCAATCATACCAACCATTTATTTTTTCCGAAAAGGAGCAGACAATCAAAACCTCTTTTTTATCGTTTAATGTCAAATAAGAAAAAGACGCACCTTCTGGAGGCGTAAATGTTGAAAGCAAAGTCCCATCAATATTTAAAACAGTTAATAACATCGGTAAGGGTAATGGTTTACTCAATACAAAAATGATTTTTCTCTTTTCATCTATCATTGCCAGATCTAAATCATCTATACCGATAGTGACTTTGTGTGTATTATATATCCAATGCAATTCATTTTTTTCTTTATTACAGATAAAATTATTAATCATGTTAATCTCATTTCATAAATTAGGGCTTGAGCAACGACTCGTCAATAACTTCCAAATAATTCATGCGTTCTGCAGGTGGCACAGCCATTTCGACTTGTGAACCGCCACCAGGCAGATATACATTCGCACCTTTATCAACTTGAGGTCCAACCGCACCAATTTTAACTGGTAATGGTTTCTTAACTTCATAAGTTATTACTCTATCAATATCCGGTTTCCATTCCATCTTCACAGCGAGCTCATTTCTAACATATGAAGCATTAGGAATATCGTCAAATGTAGCAAACCCTCCAGGTCTCGTCGCTGGCTGGCCTGGAGATACGGCCATTTTTACTCGAGTCCCTGGGACTAATGTTGCATCTAAAGGAGGCTCATTTAATGGCCAAGGCGATTGTTCATTAACTAATTTTTTATAAGCAGAAGCCGCTTCAGTTGATGATTTGAAACGACCTTTATGCTGCCGCTGAAAATCATTCCAAGTATTAGTTCGCCCACATCGTAAGCCTAATGGATCTGCCCACCCCAGCGCATTCGGCGCATACTGGTAAAGGTTTATCCCCCCCGCCAGCCCTATCGGGTCCTGCTGCGTAAATCGTCCGCAGTCCGGGTCATAATACCGGAACAGATTGTAGTGCAGCCCTGTCTCACGGTCCAGGTATTGCCCCTGCATGCGCAGGTTCTGAGAATATCCTGATACTTGCGTCTCGCTTTCCCGCAGCAGCTTGCCCCAGGCGCTGTTGACCCCTTCCCAGCGCACCTGCCCTTCGCTATCCGTCATCCGCTCCGGCGTGCCGTTGGGCTGGCAGTGGAACCAGAAGATCTCCGGGTCATCAGCGCCGTCAATACGCGCCAGCGGATCGTAGCTGTCCTGATCGCTGTAGACGTAGGTCAGCGGTACATCCCCGTGAACTTCCTGCAGCAGGCGGAACCCTTCCCAGACAAACCGCGTGGTGACAGGCTTACCGGTTGGCTGGCCGCCCAGCATCTGGCGGCGCGTTTTGCTGATGCGCCGACCGAGCGGATCGTAGCGGAAGCTGACCTGCGTCTGCGGCTTGTTGCGATCCCGCGGCTGGCTGATGACTTCCGTCAGGCGATGCTCGCCATCGTAGCGGTAGTGCCAGCGGGTCTGGCCGTTATCCTTCTCAACGGTGCGGCCGTGTATGTCATAGCGCCAGCGAATGCCATTCAGTTGCGTCAGGCGGTTGTGCGTGACCTTCTCAGCAGTTCCTTCGAGCGGGTTACCGGCAGCATCCCAGCGCCACTGCTCCTGGCCGGGCAGCGTACCGTCCTGAACCAGCAGACGCCCGGCGCTGTCGTACTGCCAGCGGTACCAACTGAACGGGTTATCGTCCCGCTCTTCGCGAACCAGGTTATTACGGTAATCGTAATCCCAGCGGCGGGACCAGCGGCGCGGCGACGGACGCTGCGCATTGCCGGTAAAGACGTCCCGCCGATGCAGTCGGCCCAGGCGGTCGTATTCGCTGCGGGTGGTCAGCAGCCCCTGCGTGCGGCTGGTTTCACGGTGAAGCTCGTCGCGGGTAAAGTCGGAGACCGACAGCTTATCGAGAGCAATGCTGAGCAGATGCCCGCTGCCGTAGTAGAACTGTTTCAGCTCGCGGCCATCGGGTAGCGTGACGGAAGTGCGGTTGCCCAGCGCATCATATCCCCACGCCAGCTCACCATGCTCGCTCGCTTCGCGCGTAACGCGACCGAGCGCGTCATACTCAAAGGCAAGCTCCTGCTCTGCCTCGGTGGTCCACGCGTCGGCTGAAAGCGCCGGATGCAGCCCAATGCGGCTTAACAGCCCGGACGGCGTGTAGTGGTAGCGGGTCTGCCCTTCTGGCGTGGTGCGGGCGACCAGCTGGCCGCTCGCGCTCCAGGCGAAGGCGTGGGTGATGGCCTCCGGATGGCCGGCGGCATACGTGCGCGCTATCGTGCGTCCGCAGGCGTCATAGCGATACTGCGAGGCCACGCCATCAAGCCCTACCTCTTCCAGCAGCAGCGAGTCAGCGCCCCAGCGGAACTGGTACGCTTCGCCGTTTTCGTTTTCCAGGGCAATCAGACGCCCGCGGCTGTCCCAGCGGCGACGGACCTCTTCACCCTGCGTATTACGGGTGGCGGTTAAGCGCCCCGCCGCATCGTATCTGAACTCACTCTCTTTCCCGTCGGCGCCCGCATGCTTCACCGGCAGGCCACGTTCGTTCCATTTAAGCGATTCCGTCCAGCCTTCCGGGCGATCGAGCTGCACCGGGCGCCCTGCGGCGTCGTAGCGGTAGCGCGTCTCTTCACCGTCGGCGCCTGTCTCAGCCACCAGCCAGCCCAGCGGATGATAGCGATAGCGGGTAATACGCCCGGAACAGTCCGTCGAACGGACAATTTGCCCGGCCTCGTTGTACTCCTGGTAGCGGCTGTTTCCGGCGGCATCGACCTCTTCAACGACCTGGCCGAACTCGTCCCGGCGCAGCTGCGTGGTCTGCCCCAGCGGATCCACCACGCGCTTCAGCCCGTGGTGTTCGTCGTACCAGAAGCGAGTCGCGCTGCCGTCTGCTTCAATGATTGACGCCGGAAGCGCACGGTGCTCCAGCCAGGTGGTGGTGCGGGTATTGCCATCGGCGTCGATCTCCTGCACCCGGTTGCCCATCTCGTCGTAGACGAAGGTGACGGCATTGCCGAGCGGATCGATGCGACGCGTCAGAAGCTCGTTATCGTCCCACTCGTAGCGCCAGTTTTCACCGCGCTCGTCGACGTAGCGCACAATCAGATTCTGTGCGTTCCAGTAGTGGCGTCGCGTCTGGCCGTCGTAGTGCTCGACGGTCGTCAGCCCCGCGTCTAAATCGTAGCTAAAGCGGCAGCCATCGCCGGTGCTGGTGCGGTTTTCCACCACGCGCCAGTGATCGAATTGTTTCCAGCGGTATTCGCTCTCCAGCCCCCCCGGCAAGCGGTGCCAGACCATCAGGCCGTGGTCGTTGTAACGGTATTCACGCGTCACCACGCCGGAGGCATCCGTCGCGCTCGCCAGCTGGCCGCGCGCATCGTAGCCCCACTGCATCAGCGGCCAGGTTTGGTTGCCGTCGAAATGGCTGGCTGCGGTAACCCGCTGCGGGAAACGTTCATCCTCATAGCGCAGGGTGACGTCGATAGCCCGCGGCTCGTCGTGAAGACCAACCAGCCTGCCGTGCTCGTCCCACGCCGTCAGCAGCGCGTTGCCGTATTCGTCGCTGAGGGAGGCCAGACGCAGGATAGAAGGATTCGCGCGGGTCGGTTTGTACAGACGCCACACCGCGCCGTCATCGTCAGCAATCGCCACGTCGCCGCTCTCATTGCGGCGGATAATGATGCCTTCGCTGATGCTGTAAAACGCCCGGTCGACCGGCGGCAGCTCGAAGCTCAGCTCGCGCCCGGTTTCATCGAACCAGGTCGCATTGTTATCTTCCAGCGTCAGATAGCTGTCAAAAGTTGTAGCCCAGCCCAGACCGAACAGCCCTTCGCGGGTGGTCAGGCTGTTATAGCTGCGCTGCCAGCGCAGCGGAAAGCGCCCCGGCAGCGAGAAATCGAGCTCGTCGTCGTCATTCAGCACCTTCACGCCGGTGGCGGCGTGAACCGGGTGCGAGGAGCCAAACACGGCATTCACCGCCATATCCGCCAGCATCCCGCCGCCTGCCGCCGCCAGCGCACAGGGCATGTTTTTCAGGATTTTGCCCGGACGCCCGCGCAGCAGGGAGAGCGCAATCATCCCCAGCGCCAGACCCGGCGTTTTACCGCTTTTGATATCGCGGACCGTGAGCGTGTCCCCGCCGATGATCACGTTAGGAGAGACATCGTCGGAAACGGTGCCTTCGCAGGTGGTGCGATCTTTCGCGCGCACCGCGGGCTGTCCGTTAATGAAGACGCTTTTGGAGCCTTCCGCCAGATACTGCGGCCCGGAGTGTTTTTCACACGCCACCTTGTCTTCTTCCAGCGGCGAAGTTCCCGCAGCGGCAGAGGCCACGCTCGGCTGCCACATTTCGCTGCCAAACTGTCCGGCGGCGGAAAGCAGCATGCCCGCGTAATCGGCAAAGCTGCCCGGCGACTGCGGCTCAGGGGGCGGGGTATCGGCGGGCGTGAGCGTGCCTGCTGCGCGCGCGGCAGGGATTGCGTTGGTCAGAACGTTGTTCGAACCGGTGGTGATTTTGCCCGCAGGCGACGGCGGGAAAAGCGCATTACCTAACCCTTCCGCGGCGTTGCTGATATCGTCTGTGATACCCGCCACGTTCGCCAGCACGCCGCCAATGATGCCGCTTAACAGACAACTGGATCCAATTGCTGCCACGCCCGCGGCGGCGGCTCCGGCACCGAGCAGTGGCGCGGCCGCCGTAGCCGCCAGCCCTACCGCCGCGCCAATCACCGCATAGGCGGCACCTTCCGCCACAATGCTGGTGATGTCAGCAAAAATGCTGGAGTGAATAATCTCGTCGCCCTTACGGGCCGCGTTGTTATCGCTCATGCCTTACACATTCCGGTTGTCGTTTAGCGTCAGACTCTGCTTAAGCGCGCTCCAGCGCACCTCGTCCTCTTCAGTGAATGCTCTGAGCGCTGAGAGGGTAAAAATCATCAATACCGATTTGCCCGGCGTCTGCACAGCCAGCTGTTTTTGCCACAGACGCTGCCCGTTGCGGTCAAACGTGGTCTCAACTTCCAGTCCGTTAATGTTTCCGTCTGGCCCGGCTTTTACGCTCCGGAACTCGCTCTGGGCAATCTCACCCATCTGAGGACGCAGCACATCCCACTGGCGGTGAAACTCTTGTTCGTAGTCGCTGCCATCGGGAATCACGCCGCGGCTGACCACCACGGACAGCCCGCTTTCGTCATCGCGAATGATGTTCATGCTGTTATCCTGCCAGGCAGCAGGAAATAGGGAAAACGAACCTTCCTGGAGGGTGTATTTCATAAGTGAACTCGGGATGATTAATATCAAGAAAAGTGAAGGCAAAAATAAAGGCCAGAGAACACTGACCCTTTAGTAATAAATTCTACTTATTAATCCATTGACCTGACTGATCAACTAAAATATCGCCACCCTTACTGACTACCAATTTCAATGGGTTATAGGTAACCGCATAGGTAATTTCGCCATTTTTAAATAAGGAGCCAATTACTTTTCCTGTCGCATCGTTTAAAGTCTTCCCATTTAAAGAAATTGTACTATTGTCACCTTTTCTAATTCCAAGATAAAACATATCATTGCAGTCGCTTTCAAACGAACCACATTTATTTACTAGAGTAATGTTAAATTTATCGGTTTCAAAAATTCTTTTTTCGGAAACCGGCGACTTTAACACTTTTGTTAGTTTATAATTCTGCGGAGCATAATATTCACCTTTCTGTGGCGGTGTAATTAAAGTCCAGATCATTTTATCACCAACAACTTCCAGTTTCGCATGTCCCTTTTCACCACCAAATGAAGAGTTAAATTCCACATTTGCTCGATTTTCAGCAATAACACCCTTTAGATTATTCTCATCATCTGGGGGACAGTCAATGCGGTTACCGTTTTGCGTAACATAACAATAACTACCATTCACATTTTGACCAACTTGAGTTAATCGTAAAGTCAGTGTTGACTCATTTTTTTGTTCTCCGCTCCACTGACCAGAAAACAAATCTTTAGCTATTACATGACCACTATTAAAACCTGCAACCATCAATAGCATTACTAATTTTATATTCATTACAAAGCCACCTGTGCACACCGATCAACTCGATTTAACCAACCTGTCAAAAACTTAGCATTTTTTGAGTTATTTACCACAAGATTTTCATAATATTCTTTACGAATGTCCGCTATTCTGGAGGTAAGCTTCGCTGAGTCGCTTACGCTGTTCATTGCGTCTATAGTCTTAGGCCCTATTTTCCCATCTGCAATCAACTGCTGGCCAAACTCATTGTTCAGCAATTTTTGGATTTGTTTACCGGCTCCGCCGGAGGTTATGGTCCAATCATAAGACATTAGTGCGAGTTTAGGATCATTAAGATTGTTAAACCCAGACGGCTCCCAGTAACGTTTACGGTAAATTGTCTCAGCTTGTTCATTGGTTAAATTTTTTAGGTTATCCAATGTGGGTTCAACACCAAGATCTTCCTTGGCATATTTCTGCCATGTTTTCCACGCAATTCCTTTATTGGTAGCACCCCCTGCGTCGTTAGGGTCATTAACGTATCCTCCTTCATTTTGGAAGATAATAGGTGAGATCTTTGAAAACTTGTCCTCACTTTGAGTCGGTGTTGCTGAAGTGGCATTACTTACTGGGGCTTGAGGTGCTGGTTTCGTTGCAGACTGTGATGGCACAGGAGACGCTCCTGCCCCTTTCTTGCTTTGTTCCGGCGAAAACTTCGCCTGCACCGCCGCATCAATATCCCCTTTATGCCCTGCCCCCGGCGCCGTTGTGCCCGGCTTAGTGCCAGAGGTATTCAGATGCAGCTTACCGCCCGTGGTGATATAACCATCTCCCTCAACGAAGAAGTTAAACTCTTTGCCGATCAGGTTAATCTTGCCGTTAGCGTTCAGCTCAATAGCGCTCTCACCTGAGACCAGCCGCAGCTTCGTCCCGGATGCAATAACATACTGCTCGACCGCCGCATCCAGCTTGCCTTTCCCCGTCAGGATCTCGGTTCCACCTTTCACCGCTTGAGTCTGGTTTGCTTCCACACGATGCAGCTCGTTTTTCTTCACGTAATGGCTGCGCGCCCCGCCGACGCTGTGCGTTTCATCATTTTTAACGCTGGTATCCATGTTGCGCTCGGCCTGGATCCATACCTGTTCTGCGCCCGCTTTATCCTCAAAGCGCAGGGCGTTGGCGTTGTCCACGGAGCCCCCCTTAGAGCGGCTCATAAAGCCCATCTGCGTCGCCGCAGCCGGCAGCGCCCACGGTGGCATGCTCGCGTCGTTATACACGCGGCCGGTAATAATCGGACGGTCCGGGTCGCCGTTGATAAAGTCCACCACCACCTCATCGCCGACGCGCGGGATCTGCACCCCGCCGTAGCCCTGGCCCGCCCACGCGCTCGACACGCGCACCCAGCAGGAGCTGGTGTCATCGCCCTTCGCCAGACGGTCCCAGTGGAACTTCACCTTCACCCGGCCGTATTTGTCCGTCCAGATACTTTCCCCCTTCGGCCCCACCACTTTCGCCGTCTGCGGGCCGTAGGTGCGCGGCCACGCCGTGCTCTGCGCCGGACGGTAGGCCACCGACGCAGGAATGACCGTGAAATCGGTACGGTGTATGGTCTCCCCCTCGCCGCTGGCGTAGCGGTTCTCCTCGAAGTGGTAGCCCGCTGCCGTCACCAGATACTCCCCGTTGTCGCTGAAGAACGGCGCGTTGGTTAACGTGAAGGTGTGCCCCGGCGCTATCCCCGCCGCCGTGGCGGTGGCCTGAATCTGCTGGTGCTCAACCTGCCAGCGCTCCTGACGGATACGGGCATAGAACTCCCCGTGACCTTTGTCCACAAAGCGACCCGGCCAGTCGTACACGTCAATGCTGCCCGGCTTCGGCGACGCCGGGTTCTGCTGGGCCTGGAAAAGCCACGCGTTCGGCTTGCGGAAGTCATAGTCGTCGAGGCTGTAAATCCCCGGCGTCACGCTGTCCTCCAGCGCCCACTGGCTGATACCCTCTTCATCCGTACTGCCGCCGGACGGCGTCTGGTGGTAAGGAATGACCTCATAGCCGCTGAACGGCTGATGCTGCGTGGCGGCGTCAGTCAGCACCAGCGTGTGCTTGTCCGCATCGTGTCTGAAGTGATACGCAATCCCCTCCAGCTCCATCAGGCGGCTGATAAAGTCCAGGCTCGACTCCTGATACTGCACGCAGTAGTCCCAGACCCGGTAGCTGCCGGTGAGTTTATCCTCAACGTTGACCTGATGCTCGCCCAGCAGGGTTTTCACAATCTGCGGCACCGTCTGCCCCTGGAAAATACGCAGGTTACGGTCGCGCTTCATCGGCCACAGGTCCGGCTCCACCGTCAGCTGGTACACCGCATAGCGGGTGCCCGTCAGCTCAACGGCGCTCACCGCCACGCGGGTAATCTTGCCGTTAATATAGCGGGACGTCAGCAGATTCTGCGTCGGGATGGTCACCGTGACCGGCTGGCCCAGCAGCTTACTGCGGTCAATGCGCGCGTCCGTGCCGAGCACTGTCAGCGTCAGCGCAAACGACTCGGACATCGCCTCGCGGCCCGTCAGTTTCCAGAACAGAAGCCCCTCCACCGGGAGCTGAACGGTAATTCGGTTGAGCATAATCTTTATTCCATATTGCTTATGCGATTCAGAAAAGAGGTTCGCATCTATGCATGAGCGTCATTTATATATCAAAGTGAATGAGTTTTTTCTCTTTTGCCCATTACGTAAATGAGAGAATATATCTTCAGAAACTCCGAGATAACAAACAACCCTAAATTCACCCACACATTTGAAATACCAAACACACTTATCAGAAGTGGGAAAAGAGAAACCGAACATCTGAATGAAATGAGACGAAAGACTTCCTGAATAAGGGCAAACTTAATCGCAACATTTTTTCTCTTAAAAAACAGCCAGGCCGAAGCAAAAAGAGAAAGCAACAAAAGCAAATCAAATATAAAAAAGAGGGTTACGATAAAGCTGTAACCGCCTCCTGAAATGACATCTGAGTTCCCTGTGAACGCGATTATATCTGAAATGAAGGGGATCCTGTTCTGGCGAAGTGAATTTATAGAGTAAAGCAAAAGAGCCAGTACATCCATGCATCCCCAGAAACACCATAATTTATTTTTTAAATTCATAATCCTCTTCTCTGACTCCAGGTATCCATTGCCATGATTTACCACTTACTGCCCAGGCATCATCGCTCTCCAGGTATTTCTGATAAATGGATCGTTGTTCTCCGAATCGTCTAATTACAGATTTTTCAGATATCAACGCGCGTGATACTCCGTCCAGGTCTGCGGGTAGTGCTGTCCAGCGCTGGATTTTGTCGCGCGACGTATTCATGTAATCTTTACCGTCCGATCCAAATACTCTTCCCTCATCCCCCATGCTCGTCAGACGATTAATCGCCATGATCATAACATTTTTTGTGCCATGATAATCATCTTCCACAGTTTTCCAGTAACCTGGCCCATAGTGAGCAGTCAAGGGAATAAAAGCATCACGCGTTGGGGCTGGTTTTCCAAATAGAGCGACATTGTTTCGGTAACGTTCGAGGATGTAACTCACGAAAGCTGAGCTGTACATCTTCTCATCTACACAAAACAACTCTCCTGACTCAGAGATGAAAAAGGGATATATGGCTTTTGTCCGTTGACGGTGGTCTGTTAAAACGACTTCTCCTGAGTCAATTAACCGTTCAATTTTACTAAGATTTTGTGCGTAGAGAGGATCAAACACGGCATTAGGATTAAATTCGAAGCGACGTCGCAACGTTAAACCATCAATGCTGTGAAATGGATTTAAAGCACCGCGCACCACAACAAATTCACGCCCTACGTCGCTCCGTGCATAAACAGGAGAGACAATCTTTTCGAATTCCTTTGGATGAAGCCTTTGGCTTCGAAGATCGTACACTTCCATAGTTTCTCCTGTTTATATTTCTACGGATTCACCAGCCAGGTGCCCGGCTTGGCAATCTCCAGCGTCTGGCCACGCGTTCTTCCGTTGCCCTGCAGCTCAATCTTCGCCTCACCGGCCGGCAGCTTGAGCGATGCATAGCCGTTAGCTCCCGGGCGCAGCGCTTTTGGCTCACCGTTAACTTTCAGCGTTTCGCCGTCGAGGATCCGGATATAGACCAGCGCAATCGGGCTCGCGGCAGGCGGTGGCGTCTGCTGAGCCGTCGCCGGTTCGCTCACCGTCGCCGTTTCTGGCTTCACCTCTGGCGCGTTCGCGGCGGTCTCTGTCGGACGCGTCTCTGACGGAACCTGGGCAGCCTGCTCAGGCGCATCATTCCCACCGCTGAACAGCATCGCCCCGGCGACAACGCCCACCAGCACGCCCGCGGCAACCATGCCCGGGATCTTATAGCGACGCCAGTCGAGCACCGAAGCTGGCTTCTCTTCCTCAACCGGAACCAGCATGGTGCCGGTCTTTTTGGCGGTGAGCACGTCGTTGATCCCGGCGACCGGCATCTCAATCAGCGCCGCGAATTCGTCGATAGACTGCGGACGATCCTCCATGTGCAGCGCCAGCGCGCGGTCGATGGCCTGCAGCAGCGGAATGGAGTAGCCCTGCGGCATGATTTCCACCAGCGGCTTACAGGTGTCCTGGATGGAACGCACCACGCTGACCGGCGGCGGAGAACCCACAATCAAGGTACGCAGCACCGCGCCGAGGGCGTAAATATCCGTCCACGGCCCCTGCTCGCTCTCGTTGTCGTCGGTGTACTGCTCAATCGGCGCAAAGCCCGGGCGCAGCATGGTTTCCGTTTCGTCGGAGAGGTTACCAATCGTGCGGCGCGCGGAGCCGAAATCGAGCAGCACCGGCAGGCCGTTATCCTGGATCTGAATGTTATCCAGAGAGATGTCGCGGTGCAGGTAGCCTTCGTCGTGGATGGTCTTGATCGCACCGAACAGCATCGGCAGCGTGCGGCGGATCCAGGCTTCGTTGATCAGCTCCGGCTTTTCCTCGCGCAGGCGCGAAAGCGTGGTGCCGCTGTAAAACAGCGTCCCCATGTAGGCCGTGTCGTTTTGCACCCAGAAGCGCAGAACGTGCAGCAGGTTCGGGTGGTTAAAGCGCGCCAGCAGACGGGCTTCCTGAATGAAGCTGTTCAGGCCCGCGGAGAACGCTTTGCCAAAGCGCTCGCTGCGCAGCACCAGGGTCATGTCGTCGCCGCGCACGGCGAGCGAGGAAGGCATAAATTCTTTGATAGCGATAGTGCGTTCGAGCTGGTGATCCCACGCGCGATAGACAATGCCAAAACCGCCGCCGCCGATCACCTCTTTGATTTCAAACTCGTTGAAGCGGTACCCGACCGGGAGCGCGTTTGGGACAGTCCGATTGTTATCATTATCCGTCATCTTTTACAGTTCTCTTGATGATTATTACGCGGCAAACTGACAGTGAAACTCGCCCTGCTCGCAGGTGACGTGCAGGCGTCGGAACTGCTCGTCGCTGCGGCTGGCGGTAAGTAAGATCTGGCTCATCTGAGGCAGCAGGGTGTTAGTCAGGATAGCATCTACCATGCGGCCGCCGGACTCCACCTCGGTGCAGCGCTGAACAATCTGTTCCACCACGCTGTCGTCAAACTCAGAAATAATGCTGTGATTCTCTTCCAGACGACGCTGAATGCGCTTGAGCTGCAGGCGCACAATCTGCCCGAGCATCTCGTCGCTGAGCGGGTAGTACGGCACCACCAGCAGGCGGCCCAGCAGCGCCGGCGGGAATACTTCCAGCAGCGGCTGGCGCAGCGCGCCGCTTAATGCGTCAGGCTCCGGCATCAGCTCCGGATCGGCGCACATGGCGCTTATCAGCTCGGTGCCCACGTTGGACGTCAGAATGATAATGGTGTTACGGAAATCAATGTGGCGCCCCTCGCCGTCCTCCATCCAGCCTTTGTCGAAGACCTGGAAGAAGATCTCATGGACGTCCGGGTGCGCTTTTTCAATTTCGTCCAGCAGCACCACGCTGTAAGGGCGACGGCGCACGGCCTCGGTTAACACGCCGCCTTCACCATACCCTACGTATCCCGGAGGCGCACCTTTTAAGGTGGAAACGGTGTGCGCTTCCTGGAACTCGCTCATGTTGATGGTAATGACGTTCTGCTCGCCGCCGTACAGGGATTCCGCCAGCGCCAGCGCGGTTTCAGTTTTCCCGACGCCGGACGGGCCGCACAGCATAAAGACGCCCACCGGTTTGTTCGGATCGTCGAGCTTCGCCCGCGAGGTTTTCACGCGGCGGGCAATGAGATCCAGCCCGTGACGCTGGCCGATAACGCGCTGGTTCAGCGTATCGGCAAGGTTCAGCACCGCGTCGATCTCGTTTTTCACCATCCGGCCCAGCGGGATCCCGGTCCAGTCAGAGACGACTGCGGCGACCACGTTTTCATCTACCGCCGCAAACAGCAGCGGCTCGTCACCCTGCAAGGCGTTCAGCGCCTGCTGCTGCTCCGCCAGCTGGCTGCGCAGCTCGGCGGTCTCTTCCTCGCCCGCCGCAAACAGCGCGGCGCGCAGGCGGATGATCTCCTGCACCAGACCGCGCTCGTCTTCCCAGCGCCGGGCCAGAGCTTCGCGTTTTGTTTCATACGCGTCGCGCTCTGTGATTAATGCCGTTACGCGCTCTGCGTCACCGGCGCCGACGCGCGCTTCGCGTTCAGCAATTTCAATTTCCACGTCCAGCGCGGCAAGATGGCGCAGGCAGTCTTCCAGCTGCGCCGGCGGCGCGCTCTGGCTGACCGCCACGCGGGCGCAGGCGGTATCGAGCAGGGCTACGGCTTTGTCCGGCAGCTGACGCGCCGGAATGTAGCGATGGGACAGCTTCACCGCCGCGCTGACCGCTTCGTCGAGCAGCAGGACCTGGTGGTGCGTCTCAAGCGGCGACACGGTGCTGCGCAGCATCAGAATCGCTTTCGCTTCGTCCGGCTCGTGAACCTGTACGGTCTGGAAACGACGGGTCAGCGCCGGGTCTTTTTCAATGTACTTTTTGTATTCCGCCCAGGTGGTGGCACCGATGGTGCGTAGCTGACCGCGCGCCAGGGCCGGTTTCAGCAGGTTCGCCGCATCGCCGGTTCCCTGCTGGCCGCCTGCACCAATCAGAGTGTGGATCTCATCGATAAACAGAATAATCGGCGTGGCGCTGGACTGGACTTCATTAATGAGCGCCTGCAGACGGGCTTCAAATTCGCCTTTCATGCCCGCGCCGGCCTGCAGCATGCCGATATCCAGCAGCCACAGCTGAATATTTTGCAGCGGCTCCGGCACGTCGCCGTCGGCGATACGCAGCGCCAGCCCTTCAACGACTGCGGTTTTGCCGACCCCGGCCTCCCCGGTCAGCAGCGGGTTGTTCTGGCGGCGGCGCATCAGGATATCGACCATCTGGCGGATCTCCTCGTCGCGCCCGACAACCGGGTCAATCTTCCCGTCGCGGGCACGAGCGGTCAGGTCCTGGCCGTACTGGGCCAGCGTACCCTGAGCCGCCGGGACCGCACCCGCCGGTGCATCGACGGCGGCAGCGGCCTGCTGCGTCTCTTTACTGTTGCCACAGATGGCGTCGAACTGCTCAATCAGCACTTCGACGTTAAGGCGGGTGAACTGCGACGAGATGCTTTTCAGCACGTTGGCCAGATTCCAGGTCTTTAGGATGCCGATCAGCAAATGGCCGCCGCGAATGCGGCTGACGCCAAACTTCAGCGAGCCGAATACCCAGGCGCGCTCCACGGCGCTGTCGATATGTTCGGAGAGATCGGAAACGGAACTTGCGCCACGCGGCAGAGCGTCCAGCGCCGCCACGATATCGCGCGTTAGCTGCTGTTCGTCGAGGGCAAAGTGGCGGATGACCTGCTGCAGATCGCCATCCTGCTGCTGCATCAGCTGATGCAGCCAGTGCACCAGCTCAACGTAGGGGTTGCCGCGCAGCTTGCAGAAGGCAGTCGCGCTTTCCAGAGAGGTAAATAACAGCGTATCCAGTTTGCCGAAAAGCACGGCACGGCTAATTTCTGACATGTTCGGTTCCGTTGATAACAATGCGTTAGAAAAATTTATCGCTCTGCGCGATACACCAGATCGCCACGCGGGACAGGCTGCGGCTGATGCCCCAGCCAGGTGTTAAAGCCTAATCGCCCATCGCTGCCGAGCGTGGTACCCTGCACCGCGTCTTCACGCAGGATCACCCGTGTTTCCCATTCAAACTCAATTCCCGCGTACTGGCGCACCCAGTCGCGCAGCTCGGTGACCCACGCTTCGCCCGGCAGAAAGCGGTTGTACTCCTCCGCGCTCAGCGGGCCAATCTCGATACGAAACTTATGCTGCACGTCGCGGACGGCGACGCCGAGAAAAGCGGATTCCCCCATGCGCGGCATGCAGCGTCCTGCTCCCAGCTGCGCCTGCTCGCGGGTGGAGAGCGGCATCCACTGCGGCACGTTGCTCACCAGCTTAACCGGCGCTTTAAAATAGCTGCGCAGGATCTTCTCCAGCCCTTCCGGATCCCGCCCGTGGCGGGTCAGGTGCCCGGCGTGGGTAAAGCGGGCATGGGCGCTCAGGCTGCCCTTGTTCATCTGACCCGGCTGTCCCATTCCGATCAGCGACGCCAGGTAGCCCTCAAAGCGCTTATTGTCGGCGCGATCGAGGGAAACGGCAGGCTGCGCATCCGCCCAGGCGCGGTAAAACAGCAGCGCAAGACGATGATGGAACAGATCGGCAAACGCGCTGAGGCTGGTGTCCTGATGATGATGAATCCGCTCGCGGGCGTACTCGGTCATATGCACCGGCAGCGGGCCGTTCGGGCCAAACAGGCCAAAGCTGAGGATCGACACCTCATGCAGCCCGCTTTCCTCACGCTTTCGCACCTGGGCCAGCGTCGACGGCGCAAAGCTCATTGAGGGCTGCTGGCCAATGCGCAGCGGCTCAAATTTCGGCAGCGGCGCGCGTCCCAGCGGGTAGCGCTCGCCGCCCTGGGCATCAATGCGCCTTAACAGCTGAAACAGATCGTAGCGCCAGGGCGTCTCGCGGACCCCGTGCCAGAACGTATCCGGCAGCTTCGTCAGGCGATGCACGCGCAGCGGTGCGGTGGCAGCGTCACTCATACCAGCGCCCTTTTACCCATGCGCGGCGCCCAGTAGCCTATCTCGCCGCGCTGCTGACTCTTCAGGGTGAACTCGGTGAAGCTGTTGATGGAGACCAGACGGGCAAAAAGGCGCTCCATCACGCTGCCGAAAAGCCACGGGCTGGCGCCGGAAAACGCCCGCTCGTCCACCGTCAGGGTGATGCCAATTCCGCGGGCGAAAACGACCGGGCCGGGTTCAGGCACGCGGCGGTGTACCGGCTCCAGTACGCAGTGGCGAACCCCCTCCACCTGACGCGCAACCGGCGTTTCGGCCAGGTTGGCGTACAGACCTAACAGCTGGCGCAGCGCCGCTGCCCCCTCTTCATTTTCGCTGTCCATCAGGCTGAGGTAGTTCATCTGCAGCTGGCTGATGAGCCGCCAGGTGCTGAACCCTTCCGCCAGCGCCGGACGCGGCGGCGTCGGGCCTTTGCGCAGGGTTAACCCCTTCACCGGCATGGAGTCGGCCATAATGAACTGCCCGAGCTCCTGCTGGAGCATCAGCGGCAGGTCGCGGCTGGTACAGAGCACCTCGGCAGAGATGTAGCGCAGGTTTTCCTGCCACGGGGCATGCTGTTCATCCACCAGCGAGACAAAGACCTCCGAGCCGATATAGCCGGTACGGGTGCCGTAGCGCAGGGCGTGCTCGGAGAGCACGCGCTGTTCCCGGCGCAGGGAAAAATAGGCCCCGTAGTTACCCGCGTCGCCGCTCCAGGTGCTCCAGAACGGACGAAACGTCTGGTCGTCGCGCTGGCCGTCGGCGCTGCCAAAAATTTTATTTACCGCATAAATTTCGTAGTCCAGCGGGCGGATGTTATCGACCACCAGATGGTATTCATGCTGGCCTTCATTCAGCTTCTGCCGGGCCGCCACTTTCGGGAACAGGTTGATGACCGGCGTGCAGTGCAGCGCCAGATGGCTGGCGTCGACCACGCGCTCCAGCTGTTCATCCGACTTATCCAGCAGAATGAAGATATCGAAGGCTTTTTCGTTTTCGCAGCGCTGGATAAGCGTGCTCAGACCGCTCAGGCTGATAAAGCGGAAGCGGGCCGGAAACGCAAAATACTCCTGCAGCAGACGGTAGCCGTCAAAGTTGCGCAGATCGTCCGGGAGGAGCGCCTGGTCCGGCGCAAAGCCCTCCTGACGCAGCGCATCCGTTGCCAGCAGCTGTCGCTGCGGCTGCGGGCTGACCGTCTGGCAGACGATCCCGGCGTGGTGCTCCATCACCAGCTCCAGCAGCTTCAGCGCCTCAATGTCCGGGCCGCTGAGGAAAAACTCCAGCCGGTCAAAATTCAGGTGCCCGAGGTTTTGCGGGCCGTCGCAGGCAATGCGGATCCGCAAGGCGCTGTTGATCCCCCGCTGGCTTAAGCCGAGCTGCGCCAGCGGCAGGTCAGCGGGCACGCCGCCGAACTCCACTTTGTCGATTTTCAGCGGCAGCAGATTAACCTCGTGCGCGGTGGTATAGCTGCAGGTTACGCCGGTTTTTTTCAGCGCCAGGCTGTCCATCATGGTGCCGCGCGGCACAATAAAGCCGTTGCTCAGATCGCCGCGGCTGCTGTCGGGCTCAATTTCCGCAATCGCCATTGAAGGGGTGGGCGCGAGGTAGTTCGGCGCGATCATCTCCAGCAGACGCTGGGAGAAGCGCGGAAACTCCGCGTCCATTTTCATCTGCACGCGGGAGGTCAGAAACGCGAAACCTTCCATCAGGCGTTCGGTGTACGGGTCCGCCACTTCGATGCCGCGCATGCCCAGCCGCCCGGCGACCTTCGGATAGCGTTCGGCAAACTCGGCCCCCATTTCGCGCAGGTAGGCCAGCTCACGGTTGTAATATTCGAGCAGTTTACTTTCCATGATTACCCCGCATCTTTCAGTTCAAAATGGCCGTTTTCCAGATCGACATCGGTGCGAAACAGAAACTCCAGCGGGTACGGCACACACCATAAGCGCCCTTTAATCTCGATGGAGAGCACGTTGTGCAGATCCAGCGAGGAGGTATCCGACACGCAGCGGACCTGCAGCCCCTGCGGCAAAATTCGCGGTTCAAAATTGATGATGGCCTCGGTGAGCTTGCGCTGAATATCGTGCCATTCGATGTCCGACATTCTCTTCCCGGCGAGCGGCGCGACGCCGAAGTTAACCACCGAGCGGCTCACGTGCGGTAGCGCGCTTAAATCGCCGGAGGCATCGTGGTTGATGGTGTTAAACAGCCACTGCAGATCCCGCAGCACGTTACGACGCAGCGCGGCGTGGGTGATCAGGTTGCTGTTAGCCGGCTCGCGTTTTTTTTCCGGGTCGTTATCGGTGAGGCGATCGAGCAGCGAAGGCTGCATTTTGTCGCGCGCCCCCACCTTCTCCTGCCTGCTGCGGGCTTGCCAGCCGCTGCGCAGCAGATCGCCTTCGCCAGCGGGATTACTCATCGGCTCCATCCGTCGCAAACGACACGAGGCTTAACGACAGCAACGGGCTTTCGCTTTGCTCACTGAGCCAGGCTTTCTGGCCCATCCCTTCGTAGAGGGTGCCGTCCTCGTCGAGCGGCTGCCACTCGGTAGTGCGGCCCAGTTTGATCGCATCCGACGCATCGGCAGCAAACGGATAACGCGCCGGGATCTGACATACCTGCTCCGTACCGTCAGTCAGGCGCACCAGCGCGTGACGCCAGACCAGATCGGTCACGCTGGCAGGCGCCTGGAAACGGATCTCGGCGATAGCGTTAAACGGCAGCCAGAAATAGCGGCCGTTCACGATGGTTTCGCACACCGGGCCGAGACGGGCATCGCCGTCCATCAGCCAGTCAAACGCCTGAGCCTCATCGTTTTCGAGGGTGATGTGGCCGGGAGTGGCCTGCGCCTGGTCAAGCGCTTCAAGGCGCAGCGACCGGGCACGCTCGCCCTCCTCGCGGAGCGCCGCGGCCAGGGGGGTCAGCCACGGCCACTGAGTTTCAGGCATGGCCGGACGCGCCTGCCCCGCCATCACCTGTGCGCGCTGCAGCTCACCCTGAATGGACTGCTCCAGCAGCGTGACGGTGGGTTTCGCCTGCGGCTTCAGCGCCAGCCAGCTTTTCAGCTGGGTCAGCGCGCGCGTCCCGTTGCCGCTGAGGATTAAAAACTGCACGAACGCGGCGCGGAGGTCTGCATCTGCCGGACGGGCTTTGATCTCAGCTTCAAGACGCGCCAGCGCGTCGTTGAGCGTTTCACCCGCCAGGTGTTGATAGAGCGTATTCATAGCCATTCCTTAATTCGCCGCGCGCCAGGCGCCCACTGCCGGATCGCGCAGCTGAGGACGCAGGGTATCAATCAGAACGATATTCAGCGGGGTGCCTGGGGCAACCCAGGCGCTCCAGGTTTTCTTCACCGCCGCAATACGCGCCTGCAGTTTTGCATCGTCGCTGGCGGTCTCGCGGGAAATTTCTACCGCAACCGTGCCGTTGCTCTTCCAGCTGTTCAGGGTGCTGTCGTAAGGCAGGATCATCCAGCTCTGATCGCTGTCTGGCGTGCTGAATACCATGCGCTCTTTATTGACGGAGGTGATCAGCGCGTTTTCCGGATCGGCGCTCTGATTCAGCCCCATCACCGGGAAGCCGTGAATGTAGGTCACTGCCATCTCTTTCTGCCCGCCGTTGCGGGACTGAGAGATAACGGTGTGACCGCTCAGCCAACTGCCGTTACCACAGCGGGTGGTGTCAGAATCCGGAATAAAGAGCGCCGGAGCGGACGCGCCGCCCTCCCAGAAGGTGCGCAGGTGGCAGCCATCCTGCAGGGTAAACTCCTGCCACGGCGTGCGGTCGGCGGCAACGGTGCGGGAAGCCACGTTCTGATCGGGTGGCAGTAACGCGCCGCTGGCTGGGGTTGCGGTGACGGTCTCGGCAGGCGCGGCCTGCTGCTGTTTCACCACCAGCGCCCAGTCCTGCGCTTTAGCTGCCGTGCCCTGCGCCAGCGTCGTCCCCTCGGGATCGTTGAGCGTCCAGCTGAGTTTATTCACTTTGCTGCACTGGTGTTCCAGCAGCGAGCCAAGGCGCGGCACAAAGTTTTCCAGCACGGAGACCTCTTTCTTGCCGTTCGCCACAATGCGCAGCGCCACTTCTGGCTTACACCAGCTCTGCGGGGTGTTGTCTTTGATGTTGTCGATCCAGATATCCAGCTTCTGCGCAGGAGACTGCACGATGCGGAAATTTTCAGCCTGCGCGGTGGAGGTCGCCGCCAGAAGTGCCAAACCCGATAGCCAAAGTTTCATATCGTTCCTTGTGTGTCTAATCAGTTCCGCAGGGAAGAAATTGTGCTGCATCAGAGAGGGTGTGCAGCAAAGTGGTGTCCTGAGGGTTGCCCATCCATACCGCCAGGGCGGTATAGTTATCCTGCGCATTCCCCTCCTGCTCGCCATTCTTTTGAATGATTTGGTTCATTAAGGTCAGCCACTCCTGCGGCGTATTGACCATGTGCAGCGACTGCTTCATTTGCTCTTCGCTGACGCCGTGCCAGAACCCGTCGGTGCAGAGTAAAAAGGCATCGCCGTCTTCTACCTGCACCACGTCGCTGTAGCTCGCTTCCGGTCCGCCGTTTTCAATTCCCAGCGCCAGATAAAGCAGGTTGCTGTTGAGATCGTCCGTCTGATGCCCGGCATCCTTCATCTGCTGCACCAGACTGTGGTCCGTGGTGACGTGCCACAGCCACCCCCGGCGAAACAGGTAGAGGCGGCTGTCGCCGGCATGTGCCCAGTACGCCAGCCCGTAATCCCGGTCAATGAACAGGCTGACCAGCGTCGTGCCCATCCGGCGATAGTCCTGAACGGCCTGCTGTTCGCTCAGAATGGTGCGATTCGCCGTCTGCACGTAGTCGCGGATATGCTGCGCGTTGAGGTGCTTGTCGCCATCGAAGCGGGAGATAATGCTGTTACGGGCCAGTTCCGCGGCGACTTCACCACCGGGCAGACCCGCGATGCCGTCGCAGACGACAAAGCAGGCTGAGCGTTCCCCTATGGCTTCTCCCGTCTGATCCTGGTTGCTGGCGCGCGTCCCCTGGCGGGAGAGAGAAGCGGTTGCGATATTCATTTGTCTTCCGATCCGCTCTGTGAGTCTTTGTACTGATTCACCTCCATGTCATACGCATGAAGGAAGGCTTCGCCGAACAGGGTGTGGAAGTCATCCTCAATCTCGCCCGCCGTCTCGCCATAGCTGCGAACAAAATAGTCCCACAGGGCGGCTTTGCGGCTGCCCGGCAGCGCCAGACGCGAGGTCATGCCGTTCTGCTTCGCCTGCTCCTCCAGCTGTTCCGGGTTAAAGGACTGCAGCATCGCGGCGATGATGGCGCGGATACCGGAGATCATCCCCAGCTGGTGCGCCTGCAGGTCGATCAGCGCGTCGCGCACCGATTTGGTCGGCGGCATAAAGCCCGGCATCGGGGTGCCGAACATCTGAATTAAGACGGTTTTCCCGGTCGGCAACAGCTTGAACGGGTTGTTGGCATCGTCCAGCACCATGGTCATATCGGCTTTTACACCGCGTTTCAGGATGGAGCGCGACGAGAGCAGCGCCACTGTGCCCTGCGAGAACATGCCGAGAATCTGCCCCAACTGACGCATATTTTCCCGGTCAAACTGCGGAACAGGCTGCATTTCGCTCAGGCCCATACCTTCAAGCAGCGCCTGCAGCAGCTCGCCCTGCAGCACTTCACCCTTCTCGCCATTATTCGGGCTGGCGGTTGGGGATGCCGCGTTATTGACCGGGTCGATGCGCAGGCGCCCCTTCGGTGCCTGAGCGCTGCTGCGCGCAACGGCCTGCGGCGTAGGCATGGTGAAGCCTGCGTAATCCGGCCGTGCAGGCTCTTCTTCACGCGGCGTATCCTGCGGCTCTGGGGCGAACAGCGGAGAATCGGCAAGCACGTCCTCTTCCTGCTCCGGTTCAGGCGTTGGTGCTGGCTTTTCGTCTGCAATATCATCCGGGTGGGTTAACGGTGCTCCGCCCATCAGCCCGAGCGGGTCATCATTGCGCGCGGCTGGCGCGCTGGCCTTTCCACCGAACAGCGCCAGCGGGTCAAGCTCGTCCGCCGCGTCTTCTTTAGGGGCGGGTTGCCCCTCAACCGGCGGCACCAGCGTGGAAGGCGTCACGTCGTCAAAAATGCTCTCTTTTTTGAACAGCGCTTCGTCGCTGAACAGCGTGTCCGGGTCGACGTTCTTGCGCTCAAGCGTTGGATCGCTGTCGTTGAACATCGCCAACGGATCTTCGGCATTACGCTCCGGCGCGGCGGGCTGGGAGAAGGGATCCTGTGAGGCCGCAGGCTGCGGTTTAGCGCGGTTGCTGGAGATGCTGTCGGAGATGGAGAACTCCTGCATCAGGCTGTCCCAGATTTCGGAAGGCACGGCGGTCGGTTCCGCCTTCCCGCGTGGCGCGGGGTTAGCAGGCTTCGCTTGCGCTGCGGGCGCAGCGGGTGCGGCTGTCGGACGCGCCTGCTGCTGCATGCTGGCCGCCATGCGGCTCACCGGCTGTGTGTCGTGGATCAGTTCGGTCACTTCGATACGGTAGTCATCAATACCGAGAATGTCGCCATCCTGCAGTTCAACCTGACGCCCACGCTCCAGCGGAATATCATTCAATACCACGCGGGTGACGCTGCCACGGTTGGTGACACGGCATTCGCCCTGAGCGTCAACGTGGACAATGGCCTGCAGACGCGAGATGGTGCGGTCATTGTCCGGTAATACCAGATTGTTATCCGTACCGCGCCCAATGGTGCCGCCCGGGGCGTAAAAATCACAGCTGCTTTGCGGCGGCTGATGACCGGGTTTCGTAGAAATAATCGTGAATCGCATGGCGTATTCCTGCTGGTATGATTAGCGCTCAAACGCTGCCGCTCTCGGGGCGAGAACGGCGGCGTTTGAGAAATTGAATATCAAAAACTATTTAATGAAGATGATAAAATATAATCCAACAATGAGCCATAGAGTGAATATTAACGCCTGTAACTTATAACGGCGATGTAACTTTAGTATCCAGCCAATTTTTTCTTCAGGTAACGACTGTACATATTTATAAGCATCTTCCTGAACAAGCCGTTCACGCGTAAATTTCATTTTAACGCCTTTATAAAGGCGAACAAACCAGATTATTTTTTGATAATTTGCCAACGAACCAAAAAAAGAAGCGTAGTCGGTAACAAGATCCAGGTCATATCCTTTTCGCCGGTACTCAGAAAGTAACTGATTATAATCAGCCTCGTGTTTTTTGAAGTAACGAGAACTGAATAGATCCATAACTATCACAATCAGCAATAAAGCCACGATAAGGAATAATAGTAAATTTTCAATATTCACCATATTTTATCCATCATATACTCAGTCGCTCCGCCCGCTATCTCGCCACCAACGTATCCACCTGCAGCCGCCCCGACAATGGAACAGGCGAGCAAACCTACACCACCCGTCGCGACACCAAGCGCAACGCATACACCGGCACCTGCCATGGCCCCGTATTTGCCACCGTAAATACCTCCTGCAAGACTTGCACCAAAGCTGCTGTATTTTTTTACAGCGACTTTAGTACAACTTTGCTCTCGTCCCGTGGTGCATGCATTGTAAACTTCATTGGTTGTATTTGCACCGGCAAAACCTATTGCAAGCCATCCCCCGGCTTTAAGAAAACGAGCGGCTTTAGAGGCATTATCGACATAAGTTGAATAACCACGAATAGAAGCGACACCCGCTGTGCTCCATTCATGTACAATTGATCTGCTTGACAACCCTAATGCATGCTTCAGTTCGTTATAAGGTTTCATCTTTAACGTCAGCCTGGACAATTTATTTAATAAACCATCCAACTCAGAAAAGAGGCGCTGACGCTCAACAAAAAACTGCTGGCTTATCAATGTCCCTTGTGCCCTGAACTGATTCTGGTATGCCAACTCAATGGATTTAAGTTTTTTTTCTATTTCACTGAAATATTTTTCACCTGCGTCAGCAACAACTCCAAGGGACTTATCCATAAAATTAGTAACTGCGGCTATGGTACTAAAATGGTGATTAAAAAAATTCGCTTCTCCAGAGTTAAGTTCGGCCAGAGCACCGTTGACTTTATTTTTTGCAAGCTGTAATTGCTTAAGTTGCACAGCATTATTACTTCCCGGCGCATCAAGAATCAACATCTGCCCAGGTTTTGACCACTGCATATCACTATTAACCCGCATAAAATAACGTGCAGCATCACTATTTGGATTGTTGAATAAGAGCCTTGCCTGGAAATCCAGAGTTCCGGGTTGCTGAACAATGCAATATCCCGGATTAACTAATGATTGACCAGTCATATTAATTCCCTCTGATTTTCACCGAAACGCTTACAAATAAGCACAAACATTTAAATAAAAATGAAGTTAAGCAGCACCCAAATGTTGACGTTTTTCTAAAAAAAAGCCAACATTTGGAAACTCTTCTATTCTATTTTAGTCAGCGATAGTTCACCTTTAGCATTCGCACTGAGCACAAAGCGAGTCGCGTACCGAAGAGCGGCATTATGATTTCTCAACTTTAATACCACATCATACTTTCCTGGCTGCCAGTCAACTTTATCCCAGCGAAGACAATCCTCAGACTTTAGAATGCGGCCGGAATGAAAAATTTGTGGGGAATATATAGCTTCCCATTCATTACCTACCTGTCGAGATATTGAAGGTTCGTAAACTAAAACAGTTTCACCTGGCCTCGTGTCTTCCAAAAATCCAAAACAGGGGACATTTTTTTCCAGCTTAACAGTTAAACTTTTAAACTGAGCAGGATGGGATATGCACGCGCTACATGATAATACAATGGATATAACAGTTATCGCTCTTTCCATCGCTATTATACACCGAGTAGTGAACCAATCGTAATGACCGGGGAAAACTCCCCGGTCACCTGCGCAATTACGCTTCTTTGTTCTCTTTGATGTTCCAGCCAGCGCTGCTTTCAGCACCTTTGCCACCAGAGGTGGTCTGCTCCCAGTACTGCTGCTTCACTTTCGCAGCCTGGAATGCGTAGGTCACACCAACGGTATCGCCATTGTCTGCACCAGTGTACTGAACGGAAGTCACCAGCACATCTTCCAGCGTAATGCGGGAATATTCCACCTGCTGGCCACCCGCTTTACATACGGACAGCTCAACTTTGGTAAGGTGTTTACCGCTGGCGCAGTGTTTCAGGATAGCGGTGGTGGATTTGTCGATCAGCGCGTTAACGTGCAGGTCGTTAAAGTTGACTTTACCGGCACCGCCGCCACCGCCAACGCTCATATTACCTGGCTGGGAAGCGCCCCAGGAGAAGGAGGTAATATCAGTCCAGCCGGTGTGGTTAGAATCTTTAGATTCGCCCGTAACACCCTCGACCTTCAGAAACATATCAATAGCCATAATATCTACTCTTCGTGGATGAACAATATTGCTTTCGAAAAAGCACTTATATGGCAAACAGGAAAGCATGGGGCTGAATAAAACCGTCCATATTTTACCTCTGCCTCATATCAAATGACCCGTGTCATTTGACAGTCTTACATTCCTCCGAAATAACGGAATGAATGTGAAGTCATTATTACCGTTCCAGCCGTCTTTCTTGCCGGCCCGTGCAAGATGTTGCTCTTACGCGTCTTTCGTCTTCAGCGACGGCAGTTTAGAAACCAGACGCAGAGAAACGGTCAGACCTTCCAGCTGGTAGTGTGGACGCAGGAAGAACTTCGCGGCATAGTAGCCCGGGTTGTCCTCAATCTCCTGCACCTGCACTTCCGCAGCCGCCAGCGGTTTACGGGACTTGGTCTCCTGGGAGGAGTTAGCCGGGTCACCGTCGACGTAGTTCATCACCCAGTCGTTCAGCCAGCGCTCCATCTCTTCGCGCTCGCGGAAGGAGCCGATTTTGTCGCGCACGATGCACTTCAGGTAGTGGGCAAAGCGGCAGCAGGCAAACAGATACGGCAGACGGGAGGCCAGGCGCGCGTTGGCGGTGGCATCCGGATCGTGATACTCGGCCGGTTTTTGCAGAGACTGCGCGCCGATGAAGGCGGCAAAGTCGGAGTTTTTACGGTGAACCAGCGGCATAAACCCGTTTTTCGCCAGCTCGGCTTCGCGACGGTCGCTGATGGCGATCTCGGTCGGGCACTTCATGTCCACTCCGCCGTCATCGCTCGGGAAGGTGTGGCACGGCAGGTTTTCCACCGCACCGCCGGACTCCACGCCGCGAATCGAGGTGCACCAGCCGTACTCTTTAAAGGAGCGGTTGATGTTGGCGGCCATAGCGTACGCGGCGTTCGCCCACGAGTAGCTGTTGTGGTTTGCGCCGTCGGTCTGCTCTTCAAAATCGAAGCTGTCCACCGGGTTGGTGCGAATGCCGTACGGCAGGCGCGACAGGAAGCGCGGCATCACCAGCCCCAGATAGCGGGCGTCTTCCGATTCACGCAGTGAACGCCAGGCGGCGTATTCGGTGTTCTGGAAGATCTTGGTCAGATCGCGCGGGTTGGCCAGCTCCTGCCAGGACTCCATCTGCATCACGCCCGGCGCGGTGCCGGTGATGAACGGACAGTGCGCCGCAGAGCCAATGCGCGCCATTTCCCCCAGCAGCTCAACGTCCTGCGGGCTGTGGTCGAAGTAATAGTCGCCGACGATGCAGCCAAACGGCTCGCCGCCGAACTGACCGTACTCCTGCTCGTAGATTTTCTTGAAGATCGGGCTCTGGTCCCAGCCCACGCCCTTGTAGCGCTTCAGGGTGCGGCCCAGCTCCTGCTTGGAGATACTCATAAAGCGGATCTTCAGCATCTCGTCAGTTTCGGTATTGTTGACCAGGTAGCTCAGGCCGCGCCAGGCGCTCTCCAGCTTCTGAAACTCTTCGTGGTGAATGATCTGGTTCACCTGCTGCGAGAGCTGCTCGTCGATACCGGCAATCAGGTTCTGAATGGTGCGGTAGGTGTCGTTCGAGAAGGTAACGGTATTTTCCAGCGCCTGCTGCGCCAGAGTCTTGACCGCACTCTCCACGGCGGAACGCGCCTGATCGGTTTTCGGGCGGAATTCTTTGTTCAGCAGCGCGCTGAACTCATCCTGGCTGAACGCCTGACCCGCCTGCTGATCGTGTTGTTGAGTCTGGTTGCTCATCGATTATTCCTCGCTACCTTTCGCGCTTTCGTCATTTTTTGGCATCTGGCTCAGGGATTTGAGCAGCGTCGGATCCTGAAGGATTTTTGCGATCAGCTCTTCCGCACCGTTTTTGCCGTCCATGTAGGTCAGCAGGTTAGAGAGCTGCGTGCGCGCCTCCAGCAGCTTGTTCAGCGGCTCAACCTTGCGGGCCACCGCGTCCGGCAGGAAGTCGTCCATGCTGTCGAAGGTCAGATCGACGTTGAGCTTACCTTCGCCGGTCAGGGTGTTATCTACCTGGAACGCCACGCGTGGCTTCAGCGCCTTCATGCGTTCATCGAAGTTATCGATGTCGATTTCCAGGAATTTACGCTCGTCGACGGCTGGCAGGTTTTCCACCGGCTTGCCAACCAGATCGGCCATAACGCCCATCACAAACGGCAGCTGAATTTTGCGTTCTGCACCGTAGATCTCTACGTCGTATTCGATCTGCACGCGGGGAGCACGGTTGCGTGCGATGAATTTCTGTCCACTGTTACTCATTGCCATGATGTTCTCCATCAAAGATGCGCGGTGAAGGTGAAACGGCAGACTCCATGCCTGTCGTCATAATGCCAGGACGCGTCATTCGCGGCGTCCAAAGATGTTTTCCAGTTGGTTAACGCCGTCTGGCGCCAGGTCGCGAATAATGTCCATAAAGTTAAGTTCTGACAGCCGCTGCACCCGTTCAATCATCAGCGGCGCGGGGTGGCTCGGTTCGTACTGCGCGAAATACTGCTTCGCTTTTTCCAGCATTAGCTGCGCGTCGGCGCGGCTGGTAACCTGCACGCTGCGCCAGTCGGTGACCGGCTGAACGGGCTGCGCTGCCGCAGGCTGCGGCTCAGCGTGCTGTTCAGCCTGCGCTTCACGGTTCGGCAGCAGCTTACTGATGTCGGTCACCTGACACGCGCTGGCGACCAGCCCCACTGTTTTCAGCAGCTGTTCCATTTCCGGTACGCCGCTTTCACCGAGATGCCCGGTGAGCAGCTCGCGGATGGCCAGCAGCCGTTCGTTAATCACAATGACCGCTGCGGTCCCCGGCTGGTCGCCGCGGGCCAGTTCGTCAATCAGCCTCGGGCGACCGCCGGGATAGTCCGGACACTCGGTTTTACTGCCGTCCAGCAGTGCCTGGGCGTCACGCAGCGAAATTTCATCACCGTTTGAACGCAGCAGCGAGGCGTTACGTACCGCGACGGTGAGCTCGGATTTATCGCTCAGCCCTGCCAGAGCGTTAATGCGATAGAATGGGTCGGTTTCGCCATACTCTTCCAGCAGCGGATAGAGCGGCTCCCAGTAGCGCGCGATAGCCTCCTGCACCAGCAACAGCCCGTCGGCGTAGCCCGCAAGACCGCGACGGCGGGTCCAGGCGTGGGTTAAAGCCAGCATCACGCGAAGATCTTTGGTGCGGCTCAGCAGGCTGGTAGCGAATTTTTCTACCGTGTTCCAGTCCGCAGGCTCTGCCGGGATGATGGTGTCGCCAAACTGCTGTTCCGCTTTGCCCTGACTGGCCTGGTTCATCGCCTGAAAGTCAGCGTCATATTCCAGATTGTCGCCGCAGGGCTTGTCGGCGCTTATCGGCGCGAGAAATTCTTCGATATTCATGTGATCCCTGCTTATTCAAACATAGGCGGATAGAGACCGTGACGCCCCGGGCGGGCGCCCCCTGCCGGGTCGAACAGCAGGGTAAAAAGCTGCCCGGTGAAGTTGCCGCTGTGAACGTGGGTGTACAGCGGGTACCCGTCGCAGCGGTTGGTCCACCAGTAGCTGGTCTGACGCAGCGGGTCAAAACACTCTGCCGCCTGCGGCCAGCCCAGCGTGCTTTGGCCGTCCTCGTCGTAGCCAATGACGTCGAGGATGTCAGAGCGCTTCTGCGGCTCGACGGGCTGCGGCGCCGGAATGGACATCAGCATCTCATCCAGCTGCGAGGCGGAAAAGCTGTTACGCACCGCGTGCAGCCCCAGACGACCAATTTGCTGATACCAGCTCTCCGCCTGGCTGAGCAGGCTGGTCGACCACTCTGACGGGGCGAAGCTCAGCTGAATGCAGACCGGGTACTGTCGGCCAACGCTGTCGCGGCCGGGCAGCAGGCAGCCCATCTGGATCATCTGGCTGCCCAGCATGGGCGGCACCACAAAATTCCAGACTGGCGCTTTCTGAAACGGGCGCTCGCCGCTGCGCTGCTCTTCCTGCTGCCAGGCCAGCAGACCGACCTGGAACCAGTGCGACCACTGGCGCTGTAAGGTGTCAGGAAAGCGACGCTGCAAAAAATCTCCGGCGCTGGGTAATTTGCCATACCAGCTGTAGCGGTTCATCGCAGGGGTATTCGTCATACGGCTGTCCTTGCGGTTATGGGCATGAAAAACGGGGAAGCTGGAACGGGTTGCGGATGCTGTTCGGCGCAAACTCCAGCGTGACCTGATGTCCGTCGACGCTGAAGGTGGCCTGACGGCTCAGGCTTCCCGCGCCCGGGCTGCTGCTCGCTTTGTCAAAAAAGCGGTTGAGCGCCCAGGAGCCGTTGGTCACAAGCGTCGCGGTGCTGCCGTTAGCCAGACCCAGCTGCATACGGACCTGGTTGGTGCCGCCCGGCCCCGGCCAGTTCATGATTTGTACCGCCTGCGGACCGTGGCTATAGCGCAGCAGCTGACCGTCGACATCCAGCGTCAGGTTCAGAATGGTGTTATCCATTCGCACGGTGCGAACCGTCACCCTGAAGGACGGCGTGGTTGCGCCGTTAGCAAAGAAGGCGTCGCGAATCGACTGGGCCTGCTGGAACGGCCTCAGCAGCCCTTCGCTGCCCGGCAGGGTTTTACCGTCGATCCCCGGCATAAAGCGCCAGTTTGCCTGCGTCGTATCCACTTTGCTGGTCAGGTTGTCGCGAAAGAAGGTATCCATCAGCCCGGTGCCCGGCGCGAACATGCGGGCGAGATCGTCCGGGGTGACCTCAGTGCTGGCGCTGCGCACCAGCGGGTAGCGACCGGCGATCGCCTGACGGCAGAAACCGCCGACTTCAACGTTGATCCGCTTACGCACGTTTTCCAGATCGCGGCGCTGGGTATCGCTGCTGGCCCCCACCGCCATGTTGCTGAACATGGTTTGCAATCCGCCCGGCAGTCGACCGGCGCTGGCCTGCAGACGGCTAATCGCCTCGCCGCCCGGTGCCGGCATACCGCTGTTGGCGGCGTCCTGCACGGCGGTCAGGTAACGATAAAGCTCGTCCACCTGCTTAAGAAAATCATCAAAGACGATGGTCTTGCCACCCTTTTCCAGCGGCTGGGCCAGCTCAATCATCGGCGCGTAGTGGTCCGTCACCAGCTGCTCCGGCGCCTGAGTAATCGCGGCGGCCTGCGTCGGGGCATTGTCATTATTGCTGAACAGCGCTTCCAGCGTGCGGGTGGCGCGGTTGCTCTGCGCCTGCGCTTTATCGGCATCTTCCGGTGCCGGGGTATCCCGGGAGAGCGTCAGCACCTGGCTCAGGTTCTGCACCAGACGGCGCAGGGGAGAGTTTGCGCCAGAGAGCAGACGCGCAGTGTTGATGCGCTGGGAGAGATCGGCGCTGTTGTTAAGCTGGATGTCGGCGAGAAAGCGATCCCAGTTCGCGATAAAGTCTCGCATGTAGAGCTGGCGTACGGCGTTATCGATCTGCTGTTTATCTTCCTGCGCGGTCGCGGCGCCCAGCACCCAGGCGTCGTCTTCATGCAGAGCGGTCGTTACGCTGTCAATCTGGCTGTTAAAGCTTTTCCAGTAACCGTCCGGCGTATAAAGACCCGGCACCCCTTCGCTCACCGGCTTACCGCTTTTGCGGGAAAACACCAGTTCGCTCTGTGGCCCGCCCAGGTCGGAAAGGGAGACCGGTTTGAGGTTGTCGTCATGTTCCAGCAGGCGCTTCAGGCGACCGTAGACGCGGGTTGAAAGCGGCTGCTGGTTGATCAGCGCTCTTTCACGCGCCACCAGGGATTCGTCCTGCGCGTACGGCGAGGCCTGAATTTTCGGCTCCAGCAGCTGGGTGAGATGCCATTCGAGCTGCTGCAGCTGCGCCTTCGTGACGTTTTGCGGCAGGTTGCGCTGCAGGTTGAGCATCACCCAGGAGTGCAGGAATTTGCCGTCGTAGTGCTTCGGCTGATAGAGCATCTGATAGGCTTTCAGCGCCTCGTAGCTGTACTCCACGTCGCTGCCGTTGTCGTTGCGCAGCCAGGTGGTGATGTGCATAGCAACGGCGGGCAACAGCAGCTGATCCAGCGCCTTCTGGTACAGGGACTGCGAAGCATCGCTGACGTCATCCCCACGGTAAAGCCCCATGCGGCGGGAGACTGGCGGATCGTTGACATCAAACGCGTCGCTTTTCGGCAGGTCCACCAGGCCATTCAGCAATGGCAGCAGATCGAACAGGTCACGCTGCGGCTGGTTCTGCAACGCTTTGCTCTGCTGGTCCAGCAGCGGCACCTTCGCATCCACCTCTTCCAGATAGGCCTTATTTTTAGCATAGCTGGTGAGCCACAGCCCGCCGAGGATCGCCAGCAGGGCCAGCAGCGCCGCGTTGCCGGACCAGATCACCGCCCGGTTGCGCAGTTCCCACCAGCGGTTTTCCCCGGCGATCCCGGCTTCCTGGAAAATAACGTTTTGCAGCAGGTTCTTGATGAAGAAACTCTGGCCCTTCGCGCCCGGGATTGGGGCTTCTTTACTGACCGAATCCCAGTTATCGCGCTCTGCCCCTTCCGGCAGGGAGAGCGCGCGGTTCAGTTCGCCCATTACGCGGTCAAACGGCATGCCTTCCTGCGTCCCGCTGGCGAAGTAGATCCCGCGCGGGGAGAACTCAGTTTCGAAGTTGGAGCGCGCAAAGACCGTGCTCAGGTAGTCCGCCAGCAGCGGACGCAGTGCAGCGAACTCCTGCGGGAAGAGATACGCTTCGGCGCGGGTTTTCGCGTCATGCTCTTTGAGCATGGTTTCCGGCAGCCCGGCATCAAGACGCTGCTGTAACAGAGAAAATTCCTGCTGGAAGTTGCCCATCAGGTCGTAATCGGCGTGTTTGGTCTGCTCCCACGGCAGCGTGAAGCCCCATATCTGGTCGCGCTGCGCTTTATCGTAGTCGGCAAACCAGGCGCGGAAGCCTTTGAGAAGGTCGGCCTTGGTCACCATCACGTACACCGGGAAGCGGATACCCAGCTGTTCATGCAGCTCGGACAGGCGCTGGCGCAGGTTCACCGCCTGCTGGCGGGACGCCTCGGCAGACTGGGTCAGCAGGTCCGAAATGCTGATCGTGACAATGACGCCGTTGATCGGCTGGCGGCGACGGTACTTGCGCAGTAGCCCCATGAACTGCAGCCACTCACCGGCATCCTGCGCCTGCTCGCTCTCCTGGGTGGTATAGCGACCCGCGGTGTCCAGCAGCACGGCCTCGTTGGTGAACCACCAGTCGCAGTTGCGCGTGCCGCCAATACCGCGCAGCGCGGTCTTACCAAAACGGTCGGCCAGCGGGAACTGCAGCCCGGAGTTCACCAGCGCCGTGGTTTTACCGGAGCCCGGCGCGCCGATAATGACGTACCACGGCAGCTGATAGAGATATTGCGTGCTGAAGCGCTGGGTCCACTGAGCGCCCTGGCCCGCTTTGCTGAAGTGCGCTTTTTTAAGCATCTGCGCGGCTTCATCAAAACGGCTGGCGAGGATCTGCTCCTCGCTGTTCAGGCGCTGCTGCGGATCCGCCGCCTCCGGGCTGGTGGTGTTCTCGTTGAGCTTGTCCATCAGCTTGCGGTTCAGCCAGGCGTTATAAAGGCGCGGCAGAATATGGCCCTGCGCCCACAGCAGGTAGACCACGGCGATACTGATGATGCGGTTCTGTTCGGATTCGAGCGGTCGGGTGTCCACGATGGACAACAGCGGGCCAATCATCCAGATCACCGCCGCCAGCGCCGTTACGCCGAGGAAGCTCCACAGAATGCGGTTGGTCAGAATGGAAAGAAGTGTAGTCAGCATCCTTAGTTTCCTTGCGGCAATCCGTTCAGCTCGGCCTGGGTGTTTTCAGGCGACACCAGCAGAGTAATTTCCACACGGCGGTTACGGGCGCGGTTTTCCGGCGTCGTGTTCGGCGCCACCGGGTTAATCTCGCCCCGCCCTTCCGCCTTCACGCGGCCAGGCTGAGAGAGGCTTCCCTGCAGCATTTTCTGTACGGAGCGCGCGCGTTCCAGTGAGAGCTCGTAGTTAGAGGCAAAGCGCGCGCTGCGGATCGGCACGTTATCGCTGTAGCCCACCACCAGAATTTTGCCGCTGACGTTGTTCATCGCCTGCGCAATGCGGTTGATGACCGGTTCATAGCGGTCACGCACGACGGTCGAGGCTGAGGCAAACAGCCCGTCGCCCTTCAGGATCACGACGCTGCGATCTGCCTGGTCTTTTACCGCCACCAGGCCCGCCTCAATTTCAGGCTTCAGGAAGCCGCGCAGGTTAAGCACTGCGGGCAGCTGACGCGCTGGCTGCTGGATGGTGGTTTCCGGCAGTTGGGACTGATAAATCTTCGCCAGCACCGGGTTGGTGTTGTCGCCAAGGCGCCAGTTAAGCACGATGTAAAACAGGCAGGCGATAAACCCGGCCAGCGCCACGCAGGCCCACAGGGGAACCATCGGCCGCCAGAGCTTGCGCAGCACCGGACGATCTTCCGGATGAGGAGAAAGCGGCGGCGGATAGCTGCCGCGCACGCCGCGGATCATCTGCCACAGCCGCTGCTTGATGGTTTCAAGCTGGGTGCGGCCATTGTCCAGCACCCGATAGCGCCCCTCGAAGCCGAGCAGCAGGCAGTAGTTGATCATCTCCAGCAGCAGGATATGCTCGCGCGGGTTCTGCGACAGGCGCGCCAGCAGCTGGAAGAACTTTTCGCCGCCCCAGGTTTCGTTATGGAACGTCACCAGCAGGCCATTGCTGGACCAGACGCCGCTGCTGCCCCAGGGAGTCAGCGCGGCGGCCTCGTCCAGCGCCGTGCACAGGCAGTAGCGCGCCCCGACGATCACTTCGTAGGGCAGCCCCGCCTGCTGACAGCGGACTTCAAAACGGCGAATCTCATCGATCAGGCGCTGGCGTAACGCCACCTGATCGTCATGTGAAACCGAATGACGGATCTGCGGAATCGCGTTGAGCAGCGGATTGGCGGCCGCCACCAGCTGATTGTTGCTACTGGCTCCGGTAAACGCGGCATCACTGCCGCTATCCTGTCGTTCCTGCATATTAAGCGCTCGCTTTATTATTCTGTCGGGCTACGGATGGCCCAAAACTCCATATCCAGCCCCGGGAACTCCCCTGCAAGGTGCAGGGCGAATGCGCCGGACTTATCCATCTCGTGCCACAGCTCGCTGCCCTTCTCCAGCTCGAAGTAGCTGTAGCCGGCATGCCACGGGATCTGCGGCGGCGCGACCGGCATGGCGCGCAGCATAATGCCCGGCAGCTGCAGCTGAACCAGATCGCGAATTTTCGAGACCGGGGCAATTTTCATCTGCGCCGGGAAATGGGTTTGCAGGTGTTCGCCCGGCACGTTGGCTTTCACCGCCAGCACGAAGCCAAATTCGCGCACCATGCTGGTTTCAGGAACGGTGGCGATGTTCAGGCCATGCGAGCGCTCGTTAAGCGGCAGCTGAATGGCGTGGTCTTCCATCACCAGCGACAGCCCCTGGCGCAGCATCAGCATCAGCTTGCTGAAGCAGTTCGCCAGATCGTCGTGATCGTAGATCGGCAGCACGCTCTCGGTGGTGCGCTGCGACGTCCAGGTCGTGAGCTCGGTGGCAAACGGCAGCCAGCTGCGCCAGAGCGTTTCCGGGTGCAGCAGCGGCAGCGTTTTTAAATGTGAAACCTCGCCCAGATGACGGTTCACGAGCGAAAGCAGCGTAAATTCAATCAGTTCAGAGGTGTTAAAGCGGCCAGGCTGACGCAGGCGGCCGCCAATCTGCTGGCTGCGCTGCACCAGCAAACCGTGCAGATCGTTGATCATGCTGTAGATCTGCGGGCTGTTATTGGCGTTCAGCATCGGCGGGATGTAGCTGTTATCCAGCCGCACGTGGTTGTCGTTGCGTTTTTCAGTCACAAACGCCACGCCGATGGATGTCCATTCTGCCGTGAGGTCTTTTTCCAGCATCAGCGTCAGGCGCAGGCGGCCAAACTGGACGGTGGCATCCCCCACCGACATGGCGTTATCGTCCTCCACCTCCTGCTCAAACGCGACGAAGCGGGCCAGCGAGGCAGGCTCTTCGCTGAAAATCACCTCTTCCCGCTCGCCACGACGAACCGGCAGCGCGAGCACCACCTTTTCGTTGGTGAGATTGTCAGGAATTTTTAGCGGCGCGGGACCATTGCGTCCGTTGCGGACCTGGAAAAAGGTGCCGTCCGGCAGTAACCCGCTGCAGTAGCTCAGGGCAATGCAGCCCTGGCGAAGCATCGCTTCGTCCAGTTCTACGTCGAGAAAGCCCCAGAGATAGGAACGCTGCAGCGCACCCCATTCACGAACATGGTTGAGCAGATAACTTTCAGTCCGCTGAAAATGGTGTGGACGCAGGAACATGCCTTCGGTCCAGACGACCTTTTCTGCTTTGGTCATGATGATGTGTTTCCTGTTGTGAAGCGCGTTACTGGCTGATGACCCGAATGCCGTTTACGTCGAGAAAAACGTTGGCCTGGAGTTCATCCGCGGACCATTTCCAGAACTGGTAGATATGATTTTCGCCTGGCACAGGCAGCGGGAGTGAAACGCGCCATTTTTTACCATCCAGCTTCTGATATTCTGCCATCACGCCGATATAACGCGCCTCAGGATCGCTCTGACCGCTGAGGGTTTTGGACAGTTGTCCCGGCATCAGGAAGAAAACGTCGCTGTTCAGCAGATTCGCGCCAAGCGTTGCTGACGCGTTGTTCTGCAGGGAATAGAAGTCGCTGGACATGAAATCCGCATCGGATTTCAACAACAGCACCCGGACTTTAAGTGGCGCAGAATCATTGATTTGTGGATGAGCCTGAAACTGCAGATTGTAGCGGGAAGGGTCGCTGTGTGAAGACGACGTACAACCACTGACAAGGGCGAAAATCGCCGCGTAAAAGACTAACCACAGCCGATGAAACTTTTTATTATTCATAAAAATACGCCCACGAAAGCCGTTTAGTTCAGGATCCAGGTACCGTTAGCGCTGTCTTTGCAGGCTTTGCTGTTGCCATCCACATCGACACAGGTCGCTTTTTTACGCACCTTAGGACGAATGGCCTGTTTGCGGACGGTGGCTTCGTACTGGTCGGCTTTGATAACGGCACGCATCGGGACGTAGCCAATCAGCTGCTCGTTCCCCTCATCGGCGAGCGCCATCCAGTAGTGTTCAACCTGCCCCAGCACTACATAGGTTTTTCCGGTTTCCAGCGTACGGATAACCTTTCCGCCAAAATCAGGACGGCTCATCAGGGAGGCCGGGTACATGGCACGATAAGGCTCGTTGAGCTGGGTGAATTCCGTTGGCGGCACCACGGCGTGACGGTGGGTCAGGGTGACACCGTTGACCTGGCTGGTCACGATCGTGTCGTCAGTGATTGCCGGTTTCTGTGGCGCTTTACAGCCCGCCACCGCCATTACAAACAGAAGTGAAAACAGTACGCGCATTTTCATATGCTTTTCCGTAGCGATATTTTGATGATGGAGATAAGGGGATGAAATTTGACTTAGGTGCTGTTGTTAAAATAGTCAGGATAATTTCGGGGTGTTACTAATTTAAAGACATAGCTACCGCACGAGCCCTTCAGAATAAGGCCCAGCGTCTTCCTGACATATTTTGACAAACGGTAAACAAGTTTACATGAGCTTTGCTTCAATTCAATATTTACCGCATCGTAAGTGGTGGTAATTGAAGCAGCCAAAACATTATAGGAATAATCTGATAAAAAAACCCGACATGGCCTGGATCTACTTATTTCAACACCTGATAATGATATAACACACTGTTATTAAATCATAAAATTAAAAGAGAACGGATTTCATTAACGCAATAACGCTATTATCGCCACTACCATAATTAGTAGAAATGTCGTTTTAGTGATATCAGAAGAAGATATCGACGATGAATTATTTGTTGCACTAACAGGGTATGTTTAATATTGCCGCATCACCTGACGACACCATCGCTATTTAACTTATTGACTGCGCCTTTAATTTTACGACTCAAAATAACTTATATTTCATGTTGTGATAATAACCCTGTAAGTGATAATACATTTCCATTAATCATTAAGCCTGAGTAAACCTTCTCGTCACTATTTCGAATACCGACGTTGCTACAGCGCCTGCCAGCCGCCATGTATTCATTTTTGAGCGACCGTCTCTTTCATTCGAAATTTTAACTGCGCTACATGCTTTCTCTCTCGACGCTATCTATCCTGCCTACCGGATGATAGATACAATTTATTATTAAAATGATAAAATTTCGTTATAATTTCTTTAAATAGTTGCATGCCAACATTTTTAACTCATTGTTATAAAGATAATTACAGGCAAGAGCCGTAACTCGACCGCGTGGATTTCCATCTCCGCCAGTCATTGCTTTTGCTTATTACCCAGCCGTTGCGCGACCAAACACGTCAGGAGTCAGTATGAACACGAAAAGACGCTCAGTTCCCGGTATCAGACACTACGATGGTCCTGCCGGCGGCTGGGGCGCGTTGAAGGCGACGGCCATTGCAGTACGTACCCAAATGGATACCCTGGACGCTCCCGCGACGCTGCTGCGTACCAACCAGCCGGACGGTTTTGACTGCCCCGGCTGCGCGTGGCCCGATAAAGAGCACAAGTCGACATTCCAGTTCTGCGAGAACGGCGCGAAAGCGGTGACCTGGGAAGCGACCAGTAAGCGCGTGACGCCCGATTTTCTGGCGGAAAACAGCGTCTCCTCGCTGCTGGCTAAATCAGACTTTGAGCTGGAAGGTTACGGTCGTCTGACGCATCCCCTGCGCTATGATCGGGCCAGCGATACCTTCCGGCCCGTCGACTGGGACGAGGCGTTTCAACGCATCGGGGAAATATTGCGCGGGCTCGAACCGGACCAGGTCGAGTTCTATACTTCCGGGCGCGCCTCCAACGAAGCGGCGTATCTGTTCCAGCTGTTCGCTCGCGAGTACGGCACCAATAATTTCCCGGACTGCTCGAATATGTGTCACGAGGCCACCAGCGTCGGCTTGCCGCGCTCCATCGGAATTGGGAAAGGCACCGTCTCGCTGGACGATTTCGACAAGACTGAGCTGGTGATCTCCATCGGTCACAACCCCGGCACCAACCATCCGCGAATGATGGGTACCCTGCACGAGCTGGCGCGTCGCAATGTGCCGATTATCGTTTTCAACCCGCTGCGCGAACGCGCCCTCGAACGTTTTGCCGACCCGCAAAGCGTGATTGAAATGGCAACCTATGGCTCTACTGACATCGCCTCGACCTACTTCCAGGTGAAGGCCGGGGGCGATGCCGCCGCGCTGAAAGGCATTGCTAAACACCTTCTGGAGATGGAGGCCGAACGCGGTGCCGTGCTTGACCGCGCGTTTATTGCAGAACACACCCGGGGTATTGAAGATTTTGCCGCCGATATCGCGCAGACCCGCTGGGACGACATTGAGCGCGAGTCGGGGCTCAGCCAGGCGGCGCTCAAAAAGGTGGCCGAGGCCTATGCCAAATCAAACGCCACCATCATTACTTACGGAATGGGGATTACCCAGCACAATAAAGGCACGGCGAACGTCCGCCTGATTGCTGACCTGCTGCTTCTGCGCGGGAATATCGGCAAGCCCGGCGCGGGGATCTGCCCCCCTGCGCGGCCACTCTAACGTTCAGGGGAACCGGACCGTCGGGATTAGCGAGAAGCCTGCCCCGGCCTTCCTGAACCGCCTGAAAGAGGTGTTTGGCTTTGAGCCCCCTTCCCGTCACGGACACGATGCGGTGCAGGCGACGCGGGCCATGATCGACGGTCGCGCAAAAGCGCTCATTTGCCTCGGCGGTAACTTTGCCGTCGCGATGCCCGACCACGAGAACGGTTTCCCGGCGATGGGTAAACTGGATCTGAGCGTGCACGTCGGGACCAAGCTGAACCGTACCCATCTGCTGGTGGGCAAAGAGACCTTTATTTTCCCGTGTCTCGGCCGCACGGAGCTGGATATGCAGGCCACCGGCCGTCAGTCCATCACCGTCGAAGACTCTATGTCGATGGTGCATGCTTCCTCCGGCAAGCTGAAACCCGCCTCGCCGTTGCTCCGTTCGGAGCCTGCCATCGTCGCTGGCCTCGCAAAGGCTACCCTGCCGGAAACACGCGTGGACTGGCTGACGCTGGTCGAGGATTACGACCGCATCCGCGATTTGATCGAGCAGACCATTCCGGGCTTTGAGAACTACAATGCGCGGATCCGTGTTCCCGGCGGCTTCCGCATGCCGCTGCCTCCGACACAGCGTATCTGGCCGACCGCAACGGGCAAAGCGATGTTTTCGGTATTCGACGGCGTACAGGAAAACGCCAGCGGTGAAGGCGAGCATGTGCTGCGCCTGATCACGCTGCGCAGCCACGACCAGTACAACACCACCATTTACGCCCTGGACGATCGCTACCGTGGCGTATTTGGCCGCCGCGACGTGCTGTTTATGAACGAAGAAGATATGGCGCAGTCAGGGCTGGAACACGGCGATCGCGTGGATATCGAAACCGCCCTCCCCGGCAGCGCGCAGCGGCTGGAAGATATTACGGTGGTGGCGTACAACATCGCCCCGGGCTCCGTCGGCGCGTATTACCCGGAGGCCAACGTGCTGGTGCCGCTCGATTATCTCGACAAGGACAGCGGTACGCCGTCGTATAAATCGGTTCCGGTTCGCATTACCCTGCGCTCGAAAGAGATCCGCATGCTGTAAGTCTTTACGCGCAGAGAAGAGTGATGGACATAAAACAGTTAAAATATTTACTCGCGCTCGACGAGACCCGCCACTTTGGTAAAGCGGCATTGCGGTGCAACATCACCCAGCCGACCCTCTCCATGCGCATCCGCAGCCTGGAAGAGGAGCTGGGGCTGGTGTTGATCGTGCGCGGGCAGCGCTTTGAAGGGTTTACGCCGGAGGGAGAGCGCATCCTCGCATGGGCGCGCGCGCTTCTTGCCGCGCACGACGGATTGCAGGCGGAAGCCGCGCTGTGCAAAGGCCAGGTGGTGGGGGAATTACGTCTGGGGATGGTGCCGCTGGCGAGCGTGGATCCGATGATCTTTATCCGCCTGCTGACGCAAAAATACCCGGAGCTGACCTACAGCCTCTATTCTATGTCTTCGGCGCAGATTGCCGACGGCGTCAGCCGCAATCAGCTTGAGCTGGGGATTTGCTACCTGAACAGCATCGACACCAGCCTGTTTGACATTATTCAGCTTCCTAAAACGAAGATGGGGCTGCTCCACGACACCCGTCATTTCCAGCTTACCCCGGAGACGCTGACCTGGCACGACCTGACGGATTTTCCGCTGGGGTTCCTGACCAAAGGGATGCACTACCGGGCACATATGGAGGCCAGCTTTAAAGCTGCTGGCATCGAACCGACGGCCGTTTTTGAGAGCGACTCCACGTTCCAGATCATTCAGGCGGTTCAGAGCGGTGTATGCTGCGCCGTGATGCCGCTGAATAACGGGCTGGAAGCCCTGAACAGCACTTTCAGGATTGTCCCCATCGCCGACGCGAACATTGAGGCTCCCATCGGCCTGATTATGCGCAGGCAGAAACCCGTCTCTTCGCTGGCGCTGCGCTGCTTTACCGACGCGCAGGCGATTTATCACGCGGACAAGGAGGCGTAAGCCTGCCGCGACACCACGCTAAAACCGCCGATCAGCACTGCGGCGCAAACCTTCCGGTATTCCGGCGCACTCACCAGCTCGCGCAGCGCATCGCGAATGGCGCTGAGCGTTTCGGGGGACGTGCGTCGCGACGTGATTAATGGCAGCCCTGGCGTCAGCGGCGTTCGATCGAACGCCGCCAGCCCCGCAAGCCGTTCCGGCTCATGACGTTCCAGCAGCGCCCAGGTCACGCAGTCGATGGCGGCGATATCGCTCTTCCCGCGCTGCACGTCAATCAGCGACTGACGGTGGCTGCCGCTGAAGGACGTTTGTGAGAAAAATGGCCCGTCAACAATCAGGGGCGCCACCTTTTTTCGCAGCGCGTTATAGCCGGACTGTGAATCTTGCGAATTACAAACCGCCCGACGTCCGCGAAAATCCGCCAGCGTGAGATGCCTTTCCTCCTCGCGCGCTACCAGAAAACTGCGGTACTGGCTCCCTTCGCAGCCCGCGGCGGTGTAGTGAAAACAGCCCACCACCTGTACCTCCGGGAGCTGCGTCACCAGCGGGTAGCCGCATGTCTGGCTGAGGATAAGCTCAGGCTGCTGCCAGTGGGCCAGCAGGTCAGACTCCGGCCAGCCGGGAGCACGATCGACGGGCACGCCACGCGCGGCCAGCAGATGCTGCACCGCCAGCCAGAGCGCGCGGGTATCGCCGCGATCCACGGCGTACATGGGAAACGCCAGCAGGTTACTCATACCTCTCCTCCTGTTGTTTTCCGGGATGGACGGTGACCTCCACTGGCCGGGTCCAGAACTGGCGTAGCCATTCACCGTAGCCCCGGACCACAAAGCCGTGGTTACGCTGCCGGTACGCCTCCCGGTTTTGCCGGTAGATCGTCGGCAACCCGTACCAGGGAACGCCCGGTAAATCGTGGTGAATAGAATGGTAGTTGAGATTCAAAAACAGCACCCGCCAGACTAGCCCGGCCTCGTTAATGACCGAGCGCGCGAGCGGATCGTCCGCCGCCCGATGTTCGTAGAACGAGCGGACCTTGGTCAGCGCCAGCGCCGGATAGCTTACCGCCAGCACAAACCAGACGGGTGAAAAGCCGTGATGCACCATCCACGCGAAAAGTGCCGCCAGCAGCAGAGCGTGAACCAGCCACATCGCCATCGCCCGCAGGTGAAAATCACGAAACGCCGCCACGGCGCCGCCCAGCGCCTGAAGGATATCCAGCAGCGGCGCCAGCAGAAGCCGCCCGGCAAAGGTATTCCGGGCCCGGATCAGGCGCTTCTGCCACGGGGAAAAGCGCGCCCAGCTCGCCTCGGTAAAATAATACGACTCCGGGTCATCCACCGGATCGGTCAGGCTATCGTACCGATGGTGGGCCAGATGGGAATCCCGGTACAGGCCATACGGATACCAGACCGCCAGCGGGAGCGTGCCAAACAGCTGGTTAAGCCGGGCAAAACGGGTGGGATGCCCGTGGATCAGCTCGTGCTGCAGGGACATGTACCAGGCGGTAAACCAGATAAGCAGCAGCGTGGCGGGAAGCAGGCCGAGCGTTTGCCAGAATGTTAGGGTGGAAAACCAGCCGGTATAGATAATGACGATCAGCAGCCACGTAGGGAGTTCACTTCGCCACAGAACCCCAGATGCAAGTCGGTGGATGTGATTGCGCTGCTGCGGATGTAAATAGAGGGAGCTTCGTTTACTCATTCCTTCAGATGCCGTTTCGCCAGAGACAATGCTCTGACGATCGGGGATAACGCCTGAAATGACAAAGAACTTAAATCGCTTTGCTTTGCCGGAAACGCAGGGTCACGCCCGGCTTGACTTATTCTGTAGTAAAGGTACTTTTCAGGACATGAAGAAAATATTAATTATCGTACCTGACGGAGGCATGCTGTTTGAGGCCGCCGGTATCGCCGACATTCTGATGCAGGCCAACCGGCTGCATCCGGAAGGGCTGGCGCAGCCCCGCTACCGGATTATCATCGCCACCACGCAGCCCCACCAGGTGATCCACGGCCAGTCTGGCCTGAACCTGCTGGCGGACTATCGTCTGCCGGAGCTGGATCCGCGCGAACCGCTGGACACCATTATCATCACCGGGCGCGGGATCAACGAGCAGGAGAGCACGGCGGTGGTGGACTGGCTGCACCTCGCGGCCCCGCACGCCCGGCGGGTCGCCTCCATTTGCGGGGGCGCGATGCTGCTTGCCCAGACCGGCTTGCTGGACGGCCGCCGCGCAACCACCCACTGGCGGCTGCTGGAGACGATGCAAGCCCAGTACCCGGCTATCCACGTCGAAGGCGGCCCGCTGTATATTCAGGATGGCCCCATCTGGACCTCCGGGGGCGTGAGTTCCGGGTTCGATCTAACCCTGGCGCTGGTGGAAGACGACTACGGATTTACCCTCGCCCGCGACGTGGCGCAGGATATGGTGATGTATCTGCGTCGCCCCGGCGGACAGCTGCAGTTCAGCCGCTATAGCCTGCAGCAGCCTGGCGCATCGGGGCCTATCAGCGAACTGCAAACCTGGATCCTGCAGAACCTCACCGCCGACCTGTGCGTGGAAAATTTGGCCGAAAAGGTGGCGATGAGCCCGCGCAATTTCACCCGGGTTTTTACCCGCGACGCGGGCGTCTCGCCTGCCCGTTACGTTACGGAAGCGCGCCTGGCCGCCGCCCGACAGCTGCTTGAGCAGACCCATGATCCCCTTGAGCGGGTTGCCGAGCAAAGCGGGTTTGGCACCAGCATTAACCTGCGCCGCGTGTTTGAGAAACAGCTCCACCTCACGCCGGGCGAGTACCGCCAGCGCTTCCACTGCCGCAAGATGGCGTAATCTGATCCTTTTTTGTCGTTTACGCCAACCGGCCCCGCGCCTACAGTGACTCCAGACAACAGAGATAAGGAGTGCACCATGGTTAAGGTCGGTATTAACGGTTTCGGCCGTATCGGACGTAATTTCCTGCGCGCGGCGCTGGGTAACCCGGATCTTCAGATTGTGGCCATTAACGATCTGACGGACAGCAAAACCCTCGCCCACCTGCTGAAACATGATTCCCTTCTGGGCAAACTGCCCGCGCCCGTTGAAGCGGCTGACGGCGCGCTGCAGGTGGACGGTCAGCGGATTGTGGTGTTTAGCGAACGCGACCCGGCAAATATTCCGTGGCGCGATGTTGGTGTTGACGTGGTAATTGAGGCCACCGGCTTCTTTACCGATCGGGAAAAAGCGGCGGTGCACGTCACGCAGGGTGGCGCAAAGCGCGTCATCATCTCCGCGCCCGGCAAGAATGACGATCTGACGGTTGTGATGGGAGTGAACCACGATCGCTACGACCCGGCACAGCACGTGGTCGTCAGTAACGGGAGCTGTACCACGAACGGTCTGGCGCCGGCGGCTCAGGTGCTGCATCAGCAGTTCGGGATCGAGCATGGTCTGATGAACACGACGCACGCCTACACCAACAGCCAGGCGCTGCACGACCAGCCGGAAAAAGATCTGCGCGGCGCGCGCGCGGCGGCGCTGTCGATTGTGCCTTACTCCAGCGGCGCGGCGAAAGCGCTGGGCAAAGTGATCCCCTCCCTGGACGGCAAGCTGACCGGGTACTCCCTGCGCGTGCCGGTGCCGGTGGTGTCGATTGTGGATTTAACGGTAACGCTCAGCCGTAGCGTAACCGCCGAAGAGGTGAATGAGGCGTTCCGCAACGCGGCCGCCAGCGGGCCTCTGAAAGGGATCCTGGGCTATAGCGATGAACCGCTGGTCTCCAGCGACTACCAGGGCGACCCGCGCTCCTCCATTATCGACGGGCTTTCCACGCTGGTGACTGGCGGGAACATGGTGAAGATCCTGGCGTGGTATGACAACGAGTGGGGCTTCTCTAACCGCCTGGTGGATCTGGCGGTGCTAATGGATAAGAAAGGGCTGTAAGCCTGGAGCCGGGTGGCGCGAACGCTCACCCGGCAAAAAATCATTCCGCTTTCACTTTCACGCCCATCAACACAATCACCATCGCCGTCACCAGCAGGAAGCCGCTGCCCGCAAACACGCCGCTGGCACCGTTAAGGTCAAATACCGCCCCGCCCCCGGCCGCACCGGCGCTTATCGCCAGCTGGATTGAGGCCACCAGCAGCCCCCCTGCGCTTTCGGCTTCATCAGGAACGGTGGTGGCAAGCCAGGTTGACCAGCCCACCGGAACCAGACCAAACGCAAAGCCCCACAGCGCCACCAGGAAACCGTCCAGCATTGCCAGATGGCCAAACGCCACCATCGTCAGCGCCAGTATGCCCATGGCGAACGGCACCAGCGCCAGCGTCAGGCGCAGATTACGTGCCAGCAGATGTCCGGCAACGGAAGTACCGACAAAGTTCGCCAGCCCAAAGCCCAGCAGGATCAGTGAAATGGTCTCAACGTTCGCCTGCCCCACCGTTTCCAGGAACGGGCGCAGGTAGGTAAAGAAGGCGAAATGGCCGCTGAAGATCAGAATAGTGGCCAGCATGCCGCCGATCATGCCCGGTCGACGCAGCACGCGGAACAGCGTGCTGAGGCTACCGCTGCTCTCGGGCTTCATAGACGGCAGCACCCAGATCTGCCACAGCAGCGCCAGTACGCTCGGCAGAATGCAGAGCACAAAGACGTTGCGCCAGCCGATCAGGCTACCCAGATAGCTCCCCAGCGGGGCAGCAACCACGGTGGCAATCGACACGCTGGAGAAAATCACCGCCAGCGCCTTCGGTACTTTATCCGTCGGAACCAGGCGCATCGTGGTGGCCGTCGACATCGCCCAGAAGCCACCGATGGCGACCCCTAACAGCAGGCGCCCCATCAGCAGGACGTGCAGCGTAGGCGCAAAGGCCACCAGCAGGCTGGAGATGATTTGCAGCACGGAGAAAAACATCAGTACCCAGCGACGGTCGATACTTTTGGTCGCCGGCGTAATCAGAAGCCCGGTGATCAGCGCCACCAGCGCGGTGGCGGTGACGGCCTGCCCGGCCATGCCCTCGCTGACGCCCAGGCTCGCGGCCATCGGCGTCAGCAAACTGGCTGGCAGGAACTCAGCCGTTATCAACCCAAACACGCCCAGCCCCAGTGAATAGACGGCCCGCCAGGCGGGTCTGGCAGGCGCCACGGCCTCTCTCGCCACGACACATGAATTCATCTGTTGTTCTCCCGTTATAAAAATGTGACAACTGTCGCAAAAGCATAGAGGGTTCACCGTGGACGATCTATGACATATAATCTCCACTTATTGATTATTCGTCCGGAGTTGCGCCATGACCGTTCAGTCCCCCGATTTGATCAGCGAACTCTTACGCGGCATGCGCCTGTCGGGCGTGAAATACCGACGGATTGAAGCCAGCGCGCCGTTTGGCGTGGCGTTCCACCAGGCGCCCGGTAAGGCGCAGTTCCATTTTGTGAGCCACGGTAGCGCCCTGCTGCGTATGGAGAGCGGTGCGACCTTCGAACTGAGCGGCGGCGACGCGCTGTTTATTCCTGGCGGGAATGCCCACGCCCTGCTCTCTGACGCGCAGGCAGCCATTACCCCGGTGAACGCTTTTCCGAGCGAACCTATCTGCGGCTCGGTGTGCGCCATTACCTGCGAGCCCTGTCCGGAGAGCGAGAACACCATCATCTTTAGCGGGTGTATGGATTTTGAGCTCGGCGGGATGCAGCCGCTGATCAAAGCAATGCCGGAAGTGATGATGGTCAGCCGGCTGATGTCCACCTGGCCGGAAATTCATCCGCTACTGGCGGCGATGGAGCGAGAATCCATGACCCGTCAGGCCGGGTTCGCCGGGATCCTTGCCCGGCTGGCTGATGTGGTGGCGGCGTTAATTGTGCGCGGCTGGGTTGAGGGCGGCTGCGGTAAAGCCACCGGCTGGGTGCAGGTTTTACGCGACCCGCGCCTGAGCCGGGCCATTTACGCCATGCACCAGCAGCCTGGCCTGAACTGGAGCGTGGCGGATCTGGCGAAAGAAGCGGGCACCTCACGCTCCGTGTTTGCCGAACGGTTTCTGGCCGCGACGGGGACGACCCCGGCAAAGTATCTCAGCGAACTGAGAATGCGGCTGGCGATTCAGTACATTCGTCACGAAAATCAGCCGATTGAAACGGTCGCACTTAGGCTGGGTTACGGATCGCTGGCGGCGTTTAGCCGGGCCTTTAAGCGCATCATTGGCCATGCGCCGGGCACGCTGCGGGAAGCCGGTCAGACGCAGGAAGAGGTCTGATAGCGCGGCAATATTTAACGCGAAGCGGGCAATATTCGTCTAAGGTATTCAGGTGATTGACAACAGCGGTCACGCTGTTTAGTGAAGACAGGAGACGAACTCATGATAAGACCTCGTACACTACGCCCCGCCTTTTTGCCCCTTGCGTTAGGTGGCGCGCTGCTCGGCGTAACGACATTGGGATATGCCGACGATAGCCCCACCGCCCAGACAACTTCACCCGATATTTTACTGGGCCCTCTGTTTAACGACGTGCAGAGTGCCAAACTGTTTCCCGATCAGAAAACCTTTGCCGATGCCGTTCCCAAAAGCGACCCGCTGATGATTCTGGCGGATTACCGGATGCAGCACACCCAGACAAGCTTTGACCTGCGCCACTTTGTGGAGATGAACTTCACGCTGCCTGCGGAAGGTGAAAAATATGTGCCGCCTGCGGGACAAAGCTTACGTGAGCACATTGACGACCTCTGGCCTGTGCTGACGCGCACCACGGATAAAGCCAGTAACAAATGGGATTCCCTGCTGCCGTTACCGAAACCTTACGTTGTGCCCGGCGGGCGCTTCCGCGAGGTCTACTACTGGGATAGCTATTTCACCATGCTGGGCCTGGCGGAGAGCGATCACTGGGACAAAATCAGCGATATGGTGGATAACTTTGCGTATGAGATTGATACCTTCGGCCATATCCCCAACGGTAACCGCAGCTACTACCTGAGCCGCTCCCAGCCGCCGTTCTTCTCACTGATGGTTGAGTTGCTGGCGACGCATGACAAAGACGCGCTGAAAAAATACCGTCCACAAATGGAGAAAGAGTACACCTACTGGATGGAGGGTGTAGAAAGCCTTCAGCCTGGGCAAGCTAACCAGCGCGTGGTGAAGCTCGATGACGGTTCCGTACTCAACCGCTACTGGGACGATCGCGATACCCCGCGCCCGGAGTCCTGGCTTGACGATATCACCACGGCGAAGAGCAACCCTAACCGGCCTGCGACGCAGATCTACCGCGATTTGCGCTCCGCGGCGGCCTCGGGCTGGGACTTTAGCTCCCGCTGGATGGACGACCCGCAAAAGCTCGGCACCATCCGCACCACCAGCATTGTGCCCGTCGATCTGAACGCCCTGATGTTTAAAATGGAAAAACTGCTCGCGCGAGCAGGCCAGGAGGCGGGCGACAGCGCGGCGGCGAGTAAATACGAGGCATTAGCAACCGCGCGTCAAAAAGCCATTGAGCGCCACCTGTGGAACGATAAAGAGGGCTGGTACGCCGATTACGATCTCAAGAGTAAGAAGGTGCGTAACCAGCTCACGGCGGCAGCCCTCTTCCCGCTATACGTGAAGGCGGCGGCACAGGATCGCGCCGATAAAGTGGCCGCGGCCACCTCCGCGCGCCTGTTGAAGCCGGGTGGTATTACCACCACCACCATCAACAGCGGTCAGCAGTGGGATGCGCCAAACGGCTGGGCACCGCTGCAGTGGGTGGCAACGGAAGGGTTGCAGAACTATGGGCAGGATAAGGTTGCAATGGACGTGACCTGGCGCTTCCTGAAGAACGTTCAGCACACTTACGACCGCGAGAAGAAGCTGGTGGAGAAGTATGATGTCTCTTCTACCGGAACCGGCGGTGGCGGCGGTGAATATCCGCTCCAGGATGGGTTCGGCTGGAGTAACGGCGTGACGCTGAAAATGCTGGATCTGGTTTGTCCGAAAGAGAAACCGTGCGACAGCGTGCCGGAAAATCAGCCTGCGGCGAATGATGAGGCTGCGCCGGTGAAAGCTTCGGCGCAGTAAGGGAGTATTGCCGGGTGATGGCTACGCCTTACCCGGCCTTCATTTTGAACTCACAGGGATTTAGAAGCTGTAACTCGCCCCTAGCTGATACGTCCTGTCACGCCCAATCCAGCAGTTAGTCGCATCGTAGCAGGTCAGCGTCTCTTTATTGGTGATGTTCTGCATACTCGCTTTAAGCGTCAGCCCCGCCAGCGAAGGCAGAATTTCGCCCATCCGGTACGACGCCGCCAGATCGTACTGCGTAGTGCCCCCCAGCTTACCCGCATCGTTAGACGGTGAAATCTCCATCGGCCCGGTATAGCGCGCCCCGGCGCCCAGCATCAGCCCCTTCAGCGACGTGCTCTCGAAGGTGTAGTCCCCCCACAGGTTGAATGCATTTTCCGGCACCTGAGTGGGACGCTTGCCCTGGTATTTATCATCTTCGGTATTAATTACGTGGGTATAGGCATAGTTGGCAATCAGCGTCAGGTTGTCCGTCGGGCGGCTGATGGCGGAGAGCTCCGCGCCTTTGGATTCCACTTCACCAGTCTGACGGTAGTTCAGGAAGCCCGGGTCGGAGGTGACGACGTTTTTCTGCCGGATGTTAAACACCGAGGCGGTAAACGTCGTGGCGTACTCTGCCAGCAGATATTTTACCCCGCCTTCCACCTGCTTGCTGGTGGTTGGCTTGACGTCTTTCGCCGTGAGCGTCCCCTGCGGCGAGACCGGTGCAAAACCTTCTGAATAGCTGATAAAAGGCGAAATACCGTTATCGAAGGCGTAAAGCGCCCCCAGGCGTTTGGTAACGCGATCCTGCGATACCCAGGCCTTATCGCCATTTTGCAGGTAATCGGTGGTGACGGAGCGGTAATCGTCGTAGCGCAGGCTGCCCAACAGATTTAAGCCGCCAAATTCCACCTGATCCTGCAGGTAATACCCGTTCTGCTGATAGCTGAGGCGGTTTTTCTGGGCGGTGTAGAGCCCCAGCGCGCTTTCGTGGATTTGCGAATAATCCGGATTACGCATATCCATGCCCGGCGTAGTCGACGCGTAGCGGTAGTGGAAATGGGAGTTCAGCCTCTGATAGTCAAACCCGGCCAGCAGATGGTGTTTCCAGCCGCCCAGCGCAACGGTTTTAGTCACCTGGTTGTCGATGTTGAAGCTCTTAAGATCTTCATCGGTGGTATAGGCAAAGCGGTTAAGCTGATAGACCTCACTTCCCGTTCCCGTCGCGTAGACGCTGTTCTGGTGGGTATCGACGTCGAAATAGCGCGCTTTCTGATTAAAGCCCCAGCCGCTGTCAAACTCGTGTTCGAAGCTGTAGCCCAGCATCCACTGCCGCTGCTTAAACCCGCTCCACTCATCTCCGGCGTAATCCCGGCGATCGGCATATTTGGACCGCAGATAAGCGAGCGGCAGCGGGTTAGACGGCGTCAGGCTCGGGGAGTTTTGCGCCAGCGCATCCAGGGTGAGGCGGGTTTTACTGTCGGGTTGCCATGTAACGGACGGGGCGACCAGATAATTTTCATAGCGGCTGGTGTGCGGCTGATCGTCATTCTCCGTCGCCTTACCCAGCAGGCGGTAATTCCAGTCGCTGTCGGCAATTTGTCCGGTCGAATCAAGGTAGCCTTCTTTCAGATTACGGTTCCCGGTGTTAAAACCGACCTCGGTTCGGGCTTCCCGCTGCGGCTTTTTGCTTTGAATATTTACCAGCCCGCCCGGCGAACCGCCGCCGTAAAGCACCGATGAAGGCCCTTTCAGGATATCGACGCTCTCTATTAACAGCGGATCGATGCGCGCCTTGGTGTTGCCGGTGACGTTATAGGGTAGCTGCAGTCCGTTGTAAAACTCCTGATCAACGGTAAAGCCACGAATTTTGTATTCGCTCATATAGGAGGTATTCCCCCGCACCTCGGTTGAGACGCCTGGGGCATAGCGCAGGATTTCATTCACGGAGTTCGCGTGACGCTTTTCGATCTCCGGCGCAGAGAGCGTGTTGATAACCTGCGGCGTTTTACTTTCGGCAACGGCCGATTTGGTGGCGCTGTTGGTCCAGGCCGGCAGCGCGCTGCCCTGCTCTGAGCCCGTGACGACAATGGTTGATTCTTCGGCGAAAGCCTGGACCTGCAATGCCAGCGTGACGGCACCCGCCAGGGTGCATAACGTAAAACGTGAGGAGTTCATAATGTCGTCTTGTGATTACATGCAATACGGAACGACAATTATTATCATTTAGATTAGCAAATCAATATGGCGGCAAAAAAAACGGCCCTCCGCAGAGAGCCGTTCTGTCATTTTATGCTCGTCGCAGTAATCTGAATATGCCCAGCACGACAATGGCTCCCACGACAGCGACCAGGAAACTGTGCATGTCGAAACCACTGATGTCACCACCAAAACCAAACATCGTCGCCAGCCAGCCGCCTACAACCGCACCAACGACCCCGAGTACGCAGGTCAGAATAAAGCCGCCGCCATCGTTTCCCGGCATGATCAGTTTTGCGATAGCGCCGGCAATAAGGCCAAAGATAATCCAGGCGATGATACCCATAGCAATGCCCTCTTGCAGATTAAACGCATGTGCAGAAAACCTTCTGCACAGCTAACTTAAGTATAGGTCATCACCGGAAAACCAGTTTCGTCTCACCGACTTATCCGGCGGACAACAGTAAAAAAATCTCACCGGTTTGTATTAAGTTTGAGGGTGGATTGCCGATAACGCTAAGACAGTCTGTCATCAATCAAGGAGCCATCCGGCGTGAGTCATTACAGTGAGCAGTTCCTCAAGCAAAATCCGCTGGCTGTATTAGGGGTATTACGCGACCTGCAAAAAGGCGAAGTGCCGCTGCGCATCAGCTGGTCGAATAATCAGTTCATCAGCAAGATCCTTGACGTCTCGCAGGAGAGGCTGGTTATTGACCTGGGCAGCCAGGAGTATGAAAACCGCGCGGCGCTGAAAGCAGAGAATATCGTGGTCATGGCCGAAACCCATGGGGCCAAAGTGGAATTTGTCCTGCCGCGTCTGGAATTGAGCGAATACCAGGGACTTCCGGCTTTTGTTACCCCCCTTCCTGGCAACCTCTGGTTTGTCCAGCGTCGTGAATATTTTCGCATCAGCGCCCCGCTTCATCCTGCCTATTTTTGTAAGGCTAAAATGCCGGACAAAAAAGAGATCCGCTTCCGTCTCTTTGACCTGTCGCTGGGTGGAATGGGCGCGCTGATGGATACCCCGAAGCCGGAGGGTCTGGTAGAAGGCATGCGGTTCACGCAAATTGAACTGGATATGGCGGGCTGGGGCCGCTTTTATTTCGATGCACAGCTGATTGCCATCAGCGAGCGCACGGTGGTGGACAGCAAAAATGAAACGATTACCACGCCGCGTCTGAGCTTCCGTTTTCTGAACGTCGGGCCCGGCGCGGAGCGCGAGCTGCAGCGCATTATCTATTCGCTGGAACGGGAAGCACGGGAACGTGCGAATAAGGTTCTGTAGGAAAAGTCGGGCAGCGAGCGCCGCCCGTTTGCGGCATTACATGGCATCCATCGCTTTCTGTACTTTCCAGATATAGCGAGGCGCCTGCGGTGCCGGATGATTTTTCGCCACATGCTCGACGAACTCATCTTTGTCCATGTCGTTGATCTCCTCAATCGCCTCTTTGCGGTCAGAGGAGAAGGTTCTGAGCAGCGCCCCGGCGCCGTTCACGTACGAGACCACCAGCGCGTATTGCATCACTTCCGGATCCTCAATGCCCTTCAGCACGCCGTGTTCCAGAATGCTCAGGTAAGCGGTCCCCATAGAAATGTTGCGTTCCGGGTTCTTCAGCTCGCTGGTCGACGGCTGGCCGCTCCAGCCCATATAGCGGTAGACCTCTCTCCCCGCCGTAGAGGCTTTCAGCTGCATCAGCCCCACCGCGTTGGATTTGCTGACAAGCGTAGGATTGCCACCGGACTCCACCGCAATAATGGCGGTGATCAACCGCGGGCTGACGCCCCATGCCTTCCCGGCTTTTTCACTGATCGGCATCCACTGCATGGCCCGTTTCACCGGCACTTCCGGATTCCAGGGCGGGTTTTGATAATCATGTTTTGAACTACAGCCAGCCAGCAAAACAATCAAAAAAGCAAACCATCTCAATTTCACGTCATCTATCCTTATAGCCGGTCATCGCGGTGCGCCGCCCTTGAAGCAGGCGGCGTATACGCGGCATGATATAGACAATTAGTTTCTCATTCAGCAAGGAATTGCCATGTCTCAGTTTCATCTCATCGCGCCGTCGGGCTACTGTATTAACCAGGACGCGGCGCAGCGGGGCGTTCAGCGCTTACTGGAATCCGGCCATCAGGTAGAAAATCAGACAATTATCCCCCGCCGCCAGCAGCGTTTTGCCGGAACAGAAGCGCAGAGGCTGAATGATATCAATAGCCTGGTGAACCTGAAGGGCGAAAACCGAATAGTCCTTGCGGTGCGCGGCGGCTATGGTGCGAGCAGGCTGCTTGAGAGCATTGACTGGCAGGGCCTGGCGCAGCGCCAGCAGCAGGATCCGCTGCTGATATGCGGCCACAGCGATTTCACCGCCATCCAGCTTGGTCTTCTGGCGCTGCATAACGCCATCACGTTTAGCGGCCCGATGCTGGCCGGTAATTTCGGCGCGCCGGAACTGGACGCGTTCACCGTGGAGCATTTCTGGCGCGCGCTGCGCAATCCCACCTACAGCGTTGAATGGCAAGGCAATGGACCGCACTGGGAGTGTGAGGGCCAGCTCTGGGGCGGTAACCTGGCGATGCTGGTCTCGCTCATCGGCACGCCGTGGATGCCGCAAATCAAGGACGGCATTCTGGTGCTGGAGGATATTAACGAACATCCGTTCCGCGTCGAGCGTATGTTATTGCAGCTTTATCATGCCGGTATTCTCGATCGCCAGTCCGCGATCGTGCTGGGCAGCTTCAGCGGCTCTGCCCCGAATGACTATGATGCAGGCTACTCCCTGGAAACGATGGTCGATTTCATCCGCTCGCGGCTGGATATTCCGGTTATCACCGGTCTGGATTTTGGCCATGAACAGCAGACCGTTACCCTTGCGCTGGGCGCGCAGGCGACGCTTACACATGATGTTTCGGGTAGTCGGTTAACGATCGGCGGTCATCCGGTCATAAAAGCATAAAAAACCCCCTTAATAAAACGCTGTTGCCGTTGTTAATATGTTAGGGTTTTAGTAACAGCGTTAACATTGAGGTGGGAGTAAGAGAACATTGGATGCCGCAGCGATAATCAGCCTTTTCATTTTGGGTTCTGTACTTGTAACCAGCAGTATTTTATTAAGTTCATTTTCATCGCGTCTTGGCATACCCATTCTTGTTATTTTCCTGGCCATCGGCATGCTGGCCGGCGTTGACGGCATCGGCGGTATCCCCTTCGATAACTATCCCTTCGCCTACATGGTGAGTAACCTCGCGCTGGCGGTGATCCTGCTCGACGGCGGGATGCGCACTCAGGCGAGCTCCTTCCGCGTGGCCTTAGGGCCTGCGCTGTCGCTGGCGACCGTCGGCGTGTTGATCACCTCCGGCCTCACCGGGATGATGGCCGCATGGCTTTTCAATCTCAATCTGATGGAAGGCTTGCTGATTGGCGCAATCGTTGGCTCTACCGATGCGGCGGCGGTCTTTTCCCTGCTTGGGGGTAAAGGGCTTAACGAACGCGTTGGCTCAACGCTTGAGATTGAATCCGGCAGTAACGATCCGATGGCTGTGTTCCTGACCATCACGCTGATAGAGATGATCCAGCAGCACGAGACGGGCCTGAGCTGGATGTTTGCCCTGCATATTCTGCAGCAGTTCGGGCTGGGGATTGTCATCGGCCTGGCGGGGGGATACCTGTTACAGCAGACGATCAACCGCATTTCTCTGCCCTCGGGGCTTTACCCTCTGCTGGCGCTGAGCGGCGGCATTCTCATTTTTGCCGTTACCACCGCGCTGGACGGCAGCGGTATTCTCGCCGTCTACCTCTGCGGGTTCCTGATGGGCAACCGCCCTATTCGCAACCGTCATGCTATTTTGCAGAACTTTGACGGCCTGGCGTGGCTGGCGCAAATCGGCATGTTCCTGGTGCTGGGCCTGCTGGTGACCCCGTCGGACCTGCTGCCGATCGCCGTTCCGGCGCTGCTGCTGTCGGCGTGGATGATCTTCTTCGCCCGTCCGCTCTCCGTATTTGCAGGCCTGCTGCCGTTTCGCGGCTTTAACCTGCGCGAGCGCGTCTTTATCAGCTGGGTCGGCCTGCGCGGCGCGGTGCCGATTATCCTTGCGGTGTTCCCGATGATGGCCGGCCTCGACAACGCGCGGCTGTTCTTCAACGTGGCGTTCTTCGTAGTGCTGATTTCCCTGCTATTCCAGGGCACGTCGCTCGGGTGGGCGGCGAAAAAGGCCAAAGTGGTGGTGCCGCCCGTAGGCTGGCCGGTCTCCCGCGTTGGGCTGGATATTCACCCGGAAAACCCGTGGGAGCAGTTCGTCTATCAGCTGAGCGCCGATAAATGGTGCGTGGGGGCCTCGCTGCGCGATTTGCACATGCCGACTGAAACGCGTATTGCCGCCCTGTTCCGCGATAATGTCCTGCTGCACCCGACCGGCAGCACCCGCCTGCGCGAAGGGGATATTCTGTGCGTCATTGGCCGCGAGCGCGACCTGCCCGCGCTGGGCAAGCTGTTCAGCCAGTCGCCTCCCGTGGCGCTGGACCAGCGTTTCTTCGGCGATTTTATTCTGGAAGCCAGCGCCAAATTTGCGGATGTGGCGCTCATTTATGGCCTGGATGAAGGTGCAGAAGACGGTGATAACCCGCAAACGCTGGGCGAAATCATTCAGCAGCGGCTTGGCGCTGCGCCGGTTGTTGGTGACCAGGTGGAGTTTGCCGGGATGATCTGGACGGTGGCAGAAAAAGAAGATAACGCGGTGCGGAAGGTCGGTTTGAGGCCGATGGAAGAGGACGCGGAGTAGTTTTTTTGCCGGGTGGCGGCTTCGCGTCACCCGGTAAAGATACAAGTTACACCGTCACAACCGACACTCTTGGTGCCAGGGCACACATCAGTTCATACCCTACCGTTCCCGCCGCGGCCGCCACGTCATCAATTTTGATTTCGTTGCCCCACAGCTCGACCGGTGAACCGATGCCCGCCTGCGGGCATGGCGTCAGGTCAACGGCCAGCATATCCATTGAGACGGTCCCTACCGTGCCCGTGCGCACCCCATCCACCCAAACCGGCGTGCCGGTCGGCGCGATACGCGGATAGCCGTCGGCATAACCGCCCGCGACGATGCCAATCCGCTGCTCGCCCTGCGCCCGGAAGCGGCTGCCGTAGCCTACCGTGTCGCCCGCCTTCAGCGTCTGCACGCCGATGATCTCGCTGCGCAGGGTCATGACCGGCCTCAGGCCGCTGTTGGCGATATCCTGCCACTGGCCTGAGGGTGATGCACCGTACAGAACGATCCCCGGACGCACCCAGTTATAGTGGGCTTCAGGATGCCAAAGCGTCGCCGCCGAGTTCGACAGGGAGCGCGGACAATCGAGCCCTTCAGCCGCCTGCTCAATGCGGACCATAGCATCAGCAATGCCGTCCGGTTTTTCCGCATCGGCAAAGTGCGCCATCAGCGTCATTTCGCCAACGTTTTTCAGGCCACGCAGCTGCTGCCAGACCGTATGCACCCGCTCGGGCTGGAAGCCCAGGCGGTTCATGCCGCTGTTCACCTTGAGATAAATATCCAGCGGAGCGTGGAGCTTCGCATCCTGAATGGCTTTAATCTGCCAGTTGCTGTGAACGCTGGTGGTCAGGCGATACTTATCCAGCAGCGGCAGATCGTCCGCGTGGAAGAACCCCTCCAGCAGCAGAATAGGTCCTTTCCAGCCGCGCTCGCGCAGCAGGATGGCCTCTTCCAGATTCAGTAACGCAAAACCGTCGGTCGCGCCGAGCGCGCTCCATATACGGTCAATACCGTGGCCGTAGGCGTTTGCCTTGACGACTGACCAGACGCGCGAACCAGGTGCTGCCCGGCGAACAATTTGCAGGTTTTCCTTCAGGGCCTGCAGATCCAGCTGAGCCAGAACAGGACGGGACATGACAACTCCTTAATTATGCGCGCCGTGCAGGTGCTGAGGACGCGATGGCGTAAATCCTGATTGATAGCGCGCAGCACTTAAATCGTCAAACGGAATTGCCGGCGTGCGCCCGGAAATCAGGTCGCTCAGCAGCTGGCCCGAGCCGCAGGCCATCGTCCAGCCGAGCGTGCCGTGTCCGGTATTGGTCCACAGGTTTTTGTATGGCGTGCGGCCCACGATTGGCGTGCCGTCCGGGGTCATCGGACGCAGGCCGGTCCAGAACGTCGCCTGTTCCACAAACCCGCCGCGCGGGAAGAGATCGCCCACCACCATCTCCAGCGTTTCACGACGCGGCTGCAGCAGCTCGGTGTTGAAGCCGACAATCTCCGCCATGCCGCCGACACGAATACGGTTATCGAAGCGGGTAATGGCGATTTTGTAGGTTTCATCCAGGATGGTTGACACGGGCGCCCCGCTCTCCTCTTTCACCGGGATAGTCAATGAGTAGCCCTTGAGCGGGTAGACCGGAATATCGAGGATGCCTTTCAGCATGGCGGTGGAGTAGGAACCAAACGCCATCACGTAGGCATCCGCCTTTATCACCTCGTCGCCGCACTTCACGCCATAAATTTTTTCGCCTTCCGACAGCAGCTTGTCGACGGAGGTATTAAAGCGGAATTTCACCCCAGCCTGCTCGCACATCTGTGCCAGACGCTGGGTAAAGAGCTGACAGTCGCCGGTTTCGTCATTCGGCAGACGCAGACCGCCGGTCAGCTTGTGGGCCACTTCGGCCAGCGCGGGTTCCACCTGCCCCAGTTGGCTGGCTTCCAGCAGCTGATACGGTACACCGGCATCTTCCAGCACGGCGATATCGCGGGTGGCGTTTTCATACTGTTGCTCGGTGCGGAACAGCTGCAGCGTGCCGCCCTGACGGCCTTCGTACTCGATACCCGTCGACGCGCGCAGGGCTTTGAGGCAGTCACGGCTGTATTCCGCCAGACGCACCATGCGCCCTTTGTTTTCCATGTAGTGCCGGGTGTCGCAATTGCGCAGCATCTGCCACATCCACTTCAGCTGGAACTGCGTGCCGTCAAGGCTGATGGCCAGCGGCGCGTGGCGCTGGAACATCCATTTGATTGCCTTCAGCGGCACGCCGGGCGCCGCCCACGGGGCCGCATAGCCAGGAGAGATTTGACCGGCATTTGCCGCACTGGTTTCAAGCGCCGGGCCGGATTCACGATCGATAACGGTAACCTCATGTCCCGCCTGACTTAAATACCAGGCGCTGGTTACGCCAACGACACCACTTCCCAGTATGACAACACGCATAGCCACTCCATTATGAGCAAAAGAACAATCATCTAATTACAGATTGATAACCTAGTTGAAAATATTATTCAACATACGACTTTTTTATGGTGACTTACCTCACACATCCCCCAGCATCAGGGGACAGGGATAATTTGGGATCTCCTGCTGAGCTTTATTTTTAACCAGCATAAAATTCTGATGAGTGCGCTTTTTTTGCCGTATCAAAAACGGGAAATCGCAAAGAAAAAATTTCTGCGCCAGCACGCTTTTTAACACGTTGATCTATGCTTGAAAGGAGGCTCTCCAGACAGAGAGAGCACCCACAACGAGGGCGCGCTAATGGCTACTATTGATTCCCTGAACAAGGACAACACACGTCTGAGCGATGGACCCGACTGGACCTTCGAGCTGCTGGATGTCTACCTCGCCGAAATCGACCGGGTGGCAAAACTGTATCGCCTGGATACCTATCCCCATCAGATTGAGGTGATTACCTCCGAACAGATGATGGACGCTTACTCCAGCGTCGGGATGCCGATCAACTATCCGCATTGGTCGTTTGGTAAAAAATTCATTGAAACGGAGCGGCTGTACAAGCACGGCCAGCAGGGGCTGGCGTATGAGATCGTCATTAACTCCAACCCGTGTATCGCCTATCTGATGGAAGAGAACACCATTACCATGCAGGCGCTGGTGATGGCGCACGCCTGCTACGGCCATAACTCCTTCTTTAAAAATAACTATCTGTTCCGCAGCTGGACGGACGCCAGCTCCATCGTCGATTACCTGATCTTCGCCCGTAAATACATTACCGACTGCGAAGAGCGCTACGGCGTGGACGAGGTAGAGAAGCTGCTCGACTCCTGCCACGCGCTGATGAACTACGGCGTGGACCGCTATAAACGCCCGCAGAAAATCTCACTGCAGGAGGAGAAAGCCCGGCAGAAAAGCCGCGAGGAGTATCTGCAGAGCCAGGTGAACATGCTGTGGCGCACCCTGCCGAAGCGTGAGGAGGAAAAAACGATTGCCGAAGCGCGTCGTTATCCGTCCGAGCCGCAGGAAAACTTGCTCTATTTTATGGAGAAGAACGCCCCGCTACTGGAGCCGTGGCAGCGCGAGATTTTGCGTATCGTGCGTAAGGTGAGCCAGTATTTCTATCCGCAGAAACAGACCCAGGTGATGAACGAAGGCTGGGCAACATTCTGGCACTACACCATCCTCAACCATCTGTATGACGAGGGGAAAGTCACCGAGCGGTTCATGATGGAATTCCTCCACAGCCATACTAACGTGGTGTTCCAGCCGCCCTACAACAGCCCGTGGTACAGTGGGATTAACCCGTATGCGCTGGGCTTTGCGATGTTCCAGGATATTAAGCGCATCTGCCAGTCGCCAACGGAAGAGGACAAGTACTGGTTCCCGGATATCGCCGGTTCTGACTGGCTGGAAACGCTGCATTTTGCGATGCGCGACTTTAAGGATGAGAGCTTTATCAGCCAGTTCATGTCGCCGAAGATCATGCGCGATTTCCGCTTCTTCACCGTGCTGGACGATGACCGCAACAATTATCTGGAGATCTCCGCGATCCACAACGAGGAAGGGTACCGGGAGATCCGCTCGCGCCTCTCCTCCCAGTACAACCTGAGCAACCTTGAACCCAATATTCAGGTGTGGAACGTGGACCTGCGCGGCGACCGCTCTCTGACGCTGCGCTATATTCCGCACAACCGCGCGCCGCTGGATAAAGGACGTAAAGAGGTGCTGAAGCACGTGCACCGCCTGTGGGGCTTTGACGTGCAGCTGGAGCAGCAGAATGAGGACGGCAGCGTGGAGCTGCTGGAACGCTGCCCGGCGAGGTTGAATACGCTGTAGCGCCACCCGACGAAAAAAAACCTCTCGATTGAGAGGTTTTTTATTTTAGCGGCTCTGAATCGCCAAATCGCCCGGCAGCGTTTTCTGCATACGGTGCCAGATTTCACCGGAATCGTGGCCGTAGCGGCGTACGGTTTCATATACCTGATCGTGCAGGCCTTCGGTGCAGAGCTTGCTCAGCTTATGGTAGAAGCCCAGCGCCAGACTGCGGGCTTCAGGGTTAGCGAAGTAGTGACGACCAATGCGGGTATAGAGCCCTTTCATACCGTTGAGGATCAGGCCGTAAACCGGGTTGCCGGAGGCAAACGCCAGGCCGCGAAACACGTTGTAATCGAGGGTGGCAAAGGCGTCGGCGTGATCTTCAACTTCATTCGCGCTGGCCAGCACCGCAAGCGCATCTTCAGGATGCTGACGGAAAGCGGTACGAATAAAAATAGTCGCGATGTTGGTGCGCACGGAGAGCAGATTATCAATCAGCTGCGGCACGCTTTCGTGGTCGAGGCGCGCCAGCGTTTCAAGAATGTTCAGCCCCGAGGTTTCCCAGAAGTTGTTTACCTTTGTTGGCTTGCCGTGCTGGATCGTCAACCATCCATCACGCGCCAGTCGCTGAAGCACTTCACGCAGCGTGGTGCGAGTGACGCCAATCAGTTCAGAGAGTTCGCGTTCAGCCGGAAGAATGGACCCCGCAGGAAAACGATTATTCCAGATGCTTTCAATGATGTACTCTTCCGCGAAACCCGCCGGGCTCTGCGCCTTAATGACCATAGTGAGATTTCCATTACACAGCTTTTTGCAAATTGGACTCATCATACCAGAGGCGTGCAACGGCAGGTAGCGCGGCAAAGTGAGAAAAGAGGGATCGCCGTTTCATTTTTGTGAAATTTACAATGCGGTCTTATCCGCCTCCGGGCCGCGATTTTTGCGTATACTGATGTTTTGTATTACTTAACGGGAAGGACGTCTGTTGTGGAAATTTCTTTTGGGCGCGCGCTGTGGCGCAATTTTTTAGGTCATTCTCCTGACTGGTACAAACTGATACTGCTGGTTTTCCTGGTCGTTAATCCCATCATTTTTAGCGTGGATCCGTTTATCGCCGGGTGGCTGCTGGTGGCGGAATTTATCTTCACCCTGGCCATGGCGCTGAAGTGTTATCCCCTGCTGCCCGGCGGTTTGCTGGCATTTGAAGCCGTTGTCATCGGCATGACGTCCGCAGAGCATGTAAAAGCAGAGCTGGCCTCCAATCTGGAAGTGCTACTGCTGCTCATTTTTATGGTGGCCGGTATCTACTTTATGAAACAGCTGCTGCTGTTTATCTTTACCCGCCTGCTGCTGAGCATTACGTCAAAAACGATCCTCTCGCTGGCGTTTTGCCTTGCCGCCGCCTTTCTGTCGGCCTTCCTGGATGCGCTCACCGTTGTCGCGGTGGTGATCAGCGTCGCCGTCGGATTTTACGGCATTTATCACCGCGTGGCCTCCTCTCGCCCAAGTGAGGATTTACAGGACGATAGCCACGTCGAGGCGCATAACCGCGACGTGCTGGAACAGTTCCGCGCGTTTCTGCGCAGCCTGATGATGCACGCAGGGGTCGGTACGGCGCTGGGCGGCGTGATGACCATGGTGGGCGAGCCGCAAAACCTGATCATCGCGAAAGCGGCTGAATGGCATTTTGGCGAGTTTTTCCTGCGCATGGCCCCCGTCAGCGTGCCTGTGCTGGTCTGCGGGTTAGCGACCTGCATTCTGGTCGAAAAATTCAGGCTGTTCGGCTACGGCGCACAGCTGCCTGAACCGGTCCGCAAAGAACTGCATAAATTTGACGAGCAGAGCCGCAAACAGCGTACGCGCCAGGAGACGCTGCGTCTGATTGCGCAGGGGATCATCGGCGTCTGGCTTATCGCCGCGCTGGCGTTGCATCTTGCCGAAGTCGGGTTGATTGGCCTCTCCGTCATTATTCTTGCCACCACCTTTAGCGGGGTAACGGACGAACATGCTATTGGTAAAGCCTTTACCGAAGCCCTGCCGTTTACCGCGCTGCTGGCGGTCTTTTTTGCGGTCGTGGCGGTGATTATTGACCAACACCTTTTCGCACCGATTATCGCGTTTGTGCTTAAGGCCTCGCCGGACTCGCAGCTTACGCTGTTCTATCTATTTAACGGTCTGTTGTCCTCTATTTCCGATAACGTCTTTGTCGGGACGGTGTATATCAATGAGGCCAAAGCGGCGATGGATCAAGGGATCGTCAGCACCGGGCAGTTCGACCTGCTGGCAGTAGCCATCAACACCGGAACAAACCTACCCTCCGTTGCAACACCGAACGGCCAGGCGGCATTTCTCTTCCTCCTGACCTCGGCGCTGGCGCCACTCATACGGCTTTCTTATGGAAGAATGGTCTGGATGGCGCTGCCGTACACGCTGGTGCTCACCGTTGTTGGTTTGCTGTGCATCAAAATTACTCTCGTTCCCTGTACGCAATGGCTGCTACAAGCGGGTATACTTGCGGCGCATTAAAATTCGTTTACACTGCGCTTTCTAAGCATGTTCCAGGGAAATGATTATGTTGAGATTTTTAAACCAGTGCTCCCGCGGTCGCGGAGCGTGGTTGTTGATGGCCCTGACCGCCTTTGCGCTGGAAATGGTTGCGCTGTGGTTCCAGCACGTGATGGGACTCAAGCCCTGCGTGCTGTGCATCTACGAGCGCTGCGCGCTGTTCGGCATTATGGGTGCAGGCCTGGTGGGCGCAATTGCCCCAAAAACGCCGTTGCGCTATGTGGGTATTGCCATCTGGCTGTACAGCGCCTGGAAAGGGATTGAGCTTTCCTGGCAGCACACCATGATGCAGCTGCATCCGTCACCGTTTATGACCTGTGATTTCGCCGCCCGCTTCCCGAGCTGGCTGCCACTGGATAAGTGGCTTCCGCAGGTGTTTGTCGCATCCGGTGACTGCTCCGTACGTCAGTGGGAATTCCTGACGCTGGAGATGCCGCAGTGGCTGGTGGGCATTTTTGTGGCCTACTTCGTCGTGGCGCTGCTGGTGCTGATTGCTCAGCCATTCAAACCGAAGAAACGCGATTTGTTTGGAAGGTAAAAGCAAAAACCCGCCACGGCGGGTTTTTTATTATCACCGATTAGGGTGATTCATGATGTGATCTTCCCAGTCCCGTACCTCGGACTCCTTCACCGCAATGTGGCGTACCGAGATACGCTCGCCGTGCATCGCCGCTTTTGAGCCCGTCAGCAGCGGATGCCAGTTCGGCAGTTCTTTCCCTTCCGCCAGCAGGCGATACGCGCAGGTGTGCGGCAGCCACTCAAAAGTCGGCAGATTTTCACGGGTGAGCTTGATGCAGTCCGGCTCGAACTCGAAGCGGCGTTCGTAGTTGCGGCACTGGCAGGTTTTAATGTTCAGTTGCCTGCAGGCGACGTTGGTGAAATAGATCTCATCGGAGTCTTCATCCATCAGCTTGTGCAGGCAGCACTGCCCGCAGCCGTCGCACAACGATTCCCACTCCGCGTCGGTCATTTGGTCAAGAGTTTTGCTTTGCCAGAAAGGAATGTCGTTCATCAGGATGTCCACACGTCAAAAGAAAGCGCACCTTATAACGAGTCTGGCACGTGGTTGCAAGTTTTGCCGCCCTTTGCAGGCGGCAAGATGCGGTTACAGCACGCGGGTTTTTAGCGACAGGCCGTTAAAACCGACCTCAAGCTCATCGCCGCTGGCGAGCGGGCCCACGCCTTCCGGCGTGCCGGTGAGGATCACATCGCCCGGCTTCAGGGTGAAGAAACGGCTCATGTAGGCGATCAGCGGCACGATCTTGTGGATCATATCTGCCGTGGTGCCCTGCTGGCGGATCTCGCCGTTAACCTTCAGGCTGAGCGGAGTGTCCTGCGGATCGTTGGTAAATTCATTCACCGGAACAAACCCTGAAATCGGACATGCGTTATCAAAGCCTTTGGCTTTTTCCCACGGCTGCCCTGCCTTCTTCATTTTGCCCTGCACGTCGCGCAGGGTCAGATCCAGCGCCACGCCGTAGCCAGCAATCGCTTTCTCGACATGCTCTTCGGAAGCCTGGCGCAGCGTGGCGCCGATCAGCACGGCAAGCTCTACTTCGTGATGCACCGACCCCAGCCCCTGCGGCAGCGCCAGCGGCTGGCGGATGTCGCATAGCGCCGTCTCGGGCTTAATAAACAGGACCGGCTCTTCTGGGGTTGCGCTGCCCATCTCCTGAATATGCTTCGCATAGTTGCTGCCCACGCAGACCACTTTGCTGACGGGATAATCCAGTAATGCACCTTGCCAGTTATGATGTTGATACATGCTCGACCCCTAATCGGTTGATGTGTTATGCCCGAAAACAGCTGAGGCTATTTTTTCCCGGACGCCTCGAGGTGCTGTTTTAATAAATTCTCAGGCGGCGGTGGAAGCTGTAAATAATAGCCCTGCTCGGCTAATACCGTTTTCACTTTTTCCAGATCGGCATTCACCAGTTTCTTACGGCCGTCCAGCGGCAGCAGCATCGCCAGCTGTGGTCGGCCAAAGCTCTTCATTAATTCTTCCGGCACGCGTGAAAAATCGTCTTTCTTTTCGACATAAAGATAGGTCTGGTCACGGCTTGTACTTCTGTAGATCACACAAAACATGTTTTTACTCTAAATTAATGGGTGGTTGCTTGCCTCAATATACTCCTGACTATAACATGCCTGATACTCTTCGGAATATCGCAGCGAATGGTTGCGGTTAATAGCAAATTGAGTAAGGCCAGGATGTCAAACACGCCCATCGAGCTTAAAGGCAGTAGCTTCACCTTATCAGTGGTTCATTTGCATGATGCAAAACCCGAGGTTATTCGTCAGGCGTTAGAAGACAAAATCGCCCAGGCTCCCGCCTTTCTGAAGCACGCCCCCGTCGTCATCAACGTCAGCGGTCTTGAGGCTCCGGTTAACTGGACAAGTCTCCAGCAGGCGGTCTCCTCTACCGGGCTGCGTATTGTCGGCATCAGCGGCTGCAAAGATCCCGAGTTGAAAGCGGAAATCGACCGTGCGGGGCTGCCTCTTCTTAATGAAGGCAAAGAAAAAACCCCACGTGCAGCACCCGCTGCCGTACAAACGCCCCCTCCTGCGGCGCAAAACGTTACCGCTCTCACAAAAACGCGAATGATTGATGTGCCGGTTCGTTCCGGTCAGCGCATTTATGCGCCAAACTGTGATCTAATTGTTACAAGCCACGTCAGTGCTGGCGCAGAGCTTATTGCAGATGGCAATATTCACGTTTACGGTATGATGCGTGGACGTGCGCTCGCGGGCGCAAGTGGCGATCGGGACGCGCAAATATTTTGTACTCACCTGACGGCGGAACTGGTGTCCATCGCAGGTGAATATTGGCTGAGCGACAAGATCCCAGCCGAATTTTATGGCAAAGCGGCTCGCCTGCTTCTGGCAGACGACGCGTTGACCGTTCAACCGTTGAATTAATCCCTTTTTAACAAGGAATTTCTATGGCACGCATTATTGTTGTTACTTCGGGTAAAGGAGGCGTTGGCAAGACCACCTCCAGCGCGGCCATCGCTACTGGTTTGGCCCAGAAGGGAAAGAAAACCGTCGTTATCGACTTCGATATCGGTCTGCGTAACCTCGACCTCATCATGGGATGTGAGCGTCGCGTCGTATATGACTTCGTGAACGTCATTCAGGGCGATGCCACGCTGAACCAGGCGCTGATTAAAGACAAGCGCACCGAGAACCTCTTCATTCTTCCGGCTTCTCAGACGCGTGATAAAGATGCCCTGACCCGTGAAGGCGTGGAAAAGGTGCTCGACGAGCTGAAAAAAATGGAGTTCGACTTCATCGTCTGTGACTCCCCTGCCGGCATCGAAACCGGTGCCCTGATGGCGCTCTACTTTGCTGATGAAGCGATCATCACCACCAACCCGGAAGTCTCCTCCGTGCGTGACTCCGACCGTATTCTCGGTATTCTGGCCTCCAAATCCCGCCGTGCGGAAAATGGCCAGGATCCGATCAAAGAGCACCTGCTGCTGACCCGCTATAACCCGGGTCGCGTAAACAAAGGTGACATGCTGAGCATGGAAGACGTGCTGGAGATCCTGCGCATTAAACTGGTTGGCGTTATCCCGGAAGACCAGTCCGTGTTACGCGCCTCTAACCAGGGCGAGCCCGTGATCCTTGATACAACGGCAGATGCAGGTAAAGCTTACGCCGATACCGTTGACCGTCTGCTGGGAGAAGAACGTCCTTTCCGCTTCATTGAAGAAGAGAAGAAAGGTTTCCTCAAACGCCTGTTCGGAGGATAAGTTATGGCATTACTGGACTTTTTTCTCTCGCGGAAAAAAAGCACCGCCAACATCGCAAAAGAACGCCTGCAAATTATCGTTGCGGAGCGTCGTCGTAGCGACGCCGAGCCTCACTACCTGCCGCAGCTGCGCAAGGACATCCTGGAAGTGATCTGTAAGTATGTGCAGATTGACCCGGAGATGGTCACCGTACAGCTGGAGCAAAAAGACGGGGATATTTCGATTCTGGAGCTGAACGTAACGCTTCCGGAAGCGGAAGAGTCGCGTCCGTAGGTTCCTGGTGTCGTAGCCCCGGTAAGCACAGCGCCACCGGGGAGAATATGCCGGGTATATCGCCCGGCATATTTTTATCGCGGATAACCTTCCAGCAAGGTATTCAGGCGATCGGCCATCAATACCCCGCGCCAGCCAGCCATCAGTTCCGGCACGCCATTCTGCGGTTTCAGCTTCCAGTGCCAGTTCAGCAGCTGGTTAATTTGTCTGCGTGACGCCAGCAGTTCAGCGCTCAGCTTGCTTTCCGTTGCGACATCCTGCACCAGCGCTTTGATATCCTTAAATGCTTTACGATAGCCCGGCATATCCATGAGATTCAGCAGCGTCTCAGGCAGTGCATCCTCCGGCAGCGCCTGCGCTTTGGCGACCAGCGCCAGCAGGGTTTTACCATGGAAACGGATCTCGCTGCCGGAAAGGCCAATGCTGTCCAGCTCGCCCAGACTGCCCGGCATATAGCGCGCGACCGCCCAGAGATGCTCTTCACGCACCACAAAATTCACGGCCAGATCGCGCTCACGCGCTTTACGCAAACGCCAGTCCGCTAACAGCTGCAGGCAGGCCAGCTGACGCGTGCGAAGCTGCCAGGCGTTGGTGATATCACGCCAGGCCTCTTTCGGGTCAACCACTTCCTGGCGACGCTGCTGCGTCATACGGCACTCGTCCAGCGCGGCAGAGAGCCAGCCGGAGGCTTCCGCCTCTTTCATCAGCTGTCCGGCAATCGGCAACAGGTAAAACACGTCTGCCGCCGCATATTCCAGCTGACGCTCGGTAAGCGGACGCGCCAGCCAGTCGGTCCGGGATTCACTTTTATCCAGCGTCAGGCCCGTGTACTCCTCCACCATGGCGGCAAAGCCCCACGACAGCGGACGACCGCTGAACGCCGCGAGGATCTGCGTATCAATCAGCGGCTGAGGCATGATGCCAAAGGTGTTAAGAAAGACTTCCAGATCTTCACTGCCCGCGTGCAGATATTTCGTTACCGCAGTATCCAGCAGCAGGTCACGCATCGGCGCCCAGTCGGTAATGCCGAGCGGGTCGATCAGCGAGACGTGCTTACCGTCGTACATCTGTATCAAACCCAGCTGTGGATAATAGGTGCGAGTACGGACAAACTCGGTATCCAGAGCGATGGCAGGAAAGTCGCGCGTCACTTCGCACAGCGAAGCCAGCTCGTCGTTGGTCGTGATCATCTGGTAATTCAAATCGGATTCTCTTTTGTTTGCGCCCATAAAAAACGCCGGCTTAACCGGCGTCTGGGCGATTAACGTGAAGCTCAGGCCTTATTGTCTACTTTGGCACGGGCTTCGTCACGTAATTCTCGTCGTAATATCTTCCCGACGTTGGATTTCGGCAGCTCATCGCGGAATTCCACCAGCTTCGGCACTTTATAGCCCGTCAGCTGACGGCGACAAAACGTTATCAGCGCTTCCTCGGTAAGAGAAGGATCTTTCTTGACCACAAATATCTTCACCGCTTCACCGCTGCTGCCGGAAGGAACGCCCACCGCCGCCACTTCCAGCACGCCGCTGTGCTGCATCACCACGTCTTCGATTTCGTTCGGATAGACGTTGAAGCCGGAGACCAGGATCATATCTTTTTTGCGATCGACGATGCGCAGGAAGCCTTCGTCATCCATCACCGCAATATCGCCGGTGTGAAGCCAGCCGTCTTTAATGATTTCGTCGGTCGCATCAGGACGCTGCCAGTAACCCAGCATCACCTGCGGCCCTCTGACGCACAGCTCGCCCGGCTCGCCGTGAGGCACTTCGTTATCCTCATCATCCACCAGCTTTGCTTCCGTCGACGGGACCGGCAGGCCGATGCTGCCGCTGTGGTAGTCGATATCGTGCGGGTTGACGCTCACCAGCGGGGCACATTCCGTCAGGCCATAGCCTTCCAGCAGATATTGCCCGGTTAGCTTCACCCAGCGCTCGGCCACCGCCTGCTGAACCGGCATGCCGCCGCCCGCGGAGAGATGCAGCGTGGAGAAATCAAGCTGCTGGAACTCTTTGTTGTTGAGCAGCGCGTTAAACAGGGTGTTCACCCCGGTCATGGCGGTAAACGGGTATTTTGCCAGCTCTTTCACCAGACCCGGGATATCGCGCGGGTTGGTGATCAATACGTTTTGCCCGCCCAGCTCGATAAACAGCAGGCAGTTCATGGTCAGCGCGAAGATGTGATACAGCGGCAGCGCGGTGATTACCAGCTCTTTACCCGGATGCAGCAGCGGCCCGTAGGTGGCATTGACCTGCTCAAGGTTCGCCAGCATGTTGCGGTGGGTCAGCATCGCCCCTTTGGCCACGCCGGTAGTGCCGCCCGTGTATTGCAGGAAGGCCAGGTCTTCGGAGACGACTTCAGGCTTGACGTACTGCATGCGATAGCCCGCATGCAGCGCGCGGCGGAAGGAGATAGCATCCGGCAGGTGGTATTTTGGTACCAGACGTTTGACGTATTTAACGACAAAGTTAACCAGCGTCCCTTTGGCGGTGGAAAGCTGATCGCCCATGCGCGTCAGGATGACGTGCTTCACCTGGGTTTTGTCGACCACTTTTTCCAGGGTATGGGCAAAGTTAGAAACAATGACAATCGCCACCGCCCCGCTGTCATTCAGCTGATGTTCCAGCTCGCGCGGCGTGTAAAGCGGGTTAACGTTGACGACAATCATCCCGGCACGCAGGATGCCGAACAGCGCCACCGGGTATTGCAGCAGGTTCGGCATCATCAGCGCGACGCGATCCCCTTTTTGCAGCCCAAGTCCTTCCTGCAGATAAGCCGCAAACGCCCGGCTACGCTCCTCAAGCTTACGGAACGTCATCACCTCGCCCATATTCACAAACGCGGGCTGGTCTGCGTAACGTCTTACCGAGTGCTCAAATAATTCCACCAGGGATTGATAACGGTCAGGATTGATCTCCGCAGGCACATCTGCGGGATAACGGTTAAGCCAAACCTTTTGCAATGCATCACCTCTGAAATGAGTGTTCGTCGTCATCACAGCCCCGATAATAAACAGTTTGTTAACATTATATTAACTCAGCGTACCAGTTTATTAATTGTTCAGATTGCAGGTTGCGAAGCGCGTCACTCTTTTTTTTCGTTTTATCCGTAAAAAAACAGAGACAGCGGCTGAGCCGCTGTCTCTTTCTTAACAATAACAGTAAGTTACTCAGTTACGATCGTTTGCACCTGTGCAGGGCCCGGGTTATACCAGCCCCATCCCGGATAACCGTAACGGTAAGGATGTGGACCCCACATCCACGGGTCGATTGGCTGAGGCGGCATCACCACCTGCTGGGCGATACGCCAGCGCTTATAGCCATTCACCTGCATAGTCATAAATTTATACGGCGTGTTGCCGATTTTGCCCTGCACCGAACCGGTAATCGGCCCGACAACGGTTACCAGCTGTCCGCGAAAATCGACCGGGTCGAGGAAACCACTAACGTCGGCATAGATACGCCCGCGAGAGGCTTCACCGAGTACGGGACGCGCGCCGCTGTCGAGCGGTACCGTGGCAATTTCCAGACGGGTTTTCCCCTGCTGGTTCTGCACGTCGATCACTTTCCCACCGAAGCGGGCTTCCTGGCCGACGTAAAGCTCGGGCGCATTCATTACCCGAACCAGATCCTGCTGTGGCGTCGGGCTGCTGCCCTTGATCGCATCAGGTACGGTTACGCAACCGCTCAGTGCTATGGCAACCGCGCCTGCCATAAAAAGGCGTACTACTTTAGTCTGAACCGCCATGATGCGACTCCTTTTTCTCAGTTCCTGTTACTGAGATTCACTCGCGGCCCGGAAGTTTCTTCCACGCGACGGTGTTTCGCAAATAAACCGGTTCCGCGTGTTCAACGGCCACGGTTTTTCCTGCTGCAAGCAGTTGACGGGCAATCGGGAGCATATCTTCTGCCGCAGGCAGGAGCATGTTGCCGTCCACCAGCGTCAACCCGGTGTCGTTCGCCATCTCTGGCCACGCCGGCCAGCCCGTGCCGACGGTCGCCCATTCGCCGGACAGCTGCTTCAGGCGCTCAGTAACGGCTTCAGGCTTAAGCACTGCTTCCGTCTCTTCGCCGTGCCAGACGCCGTTTTCATCGCGGGTATATTCCGCCCAGTAAACTTCACCCATGCGAGCGTCAATAGCGGCGAGCACGCGGGTCGCGCCCGTCATGCGCCAGGCTCCCTCCGCCATCGTCGCAAGCGTAGAGACGCCGATCATCGGCAGGTCAGCGCCCAGCGCCAGCCCCTGCGCGATGCCAATCCCAATGCGCACGCCCGTAAAGCTGCCGGGACCGCGGCCAAAGGCCAGCGCGTCGAGGTCGGTTAAGGTGGTGTTGCCCTGGGTTAAAATGGCTTTTACCAGGGGCAGAATACGCTGGGTGTGTTCCCGTGGGCACTCTTCGAAATGAGCAGAAACAGCACCGTCGTTCAACAGAGCAACAGAGCAAGCCTCTGTCGCGGTATCAATAGCCAGAATTCGCATCAGTCGTCGCGCTCTCGCAAGGGTCAGTCACAAAATGGCGCGCATCTTAGCACACTCCGGAGCGAATTACTCCGCCGTTGGGTTTGCCAGGAAACGCACCGCGCGTTTAATGTCCCGCGTACGCGGGGCGGGCGGCAGGCTGGCGAGGAACGTTGCGCCGTAAGGACGCATCACCAGGCGGTTATCGCAGATCACCAGCACGCCGCGGTCGGTGACGTCACGGATCAGTCGCCCTACCCCCTGCTTAAGCGTGATGACCGCGTCCGGTAGTTGAACGTCGTCGAACGGATCGCCGCCGCGCAGGCGGCAGTCTTCCATCCGCGCCTTGAGCAGCGGATCGTCCGGCGACGTGAACGGCAGCTTATCGATGATCACCAGCGAGAGCGTGTCGCCGCGCACGTCCACCCCTTCCCAGAAGCTGCTGGTTGCCACCAGCAGGGCATTACCGGCGCTGACGAACTGCTGCAGCAGCTGGCCTTTGCTGGTTTCGCCCTGCAGCAGCACCGGGAGGGTCATGGTGGCGCGAAACTGCTCGGCGAGATCGCGCATCATGGCGTGTGAGGTGCAGAGCATAAAGCAGCGCCCGTTGTTGGCCTCAATCATCGGCTTGAGCATCGCCGCGAGATGCCGCGCCGCGCCCGGCTGGTTCGGCAGCGGGAGATTGCGTGGCACGCAGAGCAGCGCCTGCTTTTCGTAATCAAACGGGCTGGGCAGCAGCAGTGATTCCGCCTGCTCAATACCGAGGCGCTCGGTGAAGTGATGCAGATCGTCATTTACAGACAGGGTTGCGGAAGTGAAGATCCAGCTTCCCGGCTTCTGCGCCATCACCTCTTTGAATTTATCGGCCACCGTCAGCGGCGTGAGCGCCAGGGTAAAGTGGCGCGAGGTGCATTCATACCAGTAGCTGTACCCCGGCTGGTTGATCTCTTTTAGCCGTTTCAGCCGCCCGCGATAGAGCGTGGCGCGCTCGAAGGCGGCGTCAAGCAGCGCGGAGCGTCCGAGGGACAGCTTCGCCACGTCGTAGCAGAGCTCAAGTGCATCATCGAGCAGCAGCAGCGCGCGCTGGATATTTTTGTCCTCCAGCAGTTCGCGCAGGTTGCCACGATAGCCCGGCTCGCCAAGCTGTAAGCGGAAATCCTGCGCGCTTTGCGCCAGACGGTCGGCGCACTTCTGCAGCTGCTGGGTATCTTTAAGTTCGGTACGGTAGGCAATGGTAAAATCTTTCGCCAGATCCTGTAGCTGGCGGCTGGAGAGCGACTGGCCGAAATACTGGCTGGCGATATCCGGCAACTGATGGGCTTCATCGAAAATCATCACTTCCGCCTCCGGGATCAGCTCGCCGAAACCGCTGTCCTTAACCACCATGTCCGCGAGGAACAGGTGGTGGTTCACCACCACCACGTCTGCGTCCATCGCGGTTTTGCGCGCTTTCACCACAAAACAGTCTTTATACAGCGGGCAGTCGCTGCCGAGGCAGTTGTCGTTGGTGCTGGTCACCAGCGGCCAGGCCGGGGAGTCTTCCGGCACGCTCGCGCAGGTGCTGATATCGCCCTCTTCGGTCTGGTTCGCCCAGGCGCGCAGGATGATGACGTCGCTCAGGGTTTGTACCGGCAGATCGCCGCCGGCCAGCGCCTGTTGTTCGAGTCGCTCCAGGCAAAGGTAGTTCGATCGCCCTTTCAGCAGTGCCAGGCGTCCTTTGTATTTCAGCGCTTTTGCTACGGTAGGCAGATCGCGGCTGTAGAGCTGATCCTGCAGCGCTTTCGATCCGGTGGAAATTATCACCTTCTTTTTCGCCCGCAGCGCCGGCGCAAGGTAAGCATAGGTCTTACCCGTGCCGGTTCCGGCTTCAACCACCAGCGGCTGGGCCTTATCAATGGCGCGGGCAACGGCGTGCGCCATCTGTCTCTGAGGCTCACGGGGCTTGAAGCCGGGGATCGCCTGCGCTAATTGACCTTCAGGGGAAAAATCGTCTGCCACGTTGCTCTCTCACTGTATTTTTGCACAGGGATTATGTCAGCCCATCTTCTCCTGTGCCACCCCAAATAGTGACGACGGCAGAACAATATGGCAGTCTTGCCGCCTGACGACGAAAAATAACGAGGAAACGTTTATGACAATTGTGCGCATTGATGCCGAAGCCCGCTGGTCTGATGTGGTGATCCATAACCAGACGCTGTATTACACCGGTGTACCGTCAAATCTGGACGCGGATGCGTTCGAACAGACGGCGAATACCCTGGCGCAGATTGATGCCGTGCTGGAAAAACAGGGCAGCGATAAATCCCGCATTCTGGATGCGACCATTTTCCTGGCAAATAAAGACGATTTCGCGGCGATGAACAAAGCCTGGGATGCGTGGGTGGTGGCGGGTCACGCGCCTGTACGCTGCACCGTACAGGCCACGCTGATGAAACCGGAATACAAGGTTGAGATCAAGATTATCGCGGCGGTTTAAGCCCGATTATTCTTCATCTTCATCCTCAAAACGCGCCACGATCCGCTCGCCGGTATGGGTGGCGCGCAGCTCCTCCGCCACCTGGGAAATCGCCTGTCCGCTGCTCATCCCCTGGGACATCAGTTCCTGAATTCGCTCAACCGCTTTCTGCTGCTGTTCATGGCTCAGAGAAGGTAAACCTGCAAACATCGTCAACTCCTGCTAAATTATTCGCGCTAATTATTTCACGCTGCCCGGTAGTATGCCATACATGAACATGCGCTTCCCCACTGTTGTTACCTTACCCTGGCGCGCTGACGCCGCTGAGTTCTGGTTTGCCCGTCTGAGCCATCTTCCCTTTGCCATGCTGCTGCACTCCGGCCATGCGGATCACCCGTACAGCCGCTTCGATATTCTGGTGGCCGATCCCCTGAAAACGCTGACGACCGACGATCTGTCGACGACGGACGATCCGCTGATGCAGCTTCAGCAGGAAATCAACGCGCTGGGCTTATCCGCTACCCCTAACCTGGACCTGCCCTTCCAGGGCGGCGCGCTGGGCCTGTTTGGCTACGATTTGGGTCGCCGCTTCGAAATGCTGCCCGAGCATGCGCAGGAGGATATTGCCCTGCCGGACATGGCCGTGGGGCTGTATGACTGGGCGTTGATTGTGGACCACCAGAAAAAAAGGGTCTCCCTGCTGAGCCATGATGACGTGCAGGCGCGTCTGGCCTGGCTTGAGGCACAGCAGCCTGCTCCAGCTGAGGCGTTTACCCTGACCTCCGGCTGGCGCTCGAACATGACCGCGCCGGAATACGCGGAAAAATTCTCCCGCGTGCAGGTCTATCTGCAAAGCGGCGACTGCTATCAGGTTAACCTTGCCCAGCGTTTCCAGGCAGCATACCAGGGGGACGAGTGGCAGGCGTTTACCCGTCTCAATACCAACAACAGGGCTCCGTTCAGCGCGTTTGTACGTCTGAAACAGGGGGCCATCCTCAGCCTGTCGCCGGAGCGTTTTATCCATCTGGCGGAAGGGACGATTCAGACCCGCCCGATTAAAGGCACGCTGCCGCGCCTTGCCGATCCGGACGCCGATCGCCAGCAGGCGGAGAAACTCGCCGGGTCACCGAAGGATCGCGCCGAAAACCTGATGATTGTCGACCTGATGCGTAACGATATTGGCCGGGTCGCCGAACCAGGCAGCGTGCGCGTGCCGGAGCTGTTCGTCGTCGAGCCTTTCCCGGCAGTGCATCATTTGGTCAGCACCATCACCGCGCGTCTGCCCGCCTCTCGCACCGCCTGCGATCTGCTCCGGGCCGCGTTCCCGGGCGGCTCCATCACCGGTGCGCCAAAAATTCGCGCCATGGAAATCATCGACGAACTGGAACCGCACCGCCGCAACGCCTGGTGCGGCAGCATCGGCTATATCAGCCTGTGCGGCACCATGGATACCAGCATTACCATTCGCACGCTGACGGCCTGCGGCGGCAATCTGTACTGTTCTGCGGGCGGCGGCATTGTGGCGGACAGCCAGGTCGAGGCGGAATATCAGGAAACCTTTGATAAGGTGAACCGCATCCTGAAGCAACTGGAGAACTAACGGTGGAGAAAGAGAACCTGACGCTGGATGATTTTCTGTCGCGCTTTCAGCTGCTACGGCCGCAGGTCAACCGCGCCACGCTGAATCAGCGTCAGGCGGCGGTGCTGATCCCGGTGGTGCGCCGGGAACAGCCGGGCCTGCTGCTTACGCAGCGTTCGCCGCATATGCGCAAACACGCCGGTCAGGTGGCCTTCCCGGGAGGCGCGGTGGACAGCACCGATGCGTCGCTGATTGCCGCCGCGCTGCGGGAAGCGCAGGAGGAGGTGGCGATCCCGCCTGACGCGGTGGAAGTCATTGGCGTGCTGCCGCCCGTCGACAGCGTGACCGGCTTTCAGGTCACGCCGGTAGTCGGCATTATCCCCCCCAATCTTCAGTATCACGCCAGCGTCGACGAAGTCTCTGCGGTGTTTGAGATGCCGCTTGAAGAGGCGCTCCGGCTAAGCCGCTATCATCCGCTGGATATCCATCGCCGGGGGCACGACCATCGGGTCTGGTTGTCCTGGTATCAGCATTATTTTGTCTGGGGCATGACGGCGGGCATCATTCGTGAACTGGCGCTACAAATCGGCCTGAAGCCTTGACTATACTTTACATTCCAGCCTTTTTTGCAGGTTTGCGATCCGCGTCGCGCTATTAGCAAAACCCATCGTTAACCATTAGTTTAATTCATGTGAATAGTTAAGCCGAGGTTGGTGTTCCCTCTTACACTATGCGCAGTTATAACATCGTTACTGGAACCCCGGTAACCCTGTCAGGAGTGTGAAAGTGATTAGTATATTCGACATGTTCAAAGTGGGGATTGGTCCTTCTTCTTCCCACACTGTAGGGCCGATGAAGGCCGGTAAACAGTTCGTCGATGATCTGGTCGAAAAAGGATTACTGGAAAGCGTTACCCGTGTCGCCGTAGACGTTTACGGTTCACTGTCATTAACGGGTAAAGGCCACCACACCGATATCGCCATTATTATGGGTCTGGCGGGCAATATGCCGGACACTGTTGATATTGATGCCATCCCGGCATTCATCCGTGACGTGGAAGCGCGCGGTCGCCTGCTGCTGGCTAACGGTCAGCACGAAGTGGATTTCCCGCAGGATGACGGCATGCGTTTTCGCAGCGACAACCTGCCGCTGCATGAAAACGGCATGACTATCCACGCCTGGAGCGGCGAAAAAGAGATCTACAGCAAAACCTACTACTCCATCGGCGGTGGCTTCATCGTTGACGAAGAGCATTTCGGTAAAGAGAGCGCGGGCGACGTGAACGTGCCCTATCCGTTCAAATCGGCCACCGAGATGCTGGGCTACTGCAAAGAGACCGGTTTGTCGCTGTCCGGCATGGTGATGCAGAACGAGCTGGCGCTGCACAGCAAAAAAGAGATCGAAGACTATTTTGCCAACGTGTGGCAAACCATGCGCGCCTGTATCGATCGCGGGATGAACACCGAAGGCGTACTGCCAGGGCCACTGCGCGTGCCGCGTCGTGCCTCTGCCCTGCGCCGTATGCTGGTGACCACGGACAAATTCTCTAACGACCCGATGAACGTAGTTGACTGGGTGAACATGTTTGCTCTGGCGGTGAACGAAGAGAACGCCGCTGGGGGGCGCGTCGTGACTGCGCCAACCAACGGTGCGTGCGGGATCGTTCCGGCGGTGCTGGCCTACTACGATCACTTTATCGAGCCTGTGACGCCGGATATTTATATCCGTTATTTCCTCGCGGCAGGCGCTATCGGCGCGCTGTACAAGATGAACGCGTCCATTTCAGGCGCTGAAGTGGGCTGTCAGGGTGAAGTAGGCGTGGCCTGCTCCATGGCGGCGGCCGGTCTGGCCGAGCTGCTGGGCGCAAGCCCTGAACAGGTTTGCGTGGCGGCGGAAATTGGCATGGAGCATAACCTCGGTCTGACCTGTGACCCGGTCGCAGGCCAGGTGCAGGTACCGTGCATTGAGCGTAACGCGATTGCCTCCGTCAAAGCGATTAACGCCTCGCGCATGGCGATGCGCCGTACCAGCGAACCACGCGTGTCGCTGGATAAGGTTATCGAAACCATGTACGAAACCGGCAAAGACATGAACGCGAAGTACCGTGAAACGTCGCGCGGCGGTCTGGCCATTAAGGTGCAGTGCGACTAAACCTCTCTTTCGCCCATCCGCAACGGATGGGCGAATTTCGCCCTTCATTCTCGTCTCCTTCTCCTTTCCCCACTACACTTTTACGGTCGCGGCTGCTCGCGCTCGGCCTGGCATCAGGCAGCGGCTAAATAGCGAACGGGTTGAGAGAGAAGCAGGCGCGGTAGTAACGCCACAATGGCTGGCGGGAATATCTTCCCCGCCAGAAGATCGTAACGGGCACATAGTACCCGTTACGCAGACTTATTCATCTTCGTCGTGTGCAGACTGTTCTTTAACAATGCGGACCAGATCGACGCGGTAGTCGTTAGCTTCAACGATAGTGATGTGCAATGGAGGAAGCTCGATCACATCCCCGACGCGCGGGATCTGACCGTTTACGGCGATAACCAGCCCCGCCACGGTTGCGATGTCTTCTTCATCGTTAACCACGTTTTCCAGCCCCAGCGTATGCGAGAGCGCGTGCAGGTCGGTCGCACCTTTGACCAGCCAGCCTTCGCCGTCGGCCACAATTTCAGGCGTTTCGTCTTCATCCGGGAATTCACCGGCAATCGCTTCAAGCACGTCCAGCGGCGTCACCAGCCCCTGTACCACACCAAACTCGTTGGTGACGATAACAAAGCTACCGCGCGCGCGACGCAATACGCCCAGCAGGTTGATCGGATCCAGCGTTTCCGGTACGACAATCGCCGGCGACGAAGCTGCAATGGCCTCCACGTTGACGCCCTCTTCCAGCGCCACCAGCATCTCTTTCGCCCGAACCACGCCGATGATTTCATCCAGCTCACCGCGGCATACCGGGAACAGGCTGTGCGGAGATGAGAGCAATTGCTGACGAATTTCATCAACGCTCAGGTTCGCATCGACCCAGCTAATTTCCCCGCGCGGCGTCATGATGCCGCGCAGCGAGCGGGAGGCCAGGGAGAGCACGCCGTTAATCATGTAGCGTTCTTCTTCCACAAACGCCCCTTCCGGAACCGGCACCGGGTTACGGTTTTCAGGGTCAGACTGGACGTTCACCTGACGGCGTCCGCCCATCAGGCGCAGAATGGCGTCCGCCGTACGGGCGCGCAGCGGCTGATTTGACTGCTGCTTAATAAAGTTACGGCGCGCAATCTGGTTGAACAGTTCGATCAGGATCGAGAAGCCAATCGCGGCGTACAGGTAGCCTTTCGGAATATGGAAGCCGAAACCTTCCGCCACCAGGCTCAAACCAATCATCAGCAGGAAGCTCAGACAGAGCACGACCACCGTCGGATGCTGGTTGACGAAGCGCGTCAGCGGTTTCGAGGCCAGCAGCATCACCGCCATCGCAATCACGACAGCCGCCATCATCACCGGCAGGTGGTTCACCATACCGACCGCGGTAATCACCGCATCCAGCGAGAAGACTGCATCCAGCACCACAATTTGCAGCACCACGACCCAGAAGCTGGCGTAGCCCTTACCGTGACCATCATCATGCTGCCGGTTCTCCAGCCGTTCATGCAACTCTGTTGTCGCTTTGAAGAGCAGGAATATCCCCCCGATTAGCATGATCAAATCACGGCCGGAGAAGGTGTAATCCATGACGGAGAACAGCGGTTTGGTCAGCGTGACCATCCACGAGATCACGGAGAGCAGCCCCAGTCGCATGACCAGCGCCAGCGAGAGTCCAATCAGACGCGCTTTATCACGCTGTTTTGGCGGCAGCTTATCCGCAAGGATGGCGATAAACACCAGGTTATCGATGCCGAGAACGATCTCCAGTACGACCAGCGTGAGCAGTCCCACCCAGATTGACGGGTCCATTAAGAATTCCATGACAAGCTCCTGCTAAAGGAATGACAAAACGGTGCCCCACTCAACGTGGGCAAATAAGAGGCAGACAGAGTTGATACGTGGCGTGGTTCGCCGGTGAAAAAGGCGCGGAATGGCCTGGTAGATGACTGACGTCGGTGACGGTCCATATAGTGGGCTGTAGCCCTATACTCCTGAACAAGTAAACGGAGGCTAAACATATCAGAGAGACTGTGTTTTTAGCAAAGATTTACGTTCCTTTGCAAAGTTCTGTAACACAGCGGCTGTACGCTACAGATAATTCTGTAACGCGTGGCTAAATTACGGATCTTCATCACATAAATTATTTTTTCACTATCTAAAATAATTCGCGGAAGTCTTAGTTTTTTGAACTCTAACCCTTATCTGAATCGATTCGGTTCGCCAATACGATTCTCAGTACGTCTGCCGGGCAGGCGTATTAATGATAATAAAAGGAGGTAGCAAGTGACCATTGCTATTGTCATAGGCACACATGGTTGGGCTGCTGAGCAGCTACTCAAAACGGCAGAGATGCTGCTGGGCGAGCAGGAAAACGTCGGCTGGATCGATTTCGTTCCCGGTGAAAATGCCGAGACGCTGATTGAGAAGTACAACGCTCAACTCGCGAAGCTGGATACCAGCAAAGGCGTGCTGTTTCTCGTCGATACATGGGGCGGCAGTCCGTTTAATGCTGCCAGCCGCATTGTCGTCGATAAAGAGCATTATGAAGTCGTCGCCGGGGTAAACATTCCCATGCTGGTGGAAACCTTTATGGCGCGCGACGATAACCCAGGCTTCGATGAGCTGGTCGCGCTGGCCGTTGAAACCGGCCGCGAAGGGGTGAAAGCCCTGAAGGCCCAGCCGGTTGAAAAACCCGCCCCTGCCCCGGCTGCGGCGGCACCGAAAGCAGCAGCACCGGCAAAACCGATGGGACCGAACGATTACATGGTTATCGGCCTGGCGCGTATTGATGACCGTCTGATTCACGGACAGGTTGCGACTCGCTGGACCAAAGAGACCAACGTACAGCGTATCATCGTGGTCAGTGACGAAGTGGCCGCCGACACTGTCCGTAAAACCCTTCTGACTCAGGTTGCACCACCGGGCGTTACCGCGCACGTGGTGGATGTCGCCAAGATGATCCGCGTTTACAACAACCCGAAATATGCGGGTGAACGCGTGATGCTCCTGTTTACTAACCCGACAGACGTCGAGCGCATTGTTGAAGGCGGCGTGAAAATCACCTCCGTGAACATCGGCGGTATGGCTTTCCGTCAGGGCAAAACGCAGGTCAACAACGCGATTTCAGTTGATGCGAAAGATATCGAGGCGTTCAACAAGCTGAATGCCCGCGGTATTGAGCTGGAAGCCCGTAAGGTTTCCACTGACCAGAAACTGAAAATGATGGATTTGATCGGTAAAGTTGGGAAATAAGCCCGCGCCGGTTTTTCACATAAAGCTTATGTTATAGGAGAAGTACAATGGAGATTACCACTCTTCAGATTGTGCTGGTGTTCATCGTCGCGTGTATTGCGGGTATGGAATCCGTACTTGATGAATTTCAGTTCCACCGCCCTCTGGTGGCCTGTACGCTGATCGGTGCCGTTCTGGGTGATATGAAAACCGGTATCATCATCGGTGGTACGCTGGAAATGATCGCCCTGGGCTGGATGAACATCGGTGCCGCCGTTGCGCCTGATGCCGCACTGGCCTCTATCATCTCAACCGTTCTGGTTATTGCCGGTCATCAGAGTATTGGTGCAGGTATTGCCCTTGCCATTCCTCTGGCCGCAGCAGGCCAGGTGCTGACCATCATCGTTCGTACCATCACCGTGGCCTTCCAGCACGCGGCGGATAAGGCGGCCGAGAACGGCAACCTCACGGCACTCTCCTGGATCCACGTGTCGTCCCTGTTCCTGCAGGCGATGCGTATCGCAATCCCGGCGGTTATCGTTGCGATCTCTGTCGGCACCAGTGAAGTTCAGGGCATGCTGAACGCGATTCCTGAAGTGGTCACCAGCGGTCTGAACATCGCAGGCGGTATGATCGTCGTGGTAGGTTACGCGATGGTCATCAACATGATGCGCGCGGGCTACCTGATGCCGTTCTTCTACCTCGGCTTCGTCACCGCAGCATTCACCAACTTCAACCTGGTTGCGCTGGGCGTGATTGGTGCCGTGATGGCGATTCTCTACATCCAGCTCAGCCCAAAATACAACCGTGTTGCGGGTGCCCCAGCGCAGGCTGCTGGTAACAACGATCTCGATAACGAACTGGACTAACAGGTGAGCGAAATGGTTGATATGACAAAAACTACCACAGAGAAAAAACTCACTCCGGGTGATATTCGTGGCGTGTTCATCCGTTCTAACCTGTTTCAGGGTTCATGGAACTTCGAACGTATGCAGGCGCTGGGCTTCTGCTTCTCAATGGTGCCGGCGATAAAACGCCTCTACCCTGAGAACAACGAAGCACGCCGTCAGGCGATTAAGCGTCACCTGGAATTCTTCAACACCCATCCTTATGTCGCGGCTCCGGTTCTGGGCGTGACGCTGGCGATGGAAGAGCAGCGTGCGAACGGCGCGGAGATTGACGATGGTGCCATCAACGGTATCAAAGTCGGTCTGATGGGTCCGCTGGCTGGCGTGGGCGACCCTATCTTCTGGGGTACTGTTCGTCCGGTCTTCGCGGCGCTGGGTGCCGGGATCGCGATGAGCGGCAGCCTGCTCGGTCCTCTGCTGTTCTTTATCCTGTTCAACGCGGTACGTCTGCTGACCCGTTACTACGGCGTGGCCTACGGCTACCGTAAGGGCGTGGACATCGTTAAGGATATGGGCGGCGGCTTCCTGCAGAAACTGACCGAGGGGGCGTCTATTCTCGGCCTGTTTGTGATGGGGGCGCTGGTTAACAAGTGGACGCACGTGAACATCCCGCTGGTGGTTTCAACCATCACCGGTCAGGATGGTCAAACCCGCGTCACCACCGTGCAGACGATTCTGGACCAGCTGATGCCTGGCCTGGTGCCGCTGCTGTTGACCTTCGCCTGTATGTGGCTGCTGCGTAAGAAAGTGAACCCGCTGTGGATCATCGTTGGCTTCTTCGTCATCGGTATCGCGGGCTACGCTGTCGGCCTGCTGGGCCTGTAAAACATTGCGTTATCGACCGGGGGCTTGCCCCCGGTCTTTTTATCTGGAGGATGAATGACTGTTACGGACATCGTACTGGTGTTGTTTATTGTTGCCCTTCTGGCTTACGCGATCTATGACGAGTTCATTATGCCTCGCCGTAACGGCGAGACGCTGCTGACCCTTCCCCTCTTACGCCGTGGACGCATTGATGCATTTATCTTCGCCGGCCTGGTGGTCATTCTGATTTACAATAATGTGACCAGCCACGGTGCAATATTAACCACATGGTTATTATGTGCGCTGGCATTAATGGCGATTTACCTGTTCTGGATCCGCTCGCCAAAACTCATTTTTAAAAAACACGGATTCTTCTTCGCCAATGTCTGGATAGAATATAACCGTATTAAAGAGATGAATTTATCCGAGGACGGCGTGTTAGTGATGCAATTAGAACAGCGCCGCCTGCTCATTCGGGTCAAAAATATTGATGACCTTGAGAAAATCTACACATTACTCGTTAAAACTCAATAAGTTAACATTATACCCTCGGCTATATATTGTGATATTCTTTCGCAAAGAATATAGCCGTTGCTATATCTTCTCGCCTCTTTGACTTATATTTATTAACGATATTTTCACGCATAAACCTAAATGAAAATCGTTATCAAAGACGCAGGTAAATTAAGTCTTGCTCGTTGTTGTTTTATATTCTCAAAATATGTTAAGGTTGCGCCCGTCGTTGGGGAGTAGCCGATTTCCTGCACGCAGGAAATGTACGCGTCAACATACTCGTTGAAAAACGTGGCGCGTACGGATCTCTTTCAGCACGCTTACCGTGCAAAAGAGATCAGGCGAGACCATAGATACATCAACTGCTGTTTACTGGGGGCAGTGATGTGTCATATGGATATCCCCGGTCTGGACGCTCTTATGAACATCTCCGCTACGATCCTTCTCGCTTTTGGCATGTCCATGGATGCATTTGCCGCCTCCATCGGCAAAGGCGCCACGCTTCACAAACCTAAATTCACAGAAGCTCTGCGCACCGGTCTGATCTTTGGTGCCATCGAAACGCTGACGCCGCTCATCGGCTGGGGTTTGGGCATGCTCGCCAGCCAGTTCGTGCTGGAGTGGAACCACTGGATTGCGTTCGTCCTGCTGGTGTTTCTCGGAGGCCGAATGATGATTGAAGGTTTTCGCGGGAATGATGATGAAGATGAAGCACCGCTGCACCGCCACGGTTTCTGGCTGCTGGTCACCACGGCAATTGCCACCAGCCTGGACGCCATGGCCGTCGGGGTGGGTCTGGCATTCCTGCAGGTCAATATTATCGCCACCGCGCTGGCCATTGGCTGTGCAACGCTGATTATGTCCACGCTGGGCATGATGGTCGGGCGGTTTATTGGCCCGCTGCTGGGTAAACGCGCCGAGATCTTAGGCGGTATTGTTCTGATCGGCATTGGTGCCCAGATCCTCTGGGCACACTTCGCGCCTTAAGCGTCGCGCTGCCAGACGTGGATACTGAAATCCGTCTGGCAGCCAAACGTCGTCCGAGCCGCTAATGCATCCCATACTTCCGGCTTTGCCCGCCACGCGAACGGCGTCATCTGCAGCAGGGCTACCGCTTCTTCCCCGTTCAAACTCATTTCATACGCCACTGAATGCTCCTGCTTCAGCGTAAAGCCTGTCAGCTGTTCAGAGTGGGGGGCATGCAGACGCACCTCATCGTAAATGAGTCCCTTCAGCTCCATCAGGTGACGCGGGCCCGGCGTGACGGTTATCACCCAGCCTCCGGGCTTCACCACGCGCGCCAGCTCGTCTGCTTTACACGGCGCGTAGATGCGGATAACGGCATCCATACTGGCATTATCAAACGGCAGCCGGTGGCTGGATGCCACGCAAAACGTCACGCCAGCGTAACGTTTAGCCGCTGCGCGGATCGCCACTTTCGACACGTCGAGACCGAATGTCACGGCCCCCTTCTCCCGCACCACATCCGCAAACCGTGCGGTGTAGTACCCTTCCCCGCAGCCGATATCAAGCATGGCGGACGCCGAATCAGGCAATAAGTCACCCAGCATCTGCGCTACCGTCTCCCGTAGCGGCAGATAGTGCCCGGCATCGAGAAACGCCCTGCGCGCCTGCATCATCTCTGCGCTATCGCCCGGATCGCGGGAGCGCTTGTGCTGCACCGGAAGAAGATTCACATACCCTTCTTTCGCCATATCAAACTGATGTCCCTGCGGACAGGCATAACTTTTATCTGAGCGCGTCAGTGACGCGTGGCAAAGGGGACAGCTGAAGGACATGGAAACTCCGGGAGATAAACCAAAGGGCGAAGTGTACCGCTATTCGCCCTGCTATAAAATGGCTGGATTACCGCATGACGATAAGGTGGTCTGAACCGGCCGGCAGGCCATCGGGTTTAATATTCTCCAGGCGCAGCACGTTGCCCATGATTTCGCTGAAGACCGGCGCGGAAACCGCCCCGCCATAGTAGGCCCCGTTTTGTGGATCGTTAATCACCACCACCAGGGCGAAACGCGGGTCGCTGGCAGGCGCAACGCCTGCGGTATAGGCGACGTATTTATCGACATATTTGCCGCTATCATCAATTTTCTTCGCCGTCCCGGTCTTAACCGCCACGCGATAATCGCGAACGGCGGCCTTAACGCCCCCGCCGCCGGGCAGCGCGACGCTTTCCATCATGTGCTCCACTTCATGCGCGATCTCCTCCGGCATGACGCGGTGGCCGATAACCGGGGGATCGATGCGGGTGATGGAGAGTGGACGCTCAAGCCCGAAGCCGCCAATCGTCGCGTAGACGTGGGCAAGCTGGAGCGGTGTGACCATCAGGCCGTAGCCAAAGGCAAAAGTCGCACGGTCTAGCTGACTCCAGTATTTACGCTGTGGCAACAGCCCGGCGCTTTCGCCCGTTAAGCCAAGCCCCGTGTTGGTGCCAAATCCAAAGTTTCGATAGGTATCAATAAGATGCTGGACAGGCATCGCCAGCGAGAGCCGGGATACGCCGGTGTCGCTCGATTTTTGCAGGATCCCGGTCATAGTCAGCTCAGGATAATAACCCACGTCGCGGATACGATGCCCGTCAAGGGTATACGGGTGGGTATCAATGACGCTGTCCGGCTGGACCAGCCCCTGCTGCAGAGCCGTCATCAACACCAGCGGCTTAACGGTCGAACCGGGCTCGAACGTATCGCTGATTGCCCGGTTGCGAAAATCGTTTATCGTCGCGCCTTCCCGGTTATTGGGATTGAAATCCGGATAGCTCGCCATGGCGAGTATTTCCCCGGTGGGGATATTAATGAGCACCGATGCCCCTGACTCGGCCTTATTCCAGGCGACGGCATTGTCCAGCGCGTCTTCGGTAATGGTTTGCAGCCGCTCGTCAATACTCAACTGGATGTTATGTGCCGGCGTGGGTGCCACTTCCGTCAGGTTTTCAACCACGCGCCCGTAGCGATCCTCCCGGACCTGTCGGATACCCGCTTTACCGGTCAGCTGAGTGTTGAAGCTTTTCTCCACCCCTTCAATGCCCTGCCCGTCAATATTGGTGAAGCCAATCAGGTTCGCCGCCACGTGGCCTGCCGGGTAAAAGCGGCGGGATTCATCGCGCAAATTAATGCCGGGTAAATTGAGCTTATCAATCCACTTCGCCTGAGCAGGATCGACCTGACGCGCCAGGTAGATGAAGCGGCCCTGGGGGTTGGCGTTAATTCGTGATGAAAGGGTGCTCAACGAAAGATGCAGCGCGCTCGCCAGCGCCTGCCAGCGTTCATCAAACCCAACGCCCCCTTTTGCCAGCACCGTTTTTGGATCGGCCCATACGGCCCGGACAGGCACGCTGACCGCCAGCGGTCGCCCTTCACGATCCATAATCATCCCACGCGGCGCATCAATCGCCAGCTGACGGAGGGATCGCATATCTTCTTGCTTCACCAGATTGTCAGGTTTGATGATTTGTAGCCAGGCAACGCGGCCAAGTAAAAAGGCCAGACTGCAGAAAATAGCGAAACAGAGCAGCGCAAAACGCGCCGGCGTGAAATTGCCAGCGGTTAATATCAATTTTTTCTTCACCTGAACCCCAGAGCTGTTAAACAACGCTCTGATTTAACGAGAAAAGATGCGCTTAGGGAGGCGAAACTGTGATACTAACCTCGCAGCTTTGCAACAAGTTGCTAACAAGACCGTAGATAGTAATATTTTGAAAGATAGGGAATAAAAAAGCCCCGCATGATGCGAGGCTTTATGTCTGAGAGTGAAGCGCTATGCGCCCCAGTCAGCAGCGGTTCGATCAGATAGCAGTTACGTTAACTGCAGCTGGGCCTTTCTGGCCGTCCTGAATTTCGAACTCAACGTTCTGGCCTTCGGCCAGAGTTTTGAAGCCGTTACCCTGGATTGCAGAGAAGTGTACGAACACGTCTTTGCTGCCATCAGCAGGAGTAATGAAACCAAAACCTTTAGACTCGTTGAACCACTTAACTTGACCTTTAATCTTTGCCATTTTGCAAAATTCCTTAGAGTGTTTTCTTAGCCCGCAGGCATTAACTGAGATAAAACTGAGACATTACTGCATGAGGCACTAATATAAGGTTCGGCAGAGAAGCGGTATTCAACGACAACGTGTTTACTCAGGACTTCTTTACTGAAAATGCCACACATAAACAGAACTGTACCTCGTTTGACCCAAAACGTGTTATCACACACTATGTTTAATATGGCAAGCCATTTTTAAACATGTCTCGATCCGCCGCACAAATTCGAACACTGTCTGTAAGGAATTGCACAATTATGCGCTTCTCAAACAGACGGCTATACTCCCTTACACAGACTCAACGCTGCTTGCACAACCGCTGTAATCTAAGACTTTTTTAACATAGCTCAATCATTACAATGCGTCCAGCAGTCGGGAAAAGAAATCTTTGGTGTTGATTGAGTTAGAACAAATTGTGAAAACTTATGCTTAAATCATTGTAACGTGACCGTATTGTTTCAGCCAAAAACGATGTTAATAATCCGCACCCTTCTGTATTAAAATCCATCAGGTAATTAGCATTGTTATGCACCAAAATAATGAAATTTTTATGACTCTGCATCAAAACAAGGCAAGCAAAACGTTTCGATAAAATTAAAATTTTCCTGACGACGAATACATACATAATATACGCAACAATTCATCGCTTCGTTTATAAGGGTAAATACTCGCCAACTTTCAGTATCCTGAAAGTATTATTAACTGGTGCTACATTATCCAGCGCATCAGTTAATTCTTTTATGGGGTCATCCAGCGCTTCATCCGCCAGCTCAAACACGCCCCAGTGAACAGGGAACGCCAGCGGGCAACCTAACTGTTGCCACAGCGCAACGGCAGACTGGGGATCCATATGGTGTACGGCCATAAACCATCGTGGAGCATAGGCGCCAACGGGCAATGCTGCAGCATCAATTTTCCCCAAACGTTCCGGTATCATCAGCAGCTCAGGCGAATAGCCGGTATCGCCACTAAACCAGAACCGGTGATGCCGCCCTTCAAAGACCCAGCCGCACCACAATGAGCGATTGCGGTTCCAGAGCGTGCGCATACTCCAGTGCTGCGCCGGTACGGCGGATAATGTTATCCCCTGCCAGGTAAAACTCTGCCACCAGTCGAGCTCAACCACCTGTTTTGCGCCCCGGCGGCGAAACCAGCCGCCCAGGCCTAAAGGAACAAACACACTGACGTCGGGAAAGCGTTTGAGAATGTGGCGAACAGTGAGTTCATCAAGATGATCGTAATGGTTATGCGAGATAACGACCGCGTCAAGCTGGTGCAGTTGATCGACAGAGAGTGCCGGAGGCGTTCTACGCTGCGGCCCTAAGAAAGGAAGTGGAGAAGCGCGCCTTGAAAAAACGGGATCGGTAAGAAGGAAATTGCCGTCCAGCTGCAGCAGTATGCTCGCATGTCCGAGCCACCACGCCCCATCCTGCTGCGGCTGCTGAAGATCGGCCGGTTGCCACCACCGCCGGATAAAGTCATCGTAGCCGAGCGCGGGCGGCTTCGGTAAGCCAGCTGCTTTGCGTTCTTTGCGCCAGCGGTCAAGGTCGCCAGGCTGGTGTCCTGCAGAAGTGGTATTACGAAAACCGTTTGGGGTGTGATGTTTCAGGGAGGGGTCATACCAGGGATTTTTCCAGACCACTGCCACCTCCCGGAATAATACGATTAACGCTCAGCCACCAGGCGGATAAAATCGTCTTGATCGTTGTTCTCGTCAGCGACCGCTTCTTTTTGTGCTTCTTTCTCTTCCGGCTCGTTAGCCTCGCACAGACGACGCAACAGTGCATTCTGCCGTTTTTGCTGCTCAAGCAGCGCTTCCAGCAGTTCGATCTGCTCATTGGTACGTGAACTGGCACGGTTTACGAAAAACCAAATGACCAGCCCCACCAGCAGAACAACCAAAGAGATCGTCAGGGATGCCATATTTAGCAGCCCTGAATTCAGTAACTCACCCATTTCACCACCTCAATAAAAACGTCTATTTTACCACTGGCGCGAAGGAAGGAAATCACCTGAAGAAAAAATGCGTGCTACCACGGAATAAACTTATTGATTGCGCAAACGCCGCTAAAAAACTGTACATCCTGATCGCACATCACGTTGATAGTCTGCGTCCACAACACCACGCACGCTATCAGCACGATAATCAGAATCACCCAGCGTATTTTTTTCACTCCACACTCCGTTTAAAGACCTGATATGACCAGGTTATCACGGTTATCTTAAACAAGGACTAACTGTAGCGCCATCAGGCTCTTTTCAGAATCCTGCACTTGTTTCATTACGTAAACCGGTTAGGCTAGCATCATGATAACAATGATAAAGAGGTAATAATGCGCTTAATTATTCGTACAATTGTTGCACTGGCGATACTCTGGATTGGCCTTCTTTTAACGGGTTATGGCGTGCTGGTGGGAAGCACCGAAAACGCCGCAGGGTTAGGCATTCAATGTAAGTATTTAACAGCACAGGGAGTCAGCACGGCGCAGTATCTCCATTCGGATAGCGGGATCATTGGGTTAACCAACTGCCCGGTACTGCGTAAGACCTCCGTCGTGATTGATAATGGCTGAGCCACAGCGTTTACGACAAATAAAAAACGCCGCAAAGATGCGGCGTTTTTTTATGCTAACCGGGGTTAGAACGGATAGTCGTGGTAACCCATCTGTTCAGAAATCTTACGCGCGGCGGTATGCAGAATAGCCACGTACTCGTGCAGGCGCTCTTCCGAGAAGCGAAGCGTTGGGAAAGAGATGCTCAACCCTGCGATCACGACGCCAAAACGGTCAAACACCGGAACGCCAATACAGCGCAGCCCTTCTTCCTGCTCTTCGTTATCTTCGCCGTACCCTTGCTCACGCACCTTGTCGAGCACCGTTAATAACTCATCGGTGTTAGTAATGGTGCGTTCAGTGCTGCGTTTGTACTCCACGCCATCGAGGATCTGTTTAACTTCTTCACGATCGCGCCACGCCAGCAGAACCTTACCGATTGCCGTGCTGTAAAGCGGGTTGCGACGACCAATGCGCGAATACATACGCAGGTTATACATGGAGTCAATTTTATGGATGTAAACAATACTGTCTTCATCCAGCGCGCCCAGGTGGATAGTCTCTTTGGTCAGGCGGGAGATCTCGCGCATCTGAATATCCGCGCTACGGATCAGATCCACGTTTTGCAATGCCCGGGCACCCAGTTCAAACAGTTTCAGCGTCAGAGAATATTTTTCAGATTCGCCTTCCTGTGCAACGTAACCCAGTGATTTCATGGTTTGCAAAAAGCGGTAAACGGTGCTTTTCGACATCATCACGCGCTGTGACAACTCTGTGATACCAATTTCACGCTCTTCCCCGAGCGCCTGTAAGATGCCAAACACCTTCAGCACGGAAGAAACTGAATCTGGCTGTTTATCCAAATCCGCAATTGCCATTTACCACCTCATAGAGAGTGTTTTATAAAAATCAGAACCGGTTTTTATTATAAATTCCCGTCATGTTACCTGCAATCAATCCGCGTTTACTTCGTTACAAATCTGCGACATAAAACGGTGTTAACGATGCTAAAATAGTTACCCTGAGAATAATTTCACTCTGAGCTATTTATCCCCGATGGAAAAGAACCTTTCCGATGGCCTGCCTTTGCCCCAGCGGTATGGCGCTATCGCTACGATTATTATTGGTATCTCAATGGCCGTTCTTGACGGCGCGATTGCGAACGTTGCCCTTCCCACCATTGCCACCGATCTGCATGCTTCCCCGGCCAGTTCGATATGGATTGTTAACGCCTATCAGATTGCGATTGTGGTTTCCCTGCTCTCCTTTTCTTTTCTGGGCGATATGTTCGGCTACCGTCGGGTATATCAGTGCGGGCTGGTGGTATTTACCTTTACATCACTGCTGTGCGCCCTTTCGGACTCTCTGCATACGCTGACGCTGGCGCGCATCGCGCAAGGTTTTGGCGGCGCGGCGCTGATGAGCGTCAATACGGCGCTAATCCGCCTAATTTATCCGCACCGCCATCTGGGCCGCGGCATGGGGATAAATTCGTTTATTGTCGCGGTCTCTTCTGCCGCCGGGCCAACGATTGCAGCGGCCATTCTTTCTGTCGCCTCGTGGCAGTGGCTGTTCGCCATAAACGTGCCGCTGGGTATCGTGGCCATCTTCTTTGCCCTGCGATTTCTCCCCGCTAACGGCCCGAAAAGCACCATGCCGCGCTTTGACGTAGCAAGCGCGGTGATGAATGCGCTCACCTTTGGTCTGCTGATTACCGCCCTGAGCGGTTTTGCGCAGGGTCAATCCCTGATGCTAACCGCCGTGGAGCTTGTTGCCCTGCTGGTGACGGGCTTCTTCTTTGTTCGCCGCCAGCTTTCCCTGCCGGTGCCCTTACTGCCGGTCGATCTGCTGCGTATTCCCCTCTTTTCGCTTTCCATCTGCACCTCCGTCTGCTCATTCTGCGCCCAGATGCTGGCTCTGGTTTCTCTGCCCTTCTTCCTGCAAAGCGTGATAGGACGTTCCGAAGTGGAGACCGGGCTGCTGTTAACCCCCTGGCCGCTGGCGACGATGGTGATGGCCCCCCTGGCAGGTTATTTAATAGAACGTGTACATGCCGGTTTGTTGGGCGCGGTGGGGCTGGCCGTGATGGCAACAGGTCTTTTCGCGCTGGCGCTGCTGCCATCATCGCCAGGGGATCTGGACATCATCTGGCGCATGATCCTGTGCGGAGCCGGGTTTGGCCTGTTTCAGTCCCCCAACAACCACACCATTATTACCTCTGCACCGCGCCACCGCAGCGGAGGTGCCAGCGGCATGCTGGGGACCGCGCGTCTGCTGGGGCAAAGCACCGGTGCGGCGCTGGTTGCCCTGATGTTTAACCTTGCCGGGCAAAACGGCAACCACGTTGCGCTTCTCACCGCAGGCGCCCTTGCCACCCTTGCAGCCATCGTCAGCGGGTTGCGCGTGACCCAACCCGGCGTTCAGGCATAAAAAAAGCCGGGCGGAGTGTTCTCCTGCCCGGCTTATTTAAGCGCTTAGCGTTACTTCAGGTATTCTCCACTGCGCAGCGCTTCAATACGTTTATCCAGCGGTGGGTGAGACATAAACAGCTCGCTCAGCGACTTTGATTTGCCGTTGATGCAGAAGGCCATCATGCTGTTCGCTTCCTGCGGCTCGTAGCTGGTTTTCAGACGCTGCAGGGCGGCAATCATCTTTTCACGCCCTACCAGCTTCGCTGAACCGGCATCCGCATGGAACTCACGGTGACGGGAGAACCACATGGTGATAATGCTGGCCAGAATACCGAACACCAGTTCCAGCACCATCGATACGGCGAAGTAGATCAGCGGATTACCGTTGCTCTCTTCACCTTCATCACGGTTGCCACCCATGAAGCCAGCCGCAATCTGCGCCAGGATACGAGAGATGAAGATAACGAAGGTGTTCACCACACCCTGAATCAGGGTCATGGTCACCATGTCACCGTTGGCGATATGGCTGATTTCGTGCGCGATAACCGCTTCGGCTTCGTCACGGCTCATGTTCTGCAACAACCCGGTGCTCACGGCAACCAGCGACGCATCACGACGGGCACCCGTAGCAAACGCGTTAATATCCGGGGCATGGTAAATAGCAACCTGCGGCATCGCAATGCCTGCCTGCTTAGACTGCTGTGCCACCGTATTCATCAGCCACTGTTCCATGTCGTTACGCGGCTGTTCAATCACCTCACCGCCTACGGATTTCAGCGCCATCCACTTTGACATCAGCAGGGAAATGAAAGAGCCACCAAAACCAAACAGCAGCGCCATAATCAACAGACCCTGAACGCTGCTCGACTGAATTCCCGTCAGGCTTAGCACTAGCCCGAAAACCACCATCACCGCCAGGTTGGTGAGCAGGAAGAGCGCGATTCGCATCATAATTTTCTTTTAACCTCAGTTTAACAAAACGCACTATGCGATTACCCACATCGTATGGGTATTACGGCTATTTTCAAGCATCCGGTGGGCGTAAGTCACCAGAAAGACACAACTTTACACAATTGGAAATCAGCCTGACGGAAGGATGCAGAACAAAAAGAAACAGGCACAATTTCTTGTGCCTGTTGAGAGATTATTTTGCCGGAGCGGGCTGTACGGCAGGCTTCTCTTTTTCCAGATTCGCCAGGTCGAGCGCGATATGCACCGTCTCGTCCAGGTACGGATCCGGCTCCTGGTAATCTTTTGGCAGATCGTCCAGTTTCTTGAGCAGAGGCTTACCTTCTCGCTTGAAGCGATCGTTGATACGCGCCAGACGCGTTGCGTCGTCCTCGTTGTTCTCTTTTTCACGCTGAGCGTAGTTCAGAGAAACAATATTCCGCTTATCTTTCAGAGCATTGAAACGCGCAATGTCCTTCATGATGTACTGGAATTCCGGGTCTTTCGCGATGCGTTCATTATGCGCTTTCAGCAGCTCAGGGCCAAACTGCGTCATATCACCTGCCTTCACGAATGTCGCAGCATTGATGCTGTCCCACGGCAACGCGTTATCCTCAAACTTCTCGCCGGTTTCAGTCTCTTCAGTGCCGGTCGGCATCATGATATCCGGCGTTACGCCTTTACGCTGCGTACTGCCGCCGTTAACGCGGTAGAACTTCTGAATGGTGTACTGAACGGAGCCCAGCGCAGGCCATTCCGGACGCAGCATCTGATCGTAAATACGGTTCAGCGAGCGATACTGCTGAACAGTACCTTTGCCGAAGGTGGGCTCACCCACGATTAGCGCGCGGCCATAGTCCTGCATTGCAGCGGCAAAGATTTCAGATGCGGACGCGCTGAAGCGGTCAACCAGGACCACCAGCGGGCCTTTGTAATAGACCACACCGTCGTTATCAGCATCTTCACGAACTTTACCGTTGTTATCACGCACCTGTACAACCGGGCCAGACGGGATAAACAGCCCTGAGAGCGACACCGCTTCGGTCAGCGCACCGCCACCGTTCGTGCGCAGGTCGATGATGACGCTGCTCACGTTCTGCTTCTCAAGTTTCTGCAGCTGAACTTTTACATCGTCGGTCAGCCCCACGTAGAAGCCAGGGATATCCAGGACACCCACCTTCTCTTTACCCACGGTTTTCACCGACATTTTCACCGCGCGGTCTTCCAGACGAATACGCTCGCGGGTCAGGGTCACGATACGGGTTTTGGTGCCTTTACCGGCAGGCAGAATTTCCAGACGAACTTTGCTGCCTTTCGGACCTTTGATCAGCGCAACCACATCGTCCAGACGCCAGCCAATGACATCAACCATGCTCTGACCGGTTTGTCCTACCCCCACAATGCGATCGCCTACGCTTATCGCTTTGCTTTTGGATGCCGGGCCGCCCGCGACCATGGAGTTGATCACCGTGTAGTCATCATCCATTTGCAGTACCGCGCCAATACCTTCCAGAGACAGGCTCATCTCAGTATTGAACTGTTCGGTATTGCGTGGAGAGAGATAGTTGGTGTGCGGATCGATTTCGTGCGCAAAGGCGGTCATCGCCAGTGAGAAAACATCTTCACTGTTGGTCTGCGCCAGACGGCGAATGGCAAATTTGTAACGACGCGTCAGCGTGTCGCGGATCTCTTTTTCATCTTTGCCGGTCAGCTTGAGGCTTAGCTCATCGTATTTGACCTTTCCATCCCACAGCGCGTTCAGCTCGGCTTCGTCTTTCGGCCAGGGCGCTTTGCTGCGATCGAGATTAAAGGTGTCGTTGCCGGTGAAGTCCATTGGACGTTCCAGCACTTTCAGCGCGTACTGATAGCGTTCAAAGCGGCGCTTTTGCGACAGGTTGTAGAGATCGTAGAACAGATCCAGCTTGCCTGACCGCAGCTCATCACCCACCTCGGATTTGCGCTTAGCGAACTGCTCGACATCGCTGGCGAGCAAAACGTTATGGCTGTAATCCAGCAAGTTCAGATAGCGGTCAAAGATTTTGGCCGAAAAGGCCTGATCGAGATCGAACTGACGATAGTGCGAGCGGGTAAAGCGAGAGGTTACACGCTCGCTTACCGTCGCGTGCTGCGTCTCTTCCTTGAGTACCGGAATTTGATCAACACGCGTGATATCGTCCACTGCGAAAGCGTGACCTGTTATGGCAAACAGGCCCGCCAGCGCGGTGAGCTTAAAAAAAGTGTTCATGCCAGGCTTGGCCTCCGTTTCAGAACAACAAGTGTTCTGCGCGTACAATCATTGACATACCAGAAGTCAGCTGTACACGAACGCCATCTTTGGTGATTTCCAGTACGGTGGCGTCCATTGCGTTGTTGCCCGCTTTTACCTTCAGAGCCTGACCCACGCTCAGGGCGTTAATGTCAGAAACCGGAGTATGGCGCTGCTCTTCACGAGGCGCACGAGGGGCTTTCGCTGCTGGTTTGTCTGCACGCGGTTTGCGATCGTTATTGTCGTGACGACGCGGCGCAGGACGTGGTTTACGCTCACGACGAGGCGCTTCTTCCTGACCGTTTGCCGCTGCGGCTTCGCGTTTTTTCGCCTGCTGTTCTGCACGTTGTGCCTGAACGCGTGCTTTGGCTTCTTCCAGCTGCTTGCGCGCGTGTTCTACGTGCTGCTCGTCCAGCTCGCCGCAAGGGTTGCCGTCGAGATCCACGCGGGTCGCGCCCGGTTTGATACCGTACAGGTAACGCCAGCTCGAAGTATAAAGACGTAAGGCAGAACGCAGCTGAGTTTTGCTGAGGTTCATTTCCCCTTCAACACGCGCTACCAGATCCTGAAAAATACCGACTTTCAGGGGACGTGCTTCACCTTCCGCGCTGAAGCACTGCGGGAAACGCTCGGCCAGAAATGCGATAACTTCTTTACTGCTATTCAACTTAGGTTGATTTTCCATGAAATTTCCTGATTACAACGGACGTTGCCAACAAGCGCAGGCATGAACAGGCGTCATTATAATGACGCTATCAGTAAATGCTACGTTATCCGTTGATTATCCTGCGACGCTCGCAAAGAATTTTTGATAATCGGTTGCAGCGAGGACGTTTTCCAGATTCGCCACCAGCTCGCGCAGCCCCTGTTCATCCTCGGTTGTAAAGCGACTGAAGACCGTACTGTCGATATCCAGAACGCCAATAATCTGATTTTTTACCACCAGCGGCAGAACGATCTCTGAATTGCTGGCAGCATCACAGGCGATATGCCCGTCAAACGCATGAACATCTTCCACGCGCTGAACCTGATTCTCGGCCACCGCGGTACCGCATACGCCGCGCCCTACCGGAATACGCACGCAGGCCAGTTTGCCCTGAAACGGACCCAGCACCAGCGTTTCACCTTCCAGGAGGTAAAAGCCAGCCCAGTTCACATCGGATAGCCGTTCGAACAGCAATGCGCTAGTATTTGCCAGAGTGGCTAAGAAGCTGGTTTCACCTGCCATCAATGCCTTAAAATCGCGGTTCAGATCCGCGTAGAATTCTGTTTTGTTCATTATTCAATCACTTAGTTGTCTTACAAAATTACCGCATAGCCTATTAAAATAAGCAATAAATGCGCTCATGCTCAAGATGAATCCGTTCATGAGTTAATATAACGTTCAACAATACTTATTTGCGCGCAGCTGATGGCCTTAAAAACAACCAAAATTACGCCGACAAAAAAGATAACTGTCCATACGGTAAGCGACGCTTTGCCTCGTGCACATTATCAGCGTTGCCCCCAGTGCGATACGCTTTTTATGTTGCCGAAGATGAAATCGCACCAAAGCGCCTTTTGTCCCCGCTGCGACGCTAAAATTCGTGACGGCCGCGACTGGTCGTTAACCCGCCTTGCCGCTATGGCCGTTACCATGCTGCTGCTGATGCCTTTCGCCTGGACCGAGCCGCTTCTGAAGCTTTACCTGCTTGGTGTGCGCATTGACGCCAACGTGCTGCAGGGTATCTGGCAGATGACGAGCCAGGGCGATCCTCTCACCGCCGCCATGGTACTGTTCTGCGTTGTCGGCGCGCCGCTGGTGCTGGTTGCAGCCATTGCCTACCTGTGGTTTGGTAACATCCTGGGAATGAACCTGCGTCCTGTGTTGCTGATGCTGGAAAAGCTTAAAGAGTGGGTCATGCTGGATATCTATCTGGTGGGCGTGGGCGTGGCATCAATCAAGGTGCAGGACTATGCCTTTCTGCAGCCGGGCGTCGGGCTTTTTGCCTTTATCTGCCTGGTATTGCTCAGCATCCTGACACTGATCCACCTGAATGTTGAGCAGCTTTGGGAGCGTTTTTACCCGCAGCGCCCTGCCACCCGCCCGGATGAAAACCTCCGCGTCTGTCTGGGATGCCATTACACCGGGTTGCCCGACAAGCGTGGACGCTGCCCGCGCTGCCACATACCGTTGAGGTTACGACGCAACAACAGCCTGCAAAAATGCTGGGCGGCGCTGATTGCCTCCCTGGTGTTTCTGTTCCCGGCCAATATGCTGCCGATATCCATTATTTACGTGAACGGTGGCCGTCAGGAAGATACTATCCTCTCCGGTATTATCTCTCTTGCACACAGTAACGTTGGGGTGGCGGCCATCGTCTTTATTGCCAGTATCCTGGTTCCCTTTACCAAAGTGGTGGTGATGTTTACCCTGCTCGTCAGCATTCACTTTAAGTGTGAACAAGGTTTACGTACCCGTATTCTGCTTCTGCGATTCGTCACCTGGATTGGCCGCTGGTCAATGCTGGATCTGTTTGTGATTTCGCTGATGATGTCGCTGATCAATCGCGACCAGCTTCTTGCTTTTACTATGGGACCCGCGGCTTTTTATTTCGGCTCTGCGGTGATATTGACTATTCTTGCTGTGGAATGGCTGGATAGCCGCTTACTTTGGGATGCACATGAGTCAGGAAACCCCCGCTTCGCCGACTGAAGCGAGAATTAAAACTAAACGCCGCATTTCGCCATTCTGGTTGCTGCCCGTCATCGCCCTGATGATTGCAGGCTGGCTTATCTGGACGAGCTATGAAGATCGCGGCAGTACCGTCACCATTGATTTTCAAACCGCCGACGGCATCGTCGCCGGACGAACCCCCGTTCGTTTTCAGGGGGTCGAAGTCGGTACGGTTCAGGACATCTCCCTTGGAAAAGGGCTTAACAAGATTCAGGTGCGGGTCAGTATAAAATCTGACATGCAGGATGCCCTGCGCAGCGAAACGCAGTTCTGGCTGGTGACGCCGAAAGCCTCCCTGGCCGGCGTGTCCGGGCTGGATGCGCTGGTTGGCGGCAACTACATCGGCATGATGCCGGGCAAAGGTGAACCGCAGGATCACTTTGTCGCGCTGGATACGCAGCCGAAATACCGCCTCAATAACGGCGATCTGATGATCCATCTTCAGGCACCGGATTTGGGCTCCCTGAACAGCGGCTCGCTGGTCTACTTCCGCAAGATTCCGGTTGGACGCGTGTACGATTACTCGATTAACCCGAACAAACAAGGCGTCACCATTGATGTGCTGATCGAGCGTCGCTTCACCAATCTGGTGAAAAAAGGCAGCCGCTTCTGGAATGTCTCCGGCGTGGATGCCGACCTCAGCCTGAGCGGTGCAAAAGTGAAGCTTGAGAGTCTGGCCGCCCTGGTTAACGGTGCCATTGCCTTTGACTCCCCGGAAAACTCAAGCCCTGCCACGGCCGATGACACGTTCGGTTTATATCCGGATCTGGCGCACAGCCAGCGTGGCGTGATCGTTAAGCTCGTTCTGCCTGATGCCAAAGGGCTGAAAGCGGGGTCAACGCCGCTGATGTACCAGGGACTGCAGGTCGGCCAGCTCACCAAAATGACGCTCAATCCGGGCGGCTCGGTCACGGGCGAAATGACGGTCGATCCGAGCGTGGTCGATCTCCTGCGCGAGAAAACGCGCATCGAGATGCGCAGCCCTAAACTCTCTCTGAACGATGCCAGCCTCAGCACGCTGCTGACCGGAAATACCTTTGAACTGATCCCCGGTGAAGGTCAGCCCAGCAATAGCTTCGTCATTGCCCCGGCGGATAAAGCGCTGCTGCAAAAACCGGGCGTCGTGACGGTTACGCTCAATGCGCCTGAAAGTTACGGCATTGAGGCCGGTCAGCCGCTGATTCTGCACGGCGTACAGGTGGGTCAGGTGCTGGAGCGAACGCTCTCCGAAAATGGCGTGAGCTTCTCGGTAGCTATCGATCCGCAATACAGCAACCTCGTCCATGGCGACAGTAAGTTCGTGGTGAACAGCCGCGTCGACGTGAAGGTGGGTCTGGACGGCGTGGAGTTTCTCGGCGCCAGCGCCAGCGAATGGGTTAACGGCGGTATTCGCATTTTGCCGGGCAATAAAGGCCCCGTTCGCGACAGCTACCCGCTGTACGCCAACCTGGACAAAGCGATTGAAAACAGCCTGAGCGATATGCCAACCACGACCCTGACCTTAAGCGCCGAGACGCTGCCTGACGTTCAGGCGGGCTCCGTGGTGCTCTACCGCAAGTTTGAGGTTGGGGAGGTGATCGCCGTTCGCCCGCGTGCGGACGCGTTTGATATCGAACTGCATATCAAGCCCGAGTACCGCAAGCTGCTGACCCCAAACAGCGTCTTCTGGGCCGAGGGCGGCGCGAAGGTGCAGCTTAACGGCAACGGCCTGACCGTGCAGGCCTCCCCGCTCTCGCGCGCGCTGCGCGGGGCGATCAGCTTTGATAACCTCAGCGGCGCGGGCGCGAACCTGCGAAAAGGCGATAAGCGAATTCTCTTCCCATCCGAAACTGCCGCGCGTGCCGTGGGTGGGCAGATTACCCTGCATGCGTTCGATGCCGGCAAGCTGGCGGAAGGCATGCCAATTCGCTACCTGGGCATTGATATCGGGCAGATCCAGAAGCTGACGCTCATCACCTCGCGCAACGAGGTGCAGGCCACCGCCGTGCTTTATCCGGAATATGTGCAGACCTTCGCCCGCTCGGGTTCCCGCTTCTCGGTGGTGACCCCACAGATTTCGGCCGCGGGCGTTGAGCATCTCGACACCATTCTGCAGCCTTACATCAACGTCGAGCCCGGTCAGGGCAAAGCCCGTCGTGATTTCGAGCTGCAGGAAGCTACCATTACCGACTCGCGCTACCTTGGCGGCCTGAGCATTGTAGTGGAAGTGCCGGAAGCGGGCTCGCTTGGCATCGGTACGCCGGTGCTGTTCCGCGGCATTGAGGTGGGTACGGTTACGGGCCTCACGCTCGGCACGCTCTCCGACCGCGTGATGGTGGCGCTACGCATCAGCGAGCGTTACCAGCATCTGGTGCGTAATAACTCGGTGTTCTGGCTGGCATCCGGCTATTCGCTGGACTTCGGCCTGACGGGTGGCGTGGTGAAAACCGGTACCTTCAACCAGTTCATCCGCGGCGGTATTGCCTTTGCCACCCCGCCAGGAACGCCGCTGGCGCCGAAAGCGCAGCCGGGTAAACACTTCCTGCTGCTGGAAAGCGAACCGAAAGAGTGGCGCGAATGGGGAACGGCCCTGCCGCGTTAATCTGACAGGCTCCGGTGTCAACGCGCCGGAGCCTTTATGTTACACTGCGCACCTGAACTTTTCCCTGTGGTGTGCTCGTGGCTCAAAACTCCGTATTTCTTCCCGATCAATTCCTGGCGCAGATGCGCGAGGCGCTTCCCTCTCATCTGTCGCTGGACGATTTTATCGCCGCCTGCCAGCGTCCGTTACGCCGCAGCATTCGCGTCAACACCCTGAAAATCAGCGTCGAGGATTTTCTGGCCCTGGTTTCTCCGTACGGCTGGCAACTTACGCCGGTTCCGTGGTGTGAAGAGGGTTTCTGGATCGACCGCGATGACGAAGACGCGGTGCCGCTGGGAAGTACCGCAGAACATCTGAGCGGTCTGTTTTATATTCAGGAAGCGAGCTCAATGCTACCGGTTGCCGCCCTGTTCGCCGACGGCAACGCGCCTGAACGCGTGATGGATGTCGCCGCCGCGCCCGGCTCGAAAACCACGCAGATTGCCGCGCGCATGGGCAATCGCGGAGCAATCCTCGCCAACGAATTTTCCGCCAGCCGCGTGAAGGTGTTGCATGCCAATATCAGCCGCTGCGGTATTCATAATGTCGCTCTTACGCACTTCGACGGTCGCGTCTTTGGCGCCGCCCTGCCGGAAATGTTTGATGCCATCCTGCTGGACGCCCCCTGCTCCGGTGAAGGGGTAGTGCGTAAAGATCCCGATGCGTTAAAGAACTGGTCCGTGGAGAGCAATCTTGAGATCGCCGCCACGCAGCGCGAGCTGATCGACAGCGCGTTCCACGCCCTGCGCCCCGGCGGCACGCTGGTCTATTCAACGTGTACCTTAAACCGCGATGAAAACGAAGACGTCTGCCTGTGGCTGAAAGCGCAATATCCGGATGCGGTCGAGTTCCTGCCGCTTAACGATCTGTTTTCCTCGGCACAGGAGGCGGTCACGCCGGAAGGTTTCCTCCACGTGTTCCCGCAGATTTACGACTGCGAAGGGTTCTTTGTGGCGCGTCTGCGTAAAACGCAGGCGGTTGCTCCCCTGCCCGCCCCCAAATTCAAGGTCGGCAACTTCCCGTTTGCGCCGCTTAAAGGCCGCGACGTCGCGCAGCTTGAAGCCGCAGCCAGCAAGGTCGGGTTGCAGTGGGATGAGAGCATGCATCTCTGGCAGCGGGACAAAGAGGTTTGGCTTTTCCCGGCGAATATCGAGCCACTGATTGGCAAAGTGCGTTTTTCCCGAATCGGGATCCGCCTGGCGGAAGTGCATAATAAAGGCTATCGCTGGCAGCATGAGGCCGTCATCGCGCTTGCCGGACACGAGAATACCTTTGCCCTGACGCATCAGGAAGCCGAAGAGTGGTACCGTGGCCGCGATGTTTATCCTGACAGCTCGCCTTCCGCAGATGAAGTGGTGGTGACCTATCAGGGATTCCCGCTGGGGCTGGCCAAAAAGGTCGGTTCAAGACTCAAAAACAGCTATCCACGCGAACTGGTCCGGGATGGCCGACTGTTTACCGGTAACGATCGCACCGCCTGAAAAAAGCGCATTTTTTTACTGGCGATTTTGCTCTCCTTGTCTACGATCAAAAATGGATCCCCATACTGGTCATACCAGATTTTGACAACCGACCCGGAGAGCACTATGACGAAAACCAGCGTGCGTATTGGCGCTTTTGAGATCGACGACGCAGAGCTGCGCGGCGAAGCACAAGGCGATCGAACGTTAAGTATTCCCTGCAAATCCGACCCGGATTTGTGCATGCAGCTCGATGCATGGGATGCAGACACCAGCGTCCCGGCAATACTTGATGGCGAACATTCTGTCCTTTACCGTGAGCATTACGATAGTAAAGCCGATGCCTGGGTCATGCGTCTTGCCTGACCTAAAGAGAACCCGCCCGAAGGCGGGTTATTTATTACTGCAGCTGCGCCAGCGTAAAGTAACCGTCAAATACGGCCCCCGTATCAATGTAGTGCAGATTGTCAAAATCATACCTTCTGTCGACGGGCGTATGTCCGAACCAGAAATGATCCGCCCCGCTAATACCCTGCCCTTTGCCCACCATAAACCCCATCAGGCGGTCGCGATCCCATAACACGCGCTGGGCGCTTACCGGTTTTTCCCAGCGGTATTCCTCCGCCGGGTAATCAGCATGAGCAATAACGTTCAATCCGTTCGCGCAGGTAATTTCGATAATATGCGGTAACGCACGACATGCGTTAAGTAACGAGCGCGCCCGCTGCTGCTCCTCATGCTCAAGCCGCGAAAACCACATTCCGCCATTCATTGTCCAGAGCGCAAAATCATTATTATCCAGGCTATCTATTGCCATTTGCTCATGATTGCCCCGCACTGCTCGAAACCATTTCTCATTGATGAGCTGCAATGATTTCACGCTGTCCGGACCACGATCGATCAGATCGCCAACGGAAATAAGTAAATCCTCATAAGGATTGAAATGACGGCGTTTCAGTTCCTCCATGAGCCTCTGGTAACAGCCGTGTATGTCGCTGACAACCCATACGTGACGCCACTCTCCACCTTCTATTCGCTGATACATAAGGCCTCCCTTTAACAGTATAGCCGCCGTCAAAAGCGCAAGAAGATCAGCGCAGCCCTTACAAAGTAAAACAAACGGTAAACCAAAGAGAAATAAAGATCCGCGCGCTCTTAATCCCTTTTTACTGGCTCCTTAGAATAAGGGGAGATAAAAACGAGAGGTCTTCACGTGTCTAATACACAGCTACATAACGATGTTTTCTATCCGCATCGCACGAATATTATTTCCGAGCTGGTGAACGGCAAACGCGTCCCGGGGCCAATCTGGCGGAAACGCGACTACCGACTGAAGTTCCTTTTACGTTCCCTGCTCTTTTGGTCTTCCACCCACCGTATGCTGGAAGCCCTCTCTGGCCGTGACGATTTCGACAAACTGCTGACATCGCAAATTACGTTGCCCAGCAAGACCCATCGGCAATACCTGATGCGTGGTCTGACGGCAAACGATCGCGCCGACGCTATCGTTAACCATTACTACTGGATCGATCGCCTGAAGGAGAGCCGTCTTGCCCAGGCTATGACCGGCGCGCAGGAACAACCTATCGCGCAGTTCCATGTCAAAGACGGCATGACCTACACGATTAATGCGTCCTCAGCTGGCAAAGCCGAGCGTGAAGGTGAGAGTACGCTCTGGCTGCGCGACAACGAGGATACGCTTCTGGCCAGCCTGACCTTTAGCGTCGCCCGCAGCAATGGCCAGCCCGTTATGGTCATTGGCGGACTTCAGGGCCCCCGTCGCTGCGTGTCACGAGATGCCATTAAACTGGCAACTCGCGCCTGCCATGGCCTGTTTCCCAAGCGCGTGCTGATGGAGGTACTTTTCCAGCTGGCAGCGCAGTCCTCTGTTCGGGCCATTTTTGCCGTCAGCGATGAGGGACACGTTTTCCGCGCGCTGCGCTATCGCCTCAGCAAAGGCCGTCATTTCCACGCCAGCTATGACGAATTCTGGGATTCTTTGGGTGGGAAAAAACTTTCCGCCTTCTGCTGGCAGCTGCCGCTGCAGATGGAGCGCAAATCCCTCGACGAGATAGCCAGTAAAAAACGCGCTGAATACCGTCGTCGCTTTGAACTGCTTGATGAAATTGAGGCGTCCGTTAAGTCCCATTTCTAATCGCGACAAGCGTTTTCGCTCTCAGCACAGAGAATGCACTCGGTTTGAGAAAGGAATGATAAAGCAGAGCACTCTTGCATATGCCAGGGGTGCTCAGTTAGCATTGCGCGAAATGAAAATAGCGAATGCGTTGGAAAAGCGCAGTGTAGACGCAAATTTAAGGACTTTAATGATGATTTACGACTGCTTCTTGTATTACGATGAAGATATGCTTCTTGATATCAGGCTGAATACGCTAGCGGACGTTATTGATCGGTTCGTTATCGTTGAGTCAACGCATACCTTTACCGGCAAAAAGCGGCAGCTTAACTTTGACATAAATACGGTCCTTTTAAAGATAAAATTATTTATGTTGTGCATGATGAAACACCTCTCATGAAAGCCTCTGACGGCGGCGATCAGCATCAGGACGGTCTGGTGGTGGATGCATGGGCGAATGAAGCCGCGCAGAGAAATGCCATCATGCAGGGCCTCAAAAGTGCTAAATATGATGATTTGATTTTAATTTGCGATGTGGACGAGATTTTTTCACCACAGGTTATCGGCTCTATCAACGCGAATAAACTCTGCACAACGCTTTATCAAAACTTTTATAATTATCAGTTTAATCTGCAGGTTTTTAATACAGATAACACCCCAAGAAAATGTAAACTGCCGAGAGCCACAAAATATAAAAACCTCGTTCATTTTTTTGGCGGCGAGCCTGAGTCGTTCAGAAATCTTAAACGCACCAGAAGCGTCAAAAACTGGTCCTGGCTCAAATGGAACTGGTTCAAACTTAACAATCGCATCATTGAAAATAGTGTCTGGCATTTCTCATGGGTTATGACCCCTGAACGCATATCAGAAAAAATGTCCACCATCTCCCACACGGAATACGATCTGCCTGAGTTCAATAACCCGGAACATATCATGAAGGTGATAAAAAACGCCGAAGATATCTGGGGACGAGACAGGAAGTTAATCAGGCAAGAGCTGTCGGCAGACAGTTTCCCCGAGTATATCGTTAACAACAAAGATAAATTCAGGGAATTCATTATTTAACTATCAGGCCGGGCCTTTACTTCACCGACGAAGATTCCACAGCGATCGCCAGGACACAATTTTTTAACAAAGATGCCAAAAAACCCTGGACGTACGCGGTCCTGAGTATGTTATGGTTTAGTCAGGATAGGGAACTGTCCAGCCATTCTCGGGGTTTTCGGTCCATAACCGAAGAAACCTTTTGAGAAACATAGAGATAAAAAGAGACCGAATACGATTCCTGTATTCGGTCCAGGGAAATGGCTCTTGGGAGAGAGCCGTGCGCTAAAAGTTGGCATTAATGCAGGCTAAGTCGCCTTGCCTTTTAAGAATAGATGACGACGCCAGGTTTTCCAGTCCACAGCAAAAGTGGCCTGAAAAAAAGCGTCAGAGCATCATTAAAAGTGAAAAACCGCAGTGCTTTGGCGAGCATCTGCGGTTTTTTTATTGGAAACCTGAACGTCAGCAGAGCTTGTCAGCGCGCTCGATAAACGGTGCCAGGCTCATCTTCTGCCCCGGGTTGGCCGGGTCATCAATCTGAATCACGCTGACTGGCTGACCGCTGCTCTTGCCGCTGGCGACCTGCTGCTCAGCGGTATCGTTGAGCGGGTACTGGACCAGCGTGCTCGGGTTGATCGCATACAGCGCATGGCCCGGACGGCAGGTCAGCATCACCTCTTCGCGATTAAAGGCCCATTTGTCTTTGCCCACTTCAAAGCGGCTTACGGTGATTACCTGCGGTGCCGCCAGAGCGCTTCCCGCGCAGGCCAGCAATAAGAGAGAAAGTACTGTCTTTTTCATTTAATAGTTAACCTTGTCAGAAGGGTTCCCAGGTAGCAAACAGACTGACCGTTGCCAGAACCAGCGCGCCCAGCACCACCTCTGCCTGTGTCATCCTGATAAACATCTGTTGTGCGCGCCCGGAATCCGGACGGAACCGTGGCACCAGAAAATACCGATTTGCCAGCGCAATTGCCACCATCAACGCCACGAGAGCACATTTGAACAACAAAAACTGCACGTAGCCAGCCTGCCAGGGAATATGGATGCCCAGAATCAACAGCGCATTCACTACGCCGGTAAGCAGCACGCCTGCGACGGCATAATGCCCCACGCGCGAGAAACGCATCATGGTATAGATGGCCGCGTTCTGCCAGCGTCCTTTCGCCAGACGCATGCAAAACAGCAGCGGCAGCAATCCACCCACCCAGGTTGCGGCACACAGCAGGTGAACAGCATGATTGATTCGCTGTATCGCCCCCATCGGGCCGTCGCTCATCGCCGCGTGCCCTACACCTGCCAGCAGGATAAGCTGGCCCATGGCGAGCAGCAGCAGGCGCGAGCCTTTCAGCGGCGCGAGCCACGCGACGACAACGGTGATGGCAGCGAGGATAATTTGCCACAACCAGACGCCACCAAACCGCGTTCCCAGCACGCTGTTCCAGATTTGCGGGTTAAACACATCGCCCCAGCCGTTGCCCATTAAGCCGCCCTGAAGCATAAACATCAGGATCGCAGCGGTCAGGCTGACGATGGATGCCACTCTCTGCTGGAGCTGGAAACGCCGGGCCATCAGGCGGTGCAGCCCGGAAGGCGCAAACCAGACGCTGTAAAGCGCGTTGCCAAAAACGAGCATTAGCGCCGCAAAATGGATAAAGCGCAATCCTACGTATAACAGTCCCAGCATGCTATTTCACGCTGAAGCGATAGCTGCCTTTGGTTTTATGGCCGTCGACGGAAACCACGTGCCAGTCCACCCGGTAAGCCCCCGGCGCCAGCGTCTGTTCCAGCGGAACGGTCAGCTGTGCTTTGTTCTTTTCGTCTCGCGTGGCGGTACCGGTTTTGATCACCTGATTTTGCGCATCCGTCACCACGACGCCGCTAAATCCGGGCTCGATACCTTCGGAGAAATTCAGCGTCAGCACCTGCGGTGACGCCACCTGGCTGTCCGCTGCCGGGCTCTGCTGCTCAAGATGCGCATGCGCCAGCACGGAGGGTGAGATTACCGTTGAGGCCAAAAAAACCAGTGCGCATACCGCGCGGGAAGCGGATAAACCCATCACAATCATTCCTTTTTGTTATGTCTGTATGCTAAAGAATAACGCTGTATAATAAACGAGTCGAGGATCATCCCGCTCTGCTTGTTATCGTCGCGCAATCGCGGTAACGTTGCCGCCGCAAAATAAGGAGAAGGTAATGAAGATTAATCTGGCCGCCCTTCCTCAGGACGAGATGGATAAAGTGAATGTCGATCTCGCTGCCGCTGGCGTCGCCTTTAAAGAGCGTTACAACATGCCCGTCGTGGCTGAAGTGGTGGAGCGAGAACAGCCCGCCCATCTGCGTGACTGGTTTCGCGAAAGGTTAATTGCCCACCGTCTCGCCTCGGTCAACCTCTCCCGCTTGCCGTACGAGCCGAAAGTTAAATAAGCTTAACGACTCGTTACACTTCCTTACGCGGAATCTGGCAGGATAAGAAAACCCTGATTAAATTAGGTGTACTCTTTAATCCCTGCGACTCTGTGTATAAGGAAGTCACGATGTCACATTGGAATATTGCGGCAGCCCAGTATGGCGGGCAGCATCACAGCGTAGATGACCATATTGCGCACCATCTCCACTTTATTGCCGAAGCAGCACAGCATCAGTGCGATTTGCTGGTTTTTCCGGAACTCTCATTAACCGGCCCGGGCGCGACGGCATTACCGCTCCCGCCCGAAGACGATCGACTACAGCCGTTGCTTGACGCCGCGCATTTTTACCGCATTACCCTCATTGCAGGGCTTCCCGTTGAACGAAACGGTCAGCGCCAGAAAGGCCTTGCGCTGTTTATCCCCTCTCGCGATCGTATTCTGCGTTACCCTCAGGGGAGCGGCGCCAGCCTGGTGCCGGGTGATAAACAACTCACGATTATCGATGGGCAAAGCGATTCCCCGAATCTTGATCCGCAGGCAACACTCTTCACCAGCTGCCAGTCGGTGAGGGATTACCGCTGGCGACAGTCCATCAATACCCTGCAGCGCTTTGCGCACAGGTATGCCATCGCGGTGTTAATGGCAAATGCCGGCACGGGCAGCGCGTTATGGGATGAAAAAGGCCAGCTGATCGTTCGGGCAGATAAGGGTGAGCTCCTGTTGACCGGCACGCGCAACGGACAGGGTTGGCAAGGCGATATCATTCCTTTAGGCTAAGCGTTTTAAGCTCAGGAGATTTTCATGCTGCGCGTCATTGATACCGAAACTTGCGATCTTCAGGGCGGAATTGTGGAAGTGGCCTCGGTCGACGTGGTTGATGGAAAAATCGTCAACCCGATGAGCCATCTGGTGCGTCCCGATCGTCCTATTAGCCCACAGGCCATGGCTATCCATCGCATTACAGAATCAATGGTGGCGGATAAACCCTGGATAGAAGACGTTATTCCGCACTACTACGGCAGCCCATGGTACGTTGCCCACAACGCCAGCTTTGACCGTCGGGTACTCCCCGAAATGCCCGGGGAGTGGATTTGTACCATGAAGCTGGCGCGTCGCCTCTGGCCAGGGATCAAGTACAGCAATATGGCGCTGTATAAATCCCGCAAGCTCAGCGTCAGAACCCCTGAAGGGCTGCACCATCACCGCGCCCTGTATGACTGCTATATCACCGCTGCGCTACTCATAGATATTATGAACACATCGGGCTGGACGCCGGATGATATGGCAACGATCACCGGACGCCCTGCGCTGCTGACGACGTTCACCTTCGGCAAATACCGCGGGAGAGCGGTATCGGATATTGCGGATAAAGATCCGGGCTATCTGCGCTGGCTGTATAACAACCTCGACAAAATGAGCCCGGAGCTGCGCTTAACCCTGAAACACTATCTGGGTGAAGCTTAACGCTGTACACGGCCTGGCAACGTATCCTGCGCCAGGCCTATCAAAAAGGCATACTCAAGTGCCACCCCTTCGTAGGATTTGAATCGACCCGATTTCCCCCCGTGCCCGGAGTCCATATCGGTACAGAGCAGCAGCAGGTTGTCATCGGTTTTCAGCTCCCGCAGCTTTGCTACCCATTTTGCCGGTTCCCAGTATTGCACCTGTGAATCGTGCAAACCGGTCGTCACCAGCATGTGCGGGTACGCTTTCGCTTCCACGTTGTCATACGGGCTGTACTCTTTCATATAGCGATAATAGGTTTCATCCTGCGGGTTGCCCCACTCCTCAAACTCTCCGGTTGTCAAAGGGATGGACTCATCGAGCATAGTGGTAACCACATCGACAAACGGGACCTGCGCAACAATACCCTTAAAGCGTTCGGGCCGCTGATTGATGACCGCCCCCATCAGCATCCCCCCCGCGCTACCGCCCATGCCGAAGCAAAGCTGAGGATCGCCATAGCCTTGCTCAATCAGCGCATCGCAGACGTCGAGATAGTCGTTGAAGGTGTTTTTCTTTTTCAGGAATTTCCCGTCTTCATACCAGTGCTGCCCCAGCTCGCCGCCGCCGCGAATATGGGCAATGGCGAAAACAAAGCCGCGGTCGAGCAGGCTTAATCTGCTGCTGCTGAAGTCGGCATCCATGCTGGAGCCATAGGAGCCGTAGCCATAGACCAGGATCGGATTTTTACCCTTCTGGAAGTGCGCCTTGTGATAAACGAGCGAAACAGGCACCTCCACGCCATCGCGCGCGGTGACCCACAGGTGTTCGCTGCGGTAATTGTCGGAATCAAAGCCCTTCACTTCGGTTTGCTTAAGCACCTGGCGCTGTCCGGTATCCATATCCAGCTCGAAGAGCGTATCCGGCGTGGTCATCGACGAGTAACCGTAGCGCAGCCGGGACGATTCAGGTTCCGGGTTAAAGCCGATCCACGTGACGTAGGCCGGATCGTCGAACGCAATCCCTATCACCTCACGCGTTTTACGGTTGATCTGCCGGATACTGGTCAGCCCCCGCTGGCGCTCCTCCACCACCAGCCAGTCGGTAAACAGCGTGAACCCTTCCAGCATAACCTGATCCCGCGCGGGAATAAGCACCTCCCACTTGCGCTCGTCGCGCACCTTGGTTTTGTACAGACCAAAGTTCTTGCCTTCACGATTCGAACGCAGATAAAAGCTGTGCTGGAAGTGATCCAGGCTGTACTCGTGGTCCTTGCGGCGCGGCAGGAAACAGAGCGGCTGGGCGTCAGGCAGTTCGGCATCCAGGAGCAGCACTTCCGAGGTGGTCGCGCTGGCGAGGAAGATAATCACATAGTGGCGTGAGGAGGTTTTATGCAGGCTGACATAAAACGTTTCGTCTTTCTCTTCATAGACCAGCTCGTCATCGGCTGAGTCCGTACCTACAGTATGCCGCCACACCTGATAAGGCAGCAGCGTGGAGGCGTGCTTTTTAACGTAGTAGACCGTCTCGGAATCGTTCGCCCAGACAAAATCCGGGGAGACGTTTTCCAGCATTTCCGGATACCAGTTGCCGGTTTCCAGATTGCGAAAACGCAGGCCGTACTGGCGCCGGGAGAGATAATCCTCCGCCAGCGCCATGATGGTGTTGTCCGGGGAGATGGACATACCGCCCAGGGTATAAAACTCGCTGTGGGCGGCACGCTGGTTCGCATCCAGCAAAATGTCCCATTCATCCCACTCGGCGCTTAATACCGACTGTCGTTGATAGATGGGATACTCGTTGCCCGGCTCATAGATATGGCGATAGCGATAGCCGTTTTTGGTCCAGGGCGCGGAGATGTCGCGCTGGGGAATACGCTGCACCATTTCATTCAGCAGCTGGTCCTGAAGCGCCTGCTGGCTGGCCATGACCCTGCGGCCATAGTCGTTTTCCTCGTGCAGGTAGTCGAGCACCTCTGGCCGGGAACGCGAATCGTCCCGCAGCCAGTAATAGTTGTCTATGCGCGTATCGCCATGCGTGACGATCGCATAAGGAGTACGTCGGGCTTTCGGTGGCATGTCATCATTCTTTTAAGTTTTACACCCTATAAGGTTGGCAAAACCCGCGCATGATGCAAGCGAAACATGACCACGGGGGCGCGAGTTAGCCCTGTAGCGCCAGTTTTTGTTCCCCGATATCTTTTTCAATCCCCTCGCGCACGTCCTGAGGGATCTTCAGCGCGTCGCCGAGGGCATTAAGGTAGCTACGCTCCATAAAGTGATCGATATCTATGGCGGCACAGCTGAGAAAATAGAGTTCCAGCGCCTCTTCCTCATTTTTCACGCTCAGTGCCAGACGCTGCGGATCGAGCGGCTGTTCAATGGCCTGCGCCACCAGCGTTCTGCCCTGTTCTTCAACACCCGCCTCGCGCAGCTGCTGTTCGATAGCCGCTCTCTCTTTATCATCAATATGCCCGTCGCTTTTGGCGGCAAACACCAGCGCAAGGATGAGCCGCTCCGTGCGCAGATCCAGCGGAGAAGTATGCTCCCCATAGTGAGGTTCATCGCGGTGCGCCGCACGCACCCTGTCCTTATATTTGTTCCACAGCACGGTGCCGGCGATAGCGCCGCCCCCGGCCAGCAGCGCGCCGGTACCGTACTTCGCCAGCAGCTTGCGTGAGGATTTATTGGCAACCAGCAGCCCTGCCAGCCCACCGAGCGCCCCCGGTACCAGCAGTTTGCTCAGCCCCTGTTCGCCGGAACCTGACGTTTTCTGCCCTAACATGGATTGCAGTTGATTTAACCAGCCTGACATGGTTTCCCTCGCTTAACGGTTAACATGTTCTCCAGCGTAAGCGAGCAGGCGTCAGGAAATGTCCATCAAGCCTAAAGAAGCGCAAATTTCTGGTCTGCCCTTTTGCCGTGCGCAAGACAGACGCAAACGTTTTCGTTTATACTGCGCGCATCTTTTTCAGGGGGAATATCATGACTCGTTTAGGAACCGCGCTGCGACCTGCGGCGACGCGCGTAATGCTGTTGGGATCGGGCGAACTGGGTAAAGAAGTCGCCATTGAGTGTCAGCGTTTAGGGGTGGAGGTGATTGCCGTAGACCGCTACGCCGACGCGCCCGCCATGCACGTCGCCCATCGTTCTTATGTGATTAACATGCTGGACGGTGATGCCCTGCGTACGCTTATTGCACGGGAGAAACCGGATTTTGTCGTGCCGGAAATTGAAGCTATCGCAACCGATACGCTGATCGCCCTTGAGCAGGCAGGCCAGCGCGTGGTGCCCTGCGCGAAAGCCGCAAAGCTGACCATGAACCGTGAAGGCATTCGCCGCCTGGCGGCGGAGGAGCTGGGGCTGCCTACTTCAAGCTACCGTTTTGCGGGTGACAAAGCCGCATTCCTGCAGGCCGTTGAAGAGATTGGCTACCCGTGCATCATTAAGCCGGTGATGAGCTCTTCGGGGAAAGGTCAGAGCTTTATTCGCGACAGCAGCGCGCTGGACAGCGCGTGGGATTATGCGCAACAGGGTGGCCGTGCCGGTGCCGGTCGCGTGATCGTCGAAGGCGTGGTGAAGTTTGATTTCGAAATCACTCTGCTCACCGTCAGTGCCGTGGACGGCGTCCATTTCTGCGACCCGATTGGCCACCGCCAGGAAGATGGCGATTATCGTGAATCCTGGCAGCCGCAGCAGATGAGCGACCTGGCGCTGGAGCGTGCCCGGGAGATTGCCCGTAAGACCGTTCTGGCCCTGGGCGGTTATGGCCTGTTCGGCGTGGAGCTGTTCGTCTGCGGTGACGAAGTGATCTTCAGCGAAGTCTCCCCTCGCCCGCACGACACCGGTATGGTCACGCTCATTTCGCAGGATCTCTCGGAGTTCGCCCTGCACGTGCGCGCCTTCCTCGGCCTGCCGGTTGGCGGCATCCGCCAGTACGGCCCGGCGGCGTCGGCGGTGATCCTTCCGCAGCTGACCAGCCAGAATGTGACGTTTGATAACGTCGAAGGCGCGGTGGGCGCAGGCCTGCAGGTCCGTCTGTTCGGCAAGCCGGAGATCGACGGTACGCGTCGTCTGGGCGTGGCGTTAGCCACCGGGGATAACGTTGACGAGGCCGTAGTAAGAGCAAAAGCGGCGGCTGCGAACGTTCAGGTAGCAGGATAAAAAAACGGGCCGAAAGGCCCGTTTTTCATGCTGCATATGGCTTACTGCTTCGCGCCTTCAACCGCTTCACGAGCCAGTTTCGTGATGCGATCCCAGTCGCCCGCTTCCAGCGCATCCGCCGGAACCAGCCATGAGCCGCCGATGCACAGCACGCTTTTCAGCGCCAGGTAGTCGCGGTAGTTAGCCGGGGAGATACCGCCCGTCGGGCAGAAGCGTACCTGAGAGAAGGGACCCGCAATTGCCTGCAGCGCTTTGGTGCCGCCGTTCGCTTCTGCCGGGAAGAATTTGAACTCTTTCAGACCGTAGTCCATGCCCAGCATCAGTTCAGAAACGGTGCTGATGCCCGGGATCAAGGGAATGGTGCCTTCGGTCGCGGCCTTCAGCAGCGGCTCGGTCAGGCCCGGGCTGATGGCAAACTGTGCGCCAGCTTCGGTCACTTCCGCCAGCTGCTGCGCGTTGAGAACGGTACCCGCACCGATGATGGCGTCCGGCACTTCTTTAGCGATGGCGCGGATGGCATCCATCGCGCAGGCGGTACGCAGGGTCACTTCCAGAACGCGAACGCCGCCCGCAACCAGCGCTTTCGCCATTGGCACAGCGTGCTCCAGCTTGTTTACCACGATAACCGGCACGACAGGGCCAGTGGTCAGGATTGCTTCTGCACTTGTTTTCCAGTTTTTCATCAGAGTTCTCTCTCGCCAGATCGTTAAAATCAAGTCGTCTTAAAACGTAATACAGGTTGCGCCCTGCTCCGCACCGGAGAGCTTCTCACGCAGCGCGCTGAACATTTCGCGTCCGGTTCCCACGCGCGATGCGCTCAGGTCAGGAATATGAGGCTGACGTGCCGCCAGCTCCGCGTCATCCACCAGCAGGGTTAACTCGCCAGTCTGGCCGTTCACGCGGATCATGTCGCCGTCGCGCACTTTCGCCAGCAAGCCGCCGTCGTAGGCTTCAGGCGTGACGTGGATGGCGGAAGGCACTTTGCCGGATGCGCCTGACAGGCGGCCATCGGTCACTAACGCAATTTTGAAACGGCGGTCCAATAATACACCAAGTGGTGGCATAAGTTTATGTAATTCTGGCATGCCGTTCGCTTTTGGCCCCTGATGACGCACGACCACCACGCAGTCTTTATCCAGCAGACCGGCGTCGAAGGCAGGCAACACGTCGTGCTGGCTTTCAAACACTACCGCCGGGGCCTCGATAACCTGGTTCTCTTCCGGCACGGCAGAGGTTTTCATCACCGCGCGGCCAAGGTTGCCGCTCAGCACTTTGGTACCGCCGTGGTGGGAGAACGGTTTGTCGATAGTGGCAATCACCTGCGGATCAAGAGACGCGGTTGCCCCGTCGCGCCAGTCCAGCTCGCCGTTGTTCAGCCACGGCTCCTGGGTGTAGCGCTGCAGACCAAATCCGGCTACGGTGTTCACGTCTTCATGCAGCAGACCGCCTTTCAGCAGCTCGCGCATCAGCAGCGGCACACCGCCCGCAGCCTGGAAGTGGTTGATGTCCGCCGGACCGTTCGGGTACAGACGCGCCATCAGCGGTACCACGGAGGAGATGTCGGAGAAGTCATCCCAGTTAATCAGGATACCCGCCGCGCGCGCCATGGCCACCAGGTGCATGGTGTGGTTAGTTGAACCGCCGGTCGCCAGCAGGGCGACGATACCGTTGACGATCACTTTTTCGTCGACCATTTTGCCCATCGGCATCCATTCATTGCCGTTTCCTGTCAGGCGCGTCACCTGACGGGCCGCGGCCTCGGTCAGCGCCTGGCGCAGCGGCGCGTCCGGCTGGATGAAGGACGAGCCCGGAAGCTGCATCCCCATAAACTCCACCACCATCTGGTTGGTGTTGGCCGTGCCGTAGAACGTACAGGTGCCCGGCGCATGGTAGGACGCGGCTTCGGCTTCCAGCAGCGCCTGACGATCGGCTTTGCCTTCCGCATACAGCTGGCGGATACGCACTTTTTCTTTATTCGGCAGACCGCTGGCCATCGGGCCGGACGGCACGAAAATCGCTGGCAGATGACCAAACGACAGCGCTGCCATCACCAGGCCCGGGACGATTTTGTCGCACACGCCGAGATACAGCGCACCATCAAACATGTTGTGTGACAGGCCCACAGCCGCAGACATCGCAATCACTTCGCGGCTCAGCAGCGACAGCTCCATACCATCCTGCCCCTGCGTCACGCCGTCGCACATGGCCGGGACGCCCCCCGCCACCTGCCCCACCGCGTTCACGCTGTGCAGCGCTTTACGAATGATGTTGGGATAGACCTCATACGGCTGGTGCGCGGAGAGCATATCGTTATAAGACGTGATGATAGCGATATTGTTACGCAACATGCTTTTCAGGGAGGCTTTGTCATCGGGCTGGCAGGCGGCGAAGCCGTGGGCCAGGTTACCGCAGGCCAGCTGGGAGCGGTGAACGGTGTTGCTTTTCGCCTGTTCAATGCGGGCGAGGTAGGCCGAACGGGTCTCTTTCGAGCGCTCGATAATGCGTTGTGTTACGCGTAACATTACAGGATTCATAAAAGCTCCTTTAATTTATCTGTCCGGGCTCGGGAGTTTACAAAGTCGCTGGCGGTTGTTAACAACGCTGAAACGCTTGCTGTCCGGAGCTCAGGGGCAAAATCACTTCCGGCAGTGTAATAAAAAAAGCCCCGCGGGTGAATCCACGCGGAGCTTAAAAGTATAAAAATTGTGCCACTAACTGTGTTAGATCATGTTACCGGTAAAATAACACTTTCGGGCTAGTGGATTATCCTACTCAAACTCGTTCCAGGAGCGGCCATCGCGGGTGATCATCGCCACCGACGCCACAGGCCCCCAGGTACCCGCCTGATACGGTTTTGGCGCATCCTGATCGGCAGCCCAGGCTTCGGTGATGGAATCGACCCATTTCCACGCCTCTTCCACTTCGTCGCGACGCACGAACAGCGCCTGGATACCGCGCATGGTTTCCAGCAGCAGACGCTCGTAAGCATCCGCAAGGTGCGTCTGGTTGAAGGTTTCGGAGTAGCTCAGATCCAGCTTGGTGGTCTGCAGGTTGTGCTTATGATCCAGGCCCGGCACTTTGTTGAGGATCTGGATATCCACCCCTTCGTCCGGCTGCAGACGGATGGTCAGCTTGTTCTGCGGCAGCTCCTGCCAGGACTCTTTGAACAGGTTCAGTTCCGGGTTCTTAAAGTAGACAACCACTTCGGAACACTTCGTCGGCAGACGCTTACCGGTGCGCAGGTAGAACGGCACGCCCGCCCAGCGCCAGTCGTCGATATCCACGCGGATGGCCACAAACGTCTCGGTATTGCTGGACTTGTTCGCGCCCTCTTCTTCCAGGTAGCCTGGCACTTTTTTACCTTGCGCAAACCCGGCAGTGTACTGGCCGCGAACGGTTTTCTCGCGCACGTTGGAGCGGTCGATGCGGCGCAGCGACTTCAGCACTTTCACTTTGGCATCGCGGATGCTGTCAGCCGTCAGGTCAGACGGTGGAGACATGGCAATCATGCACAGAATTTGCAGCAGGTGGTTCTGGATCATGTCGCGCATCTGGCCGGCCTGGTCAAAGTAACCCCAGCGACCTTCAATCCCCACCTCTTCCGCCACGGTAATTTCCACGTGGTCAATGGTACGGTTGTCCCAGTTATTCACAAACAGGGAGTTAGCGAAACGCAGCGCCAGCAGGTTCAGTACCGTCTCTTTACCGAGATAGTGGTCGATACGGTAGACCTGGCACTCTTCAAAGAACTCGCCCACCTGGTCGTTGATTTCACGGGAGGTAGCCAGCGACGTCCCCAGCGGCTTTTCCATCACCACGCGCGCCGGCTTGGCGTTCAGTTTGGCTTCGCCCAAACCTTTGCAGATGGCGCCAAAGGTGCTTGGCGGCATGGCGAAATAGTTAATGGTGACACGGTTTTTCTGATCCAGCATGGCACCCAGGCGGGAAAACGCGCTGACGTCATTAACGTCCAGGTTGCAGAAATCGAGACGACCGCTGAGGGTATCCCACAAACTTTCATCAATTTTTTCCTTCATGAAAGTTTCGAGCGCCTCGCGGACGACTTTGGTATAAGCGTCCTTGTCCCAGTCGGCGCGCCCAACACCCAGGATACGCGTATCCGGATGAATTTGGCCCGCTTTCTCCAGTTGATACAGGGAAGGCAGCAATTTCCGGCGTGCAAGATCGCCTTTCGCGCCGAAAATGACCAGGTCACATGCCTGGGCTGTTTGCGTTACCGCCATGTCATTCTCCTCAGTTGGATCACCTGGTGCTTCTGCCAGGTATCGTTGTAATTTTATTACAATGCACTGTACTGCTTTTACGTCATTCCCGAAACCATTAGCGCTTATCGTCTCGTGCGATACGGCGATTTTTCGCCATTCAGCCGATTATGGCGACGTAATGACGCAACAGCCGTCGATAATTTGCGCAACAGGGTCATAGCAAAACCCGACATCGATCAAGTAATGAAAAAAAACAACAACATTATCTTGTCGACTGTTACCCTTTAGGGAAGCCACAGGGGTAATATCGGCTAATCGAATCAAGATTTCATCAATGAGTGAAATCGTTTCCACCCCCATGAGCGCCTTGTTAACAATGAACATGCTTGAAAAAATCCAGTATCAACTGGAACACCTTAGCAAATCCGAGCGAAAAGTGGCTGAAGTCATTCTGGCCGCGCCCGGTCAGGCGATTCATTCAAGCATCGCCGCTCTGGCTCAGGAAGCGGGCGTCAGTGAACCGACGGTCAACCGGTTCTGCCGCAGCCTGGAAACGCGCGGCTTTCCTGATTTTAAACTGCATCTGGCACAAAGTCTGGCAAACGGCACCCCCTATGTTAATCGTAATGTGGATGAAGACGACAGCGTAGATGCCTATACGGCAAAAATATTTGAGTCGGCCATGGCCACGCTCGATCACGTTCGTCAAAGTCTGGATATGAGTTCAGTAAACCGCGCGGTGGATTTACTCACCCAGGCCAAACGCATTGCGTTCTTCGGTCTTGGCTCGTCAGCCGCCGTGGCGCACGACGCCATGAATAAATTCTTCCGCTTTAACGTGCCGGTTATTTATTCCGATGACATTGTGCTGCAACGCATGAGCTGTATGAATTGCAGTGAGGATGACGTCGTGGTACTGATTTCGCACACTGGCCGCACCAAAAGCCAGGTTGAGCTGGCGCAGCTGGCCCGTGAAAACGATGCCATGGTAATCGCCCTCACCACCGCCGGCACGCCGCTGGCGCGGGAGGCGACTCTCGCCATTACCCTGGACGTGCCTGAGGATACCGACATGTATATGCCAATGGTGTCTCGTCTGGCGCAGCTCACGGTAATCGACGTACTGGCGACCGGATTTACCTTACGCCGGGGCGCAAAATTCCGAGATAACTTGAAGCGAGTCAAGGAAGCGCTGAAGGAATCGCGTTTTGATAAAGAATTGCTTATAAAGAGCGATGTTCCCTGAAAGTAGATAACGAAGACGTAACCCATAATTAGATGTAACGATTTTCGGCATTCGGCCCCCTCTTTGCTGCCTTGCGGTAGATGAAGGCCGATTCAATGTTCACGCAACACCAAAGTTGTTTCAGTCAACGGAGTATTACATGTCCAGAAGGCTTCGCAGAACCAAGATCGTCACCACCTTAGGCCCGGCCACCGATCGCGATAATAACCTCGAAAAGATTATCGCCGCTGGCGCCAACGTGGTACGTATGAACTTCTCTCACGGTACGCCAGAAGACCATAAATTGCGTGCCGATAAAGTGCGTGAGATCGCCGCTAAGCTGGGCCGCCACGTCGCTATCCTCGGCGACCTGCAGGGTCCAAAAATTCGTGTATCAACCTTTAAAGAAGGTAAAGTTTTCCTCAATATCGGCGACAAATTCCTGCTGGATGCCAACCTCGGCAAAGGCGAAGGCGATAAAGAGAAAGTCGGGATCGACTATAAAGGCCTGCCGGCTGATGTGGTCCCTGGCGATATCCTGCTGCTCGACGACGGTCGCGTCCAGCTGAAGGTGCTGGAAGTTCAGGGGATGAAAGTGTTCACTGAAGTCACCGTCGGCGGCCCGCTCTCCAACAATAAAGGCATCAACAAACTGGGCGGCGGCCTCTCTGCGGAAGCCCTGACCGACAAAGACAAAGCGGATATCGTAACGGCGGCCCAGATCGGCGTTGACTATCTGGCGGTCTCCTTCCCACGCTGTGGCGAAGATCTGAACTATGCGCGCCGCCTGGCCCGTGACGCAGGCTGTGATGCCAAAATCGTCGCTAAGGTTGAACGCGCGGAAGCCGTGTGCGATCAGGATGCGATGGACGATGTGATCCTCGCCTCTGACGTGGTGATGGTTGCCCGTGGCGATCTGGGCGTGGAAATCGGCGACCCTGAACTGGTCGGTATCCAGAAAGCGCTGATTCGTCGCGCACGTCAGCTGAACCGCGCGGTGATCACCGCCACCCAGATGATGGAATCCATGATCACTAACCCAATGCCAACCCGTGCGGAAGTCATGGACGTCGCTAACGCCGTGCTGGACGGTACCGATGCGGTGATGCTGTCAGCGGAAACTGCGGCGGGCCAGTATCCGGCAGAAACCGTGGCCGCAATGGCGCGCGTCTGCCTGGGCGCGGAGAAGATCCCAAGCATTAACGTCTCCAAGCACCGCCTGGATATCCAGTTCGACAATGTGGAAGAAGCGATTGCGATGTCCGCCATGTATGCGGCCAACCATCTGAAAGGCGTTACGGCGATCATCACCATGACCGAATCTGGCCGCACCGCGCTGATGACCTCTCGCATCAGCTCCGGCCTGCCGATTTTCGCCATGTCACGCCACGAGCGTACGCTGAACCTGACGGCGCTGTACCGCGGTGTTACCCCGGTACACTTCGACAGCACCAATGACGGCGTAGCCGCGGCGCACGATGCCGTAAACCTGCTGCGCGATAAAGGTTACCTGGTGTCTGGTGATATCGTCATCGTGACGCAGGGTGACGTGATGAGCACCATCGGCTCAACCAATACCACGCGCGTACTGACTGTAGAGTAAGATCCGATCCCCTCTCCCCTAAGGGGAGAGGGACAAGGTGAAGGTTTTCTATTTCCTCGGGTAAAGCTCTTTACGCTTATAGGGCTCCGTCTCTCCCGGCTTCCGCGTTTTCAGCAGCTTCAGTATCCACGTGTACTGTTCGGTATGCGGCCCCACCAGCAGCTCCACCTCTTCGTTCATGCGGCGCGCGATGGTGCGATCGTCCGCAGTCAGCAGGTCGTCCATCGGCGGACGGACTTCAATGCTCAGACGATGCGTTTTACCGTCGTAAACCGGAAAGAGCGGGATCACGCGGGCACGGCAGACCTTCATCAGACGCCCAATCGCGGGGAGCGTGGCTTTATAGGTCGCAAAGAAGTCGACAAACTCGCTGTGCTCGGGTCCGTGGTCCTGGTCCGGCAGATAGTAGCCCCAGTACCCCTGACGTACCGACTGAATAAACGGCTTGATGCCGTCGTTACGCGCATGCAAACGTCCGCCAAAACGACGACGTACCGTATTCCAGACAAAATCGTAGATTTTATTGCCCTGGTTATGGAACATCGCCGCCATTTTCTGCCCCTGGGAAGCCATCAGCATTGCCGGGATATCCACGCCCCAGCCGTGCGGCACGAGGAAAATGACCTTCTCATCATTGCGACGCATTTCGTCGATGATTTCCAGCCCTTTCCAGTCAACGCGGTCGATGATTTTTTCCGGTCCTTTCAGCGCCAGCTCCGCCATCATCGCCATGGCCTGCGGTGCGGTGGTATACATCGCGTCGATGATGGCCTCGCGCTCGGCATCGCTTTTTTCAGGAAAACAGTAATAGAGGTTGATCTGCGCACGACGACGCGCGCTTTTACCTAAGCGTCCGGCCAGACGGCCAATTTTTCCCAGTACGGGATCGCGCAGCGCGGCAGGCAGCATAGCGATGCCCGCAAAGGTGTAAACCCCCAGCCAGGCGCCCCAGTTGCGCGGATGTCGAAAGGATTTTTCAAACTCAGGAATGTATTCAATATTATTTTTTTTTGTTTCCATGCTGGTTCCAGGGTCTGGTGACGCAAAAAATTATTCAGATAGTGTAGCGAGGCAGTCGCCCACGCACAAAAGAAAAAGCCGGCGCATGCTGACACCGGCTTTTTTCACAAAACAGAGAGCTTAGTTTAAGCTCAGCTGCGGTATCACCTCTCTCGCCTGCGCCAGGTAATCGGAACGATCTTTACCTGTCAGGCCTTCGGTGCGCGGCAGTTTGGCCGTCAGCGGGTTCACGGCCTGCTGGTTGATCCACACTTCATAGTGCAGATGCGGGCCAGTAGAGCGTCCGGTGTTGCCGGAGAGCGCGATACGGTCGCCGCGTTTCACTTTCTGCCCCGGTTTGACCAGCAGCTTGCGCAGGTGCATATAGCGGGTGGTATAGGTACGACCGTGACGGATAGCCACGTAATAGCCCGCAGCACCGCTGCGTTTTGCCATCACTACTTCGCCATCGCCAACGGACAGCACCGGCGTGCCCTGCGGCATCGCGAAGTCTACCCCGCGGTGAGGCGCAACGCGCCCGGTAACCGGGTTCAGACGACGCGGGTTAAAGTTAGAGGAGACGCGGAACTGTTTCGCCGTCGGGAAACGCAGGAAGCCTTTCGCAAGGCCCGTACCGCTGCGGTCATAGAACTTGCCATCTTCAGCGCGAATGGCGTAGTAATCTTTTCCCTCGGAGCGCAGACGCACCCCCAGCAGCTGGCTCTGCTCGCGCTTGCCGTCCAGCATTTCGCGGGACATCAGGACGGAAAACTCATCGCCTTTCTTCAGCTTACGGAAATCCATCTGCCACTGCATGGCTTTGATCACCGCGCTGATTTCACCGCTGGTCAGGCCCGCATCACGGGCGCTGGAAACAAAGCTTCCGCCCACGGTACCTTTCATCACGCTGTTAACCCAGTCGCCTTTCTGCATTTCACTGGTCATTTTGAAACCGTTTGCAGTGCGGTCATAGGTACGGGTTTCGCGGCGGGACATTTCCCAGGTCAAACGCTGAAGATCGCCATCCGCCGTTAATGTCCAGGAGAGCTGTTGCCCGATTTTCAGGTTACGCAGGTCTTTATCCGCAGCGGCCAGCTGGCTGATATTGCCCATGTCGATACCGTACTGGTTGAGCACGCTGCTCAGCGTGTCACCGGTAGAGACAACGTATTCGTGGATCCCCGCTTCGTTCTCGGTTTTATCGTCCAGTTCATCCTGAGGGATAGCTTCATCTTCCTGAGCGGCCTGGTCGATAGGCTCGCTGGCTTCAGGCAGCAAAGAGCGGATCTCGCTCTTTTCAAGCTCGATGGTTTTAATGATAGGGGCAGAACTCGGGTGGTAAACATAGGGCCGCCAGACGGCGACCGCTAGGGTGAGAACTGTAAGCGACCCCAGCATAACGCGGTGGGGTCGAGGCAGATTGTTAAATGCCAGGGCGACAGAGCGGGCTATCTGTTGCACGTATTCACTTCCTCGTTAATCTCCTTTCAGGCAGCTCGCATACTGGTTCGCCAGTTGGCTGAGGAACTGCGAATAGCTCGCTTTGCTCAACTGGATATTCGTACCTAGCGGGTCAAGGGTTCCCATGCGCACGGATGTTCCCCTGGCCACGGCTTCTACGACCGCTGGCCTGAACTGTGGCTCAGCAAAAACGCATGTCGCTTTCTGCTCAACCAACTGTGTTCTGATTTCATGTAAACGCTGCGCACCAGGTTGAATTTCAGGGTTGACGGTAAAGTGCCCAAGCGGGGTCAGGCCGTAGTGTTTTTCGTAGTAGCCGTAGGCGTCATGAAAAACGAAATACCCTTTTCCTTTCAACGGTGCGAGCTCATTACCTACCTGCTTATCGGTTGCGGCTAATTGTGCCTCAAAATCCTTCAGGTTGGCGTCTAGTTTGGCTCGACTTTGCGGCATAAGTTCCACTAATTTGTCATGGATTGCAACCGCTGAAAGCCGCGCTATCTCTGGGGATAGCCAGAGATGCATGTTGTACTCGCCGTGATGGTGATCTCCATCACCTTTTTCACCCTCTGCAGCGTGATGGTCATGTTCGTCACCGTCATCATCCGCCCCTTTCATGAGCAACGGTTTCACGCCGGAAAGCCCGGAAATCGCGACCTGTTTTTCATCAGCAACCTGTTTGGCGGATTTCTGCATGAATGCTTCCATCTCCGGACCAATCCAGACAACTAAGTCTGCGTTTTGTAAGCGTTTTACATCAGACGGACGCAGAGAATAGTCATGCTCTGAGGCCCCGTCAGGGAGCAGAACCTGGGTTTCCGTTACCCCATCGGCAATGGCCGACGCGATGAATCCAAGCGGTTTAAGCGAAGCAACAACGGCAGCGTTAACATCTTGTGCGGTTGTTCCCCAAAGGGCAGCGGATAATGCTGCGAAAAGAAGCGTATTTTTATGTAACATAATGCGACTAATCATCGTAGTGAATGCGTGGAATGTGATATTATAACATTCGTTGACTTCTTCAAGCTTAAATTGACATGACGACTCTGGTTTCTCTCGACAATATTTCGGTCTCCTTTGGCCAGCGCCGCGTCCTCTCTGACGTATCGCTGGATCTCAAGCCCGGAAAAATTCTGACGCTGCTCGGCCCCAATGGCGCAGGTAAATCCACTCTGGTGCGCGTGGTGCTGGGTCTGGTTACACCGGATGAAGGTGTAATTACGCGTGAGGAAAAATTGCGGATCGGCTATGTGCCGCAAAAATTACATCTGGACGCCACCCTGCCGCTGACGGTAAATCGTTTTCTGCGTCTGCGTCCCGGCACGCGAAAAGCCGATATTCTCCCGGCGCTGAAGCGCGTGCAGGCGGGCCACCTTATCGATGCGCCGTTGCAGAAGCTGTCCGGCGGTGAGACGCAGCGCGTTTTGCTGGCCCGTGCGCTGCTGAGCAGCCCGCAGCTGCTGGTGCTGGATGAGCCAACCCAGGGCGTGGACGTCAATGGTCAGGTCGCGCTTTATGATTTGATCGACCAGCTGCGCCGCGAACTGAACTGCGCCGTGCTGATGGTCTCCCATGACCTGCATCTGGTGATGGCGAAAACCGACGAAGTGCTGTGTCTCAACCATCACATTTGCTGTTCCGGCACGCCTGAAGTGGTCTCAATGCACCCGGAATTTATCTCCATGTTCGGCCCTCGCGGCGCTGAACAGCTTGGCATTTATCGCCATCATCATAATCACCGCCATGATTTGCAGGGACGAATCGTTCTGCGTCGGGGAAATGGACACTCATGATTGAACTGTTACTGCCCGGCTGGCTGGCCGGGGTTATGCTTGCCTGCGCCGCAGGCCCACTCGGCTCGTTTGTGGTGTGGCGCAGAATGTCTTACTTCGGTGATACCCTGGCGCATGCGTCGCTGCTGGGCGTTGCCTTTGGTTTGCTGCTGGATGTGAATCCCTTTTACGCGGTGATTGTGGTCACGCTGCTGCTGGCGGCCGGTCTGGTCTGGCTGGAGAAGCGTCCTCACCTCGCGATTGATACGCTGCTTGGCATCATGGCGCACAGCGCGCTGTCGCTGGGTCTGGTCGTTGTTAGCCTGATGTCAAATATCCGCGTTGACCTGATGGCCTACCTGTTCGGCGATCTGCTGGCCGTAACGCCTGACGATCTCATCGCGATCGCCATTGGCGTGGTGGTGGTACTGGGTATTCTGCTGTGGCAGTGGCGGAATTTACTGGCAATGACCGTCAGCCCGGATTTAGCCTTCGTCGACGGCGTGAAGCTGCAGCGCGTGAAGCTGCTACTGATGCTGGTTACGGCGTTAACGATTGGCGTGGCGATGAAGTTTGTCGGGGCACTGATCATCACGTCGCTGCTGATTATCCCTGCCGCCACGGCGCGCCGTTTTGCACGTACGCCAGAGCAAATGGCCGGTATCGCGGTGGTTATCGGGATGATCGCCGTCACGGGCGGGTTAACCTTTTCGGCGTTTTATGACACGCCAGCCGGACCGTCGGTGGTCTTGAGCGCGGCGGTGTTGTTTGTTTTCAGTATGATGAAAAAGACCGCGCAGTAGTGAGCATGTCCCCGGTGGCGCTTCGCTTACCGGGGCTACAATTTATTGCTACTTACGGCATCGCGGGCGGCGTAATACCGAAATGATTCCACGCCCGCACCGTCGCCATACGACCACGTGGGGTACGCTGTAAGAAGCCCTGCTGGATCAGATACGGCTCCAGCACATCTTCGATAGTCTCACGCTCTTCGCCAATTGCCGCCGCCAGGTTATCCAGCCCGACCGGCCCGCCAAAGAACTTGTCCAGCACCGCCAGCAGCAGTTTGCGGTCCATATAGTCAAAGCCTTCAGCATCGACGTTCAGCATATCCAGCGCCTGGGCGGCGATCTCGGCGGAAATCGAACCATCGTGCTTCACTTCAGCAAAGTCACGCACGCGGCGCAGCAGGCGGTTGGCAATACGCGGCGTACCGCGGGAACGCTTCGCCACTTCATATGCCCCCTCTTCGCTCATATCCAGCCCCATGTAGCGCGCGCTGCGCCCCACGATATGCTGAAGATCGGGTACCTGATAAAACTCCAGACGCTGAACGATGCCAAAGCGGTCGCGCAGCGGAGAGGTCAACGACCCGGCGCGGGTCGTGGCGCCAATCAGGGTAAACGGCGGCAGATCGATTTTGATGGAGCGCGCGGCCGGGCCTTCGCCGATCATGATATCCAGCTGGTAATCTTCCATCGCCGGATAGAGCACTTCCTCCACCACCGGTGACAGGCGGTGGATCTCGTCGATAAACAGCACATCATGCGGTTCAAGGTTGGTCAGCATCGCCGCCAAATCGCCCGCTTTCTCCAGCACCGGGCCGGAGGTGGTACGCAGGTTGACGCCCATTTCATTGGCGACGATATTCGCCAGGGTAGTTTTCCCTAACCCCGGCGGGCCAAAAATCAGCAGGTGATCGAGCGCATCGCCGCGCAGCTTTGCCGCCTGGATGAAAATCTCCATCTGGGAACGTACCTGCGGCTGGCCGATGTACTCATCAAGCAGCTTCGGGCGGATCGCACGATCCACCACGTCTTCTGCCTGAAGGGTGCCTGCCGATACCAGGCGGTCTGCTTCAATCATCCTTTACCTCACAATGCAGCGCGCAGCGCTTCACGAATCAGAGTTTCACTGCTGGCGTCCGGTTTGGCAATTTTGCTCACCATCCGGCTGGCCTCCTGAGGTTTATAGCCCAGCGCCACCAGCGCGGCAACCGCTTCCTGCTCGGCGTCATCATCAGAGGCAGGCGCACCCGGAGCAGTCAGAACCAAATCGGCAGCCGGAGTGAACAGATCGCCGTGCAGACCTTTAAAGCGGTCTTTCATCTCAACAATCAGACGCTCTGCGGTTTTCTTACCAATGCCCGGAAGCTTAACCAGCGCCGCGGGATCTTCACGCTCAACGGCATTCACAAACTGCGGAGCGGACATGCCGGACAAAATCGCCAGCGCCAGCTTAGGCCCCACACCGTTGGTTTTAATCAGCTCGCGAAACAGGGTGCGTTCCTGCTTGTTGTTAAAGCCGTACAGCAGCTGAGCGTCTTCACGCACCACAAACTGGGTAAAGACAATCGCCTCTTTGCCCGCGTCCGGCAGCTCGTAGAAACAGGTCATCGGCATATGGACTTCATAGCCCACGCCACCCACTTCCAGCAGCACTAACGGGGGTTGTTTTTCAATGATGATGCCTCTGAGTCTGCCTATCACGTGACGCTCCTGCGTTCTGGGAGAAATTAACTGCCGACATAATAAAAAAAGGCTGGATGTTTATCCAGCCTGATTTCTGATTATCGTAACCTGCCTCGCGCCAGATTGAGCCGCGACTCGCTCATTTGCATCGCGTTCTGGCTGACGTGGCAGTGGGTAATCGCAATCGCCAGCGCATCGGCGGCGTCGGCCTGCGGGTTCGCGGGAAGCTTCAGCAGGGTGCGCACCATGTGCTGCACCTGGCTCTTCTCCGCGCTACCGATGCCCACCACCGTCTGCTTAACCTGACGCGCGGCGTATTCGAACACCGGCAGATCCTGGTTCACCGCAGCCACGATGGCCACCCCACGCGCCTGACCGAGCTTAAGCGCCGAATCCGCGTTCTTCGCCATAAAGACCTGCTCAATGGCGAAATAGTCTGGCTGAAACTGGGTGATGATCTCCGATACGCCCGCATAAATAAGCTTGAGGCGCGACGGCAGATCGTCCACTTTGGTGCGAATGCATCCACTGCCGAGGTAGGTTAGCTGGCGTCCCACCTGACGGATAACGCCATACCCGGTGACGCGCGAGCCGGGGTCAATCCCGAGGATAATCGACATCACGCGTCTCCCGTAAATGGTTTACAGGCTCTCATCAGAGAGTCGCTGCAACCTCATCAGAGATTTCACCGTTGTGGTACACTTCCTGCACGTCGTCGCAGTCTTCGAGCATGTCGATCAGACGCAGCAGTTTCGGTGCGGTTTCTGCATCCATATCCGCTTTGGTGGACGGGATCATGGAGACTTCAGCGTTGTCCGCTTTCAGGCCCGCCGCTTCCAGCGCATCGCGCACGGCACCCATCTCTTCCCACGCGGTGTAGACGTCAATGGCACCATCATCGTAGGTCACCACGTCTTCCGCACCCGCTTCCAGCGCCGCTTCCATGATCGCATCTTCGTCGCCTTTCTCGAAAGAGATGACGCCTTTTTTGCTGAACAGGTAAGCTACGGAGCCGTCAGTGCCCAGGTTACCACCGGTTTTGGTGAACGCGTGGCGCACTTCCGCAACGGTACGGTTACGGTTGTCGGACAGGCATTCAACCATCACCGCAGTACCGCCAGGGCCGTAACCTTCATAAATGATGGTTTCCATGTTCGCGTCTTCATCACCGCCCACGCCGCGTGCGATAGCACGGTTCAGGGTGTCACGCGTCATGTTGTTAGACAGCGCTTTATCTACCGCCGCGCGCAGGCGTGGGTTAGAAGCCGGGTCGCCGCCGCCCAGACGCGCTGCTGTCACCAGCTCGCGAATGATTTTGGTAAAGATCTTACCGCGCTTGGCATCCTGTGCCGCTTTACGGTGTTTGGTGTTGGCCCACTTACTATGACCTGCCATAAAAAGTTCTCCAAAAATCGCGCCTTCTCAGGCCGCGTTAATTACAAATTCTTCAATCGCCTGCCGGTTGCTCCACGACTTGGTCAGTGCGGCGGCATCCGCCGCGTTCACCCAGCGGTAGTTCAGGTGTTCGGTAAACACGATCTCCCGCTCATGGGGGAGCGCGAGACAGAACCACGACTCCGTGTTGCGCTCAATGCCCGGCGCATAGCGATGACGTAAATGGCTAAAAATTTCAAACTCCACCGTGCGCTGACAGTCCTTCAGGGTCAGTTGCTCATGAGCAACGTCAATGGTGACCTCTTCCTTTACTTCACGCGCGGCGGCCTGCGGCGCGGTCTCCCCCTCTTCCAGGCTGCCGGTAACCGACTGCCAGAATTCAGGGTCATCGCGCCGCTGCAACATCAGCACCCGCTTCGTGTCTTCTGCATAAATGACCACCAGGACAGAAACGGGAAGCTTATATGCCATATCAGTTTTTCTCTTCCTTCTTCACCACTTCAATGCCCAGCTCGGCCAGCGCTGCCGGGTTGGCAAAGCTTGGCGCTTCGGTCATCAGACACGCTGCGGCAGTGGTTTTCGGGAAGGCGATAACGTCACGAATGTTATCGGTGCCGGTCAGCAGCATGGTCAGACGGTCGAGACCGAAGGCCAGACCCGCATGCGGCGGCGTGCCGTACTTCAGGGCGTCCAGCAGGAAGCCAAACTTCTCGCGCTGCTCCTGCTCGTTAATACCCAGAATGCCGAACACGGTCTGCTGCATTTCACCGCTGTGAATACGCACGGAGCCGCCGCCCACTTCATAGCCGTTGATAACCATGTCATAAGCGTTTGCCACTGCCTCTTCCGGCGCCGCTTTCAGCTCTGCCGCCGTCATCTCTTTTGGCGAGGTGAACGGGTGGTGCATCGCGGTCAGGCCGCCTTCACCGTCGTCTTCAAACATCGGGAAGTCGATAACCCACAGTGGCGCCCATTTGCTTTCATCGGTCAGGTTCAGGTCTTTGCCGAGCTTCAGACGCAGCGCGCCCATCGCATCCGCAACGACTTTCTTGTTGTCTGCGCCGAAGAAGATCATGTCGCCGTCCTGCGCACCGGTGCGCTCAAGGATCGCACCCACGATGTCCGCGTTCAGGAATTTCGCCACCGGGCTGGTGATCCCTTCCAGACCTTTCGCACGCTCGGTCACTTTAATATAGGCCAGACCTTTCGCGCCGTAGATCTTAATAAAGTTGCCGTAGTCATCAATCTGCTTACGGCTCAGCGCCGCGCCGCCCGGTACGCGCAGGGCAGCCACGCGGCCTTTCGGATCGTTAGCCGGTCCCGCGAATACCGCGAACTCAACGGATTTCACCAGGTCAGCCACGTCCACCAGCTCCATCGGGTTACGCAGGTCTGGTTTGTCGGAGCCGTAGCGACGTTCCGCTTCGGCGAAGGTCATGATCGGGAAATCGCCCAGCTCAACGCCCTTCACGTCGTTCCACAGGCTACGCACCAGGGCTTCCATCACTTCACGCACCTGTTCGGCGGTCATGAAGGAAGTTTCCACATCGATCTGGGTAAATTCTGGCTGACGGTCAGCGCGCAGGTCTTCGTCGCGGAAGCACTTAACGATTTGATAATAGCGGTCGAAGCCGGACATCATCAGCAGCTGTTTGAACAGCTGCGGTGACTGCGGCAGCGCGTAGAATTTGCCTTTGTGGACGCGGGATGGCACCAGGTAATCGCGCGCGCCTTCCGGCGTCGCTTTGGTCAGCATCGGGGTTTCAATATCGAGGAAACCGTGGTCATCCATAAAGCGACGCACCAGGCTGGTGATTTTCGCACGGGTTTTCAGGCGCTGTGCCATTTCCGGACGACGCAGATCCAGGTAGCGGTATTTCAGACGCGCTTCTTCAGTGTTGACGTGGTTGGAGTCCAGCGGCAGCGCTTCGGCACGGTTGATGATAACCAGATCGGACGCCAGCACTTCGATAGCGCCCGTCGCCATGTCTGCGTTAACGTTTTTCTCGTCACGCGCACGCACGGTGCCGGTGACCTGAATGCAGAACTCATTACGCAGCTCAGAGGCCAGCTTCAGCGCATCTGCGCGATCCGGGTCGAAGAACACCTGAACGATACCTTCACGGTCGCGCATATCGATGAAGATAAGGCTACCAAGATCACGACGACGGTTGACCCAACCACACAGGGTGACCTGCTGTCCGACGTGGGACTGACGCAGCTGCCCGCAATATTCTGTACGCATGAGATATCCCTTAATTAGCCGCAGGCTAAATGTCGCCTGGTATGCAGGCTACTATGTCGCAGCTTTCTGTATGTCACAACTGGATGAAAAAAGGCGGCTATTATACTGGAAATTCCGCCGGACGATAAGAGCGAACCACCGCCAGACGGTCGTTTGCTGCACTCTTATTGCGCATTCTCACAAAAATTAACAAAATTATCCGACCGATAACAGGTCATCACGTCGTAAGGTGTTACGGAAGTGATTAATTTACCTGGAGTGACGATGTTAACACTTGATGCCCGCAAAACCGCGCTTGTTGTGATTGATTTACAGGAAGGGATCCTGCCCTTCGCCGGTGGCCCACACGCAGCGGATGAAGTCGTCAGCCGCACCGCTCGCCTGGCCGAGAAGTGCCGCGCCAGCGGTGCCCCTGTGGTCATGGTACGCGTCGGCTGGTCCGCTGATTTCGCCGAGGCGTTAAAACAGCCCGTTGATGCCCAGGCGCCCGCACATGCCCTGCCGGAAAACTGGTGGACGTACCCGGTGTCGCTGGGCAAACGCGACAGCGATATCGAAGTAACTAAACGCCAGTGGGGCGCGTTCTACGGGACCGACCTTGAGCTGCAGCTTCGCCGCCGCGGTATCGACACCATTATTCTGTGCGGCATATCCACCAACATCGGCGTGGAATCGACAGCCCGTAACGCCTGGGAGCTGGGCTTTAATCTGGTAATTGCTGAAGATGCCTGCAGCGCGGCTTCCGCGGAACAGCATCAGGGCAGCATGACCCATATCTTCCCGCGCATCGGACGCGTGCGCAGCACGGATGAGATTTTAAGCGCGCTATGATGTACGTGGGCCTGCCCCAGTGGTCGCACCCGAAATGGGTGCGCCTGGGCATTACCAGCCTTGAAGAGTATGCCCGACACTTTAACTGCGTCGAGGGTAACACCACGCTGTATGCGCTGCCCAAAGCCGAGATAGTCGAACGCTGGCGGGAGCAAACAACGGACGATTTCCGTTTCTGCTTTAAGTTTCCGGCGACCATTTCCCACCAGGCCGCGCTGCGCAACTGCGGGGACTTAACGGAAGAATTTTTCACGCGCATGTCGCCGCTGGCGAACCGAATTGGACAATACTGGCTCCAGCTTCCCGCCACGTTTGGCCCGCGCGATTTGCCCGCCCTGTGGCAGTTCCTGGATGCCCTGCCCCGCGAATTCACCTACGGCGTGGAAGTCCGACACCAGGACTTCTTTGCGAAAGGCGAAGCCGAAAAAGCGCTCAACCGGGGCCTGCTGGATCGTTCCGTTAACCGGGTGATCCTCGACAGTCGTCCGGTGCACAGCGCGGTACCGCATAACGAGGCCATCGTTGATGCTCAGCGTAAAAAACCGAAAGTGCCGGTCCACGCCATCGTGACCGCACAGAACCCGATGGTCAGGTTCATCGGCAGCGACAATATGCAGCAAAATCAGGCGATGTTCGCCGTCTGGCTGCAAAAACTCGCGAGCTGGGAGCAAGCCACCACGCCGTACCTCTTTTTGCACACGCCGGATATTGCTCAGGCGCCCGAACTGGTCGATGCTCTGTGGCAGGCCTTGCAGGCCGCGGTGCCGTCCGTGGGCAGCGTCCCTTCCATCCCACAACAATCTTCTCTTTTCTGATATCACCCCCTATCATAGTGAAGTGCCATCTGCCAAAAAACAGGGAGTTAGTATGGTCAGCGCGCTGTATGCGGTGTTAGGTGCGTTACTGCTGATTAAATTTTCATTTGATGTTGTGCGCCTCAGGATGCAGTACCGCGTCTCTTACGGCGACGGCGGTTTCTCCGAACTGCAAAGCGCTATTCGCATTCACGGTAATGCGGTGGAATACATTCCCGTTGCTCTCATCCTGCTGCTGTTTATGGAGATGAATGGCGCGGAAACCTGGATGGTGCATATTTGTGGCCTGATGCTTATTGCTGGCCGGTTAATGCATTATTACGGCTTTCACCACCGTTTATTCCGCTGGCGTCGTTCCGGCATGAGCGCGACCTGGTGTTCGCTTTTGCTGATGGTGCTGGCTAACCTGTGGTATATGCCGTGGGAGTTGGTTTTCTCCCTTCATTAGCGCACAATACGCCACTTTATTTTTCCCGGATTTTTACGTTATGTCAGATCGCGACACGCTTTTTTCCGCGCCTATCGCCAGCCTGGGCGACTGGACCTTCGATGAACGGGTAGCCGAAGTCTTCCCGGATATGATCCAGCGCTCTGTTCCCGGTTATTCCAATATTATCTCTATGATCGGTATGCTGGCTGAGCGCTTCGTTCAACCCGGTACGCAGGTCTATGACCTGGGCTGCTCGCTCGGCGCGGCAACGCTGTCGGTACGTCGTAACATTCATCACGATGGCTGCCGAATCGTTGCCGTCGATAACTCCCCGGCCATGGTGGAACGCTGCCGTCGCCATATTGACGCGTACAAAGCCCCCGTTCCGGTGGACGTGGTGGAAGGCGATATCCGCGAGATCGAGATTAACAACGCCTCGATGGTAGTGCTGAATTTTACCCTGCAGTTCCTGGTGCCTGAAGACCGCCAGCTGCTGCTGGACAAAATTTACCAGGGGCTGAATCCCGGCGGCGCGCTGGTGCTTTCTGAGAAATTCAGCTTTGAGGATGCCAAAGTAGGCGAGCTGCTGTTCAACATGCACCACGATTTCAAACGGGCGAACGGCTACAGCGAGCTGGAGATCAGCCAGAAGCGCAGCATGCTGGAAAACGTGATGCTGACGGACTCCGTGGAAACCCATAAAGCGCGCCTGCACAAAGCCGGTTTTGAGCACAGCGAACTGTGGTTCCAGTGCTTTAACTTTGGCTCTCTGGTGGCGCTTAAAGCCGGGGATGCCGCATGATTGAATTCAGCAACTTTTATCAGCTGATTGCTAAAAACCATCTTTCCCACTGGCTGGAGACCCTGCCGGCGCAGATTGCCGCCTGGCAGCGCGATCAGCAGCACGGCCTGTTAAAGCAGTGGTCAAATGCCGTGGAGTATCTGCCGGAGCTGACGCCGCATCGTCTGGATTTACTGCACAGCGTGACGGCGGAAAGCGCAGAGCCGCTCCCTGCCGGGCAGATCAACCGCATCGAAACGCTGATGCGTAATTTAATGCCGTGGCGCAAAGGGCCGTTCTCGCTGTACGGCGTGAACATCAATACCGAGTGGCGCTCAGACTGGAAGTGGGATCGCGTACTGCCGCACCTTTCCGACCTGACCGGGCGCACCATTCTGGACGTAGGCTGCGGCAGCGGTTACCACATGTGGCGCATGATTGGCGCGGGAGCCCATTTGGCGGTCGGCATCGACCCGATGCAGCTCTTCCTGTGCCAGTTTGAGGCGGTGCGAAAACTGCTCGGCAACGACCAGCGCGCGCATCTGCTGCCGCTGGGCATAGAGCAGCTCCCTGCCCTGAAAGCGTTCGATACCGTCTTCTCGATGGGCGTGCTGTATCATCGTCGTTCCCCGCTTGAACACCTGTGGCAGCTCAAAGATCAGCTGGTCAGCGGCGGCGAGCTGGTGCTGGAGACGCTGGTGATTGAAGGCGATGAGCATGCGGTTCTGGTGCCGGGCGATCGCTACGCGCAGATGCGCAACGTTTACTTCATCCCGTCCGCGCTGGCGCTGAAAAACTGGCTGGAGAAATGCGGATTTGTGGATGTGCGCATTGCCGATGTTTGCGTAACGTCTATCGAAGAGCAGCGCCGCACCGACTGGATGATCACCGAATCGCTGGAGCAGTTCCTCGACCCGGCCGACCACAGCAAAACCGTTGAAGGCTATCCTGCACCGATGCGTGCGGTGTTGATTGCGACCAAGCCGTAGTTTTTCCCTCTCCCCCCTGGGGTGAGGGGATAAAAAAAGGCCCCTGTTGAAATTGCAGGGGCCTGGTACAAGCAAGCATCATATTGGGCGACATGATGCGCGGTAAAAATCGGTACGTTGCTACACGTGATGACGCTCAATCAGCGACTTCATTTCCGCAACCGACTCTCCCTCTACGCCGTAGCGAGAATATTCATCCGCTTCAGCATCCGTCGACATTGACAGCCCTGTATTGCGATAACGCATGGGTGAAGGTATCCATTTCCCCGCAGAGCTGTGAAGCTCTTCCACCCCGGCGTTTAAAAACCGTTCCAGATTGCTGGCACGGACTCCCGCACCCGCCATTATTATTGGAACACCGGAATGTGCTTTTAGTTCCGTAATTAATTGCAGACCTTTTTCCGCCGAAGACTGCTGTCCCGATGTCAGGACGCGCGCCACGCCAAGTTCGGCAAGCGTATCAAATGCTTGCAGGGGATCTTTGCACATATCAAACGCACGATGAAACGTGACGGCCATTCCTTTCGCGGCGTCCATCACCTTACGCATCCGCGGCAGATCGACGTGACCATCCTCATCAAGCAGGCCGATCACCAGCCCCGGGAACCCCAGGTCGCGAACAAGGGCGATATCTTCAAGCATGGCACTGAACTCGCCCGCCGTGTAACAAAAATCGCCGCCGCGAGGCCGAATAATCGGGTGGACCGGGATGGTGACGGCCTGGCGGGCAGACTTCAACACGCCGTATGAAGGCGTTAAGCCCCCTTCTTTCGGGGCGGCGCATAGCTCAATACGGTCAGCTCCCATCTGTTGCGCCGTTACGGCACATTCCACGCTGTAACAACAAATCTCCAGCAGCGCCATCTGCTTCTCCTTAAAATCAGCTTAACGCGCCATCATTGCACGCCTCTCGTTTCGTGTCTCAGCGACGAATCACAACTCTCAGGCTTCGCTGGCAACAATCTGCTCAATGGTCCAGGGATGAAATTTCACGGTCACCTGCCCGTCCGTCACGGCCAGCGTTGGGTTAGGCAGACGCTCGCGCTCGCCTTTGGGTGAACTCGTCTTCACAACAATCCCCGGCTTGCTTAACCCGTCGTCTGACAGCAGGGCCAGGGCGCGCGCGTTCAACGTTTCCGGCTCACCCGGCAGGACGATTTCGATATGCTCCCAGCCTTCGTGCGGATAGCGTTTCTCGCCCGGCCACGGCAGTTCAACCACGGTGAACTGCCAGTGCGCCACGTTCAACGGCTCATGCAGTTTGAACAGACAAATGGGGCGTCCATTGATGATGTTCTCAGAAAGCAACTCGCCACACTGTTCAAACCCGCGACGCCAGCGCTCGGCGGTGGCATTCTGGTGGCAGCGCAAGGAAATGTGATCCGCCGCAAGCGGCACGATATCCAGACCAAGACGGGTGGCAAGTTCTGTGAACGCCTTTGTGAAGCGAGGTAAATCTGCGGAAATATCATGCAGTTCGTCAATGGATTGCCAGTTCGCCATAAGTCAGTCTCTTTTCGTGTCGCAAAGCCGCTAATTTACTCCGTTGCCCCGTTTTGACCAACCGCTGAATCCGGCTTTTTATGACTGCATGGTTATGCACGCTTTCTTAGCCTGGATTCTGAGCAATCTTCGGGCCCCGCAATGCTGACGCCAGAAGGCATTTGCAGTATACTCCCGCCCTAAATTCTTTAACTGGCGCGGGCGGTTGTAAGCCCGCATCAAAAACGTAAGGTATCCAGGTGAATATTCAGGCTCTTCTCTCCGAAAAAGTCAGTCAGGCACTGATTGCCGCAGGCGCACCTGCGGATTGCGAACCGCAGGTTCGTCAGTCAGCAAAAGTACAGTTTGGCGACTATCAGGCTAATGGCGTGATGGCAGTGGCTAAAAAACTGGGCATGCCGCCGCGACAGCTCGCTGAGCAGGTACTGACGCATCTGGATCTCTCCGGCATTGCCAGCAAAACCGAAATTGCTGGTCCGGGCTTTATCAATATTTTCCTTGAGCCTGCGTTCCTGGCGAGCCACGTTGACGCGGCGCTGAAGTCTGACCGTCTGGGCGTTTCCCAGCCGGAAGCGCAGACCGTGGTGGTCGACTACTCTGCCCCGAACGTGGCGAAGGAGATGCACGTAGGCCACCTGCGCTCCACCATCATCGGTGACGCCGCGGTACGCACCCTTGAGTTCCTCGGTCACAAGGTGATCCGCGCGAACCACGTGGGCGACTGGGGCACCCAGTTCGGCATGCTGATTGCTTACCTGGAAAAACAGCAGCAGGAAAACGCGGGTGAAATGGCGCTGGCGGACCTGGAAGGGTTCTACCGCGAAGCCAAAAAGCACTATGACGAAGACGAAGCCTTTGCCGAGCGCGCACGCAGCTACGTGGTGAAGCTGCAGGGCGGGGATCAATACTTCCTCGAGATGTGGCGCAAGCTGGTTGACATCACCATGTCCCAGAACCAGCTTACCTATAACCGTCTGAACGTGACCCTGACCCGCGACGACGTGATGGGTGAAAGCCTGTATAACCCGATGCTGCCAGGCATTGTGGCGGACCTGAAGGCCAAAAACCTGGCGGTGGAGAGCGAAGGCGCAACGGTAGTGTTCCTTGATGAGTACAAAAACAAGGAAGGCGAACCGATGGGCGTGATTATCCAGAAAAAGGATGGCGGCTATCTCTACACCACCACGGACATCGCGTGTGCGAAATACCGTTACGAAACCCTGCACGCCGACCGCGTGCTGTACTACATCGACTCCCGTCAGCACCAGCACCTGATGCAGGCGTGGACTATCGTGCGTAAAGCCGGTTACGTGCCGGACTGCGTGCCGCTGGAACACCACATGTTCGGCATGATGCTGGGTAAAGACGGCAAGCCGTTCAAAACCCGCGCGGGCGGTACCGTGAAGCTTTCCGATCTGCTGGACGAAGCGCTGGAGCGCGCCCGTCGCCTGGTGGCGGAGAAGAACCCGGACATGCCTGCTGACGAACTGGAAAAACTGGCCAACGCCGTCGGTATCGGCGCGGTGAAATACGCGGATCTTTCCAAGAACCGCACCACCGACTACATCTTCGACTGGGACAACATGCTGGCGTTTGAAGGCAACACGGCGCCGTACATGCAGTACGCCTATACCCGCGTGCTCTCCGTGTTCCGCAAGGCGAACATTGATGAAAGCGTGCTGGCGAATGCTACAGTGACCATCACGGAGGATCGTGAAGCACAGCTGGCGGCGCGTCTGCTGCAGTTCGAAGAGACGCTGACGGTTGTCGCGCGTGACGGCACGCCGCACGTGATGTGTGCTTACCTGTACGATCTGGCGGGTCTGTTCTCCGGCTTCTACGAGCACTGCCCTATTCTGTCTGCAGAAAATGAATCGGTGCGTAACAGCCGCCTGAAGCTGGCTCAGCTGACGGCGAAGACTCTGAAGCTGGGTCTGGATACCCTGGGTATCGAAACCGTAGAACGTATGTAAAAAAGAAACCCGGCAAACGCCGGGTTTTTTATTATCAGAAGTATTTCCGCAAATACTCTGTCAGACAGAGAATCGCCATCGCCTGGCCATACGGCATCGACGTCAGCGGGATCTGGCGATAAAACTCAAGATCGCTGCCCATTCCCGTCCCGAACGACGTTTGCAGCAGCTCCCCTTCCGGCGAGATATTTTTCACGATGCCGCGAATCGCTTTTTCAGCAACGTCAGCATATTCAGGCTCAACATAGCGCTTCCGCACCGCTTTCAGGATCCCGTAGGCAAACCCTGCCGTGGCGGATGCTTCCAGGTACGAGTTCGGATCGTCCAGCAGCGTATGCCACAACCCGCTTTCGTCCTGACATTTTGCCAGCGCGGCAACCTGCGCCTTCAGCACCTGCACCAGATAACGGCGCACGGCGTTGTTTTCCGGCAGATCCACCAGCTCAAGGAAGTCCGGGATCACGATGGTCAGCCAGCTGTTGCCGCGCGCCCAGCGGGCCCGGGCAAAGTTATGATTGCCGTCGTAGCTCCAGCCGTGGAACCACAGCCCCGTCTCCCGGTCCATCAGGTTCTGCACGTGGAGCAGGAACTGATAGATCGCCTCCTCTACGTACTCCGGCTTATTCAGCAGCCTGCCGATTTTCGCCAGCGGCAGCACCGTCATCATCAGCGTGTCGTCCCACATCTGCTGATGATTCTCTTCCGCCAGCGTGATGTGCTGCATACCGCCGTGTTCGGTGCGTGGCATCTCATTCATCGCCCACTCCGCCCAGCTTTCCAGCCACGGCAGCCAGGCCGGGTTTTTGCTCTCTTCGTAGCGATAGGCCAGCGTCAGAAACGGCGACATCGTATTGACGTTTTTGGTGGTGGCGCCTTCCGCAAAGCGGTCGGCAAACCAGCTGTCGATAATGTTGCGCATCCCTTCGTCACCGGTCTGGCAGTAGTACTGCCAGATGCCATACAGGCCGACGCCGTGCGTCCACTCCCATCCGGCCCAGCCTTTGGTGTCGATCACGCGCCCGTCGTCCAGCCGCAGCAAAAATTCACCCGTTTTATCGTGGATATTGACCAGGTTGTGCGTCACTTTTTGAATCAGCGATTTCAGCTCGTCCCGGGCGATAAAGCGCTCTGGCTGACGCAATAGCGGGCTATGTTTGACAGGCCAAACTTTCATCATCTTAACCTCTGTTGTATGTCGAATTGAGTACCGCGCGATCCTTCAGCGAAGATGCAGCTGGCTTATTGCGATTCAGATAACCGATGTTGTTATTGCCCCACAGTGACTCATAAGGCATACCGGCCAGCATCTCGACGGTGGCGCGGGCGTGTGGCGTCGCTGACTCCGGCATCGCATGACCACACTCACGCATTTTCGCGGTCTCCTCGCGCAGCGTGCGGTGGGTCTGCAAATTAAGCCTGAAGCGCAGGGAAACGAGGAAACCGCAGAACAGCACCAGGATGGTGCCCACGCTCAGGATCAGCAGAATGGTGTGGCTCACTTCAGCAGGCTGTACCTTCTGACCGCTGACAAAGCCGGACATTTGCATCACGATGCCCACCAGCATCACCGCACCGGCCTGTGACGCCTTACGGGTCAGGGTCATGATGCCGGCGAAAATCCCTTCCCGGCGCTGGCCGGTGATCGCTTCATCCACGTCAGCAATGTAGGTATAGGTATTCCATGGCACGTAGTTAATACCGCCGCGACCCAGCCCAGCCACCGCAGAGATCAGTAACAGCAGAGCGTAGACGTCGCTCAGATCGGCGTAATAGAGCATGGCGTAAGAGAGAGACGCCAGGCCAAACAGCACCACCACCATGCGGTAGGACGGCGCAGGTCCGAAGCGAATACACAGCGGGATCATCCCGATCACGGCGAGGAACTGGAAGATAGCCATCGTGCCCAGCAGGTTGGACGCCATTGACGCTTCCTGCATCAGCACAAACACCACGTAGTAGGTGAAGACTGCGTTAAATACGTCCTGTGCGATGTAGCCGCCGAGGTACATGCCGAGATGCTGGCGGAAAATCTTGATGCGCAGCGTAGAGCTTAATTCGACAAATAGACGATTGATGCTTTGCCCCAGCGTCAGTTTCTTCTTCTCTTCTTCGGCACGCAGCGCCGCTTCAGACCACTCCTCACGCGGGCGCTCCCAGGTAAAGAACCAGACAAAGGTAAGCATCAGGGCGCACAGCACGGAGAAAACCAGGCTTGCGTAAAAGAATGAGATGGCGTTGTCTTTACCGAAGTGGGTGAGCAGGATCCCCGGCAGGAAGGAGGCCAGAATCGCTGACATCTGCGCCATAGAAATACGCGCCCCGGAGAACTTGGTTTTCTGTTTGAAGTCGTCGGTCATTTCCGGCACCAGCGTCTCGTAAGGCACCAGAATCATGGTGTAGACAATATCAAACACCAGATAGGTCAGCAGGTAGTACCAGAAATTCATGTCCCCTACCCACATCAACGAGTAGCTGAACACGCACGGAATGCCTAGCAGGATAAAGAACTTACGGCGACCAAAGCGCTTTCCAGGCCAGGTCGTACCGAAGTTATCCGTCAAAAAGCCCATTAACGGGCTGACAACAGCATCCAGCACCCTCGCAGCGGCAAAGATGAAGGTTGCTTCAATCGGTGTGAGTCCACAGAAGGTGGTATAAAAATACAAAAGCCAGGCCGCCGTCAGGGCGGTCGTACCGGCCCCGAGAAAATCGCCTGCCCCGTAAGCAAGATAATTTGCGAGTCCAATTTTACGTGTTTTCATTGCCGTCAACCCTAAGCAAATTTGGGAGACTCCCTGCAAGTAAGGCTCATCGGGGAGTTTTTACACGGCTACAGTAAATGCAACGACGTCCTGATACCTTTCTGTTTCTGCCATCACGGGCAGGGTAAATGGCAAAAATGCAAAGAGTTGCGTCACGCGTGTCACTAATTTATAAAACAGCGTTTCTGTTGCATCAAAAGGTGAGGTCAATTTTGCGAGACAGCCATCAGAATTGACTGATGGCTGGTGACAAAGGCAGGCAGCTAGCGGTAGTTGACGATGACAGAATTGCTCTGCACCTTCAGCGCCGGGATCAAACGTCCTCCGCCCGGCACTTCCCAGATAAAACGTAAAGGTTCAATGGCCGGCACTCCGTTGAACGCCTGCGTTGTGCCATTTTCGCCGTCGATTTCCGTGCAGCGGGTCTGTGAGCAGAGGCGCACCCGCAGTCCGGCTGGCGTTGGGCCAATCAGCCTGTAGTTCCACACCACCATTCCCATCTGACCAGAAACCGTTTCAGAGGGCGACAGCGGATTAGAAGACATGGCGACACCCCGGTTGCTGAGGGTCACGCCCATGCTGCTTGCCTGCCAGGTCCCTTCCCCGGCAGCCTGAGCCGCCAGCGGGAAGAGCAAAATCCATAGCCATTTCATTATTTTCCTCCAATCGTTGCCGTCATGCGGATATGGCGGTTATCCGACAGCTCCAGATTCGACAGCACAACAAGCTGATTCAGGCTGCGGCGCAGGAAGCGCGACAGCAGCGGACGCAGCGCGTGGTTGACCAGCAGCACCGGCGGCGCGCCCAGCATCTCCTGACGCGCCAGCGCCTCCTGAGTTTGCTCCAGCAGGCGATCCGCCAGGCCAGGCTCGAGGCCGCCGCCGCCCTGCAGGGCCTGCAGCAGCAGGCGTTCAAGCGGCGTATCGAGTCCAATCACCTGGACTTCGCCGGTCCCCGGGAACCACTGCTGGGTGATCGCACGCCCCAGCGCCACGCGCACCACCGCCGTCAGCTCGTGCGGATCGCTCTGCAGCGGCGCATGCTCGGCAAGGGTTTCCAGGATGGTACGCATATCGCGGATCGGCACTTTTTCCTCAAGCAGGTTTTGCAGCACCTTGTGCAGCGTAGTTAACGTCAGCACGCCCGGCACCAGGTCTTCTGTCAGCTTCGGCATCTCCTGCGTCACGCGATCGAGAAGCTGCTGCGCTTCCTGACGGCCAAACAGCTCGGCCGAGAATTGCCCAATCAGATGATTAAGGTGGGTTGCCACCACGGTACTGGCTTCGACAACCGTATAACCCTGAATTTGTGCCTGCTCTTTCAGCGCGCTTTCAATCCAGATTGCCGCCAGGCCAAAGGCCGGATCGACGGTCTGCTCGCCCGGCAGCGTGCCAGCTGCAGTGCCAGGGTTAATCGCCAGCCAGCGTCCCGGGTAAGCATCGCCGCTGCCAATTTCAACACCCTTCATCAGAATACGATAGCGCGCAGGCGGCAGGTCCATATTGTCCTTGATATGCACCACTGGCGGCAGGAAGCCCATGTCCTGGGCGAATTTTTTACGGATGCTGCGGATGCGGCCAAGCAGCTCTCCATCCTGCTGGAAATCCACCATCGGGATCAGGCGATACCCCACTTCCATTCCCAGGGAATCTTCCAGTTGAACGTCGTTCCAGGTCGCTTCTACGGCTTGGGTGTTCTCCGGCATTTTCACCGGAACCGGTTCCGCAGCCGGCCTGGTCTCACGACCACGCATCCACCAGGCCAGCCCCAGCAGCCCCGCCGTAAACAGCAGGAACACGAGGTTTGGCATCCCCGGCACCAGGCCGAGCAGCCCGAGCACCGCAGCCGCCAGCAGCATCACGCGCGGGTTACTGAAGAGCTGGCCCACCATCTGCTCGCCAACGTCCTGATCGGTACTGACGCGGGTCACGATAACGCCCGCCGCAGTGGAGATAACCAGCGCCGGGATCTGTGCGACCAGACCGTCACCAATGGTCAGCAGCGTATAGCTTTCCGCCGCATGGCCCATGTCCATCCCGTGCTGCAGTACCCCCACCAGCAGGCCGCCGACCACGTTAATCACCATGATCAGGATGCCCGCGATGGCATCACCGCGCACAAACTTACTTGCACCGTCCATGGAGCCGTAGAAGTCCGCTTCCTGGGTCACTTCCGCGCGGCGCTTTTTCGCTTCATCTTCGGCGATAAGCCCGGCGTTCAGATCGGCGTCGATCGCCATCTGCTTGCCCGGCATCCCGTCCAGCACAAAGCGCGCGCCCACTTCCGCAATACGCCCTGCACCTTTGGTGATAACCATAAAGTTGATGATCACGAGGATAACGAACACCACGATACCGATAGCGAAGTTCCCGCCCACCAGGAAGTGGCCGAAGGCCTCGACCACCTTACCCGCCGCTGCCGCGCCGGTGTGGCCCTCCATCAGGATGATACGCGTGGAGGCCACGTTCAGCGCCAGCCGCAGCAAGGTGGTAAACAGCAGAATAGTCGGGAACGCGGCGAACTCCAGCGTGCGCTGGGTGAACATCGCCACCAGCAGCACCATAATGGACAGCGCAATATTGAAGGTGAAAAGCAGATCGAGGATGAACGCCGGGAGCGGCAGTACCATCATCGACAGAATTAACAGGATGAGGATCGGCCCGGCGAGGATCTGCCATTGGGTCGATTTCAGGTTGCCGGGCAGGCGCAACATTGCCACCAGATTAGCCATCAGTGTCCTTCTCGTTCATAAAATCCAGCGCGGCAGGCACCGGAAGGTTCTCAGGTTTGACAGGCCGTTGACCGCCGGCCAGACGCCAGCGCTTCAACTGCCATACCCAGGCCAGCACTTCCGCCACCGCGGCGTAGAGCTGTCCAGGGATCTGTTGTCCGATATCCGCGTGGCGGTAAAGGGCTCGCGCCAGCGGAGGCGCTTCCAGGATCGGCACGCGATTTTCGGTACCAATTTCCCTGATGCGCAATGCAGTCAGCCCCGCCCCTTTTGCCACCACTTTCGGCGCGCTCATTTTGTTTTCGTCATAGCGCAGCGCCACGGAATAGTGCGTCGGGTTGGTAACGATGACGTCCGCTTTCGGCACATCTTCCATCATGCGGCGACGGGCAGCGGCACGCTGCATCTGCCGGATGCGCCCCTTCACGTGCGGGTCACCTTCCATCTGCTTATATTCGTCGCGGATGTCCTGACGTGACATTCGCAGTTTCTTGAAGTGGGAATAGAGCTGGAAGATAACGTCAAAACCCACCATCGGAATAATGCTGAGCACCACCAGCAGCGCGCAAAGCCCAACCAGGTTCAGCGCATTGCTCATCGCGGTAAGGGGCGACTCGCTGATAAGGCGCATCATTTCGGGCCAGTGGTACCAGAGGAAAAATCCTGCGGAACTGCCCATCAGCACCGATTTGAGAATAGCCTTGAGCAGCTCGGCCCCGGTCTGCGCCGAGAACATTTTCGCAATGCCCGGCAGCGGGTTCAGTTTTGAAAATTTAGGTTGCAGCGATTTTCCGCTAAAGACCAGCCCGCCCAGCATCACCGGGGAGACCAGCGCCACCAGCACCACGCCGGTAATCAGGGGCAGCAGCGCAACCATGGCCCCTTTTATCAGCTGAATAATCTGGCTGAGGATCAGATTCGGGTCGTTGACCATGCTGTGGTCAAAACGTAAGCCGGTGGAGAGCATCCCCGCCAGCTTGCGGGCGAGCGACTCCCCACCCCACCAGATAATGCACACGCCTACGATAAGGATCAGCAGGGAGGTCAATTCTCGGGATCGGGGGATCTGCCCTTCCTCACGCGCCTTTTCTAGTCGGTGGGGTGTGGGGGCTTCCGTTTTGTCGTCGTTCTCTTCTGCCACAGTGCATGCTCAGCCCATTACGTCACGGGTATCATGCCAGCGCAGCGGAAATCCAATGGCGGGAAAAGCCCGTTTATTCGGGCTCTTTTCGGTGATTTTGTCGTAAACCGCCTCAGGCGGCGTAACCCCCCTGAGGCGGAATGGACAATCAGAAGCCGAGGCTGTCCAGCAGGTCGTCCACCTGATCCTGGCTTGCCACGACGCCCGCCTTGCTGGCGTCGAGCTGTGGGCCATTGAGCAGGCTTTCGTTCTCGCGTTTTGGACGGGCAGCCGGTTCCGGGATGTTCTCCAGCAGCACCATCAGCAGCTGGCGCTCAATCTCCTGAATCACATCCATCATGCGCTTGATGACCTGACCGGTCAGATCCTGGAAATCCTGCGCCATCATAATGTCCAGCAGCTGGGCGTTGGTGAAGCTGGTGTGGCCCGGCACATCCCCCAGGAACTGACGGGTGTCAGTCACCAGTTCGCGGGCATCCGCCAGCTCGATGGGGTTCTCAAACCACTCATCCCAGCGTTGGGTCAGGGCTTTCGCGCCCTTTTCCATCGCATCCTGATGCGGCTGTGAGGCTTCAACGCTGTTCAGCGCACGTTCAGCTGCCTGAGCGGTCATCTGCACAACGTAGTCCAGACGGTCGCGGGCGTCCGGGATCGCTTCCGCCGCTTCGGCAATGGCCTGATCCAGCCCCAGTTCACGCAGGCTGTCACGCAGCATGCGCGTCAGGCTGCCGATGCGGACGATGATGTCGCTCGGCGAGTGTTCTTCAACGGGTTTCATTGCAGGTTGCATCATCACCAACACCTCACATGCCGAGTTTCTCGAAGATCTTACCGAGCTTCTCTTCCAGGGTCGCTGCGGTGAATGGCTTCACCACGTAGCCGCTTGCGCCCGCCTGTGCAGCGGCAATGATGTTCTCTTTTTTCGCTTCTGCAGTGACCATCAGCACCGGCAAAGACGCCATGCCCGCGTCCGCACGAATAGTTTTCAGTAGCTCCAGACCGTCCATATTCGGCATGTTCCAGTCGGAGATGACAAAACCAAACCCGCCAGCCTGCAGTTTGTTCAGCGCATCCACGCCGTCTTCTGCTTCTTCAACGTTGTTGAAGCCCAACTCTTTCAGCAGGTTGCGCACAATGCGACGCATGGTGGAAAAGTCATCCACAACCAAAAACTTAAGCTCTTTATCCGCCATAAAATAATACTCCTGAGTCAAATACGTATTGCCTGTCCGGCACTGATTTTCGCCAGCATCTGCTGGCTTACCTGGCTAAGATCGACCACTTCGCTCACGCCACCCATATTGATGGCCTCGCGCGGCATGCCGAACACCACACAACTTGCTTCATTCTGCGCAATCGTCCAGGCGCCAGCCTGGTGCATTGCAAGCATTCCGGCGGCACCGTCGTTGCCCATCCCCGTCAGGATCACCCCAACGGCGTTGCGCCCCGCATGTTTCGCCACCGAATGAAACAGCACATCCACCGACGGACGGTGCCGGTTAACCGGCGGTCCGTCATGAATTTTGATTTGATAGTTAGCGCCGCTGCGCGCCAGCTCCATATGCTTGTCCCCCGGCGCGATATACGCATGTCCCGGCAGCACGCGCTCGCCGTCTTCCGCCTCTTTCACGCTGATCTGGCACAGCTTGTTCAGACGTTCGGCGAAGGAGCGGGTAAAGCCAGGCGGCATATGCTGCGTGATCAGAATACCCGGACTTGAAAGCGGCAATGGCTGGAGTACATGGCGAATTGCCTCTGTTCCTCCGGTTGACGCCCCAATAACCAGCAGTTTTTCCGAGCTGAGTAACGGTCCGGCCTTCAGGGTTGCCGGCGCGGCCATCGGCTTGTGGGCCGCGAGCTTCGCGCGCGAGGCGGTGCGAATTTTCTCGGCGATCATCTCGCTGTACGCCAGCATCCCCTCGCGAATGCCGAGCTGCGGTTTGGTGACAAAATCCACCGCCCCCAGCTCCAGCGCGCGCAGAGTGATTTCCGAACCTTTCCCGGTCAGGGAGGAGACCATCACCACCGGCATGGGACGCAGGCGCATCAATTTCTCAAGGAAATCTATGCCATCCATGCGCGGCATCTCGACATCCAGCGTTAGCACGTCGGGGTTATATTTTTTAATTAAATCCCGCGCTACCAGCGGATCCGGCGCAGTGGCCACCATCTCCATGTCGCTGTGGCTATTGATGATTTCAGTCATGATCTGACGCATCAGCGCTGAATCATCGACAGACAATACCCTGATTTTACTCATGCTTTTTCCTTACTCAGCGCATATACCGTTTGCCCACGCAGGCTAAACTCACGCGCGAGGTTGCTGAAGTTTTCCGAATGCCCGGCAAACAGTAAACCGTCAGGCTTGAGCAACGGAACAAACCGACGCAGAATGTCCTGTTGCGTCGTTTTATCAAAATAGATCATGACGTTACGGCAAAAAATGGCGTCGAAAGGCCCCGGCACGTTGTACTGCTTATCGAGCAGGTTAACGGGCGCGAATTCGACGCAGTTCGCCAGCTCCTGGCGTACGCGAACCAGGCCTTCATGCGGCCCCGTACCGCGCATGAAGTAACGCTGCAGCTGCTGCGGCGACAGCGTTTTCAGCTCGTCCTGGCGATACACGCCGTTACGCGCCTTCTCCAGCACCTCGGTGTCGATATCGCTGGCGTAGACTTTCCAGCGTCCCGGCGCCATGCCCAGCGTGTCTGCAAGGGTGATCGCCAGCGAGTACGGCTCTTCGCCCGTTGAGGCGGCCGCACTCCATACGCGATACTCCCCGGTGCGACGGCGCGCGTGCTCGGCCAGAACCGGAAAGTGGTGGGCTTCACGGAAAAAGGCCGTCAGGTTGGTCGTGAGTGAGTTAATAAAAGCCTGCCACTCCGCGCTGTTCTGGTTCGCTTCGAGCATGCTCAGATAGCGGCCAAAATCATCCAGCCCCAGCGTACGCAAGCGCCGCACCAGTCGGTTGTAGACCATGTCCCGCTTATGATCCGCAAGCACGATCCCCGCACGCTGGTAGATTAACTGACATATCCGACGAAAATGCGCGTCGGACAGCGCGAGGCGCTGTGTCATCTGCAACAATAATGACGTTTGCCCAGGGGGCATTGGTGATGTCATAGCGCCTTCTTAATTACATTCAGGATACAACTGGCACGGCCTGCGACCGCCCGACTTCTGTTACTGCTTCAACGTGCTCTTTCACATTAAATACCGCGACCAGCCCGGTGAGACGATCCGCCTGGCTGGCCAGCTGATCGGTTGCCGCTGCCGCTTCCTCAACTAACGAGGCATTCTGTTGCGTCACCTGATCCATCTGGCTAACGGCCTGAGCCACCTGCTCTATCCCGCGACGCTGTTCGTCCGACGCCGAGGCAATCTCGCCCATGATGTCGTTAACCCGCGTCACGGAGGTGACGATCTCGTGCATGGTATGCGCCGCCGTATCCACCAGGGCAGACCCATGCTGGACGCGAGAGACCGACTCTTCAATGAGGGACTTAATCTCTTTCGCCGCGTTGGCGCTGCGGCTCGCCAGGTTTCGCACTTCACCTGCCACCACCGCAAACCCACGTCCCTGCTCGCCGGCGCGCGCCGCTTCCACGGCGGCGTTCAGCGCCAGGATGTTGGTCTGAAACGCAATACCGTCAATCACGCTGATGATGTCGCCGATCTTCTGCGAGCTGGCGGCAATCTCCTGCATGGTGCTGGCCACGTGAGAGGCCTGATCTCCCCCTCTCTTCGCCGTCAGCGCCGCCTGTTTTGACAGGTCAGACGCCTGACGCGCGTTATCGGCGTTCTGGCTTACCGTCGCGGTCAGCTGTTCCATACTGGCCGCCGTCTGCGCCAACGACGCCGCCTGCTGCTCGGTGCGGGACGAGAGATCGTTATTCCCCGCCGCAATCTCTGAGATCCCCGTATGCATGGCATAACTGCCCTGACGCACGTCGGATACCGTTTCCCGCAGCGACCCCTGCATGGCCTTCAGGCTGGCAAAGATCGCCGAAATTTCGTTTTTGCCAAACACCGCCACCGGACGCGCCAGATCCCCCTTCGCAATACTGTCGAAGTGGCTGCTGATAATCGCCAGCGGCTGCACAATCATTCTGCGCGCCCAGAGCAGCGCCCCGCCGGTCAGCAGCCCCGCCAGAATCACAACGACGGCAAAGATAACGCCAGACATGTGATAGCTGGTGCGGCTTGCTTCACCGGCGCGCAGAACAGACTGATTGATATCCTGCTGCCATGCGTCAAAGCTGCCGTCAAACGCCGCCTGAGATGCCTGGACCGGAGCGGTCATGAAGTCCGAAAGCTGGTTGTTCTCAAGCCAGGTCGCCTGGTGGTCCAGATCGCTGTACCACTGCTCAAAGTTCTTTTTCATGGCCGCCTTCAGCGCTTTCTCTTTCTCGCCGTCGGCCGCCTGCGCCGTGAAGGCCTTAAACTGTGCGTCTGCCTGCTTCAGGCTGTCGCGCGCCGTTGCCATCAGCGCCTTAATGTCATCCGGCGGATAGCTGAGCGCGGTTAAGGTTCCTGCCTTGTTCAGCGCAGTGCTTGCCTGCAACAGCACGGCACGCGTTTGTGCCAGTGCGGAGCGCTGCTGATTACTCGCCTCAACGTCCTGCAAATTCTGATAGCCATCGCGAAACGCCCAAAAAGACAACCCGTTACTGCCAACCTGCAACACACCGCAAAGGATCAGAATCAAAAACAGTGTGGTCGAGATACGAATACGATTTAACATCCACGCTCCCATCAAGCGGCAAGCAGCCGCGGTTTAATTGTCAGTCAAAATGTTTCCCAGTTTTCATCTTGTCCGGTCGTTGCAGCACGCGTGCGGGTGACCGCCGTGTCGGCGGCTGGCGCGCGGTACGTAGCTTGCGCAGTGACCGTATTTCCAGCAAGTGAAGCGAGACGAAACGCCGAGACGGCCATCTTCAGACGGCTCGCCTGGTCTTCCAGCGCAGCGGCCGCCGCAGCGGACTCCTGCACCAGGGCGGCGTTTTGCTGTGTCACGCGGTCCATTTCCGATACCGCCAGGGCAACCTGGTCGATTCCACGACTCTGCTCATCGGACGCAGAGGCGATTTCACCCATGATGTCCGTCACGCGGGTAACGGCATTCACGATGTCATTCATGGTCTCCCCGGCACTCTCCACCAGCACGGAGCCGGTATCCACGCGGGAGACGGAGTCTTCAATCAGGGATTTAATCTCTTTTGCCGCGTTGGCGCTGCGGCTGGCAAGGTTGCGCACCTCCCCGGCCACCACCGCAAACCCGCGCCCCTGTTCGCCCGCGCGCGCCGCTTCCACGGCGGCGTTGAGCGCGAGGATGTTGGTCTGGAAGGCAATGCCGTCGATGACGCTGATGATGTCGGCGATTTTCTTCGAGCTGTCGGCGATTTCGTGCATGGTTTTCACCACGCCATCCACCACGCGACCGCCGCGCTGCGCGGTTTCGGAGGCGCTTTCCGCCAGCTGAGACGCCTGGCGGGCGTTATCGGCGTTCTGCTTCACGGTTGCGGTGAGCTGCTCCATGCTGGCGGCCGTCTCTTCCAGCGCCGACGCCTGCTGCTCGGTACGAGATGAGAGATCGTTATTCCCCATCGCGATTTCGCTGGTGCCGGTATAGATCGCCTCGGATCCGTTACGCACGTTGGCGACGGTCTCGATCAATGAACGCTGCATGTGGTCGACGCTGTTGGCCAGCTCGGTGATCTCGTTACGTCCGGAAACGGTCAGCGTTTTGGTCAGATCGCCAGAGGCAATCTCGCGAATATGGGCAATCACGCGGCCGAGAGGGTTTAGCAGGATGTGGCGAATGCCGTACCACACAGCGAACAGCACAATGACCAGCGCCAGGGCCAACACCGCCATCTGCCATTTCGCAAAGCGGTAGTCATTCTGGCTTTCAGTAAAGGCCGAGTGATACAGATCGCCGCTGGCCTTCGCGTATTCCCCCAGCGCCGCGCCGAGTGCATTTTGCATCCCCTGCGTCGGCTGTGCGAAGTAGGCGTCCATGTTGCCGCTCTCCAGGAACTGGATCAGCTCCGTCAGCCCGGCATAGTAGGCGCTGTATTTTTCATCAATGTTCTGGCTCACCTGCGCCATAGCAGGCTGCGGTGCGATTTGCCTGAAGGCGGCGTAGTGTTTAGCCGCGTCGGCCAGCGTGGCCCGGGCATTTTTTAGCAGATCGTTTTTCGCGCTGCTCTGCTGATTGTTCGGATCCATCATCATGCGCGCGGACGAGCGGCTCAGGTTGATGCGCGTTTGCAGCATCAGATCCCACGTCGACGTGAGCTCACTCTGCTGCAGGCGGAGATCGTTTGAGGCGGCGAAACTGTCCTGGTTCTGTTTTAAAGACGAGAAAAAAAGCCCGCCGGAGATAAGCTGAAGTAGTGCGAAAATGACCAGCACCATCATTAGCATTGTGACAACGCGGATACGGTTCAACATACAACACCTTCTCATAGATTTATTAACGGTGTTATCGGCACAGGCCACAGGAACTTTACATTTGCGAAAGGGAAAAGCGCGGGGTTAAAACGCGACGTCAACAATCAGCGTATCGGTGTAGGTGCCGGCGGGCGGCGTGGCCTGACTGGTCAGAACTTTGGCGGAGTAGTTATAGGTACGCAGCAGGCCGTCGGCGCTGACCAGCGAGGAGGTCGCGCTGGTCCAGCGTTCGCTGCCGCTGCTGCCCCAGCGGTTAGTCGTGGCTTCTTTATAGATGTCATAACTCAGGTAGTTACTGCCGCTCACCATCCGGCGCACGTTATTCAGCGCGTTGGCACCATTGTTAATCCCGATGGTATAGGTACTGCCTTTGGTACAGGTGACGGCAATCGCCTGCGAGACCGTGGGGAAATTTTGCACCAGCGGCGCACTGCTAAAGTTGACGTCCGGCGTGGTCATGGCGCTGCAGTCGTTGGTGACGGTTAGGTTAAGCAGAATACTGGTCGTCGCGGTTCCCGTTTGATTGATGGTGCAAATACCGAGCGCCCCCACGGAACAGACGCTGTAGTTAACGCTGAAGGTTAACTGCACCTGATACGGCCCGGCAGAGACGTTTTGTCCGGCGACGGTGCGGAAATAGAGCGGAATGTTGTACTGCTTTGACCCGAGCAATCCCAGCAAGGTATTTCCGCTCCAGGTATACGATTTACTTATCTGTACCTCACTGCTGCTCGCGCAACCCGAAAGTCCACACAGCCGGGTGGGGATCACGTCCGTGATGGCGGCATTATCGGTGCGTTTCAGGGTCGCACGACTGTTGGCCGATATCGTTGCTGCGGTGTAGTTCAGCGTCACCGAGTCGTTCGTCAGCAGGTTGAGTATCGCATCACACGCCACCACCAGCGTGCCGGTGGTCTCCACCTCCCCGGAGCCGCTCAGCGCAAACGACGTGACGCTGCCGAACGACGCATTGACCGTGCTGACGGTACAGGCCGCCCAGCTGCCGCCGGAGAGCAGCAGCAGGAGCAACATCACCCAGCGCTTCATGGCCCCTCCCGGCAGACCAGCGGGCCGTAGGTTTGCAGCCTGTGGTCCGGGTTCGCGCCGATGGTCAGCGTTGCCCTGCAGCGTTTGCCTGTCGGCGTCGTGACGTCGAGCAGATTGACGTCGCTGAGGTTTTCCAGCCAGGCAATCCCGTCATATCCCACCACCGCATTGCTGCGCGAGGCGCGTCGAACCTGGCTTCCCACCGGAATGGCCTCCCCCTGCGCGTCGTGCAGGATGACGCTCGCTACCCGCTCCTGTTCCATCGGGAAATCCACCAGATAACCGCTGTGGCGGCGGATCGCCACCCGCCGCTCGGTCTCTTTCAGCCGGGTGTCGGCAGGCAGGTTCAGGGTATTAATACTGTAGCTTGCCGGGTAATAGGCCGAGACGCCGCTCACCAGCAGATACCCGTTGCGGTTGGTTTTACCAACCGGCTGGTTTTCATAGCTGACGGGGACATCCGGCTGGCCATCGGTGCTGATGACCACAAACGCATCGTTGATTTTGTTTGCCGCAAACAGTTCGCCGTCCATCAGCACCAGGGAGCCCATCGCTTCGCTCCACCAGGTCATCATGCCCTTCTCGCCGTACCCGCCCCCCTGCAGCTCGATATTGTTATTGCGCCAGCCCACCGTTCCCTGCTGGTAGTTATTCGATCGCGACTGGTTCGCCCACGCCATATTCCAGCTGAAGCCGCCGTCGGAGGGCATCGAGTGGTTGTAGTTGATGCGCTGCGTGCTGCCTGCATCCGGGGTATTTTCCACGGTGAGCGCCGCGCTGTCGCGTTCGCCCAGCGGCACCTGGAATGACATCGCGACCGTCCAGTCGCCCCGCTGCTGGTCCCGGCTGGCGGCGAGGTAAATGCTGCTGGAGCCCCACAGATTTCGGCTCCAGGAGAGGTTAAGCAGCTCGGTTTTCTGGCTGTCAAAGCTCTCCACGCCGATCCAGGCCGCCCCGATGTTGCCGTATTCCCCCAGGTTGAAGGTCAGGGAATATTGATCGGTATTGCGGCTAAAGCTGGCGATGGGGCGGTCATTTTCGTCGTACACCGTCGGCTGGTCATACAGGGCCAGGTTACCAAAGCCGCGATCGCGGCGGGTATGCTGGGTGGCGAGGCTGAACTCGCTGGTGCTGTACTGGTAGCCCCAGTTGATTTGCCCGCCGTCATCTCCGCGCATCCGGCTCTGGCTGTAGGAGGTATTCACCACGCCAAAACGCCCCAGCTTGACCACCGTCCCCGCACCGGCGAGCGCCAGTTCCTCCGCGCCTTCGGCGTGCCCCTCCAGCGTCAGCCAGTCCGTCAGGCCGTAGCGATACGATCCGCTCCCCGCCGCCGGGCCGTAGTCAAAATTCTTAATGCCGTAGTTGCGCCGCAGGCTCCCCAGGGTAACGGCCCCATCGCTCAGCCCTTCTTTCAGCAGATCGCTGGTGACGTAAAACGGCAGCGTGGTACTCACCTGGCGCCCCAGCGCATCGGTGGTGACCAGCACCGCATCCCCGGCGCCGTTAATGTAGGGCAGGTTCGTCAGGGTGAACGGCCCGGGCTGCAGCTGCGTGGACCCGGAGCGGTAGCCGTTGATGAAGAGGTCGACCGAGGTCGGCACCGCCGCTTCACCTGAAAATTCCGGCAGCGGCCAGGTCACCAGGTCCGGACGCAGGGAGAAATCACGCCCATAGCTGATCCCGCCCATGCGGACGCTGCTGCTCCAGCTCAGGGCATCGCTGATGACATCCCCGGCGGTCCAGGTGGTGGCGTCCTCCTCGTTGGTCACCAGCAGGGTGGTGTCATAGCGGACATAGCCCTCCTGCTGACCGTCGTTGCCGGTGAAATTTTCGCGGGCGTAGCCGGTGGAGGAGAATGAACCGTTTTCATTGAAGTAGCGGAATTCATGCCAGAGCGAGGCCTGCCCGCCGACGTGCTCGGTATGGTTGGTATAAAAATCGTAATTGAGCAGCGCGCCTCTGCCATAGTGAGGCTTACTCTGCGTCGGCTGGCCGCCAAACGGGGTGACGCGGGAGGTTATCCACTCACGGGGCACGGTCAGCAGCAGACGCTGGGCGGGACTGTCGTACTCCACCCGCACCGCCGGAAGCGTGCTGAGATTGACGTCGCCGTTGGGCACATGTTCAGGCGGAAGCCCGGCGCGCAGCAAATCGGCGCTGGAGATATAGTAAGCGCCGTCGCGTTGCGTCACGGGAACCACCAGCCCGGTGTCGTAGTGGTTCAGTACCAGGGCGAGCTGGAAAACCGCCTCCCCGTTTATCGCCTGCGCTTGCGGCGGCGGCGGTAAGCTGTCATCACCCGGTTCGGCCCAGGTACTGGTACTCACGCAAAGCAGGATCATCATTGCGGGCTTCAGTTGACGGGCGTCGACTGCCATTGTGCATCCCTGGCATTAATCTGCGCGCTGATCTGGCTGGGCTGGCGGATCCCGGCCGGAATCGGCCAGCTGCGGGTGCTGCCCGGCAGCACATAGCCCAGCAGGCCATCCGCAATCATGCGCTTTTGTCCCCCCTGCTCCAGCGCCACCTGGCTGAGCCTGACGTGAACATCGCCCTGATTGCGGACTTCAATGGCAGGCTGGCCCGCCACCTGCGTGACGCGCCAGCTCAGGTTACGGGTATCCACGAGGGCATGATGCGCCCCCTCTTTTATTGTCGGTATCCCCTGTCCGTAAACGAACAGGGGTATGGAATAGCGCATCTGCAGTTTAAGGCCGATGGCGGGGTCGGCCTTCGCGTCCGGCTGGGGAATTTCATCCACGATAATGCGATAGGCTTGTTCAACGCCCATCGGAACCGTACCCTGTTTGATCAGGCGGATCAGCTGTTTACTGCCTTTGCCGATGGTGACGATGGGCGGGCTGGCGACCACGTCCTGCTGGGCGGTATAGCGCTCAAAGCCCCCCTCCTGCTTCCAGCGCACAATGCGCACCTGCATCGTTGTGGCACTGTTTCCCTGATTCTGGATCCACAATTCAGTCGCTTTGCTGTCGGCCGACAGCCACGGATCGATGGGCCATAACAGAATGGTCGCCGCCGCTTGCGCCTGTCCTGCCGCCATGGCGGTCACGCCCAACATACTCACCAGGTACCAATGCCTGAATAGTGGCTTCATCGAATGTTCTCCCTTTTTCACCATGACAAGGTCACGGTGAGCTGATCGGAATAGGTGCCTGCCGGGCTAAATCCCGTCAGCAGCGCTACGCCAAAAAGTGGTAGTGCAATATTGTTGCTGTTGGTGTAGGTCACCGGGATGGCCTGGTTGACCCCAATCTCACTGTTCGCCGCCAGTGAACTGCTGCTGTAAAGCCGGTAGCCCACCACGTCGGTGCCGCCTGAACGCGTCATGCGGCGCACCGAGGCGTAGTTTTGCCCGCCGTTGATGCTCATGCTCAGCGCCACGCCCGGCGTGCAGGCGATGGACAGCGCCCCGTTGGGCACAAAGCTGGTGCTGACCGGGGCACTCTCCACGCCGGTATGGGTCCCAAAATCCAGCGTCCCGAAGATCCCGCCGGTCCCCGTCGTGACAGAACATCCCGGCACGACGGTCGCGCTCACCTTAAACGACTGCGACGTCACCGCGCCGGCCCCGGAAACCAGGGTCAGCCCCAGCGCTAGCGCAAAAAAAGGCTGCACGATCCCCTCTGCGCAAGCGCGCAGACTTAAAAAGGAGGCCTTCATGGCTGGAGCTAGTAGGTGACGCTGACGTTGATCGTGTCGGTATAAGTGCCCGGCACCACCGTGACGCTGTTACCACCGCCGGTGATGCGCCCGTAAAGGGTGTAGCTATTGACCCCGCCCGCCGTCGACGCGACCGGCAGCGCCGCGTTGTTGGCGATGACGTTGTTAAATCCGCTGTCACTGTACAGACTGTAAGCCACGCCCTGCGCCGCATTGGCGGTATTGATCAGATAGCGCGCAGGCGTGCCCGACGTGCCGACCACGGTACCGGGTGCGGTGGAGTTAGTGTTGCCGGTGATCGCCACCGTATAGCTGGCGGTGGTGCACTGAATGGTGAACGTATTCCCGCCGCTGGCGCCGGTGAGCTGGGTGGTCAGCGTGGAAAACGTGGCGGGATGGGTACCAAAATCGAGTGTCCCGAAGTTAATACCGTTTTGCGTGGGCGATCCGTTAATCAGACACCCGTTTGTGAGGGTCAGCGTCGCACCGATGGTGCCGCTGCTGGTCACGGCCAGCGCAGGATGTACCGTTGTCGCCGCCAGTAACGCGCCAGCGCAGATTAAAAGGCGTTTTCTTTTCATTTTCCACCCTCCGGAAGTCAAACGCGTTCCCTTGCCACATTTTATTTATGCTGTTCAAGATGTTAGCCCCGCTTAAGGTTCCTCTGAGAGGGGTTAATGAGAATTTAGTTTACGGATATCGCTTCCACCACCCGCCCCAAAACGCATAATCCTTGAGTCCTATTGACTTAATATTCTTATAAATAACAATGAATTAAAATTATTTTGGCCGCATTTTTATTTTTTTTAGAAGAGAATATATCCCTTATAGTGTGATCACCATCACAATATATCGTTATGCCACCAACAACAAAATCAATAAAACTTAAAAACTTGTTGTAACCCCCTACGCTTTGCGTCAATTTATGTGCCGAATATTTTCCCGCGCAGTAATAAAAAATTTATATGTATCGGCGCGGGCGACATCTGATAGCGCATAGAGGGTCTTTTTTCGTGGCAAGTGCAAACAAACTTACACTCTTCATCGTGATATTCATGCTGGCGGGTATTCTTTCAGGGGCGGCAATTCACGAGTACGCATCTGCGGATGCCATCAAAGCCTGGTCGGATAATATTACCCTTCTGACCGATATTTTCCTCCGTCTGATCAAAATGGTTATTGCGCCGCTGGTCTTCAGCACGCTGACCGTAGGCATTATGAAGCTGGGAGAAACCTCCACCATAGGCCGGGTGGGCGGCAAAGCGATGGTATGGTTCATCAGTTCATCCGTGCTTTCTATTCTGGTCGGACTGTTTATCGTCACGCTGGAGCGTCCGGGAAGCGGCCTGAACCTGACCGTTCCAACCGAGGCGGTGGATACCGGTCTGGCCGTGGGCGGGATGACGCTGAAAGCGTTCCTGTCTCACACCATTCCCACCAGCATCGCGGGGGCGATGTCGAACAATGAGATCCTGCAGATAGTGGTGTTCTCGATGTTCTTCGGCATCGGCGGCGCGTCGCTGGGGCAGAAATTCAACGCGCCGCTGGTGGCCGCACTGGATGTGGTTTCCCATATCATGCTGAAGGTAACGGGTTACGTGATGTACGTTGCGCCGCTGGCCATCTTCGCGGCGATCTCCTCCGTCATTGCCACGCAGGGTCTGGGCATCCTGTTGAACTACGCCTCCTTTATTGGCGGCTACTACGTTGCCATTCTTCTCACCTGCATGGTGCTGCTGGCCGTGGGTTACATGGTGCTGAAAAAAGAGGTGTTTCGCCTGGTCAGCATGCTGAAAGATCCGGTGCTGGTCGCATTCACCACCAGCAGTTCTGAAGCGGCCTACCCTAAAACGCTGGAGCAGCTGGAGCGCTTTGGCTGCTCGCGCAATATCGCCTCTTTCGTTCTGCCGATTGGCTACTCCTTCAACCTCGTGGGGTCGATGGTGTACTGCTCGTTTGCCTCGATGTTTATTGCGCAGGCGTACAACATTCACCTGAGCTTCTCTGAGGTGACGGTGCTGATGTTAACCCTGATGCTGGCGTCAAAAGGCATTGCGGGCGTGCCGCGTTCTTCGCTGGTGGTGCTGGCCGCGACGATCCCGAGCTTTAACATTCCGGTGGCGGGGATCCTGCTGCTGATGGGTATCGACCACTTCCTGGATATGGGGCGTTCCGCGATTAACGTGCTGGGGAACGGCATTGCGACCGCGATGCTGTCGCAGAATGAAGGTGCGCGGGAAGCGGACGCTGAGCTGGTAAAGCAGGAAGCGTAAGGGTATGAAAAAGCCGGGTGGCGGCTTCGCCTTACCCGGCCTACAAATGGCTCGACACGTAGGCCGGGTAAGCGTCAGCGCCACCCGGCTTTGTTTTAGGCTACGTGACTCGCGGCGATATCCAGCAGCGCCATCTCTTCGCTGTTCAGCAGCTTTTCGATGTTCACCAGAATCAGCATACGCTCGCCGAGCGCCCCCAGGCCGGTCAGGTATTCGGTCGACAGCGTGACCGCAAACTCCGGCGCAGGACGAATCTGGTCAGAGGTCAGGGAAAGCACGTCAGATACGCCATCCACCACGATACCCACCACGCGCTGTCCCAGGTTGAGGACGATCACGACGGTATTGTCGTTGTAGTCAACGTCACCCTGGCTGAACTTCACGCGCAGATCCACGATTGGCACAATCACGCCGCGCAGGTTGGTGACGCCTTTAATAAACGCTGGCGTGTTAGCGATGCGGGTAACCTGGTCGTAACCACGAATTTCCTGCACTTTCAGGATATCGATGCCGTACTCCTCATCGCCCAAAGTGAATACCAGGAACTCCTGCCCTGATGGCTCGCCCGCCAGTTTCGTTACATTACTCATACCGGTCATGTTATTACCTTCTACTTAATCAGGCGGCTGTGTACGCCACACGTTGTTCACGATTTAATCCCTGAAGCGCCGACACGTCGACGATCAGCGCCACGCTACCATCCCCCAGAATGGTGGCAGCAGAAATACCCGGCACCTTGCGGTAGTTGCTTTCGAGGTTCTTCACCACCACCTGGTGCTGACCAATCAGCTGATCGACCAGCAGCGCGTAGCGACGGCCCGCGCTTTGCAGGATCACCACGATACCCTGCGTGGCCTCGGTCTTCGCCCCGTCCACTTCGAACACTTTCCACAGTTCGACCAGCGGCAGGTACTCACCGCGCACTTCGAGAACGCGCTCGCCGCCCGCCAGCGGATGCAGATCTTCTTCACGCGGCTGGAGGGATTCCATCACCGCGTTCAGCGGCAGAATGAAGACTTCGTCCGCGACTTTGACCGACATGCCGTCGAGGATCGCCAGCGTCAGCGGGAGCAGGATGCGGATGGTGGTGCCGGAGCCCTGTTTAGACTGGATCTCAACGTGGCCGCCCATCTCCTGAATGTTACGTTTCACCACGTCCATGCCGACGCCGCGTCCGGAAACGTCCGTCACCTGCTCGGCGGTCGAGAAGCCCGGCGCGAAGATCAGCATGCCCACTTCTTCATCGGTCATGTTTTCATTCACCGCCATCCCCTGTGAAATGGCTTTCGCCAGGATGCGCTCGCGGTTAAGGCCCGCGCCGTCGTCGGTCACTTCGATGCAGATGTTCCCGCCCTGATGTTCCGCAGAGAGGATCAGATTCCCGACCGGAGATTTCCCGGCGGCAATGCGGTTTTCCGGCAGTTCAATACCGTGGTCGAGGCTGTTACGCACCAGGTGCGTTAACGGGTCGATGATGCGCTCGATCAGGCTCTTATCCAGCTCCGTTGAGCTGCCCATCAGGGTCAGTTCAATCTGCTTATTCAGCTTGCTGGCAAGGTCGCGCACCAGGCGTGGGAAGCGGCTGAAGACATATTCCATCGGCATCATGCGGATGGACATCACCGATTCCTGCAGGTCGCGGGCGTTACGCTGCAGTTGGCCCATGCTGGTGATCAGATCGCCGTGCGTGACCGGGTCCAGTTCGTTAGAACGCTGCGCCAGCATGGACTGGGTGATCACCAGTTCGCCAACCAGGTTAATCAGCTGATCAACCTTCTCAACGGCGACACGGATGCTGGTGGACTCACTGGAGCGCGCGGCCGGTTTTTCACCACGGCCAGGCGCCGCGGCCTCTTTTGGCACCGCCTTCAGCACCGGGGCCGCTGGGGCCACAGCTGGTGCGGAGGCCTGGGCAACGACAGCAACCTCTTCTTCTGCAGCCGGAGCTGCTACCGCGGCGGCTTCCGTTTCGAAGGCGATCTGGTCGGCTTCAATGACAAAGCACAGCACCGCCACGATATCGTCCTGACTGATACCGTCATCGAGGGTCGCTGCGAGGCTGTCTTTGCCTTTCACTACGTTACTTAATTTCGCCAGGTTACCCAGCTCTTCTTCCAGCAGGTTAACTTCGCTCTCTTTCAGGCGTGACAGCACAACGCGCAGCTTGCCCGCTTGCGCAGCGGCTGGCGCAGCCTCTTCAGCAGCAACCGCATCGACAACGCTCAGCTTTGCCGCAGGGACAACGGCTGCAGCGACCTCACCTTTTGCTTCCAGGGCGAGCTGGCGCAGCGCATTGCAGATGTATTCAAAGCTGGCGGCATCAGGCTCTGCCGAACTTTTATAGGCGTCGAGCTGTTCCTGCATAATATCTTTGGTTTCCAAAAACAGGTTGATAATGTCGGTATTGAGCTGCATCTCACCGCGTCGTGCTTCATCAAGCAGGTTTTCCATTAAATGGGTCGTTTCCTGCAGGATGGTAAATCCAAACGTTCCGGCTCCGCCTTTAATAGAATGCGCCGCGCGGAAGATGGCATTGAGCTGCTCGGAGTCCGGTGCTTCGGGCACCAGATCGAGCAAATGTTGCTCCATATCCGCCAACAGTTCGTCGGCTTCATCAAAGAATGTCTGGTAAAAATCGCTAATATCCATGCTCACGCTATCACCTCGGATTGGCTGGTGGCGATGTTGGAACGGCAGCCGCAGGGACGGCCCCAGGCTGTTTTAAATCGTCCAGTGACTCATTCTGACTTTCGGCGTTTTCGTGCAGGATGGCCTGCTCCGCCTGCTGGTTCAGCACTAAAAGACTGATACGACGGTTGATGGCGTCATCCGGCCCGCGGTCGGAGACCCGCATGGTTGCTGCCATGCCGACCACGCGCAGTACCTTGCCATCATCAAGCCCACCTGCCACCAGCTCGCGACGCGAGGCGTTGGCACGATCGGCAGAAAGCTCCCAGTTGCTGTATCCCTTCTCCCCACTGGCGTACGGGAAGTCATCCGTGTGGCCCGACAGGCTGATTCGGTTAGGAATACCGTTCAGCACCGGCGCAATGGCGCGTAAAATATCGCGCATGTACGGCTCAACTTCCGCACTCCCGGTTTTAAACATCGGGCGGTTCTGGCTGTCGATAATCTGAATACGCAGCCCTTCCTGGACCAGATCGATTTTCAGGTGCGGCCGCAGCGCGCGCAGTTTAGGATCCGCTTCAATCAGCTGGTCGAGATCGCCACGCAGTTTTTTCAGACGCGCCTGCTCCATCTTGCGTTTCAGCTCGTCGATGTTCGGCTCTTTTTTCACCTCACCCTTCTGCTGGGTGTAATCATCGCCGCCGCCAGGGATCGGGCTTTCGCTGTTAGAGATACGCGGCCCACCGGTCACCGCCGTCGCCAGCGGGGTACGGAAATATTCGGCAATCTGGATAAGCTCCTTCGGGCTGGAGATGGAGATCAGCCACATCACCAGAAAGAACGCCATCATTGCGGTCATAAAGTCGGCGTACGCGATTTTCCAGGAGCCGTGGGAACCGTGCCCGCCGCCCTTGTGCTTGCGTTTTTTGACAATGACGATCGGATGGGACTGGTTTTTCATGCGTCCTCAGTTGTCGTCTGTTGGTTTGGGTTTTTCACCGCGCGCACGTGTTCTTCAAGCTCGATAAACGACGGACGCTCGCTGGAGTAAAGCGTTTTACGGCCAAATTCAACCGCGATCGGTGGCGCGTAACCGTTGAGGTTAGAGAGCAGCGTGATCTTCACGCACTGCATCATTTTGGTGGTTTCCGCGCTTTTCTGGCGCAGCACGCTTGCCAGCGGAGAGATAAAACCATAAGCCAGCAAAATACCGAGGAAGGTGCCCACCATCGCATGGGCAATCAGCGCGCCCAGTTCAGCCGCCGGACGGTCCGCCGAGGCCAGGGCGTGTACCACCCCCATGACCGCCGCCACGATACCAAACGCCGGAAGGGAGTCGCCAACCAGCGCCAGGCTGTTGGCCGGCACTTCAGATTCGCTTTCGTGGGTTTCGATCTCTTCGTCCATCAGCGCTTCGATTTCGAAGGTATTCATGTTGCCGCTGATGATGAGACGCAGGTAATCGACGATGAAATCCAGCATCATGGCGTCCGCCAGAATGCGCGGATAGCTGGCAAAAATTTCGCTCTCTTTCGGGTTTTCGATATCCCGTTCAAGCGAGAACATCCCCTGCTGACGCGACTTCGCCATCAGGCGATAGAGCAGCGCCAGCAGATCCATATACATGCTTTTGGTGTATTTCGAGCGACGGAACAGCAATGGAATTGCCTTCAACGTGCCCTTGATCGATTTACCGTTGTTGCCAACGATAAAAGCCCCTACCCCTGCGCCGCCGATGATAATAAGTTCAGCCGGTTGATAGAGTGCTCCAAGGTGCCCGCCGGTCATCATGTAACCGCCGAAAACTGTACCGAGAACTACCAGGTAACCTAATAAGATAAGCACGACATCATCCTTCCGCTAGTGACTATGGCAAGGACGTCCAGCTCGCAGCGTTTACCGTTTGCGGGGTAAAAAAAAGCAGCGGTAATGACTTACCGCTGCTGGAATCTTGCCCACACGTTCGGGTTAAACAGCTTGTTCGATCTGTTCATCCAGCAGTTGTGGAATAATATCGGCAGCATCCCGGGAAAGTTTACGTCTTTTTACTGCGCGGGACGGCGGCTGACATAAACTACAGGCGAAGCTGCCTGCAGGCTGATGAGCATGGGTAATAAAATTGCCGTCGCAGCAATTGCAGCGCGACAGTTCAAGCATTCCGCTCTCAACAAAACGCACCAGCGTCCATGCGCGGGTCAGCGCCAGCAGAGGGCCTTCTTCCTGCTGTGGGCATTGTTCAAGGTAAAGTTTGTACGCTTTGATCACGGCGTCTACGCCGCTACACAAACCGGTTTTGAGAAGATACTGCCAGGCATTACAGAACATGGAAGCGTGGATGTTCTGCTCCCAGGTCATAAACCAGTCCGTAGAAAACGGCAGCATGCCTTTCGGCGGGGGACTACCGCGTAACTCTTTATACAGTTTGATGAGGCGACCACGGCTCAGCTGAGTCTCGCTTTCCAGCATTTGTAAACGAGCACCCAGCGTAATCAGCTCCATGGCCAGCTGTATGTCACGCGCTTCCTGAACAATGCTTTTTTCGCTCATTGCTAGGCCCTTTTCTTACGGGCTGCGTCATCAGGCTGACTGATGTCGCTAAGCAAGCGAGTGGAGAGCAGGATACCGGTATGGATCTGTTGCAGATCGTCCACGCGGGATTCCTGCGTCAGACGCGTTATCGTCTGCGGATTATCAAAACGGAACTGGCACACCAGTTGATTCGTTTCCGCCAGTTTTACCATCTGCGGGAGGGTTAATCCACCCAGCATGGTTGCCATTTCTTCGTTAATACCCAGACGAAACATCGCGGACGCTTTGTCCTGACTAATTAAACGCTGCGCGAGCAGTAAATATGACAAATTGATGTCATAGATATGTTTTAGCAACTCGGATGTATGCATTGTTCCCATCCCGAATAACCAACTATTATTTTTATGCGGAAAGACCGCACCCCGTGATGTCGCCGGGAAATCACCCGGTATAAAAAAGAAAAGGCTAAATGCATAGTTGAATCTAGGTTTGTATTCATCCAAACGCGTAAGGGATGCAACGCGGTTACATCTCTTACAGGTTTTATCATTTCTTACAAATAACTAAGATTTTTCCTAATTCGACGCAAACTCTACTCGCCAGATTTGACACATACAATGCAGCCACCCTCAAATTTAAAAAAAATGTGATCCACGTCACACAATTTAAGTGAATGTTACCCATAAATCCATCAGTATGACTTCTAATTTGCTCATTTTTTAATCAATCGGCACTGTTTTGTATTCTTAATCGACGAATACTCATGCATAAGCGTGAGAATAAGTGGCACGCAATGTGCTTTTACCCGTGCGTGCAGTATCGGCAATCGTTTACATCGCGTATGCGTCAGGGACACATTTTGATTACTTCGATAAAACATAGAGTTATGCATTTCTGGCAAAAAATTTGTTTCATTGCGTGATCATTCGAAATGCGTTTATAACTTGTTAGAATGATTTAATAGCGAAAGCGAAGATTTGTGTGACTTACGTTAAGTTGTTAATTTTTTTCATTTAGGCGCATTTATCAGTTATTCTTCTTATAAGAATAATTAATGAATAATTATGATAAGCTTCACACTAATGTCGTATTCAAGTCTTGCGAAACCAGGAAATTCGCGGTAATGGTGATGAAACGCTGTCTGTCAGACATCTAAGGAGTGCGCCATGAGTTACTCCCATCTTCTTGTTTCTGTTGCCGTTTCCCCCGAAAGCCACCAGCTTGTCGCCCGGGCCGTTTCCATCGCCCGGCCGCATAATGCGCGCATCAGCCTCATTACCCTCGCGGCCGAGCCCGAGATGTACAATCAACTGGCGGCCCCGATGCTGGAAGATATTCGTGAGGTTTTGCAGGAGGAAACGCAGCAGTTTCTGCGAGAGCTTGTCGAAAAAGCAGAGTACCCCATTGATGAAACCGTTATTGCGACGGGGGAACTGAATGCCCATATTCTTGATATGTGCCGCAAGCAGAAAATTGATTTAGTGATTTGCGGGAACCATAACCACAGCTTTATATCAAGGGCTAGCTGCGCGGCAAAATCTATTATCGCCTCAAGCCAGGTTGACGTGCTGTTAGTGCCGCTTGGGGGGGCTTAACCCCCCCAGAGGAATATCAGGCGAGTTTAGGGAAGGTCGCGATCTTTTTTTGCAGATAGCCTTCGTGACTTTGCGGGGCTATTTCGCGTAGATCCTGAATAAAACGCGCCTGCCAGTGATTTATATCGTTATTCCGGATCGTCTCCATCATTTCGGCATGGCGGGAAATTCGCTCCGTCAGCGGCATGGTCAGCGCGCGGTTGAGGGCATTTGCCACATCATCCCGATCGTAAGGGTTAACGAGCAGCGCTGAGGTCAGTTCGTTCGCTGCCCCTGCAAACTGGGAAAGCACCAGCACGCCCGGATCCGCCGGGTCCTGAGCCGCCACGTACTCTTTTGCCACCAGGTTCATCCCGTCACGCAGCGGCGTAACCAGGCCAACGTCGGCGTAGCGGAAGACCTTCATCAGGATCTTACGGTCAAAATGCTGATTGAGATAAAAGAGCGGCGTCCAGCCCAGTTGGCCGTAGCGCCCGTTGATGCGCCCCGCTTCGGTCTCCAGCTGATGACGAATGTCCTGATAGGCCTGCACTTCCCCGCGCGACGTTGGCGCGATCTGGGTATAGCGGATTTTACCGTGGTGCTGAGGGTATTTATCCAGCAGCGTTTCATACGCCAGGAAGCGTTCCGGCAACCCTTTGGAATAATCCAGACGCTCTACCGAGAAGATATTCTTCACGTGCTTGAGTTCATTCTTAAGCTGGGCCAGCTTCGGCGGCAGCGGGCCCGAGGCCTGTTCCGCAATTTCGTCGGGTTCAATGCCAATCGGATAGACCTCGGTGTGGAAGGTTTTGCCCCACGCCGTATGGGTTTTGCCGCCGTTGGTTACCAGGCGCGTTTTGCCTGACACGGAGTCCAGGAACGCGAGACGGTCATTTTCGGTCTGGAAGCCCAGCAGGTCATAATCACACAGCGCCTCCAGCAGTTCTTCATGCGGCGGCAGCGCGGTGAAAATTTCCGGCGTCGGGAACGGAATATGCAGGAAGAAGCCAATCCGGTTATTGACTCCCCTTTTACGCAGCTCTCTGGCGAAGGGGAGCAGATGATAATCGTGGATCCATAAAATATCGTCTTCCTCAATTAAAGGCAGCAGTTTATCCGCCAGCAGCGCATTCACCCGCGAGTAGCCCTCGAAGGATTCACGCTGGAATTTCACCAGGTCAAGACGATAGTGAAACGCAGGCCACAGGACCGCATTGGAGAACTGCGAGTAATACTCGTCATAGTCTTTCTCTTTGAGCGCAAATGATGCCCACGTAATGTTCCCGCGCGTCACCTTTTTAAGCGGTTTCTCTTGTTCATTGATTTCACCGCTCCAGCCAAACCACAGCCCGCCAGCAGCTTTTAAGGCACCTAATACCCCTACCGCCAGGCCACCTGCACTGGCTTTTTTATCATCAGGCGGTGCAATTCGGTTAGAGACGACGACTAAGCGACCCATAATGGTTTCCCCCTTTGTTTTGCGCTATTTGTTGTTGTTGCTGGTTAGCGATATCAGAAATCCACTGCCAGACGGCCTCGACATTCGCCAGACGCCACTCTGCGACAGTGTCACCAGGCCCTACCTTGACGGCGATCCCTCCGGCCTGTTTCACCACGCGAAAACCGGCCTCATCGGTCAGGTCATCGCCAAAAAATACCGGTGTACGTCCCTTAAATGGCGGTTCCGCCATAAACGCCGCAATAGCGGCCCCCTTATTGATGCCCTCAGGTTTTATCTCAACGACACACTTCCCCGGCTGCAGCGCGAGCTGCGGATGTGCATCGGCCACGCTGCGGGCAATCGCAAAGATCGCCGCTTCGTGATGCGGAGCCTGCCGATAGTGCAAGGCGAACGCCATGCCTTTCGCTTCCAGTTCCGTGCCCGGGAGCGACGCCAGCGCCGAGGAGAGTTCAGTATGTAACGCCTGAATTAAGGTATCGGGGAGTGATACAACATGCAGTTGATCATGGATATCGCGGCGCTCCGCTCCGTGTACACCGGCCAGCGGAAAGTGGTAAGGACTGGCGAGCACATCCAGCTCGGCCATTGAGCGCCCTGAAATCAATGCCAATGCGCCCTCGTTCAGTCGAGAGAGCTGCTGCAAATTCTCTAGCACCGTATCCGGTACGACCACGTCGTCAGGATGCGGCTGGATCCCGGCGAGCGTCCCGTCGAGGTCAAAAAAGAAAGCATATTTTCCGGGCAGTACAGGCGGTGCGGTTAACAAGTCAGCCACCCTAATCCTCCTTACGGTTTACGAGAGGTAAACGCCTTTACCTCTTTCATAGCCATGTAAGTATAGACAGTGTGATGGGCCTCGCCATTTGACAACCGCCCCGCCAGCAAAACTGGCGAGGCGGTTCAGGGGTCAACTATGGTTATTAGTTGAGCAATAAAAAGTCAGCGCTGGGGTTACACGGTACGCTTCGCTTTTTGCTTGTAACGGTCGAAAATCACGGCTGCCAGCAGGATCAGGCCGCGCACGACGTACTGAGAGAACGGCGAAATATTCAACAGGTTCATGGCGTTTTCCACCGTGCCCAAAATCAGGATACCGGCCACCACATATGAGATTTTTCCGATGCCTCCCTTGAGGGAAACGCCCCCTAAAACGCACGCCGAGATGACGATCAGCTCATAACCGATAGACGTCATTGGCTGGCCGCTGGTCATACGCGACGCCAGAATAATCCCCGCCGCGGCGGAGACCAGCCCGGAGAGCACAAAGATAATAATCTTGGTGCGTACAACCGGCACCCCTGCCAGACGGGCCGCTTCTTCATTGCCGCCGATCGCCAGCGTGTTACGACCAAAGGTGGTGCGGTTCAGCAGGAAGCCGAACAGGATCAGGCAGGCCACGGTGAGCCAGATAGGCGCAGGCAGGCCCAGCCAGTTGGCGTAGCCCAGCGTAAAGAAGCGCTCGTCTTCAATCCCTACCGCTTTACCGTCGGAGATGATATAGGCCAGACCGCGGACTATCTGCATCGTTGCAAGCGTGGTAATCAGGGCATTAATCTTCAGGCGTGCGATAACAAAACCGTTCACCAGACCGCTGATCACGCCGAGCAACAGACCGGCAAAAACGCCAATCCACAGGCTTTCCGTCATGTTGATAACCACCGCCGTGGTGACGCCCGCGCAGGCGATAACCGAGGCCACCGACAGGTCGAAATCACCGGAGGCCAGACAGAAGAGCATGCCGCAGGCCACCATGCCGGACATGGAAATCGCCAGTCCCAGCCCTTTCATATTAATGAAGGTGGCAAAATTAGGGACGAAGATTGCACAGGCGATGAAGAGTGCGGCAAAGACCACCAGCATGCCGTACTGATCCCAGATGCGTCCAAAACTAAAAGCCGACTTCGGCGCTCCGGATGTAGTAACAGAGGACATCATTAACTCCTTACTCAGGCGACAGCCTGGCTGACTTTAGGCATGGCGAGGTTCAACGCCTGTTGTTCATTCGCCTGTTCATGAAGTAATTCACCGGCGATTTCGCCTTCGCGCATCACTACAATGCGGTCAGCAACGCCAAGCACCTCAGGCAGATCGCTGGAGGCGAACAGCACCGCCACGCCGCGTTTTGCCAGTTCATATATCACGTTGTAAATCTCGTGTTTTGCGCCCACATCGATACCGCGCGTCGGCTCGTCCAGCAAAATGACCTTCATATCCTCCGACAGCCAGCGGCCTAAAATGGCCTTCTGCTGGTTTCCTCCTGACAGATTCATAATCAGCTGTTCCGGTCCCGGCGTTTTGATATTCAGCGAGCGAATATGATGGTCGGCGTTGCTCGACTCCCAGCCGTCGTTAATCAGGCAACCCGCACGGATAAATTTACGCCGGGCGGAAATGTTGATGTTGTCGCGCACCGAATGCACCGGAATGATCCCCTCCGCCTTGCGGTCTTCCGGGCAGAGCATCATCCCGGCCCTGATTGCGTGGGCGGGTTTCTGAATATCCACCTGCTCGCCGTCAATGGAGACCTGCCCTGCGGTAATACGTGTACCGCCGAACAGCCCTTTCATCAGCTCGCTGCGCCCCGCCCCTACAAGGCCAAACAGACCGACGATCTCACCGCTGCGTACGGATAACGAAATCGGCGTTCGCACGCCCGGCGCTTTGACGTTGTCCAGACGCAGGCGCTCGGGGCCGTACTCGCGCGGTTTCCAGTGATAGATATCGCCCAGATCGCGCCCGACCATCGCCTGAACAAGCTGGTCATGGTTAACCTGCTGCATATCGGTAAAGGTGCGCACATAGCGCCCATCCTTAAATACGGTGATGGCATCGCTCAGGGCAAATATCTCCTCCATGCGGTGCGACACGTACAAAATGGTGCGGCCTTCCTGCCGCAGCTCGCGGATCACGCGGAACAGGTTTTCAATTTCACGTGCGGAAAGCGAACTGGTGGGTTCATCAAAGGCAATAACCCTGGCGTTACGCGCCAGCGCCTTGGCAATTTCAACCATCTGCCACTGGCCGATGGAGAGGTATTTCAGCGGGGTCTGGGGATCGACGTCCAGACCAAGATGCTTAAGCTGCAGCCCCGCTTCATAATTAAGTAGCGAACGATTCACCACGCCGCTTTTGTGCGGAAGCTGGCCTAAATAGATATTTTCGGCCACGGTCATCTCAGGGATGAGGTGCAGCTCCTGATAGATAATGGCGACACCGGCGTTGAGCGCCGCCGTGGTATCGGCAAAGGCCATCTCTTCACCGCGAATGGCCAGCGTGCCGGTTGTTGGCGCGTAGTTGCCGCTGAGGATTTTTAGCAGCGTGGATTTCCCCGCTCCGTTTTCCCCCATCAGGGCATGAACCTGGCCGGCATAGCAGTCGAAGCTGATATCGGTCAGCGCGTTAACACCGGGAAACGTTTTCCCGATGCCGCGAAAAGAGAGATACGGATTAGACTGTTGCATAACGACTCCGTGATTCCTGTAGTGTGTACGTCTGGCCCCTTACGGCGAGTAAGGGGCACAATCACAGCGTATTACTTACCGCCCAATCCCTTTTTCGCCAGTTCCTCTTTGAAGTTGTCGCGTGTAATCAGCACCACGTCGGTCACTTCGGTAAATTTCGGCGGTTCAGCCCCTTTGGTTACCCAGTTGTAGAGCATTTCGCTGGATTTGTAGCCGTGAACGTCCGGGCTTGGCAGCAGAGAGCCGTAGAAGCCAGTGGCCTGCGCTTTGGACAGCTCGCTCACCGCATCCACGCCGTTGATGCCGATCCCGATAACGTCAGGCGCCTTGAAGCCCTGACCTTCCGTCGCGCGCACGCCGCCCAGCACGGTGTTGTCGTTCATGCCGACCACCAGCCAGTGCTTCACTTCCGGGTGCTGGACCAGCATAGAGTTCGCCGCGTCAAAGGCGCCCGGGATGTCGTTAGATTTGGTTGGCACTTTATAGATCTGTTTTTCAGGGAAGCCGGCCGCTTTCAGCGCGTCCATTGATCCGGTCGTACGACGACGCGCCGTGTCCAGCTCGTCTGCGGTGATGGCCATGACGGCGGTCTCTTTCACATCCCAGCCGCGTTTCTGCATCTCTTTATAAAGCTCCTGCCCCTGACGTTCACCAATTTTGGTCGCCGCCATCATGACCAGCGGAACGCTGTCCATCGGTTTGCCTTTGGCGTTAACGAACTGATCGTCAACCGCAATAACCTTCATGTCGTAACCGCGGGCTTTCGCCGCAATTGCCGATCCGAGTTTTGGATCCGGAGTGCAGATAACAAAGCCTTTCGCGCCGCTGGCCGCCAGGCTGTCGATGGCGTTCAGGGTTTTTTCACCGTCCGGCACGGCGATTTTAATCACTTCAAAACCTAAATCTTTTCCGGCTTTATCAGCGAATTTCCATTCGGTCTGGAACCAGGGTTCTTCCGGCTGTTTTACCAAAAAACCGAGTTTTAAATTCTCAGCGATAGCGGATTGTGACATAACGGCAGCCAGACCGATGGCCGCCAGCGCTTTAGTAAATTTGTGCATGGTAAACTCCAGCTTTAGCATTCTTTTCTGTAGGGAAGATTTGCGTGCTTCTTATTTAATCGGACTTAAAACAAGGCATTAGCGCTTACCTCGTCATAAGCGTTATTGCTGGTGATAGTTTTAGCGGGAAATTAATCATCCATAAGAGAGCCCCATCACACCGCAGAATTACAGTAATTGCGTACATAAATTCAGCGAAAAATGACATAAAAAAGGTAGGAATTGTCTGACAAATGAAAGCAGGGTAAGCAGAATTATCCATAAGATTAGCTAAGAAATCCCTGATGCCTTACGGCGGATGTCGCTGCGGCTCTCCCCTGACGGGGATCCATGCTTTTCATCAAAAAAACGAACGCATCATGAAAAGGCGTTATTCCGTTAAAATTGACTTAGCGCAAATTCAGCAACGCATCATATATTTGAAATGAATAATCTGTATTTATTTTTCTTACAGAGCATTATTCCAGCTAAATGTTCACGAAAGTAAATCAGTATCCCTCGAAAGACACTTAACCTTTAATATCAACAGGTTAATAAAATTTCATTTGGTGGCTATATATTTGTATTTTTGTACTATATTAAACTTTGTAATGTATGGTAAACACAGCCTAATTAAGAGTTTTCTTAATCATAAGACAAAGGTATGCTTATTTATATCGAACACAGGAAGTGAATTTTCGATCGATTTTAGTCACTGCAAAAATTGCAATTCTGTTTTTCTTCGTATTTGCCTGGCTGTCAGGTTAAGCAGCGGACATCACGTCCCACAGTCTATAAGGATATGAGTATGGCTACCCAAACGATGATGCAAAAACTTAACGCGCAGATGAACCTTGAGTTCTACGCCTCGAACCTGCACCTTCACCTAAGTGCATGGTGTTCTGAAAAAAGTCTCACGGGCTCTGCCACGTTCTTTCGTTCACAGGCACAAAGCAACGTCACCCATATGATGCGCGTCTTTAACTTCCTGAAGGCCGCGGGGGCTAACCCGGTTGTTAAAGCCCTTGATGGGATCAACGAAAATTACTCTTCTCTGGAAGAACTGTTCCAGAAAACGCTGGAAGAGCATGAGCAGCGCTGTACGACGCTCAACAAGCTGGCCGATGAAGCCAGAGCACAGCATGACATCATCACTCTTAAATTTTTACGCGATATGGATAAAGAACAGCAGCAGGACGGTATGCTGCTGAAAACGCTGGCGGATGAGATCCACAATGCGCGCCAGGCCGGTTTACGCCCGGAGCAAGCCGACCGCCACCTGCTCGATCTTGTGACGGTGCAGCACCACTAAGCGTTTAACCTGCCTTTGCCCTGGTTCAGGGAGGCAGGTTTCTTCTTATCTCCCCAACCCTCTGCTTTTGCTGAAATTTAACAAATCAGATCTCGCTCTCAATGATTAACCCTACAAAATGTAATGATTTATTTAATTACATAATCATTGACGAGGGAAAAGCATGATCACCATTGAGTTTGTTGTCATTCTCCTCTGCCTGCTGACGGGAACACGTTTCGGCGGCATGGGGCTTGGGTTAATCAGCGGTATTGGCCTTTTTATTTTGTGTTTTGTCTTTGGGCTCCAGCCCGGCAAGCCTCCGGTTGACGTCATGTTAACCATTCTCGCGGTGATAGGCTGTGCCGCTACCCTGCAGACCGCGGGTGGCCTCAACGTCATGATGCAGTTTGCTGAACGCCTGCTGCGCAAACACCCGCAGCACATCACGCTTCTCGCCCCTTTTACCACCTGGATGCTGACCTTTCTGTGCGGCACCGGGCACGTGGTCTACACCATGTTCCCCATCATTGCGGATATCGCCCTGAAAAAAGGGATCCGCCCGGAACGCCCAATGGCGGTGGCATCGGTGGCATCCCAGATGGCGATCACCGCGTCTCCGGTTTCCGTCGCCGTTGTGTCGCTGGTCTCCATCCTGGCCGCACAGCATGGGATTGGGCACGCGTGGGGGATCCTGGAAATCCTCGCCGTATCGGTTCCCGCTTCGCTTTTCGGCGTCGCGATCGCGGCCCTGTGGAGTTTACGTCGGGGGAAAGATTTGGCTGACGACGGGGAGTTTCAGGAGAAACTGAAAGATCCCAAACAGCGCGAGTTTATCTATGGCGGCACGGAGACGTTAATGAACCAGCGTTTTCCGAAGCAGGCCTACTGGTCGACATGGATTTTCTTTGCCGGTATTGCGGTGGTAGTCCTGCTCGGGGCTTTCCCCGAACTGCGCCCGGCCTTCGAACTGAAAGGTAAAATGACGGCCCTGTCGATGAACCTCGTCATTCAGATGATGATGCTCATTGCCGGTGCCGTGATGCTGATGGCCTGCAAGGTCAATGCCTCAGCCATCTCAAACGGTGCGGTATTCAAGGCCGGTATGGTGGCGATCTTCTCGGTGTTCGGGGTGGCGTGGATGAGCGATACCTTTTTCCAGGCGCATCTCGATGAGTTAAAGCTGGCGCTGGAAGGGGTTGTGAAAAGCCATCCGTGGACGTATGCCATCGTGCTTTTCCTTGTGTCGAAGCTGGTAAACAGCCAGGCGGCGGCCCTGACGGCCGTGGCGCCGATGGGATTGATGTTGGGCATCGATCCAAAAATGCTGATCGCCTTCTTCCCGGCGTCCTACGGCTATTTTGTTCTGCCGACCTACCCGAGTGATTTAGCCTGCATCGGCTTTGACCGCTCGGGAACAACCCGCATCGGCAAATTCATCATTAACCACAGCTTTATTCTGCCGGGGCTAATTGGCGTGAGCTGCGCCTGCGCGGCGAGCTACCTGCTGGTCCAGACCTTCTTTTAACGTTTTCAACGGGCGACACGCGTGGTCGCCCGTTCGCGTTTTAATGAGACTCGCCCTGCGGCGTAAAGCGCAGTTCAATCAGCGCGATGGCTTTCTGGATCGCGCGAAGCGTCACCGGGTCGGCAGCCGCGGGATGGCTGGCAAAATCGATGTTTTTCAGCTGCGTGGACATCTTCTCGCGCACTTCAACCGGTGCAATAACGTCCAGAACATCAAGAATTTGCTTGATAACCAGCTGACAGGCGACAACGTCAGAGACCAGTTCCTGATCGGCGCTCAGGTTTTGTGACATGGGGGTTTCTCCTTATTCAAAGGCCGCCATAGTATCAAAACGTGGCCCGTGACATCTGCCCTTCATTGCCGCAGGACACAAAAAAACCCGCCGAAGCAGGTTTTTTTTTATCAGAACATGGCGCCAGGCGGCACGTCTTTAAAAGTGCGGCAGTAATTGGCCCACATACTTTTCAGGATTTTGCGCAGTTTCATTGTGATGCTCCATTAACTTGTTATACAACTTTATTGTCAATGTGCCTATAATATGACCATCGTCACAAAAATCAATATTTTTGTGACGCATATCACAATTTAAACTGCGCAGTGCGCATTAACCCACGATACTGCGAACAAAATCCTCGATCGCCTTATCCTGGCAATTTTCAAAGAAGCACTGCTGGAAACGCGGGCCGGAAACAGCGGTCTTCACCAGCTCAGGATCGATGGCGCGCAGCGAGTCAAGATAGTTATCTTTTACCACGGCCGCTTTTACCTGGTTCAGAATACCGGCGTTACGCACCTGCGGCTCTTTACGCTCTGGAGGATAACCCTCCCCTTTTCGGCCGGTAAACGCCTTTTCAAAGATAAAGCGAACGTTTAGCTCCGCTCCCCAGCCAAACCCTTTGGCAAAAGGCAGCGAGAGCGCATTGCCGTTATTGATTTGCGCGAAGAGAAACGCGTCTGCGGGATCGATGCAGTAGCCGCATATCACGCCAGGGTGGATGTTTAACGACATCAGCGCCCCCTGCCCGGTGCCGCAGCCGGTGACCACAAAATCCACCGCTTTCGCATTCAGCAAAATGCTCGCCATAATGCCCAGGTGGATGTAGGTCAGGTGATGATCGTTTTCGTCGCTCATACCCACGTTGTAAACCGGAAACCCTTTTTCATCGGCTACCGTTTTCAGCTCTTTTAATATGACTGGGTTTTTAGCCGCCTGGCTGTTTTCCATCATCAGTGCAATTTTCATCGTGTCTCTCCAGAATGCGCTGCGGGCGCTCCCCGCCATGGATACCTGTTCCCGTTCATTCTGGCATCAAATAAACAGACTTTCAAAGTAAATGAAATGCAGTTTTAAAAACTAAATGCACGCTCACAATTTTGTGAAGGGGAGGATCTACGCCGTCCGTTGCAAAGAGTGAGGGTAGATCGTCCGGCTATTCCTGGCATTGCAGCGGGCATCTGCGGGTACGATAACGTATTTCCATCCACTCAGAGCGAACCATGAAAAGAGCCATCGTAGCCGCTACAGTCCTGCTGCTCGCGGGATGCAGCGTTAAACGCCAGGCGGAAATCAGCAGCCTCGACGCGCCGAACGGCATTGTCCGCCTCGACTATGGCCAGGCCGTGCTGCAAAACGCCTGGTCCGATGAATATGTTAATAACGGTACCGCGGTAAAAGCCTGTCAGAACATGGGCTATGCCACCGCCTCTGCCTACGGGCAGCCGGTCAAAACCTGTACCCTGACAAGCGGCTCTTTGTGCCTGAACGAGAGCGTTACTATCCAGTATAAGTGCATGGGGTATGCCGTTAACCCTAAGGCAAATAATCCCTGGTATTAATCAAAGCTGCCAGCGTTTGCTGGCGCTTTATTTAACTAAGAACAAAAATAATTCGCATTAATAAAAATAAATATCGCCAATGCGTTTTATTCCCATTCGTATTTTAAACGAACAAATATTTAATTTTACGTTTTGCAAATAATTAAATAACAAATTATAGTGTCGCTCATTATGAACCCGTAATAATAATCCGGAGCGCCACCATGCTGAAAACTGAAATGATCGACAAGCTCAATGCACAAATGAACCTTGAGCTCTATTCATCCCTTCTCTACCAGCAGATGAGCGCCTGGTGCAGCTATCACAGCTTTGAAGGTGCGGCCGCGTTTCTGCGTCGTCACGCCCAGGAAGAGATGACCCACATGCAGCGCCTGTTTGATTATCTGACCGATACGGGCAGCCTGCCGCGCATTGAGAACGTGGCATCGCCTTTTGCTGAATATAATTCTCTCGACGAACTGTTCCGCGCCACCTACGAGCACGAACAGCTGATCACCCAGAAAATTAACGAACTGGTTCATGCGGCAATGATCGGCCAGGATTATCCAACCTTTAATTTCCTGCAGTGGTACGTTGCGGAACAACACGAAGAAGAGAAGCTGTTTAAATCCGTGCTGGATAAATTATCCCTGGTGGGTAAATCCGGCGAAGGACTTTACTTTATTGATAAAGAACTGTCGACTCTCGATACGCAGAATTAATATCAGCGCGGTGCCGGTTTCCGGCGCCGCGTTAATTTACCTTTCCCCTGCATTAAAACACGCATTTTATTCCCCGTACGCCTTATTTACGTCACGCCTGACCGTCGCCCCACTCAGGATGAGCAGTAGCGCAATACGTAAACCTTTCATTACACGCCTTGTAACGGTGGTTTGACGAATTACCGCTTTTGCCTTACTCTGCGCCGCAGATTTTGTTGCGGTTAAGCGTCGTTGTAGAGGAAAGCGTGAAGAACAGAACCCTGGGAAGTATTTTTATCGTCGCCGGAACGACGATTGGCGCAGGAATGCTGGCAATGCCTCTGGCTGCCGCGGGAGTGGGATTTGGGATGACCCTGCTGCTGCTTGGCACGCTCTGGGCATTAATGTGCTATACCGCACTGCTGCTGCTTGAGGTTTACCAGCATGTGCCCGCAGATACCGGGCTGGGTTCGCTGGCGGCGCGCTATCTGGGACGCTACGGCCAGTGGATCACCGGCTTTAGCATGATGTTCCTGATGTACGCCCTCACGGCCGCGTATATCAGCGGTGCCGGGGAGTTAATCGCCTCCAGCGTCAACGACTGGTTTGGCTCTGACATTACCCCTGCAACGGGGGCTATCTTCTTTGCGCTTATTGGCGGCGGCGTGGTCTGCGTGGGCACATCGCTGGTCGATCTCTTTAACCGCTTTCTGTTCAGCGCCAAAATTCTGTTTCTGGTTGTCATGCTGGCGCTGCTGGCACCGCACGTGCACAAGGTGAACCTGCTGACGCTGCCGCTGGAGCAAGGGCTGGCGCTTTCCGCCATCCCGGTCATTTTCACCTCGTTTGGCTTCCACGGCAGCGTGCCGAGCATCGTCAGCTATATGAACGGTGATGTCCGCAAGCTGCGTCGTGTGTTTGTTATCGGCAGCGCCATTCCGCTGATCGCCTACATTTTCTGGCAGCTGGTGACGCTGGGTAGCATTGACTCTTCAACCTTTGTCGGGCTGATGGCGCAGCACGCTGGCCTGAACGGTTTTCTGTTGTCGCTGCGCGAGGTGGTCACCTCGCCGCACGTGGAGCTGGCGGTTCACCTGTTCGCCGACCTGGCGCTCGCGACCTCGTTCCTGGGCGTAGCGCTCGGCCTGTTCGATTACCTGGCCGACCTGTTCCAGCGTCGCAATACTGCCGCCGGGCGATTACAGACCGGAGCCATTACCTTCCTGCCGCCGCTGGCGTTTGCGCTGTTTTACCCTCGCGGGTTTGTGATGGCGCTGGGCTACGCGGGGGTGGCGCTCTCTGTCCTGGCCCTGCTGCTCCCTTCCCTGCTGGCGTGGAAAAGCCGTCAGCAGCATCCTCAGCAAGGATATCGCGTCGTGGGAGGAAAACCGCTGCTGTGCGTTGTGTTTGGCTGCGGGGTAATGATTATTCTGGTGCAGGTGTTGATTGCAGCCGGGATGCTGCCGGAAGTGGGTTAAAGAAGATAAAAGGGGCTATCATCAGCCCCTTTTTTTATCAGTGCAGGCAGCAGCTCTTAAACTTCTTCCCGCTGCCGCAAGGGCACGGATCGTTACGCCCCACTTTCGTGCCGTTCACGACAGGCTTCTTCGCTTCCGGCTGCTGCGGGTTCTCCACCCAGTAGTTGTATAAGCGCAGAGCCGCAGGCTGGATGCTCTCGATGCTGGCGATATACTCCTCTTCGGACAGTTCATCCAGCTTCTCGCTGTTCTCTTCCGTTCCGTGCAGGGCAATCACGTCGAGATCGGCCTTCAGGGTTTCCGGCAAGGCTGACCAGTCCGTCAGCGCCACGCCGCGCATGTAGCCATAGCACCACTCTTCGACCACGGTGTAACTCTCACCGTCAACGTCGTTATAGCCGAACAGCGGCTCAAACTGATCCGGGTATTCACTCAGGCGCTCGGCAATGTCGTTCATATGCTTAAAGCAGAGATCGATAAAACGGTTCATTTCACGATCGTTTTTCCAGCGCGGGATGTACTTCTCCCCGCCCCACACCGCCACCAGCCAGGCATCTGGCTCAACGACAACAGGGCCGGAAAGCACTGCAGTAAGCATGCCGTCCAGTTCGGACACGTCAATCACGGACGCATCGTCATGACCGTAAGACATTAATGTCTCTTCCAGCCACGCCATTTCGCTTTCATTTAATGGACCTTCCGTCATCGCGGACACTCCTGATAAAAAAGGAAAGGATCCTACCACAGATCGCACGCCTGCCCTGGCTGAAGTTTAGGTCTATATTGCTGCAAAAGTGTGCAAATCGTGACCGTTGCACAACTTATGGGCTTTATTGTTAACGATGTGTGATCTCCGCTGTAAATTCTTCTCCTGGCGCAGGGCGAGATAACGCGGCGCTCTATACTCAAACATGTCATAACCCCGTCAAGGGGTTAACCATTCTGGCAACGTTTTTGCTTGCTGTTCTTCGCGCGACGCTGCGCATGGAAACCTCGCCGTATCACGCAGGATGCCGTTCGTTTAGTGCATTTTGTTCTTGCTCGTGTTTTTGGATTGGCTGCGCCCTGGGCGTTCAGGCTTACGCCGTGGTGCAAAAACCTCTTTGCTAAGGAACATAATAATGTCGCTGAAATTTATCAAAACGCCTGTTTCTCTTGTGCTGGCCGGTTGTCTGGTAACGGCATTTTCCGCCCGGGCAGATATCGTGATCGGTGTCGCCGGACCGTTCACGGGCCCTAATGCCACCTACGGCGATCAGTACTGGCACGGCGCAACGCAGGCCGCCGAAGACATTAACGCCGCAGGCGGTATTAACGGTGAGAAGATCAAACTGGTTCAGGGGGATGACGCCTGCGAGCCTAAGCAGGCGGTGGCCGTCGCCAACCGCTTAGTCGACCAGGATAAGGTCAACGCCGTGGTCGGCCATTTCTGCTCCTCTTCCACCATGCCCGCCTCCGAGGTGTATAGCGACGCGGGCATCATCGCGATTACTCCTGGCTCAACTAACCCGCAGATCACCGAACGCGGCATGAGCGACATGTTCCGCATGTGCGGCCGCGACGACCAGCAGGGTCAGGTCGCCAGCGACTTCATCATCGACAAGCTGAAAGCCAAACGCGTGGTCATCATTCACGATAAAGACACCTATGGACAGGGACTGGCTGATGCCACTAAAGCGGCGCTGGCGAAGCGCGGGGTCAAGGATGTGATGTATGAAGGTTTATCCCGCGGTGAAAAAGACTTTAACGCGCTGGTGACGAAGATCGGCGCGCAAAAACCGGACGTGGTGTTCTTCGGCGGCTGTCACCCGGAAGCTGGCCCGCTGGTTCGCCAGATGCGTGAACAGGGGGTGCAGGCGAAATTCTTCTCCGGCGACTGCATTGTCAACGAAGAGATGGTGACGGCAGCGGGCGGCCCGCAATATACCAACGGCATTTACATGACCTTTGGTAAAGATCCGCGCCTGATCCCGGACGGTAAAGCGGTTATCGACAAATTCCGCGCCGGTAAATTCGAGCCGGAAGGTTATACCCTCTACTCCTATGCCTCCGTACAGGCCATTGCCGCAGCTTTCAAGGCCACCGGCGGCAAGGATTCCGCGAAAGCCAGCGAGTGGCTGAAAGCCAATTCCGTCGACACGGTGATGGGCAAAAAAGCCTGGGACAGCAAAGGCGACCTGAAAGTGTCTGACTACGTGGTTTACCAGTGGGACGACAAGGGAAAATATAAGGAAGTGCAGTAACGGGACGGAATCACGCTCAACGTCGGCGGGCTTGCCCGTCGGCGCGTAATAAACATCAGGCCTGCGCGCCTCGCGCAGCCTATAAAACGAGCGCGCTAAGATGAGTACATTCTTCCTGCAGCAGTTAGTCAATGGCTTAACGCTGGGCTCCGTCTACGGCCTGATCGCCATCGGCTACACCATGGTGTACGGCATTATCGGGATGATCAATTTCGCCCACGGCGAAGTGTATATGATTTCCGCCTATCTCTGCGCCATTGGTCTGGCGCTGCTCTCTTTCTTCGGGCTTGAGTCCTTCCCCCTGCTGATTCTGGGTACGCTGGTGTTCACCATCGCGGTAACTGGCGTGTACGGCTGGACTATCGAGCGTATCGCCTACAGGCCGCTGCGCAACTCCACGCGCCTGGCGCCACTTATCTCCGCCATCGGGATGTCGCTTATCCTGCAAAACTACGCCCAGCTGAGCCAGGGCCCGCGCCAGCAAGGGGTGCCGACCATGCTCGACGGCGTGATTCGACTGCATCTTGGCGACGGGTTCGTGCAGATAACCTACACCAAAGTGTTTATTCTGCTCGCCTCGTTTGCCGGCATGCTGGTGCTTACGTGGATAATCAACCATACCCGGCTGGGGCGGATGTGCCGCGCGGTTCAGCAGGATCGCAAAATGGCCTCTATTCTGGGGATCAACACCGACCGGATTATCTCCCTGGTCTTTGTTATCGGCGCGGCGATGGCCGGCCTGGCGGGCGTGCTCATCACCATGAATTACGGCACCTTTGATTTCTACGTCGGGTTTGTGATTGGCATTAAGGCCTTTACGGCGGCGGTGCTCGGCGGTATCGGTTCCCTGCCCGGCGCTATGCTCGGTGGCCTAATCCTGGGCGTCGCGGAAGCCCAGTTCTCGGGCATGGTGAACTCGGACTATAAAGATGTCTTCTCGTTTGGCCTGCTGGTCCTGATCCTGATTTTCCGGCCCCAGGGTCTGCTCGGGCGTCCGGTTGTGGCCAAAGTGTGAGGAAGAGAATGATGACATCGCACGGTTTTTCTCTAAAGCGCTGCGTTCTGGACGCGATTTTTTCCGGGCTGATTGCGCTGATTATCTTCGGCCCGATTGCTGGCGTGGTGCTGGACGGGTACAGCTTTAACTTTGCCGGACAACGGCTGGCCTGGATGGTCGGCATTGTAATGCTGGGGCGTTTTCTCTTGAGCGCTTTTTTGGGTACCGCCGCGGGCGCTCGTTTCCAGGCGCGCTTCGAAGCTGATAACGCGGGCGTCTATGTTAGGCCACCGGACTACAAAAGCCGCATGCGCTGGATTATTCCTCTGTTGATTGCGCTTGCGGTTTGCTTCCCGTTTGTCGCCACCAAGTATGTACTGACCGTCGCCATTCTCGGGCTGATCTACGTGCTTCTCGGTCTGGGGCTGAACATCGTCGTGGGGCTGGCCGGCCTGCTGGACCTGGGGTACGTCGCCTTCTACGCGATTGGCGCGTACGGTCTGGCGCTGGGGTATCAGTATCTGGGGTTAGGCTTCTGGAGCATGCTGCCGCTGGCGGCAATCATGGCCGCCGCCGCCGGTGCCCTGCTCGGTTTCCCGGTACTGCGCATGCACGGCGACTATCTGGCGATCGTCACCCTCGGGTTCGGGGAGATCATTCGCCTGATCCTGAACAACTGGCTGACCTTCACCGGCGGCCCCAACGGCGTGTCAGCCCCTCCCCCCACCTTTTTCGGCCTGGAATTTGGACGACGCGCGAAAGAAGGCGGCGTGCCTTTTCACGAGTTTTTCCACCTGACCTACAACCCGAACATGAAGTTTATTTTTATCTACGCGGTGCTGTTCCTGGTGGTGATGCTGGTGCTCTACGTCAAACACCGCCTGACGCGGATGCCGATTGGCCGGGCGTGGGAAGCCCTGCGAGAAGACGAAATTGCCTGCCGCTCGATGGGGTTGAATCACGTCCTGGTGAAGCTCTCCGCCTTTACGCTGGGCGCGTCGACCGCGGGGATTGCCGGGGTGTTCTTCGCTACCTATCAGGGGTTTGTGAATCCGACCTCCTTTACTTTCTTTGAATCCGCGCTGATCCTCGCCATCGTGGTGCTGGGCGGCATGGGCTCGACCCTTGGCGTGGTGCTGGCCGCCTTCGTGCTGACGGTAACGCCGGAGCTGCTGCGCAGTTTTGCGGAGTACCGCGTCCTGCTGTTTGGCATGCTGATGGTGGTGATGATGATCTGGCGTCCACGCGGCCTGATCCGCATTAACCGCAGCGGGTTTGCCGTGCGTAAGGGAGTGGCGCCATGAACGGAACGATATTGCGCGTGGAACATCTGATGATGCACTTCGGTGGGATTAAGGCGCTTAACGACGTTAATCTGGACGTGCAGCGCGGCTCCATTACCGCTCTTATCGGGCCAAACGGAGCGGGAAAAACAACCGTGTTTAACTGCCTGACGGGTTTCTATAAGGCCTCCGGCGGCAATATTTTATTTTCTACCCGCACTAAAACGACCAACGTTATTCAGGTCCTCGGACAAAAATTCCAGCCGGGCGACTGGATTAACCCCGCGCAGTTCGGGCAGCGCCTGTTCTACAAAATGTTTGGTGGAACGCACCTGGTGAACCGCGCCGGGCTGGCGCGCACCTTTCAGAACATCCGCCTTTTTCGCGAGATGTCTGTCGTGGAAAACTTGCTGGTTGCGCAGCATATGCGCGTTAACCGCAATCTGCTCGCCGGGATCTTAAACACGCCGGCATATCGGCGGGCGGAAAGCGATGCCCTGGACAGGGCCTTCTACTGGCTGGAGGTGGTGGACCTGGTGGAGTGCGCCAATCGCCTGGCGGGAGAGATGTCGTACGGGCAGCAGCGGCGTCTGGAGATCGCGCGGGCAATGTGTACCGGGCCCGAGATGATCTGTCTCGATGAGCCTGCCGCCGGGCTTAACCCGGTCGAAACGCATAAGCTGAGCAGCATTATTCGTTTCCTGCGCGATCGTCATGACATCACGGTCTTACTGATTGAACATGATATGGGGATGGTGATGGAGATTTCGGACGACATTATCGTGCTCGACCACGGCGATGTCATTGCCAGAGGGAAACCCGAACAGATCCAGCATGATGAAAAGGTGATTGCTGCCTACCTGGGTACGGACGAAAGCGAGGTGACCCTATGACCGAACCGCTGCTGGCATTTCGCAAGGTGGATGTGTTCTACGGCGCCATTCAGGCGCTGAAGCAGGTCTCCCTGGAGGTCAATAAAGGTGAGACCGTGGCGCTGATTGGCGCTAACGGCGCGGGTAAATCCACATTGCTGATGTCTATCTTTGGCCAGCCGCGCATCCGGAGCGGGCAGATTCTGTTCAGTGGTGACGACATTAGCCATCAATCCACCCACTACGTCGCCTCCGGCGGCATTGCGCAGGCGCCTGAAGGCCGGCGTGTCTTCCCGGATATGACCGTCGAAGAGAACCTGCTGATGGGAACCATCCCCATCGGCAATCGGTTTGCGGCTGAAGATATGCAAACCATGTTCGACCTGTTCCCTCGCCTCAAGGAGAGGCGCAAGCAGCGCGCGATGACCATGTCCGGCGGGGAACAGCAGATGCTGGCGATCGCCCGGGCGCTGATGAGCCGTCCCAGGCTGCTGTTGCTGGATGAACCGAGCCTGGGCTTAGCGCCGATAGTGGTGAAACAGATCTTCCAGACGCTGCGCGAGCTGGCCCGCAACGGCATGACCATTTTTCTGGTGGAGCAGAATGCGCACCATGCGTTGAAGCTTTCCGACCGCGGATATGTGATGGTTAACGGGCAGATCCGGTTGAGCGGCAGCGGCGAGGAGCTGCTGGGAAATCAGGAGGTGAGGAAGGCGTATTTGGGTGGATATTAAAACGCCCGCGATAGCGGGCATAAAGATGCCGTATGGATTAACCAAACACCATTATCCAAACAGATAGTGGTTTAATTCCGATCACCCTTATTTACAAAAAACTGCAACTTACAGGCGTAATGTTTCCCTTGTTAACCATTAAGTCTATAAGGGATTAAATTATGTGGAGTGCCCATAAAGCCGCAGTTTATGCCCGCCAGCATGCGGGCGAGCATAGCCAGAAAAGATGTGCAGAATTTGTTTCAAAAGCCATTCGCGTTGGCGGTGCGAATCTGCAGAACACACATTATGCTAAGGATATGAAAAGCAATTTGATTTTGGCTGGCTTCCATCAGATTTACGGCGAGCCTGTTGAGGGTGACGTGGCAGTGATCCAGCCTACAGCCCACCACCCCTATGGCCATGCATGCATCTATGGCGGGAACGGCGTCTGGTACTCTGATTTTGTTCAGCGAACAATGTATCCGGGAAAAGAATACCGGGAAGTAAAGCCAGTGTATGCAATATACAGGCATGACTAACATGAAAAAAATAATTCTTGCTGCCCTGCTTCTGCCCACTCTCGTATCAGCTGCACAGAAGCTACCCCCTGAGGCATCCGCCGCCCTTCAGTTTAATAAGTGGTACATCTCGCAGATTCTTAGTGGGAAAGAGCCAATAAAAAACTATGAAGCGCTGAGCCGATACGTTACCCGCGAAACAATCAGCAAGCTCAAAGCCATGGATAAGCTGGATCCGGATGAATATGACGTGCCTGACGTCGATATGTTCATAAAGGCCCAGGGATATGATGATGACTGGGGCATCGTCAGTGCGCGGGCATTAGATTACGATGCCGCATGCATGCAGGTGTATATATCATTCGGCAAAAAGCGGGATCACACCGTGATTGACTGCATGGTCAAAGAAAATGGCGCATGGAAAGTTCAGTCCGTGGCAAGCGTGAATATTTCTGACAACCTGGGCGCAGAATGATATCGGCGATATGACAGGGGTACTGATGCAATGCATCTTCGCGAATCCCTGTCGTATCGCCGACAAATACACCTTCGCTCTGGATAACTGAATAACTGAATAACTGAATAATAACAATGATGCAAGAAAGTGGATTTCAGGCACAAAAAAACCACCTTTCGGTGGTTTCACGACACTGCTTATTGCTTTGATTATTCTTTGTTTCCCATGGTACCCGGAGTGGGACTTGAACCCACACAGCGCGAACGCCGAGGGATTTTAAATCCCTTGTGTCTACCGATTCCACCATCCGGGCTCGGGAAGAAAGTGGAGGCGCGTTCCGGAGTCGAACCGGACTAGACGGATTTGCAATCCGCTACATAACCGCTTTGCTAACGCGCCGTAAAACTTTTCTAACTGACACCCGCAATTGCGCATGTCTTTAATCTGGAGCGGGAAACGAGACTCGAACTCGCGACCCCGACCTTGGCAAGGTCGTGCTCTACCAACTGAGCTATTCCCGCATGTTATCAAGTTAACTGCTAACCACTTGATTTCATTATCGTCCGGCTTGCTGTGCCGCCGTTCGATGCGTTGCATTCTACTGATATGACGTGATGAGTCAACGTTATTTTTTGCTTGTCTGGATTGTTTGCTGAAAATTACGGCGAAACGATCACTGATCAAGCAAATCCCCGCGCGCAGCGTTCAAATATTGCAGCATTGACCACAGCGTCAGCACCGCCGCGACCCACAGGAGGCCAATCCCCGCCCACTCAACCCAGGCGTTCGGACGCCAGAGCATCCACACCAGCGAGGCCATCTGCGCGGTGGTTTTCACTTTACCAATCCAGGATACCGCCACGCTGCTGCGTTTCCCCAGCTCCGCCATCCACTCACGCAGCGCAGAGATGATGATCTCACGGCCAATCATAGTCGCGGCGGGCAGCGTCACCCACCAGGTATGATAGTGCTCAGCCACCAGCACCATCGCGATCGCGACCATCACTTTATCCGCTACCGGATCGAGAAAGGCGCCGAAACGGGTGCTCTGGTTCCAGCGGCGCGCCAGATAGCCATCAAACCAGTCAGTTACCGCTGCAATAAGGAAGATCAATGCGCAGGCGAACGGTGCCCAGACGACCGGCAGGTAAAACGCCAGCACAAAGAACGGAATGAGTACAACACGAAAGAGAGTGAGCAACGTAGGGATATTATATTGCATAGTGACGGTAACTATTTGTTGTCAGTAAAATTTAGCTCTATGTTGCTACAGAGCCCTCAATGTTTCAACGAGTAGTAGATCTTTTCTGCCAGCCCTTGCGAAATACCCGGCACTTTTGCAATTTCCTCCATACTGGCGTTGAGTAATCCTTGCAATCCGCCCATATACTTCAGCAGCATCTGGCGGCGTTTTGGCCCAACGCCCTCAATAGTCTCAAGCGTGCTCGTGTTTTTGACCTTCGCCCGTTTTTTACGGTGGCCGCTGATGGCATGGTCGTGCGACTCATCGCGAATATGCTGAATGACGTGCAGCGCCGGGGAGTCCGGCGGCAGGCTGAAGCCCTCACCTTCCGGCTCAAAAAACAGCGTTTCCAGACCGGCCTTACGATCGGCCCCTTTTGCCACGCCTAACAGCAGCGGATGATTCTTGTCCCACTCAACGTCGAGCGACTCGAATACCGCTTTCGCCTGACCTAGCTGCCCTTTCCCACCGTCGATAAGAATCACGTCCGGGATCTTGCTCTCTTCAATCGCTTTACCGTAGCGACGGCGCAGCACCTGATTCATGGCAGCATAGTCGTCACCCGGCGTGATGCCGGTGATGTTATAGCGGCGATACTCGGCGCGCAGCGGGCCGTTGGCGTCAAATACCACGCAGGACGCCACCGTCTGCTCACCCATCGTATGGCTGATATCGAAACATTCCATTCGCTTCACTTCCGGCAACTTCAGGAGCGTCGCCAGCGCGGTTAGACGCTGGTTAACCGTCGATTGCTGGGACAGTTTAGTGGTGAGCGCCGTCGCCGCGTTGGTCCGCGCCAGCTTCAGATAGCGTGCACGGTCACCGCGCGGTTTGGTTTGAACATTGACCCGACGCCCGGCCAGTTCGGAAAGCGAATCGGCCAGCAGGGTTTTATCATCGAGGCTAAAATCGAGCAGGATCTCCGAGGGTAGCGTACGCATCTGGCTGCCCTGAAGATAAAACTGACCAACAAAGGTTTCCACCACTTCACCCAGCTCGGTGCCGCCAGGCACCTTCGGGAAATAGCTGCGGCTGCCGAGCACTTTGCCCTGGCGAATAAACAGCACATGCACGCAGGCCATGCCGGCGTCGAAGGCCACGCCGATAACGTCGAGATCGTCGCCGGTATTTGAGACAAACTGTTTCTCAGTGACTCTGCGCACCGCCTGGATCTGGTCGCGGATCCGCGCAGCCTCTTCAAACTCAAGTGCGGCGCTGGCTTTTTCCATTCTGGCGATCAGCTGGGTTAAAACCTGATCGTCTTTGCCAGCTAAGAACAGGCGTACGTATTCTACCTGCTGCGCATACTCGTCTTCACTGACCAGCCCGGCAACACAGGGGCCAAGGCAACGCCCAATCTGGTACTGTAAACACGGGCGCGAGCGGTTGCGGTAGACGCTGTTTTCACACTGGCGGATCGGGAAGATTTTTTGCAGCAGCGCCAGCGTCTCCCGCACGGCATAGCCATTCGGGAAGGGGCCGAAATATTCCCCTTTCGCGTGTTTTGCGCCGCGGTGCATCGCCAGACGCGGATGGGTGTCGCCACTCAGAAAAATAAACGGATAGGATTTGTCGTCCCGCAGCAGCACGTTATAGCGCGGCTGATAGAGCTTAATATAGTTGTGCTCAAGCAGCAGCGCTTCCGTCTCGGTATGCGTCACGGTGACATCAATATTCTGAATGAGTGAGACCAGCGCTTCGGTCTTACGGGAGGCAAGGTTGCTGCGGAAATAGCTGGAAAGACGCTTTTTAAGATCTTTGGCCTTCCCCACGTAGATAACCGTACCGCCAGCGTCATACATGCGATAGACGCCTGGCTGGCTGGTTACGGTTTTCAGAAATGCTTTTGAATCGAATACATCACTCACTGACTTAACAACGTCTCCGCGTTACATAAACCGTGCCGGATGGCCAGATGAGTCAGTTCAACATCACCATGAATGTTCAGTTTACTGAACATACGATAACGATAGCTGTTGACCGTTTTCGGGCTGAGATTCAGCTGCTCTGAGATCTCATTCACTTTCTGACCCTTGGTGATCATCAGCATAATCTGCAATTCACGCTCAGACAAACTGGCAAACGGTGATTCCGTTTTCTCGGGTTCGATCTGGCTCAGCGCCATCTGCTGCGCAATGTCGGAGGCAATGTAACGCTGCCCGGCAAATACAGAACGGATAGCATTCACGACTTCCTGCGGTGCGGCGCCTTTGCTCAGGTAACCGGCTGCCCCCGCCTGCATCACCTTCGCGGGAAGCGGATTTTCAGTATGCACGGTCAGCATGATGACTTTTGTATCAACAAAGGTACGCGCGATTTTGCGTGTTGCCTCAAGGCCACCGATACCGGGCATATTCATATCCATCAGCACCACATCGGCCGAGTTTGTGCGGCACCATTTTACGGCATCTTCCCCACAGCACGCCTCACCGGCAACTTTAATACCTTTAATATCTTCAAGAATGCGTCGTATCCCTGCGCGCACCAGTTCGTGGTCATCAACAAGAAGGACGTTGATCAAAGGAAATGTCTCCAGAATAGGGATAACGCTACTGAGTGATAATTTGGCTTATATTAACGGTTTTCATCACAAGATTAAAACGTTAAAAAATCGGCTATTCGATTTTGCTCTCGTTTTTGGAAATTAGCCTGTACAGTCGATGGAAAGAGAGCCCTTGCCATCAGAGCTTTTGCGGCAATTTTTAAGCATCTGTATTCAAAAAGTTACAAAAAGCATGCACGCTTTCCTCGCGGAAAAACTGTTCTCAATTTTTGTAACAATAATTAACGGCAAGTAAACCAGGCGCAAACAATTAATAGCCGTACCAGAGCATCAGTTTACTGGCTGGCTCTGTTTACGCAAATAAACACTGGCGTAAAAGTACGAAAAACAACCGCTGCATTTTTTGCTGCAGCTTGTGGTATACTCCGCCGCCTTGACTTTCGTCGTCGCGCTTTAGCGCCGTTTAATAATGAGGAAAATAAATGAGCACACCTGAATTTGCCACTGCGGAGAATAACCAGGAACTGGCACAGGAAGTAAACTGCCTGAAAGCGCTGCTAACGCTGATGCTGCAGGCGATGGGCCAGGCTGATGCTGGTCGTGTGATCATTAAAATGGAAAAACAAATCTCGCAGATGGAAGACCAAGCGGAATCGGCCGTATTTGCTAACACCGTTAAGCAAATCAAACAAGCGTACCGCCAGTAACAAAAAACGGCTGGATGCAGTGCATTCAGCCGTCCACTCGTCTGTCACGCAGAACGTACTCTCTAATCAGATCAGTCCCGTAGCCGCCGCATAACAGGCAATCTGCGTCTTGTTTGGCGCATTAAATTTTTTCTGCATATTCTTCTGATGGAAGTTAACCGTATTCTCTGAAATAGAGAGAATGATCGCTATTTCCGCCGACGTCTTCCCTTCCGCGGTCCATTTCAGAATTTCTCGTTCGCGTTTACTGAATTTCATCTCAGGCGGCATAACCATCTTATCTTCAAAACGCAGCAGCGCGGTTAATGCCATTTGCACCAGCATCTGCAGCCGCAGCTCTATTTCCTCGCCGGCAAACGGTCCTTCCTGCGCGCGAGTACGGGAAACAGAGAGGAAGCCGAGCGCATGATTAGGCAGCATCAGACACTGCGTTATTCCCGAACGTAGACCGAAGTCCTGCGCCCTATGCCATAATTCCTGAGCATCCGCAAATAATTCGTCCGTCCAGGGTAAATGCCCCTGAATGAAATTCTCCGGCTTTAGCACCGGATCGATGGTGAAATAGTTCTCTGATTGATATTGCGCCAGCCACTGTTGCGGATAAGTGGCATGCACAGCAATTTTAGGCCGCGTAAACGGCACCGGATGGCGCACACAGAGTGAGTAATAATCGAATTCCAGCGCCTGAGTTTGTCGCTGAAGTTCATGATATACCTCGGCGGCACAGGTCAATTCCTGAAACCGCAGGGAGCAATCCCGTCGCCAGGTGAAAAAGTCTGAATCCTTCATACTTACTAAAAGAAGCCTCTGAAAAGATAATCATTATTATGGTGAATATAACCTAACACATAAAACTTATTTCTAACCACAAAATATCGGCACTAGCACAATTAACTGTGCTATGGATAAGGATTATTCTGTTCGGGTAGAATAAAAGAACACCGTTTAAGGCGAAGAGCGAGAATAATTTGCTCCAGAAGAACTTTCTGGAGCAAATGAGTACATAAATGCTACTGCATAAGGAATTTTTCCAGGAACTGACGGGTTCGCGGCTGCTGGGGGTTAGCAAATAAGCTTTTCGCCGGTCCCTGCTCCACAATCCGCCCCTGGTCCATAAAGATGGCTCTATCCGCCACGTCGCGCGCAAAGCTCATTTCATGGGTCACGATAACCATCGTGCGTTTTTCCTGCGCCAGCTGGCGGATGGTGTTCAGCACCTCACCCACCAGTTCTGGATCGAGCGCGGAGGTCGGTTCATCAAACAGGATCACGTCAGGGCGCATCGCCAGCGCGCGCGCGATGGCCACGCGCTGCTGCTGTCCGCCCGACAGGCGGCGCGGATAGCTGGTCTCTTTCCCTGCCAGCCCGACTTTGGCGAGCAACTCGCGGGCGCGTGCCGTCGCTTCCTCTTTGGGCTCACCTTTTACAATGACCGGTCCTTCAATAATATTTTCCAGCACCGTGCGGTGCGGGAATAGATTGAAGCTCTGGAACACAAAGCCAACATGCTGACGCAGGCGGCGAATCAACCCTTTCTGCTGGCTGATGGATTTACCGGCATCAATCGTTATCTCCCCAACCCGAATGGTGCCCCCTTCCGGCTGCTCAAGCAGGTTGATACTACGCAGCAACGTGGTTTTCCCCGACCCGCTCGGCCCAATAATCGCCACGACTTCTCCCTGCTCAACTTCCAGGTCGATGCCGTGGAGCACCGTTTGCCCGTGGAATTTTTTCACCAGGTTTTTGACGTCAATTGCACTCATTTTGGATCACGCTCCTGGCGGTTAAGCTGGTTTTCAAAGTAGTTTTGCAGAGCAGACAACACCGTCGCCATCACCCAGTAGATCAGCGAGGCGGCCAGATACATGGTGAAAACTTCAAGGGTGCGCGAGGTAATGAGCTGCGCCTGACGGAACAGCTCCGGCACCTGAATGGTTGCCGCCAGAGAGGTATCTTTTACCAGGCTGATGAAGCTGTTGCTCAGCGGCGGAAGCGCTACCCGCGCCGCCTGCGGCAGAATGGCGCGTCGCAGCGTCTGCCACGGCGTCATCCCGATACTGGCCGCCGCTTCCCACTGGCCTTTATCAATCGACGAGATCGCCGCGCGCAGGGTTTCGGAGGTATAGGCCGCCGTGTTAAGCGACAGGCCAATCATCGCCGCCGGGATCGGATCCAGCTCGATGCCGAACTGCGGTAAACCGTAGTAGATCATAAAGAGCTGGGCGATAAGCGGCGTACCGCGAAACACGGAAATATAAAAGCGCGCCAGCCAGCGTACCGGCAGGATGGGCGACATGCGCATTAAGGCCAGTACAAAGCCCAGCACAAGACCGAAGAACATCCCGCCGATACTGAGCTGTAGCGTGAATACCGCACCTTTCAGCAGGAATGGCAGGGAATCAATAACCAGTTGAATACTTTCTTGCATTATTATTTTTCGACCTGATTTTTAGACATGAGGATGATAAGCAAACAGCGCGGGCACCCCGCCGGTGTGCACAAATAAAATCGGCCCTTCATCCTTAAAGCGTTTCTGCGCAATGCCATCGATAAGCCCGGCCATCGCTTTACCCGTATAGACCGGATCGAGCAGTATACCTTCAAGGCGCGCCAGCAGCTTAACGGCTTCCATCCCCTCTTCATTAGGCGTGCCGTAGCCCGGCGCAAAATAGTCATCCCAGAGCAGGATCTCGGCCCTGGCCTTCAGCTCCAGTTGCTCTGCCATCGCCTGTTGCAGCGCCACTACTTTTGGCTTCTGGTCCGCGACGCTGCGGGAAACCGTCACGCCAATCAGCTCGACATCCGGCAGAAGCTGTTCCAGCCCCACCGCCAGCCCGGCATGCGTGCCCGCGCTTCCGGAGGCGACAACGACTGACGAGAGGCTAACGGCGCCCTCGCACTGCTGGGCGATTTCCAGCGCACTTTCCACATAGCCCAGCGCGCCCAGCGCGTTCGAACCGCCGACGGGAATAACGTAGGGGCGGAAACCCTGCGCTTCCAGACGCGTGGCCAGATCGTCGAGCTGCGCGGTCGGGTCGGTCAACGCATCCACCATCTCCACCTGCACGTTAAACAGGTCTAAAAGCAGGCGGTTACCGTTGGTGAGATAGTTTTCCGCCCGCGTGCCAATCGGGTTTTCCAGCAGAGCCACGCAGTGAAGACCGAGTTTTGCCGCCACGGCGGCCGTCTGACGAACATGGTTGGACTGAATGGCCCCGGCAGTAATAAGCGTATCCGCGCCTTCGCGCAGCGCGTCGGCCGCCAGAAACTCCAGCTTGCGCAGCTTATTGCCCCCCATCGCCATCGGCGTCACGTCATCGCGCTTAATAAAAATATCGCGTCCCAGATAATCAGAAAATCGCGGCAGGTACTCCAGCGGCGTCGGCGCGCCGATAAACTCCAGACGGGGAAAGCGCGTTAAATTCTGTAGTGACATGGACTCTCCGGTAACTCAGACAAAATGTGATATTTTTCATTATGCACGCAGACGCGTAAGAAATAAAAAAGGCGCTTTTAAAAGCGCCTTTTTCCAGGTCACCGACTTATTTGGTGACGTCTGCTCCGAACCACTTCTCAGACAGCGCCTTCAGGCTGCCGTCTTTCTGCATGTCAGCAATCGCGGAATCAATGGCTTTCACCAGATCCTCGTTGCCTTTACGGACGGCCACGCCGGATTCCTGACGAGAGAACGCATCACCCGCTACTGCCAGGGTATTATTGGTTTTCTTCACCAGATCCAAAGCGGCCAGACGGTCAACCAGAATGGCGTCGATACGGCCTACGCGCAGGTCCTGATATTTCGTCGGGTCATCATCATAGGTGCGGATGTCCACGCCCTGAACGTTCTGGCGCAGCCACTCTTCGTAGTTAGTTCCCAGACCGACGCCGACTTTTTTGCCTTTAAGATCGGCAGCGGATTTAATGGAGCCTTCGTTGCCTTTCTTCACCAGCGCCTGAATACCGGACACGGTGTACGGCGTGGAGAAGTCATACTTCTTCTTACGCTCGTCAGAAATGGTCACCTGGTTAATCACCACGTCAATGCGTTTTGAATCCAGCGAGGCCAGCATACCGTCCCATTTGGTCGGTTTCAGGGAGGCTTTAACGCCGAGGTGCTTCGCCAGTTCTTCTGCAAATTCCACTTCAAAACCGGTCAGCTTGCCGTCATCGCCCTGGAAGCTGAACGGAGGATAGGTTCCTTCCAGCCCGACCAGCAGCGTACCGCGCTCTTTTACTTTATTCAGCAGGTTTTCTGCAGCGAACGTTTTCACGCTCATGCCCGCAACCAGCGCGACAGCCATAACACCCATCAGCGCCTGACGACCCAGAAGTGCAAATTTCATAAATACCCCGATATAGTGGAATTTTTACGTAGTGTAGAGAAATCGCCTGCAACGTCAAAGGCGACTGCGCTACATCTTATTCTTTTTTAATATATATCAGAAGTTGTTCCGGCGAGCGCTTTCTGCTTCACGGAACCCGGCATTTGCACCTTATATTGCGCATACTTGCGCAGCGCAATACGGTAGTTGTTGGTGCTGGTTGCAGGCAGCCACGGCTCCAGATTTTCATCCAGGTAACCGGTCTTCAGCAGATCGCGAGATATATTGTTAACGCTCAGATGCTGCCCAAGACGGCGCAGGCGAACCACATATTCGCGCACGGTGCCGTGGCTCATCTCCGTTTGTTCAAACAGGAATTGTTTGAAGCCGATGATATCGAAGAAGTCGCTTTGCTCTTTGCAGTGGAGATCGCCACAGAAACGGCAAAGCGCCACCCACTCTTTTTGCTCTTCGAGCCACGCGGCTTCATCCATTAACGTGTCGAGGCGAGAGATAGCGATTTTATTCACGATCTCGCCGCGGCGAACCAGCGTGATACGATCGAGTAATTTGTTACAGTGGGCGCAATGCGTCTGGCTGTGTTTAAAGTCTTTCAGGTAGCGGCTTAAAGGCCGTCTTTTAGATTGCTGCACCGTCATGATAACTCCTGGTTGTCAATACGTTGTGCGGCATTTTTCGGGTGATTGGTTCACCTATAACTTACCCAGTTTGGTTCGTAAGCGTTTAATGGCCTGGCTGTGCAGCTGGCTAACCCGCGACTCCCCCACCTCCAGAACCGCGCCAATCTCTTTGAGATTAAGCTCTTCCTGGTAATAAAGGGTCAACACCAGCTGTTCGCGCTCAGGCAGAGCTTCAATCGCTTCCATTACGCGCTGGCGTAAATTCCCTTCCATTAAATGGTGTAACGGGTTTTCCTGCTGGTGCTCGTCCGTCACCAGCTCGATGCTATCGCCATGCTCTTCGCGCCACTCGTCATAGGAGAAGAGTTGGCTATTATTGGTATCGAGCAACATCTGACGATACTCTTCAACAGCAATACCAAGACGTTCCGCCACTTCGGTTTCCGTTGCGTTGCGTCCCAGTTCCTGTTCCAGCTGTCCCATCGCATGCGCCACTTCGCGCGCGTTGCGGCGAACGCTGCGCGGCACCCAGTCGCGGCTGCGCAGCTCGTCCAGCATCGCACCACGAATACGCTGAACTGCGTAAGTCGTAAATGCCGTTCCTTGCAGAGCGTCGTATCGGTCAACTGCATTCAATAACCCGATACCGCCCGCCTGTAGCAGATCGTCAAGTTCCACGCTCGCCGGCAAACGCACCTGGAGGCGCAATGCTTCGTGACGCACCAGCGGGACATAACGCTGCCACAGCGAGTGTTTATCCATTACACCTTCAGCGGTATAGAGTGAATTCACGATAAACAGCCCTGCGTTAGTTGAGTTATCGGCATGATTATCCGATTCTGCAGGGCGTTCAATTGGATGAAAAAGGGGGATAAAGTGAGGTTATTCTGAGGTTGCCCGCAGCAGGGGCAACTTTTCTGGCTAAATTAACAGTTGTAACAATGAAAGATCGTCGCCCAATTTGACGCTATCTATATGTTGATGAAAGAGCTTTCCGGCTTCCTGATTATGCTGGCTCAGGGAGTGGAAGCTGTAAATAACGTCAATAATATTGTCTTGTTCAATTTTCCCCGCCGCGATGGCCTGACCGGCAAGCAGCGATTTGAGAAAATAGAACTCCGCAACGATTAAATAAAGATTATTCAGCATGCTGCGGCCATTGCTCTGCGGGAAACCCTGCTCCCAGAGCTTGTATTTAAAAAAGTTCTTAAACAGGTGATCGTTTGCCGCTATGTAACCGCCCGCCACATCGCGCCAGACGGACTCGATGTTTTCCATGACCTTTTCAGCCGGCACGCTGTCACCGACAGCCTCGAACTGCTGGTACAGCTGGGAGAAATAACGGTTTAAAACTGCCCCACCGCGGCTGGCCGTTTTCTTTGTAAAGAAGCTTTGAATAAGCGAAATTAATCCGAATTTAAGGCTATAGTTCTGGTTGAAGCCACTCAATTCAGCCTTGATTTTACCGCTCACCAGCTCGTTCACCAGTGAATAATAAACCGTTTCGAGCGTGCTGATATTCTCTTCCAGGTTTTGTAGCTTTTCAGCCACCATCAGGAATTTCACCACGGCATAAACTTGTTCTTCAACGCTCACCGCCTCAACGCTGAACAGGTTCTGGCAGAAGAGATTGATGACCTTAGCCTTCAAATCCATCGCTGGCGCATTATTAACGTCCTGCTGAACGCTGATGGATTCCATCATCGCCATCGACTCCCGATCGTTCAGCAGCAGACGGGTCACTTCCGGACACGAGAGGTTAAGGGATTTTTCGATTTCGGTTTTATAGACCCGGTTTGTCCGGGGAAACGACGAACAGGTCGGGCTTAAGGCCTGAGCGCCCATCGCACCATGAATTGAGCAGAGCTTATCGGTATCCATAAACGGGCAGTTTTTACTCTCCGTATGGAAAATCACCTCACCCCAGTGGCCGTACTGTTTTTTGGTAATTTTAATTCCCGTCTTCGCCGTCTGGCGAATTGCCGCGTTTTTACTGTTGAGATAGCGGTTGACGGAGGATTTATCGAACGCGATGGTCCAGCCCTGACAACAATGTTCACGGCATTCCCCACCGACACAGGAAAAATCTGCGACCAGTTTAGGCTGGGTAATAACGATCTGTTTCACGGGAGGATCCTCAAAATTCAGAGACAAAAAAACCCCGCCGAAGCGGGGTTTGATGCGTAAAATTAACGCAGCAGAGACAGAACGGTCTGTGGAACCTGGTTTGCCTGGGACAGAACAGAAGTACCAGCCTGCTGCAGGATCTGCGCGCGGGACATGTTGGAAACTTCAGTTGCGTAGTCAGCGTCCTGGATACGGGACTGAGCAGCAGACAGGTTGTTAGAGGTGTTGTTCAGGTTGTTGATTGCAGAAGTGAAGCGGTTCTGCACAGCACCCAGACCGGAACGAGCGGTATCAACTTTAGCGATTGCTTTGTCAATGGTGTCCAGATCGGTTGCTTTGATTGCTTTCAGGTCAAGACCATTTACGCCCAGAGTAGTGGAGTCAGCTTTAGCACCGCTCAGGTCCAGAGTAATAGTGTCGCCATCGTTAACACCAACCTGAATCGCAACTTTACCATCACCAGCTGCACCCGCAGTGCCAGTCAGCAGTTTGATGCCGTTGAAGTCAGTCTTGCCTGCAACGCGGTCGATTTCAGCCAGACGAGCGGTAACTTCATCCTGCAGAGAGGCCAGGTCAGACGTGCTGTTGGTGCCGTTGCTTGCCTGAACAGCCAGTTCACGAACGCGCTGCAGGTTGTTGTTGATTTCGTTCAGGGAACCTTCAGCAGTCTGCGCCATGGAAATACCGTCGTTGGCGTTACGCGCTGCCTGAGTCATACCTTTGATCTGGGAGGTCATGCGGTTTGCAATCGCCTGGCCAGCGGCATCGTCTTTCGCGCTGTTGATACGCAGACCTGAAGACAGACGCTCAATAGCAGTGCCCAGAGAAGACTGAGATTTGTTCAGGTTGTTCTGAGTAGTCAGGGACAACAGGTTAGTATTGATAACTGCCATAATTTTCTTTCCTTCAAAAATTGGGTTTTAGGTCCGGTGCCTAACACTCACAGCGTCTCTCACCGTCAACAAGGTTATCGACGGGTCCCGAAAAGACTTTAGAATCAATTTCGAAAAAATTATAACTAAATGATTATCAATGGTTTTATTTTTAAAAAATCAATTAAGGTTCATCATAAGGTTATTATTTACGGCTTTTTATTACGCGGAATATGCCAAAAAAGGCACACACTTATCTGTGTTATTGACGCGCTAAAAATCATCCCAAAGTGCAATCGTTTCATTTAACGCGCCAGGACATGCCTATTCTTTGGATTATTTTTTTCTCACCATCGTAAACTTTTACTATTCGAGGCCGATAAGAGTCCTGAACTACTTTCGTATTTAAGGAAAATATGCATGGCTACTATCAGTAACCTCGGGATAGGTTCTGCAGGACTCGGGGAATTATATAATCAGTTGGATGCAGCAGAACGAACCAAGCTGACGACGATTACTACCCAGCAATCAACGTATAACGCACAGTTAAGCGCGTACGGCAAGCTGCAGAGTGCCATGACCTCGCTGCAGACTGCGACCGCTGCGCTGGGTAAAGCGACCACATGGAACTCAACCGCCGTAAGCAGCACCAACACGGCCTTTACGGCAACCACGACCGCAGACGCATCCGTCGGCTCTTATGTGGTTAATGTCAACCAGGTGGCAAAAGCACAGGCGCTCACGACGGGCTCCTATGCCACCAACACGGAGCTGCTGGGCGATACGACCGGCACGACGCGTAAAATTACGATTACCCAGCCGGGGACAAAAACGCCTTTAGAGGTGAACCTTGCCGATGGCGATACGTCGCTTGCCGGGATCGCGAGCGCGATTAATAAAGCGAACGGCAACGTCACCGCCAGCGTAATCAAGGCGAAAGACGGCGATTACCGCCTGATGCTCTCCTCGAAAACCACCGGTACGGATGGCGAGATGACCATCAGCGTCACCGGGGACGACAAGCTGCAAAGCGTAATCGGCTACGACTCAACCGCCAAAACCGGCGCGCTGGCGGTAAATACCGCGGCCCAGAACGCGATTGTCGTTGTGAACGACATCAAGATTGAGCGTCAATCGAACACCATTTCCGATGCGCTGCCGGGGATGACCTTCACCGTGAAGGCAGAAAGTAAAGCGGATGAAATGCTGGAAGTAACGCGCGCCACGGATGCAAACCAAAAAGCCGTAACGGACTGGGTAACCGCGTATAACTCGCTGCAGTCCACCATTAACAGCCTCACCAAATATGTCGCGGTCGACGCGGGTGCTGGCGGTCAGTCCACCAGCAACGGCGCGCTGGTGGGTGATGCAAACGTGCGCGGGATCCAGTCTCAGTTGCGCGGTCTGCTGACCGAAGTTCAGGCTGGCTCCGTTCAGATCATGGCTCAGCTGGGGATTACCCAGGATCCGGTAAAAGGTGCAGACGGTACGGTCGGTAACCTCAAAGTGGATTCCGATAAGCTGAAAAAAGCGCTGACCGACAACCCGACCGCCGTACAGCAGTACTTTATCGGTGACGGAAAGAAAACCGGTCTGGCGACCCAGATGAACAACACGCTGACCACCATGCTCAGCACCAGCACCGGCAGCGCGGGCGTGATCCAGAACGCGAAAGACGGTATCAACAAAACGCTGAAAACCCTGGGCGAACGTTACGACTCTATGGAAGCCTCTATTGATGCCACCATGGCGCGTTACAAAGCGCAGTTCACCAGCCTGGACGTATTAGTCACCAAAATGACCAGTACGGCCAACTATCTGACCCAACAGTTCTCACAAAAATAGTCGTAGCCTTCAGGAGTGGATATGTATAAGACCTCTGGTGTTCAATCCTATCAGCAGATAGGAGTAGAAAGCGCAGTTATGAATGCCAGTCCACACCAGCTGATTGTCATGTTGTTCGACGGGGCGCATAGCGCCCTCGTCCGCGCGCGTTTGTTCATGGAAGCCGGACAAATTCGTGAAAAAGGCGAAGCGTTATCGAAAGCCATTAACATCATCGACAACGGTTTAAAAGCAGGACTGAACATGGAGGTTGAGAGCGAGCTGTCCAGTAATCTTGCCTCCTTGTACGAATATATGGTTCGACGTTTATTACTGGCGAACGTCAGTAATGACGTAGACGCAATTGTTGAAGTCGAGGGTTTATTAAACAACATTGCGGATGCGTGGAAGCAAATCGGCCCCAATGCGTCCTCTATTTCAGGATAATTTTGATGAATAATCCCAGCGCAGCGCTTAGCCACTGGCAGGCGTTACATGCTCAGAGCATTGCTATGCTAAATCTCGCACATTCTGGTCAATGGGATGCGCTTATTGAGCAGGAAATGCATTACGTTCAACTGGTGGAAAGGATTTCGCAAACGCCCATCATGTCATGCCCCCCGGCTCAGGTTGAGCAAGCGCGTGCGCTGCTGGAGATGATCCTCGACAATGAGAATACGTTAAAGGCGCTGCTGAAAGTGCGGATGGACGAACTGCGTAATCTCATCGATCAAACCGGCAAACAGCAATCCATCACCTCTACCTATGGAAAGCTGTCAGGGAATATTCTTTATCCAGAAAGTGTTACCCGCGACACACAATTATGATTTCTTCATCCATACTCCAGAAGTCTGCCATATGGCTTCTGGAGCACGGACGATGAAAAACCCCACCCTGTTACAATGCTTTCACTGGTATTACCCCGCTGGCGGTGAATTGTGGCGAGAAGTCACGGCGTTAGCCCCCAATCTTAACGAAATCGGCATTAACATGATCTGGCTGCCGCCCGCGTATAAAGGAGCTTCCGGCGGGTATTCGGTTGGCTATGACTCTTACGATCTGTTTGACCTCGGCGAGTTTGATCAGAAAGGCAGCATCGCCACGAAATACGGCGACAAAGCGCAGCTGCTGGAGGCCATCGACGCCCTCAAAAGCAACGACATTGCCGTCCTGCTGGACGTGGTGGTGAACCACAAAATGGGGGCAGATGAGAAAGAGCCTGTCCGCGTTCAGCGCGTGAACGAACAGGACCGTACACAGATTGATGATGAAATCATCGAGTGTGAGGCCTGGACTCGCTACACCTTCCCTGTCCGCGCCGGGCAATATTCGCAGTTTATCTGGGATTACAAATGCTTTAGCGGCGTCGACCATATTGAAAACCCGGATGAAGACGGGATCTTCAAAATCGTCAACGACTACACCGGCGAAGGCTGGAATGACCAGGTCGATGATGAGATGGGTAACTTCGATTACCTGATGGGCGAAAATATCGACTTTCGCAATCACGCCGTCACCGAGGAGATCAAATACTGGGCCCGCTGGGTCATGGAACAGACGCGCTGCGACGGTTTTCGTCTGGACGCCGTCAAGCATATTCCCGCCTGGTTTTACAAAGAGTGGATTGAGCACGTTCAGGAAGTCGCCGAACAGCCGTTGTTTATCGTGGCGGAATACTGGTCTCACGAGGTGGATAAACTTCAGGCCTATATTGACCAGGTCGACGGTAAAACCATGCTGTTTGATGCCCCCCTGCAGATGAAATTCCACGAGGCGTCACGCCAGGGTCGGGATTACGACATGAGCCAAATCTTCACCGGCACGCTGGTGGAGGCCGACCCGTTCCATGCGGTGACCCTCGTCGCGAACCATGACACGCAGCCTCTACAGGCGCTGGAGGCCCCGGTCGAAGCCTGGTTTAAACCGCTGGCGTACGCGCTGATCCTGCTGCGGGAAAACGGCGTGCCGAGCGTCTTCTATCCGGATCTGTTCGGCGCAAGCTATGACGATACGGGAGGCGACGGTGAAACGTACCATATTGATATGCCGGTGATTGAGCAGCTTCACGAGCTGATCCTCGCCCGCCAGCGTTTTGCCCACGGCGTGCAGACGCTCTTTTTTGACCATCCTAACTGCATCGCCTTCAGCCGCAGCGGCACGGAAGACGATCCCGGCTGCGTGGTGGTGATGTCGAACGGCGACGACGGCGAGAAGGTAATTTGCCTGGGGGAAAACTACGGCAACAAAACGTGGCGTGATTTTCTCGGCAATCGTGAAGAAACGGTCACCACGGCGGCGGATGGCGAAGGCACCTTTACCTGTAAAGGGGGAAGCGTCAGCGTGTGGGTGATTGAGGATGCGTTGTAGAACGGGAAACGTGCGGCCTGATGCCCTCACCCCATCCCTCTCCCACCGCGAGAGGGCGCAAACACCAAAAACGGCAACGAGGTTGCCGTTTTGCTTTTACCCTTAGGGCAGTTTACTCTCCAGCGGATTCTTGCTCAGGTAATCCGCACATTCCACCGTTGGGCGGTCAACCTTCTGCAGCTCCATCCCGTCATATTCAAGCGTAGCGCCGTCGCGATCCAGCGGATAGATATCCAGCTTGCGTGTGACGTTGTAATAGCTGTCTGAACGCAACATGATCTTACCCGGTACGGCAATCACGCGCTGCCACTGGCGGCAGTCCAGCGTATCGCCCTCTTCCGTCACCACCAGGGTGGCAATCGCTTCAGGGCTGACCAGACTGCTCTGCGGCCCTTTCGACTGCCAGTATCCCGCCAGGTTCGCCGGGACGGGATGCTTGATCACGTCATTATAGTTATCGACCTGAACGCACCCGGTCAGTGCCAGCAGCGCGCCAGCAATTGCTATTTTTTTCATCATCTTTCCTGCATTCGAAGAAAAAAATATTGTGGCATTAAAGCGCTGAGGCTGCCAGCGAAGATCGAGGGGGCTTAAACCTGCATGCCCATCACTTCCTGATACGCCGACACCAGTTTGTTACGCACCTGGATCCCCATCTGCAGGGAAACCGAGGCTTTTTGCAAATCGGTCATCACATCATTGAGCGCCACGCCCGGCTCGCCGAGGGTGAACTTCTCCGCCTGCGTACGCGCAGCGGTCTGGGTATCGCTGATACGGTCAAGGGCGGCATGCAGTTGCCCCGCAAAGCTGATGGTCGGCTGCTGTTCTGCCACATTCTGATTACGGGCCGTCATCGCCGTTGCCTGCAACTGACTGATGACCCCTTCAATGCCCTGTATAGCCATGACTCTCCCCTGGATGGTTTTTTACGCGGTCAAGACTAACAGCTTGTCAATAAGATAATGGCGGTAAATAGCGTGAAAAAACCAGGTTATTTGACGCATAGAAAATCCGGAATCGTCAAATAATGGCAGGGCCATCAATATGGAACTTTTGTCGTGTTTGCCGACCCGGGAGTCAGTTTTGTTTCTCTACACGAATAACGTAAACCACCAGGATTTAAGAGGTGCGCAATGAGTGCAACAGCATCGACAGCGCCGCAGAATAAATCACTCGAGTGGATGAACCGCCTTCGCGCGAATCCTAAAATCCCGTTGATCGTGGCAGGCGCTGCCGCAATTGCGATCCTTGTAGCGATGGTCCTGTGGGCGAAAAGCCCTGATTACCGCACGCTCTACAGCAACCTTTCCGATCAGGATGGCGGCGCCATCGTCACCCAGCTTACCCAGATGAACATCCCGTATCGCTTTGCCGATAATGGCGGTGCGCTTGAGGTACCGGCGGATAAAGTGCACGAGCTGCGTCTGCGCCTGGCACAGCAGGGCCTGCCAAAGGGCGGTGCGGTCGGCTTTGAGCTGCTGGACCAGGAAAAATTCGGCATCAGCCAGTTCAGCGAGCAGGTGAACTACCAGCGTGCGCTGGAAGGCGAGCTGGCCCGCACCATTGAAACGTTAGGCCCGGTAAAGAGTGCCCGCGTGCACCTGGCAATGCCTAAACCCTCTTTATTTGTTCGGGAACAGAAATCCCCTTCAGCTTCCGTTACCGTGAACCTCGAACCCGGCCGCGCGCTGGACGAAGGGCAAATCAGCGCGGTAACACATCTCGTCTCCAGCGCCGTCGCCGGCCTGCCGCCGGGTAACGTGACGCTGGTGGATCAAAGCGGACACCTGCTGACGCAATCCAATACCGCCGGGCGTGACCTGAACGACGCGCAGCTGAAATACGCCGCCGACGTTGAAAGCCGTCTCCAGCGCCGCATCGAAGCGATCCTCGGCCCGGTGGTGGGCAACAGCAACGTGCACGCCCAGGTGACCGCGCAGATTGACTTCTCTAATAAAGAACAAACCGAAGAGCAATACAGCCCGAACGGTGATGCGGCTCAGGCGGTCATGCGTTCACGCCAGATCAACTCCAGCGAACAGATCGGCGGCGCCTATCCTGGCGGCGTGCCGGGCGCGCTCTCTAACCAGCCAGCGCCGGCAAACGCGGCGCCAATTTCCACGCCGCCGGCCAACCAGCAGAACAGTCAGCAAAATAATCAGCAGACCACCTCAACGACCAATAACGCCGGTCCGCGCTCCAGCAGCCGTAACGAAACCACGAACTATGAAGTGGACCGGACGATCCGCCACACTAAGCTGAACGTGGGCGATATTCAGCGTCTTTCCGTTGCGGTGGTGGTGAACTACAAAACCCTGCCGGACGGCAAACCGTTGCCGTTAACCGCCGAGCAGATGAAGCAGATTGAAAACCTGACCCGCGAAGCGATGGGCTACTCCGAGAAGCGCGGCGATACCCTCAACGTGGTGAACTCTCCGTTTAACTCGGTTGAAGAGACCGGCGGTGAACTGCCGTTCTGGCAACAGCAGGCGTTTATCGACCAGCTGATGTCCGCAGGCCGCTGGCTGCTGGTGCTGATTGTCGCGTGGCTGCTGTGGCGTAAGGGCGTTCGTCCTCAGCTCCAGCGCCGTGCGGAAGCCGAAAAAGCGGCGCGCGAGCAGATGAATACGCGTCAGGAAACGGAAGAAGCGGTTGAAGTTCGCCTCAGCAAAGATGAACAGATGCAGCAGCGTCGTGCTAACCAGCGCATGGGCGCTGAGGTGATGAGCCAGCGCATTCGCGAAATGTCAGATAACGATCCGCGCGTCGTGGCGCTGGTCATCCGCCAGTGGATGGGTAACGAACATGAGTAATACGCTTACGGGCACCGATAAAAGCGTCATCCTGCTGATGACCATTGGCGAAGATCGCGCGGCAGAGGTGTTTAAACACCTCTCCCAGCGAGAAGTGCAAATTCTCAGTGCGGCGATGGCCAACGTGCGTCAAATCTCCAACAAACAGCTGACCGAAGTGCTGTCAGAGTTTGAACAGGAAGCCGAACAGTTTGCCGCGCTGAACGTCAACGCCAACGACTACCTGCGCTCCGTGCTGGTCAAGGCGCTGGGCGAAGAGCGTGCCGCCAGCCTGCTGGAAGACATTCTGGAAACCCGCGATACCGCCAGCGGTATCGAAACGCTCAACTTTATGGAGCCGCAGAGCGCCGCAGACCTGATTCGCGACGAGCACCCGCAGATTATCGCCACCATCCTGGTTCACCTCAAGCGTGGTCAGGCGGCCGATATTCTGGCCCTGTTCGAAGAGCGCCTGCGTCACGACGTGATGCTGCGTATCGCCACCTTCGGCGGCGTTCAGCCGGCCGCGCTGGCGGAGCTGACCGAAGTGCTAAACAACCTGCTCGACGGCCAGAACCTCAAGCGCAGCAAAATGGGCGGCGTGAGAACGGCGGCGGAAATCATCAACCTGATGAAAACGCAGCAGGAAGAAGCCGTCATTTCGGCGGTTCGCGAATTCGACGGCGAGCTGGCGCAGAAAATCATCGACGAGATGTTCCTGTTCGAAAACCTCGTCGAAGTGGACGACCGCAGCATCCAGCGCCTGCTCCAGGAAGTGGATTCCGAGTCGCTGCTTATCGCCCTCAAAGGCGCCGAACAGCCGCTGCGCGAGAAGTTCCTGCGCAACATGTCCCAGCGTGCGGCCGATATCCTTCGCGACGACCTTGCCAACCGCGGCCCGGTGCGTCTGTCTCAGGTGGAAAACGAACAGAAAGCCATCCTGCTTATTGTTCGTCGTCTGGCGGAAACCGGCGAGATGGTGATTGGCAGCGGAGACGACACCTATGTCTAATGAGCTGTCGTGGAAGCGCTGGACGCCGGACGATCTGGCCCCTCCCCTTGCCGAATTCACGCCCGCGGTGGTCTCGCCCACAGAGCCCGACGCGGACGTTGAACAGCCCGAGCTGAGCGAAGAGGAGCAGCAAGCGCAGATGCTGGCGCAGCTGCAAATGCAGGCGCACGAGCAGGGCTATAACGCCGGTCTGAACGAAGGCCGCCAGAAGGGGCACGATCTGGGGTACCAGGAAGGCCTGGCGAAAGGGTTAGAGCACGGCATCGATCAGGCGCGCCAGCAGCAGGCGCCGATCCATGCCCGCATGCAGCAGCTGGTCAGCGAGTTCCAGCACACGCTGGACGCGCTGGACAGCGTGATTGCCTCGCGTCTGATGCAGATGGCGCTGGAGGCGGCGCGTCAGGTTATCGGCCAGACGCCCGTGGTGGATAACACCGCGCTGATCAAACAAATTCAGGGTCTGCTTCAGCAGGAGCCGCTGTTCAGCGGCAAACCGCAGCTGCGCGTCCACCCGGACGATCTGCAGCGCGTTGAAGAGAGCCTGGGCGCAACGCTTAGCCTGCACGGCTGGCGTCTGCGCGGCGACCCATCCTTACACCACGGCGGATGCAAAGTCTCTGCCGATGAAGGCGACCTGGATGCCAGCGTCGCCACCCGCTGGCAGGAACTGTGTCGCCTGGCGGCACCGGGAGTCGTCTGATGACCGCACGCCTTACCCGCTGGCTCACCACGCTCGACAACTTTGAGACGAAGATGGCGCAACTGCCATCTGTTCGTCGTTATGGGCGACTGACGCGCGCCACCGGTCTGGTACTGGAGGCCACCGGCCTGCAGCTTCCTCTGGGTGCGACCTGCGTCATTGAGCGTCAGGATGGGCAGGAAACGCGTGAAGTGGAAAGCGAAGTGGTCGGGTTTAACGGCCAGCGCCTGTTCCTGATGCCGCTTGAAGAGGTGGAAGGCATATTGCCCGGCGCGCGCGTTTACGCGAAAAACATCAGCGGCGACGGGCTGCAAAGCGGGAAACAGCTGCCGCTTGGCCCTGCCCTGCTCGGCCGCGTGCTGGACGGCAGCGGGAAGCCGCTGGATGGCCTGCCCGCGCCGGACACCACCGAAACCGGCGCGCTGATTACCCAGCCGTTCAATCCCCTGCAGCGTACCCCTATTGAGCACGTGCTGGATACCGGCGTGCGTCCGATTAACGCCCTGCTCACCGTAGGGCGCGGACAGCGCATGGGCCTGTTCGCCGGTTCCGGCGTCGGGAAATCCGTCCTGCTCGGCATGATGGCGCGCTATACCCAGGCCGACGTGATCGTCGTGGGGCTGATCGGCGAGCGTGGTCGCGAAGTAAAAGACTTTATTGAAAACATTCTGGGTGCGGAAGGCCGCGCCCGCTCGGTGGTGATCGCCGCGCCGGCGGACGTGTCGCCACTGCTGCGTATGCAGGGTGCCGCCTACGCCACCCGTATCGCCGAAGATTTTCGTGACCGCGGCAAGCACGTGCTGCTGATCATGGACTCCCTCACCCGCTACGCGATGGCTCAGCGTGAAATCGCGCTGGCCATCGGCGAGCCGCCGGCCACCAAAGGCTATCCGCCTTCGGTCTTCGCCAAACTTCCGGCGCTGGTAGAGCGTGCGGGGAACGGCATCAGCGGCGGCGGCTCCATCACCGCGTTCTATACGGTGCTGACCGAGGGCGACGACCAGCAGGACCCGATTGCCGACTCCGCGCGCGCGATCCTGGACGGCCATATCGTGCTGTCGCGCCGCCTGGCCGAAGCCGGGCACTACCCGGCGATTGATATTGAAGCGTCCATCAGCCGTGCGATGACGGCATTGATTACCGAGAAGCACTACGCCCGCGTGCGTAACTTCAAACAACTGCTTTCCAGCTTCCAGCGCAACCGCGATCTGGTCAGCGTGGGGGCGTATGCCAAAGGCAGCGACCCGATGCTCGACAAGGCGATTAGCCTGTGGCCGCAGCTGGAGGCGTTTTTACAACAGGGCATTTTTGAGCGTGCCGACTGGGAAGATTCAATCCAGGCGCTGGAGCTGATTTTCCCGCAGGTGTAACACAGGTGGAGGGCGAAGGTCATGGCGCAAAACAGCGCGTTATCAACGCTGAAAGATCTGGCTGAAAAAGAAGTTGATGATGCCGCATTGCAGCTTGGCACAATGCGACGCGGGTGCCAGCAGGCTGAAGAACAGTTGAAGATGTTAATCGACTATCAGCATGAATATCGCACCAACCTCAATACCGATATGACGCAGGGCATTGGCAGCCAGCGCTGGATTAACTATCAGCAGTTTATCCAGACGCTCGAGAAGGCGATAGAGCAGCACCGCCAGCAGCTAAACCAGTGGACCCAAAAAGTCGATACCGCGCTGAATTTCTGGCGCGAGAAAAAACAGCGGCTGCAGGCCTGGCAGACCTTACAGGACCGGCAGATTGCAGCCTCGACCCTGGCGGAAAACCGCCTGGATCAGAAGAAAATGGATGAGTTTGCCCAGCGCGCATCAATGAGGAAACCGGAATGATCACACTGCAACAACTGCTCATGAGCGACAGCGACCTGTCAGGCGGGATGCAAACAGGGAAAGGCACCGAGGGTGCACAAGACTTTCTCTCCCTGCTGGCGGGCGCCCTGACGGATACAACGGGCAAGGGCAACGATGCGCCGCTCACCCTGGCGGACCTGAAAGCCGCCGGCAGCAAGCTGTCGAAAGTCGCGCAGGATGCCAAAGGCGATACCGCTCTGCAGGCCAAAATTGCCGACCTGCTCTCGCGTCAGCCTGCGCTGAATGGCGTTGAAACGTCGGAGTCTGCGCCGCTTGAAACGTTGGTCTCCGGGCTGGTGCCGCTGTCAAAGGGCGACGCGCTGAAGACGCTCACTGCGGCCAACGGTAAAGATGACGCTAAAACCGAGCTGAGCGAAGAAGAGCTGGCGGGGCTAAGCGCGCTGATGGCGATGCTGCCGCACCAGCAGACGACCACCTCTCGTGCGGCAGGCAGCGACGGCGTTCACGCCACCTCGGCGCTGAGTTCAGCAACGCTTTCGCAAAACGGTGCGGGACAGCCGCCGTCCCTGAACGCGCCTGCGGGAAGCCATGATAAAGCGCAGCTTTCTGCGTCCTATCAGAGCCAGGCGAAGAACATCGGTCCGGATCTCGCCGCCAACGCGCCAGCCACACCGGTCGTGGCCGCAGCCGCTGAGAAGCAGGACTTCGCCAGCGCCTCCTCGTCATCTTCGCCGACCGCTACCCTGGCGCCGATTATCTCCAGCCATGCGGCCAGCCAGCCTGCCGCAACTGTTGCCACCGCCCCGGTGCTAAGCCAGCCTCTGGGCACACATGAATGGCAGCAGTCCCTGAGCCAGCACATCACCCTGTTCACTAAGCAGGGCCAGCAGACGGCGGAGCTGCGCCTGCACCCGGAAGATCTGGGCCAGGTGCAAATCTCGCTGAAGCTGGACGATAACCAGGCACAGCTGCAGATGGTCTCTGCGCACAGCCACGTACGCGCGGCGCTGGAAGCCGCGCTGCCGGTCCTGCGGACCTCGCTGGCGGAGAACGGCATTCAGCTTTCTCAAAGCAGCGTCAGCAGCGAGAGCTTTGCCGGGCAACAACAGTCTTCATCCCAGCAGCACCATGCTTCACGCCCGGGCCAGCACGGCGGTTTTAATGAAGAGAGCGATGAGCTCCTGCCGACCCCTGCCGCCCTGCAATCCGCGGCGCGCGGTAACGGTGCCGTAGACATCTTCGCCTAAACGCCAGAGGTAGCGTGATTATCCCCGTCTTTTCCACGCTTTGACGACGGCAGGACACGGGATAATCACCTTATTAAGCTGTACCGAAACAGGAAGCTCGTATCAGATGACAGACTCCGCTATCACCAAAAAAAGCAAGCGTTCCATCTGGATCCCGCTGCTGGTGTTGATCACGCTCGCCGCCTGCGCTACCGCGGGCTATAGTTACTGGCGTATGCAGCAGGAACCTTCAACCGCTGCGGCCAAAGCCGAACCTGCCCCACCGCCGGCGCCGGTCTTTTTCCCTCTGGACACCTTCACCGTTAACCTCGGTGATGCGGATCGCGTGCTGTATGTCGGTATTACGCTGCGCCTGAAGGACGAAGCAACCCGCGCGCGCCTGAACGATTATCTGCCGGAAGTGCGTAGCCGCCTTCTCCTGCTGTTTTCTCGTCAGGACGCCTCCGCGCTGGCTACCGACGTGGGTAAGCAAAAGCTGGTCGACGCCATCAAGCAGACGCTGGCCACCCCGCTGGTAAACGGTCAACCTAAGCAGGAAGTCACTGACGTTCTGTACACAGCCTTTATTCTGCGGTAACGACATGGGCGACAGTATTCTTTCTCAGGCAGAAATCGACGCGCTGCTTAACGGCGACAGCGATAAGAGTGACGACCCGCAACCGGGTCTCACCGGCGACGATAATATTCGTCCTTACGATCCCAATACCCAGCGTCGCGTGGTACGTGAACGTCTGCAGGCGCTGGAGATCATTAACGAACGTTTTGCACGTCAGTTCCGTATGGGGCTGTTTAACCTGCTGCGTCGTAGCCCGGATATCACGGTCGGTGCGATCCGCATCCAGCCGTATCATGAGTTTGCCCGCAACCTGCCGGTGCCAACCAACCTTAACCTGATTCATCTGAAGCCGCTGCGCGGCACCGGTCTGGTGGTGTTTTCCCCAAGCCTGGTGTTCATCGCGGTGGATAACCTGTTCGGCGGCGACGGGCGTTTTCCGACCAAAGTGGAAGGTCGTGAATTCACCCACACCGAGCAGCGCGTCATTAACCGCATGCTGAAGCTGGCGCTGGAATCCTACAGCGACGCGTGGAAAGCGATTAACCCGCTGGAAGTGGAGTACGTCCGTTCTGAGATGCAGGTGAAATTTACCAATATCACCACCTCCCCGAACGATATCGTCGTCAATACGCCGTTCCACGTGGAGATCGGTAACCTGACCGGTGAGTTCAACATCTGCCTGCCGTTCAGCATGATTGAACCGCTGCGCGAGCTGCTGGTTAACCCGCCGCTGGAGAACTCACGCAACGAAGATCAGAACTGGCGTGAAAACCTGGTGCGCCAGGTGCAGCACTCGCAGCTGGAGCTGGTGGCGAACTTCGCCGACATTTCGATGCGGTTATCCCAGATCCTGAAATTACAACCCGGCGACGTTTTGCCGATAGACAAACCCGACCGCATTATTGCCCACGTAGATGGTGTCCCCGTACTTACAAGCCAGTACGGCACGATTAACGGTCAGTATGCGTTACGCGTTGAGCACTTGATCAACCCGATTTTGAATTCGCTGAATGAGGAACAGCCCAAATGAGTGACATGAACAATCCGTCCGATGAAAACAGCGGAGCACTGGACGATCTGTGGGCTGACGCGTTAAACGAGCAAAAAACGACTCCGACAAAAAGCGCGGCGGACGCGGTATTCCAGCAGTTAGGCGGCGGCGACGTCAGCGGCACGCTGCAGGACATCGACCTGATTATGGACATCCCGGTTAAGCTGACCGTTGAACTGGGACGCACCCGGATGACCATTAAAGAGCTGCTGCGCCTCACGCAGGGTTCAGTTGTGGCCCTTGACGGCCTGGCCGGCGAGCCGCTGGATATTCTGATCAACGGTTATCTGATTGCCCAGGGTGAAGTGGTGGTGGTTGCCGATAAATACGGCGTGCGCATCACCGACATCATCACCCCGTCTGAACGCATGCGTCGTCTGAGCCGTTAAGCATGAAAACCCAGGCAACAATATCACAGCCTTCCGCCGTTCCCGGCTCCCCGCTGCTCCAGGTGAGCGGGGCGCTGTTCGGTATTATTGCCTTTATTCTTATCGCCGCCTGGCTGGCAAAGCGTTTTGGCCTGGCGGGTAAAACTGCCGGCACCCGCGGCCTGAAGGTCAGCGCCAGCACGACGCTTGGGCCGCGCGAACGCGTGGTCATCGTCGATGTGGAAGATGCGCGTCTGGTTCTGGGCGTAACCGGCTCAAACATCAACGTATTACATAAACTGCCGCCCGCCCCGGTCACGGTGGACGAGCGCGCACAAGCCCCTGCGGATTTTCAGTCCGTCATGAAGAGTTTGCTTAAGCGTTCCGGGAGAACCTGATGCGCCGTTTGTTATCCCTGACGCTTGCGGGCGTTGGCCTGTTTGCTCCTGCGGTTTATGCGCAGCTGCCCGGTCTGGTCTCCACGCCGATTGCGGGTGGCGGCCAGAGCTGGTCGCTCCCGGTTCAGACGCTGGTCTTCATCACCTCGCTGACCTTTATTCCGGCCATTCTGCTGATGATGACCAGCTTTACCCGCATCATCATCGTTTTTGGTCTGCTGCGAAACGCGCTGGGCACCCCTTCGGCGCCGCCAAACCAGGTTCTGCTCGGGCTGGCGCTGTTTTTGACCTTTTTCATCATGTCGCCGGTGATCGATAAGATTTATACCGACGCCTACCAGCCGTTCAGCGAAGACAAAATTTCGATGCAGGAGGCGCTGGAAAAAGGCGCGCAGCCGCTGCGGGAATTTATGCTGCGCCAGACGCGCGAGGCGGACCTGGCCCTCTTCGCCCGCCTGTCCAACACCGGCGAGCTGCAGGGCCCGGAAGCGGTACCGATGCGCATTCTGCTGCCGGCCTATGTCACCAGCGAGCTGAAAACCGCGTTCCAGATTGGCTTTACCATCTTTATCCCGTTCCTGATTATCGACCTGGTGATCGCCAGCGTCCTGATGGCGCTCGGGATGATGATGGTGCCGCCTGCCACCATTGCCCTGCCCTTTAAGATCATGCTTTTTGTGCTGGTCGACGGCTGGCAGCTGCTGGTCAGCTCGCTGGCGCAAAGTTTTTACAGTTAAGGAACGGTAATGACACCCGAATCGGTCATGATGATGGGCACGGAAGCGATGAAAATCGCCATTGCCGTTGCCGCGCCGCTGCTGCTTGTCGCGCTGGTTACCGGCCTGATTATCAGTATTCTTCAGGCCGCCACGCAGATTAACGAAATGACGCTGTCGTTCATCCCGAAAATCATCGCCGTGTTCGTGGCGATTATCGTGGCCGGGCCGTGGATGCTGAACCTGCTGCTGGACTATATGCGCAACCTGTTTACCAATCTGCCGTACATCATCGGCTGACCTGACGATGCTGCACTTCACCAGCGACCAGTGGGTTCAGTGGCTCGGCGTCTATTTCTGGCCGATGCTGCGCATTCTGGCGCTGATCTCCACCGCCCCCATTCTCAGCGAGAAATCGATCCCCAAGCGCGTTAAGGTGGGGCTGGGCATTATCATCACCATTATCGTCGCCCCTTCCCTGCCACCGGTGGATATTCCCATCTTCTCGGTTAACGCAATATGGGTCGCTTTACAGCAGGTGATGATTGGCGTCGCCGTGGGCTTTACCATGCAGCTCGCCTTCGCCGCCGTGCGCACGGCCGGTGAGTTGATTGGCCTGCAGATGGGATTATCGTTCGCCACGTTTGTCGATCCCGGCAGCCATCTCAACATGCCGGTGCTGGCGCGCATCATCGATCTGCTCGCGATGCTGCTGTTTCTGTCGCTCAACGGTCATCTGTGGCTCATCTCCATGCTGGTGGATACTTTCCATACGCTGCCGATCGGTGATAACCCGGTCAACAGCAATGCCTTCCTCGCGCTGACCCGCGCGGCGGGGCTGATCTTCCTCAACGGTCTGATGTTGGCTCTGCCGATCATCACGCTGCTGCTCACCGTCAACCTGGCATTAGGCTTACTGAACAGAATGGCACCGCAGCTCTCGGTGTTTGTGATTGGTTTTCCGCTAACGTTGACGGTCGGAATTTTATTAATGTCACTACTGATGCCCCTTATCGCCCCCTTCTGTGAACATTTATTCGGCGAGATATTCAATCTGTTAGCGGATATTGTCAGCGAATTGCCACGTAAATAATAGTCCTCACGATCGCTATTGTCTTTCTGAGGATATTCCTAAAATAAAACGCGAAAAACATCTTCCAGGATATATCTGACGCGGTTTAAATGTTTCTAACCACCTCACAATACTTAATATTTACTTTACTTTAAGAAGATTCCTGGCAAATTATACGTAACTTTACGGGATAGTGAGTCCGCCTGAAAGTCTTTGTCATGCTCACAGGTTTATTATTTTTTTCCATCCCGTATGGCTGTTTTGAGCTCTCAGGCAGATGGTGAATTATCGTTACGCATTGAGTGAGGGTATGCCATGTCAACGATCATTATGGATTTATGCAGCTACACCCGGCTAGGGTTAACCGGGTACCTGGCAAGCAGAGGGGTAAGAAAGAGAGACATCAACGATGCACACACCGTTGAAGAACTCGCAGCCGCTTGTGACGAACTCAAACCAGGCGTGGTGTTTATTAATGAGGACTGTTTCATTCACGATCCAGCCAACAGTCAGCACATTAAGCAAATCATTAATCAGCATCCAAAAACCCTGTTTATTGTTTTTATGGCGATCGCGAATATCCATTTCGATGAGTATTTGTTGGTCCGTAAAAATTTATTGATCAGTTCTAAGTCGATTAAACCCGAGTCGCTGGATGACATTCTGGGTGATTATTTGAATAAAGAAGTTAAAAATGTAGGAGCGGTTAACTTACCCACCCTTTCATTAAGCAGGACTGAATCAAGTATGCTGCGAATGTGGATGGCTGGACAAGGAACTATTCAGATCTCTGACCAGATGAATATTAAAGCGAAAACCGTTTCGTCACACAAAGGAAATATTAAAAGGAAAATTAAAACGCATAATAAGCAAGTGATCTATCACGTGGTACGTCTGACCGATAATGTGACGAACGGGATTTTCGTCAACATGCGTTAGTGGCTTAAACCCCTTTGCACCCTACCTTTGATCTCTGGCCTGGCCAGAGATTTTTGCTTTTGCGGACGTGGTCGGGCACGCGCAATGCTACCCGACGCCGTACTACTCCGCTTTCTCAACAAAAATGCCGTCCGGATGCCCCAGTTCGTTAAAAAACCAGATACCGAGCGGGTAGTCTTCCAGTGAGACCAGGTACATTGTGCCTTCACTAAACTCTTCAATTGCCAGCACCACCCCCGGGCGGCGCGGCCCACCGTCCGTTTTAACGGTTACCCGATCGTTGACCTTCATACATTCCTCCTCTGGTTTTGAGCCAGTGTAGAACAAAACGCAAAAACACACATCGCCGCACGGCGTGAATGGCGTTTTTATACACAGTCTATACTTACCGTGGACACGGTTTAATGAGGAGCCCCGTAATGAAGACCGATAAAGAGTACAGCGACACCATCAAACGCGAGGTCGAGGTGGATGTCGATGCCCTGCTGGCCGCCATCAATGAGATCAGTGAGTCAGAAGTCCGCCGCACAAACGATGGTTCGGACCACGTCATTGTTAACGGGAGGGATTATCACACCTACCGCGAGCTGGCGGAGGCCTTCGAGCTGGATATTCATGACTTTAGCGTATCTGAAGCAAATCGTTAACACGAAAAAAATCCCGGTCATGGGGATGGCCGGGATCAAAACTTGCTTATGCAAGAAGCACTTGAAAATTCGTTACACCAGGAAATCTGATGTACAAACAACACTATCCCCAACGATTTTGCATGACAAGCATATATTCTTACGGCGAATATAATATTTTTAACATAATCGTTTTGGTTATGAGCAACAACATACGCCGAATGCGGGTTTGGCTGGATCGGTTCTCCTCAATTCGGTTTGAGCCCAGATATTTTTTAGGAATATTCTTAGATTAAGGTTCATTCGTTTTCGGGAGTTACTATGCTTTCACTCCGGGGTCCCCTGCTGATTTTTTCCGATCTGGATGGATCGCTGCTGGATATTCATACCTATGAGTGGCAGCCCGCGATGCCGTGGCTGGATAAACTGCAGGATAACCAGGTACCGGTGATTCTTTGCAGCAGCAAGAGCGCGGCAGAGATGCTGGATATTCAGCAGGATCTGGGTCTGGAAGGGTTACCGTTTATCGCTGAGAACGGCGCGGTGATTCAGCCTGACGTGCGCTGGGAAATGGGTCAGCACCACATCAACGGCATGACGCACCGGGAGATTCGTCCGCTTATTGAGCAAATCCGCCAGCAGGCGGGCTTCAAATTCACCACCTTTGACGACGTGGACGAACGCGTCATTAGCGAATGGACGGGGGTGACCCGCTACCGGGCGGCGCTTGCCCGCAAGCATGACGCCTCCGTCACGCTCATCTGGCGTGATTCCGACGAAGCCATGGCCCGGTTTGAAGCGGCGCTGGCGCAACGCGGGCTGAAATGCCTGCAGGGAGCCCGTTTCTGGCATATTCTTGATGCCGGCTGCGGTAAGGACGTTGCGGCTAACTGGCTAATCGCGCAGTACCGTGAACGGGAAAATATTGAACCCACGACCCTGGGGCTCGGCGATGGGCCGAACGACGCGCCGCTGCTGGACAGCGTGGACTTCGCGGTGGTGATTAAGGGGATAAACCGCCAGGGTATTACGTTACGGGACGATAACCCCCGCCGGGTTTATCACACCCGGCAGGCGGGACCGCTCGGCTGGCAGGAGGGGCTGGATCATTTTTTGTCATGATCGTGCCAGACAACCCGGTTACGTCCGTCCTGTTTAGCTTTATATAACCGGGCATCCGCCACGGACTGCAGCTGTTCGAAATCGTAATTTCCGTTTTCCCGGGCGCTGCTGACGCCGAGTGACGCGCTGATACGCAGGGTCGTACTCTTCTTCACCAGAATCTCCTTGCTGTTGATTCGGCAGCGAATACGCTCCGCGACGCCTCTCGCCTCCTCAAGACCGAGCCCCGGCAGGACGATACAAAACTCTTCCCCGCCCACGCGTCCTGCCACGTCGTTTTTACGCAAGGCGCTGGAAATCAGCCCTGCAGAGTGGGAAAGCACCTTATCACCGGCCTGGTGACCGAACCGATCGTTGACGCTTTTAAAATGGTCGAGGTCTAACTGAATGACCGAGAACGGCAACGACTGTTGATGACACTTCTTCGCCAGCAGTTTCGCGCGTTCGAACAGCGCGCCGCGATTATTCAGGCGGGTTAGCGGGTCGTGCCAGGCCTGCCACTTGAGCGAGTGCTGCAGCGTATACATATTGCTGACCATCCGGCGGATCACCAGCCACGAAATCAGCAGCATCGCGGTAAAAAGCGCCCACAGTAATGCCAGTACGATACTGATGCTGCCGAAGTCGCCCTGTACCCCTTCCTGCAGAGTATGGACACGCAAAACCAGGCCATCAAAATGATCGAGCCGCTGCCAACTGATGAAACGGCTGCCGAGGCGGATGCCACCGCCAGTATCGTGCTCGATCGCCTGCGCTATCTGCGCGAGTTCGCGTTCATCGAAATGGTTCACCTGTTTATCTGTCTTTTCAGAGGTGGCAATCATATTGAGCCGGGAGTCGTACAGCTTATACTCCCCCTCCGTACGGTCGTCCGTCGCCTCTGCCAGCAGGCGTTGCATCGTATTCAGCGAAAAATCCATCGCCACCACGCCATACCAGTAGCGATTGAAATAGATGGGGACGCTGGCAGTGATCGTTCGCTCGTCACCGGTCCAGGATGACGGCGTGGAGATAAACCAGCGCACCGCGCGGGAGCGATTGTTACGTTCCGACTGCTGGGTAAACCAGGACTGCGTGACCAGGTGATAATAGCGGGGGATAATATCGCTCGCCTCTGTTAGCGTATCCGTCGAAAGATAAAACCCGGCGCGTGAAACGTAGATCACCCGCGATTCACTATGCCTGCTTGACGTCGCCAGCCTGAGCAGATAACCCACCTCAAGCGCGGCTGAAATTTCATTGCTGATGCGTTCAGCGTCCCGGTTCAGAATCGACGTTTTTTCAACAAACGCATCCGAGACGCCGTTAATCGGAAGTGTGCGATTTTTGTCAACGAGGAGCTGCCAGGTGGGACGCATGCGTAATGCGTTAAAGTGCGATACTGCATCGTGCATAACATTGAAGGCCAGCGGCGTCTGTAGCGCATCGCGCATGCTCTGGCGAAATAACAGCATTTTATCCACGCTGTACTGCAGCGGCCTGTCCAGCGAGCTGGCCACGGTTTCCAGGTGGTTGCGCTGGCTGGAAATATACGCCTCTTCGAGGACCACCACTTCACGCCAGGTCAGGAGGGTTGAAAATACCAGAACAGTGATAAAACAGAGGTTAACAATCAAACCCGGATTGCTACGCTTATGCAGCCATTGCAGAAAGGATCGTCTTACAACAAAGGTATCGCGCTGCACACACACTCCCTGATTACTACCTTACACCCGGTACTTCAGTTAAAAACGCCCGGCAAAGCCGGGCGTTATGTGATTAAGCCTGATCGTGCTTGCGCTTGCCGTCACCCGGCTGAAGCTCATCTTCACGAAAGGCTTCCTGCTTAATGCTGTAGCCATCATGCCACCGACATTCCACCATTCCGCTGGAATACCCGGTGACAATCATGCGCGGGCCGCCCTTCTTAGGCTTAACTTCATCACTGACCAAAAAGACCATACCTGCCTCCTGTATCAGGGTGAAACTGTTTCAATTTAGACGAGGAATGGTCTTTTTGCACCCTGCGACGGGTAACAATTAGTGCGCCGTACCGCGCATTTTTTCGATCAGTTTCACCGCCGCCACCACGATAGCGCCAACGATAAAGCCCAGCACCAGATTAAGCAGCGTGGGCAGAATCGCTGCCACCACGCTCCCCTGCGCCGAGGCGAAATGTTCGATGGCATGGTGCAGCGGCGCAATGCCGTGGACCACAATGCCGCCGCCCACGAGAAACATCGCCAGGGTACCCACCACGGACAAGCTCTTCATCAGCCACGGCGCCAGCGTCAGTAAGCCTTTACCGATACCTTTAGCCACCGCGCTGGATTTCTCCTCCAGCCAGTAACCGATATCATCCAGCTTCACGATCAGCCCGACCAGGCCGTAAACGCCCACCGTGACCAGAATGGCGATCCCGGAGAGGATCAACACCTGATTCAGCAGCGGCGCATCGGAGACGATGCCCAGCGTAATGGCGACAATTTCAGCCGACAGAATAAAGTCGGTGCGAATGGCGCCTTTGATTTTATCGCGCTCGAAAACTTTCGGATCCTGCGCGGCAAGCGCTTCAAGGCGCTGCTGGCGCGCCTCCGGGGTATCCTTCTGCTTGCGCGAGCTCAAAGAGTGCAGGACCTTCTCCACGCCTTCGAAACACAAGAATGCCCCGCCAATCATCAGCAGCGGCGTGATGGCCCAGGGGATGAATGCGCTGATCAGCAGCGCCAGCGGCACCAGGATCACTTTGTTCAGAAACGAGCCTTTTGCCACACCCCACACCACAGGCAGCTCACGGTTAGCCCGTACCCCGCTCACCTGTTGGGCGTTAAGCGAGAGATCGTCCCCCAGCACCCCTGCGGTTTTCTTCGCCGCCAGTTTCCCCATCACGGAAATATCATCCAGTAAGGTGGCAATATCATCCAGCAATGTTAATAAGCTACTTCCTGCCAAAATGGTGATCCTTCTTTTTTTGGTAATTAAGTGAATAGTATGGAGCAAAAGCGCAATCGCGGAAACAGGCAGCTTTCGTCAACAAAAAATTCACATCAACTACACAATTAAAGGACTCGCCAGCGCGATAGTTTTCGCGTTTACTATCAGCGACCTTTTTATTTCGTCGTGAGGGATTATGCGTTTCCGGCAACTGCTTCCGCTTATCGGGGCACTTTTTTCGCTGTATATCATCTGGGGTTCAACCTATTTTGTCATTCGCATCGGCGTGGAAAGCTGGCCGCCGCTGATGATGGCGGGCATTCGCTTCCTCTCGGCGGGTGTGCTGCTGCTGGCCTTCCTGCTGCTGCGCGGGCATAAGCTTCCACCGCTCCGCCCAATGCTGAACGCCGCCCTGATAGGCCTGCTGCTGCTGGCGGTGGGGAATGGCTTTGTGACCATTGCCGAGCACCAGAACGTACCGTCTGGGATCGCCGCCGTAGTCGTTGCCACCGTACCGCTGTTTACCCTCTGCTTCAGCCGCCTTTTCGGCATCCGCACCCGCAAGCTGGAGTGGCTGGGGATTGGCATCGGCCTTGCCGGCATTATTCTGCTTAACAGCGGCGGTAACCTGAGCGGGAATCCGTGGGGCGCAGTGATTATCCTTATCGGCTCGATGAGCTGGGCGTTTGGCTCCGTATACGGTTCGCGTATCGAACTGCCGACCGGCATGATGGCGGGGGCAATAGAGATGCTTGCGGCTGGGATTGTGCTGCTGCTGGCCTCAGCCCTGACGGGAGAGGAGCTGACGACCCTGCCGCCGTTGTCGGGCTTCCTGGCGGTAGGCTATCTGGCGCTGTTTGGCTCAATCATCGCCATCAACGCCTATATGTTCCTGATCCGTAACGTCTCACCGGCGGTCGCCACCAGCTATGCCTACGTCAACCCGGTCGTGGCCGTGCTGCTCGGCACCGGGCTTGGCGGTGAAACGCTCTCTCCGGTTGAGTGGTTAGCTTTAGGGGTGATTGTTTTTGCCGTCGTGCTGGTGACCTTAGGCAAATATTTGCTGCCGGCAAAGCCCGTGGTTACGCCTTGCGAGGTGGAGAAACCGTAAGCGCGTGGATCCCCTGGGTGTCGATCTGCGCGGCCTGGCCGCCGCCGCAGATCCACTCTTCCAACCGTTCGCTCAGATCGGCATCGTTCAGCTTTAACCGTCCTCTCAGCGCACACTCCCAGACGATCAGCACTCTCCAGCCCTGCGCGACAAGCGTGGCGAGATCCCGCGCGTCGCGCTCAACGTTCTTACCAATCTTCTCCAGCCAGAAATCGGTGCGCGTCGCCGGGACTTTAAACAGGTAGCAGTCGTGATGATGCCAGAAACAGCCGTGGGTGAAGATAATGCACCGATACGCGTCGATGACGAAATCCGGGCGACCCGCAAGTGCGGGATCCTGCACGCGAAAGTCGAAGCCCGCCTGCGTCAGAAGCCCGGCCAGACGCTTTTCTATCGCGGTGTCACGCGTGCCGATGGCACGCATGTTTTTGCTCCGCGTGGCCTTATCGTGAACGTCCGTCATTGACGGCCTCACCCTGGCGGAGCGCCACCGCCTGTCTGATGCGCGGGGCCAGCAGTTTTGCCACCGCCGCGAACGCGGGCACCACCACCGAGTTACCAAACTGACGGTAAGCCTGAGTGTCCGAAACCGGAATGCGGAAACGGTAGCCCTGCGGCGTTTCAAAGCCCATCAGCCGGGCGCACTCCCGCGGCGTGAGGCGCCGCGGACGGTGACGCTGGTTTTGCGGATCGTCGAAATCTTTCTCGCCCAGCGCTTTATCCCAGCCTCTGTCGATCAGGATTTCCGCGCCGTCTTTGTAGTAGCGAGCGGACAGCGTGCGGGTCACGCTGTGCGGATCGTTTGGGTTCACCATGCCAAACCCAAATCCGTTGCCTTTGGCCTGATGCTTTTTGGCATAGCGGTAGAGGTATTTCCACAGGATCGGGGTAAGGATAAATTTCGCGTCGACCACCGGCTCCAGCAGGTCGGCAATCGTTGGACGACGCTCGGGGTATAAGGAGGAAATATCCCGCAGGGTGAAATCCCCCTTCAGATTGAGATCGCGGCGGAAACCGACGAGCACAATGCGTTCGCGATGCTGGGGCAGGAAGTGTTTCCCGTCGATAATTTTCGGGTCATCCGCGCCCATGTCCTCGGAATCCGCCACGTCATAGCCCAGCTCGTCCAGCGTTTGCATGATAATGCGGAAGGTCTTTCCACCGTCATGGCTCTTTAAGTTCTTGACGTTTTCCAGCACGAATATGGCCGGGCGACGGGCGTCAATGATTCGAGCCACATCGAAAAACAGCGTTCCCTGCGTATCGCAGGCAAAACCGTGGGCACGCCCGAGGGCATTCTTTTTGGAGACGCCGGCCAGCGAGAAAGGCTGGCACGGGAAGCCCGCCAGCAGCACGTCATGCGCCGGAATCGTCTGGCGAATGTGCTCGGCGGCTTGTTCATCCGTGACGCCGCTTTTATGGCTCAGGGTAACGTCGCGGATATCGGCGTTGAAATGATGTTCATGCGGATCGCAGTACCAGTTCGCTTTATAGGTGCGTACCGCATGTTTGTTCCACTCGCTGGTAAACACGCACTGACCGCCGATAGCTTCAAAGCCGTGCCGGATGCCACCGATGCCGGCAAACAGATCGATAAAGCGGAAGGCATAGTTCGGGTGCGCGGCAGACGGCCGCGGAAGCAGGTCTTGCAGATAACGAAACTCGCTTTCGCTCAGGCGGCGCCCTGCCCGATCGCTGGTCAGCAGTCGCTTAAGGATGGCCGGGCTCCAGTGGCTCTCGCCGTGCGCCACCAGCTGGTTTGCCAGCGTTTTAGCGTCATAAATATCCAGCAGCTGGCGCAGTAATGCCTGCACCGTTGCCGTTGACTTCTCAGCCTGCTCTGGCGCGGGCTCTGTCACTGATCGATTTTCCTGCATTCTTTTAACCGGGCAATAAAGACTGGAAACAGATTACCACAGTTCACTTTCGCAAACTGCGACGGAAGCGGTGTTGAATCTGGCTATCCAGCCCGATGCAGTCGCCCTGTAATTCGGCACTGAGTTTCGCCATAAACTGAATCAGAAAATCGGCGTTGTGCTGCGCGAGCTCGCGCCCGACGTCGGTTTGCATTGTATCAGGCAAGCGCAGCAGCTTGGTCTGAAAATGATCGAGCGCAAACGCCCGGTCATCAAGCGGGCGCGCGTCGGCAAACGGATCGTCCGCGTCAAAAAGCGGTACGCCCAGCGCGCCTGACACTGCAAACACGCGCGCCAGGCCAATCGCCCCCAGCGCCTCCAGACGATCTGCATCCTGGACAATTTTGGCCTCAATCGTGTACGGCGTCAGGCCGGCGCTGAAACTGTGCGCCTCGATGGCGTGCTCCACGGCGGCATAGCGATCGGACGGGAAGTCAGGGAAATCGCGGTGCAGAATGTCCCGCGTTCTGCGGGCAGCCAGACGCGACGACTGGCTGCGTTCAGGATGATTTTTCGGCAGGCTAACGATGTCGTGAAAATAGCAGGCGGTCAGGATCGTCAGCGGGTCGACGTGGTGATGAACCATGATTTTCTGCGCCGTCAGCCAGACGCGACGGAAGTGTGAAATATCGTGCGCGGTGTCGTCGGTCGCGTGATGTTCATCAAGCCAGGATTCAAAGCGCTGCTGCCACTGTATGAGTTCCATCATCCTTTCCTGTTACGAAAATGGGCACTGAATTATAACATAGCTAAATAAAATAAATTAAAAAATAGAACCCCGAAATACTTAATAATAATTACCCGCAATACTTTCAAGCGATTAATTCATTTGAAAAATAAAGAGATCCTTGGAAATATTTTGTAATATTTTCACTGGTTTAATTACATTTATTTTTGAACCAAATTTACTAGCCATAGAATAGTATCAGACACGTAATTACGGAGGGTGATTACATATATTCATATAAATTATCTTTAAAGGGAATATATAATGAAAAGAAAAGTTCTGGCAATTCTTGTACCCGCATTATTAATGGCTGGCGCGGCAAACGCGGCTGAAATGTATAACAAAGACGGCAATAAAGTTGACCTGTACGGCAAGGTCGACGCGCGTCATACCTTCTCCGACAACCCTGGCGACGACGGCGACGAAACCTACGTGCAGATTGGTTTCAAAGGCGAAACGCAGATTACACGCGATCTGGTCGGTTACGGTCAGTGGGAATATAAAACCTACGCAAATGATACCGAAAACGCCGGGGACACCTCTTTCAACCGTCTGGCCTATGCGGGCCTGAAATATGGCGAATACGGTTCATTCGACTACGGCCGTAATTACGGCGTCGTGTATGACGTTGAAGCCTGGACGGATATGCTGCCGGTATTTGGTGGTGATTCCTACACCTGGACTGACAACTATATGGTTGGCCGTACCAACGGTGTTGCGACCTACCGTAATAATGATTTCTTCGGTCTGGTTGATGGCCTGAACTTCGCGCTGCAGTATCAGGGTGCTAACGAAGGCGCAAACGCTAACGAAGATCAGGAAGGCACCAAAAACGGTCACGACGACGTACGCTTCCAGAACGGCGACGGCTTCGGTATGTCTACCACCTATGACTTCGACTTCGGTCTGACGCTGGGTGCGGCGTATTCTTCCTCTGACCGTACCAACGATCAGGTTGCTTATGGCGCGGGCAACTATAACCGCTTCAGCAAATACGCAGGCGGTGACCGTGCAGACGCATGGACCGTTGGCGCAAAATATGATGCTCAAGGCGTCTACCTGGCGATGATGTACGCGGAAACCCGCAACATGACGCCGTACGGCAGCGACGGCATCGCCAACAAAACGCAGAACTTTGAAGCCGTAGCGCAATACCAGTTTGACTTCGGTCTGCGTCCATCCCTGGCGTGGGTCTATTCCAAAGGCATCGATCTGGGCGGTAACGATTATCACCCACGCAATGGCTATGACTATGTAGACCAGGATCTGGTTAACTACATCGACCTGGGCATGACCTACAACTTCAACAAGAACTTCTCCACCTATGTTGATTATAAAATCAACCTGCTGGACGAAGATGACGCCTTCTACAATGACAACGGTATTGCAACCGATGACATTGTTGGCATCGGCATGATCTACCAGTTCTGATCCCTGAAAATACTAAAGCCCGCATTTGCGGGCTTTTTTGTTTCAAGGGACACTATTTTACGGCGCTTCCTGCAGCGCCACGCGGATAAACCCGTTATTCTGCACCAGCAGCTCATGGGCTTTCCACGCATCAAGGCCTGTCAGCACCATCAATACCGCGGTTTTACAGTGATGGTTACAGCTCTCCAGCGCGGCCTTTGCCTGCGCCCGGGTGCATCCTCCCGCCTCCATCACGATGGCGATCTGCCGTTCGGCCCATTTGGTACTGCTTGCCTCAAGATCCACGCGCAGGTTGCTGTAAACGCGCCCGGTGCGAACGGCCAGCGCGGTGGTAATCATTGAGAGGATCATTTTTTGCGCGATCCCCGCCCTGGTATTGCGATACCCGGCAACCACATCAGCCCCAAGCTCTGGGGCAATTACCATGCTTGCCAGCTGTGCTGCTTCACTTTGTGCATCACCGGTGATGACCGCAACCGGCGCTCCCAACGACCAAGCATGCCGCATTGCCCCCCAGACCCACGGCGTTTTTCCGCTGACGGTCACGGCAAGCATCATATCGTGTTCATCAAATTTAATGGCCTGCAGGTCAGCCACCCCGCGCTCGTAGCCCCCATCCCCCTCTTCTGCCGTCACGGCAATTACCGGCGTTTTACCCGGCGCATACTCATCTGCAGCCTGTTGTGCGATGCAGCCTGACGGGCCCGCGCCGACAATCACCAGACGGCCGCCGTGGTTGAGCGCCGAGGCGGCGTTATCCACCGCGCGGGCGATTGTCGTTAAGCAGGGGGTTATAGCAGCAGAAATGCGTGCATCTTCCTCGTGGATAACCTTCAGCATGTCCAGCGTGGACAATCTATCTATATTCATCGTGCTGGCGTGCCGTCTTTCCTTGACTGAACCGGTAAGCGTAATGCTCATAAACAGCCTCCTTATTATGAGTACCCACACACTATAAAGTGTTTTATATAGATGACCTGCGAGTGGGGTCACGAAAAGAAGAGTAAATCGACGCTTTTACATGGCTTTAAGAAAAGCCCATCATCAGCGATAATCACTCCCTTTCTTAATCATCGCGGAGTGTTGATGAGCGATTTGCAGCCTTTCCCTCTGACGCGCAAGCGCCCCATGAAACTGTACACGCTGGTCACGTTGATGGTGTCCGCGATTATCGCCTCGGTGTTGCTGGTAGTTTTTGCGCTCTATTCCGTGCAGATCACCCGTGCGACCCGCGATGATGTAAAAGATACCGCTCTGGGCATCGCCCGCACGCTGGCCGACAGCCCGGAGATCCAGCGCGGCCTGATGCAGTCGCCGCAGGCCGACATCATTCAGCCCATCGCTAAAGCCGTCACCCAACGCAACGATCTGCTGCTTACCGTTGTGACCGACATGCGGGGGATTCGCTACTCGCACCCGAACGAGGCGCTCATCGGCCTGCATTTTATCGGCAACGATCTGGAACCCGCGCTGGAAGGCAAAGAGAATGTCTCAGTTAACCGTGGTGCCCTCGCCGAGGCGCTTCGCGTTTTCACGCCGGTCTATGACAGCCAGCACGATCAGATCGGGGTCGTCGTGGTCGGAATCTCCCTCAAAAAGGTGGAAGACCAGATAGCCCGCGGGCGGCTCAACGCGCTCTGGACGATTCTGTTCAGCATCTTTATGAGTTCGATGGCGATATGGGGTCTGGTACGGGTCCTGAAACGCATCCTGTTCGGGCTAGAACCCTATGAAATCTCCGCCCTGTTCGAACAGCGCCAGGCGATGCTGCAGTCGCTTCGCGAAGGGGTACTGGCCGTCGACATTCACGGCCGCGTGACGATGATTAACCACGCTGCCAGAGAGATATTACTTCTCCCCTCCGGCAAGCAGACCGAAAACACCAGCGAGCCGCTGCTGGCAAGCCTGCGTGAGGTATCGAAAACCGGGATTGCGCGTCAGGATCAGGAGATTAGCTGCAACGGACGACTGCTGCTCTGCAACATGGTGCCGGTCAAAAGCCAGAATCGGGTGATCGGGGCTATCAGCACCTTCCGCGATAAAACGGAAATCAGCCAGCTGATGCAGCGTATTGATGGCATGGTCAACTACGTCGACGCCCTGCGCAGCCACACGCACGAGTTTATGAATAAACTGCATGTGATCCTCGGCCTGCTGCACATGAAGCGTTACGACAAGCTGGAGGAGTACATCATCCAGACGGCGCATAATTACCAGACGGATATCGGTACGATACAGAGCAAGGTAAAGTCCCCGGTCGTTGCCGGGTTCCTGCTGGGCAAAATCAACCGGGCGAAAGAGGCCGGCATCACCCTGACGCTGGCGGATGAAAGCCTGATACCGGATACCGGCAGTGAAGAGCAGGTTGCGGTGCTTATCACCGCGCTGGGTAACTTAATCGAAAACGCGCTCGACGCGATGGCAGGACAGCAGGAAGGCGAGATTGGCCTGCTGCTGCATTATCAGAATGGCTGGCTCAGCTGCGAAGTCAGCGACGACGGCCCCGGCATTGATCCCACTCAGCTGGAGGCTATTTTTACTAAGGGGTTCTCAACAAAAGGTGAAAACCGCGGCGTTGGGCTGTTCCTTGCTCGCCAGCAGATCCAGAACCTGGGCGGCGATATTACCGTCGAGTCTGAGCCTGGCGTATTTACCCAATTTTTTGTTCACATCCCCTGGGATAGCGAGAGGAATATCGCGTGATAAATGTATTAATTGTCGATGATGACGCCATGGTAGCCGATCTCAACCGTCTGTACGTCAACCGTGTTGAAGGCTTCAGCTGCTGCGGCGTCGCCTCCACGCTCAATCAGGCCAGGGCCTTTATCAATAACCCCAGCCAGCCTGTCGATCTGGTGCTGCTGGACGTCTACATGCAGCAGGATAACGGGCTGGATCTGCTGCCCGATATTCGCGCGTCAGGCCGCCCGATTGATGTGATTATGATCTCCTCGGCCGCCGATGCCGCCACGATCCAGACCTCCATCCACTACGGCGTGGTGGATTATCTGATAAAGCCGTTCCAGTTCCCGCGCTTTGAAGAAGCGCTGAACGGCTGGAAGGCAAAGCACAGCCTGATGGGCTCGCACCAGTATTACGAGCAGGCGGACGTCGACAGGCTGATCCACGGCGGCGCGCCGGAGCTGGCGGACACTAAAAAATTGCCGAAGGGGTTAACGCCGCAAACGCTGCGCACGATTTGCCAGTGGATTGATGGCCACCCGGAGACGGAATTTTCCACCGACGATCTGGCTAACGCAGTCAATATCTCCCGCGTCTCCTGCCGTAAGTACCTGATTTGGCTTGCGCAGATCAACATTCTGTTCACCAGCATTCACTACGGCGCCACCGGGCGTCCGGTGTACCGCTACCGCTTACAGCCGGAACAGATCGGGCTGCTCAAACAGTACTGCCAATAACGCGGTAGCTCTCGTCCAGAAGGGTAAAACGGAAGTGGTGCATCGAGGAGATCACCACTTCTTTTGTTTTGGTCACAAAGATAGCTTCAATATCGGGGCGCGCACGCAGGGCGGCACAGCCCTTTTCTACCCCCATGCCGTACATCAGCGTGGTCCAGATGTCGCCGTCAATGGAGTCTTTTGAAATGATAGTGACGCTCTCCAGCTCGTTGTCGAGCGGATACCCGGTGCGCGGATCGAGAATATGGTGATAGCGCTTGCCGTTCTGCTCGAAGTAGCGCTCGTACGTTCCCGAGGTCACTACGGAGAGGTTCTCCACCGTCATCGCACCGATCAGCGCGTCACCGGCGAACGGTTTTTTTAGCCCCACGCTCCAGCCCCCTTCCGGCGAGCCTAACGTCTGGATGTTTCCGCCGAGGTTGATCAGCCCCAGCTCAGCGCCCTCTTTGCGCAGGTAGTCCCGCACCCGGTCGGCGATATAGCCTTTGGCGATGGCCCCCAGATCAATCTCCATCCCCGATCTGGTCAGAAACACGCTGGTCTGCGCCTCATCAAGGATGACCTCCTCGGGCCGGGTTATCGCCAGCAGGGACGCAATGTCATCGGCAGGCGGAACGCTGTCTCCCTGAAAGCCAATCTTCCAGCGCTTCACCAGCGGGCCGATCGCCAGGTTAAACGCGCTGTCTTTTAGCAGGCTTGCCGCTTTGGCACAGCGGATCAGTTCAAACACCGGACGACTGACGGCAACCGGATGCTGGCCCGCCGCATGGTTGATGTCCATCACCTGGGAATGCGCCCGGTTAACGGTGAGGAGATCTTCGTACTGTTTGATCAGGCGGAAAACGCGGGACGCGAGGGCTTCGTCATGGGAGAAGAGCTTCAGGAGAATGGGCGAGCCCATCAGAACGGCGGTGTAGCTGTAAACGCGATGGCTATCAGGCATTGCATGTGTCCTCAGATGTAGCCCCGGCAGGCACCGCGCCGCCGGGGAGACAGGAGCCTTACGTTCTTTTTGAGCGCATCGCCGCCTGATGTCCTGCAAGGGTACCAAAAATAATGATATCCGCCACCGCGTTACCGCCGATACGGTTGCCGCCGTGGATCCCCCCGACCACTTCACCCGCCGCAAACGCCCCCGGCAGTACGTTGTGGTTGCTGTCCAGCACGCAGGTTTCGGTGTTGATGGTCACGCCGCCCATGGTGTGGTGCACGCCTGGCGCAATCTGAATAGCGTAGAAAGGCCCTTCGTTGATGGGCGCACGCAGCGCGGTGGTACGACCAAAATCGTCATCGTGCTGTTTTTCAACGAAACCGTTGTAACGTTCCAGGGTCGCGAGGAAAGCGTGGTGATCCATACCGAGCGCTTCCGCCAGCGCTTTTGGCGAGCTGGCGCTGGTCACGAAGCCTTTCGCAATGTACTCATCCGCGGCTTTGTTTTTGGCACGTACGTGCTCGTCAAAGACGATGTACGCGTATTTCTCCGGCAGCGCGATGATTGACGCCGAGACTTTATCGCGGGTCGACATTTCGTTGTAGAAGCGCTCCCCTTTCTGGTTGACCAGAATCGCCCCGCCCCCGCGGATGGATTCGGAAATCAGGTACGAGGTGTTCTGCTCAACGGTGGGGTGAATTTGGATTTCGCCCATATCCACGGTGCCCGCCCCGATGCGCTCCAGCAGCGCGATGCCGCCGCCGGTTGCCCCTTTGTGGTTGGTGGTGACGAACCCTTCCAGATCCGGACGGTATTTGACGACCATCTGGCTGTTGGCGCTGAAGCCGCCCGTCGCCACGATCACGCTTTTCGCTGCCACGGTGACGGTTTCGTTCTCTTCGGTGGTCAGGCGAACCCCGGTCACTTCACCGTTCTCGAAGATAATGTCGCTGACGGAGGTATCCAGCATCACCTCGATGTTACGTTTGTTGACGTTACGCACCAGGCCGCTGATCAGGTAGCCCCCCACCGCAGAGCCGTCTTTTGGACGGTGAGTACGGTCGATGCTCATCCCACCGGTGGTGGTGATGTCGTTCAGCATGATGCCGCGCGTTGCCAGCCACTCGATCGCCTGCGGCGCGTTCTCGACAAAGCGGCGCAGCAGTTCAGGGTTGTTCTTGTTGCCGCCGCCTTTCAGGCTTTCCTGGTAGAACAGCTCTTTGCTGTCCTGAATGCCCTTCACGCGCTGGAAGCGGGTTTCGGCGGCATTCATACCGGCAGAGGCTTTAATGGTGTTCCCGCCGATGGTCGGCATCTTCTCAACAATCAGCACGCTCGCGCCTTCGTCGTGAGCCTGAATCGCCGCCGCCAGACCGGCGCCGCCGCTACCGACAACAACCACGTCCACGCTGCGGGTTTCGTTCGGGTCCACGCCCTCTTCCGCTGCCAGCGCTTTGCTGGATTTCAGCATCGCTTTAGAGACCGCTTTCTTCACCGCTTCACTCTGGCTGGTTGCACCGGTGATGGCATCCACGTGCGGGGTATTGGCGTCCAGAATGCGGGTACGGATCTCTTCAAAGCTGGTGACGAACTCAATATCTTCGCTCGGGCCAGAGGCCAGCTCGATGTCCGCAATGCGGTCGGTTTCCAGACTGACGTTAATCACCAGCTCGTTCGCGTCGTCCTGCACCTTCTCGGTGAACATGCCCGGTTTGAATTTCGATTCGCCCATGCTCATGTCGCGGATCATCGCTTCCACCAGCGAGAAGCGCCACAGCGGTTCAGGAATGCTCAGTTCCTCGCGTTTGGTGCTGTCCATAAACAGCTCAAGGCTTTCACCCGCCGCGATGCGGTCGGTCCAGTCCGGGTAGGCAATAGTGGCGCGGCCAACGGCAATCAGGTCGTAACCGTGGTCCAGCGCTTCATTCACGTCTGACGCATTCACCACGCCGCCCACGCCCATCACCGGAACCTGCGCCAGGGTTTCAGAGCGCATCGCGCAGTATTTTTCGATCAGCGGCGTCGGGTCCTGGGTGTCGACAATGGACGGACGCAGAGTCGCGCCGACGGAGAAGTGCAGGTAGTCCACGCCGCGCGCCGCCAGTTTCTCCAGCAGGTACATGGTGTCTTCAAAGCGGATGCCCGGCACTTCCAGCTCTTCAGGGGAGAAACGGTAGCCAATAATAAACGCGTCGTCCGCGTACTGGCGCACCATTTTGTGGGTGATGTCCAGCACCGCCAGCGGGAACTTCGCGCGGTTGTCGCGGCTGCCGCCCCACTCGTCGTCGCGCTGGTTAGAGTTTGGAGAGTAGAACTGCTGAATCAGGTAGGTGTTCGCCCCGTGGATTTCCACGCCGTCAAAACCGGCCTGGATGGCGCGGCGCACGGCTTCACCAAACTTGCCGATCATGCCTTCCACTTCTTCGGCGGTCAGGGCAACCGGCGTTGCGGCACCGTCACGCGGCGCGGCTACGGCGCTTGGGCCAACCGGGGTACGGCCACCGATCAGTTTCGGATCAACCATGCGGCCGCCGTGGTAGATCTGCAGCAGGGCCTTAGATCCTTTGGATTTAATGGCCTCGGCGATTTTCGCCAGCCCGGCGATTTTCTCGTCGTTATCAATACCAATTGCGCCCGGGAAGGCGAGGCCGAGATCGTCGACGAAGCAGCACTCCACGATGATGGTGCCAATGCTGCCGGAACGGGCCCGATAGTACTCCACCAGCTCGCTGGTGACGGTGCCGTCATAATAGCCGGTACAGGTGGTCATAGGGGCCATTAACAAACGGTTTTTCAGTTCAGTGCCATTCGGTAATGTGAAGGGGCTAAGAATGCGTTCGTTAGTGCTCATAATAGAAACTCCAAACTTTTAAAAATTGAGAATTCGTTATCGGATTGATTTTTTATTTCGTCGTTTTTTGCCGATGTCATGATATTAATATAATGGTTTTTTTAGTTTCTAAAGTTATTACGTTAGTTAAAAAACTATTTAATCCCTGTGATAACACTAATAATACATTGGTGTTAGCGATTGTCATTGAGGCATTCACAATATTTTAAAATACGTTAAATAAAAAATGGTAAAACCATTTCGCCAAAAACCAAAAAATCCTTTAAAATCAAACAAATAGCCATTATTAAAAATTCGAATTGTTACAGAAATGATAAAACAAACCCGCAAAAAAGATAATAACCCCATACGCCAGAGTGGTTATTAATAAAAGCATAAAAATAACACTGCAATTCTGTTTTTTTGATCTCGATCAATAGTCATGGCATTTAAAAGCGCAATATAAAAACATCATCATTTTTTAATTTAACGCACAAAAAAAAGCGTTAAATCGCTATTACTGAAAATACCAAAACGCACCTTTAATAACTAAAAAAAGCAAAGAAACTTAAGAAAGCAATTTTGACTTTTCAGTGCGACCGAATTTTTGACAACTTAAGACGTGATACTATGAATACAAAAACTGCTGTAACGCCCCCTGTGGCGAACCAGGCATCAAATGGAAACGCAAAACGTCTGCTGATGATGGCACTGCCCGTCATCGTCGCCGTACTGCTGCTGTTTGTTCCGGTACCGGAAGGACTGCCTCCTTATGCATGGCACTACTTCGCCATCTTCGTCGGCGTGATCGTCGGTCTTATCTTCGAACCCCTGCCGGGCGCGGTGATCGGCCTGACCGGCGTGGTCGCCATTGCCCTGTGCAGCCAGTGGGTGCTGTTCAGCCCTGAACAGCTGGCTGACCCGAAATTCAAGCTGGCGGGCGCCTCCTTTAAATGGGCGGTGAGCGGGTTTGGTAACTCCACCGTCTGGCTGATTTTCGGTGCCTTTATGTTCGCCGCTGGCTATGACAAAACCCGCTTCGGCCGCCGTCTGGCGCTGATTCTGGTGAAGTATCTTGGCCGTCGCAGCCTGACGCTCGGTTACGCGATTACGTTTGCGGACCTGCTGCTGGCACCGTTCACTCCGTCCAATACCGCGCGCAGCGGTGGGACCATCTACCCGATCATCGCTAACCTGCCGCCGCTGTACGGTTCAAAACCCAACGACCCAAGCGCGCGTAAGATTGGTTCTTACCTGATGTGGGTGGCGATCACCGCGGCCTGTATCACCAGCTCAATGTTCCTCTCCGCCCTCGCGCCGAACCTGCTGGCCCTGGCGCTGGTGAAAAGTACGGTTGGGATCGACATCTCCTGGGGGACCTGGTTCCTCGCCTTCCTGCCGCTGGGCATCCTGCTGATCCTGACCATGCCGCTGCTGGCCTACTGGTTCTACCCGCCAGAAGTGAAGGTGAACAATGAAGTGCCGCTGTGGGCGACCCGTGAACTGGAAAAACTGGGCAAACTGTCGCGCAATGAGATCCTTCTGCTGGTGTTCGTATGCTGCGCGCTGCTGATGTGGATCTTCGCCGCCGCGTGGATTGAACCCGCGATGGCAGCCCTGCTTATCGTTGGCCTGATGCTGTGGACCGGCGTGCTGGAGTGGAACGATATCACCGGCAACAAAGCGGCGTGGAACACCTTCGTCTGGTTCGCCACCCTGGTGGCGCTGGCGGATGGCCTCTCCTCTACCGGCTTTATCAGCTGGTTAGGTAAAGAAGGCGGCCTGCTGATGAGCGGTATCTCTCCGGGCGTGGCGACCATCGTGCTGCTGCTGGCGTTCTACCTGCTGCACTACCTGTTTGCCAGCACCACCGCGCACACCACGGCGCTGCTGCCAGCGATGCTGACCATCGCCTCCACCATTCCGGGCATGAATATGGAAGTGTTCGTTCTGCTGATGGTGACCTCGCTGGGCGTCATGGGGATCATCACCCCGTACGGCACTGGCCCAAGCCCGATTTACTACGGTAGCGGCTACCTGCCAACCAAAGACTACTGGCGCCTCGGCACCATCTTCGGTGCCATCTTCCTGGCGACCCTGCTGCTGATTGGCTACCCGTGGATGTCCATGATGTTCTGATTCCTGACCGCCGGACTTCTCCTCCGGCGGTTTTATTTTTGTGGAGCAATACTATGTCGAATAAACCGTTTTTTTATCAGAACCCCTTCCCTCTTTCGCATGACGACACCGAATACTACCTGCTGACCAACGAGCATGTCTCCATTGCCGAATTCGACGGCCAGGAAGTGCTGAAGGTGGAGCCCGAAGCCCTGACCCTGCTGGCGCAGCAGGCCTTCCACGACGCCGCATTTATGCTGCGTCCTTCCCACCAGAAGCAGGTTGCCGCCATTCTTAACGACCCGGAAGCCAGCGAGAACGATAAGTACGTGGCCCTGCAGTTCCTGCGCAACTCGGAAATTGCGGCGAAAGGCGTGCTGCCAACCTGCCAGGATACCGGCACGGCAATCATTATGGGTAAGAAAGGCCAGCGCGTCTGGACCGGCGGCGGTGACGAAGCGGCCCTGAGCCAGGGCGTGTATAACACCTATATTGAAGACAACCTGCGCTACTCGCAGAATGCGGCGCTGGATATGTATAAAGAGGTGAATACCGGCACCAACCTGCCCGCACAGATTGACCTCTACAGCGTTGACGGTGACGAGTATAAATTCCTGTGCATGGCGAAGGGCGGCGGCTCTGCCAACAAAACCTATCTCTACCAGGAAACCAAAGCGCTGATTACCCCGGCGAAGCTGAAAAACTACCTGGTTGAGAAGATGCGTACCCTGGGGACCGCAGCCTGCCCGCCGTACCATATCGCGTTTGTTATCGGCGGCACCTCAGCGGAAGCCACGCTGAAAACCGTGAAGCTGGCTTCCACGCGCTACTACGACGCGCTGCCAACGGAAGGCAACGAACACGGTCAGGCGTTCCGCGATGTTCAGCTGGAACAGGAGCTGCTGCAGGAAGCACAGAACCTCGGCCTCGGCGCGCAGTTTGGCGGTAAATACTTCGCCCACGACATTCGCGTGATCCGCCTGCCGCGCCACGGTGCCTCCTGCCCAATCGGCATGGGGGTCTCCTGCTCCGCTGACCGCAACATCAAGGCGAAGATCAACCGCGACGGGATCTGGATTGAGAAGCTTGAGCACAACCCGGGTCAGTATATTCCGGAGTCACTGCGCCAGCAGGGCGAAGGCGACGTGGTGAGCATCAACCTGAACAAGCCGATGAACGAGATTCTGGCGCAGCTTTCCGCGCATCCGGTCTCTACCCGCCTGTCGCTGAACGGCACCATTATCGTGGCGCGCGACATTGCCCACGCGAAGCTTAAAGAGCTGCTGGATAACGGCGAAGCGCTGCCGCAGTACGTCAAAGATCATCCGATTTACTATGCGGGTCCGGCAAAAACCCCGGAAGGCTACGCGTCTGGCTCACTCGGTCCAACTACCGCAGGGCGCATGGATTCGTATGTGGACTTACTGCAGTCCCACGGCGCGAGCATGATCATGCTGGCGAAAGGCAACCGCAGCCAGCAGGTGACCGACGCCTGCCATAAGCACGGCGGCTTCTACCTGGGCAGCATCGGCGGCCCGGCGGCGGTGCTGGCGCAAAACAGCATTAAGAGCCTGGAGTGCGTCGCGTATCCTGAGCTGGGCATGGAAGCCATCTGGAAGATCGAAGTGGAGAACTTCCCGGCGTTTATTCTGGTGGATGACAAAGGCAACGACTTCTTCCAGCAGATCCAGAATAAACAGTGCAAAGGGTGTTCACAGCGCTGAGCGTTTCCATAACGCCGGAAGCAGCGACAGCGTATCGTTGATTAACCCGCGCTTGTCGCTGCCCGGCTTCCAGATGGTGACCATCGTCTGGCTTATCCCCTGGCTGCCCACTTCGGTGGGCAGCCTTTTTACGTTTTTCCACTGCGTTGCGTGAAGATGGGTCGGCAAAAACCCCCAGCCGCAGCCCTGCTCCAGCAGGCCGCGCAGCATCTCCAGTTCGTTAGTGAAAAGCGTGTGCCCTGAAATTTGCAGGCGACGGGCAACCGGCTCGTCTGATGCGGCATGCATAATCACCTGTGGGACCAGAGAGAGATCGAGCAGCGACACCGGCGACGCAACCTCCGCAAAAAGCGCCGTTGCGGCGTAAAAATCCATTTCGATCGCCCCCAGCGCCCGCCACTCCATCTCATTGCCCACGCTGCGGTTGCGCGCCTGGCAGATCCCCAGATCGGCCTGACCGTTTGCCAGCATCGCTTCCGCTTCATCGCGCGATGCGCTGGTCAGGCTCAGGCGGATCTTTTTCGTCGCCAGTGTGGCAATCAGCGCCTGTAAAAAGGCTCTGGGGGTGAACGGATCGTAAACGAGAGCAATGTCCTGCGTCGCGCTGTCCGGTACCGATCTGGCAAACGCCTCAAACGCTTTGACCTGCCGCATCAGCAGGTGCGCCTGCCGCTGAAGCTGCTCCCCCTCCGGCGTCAGGCGCAGGCTGCGCCCCTCCCGCAGGAACAGAGCGTAGCCCAGCCCATCCTCAAGAAAATCGATCAGATCCCTGAGGGTAGTGCGATCTTTGCCGAGTTTACTGGCCGCCTTCATCAGGCTGCCGTGCTCAGCAACGGCGGTGAACGCCTCAAGCTGGGCAAAGGAATAGATCGGTGATGCCAAGTCATTCTCCACGCGATTTTTCCGGGGGATTTTCCCCCATAACGCGTTTTTTATTATAGGCCGCAGGTTCTTAAACTGAAGTCCTTCCTGAGCCAAACGAGATAAATATGAAAATCAAAACAAACCGCACGCTGCTCGCGGCGCTGGTTGTCAGCAGCCTGCTCTCGCCCGCCGTTATGGCGGCCTGCAACGGTACCGACCTCACCACCTGTCCGGCGCCTTTCGATGCCAGACTCCCGGACGCGCATACCATGCTCACCTGGAGCCAGTCCGACCGCGTGGTGGGCTTCCGCAATGACTACCGCAACTATGCGGGCGATGTGTTCCGCCACGGCAACGCTACGCCGCTGCTGCCCGCAGAAAAACCGCTCACCGGTGCCCGCTATCAGGTTAACGGCAAGACCTGGAACCTTCAGGATTACCTGAAACGCCAGAACGTCAGCGGTATGCTGGTGCTGAAGAACGGCAAAGTGGCCTATAAATATCTGGGTGAAGGCAATACCGACTCCACGCTCTGGACCTCACGTTCCGTGGGCAAATCCGTGGTCTCGGCGCTGGTTGGGGTCGCGATCAAAGAGGGCAAAATTCGCTCCCTTGATGACCTCATCACCCAATACGAACCGGATTTGAAAGCCACCGCATGGGACGGCGTGACGCTGAAACAGCTCATCACCCACACCTCCGGCGTGGCGTGGAATGAAGACTATACCGACCCGAAATCAGACTTCGCTCAGCTGACCCAATGTGAAGCGAAACCGGGTACCTATGACTGCGTGCGCACGCTGGTGAAAGGGTTACATCGCGAACACCCGGCGGGCGAAAACTGGTCATACTCCTCAGGTGGCGCATGGCTACTTGGGGACGTGCTTGAACGCGCCACCGGCATGACGCTTGCGGCGTATCTGGAGAAAAGCATCTGGCAACCGTACGGGATGGCGAGCGACGGCGTATGGCATGCCTACCGCAAGGACCAGCACGACGTCGGCGCCCACGGCTTTAACGCCACGCTGGAAGACTGGGGGCGTTTCGGCGAATTTATCCTGCATAACGGTACGCTCCCCTCAGGCAAACAGATCCTGCCTGACGGCTGGGTGAAGCAGTCCGCAGACTGGACGCAGGCAACGGGATCGGTGTCAAAGGCGCACCCGAAAGGGTTGTACGGCTATCAGTGGTGGAATAACGAGGTGCCCGCTACGGCCACGGGGGTTAAGCCAGCGGTGCAGGACTCCCTGAAAGATTCACTCTGGGCGCTGGGTATTTTTGGCCAGATGATCATGGTTAACCAGAAAGAAAATCTGGTTATCGTCCAGTGGTCCACCTGGCCGCAGGCTGAGCCGTCATTCAGCGCCCAGCCGCTGGAAGCGTCGCTGATGTTTAGCGCGATAGCGAACGCGCTACGCTGAATAGAATAAGCCAGGCCCTGCCTGGCTTATCTTCTGCGCAATGTCACAAAACAGGGATATCAGCCACTTAGCAGAATGCGGTGAATGAAAAATAAATGAATTGTTAAGTTATTGTTAGAACCGTAAATCCTGGTCAACGTCCTGTCATTGATGCACACCACGCATCAGTTCATGCGCGATTTGCGCTTATTAATTTCCGTTTAATGAGCCAGTTTTCAGAAACAGACGGACAACACGTCAATAATAAAACTGGAGACTACGATGATTTCCTCAACCCCACCTGCAACCGTTCGCGCAAGAGCGGGCGCGATACTTCGCGTCACCTCCGGCAACTTCCTTGAGCAATTCGATTTCTTCCTGTTCGGGTTTTATGCCACCTACATTGCGCATACCTTCTTCCCGGCGAGCAGTGAATTTGCCTCGCTGATGATGACCTTCGCCGTCTTCGGCGCGGGCTTTTTGATGCGCCCCATCGGGGCAATCGTGCTCGGCGCGTATATTGATAAGGTTGGCCGCCGCAAAGGGCTGATCGTCACGCTGTCGATTATGGCGGCGGGAACCTTCCTGATCGTGCTGATCCCTTCCTATGAAAGCATCGGCCTGTGGGCGCCGCTGCTGGTGCTGATGGGGCGCTTGCTGCAGGGCTTTTCCGCCGGGGCGGAGCTTGGCGGGGTGTCGGTCTATCTGGCAGAAATCGCCACGCCGGGCCGCAAGGGCTTTTATACCAGCTGGCAGTCCGGCAGCCAGCAGGTGGCGATTATGGTGGCGGCGGCAATGGGCTTTGCCCTGAACGCACTGATGGAAGAGAGTGCCATCCGCGAATGGGGCTGGCGCATTCCGTTCCTGTTTGGCTGCTTAATCGTGCCGTTTATCTTTATCCTGCGCCGCAGGCTTGAAGAGACGGAAGCGTTTCGCGCGCGCCGCCACACGCTGGCGATGCGTCAGGTCTTTACCACCCTGCTGGCGAACTGGCCGGTTGTGGTTGCAGGCATGCTGATGGTGGCGATGACCACCACGGCGTTCTATCTGATCACCGTCTACGCGCCGACCTTCGGCAAAAAAGTGCTGATGCTGAGCGCCTCTGACAGCCTGCTGGTCACGCTGCTGGTGGCGATCTCTAACTTTATCTGGCTGCCGGTGGGCGGCGCGCTGTCGGACCGCTTCGGACGCAAACCGGTACTGATTGCCATGACGCTTCTGGCGCTGGCGACCAGCTACCCGGCGCTGACGCTGCTGGCGCAGTCCCCAAGCTTCACCATGATGCTGAGCGTGCTGCTGTGGCTCTCTTTCCTGTACGGCCTGTATAACGGCGCGATGATCCCGGCGCTGACGGAGATCATGCCCGTTGAAGTGCGCGTGGCCGGTTTCTCGCTGGCGTACAGCCTGGCAACGGCGGTCTTTGGCGGTTTCACACCGGTGATTTCTACCGCCTTAATTGAGTACACCGGTGACAAAGCCTCCCCGGGGTACTGGATGAGCTTCGCCGCGGTCTGTGCCATGCTGGCAACGCTCTATCTCTACCGTCGCAGCGCGCTGCATCTGCAAACAGCCCGTTAATCCGGAGAGGATGATATGCACACATTTATACGTTCAGGACTGACCGGGCTGGTATTGCTGGCAACCAGCGCAGCGGCGCTGGCCCAGGAGGTGACCGTTATGATCTCGGGCGGTTTTAAAGCCGCCCTGGAAAAGCTCGCGCCAGAGTATGAAGCCAAAAGCGGTGACCGCATTGTGCTGATCCCGGGACCGTCCATGGGACAAACGCCCCAGGCCATCCCCAACCGCCTGTCGCGCGGTGAAAAAGCGGACGTGGTGATTATGGTCGGGGATGCGCTGGCGCATCTGGCGAAGGACAGAATGGTCAAAGACGGCTCGCGCGTTGAGCTGGCGGATTCGCCCGTCGGCGTGGTGGTCAAAGCAGGCTCGCCGGTGCCGGATATCGCTACGGAGGCTACCCTGCGCCAGACCCTGCTGAAGGCGAACGCTATCGCCTACTCCGACAGCGCCAGCGGGCGGTATGTGCAAACTCAGCTGTTTAAAAAACTGGGAATTGAAGAGCAGGTTGCGGGAAAAGCGCACAAGGTTGAGCGGATCCCGGTCGCGTCTGAAGTGGCAAAAGGGAAGTACAGCATCGGGCTCCAGCAGGTGAGCGAACTGCTGCCTGTTCCGGGGGTAACCTTTGTCGGCAAGCTCCCGAATAATCTGCAATACATTACTCGTTTTGCCGGTGCAGTGACGGCCCACGCGGATCATCCCTCAGAGGCGCAAGCGCTGCTGGATTACCTCGCGTCAGCCAGCTCGCGAGAGACCATTACCGCTACCGGGATGATCCCCGTCGCTACGCCGCACGATAGCGCGCGGTAATCAGCGTTTCCAGCTCGGCGGCAATCCATGACTGAATACGCCCGCTGCGCCGAATCAGCCCGACGGTGCGTTTGACTTCGGGTTCGGTCAGCGGGATCTGCGTCAGAATCGAATGTTCAGCGTGCGGCATTGACATCGCGGGGACGGCCGCAATGCCAATCCCCGCTTCCACCATCCCCAGCATCGTGGTCACGTGGCGCGTTTCACAGATCCCCGGACGCTCGGGCTTAATGTGGCCGAGCATCTGGTCGAGCAGGTTGCGGTTTCCGGAGGTGATATCCAGGCTGATGTAATCCTGCTGATAAAACGCCTGCCAGGTCAGATTCTTACGCCCCGCCAATGGATGATCGCGACGGCATGCGGCAACGTACACATCCTCCACCAGCGGAATAAACGTGATATCCGGCTGCAGGCTTCTCGCAAAACAGATCCCAAAATCCGCCTGACCGCTGGCCACTGCCTCTATGACATTCCCCGCGCTGCTGTCGATAAGCTTAATGCGCACGCGCGGAAAGCGGCTGTGGAACTGGCGGATGACCTCGGGCATAAAATGACAGGCAGCCGAAGGCACAGTGGCGACGGTGATCAGCCCGGTGCGCTCCTCGCTCACCTTGTCGATATCGGCCAGCATCGACTCCACGTTTTCCAGAAGCACCCCACAGCGCTCGGCAAAGGTTTGCCCGAAGAGCGTCAGCGTCACGCGTCGGGTGGTTCTGTCGAACAGTTTGGCCCCCACTGCCGCCTCCAGCTTTTCGATGCGGCGGCTTAAGGCAGACTGAGAAATGCAGATAGATTCTGCCGCAATACGGAAATTACCGTATTCCACCAGGGCTCTGAAGGCGTAAAGATCGTTGAGGTCGAAATTGACGGGCATACTTTCTGGCAATCCTTAGCGCTTCTGGAAACTCGAACATTCATAATAGCGAGTTATGAATCAGCGGCAACCTTCGCCGCTGATATGCGCCCGGAAAGTGCTATGCGCAACAGTGTTCGTCAATGTATGACTCGGCCGCCGACTCTACCAGCGCCATCTCCTCGCGGCTCAGCAGCTTCTCAATATTCACCAGGATGATCATTCGGCTGTCGAGCACCCCCAGCCCAAGCAGGTAACGGCCGGAGAGTACCGAGGCCACATCCGGGGTCGGCTTGATGTTATCCACGTCAATCGACAGCACGTCCGCCACGCCGTCAACCACAATGCCCACCACGCGGTCATTCAGATTAAGCACAATGACCACCGTTTTGTCGTCCTGCGACGGGTCAGGCAGTTCAAAGCGCACGCGCAGATCCACAATCGGCACTATCACGCCGCGCAGGTTAGTGACGCCGGTAATAAAGTTCGGCGCATTCGGAATGCGCGTCAGGCGGTCGCAGCCGCGGATCTCCTGCACTTTGAGAATATCAATGCCGTACTCTTCGTCGCCCAGGCGGAATACCAGGTACTCCTGCGCGGTAGCGTCAGCGGCGGTGGGTTTACTGGCGGTTGCTACAGTCATGCTATTACCCCCTCCCTCTGGGGTTGTGGAACGTTGAGCGTCGACAGCTCAACCACATCAAGGATCAGCGCCACGCTGCCATCTCCGAGGATGGTCGCTGCGGAGACGCCAGGCACTTTGCGGTAGTTATGTTCTAGATTCTTAACCACCACCTGCTGCTGGCCGATAAGCTGATCGACCCACAGCGCATAGCGGCAGCCCGCGCTTTGCACGATAACCACAATGCCGTCGTCGGCAGGCGCTTCGCCCGCTACCGAGAGGCGCTGGCGCAGCAGCACCAGCGGCAGATATTCCCCGCGCACCTGCAGCAGCCGCTCTTCCCCCACAAAGCGGCACAGCATCTCGTCGGTTGGGCGCAGCGATTCCATCACCGCGCCCAGCGGCAGAACGTAAATCTCGTCCCCCACCTTCACCAGCATGCCGTCGAGGATCGCCAGCGTCAGCGGCAGGATAATGCGGATAGTTGTTCCGGCACCGGGCGTCGATAGCACGTCCACGTGGCCGCCCATCGCCAGAATATTGCGTCGGACCACGTCCATCCCCACGCCGCGCCCGGATACGTCCGTCACGCTCTCGGCGGTGGAAAAACCGGCGGCGAAGATCAGCATCCACACATCGTCATCGCTCATGGTGTCGCTGATCGCCATCCCCTGCGAACGGGCTTTGGCGAGGATTTTTTCCCGGTTAAGGCCAGCCCCATCGTCGCTGACTTCAATCACAATATTGCCGCCGTGGTGTTCAGCGGAGAGCGTCAGGTTTCCGGTCACCGGTTTCCCTTTGGCGACGCGCGCCTCTTTCTCTTCAATACCGTGGTCGAGGCTGTTACGCACCAGGTGGGTAAGCGGGTCGATAATGCGCTCGATCAGGCTCTTATCCAGCTCGGCGGACCCGCCTTTGAGCGTCAGTTCGACCTCTTTATTGAGACGGGAGCCCAGGTCGTGCACCAGCCGCGGGAAGCGGCTAAAGACGTAATCCATCGGCATCATACGAATGGACATCACCGACTCCTGCAACTCGCGAGTGTTTCGCTCCATCTGCGCCACGCAGCCGGACAGCAGATCGTAGCTGGCCGGATCGAGGGTTCTCGACAGCTGGGAGAGCATCGCCTGAGTGATGATCAGCTCGCCGACCTGGTTGATGATCTGATCAACTTTGCTCACCGCTACGCGAATGCTGCCCGACTCCTGATTCGCCGCCCGCGAGGCTGGCGACACTTTTTTGGCGACGGTCTCTGGCGCGACAGCCGGTTTTTGCTCCGGCTCTGGCGCAGGTGCGGTCACGGGCTCTGCGGGGTTCACCGCAATTTGCTTACTGTCCACTACAAAGCAGAGTACGGCGGTGATATCGTCCCCCGAGGCGGTGGTCAGCAGCGTGACCGTCATGCTGTCCGGCGTCGTCTCGATGTGCGTAATCTCGCCCATATTGGTCAGCTCGTCGCGCAGCATCGTCTGCTCGCGCTCCCCGACGTTATGCAGGGTCACCACCAGCGAAGTTTCCGTCTCCTGCGCCGCGCTGACGGGCTGCGCTGCTGCGGGTTCAGGGGTTGCCGCTGGCGGCGCGGGCTGTTGGCCCTCAAGGGCAATCTCCCTCAGGGCTTCACAGATATAGCGATAACGGGCTTCATCAGGCTCCTGCGAAGACTGATAGGCTTCCAGCTGCGCTTGCATAATGTCCTTACATTCCAGAAAAAGGTTAATGATTGACCGACTGAGCGCCCTCTCCCCTGCCCGCGCCTGATCGAGGAGGTTTTCCAGCAGGTGGGTTGTCTCCTGTAATGCACTGAAGCCAAAGGTGGCCGCCCCCCCTTTCAGCGAGTGCGCCGCGCGAAAGATGGCGTTCAGCTGCTCCAGGTCCGGCGCCGCGACGTCAAGCTGCAGCAGCAGCTGTTCCATTTCGGCCAGCAACTCTTCCGCCTCGGTAAAAAAGATCTGCGAAAAATCATTCATGTCCATCGGTATAACCCTGCACGTTTTGCAGATTGATATCGTTCAGCACGCTGTCTGCGCGCTGGGCCTGGGTATCCTCCAGGCGGATCTCCTGCTCTTTCGCGCGACTGAGGACCAGAATGCTGATGCGGCGGTTGACGGCGCTATCAGGCGACGAGTTGTCCAGCGGCATCCGGCTGGCGGTGCCGATCACGCGTAAAAAGCGCTCATCGCTTAGCCCGCCGCGGACCAGTACCCGGCGGGCGGCGTTGGCGCGCCCGGCGGAAAGCTCCCAGTTGCTGTAGCCGCCGTCGCCCCCGGCATACGGCAGCGAGTCGGTATGCCCCGTCAGGCTCAGCGCGTTGGGCAACTCCTGTAGCAGCGGCACCAGGGCCTGCAGAATGCCGTTCATATAGGACTCCGGCAGTTCGCTACCGACGCGGAACATCGGGCGGTCCTGCGAGTCGGTGATCTGGATCAGCAGGCCGTCGTTGGTGAGGTTCAGCAGAATGTTGGATTTAAAGTTGTTCAGCCGGGGATCGGTTTCGATCATCTTCTGCAGCTTCTCTTTCGCCTGCTTCAGGCTTTCAAAGCGCTTGTGCTTGTCAATCGCGTTGATTTGCCCTTTGAACACCTCGCCCTGCCGCTTGAGAATGTCATCCCCACCGCCGGGTATGACGCTGTCGCTGAGGCTGGTTTTATCACCGTTTGCCATCGACGGCTTAAGCGGCATGCGGAAGTAATCCGCAATCAGCTCTCTTTCCATGTCCGTGGACTGGGAAAGCAGCCACATGACCAGAAAGAAGGCCATCATCGCGGTCATAAAATCGGCATAGGCAATCTTCCACGTCCCGCCGTGATGGGCATGTTTCTTCTTTTTACGCTTACGTGAAATGATGACAGGCGTGACGTTCTTCATGCGGCGCTGTCCGAGGCTTTGGTTTTCAGCGTGGCGTTAGATTTGACCTCGCGCACGTGCTCTTCCAGCTCTTCAAACGACGGACGTTCGCTGGTAAAGATAGTTTTACGACCAAACTCCACCGCAATCTGCGGGGCATAGCCGTTCAGGCTGGAGAGCAGCGTGACTTTGATACACTGAAGAATTTTGACCTGATCGGAGCTTTTCTGACGTAGCAGCGTCGCCAGCGGCAAAACAAAACCATAGGCAATAAGAATACCGAGGAAGGTGCCCACCAGCGCGTGGCCAATCAGCATGCCCAGCTCCGCCGCCGGGCGGTCAGCAGAGCCCAGCGCATTTACCACCCCCATCACCGCCGCCACAATACCGAAGGCCGGAAACGCATCGCCCACGGTATTCAGGCTGTGGGCCGGCACTTCCAGCTCTTCTTCGCAGGTTTCAATCTCTTCATCCATCAGGGCTTCGATTTCATGAGAATTCATGCTGCCGCCAATCATCAGGCGGAAGTAGTCGAGGATAAAGTTGGCGAGCATCGGGTCGCTCATCAGGCGGGGATAGGCGCTAAAAATATCGCTGTTCTGCGGATCTTCAATATCCTTTTCCAGCGACATCAGCCCGTGAACACGGCTTTGCGACAGCAGCAGGAACATCAGCGCCATCAGGTCCATATAGACCGCTTTGTTATAGCGCTTGCCCACGAAGACTTTCACCAGCGCTTTTCCGGTGGCCTTCAGGGATTTCACGTTGTTACCGACAATGAACGCCCCGACGCCAGCACCGCCGATAATCAGCAGCTCCAGCGGCTGAAACAGCGCCATCAGATTACCGCCGGACAGAATAAAGCCGCCAAAAACGGTGAGTATGACAACAAGATAGCCAACAATAACTAACACACTCTCTCCTTTTACTTTTTTGACCGATGCCAGTTGTCCCGGCATCAGGTAAACGCCATCTTGCGCACAGCTGTCCGTCAGGGATTACGCCGTCATGATTTCTGGCGAGATCGCGTTCCTTAATAATCCGGTGTTATTCACCTGGGATTTCTTCAGCGCACGCGACGGCGGGCTGCACAAGCTGCAGGTAAATGGGTTTTTAATAAACTCAGTGGTGACGACAAAACCTCCACCACACACGCTGCAGGCTTTACGCGAAATAATGCCGCAGTCGATGAAACGTAATAATGTCCAGGCACGCGTCAGCCCCAGTACCGGCTTCTCATCAGCACAGGTACTGCACTGCTCAAGATAAAGACGATAGGTCTTCATCAACATTTCAATCGAGCGCCCCTGCTCGGTCTTTTTTAAATACAGGTAAATGTTGTAGAACATAGAAGAATGAATATTCTGTTCCCACGACATAAACCAGTCTTCGGAAAATGGCAGCATGCCTTTCGGCGGTGGGCAGCCGCGTAATTCTTTGTATAAACGAAGCAGGCGACGACGGCTCAGCGACGTTTCCGACTCCAGTACCTGCATTCTTGCGCCAAGGGAAATTAAGCCCATGGCAATATTGACCTCATCAATTTCCTGCAGCAGACTTTTTTCACCACACATAATTATGCCCCCTCAGCGGCAATGGCTTCTTCTTCGCTTAAGGCGTTAAGAAGGTTGGTCGACAAAATAATGCCGGTATGAATTTGCTGCAGTGCTTCAATACGTGAATCTTTGGTCAGATTTTCAATCACCACTTCATCATCAACGCGCAATCGACAAATAAGCTGATTGGTGGCCGCCAGCTTCATTAACTGCGGTAACGACAGTTCTTTCAGGTTATCAATTGTCCCTTCAGATAATCCAAGGCGAAAACCCGCCGCAAATTTATCCTGGCGGATCAGCTGCTGGGCCAGCAGAAGATAGGACAGGTTAATATCATGAATATTTTGCAGGTACTCGTCGAAATTAGACACAGGCGAAAACTCCCAATGTTATATAGCCATCAACTGGCATGTCAGTTTAGTCAGATAACGTTTTCGAACTGATGCAGAGAGTCTTTTGGCATTGATATTCACTCAGGTAAGTCAATCTTCCTCAGTAAATGAATGACAATCATGTCAATGCCAAAGGAGGCTGCATCACAAAACTGGCAAAATCATAAACACTAAGTATTTTCCGAACAAGCGACAGAAATTTCTCCAAATTACTGAATCACTATTAACTCATTGATTTTAAAAATTAATAAAGAATTATTAAACCTTATTAAACCTTGATATTAATGATTAAACCTGCATTAAAAGCAGTATTAACAAGATTAATGTTAATGCCTTGTAATTATCTGTACGCCGATTCCATTCGACTGCGCAACCTTTTTAGCGCCAGACTGTGCAACTGACTCACGCGTGTTTCCGTAATGCCTAAAATCAATCCAATCTCTTTCATATTCAGATCCTGAAGATAATAAAGCTGCAGTAACTGCTGCTCTCTCTCGGGGATGAACTGAATATGCCCGGCGATCTGCCCCATCAAATTTTCCTTGATGGTGTCATTGAGCGGATTAAGCTGCTCATGATCGTCACCGCTTGTTTCCCAACTGTCAGCATAATTTTCCTGCAATTCGTCAACCGAGTACATCTGGCTGGTGTTATTATCCGCCAGCATCTGCTGAAATTCCTGCAACGACACGCCCATGCGCTCTGCAATTTCAGCTTCCGTCGCCTCCCCGCCTTTTTCCTGCTCTATTCTCTGAATAATGGCGACGATTTCACGCGTATGGGTTCGTACCCGCCGCGGAACCCAGTCGCTTTCCCTCAGCTCATCTAATAATGCCCATTTTACCCGCTGGGTGATCCACGCCGTGAGCGTCACCCCTTTTTTCGGGTCAAAACTTTCGACTGCGCTTAAAAAACCGATCGAACCCGCCTGAATTAAATCATCCAGCTCGACGCTGGCAGGAAGCCGCTTATGTAACCGCAACGCTTCCTGCCGCACCAGATAGTGATATTTAGACCAGACTACCGATTTATCTTCCAGCCCTTCGGCCGTGTAAATACCATCCACGATTGCATTCCACCTGCTATTCTCTGTGAGAATTATCCGGTGAAATGGCGCATTCAAATAGTGCAATAAGCCTTTATAAAAATGCGCATTCTGTTAATTCATTTGTATTATCGGGCTATTTTAAAAAACAGCGCTATTAATGATGGTAATTAATAAGATTAAAAGGTTTCCCACTGGGCCAGGTCAGGCTCTTTTTGACGCCGTGGTTTATTAGGCTCTTCAACCACGTTCACCATAGTGCTCTCCTGGTTCAGCCTGAACTGCGCTACCAGCCGCTCAAGCGCGTCGGACTGGGCTTCCAGATCGCCCGCCGCCATCGCCGCTTCTTCCACCATGGCCGCGTTCTGCTGGGTCACCAGATCCATTTCGTTAACCGCCTGCGAAATCTGGTTTATACCTGCGCTCTGCTCGTCCGAGGCCGACGTGATTTCACCCATGATCTGCGTCACCTGCGACACGGACGTCACGATCTCCTGCATCACGGTGCTGGCCTGCCCCACCTGACGCGAACCGATATCAATATTGCTCACGCTGGTGTTGATCAGCTGGTTAATCTCTTTCGCCGCATCGGCGCTGCGTTTTGCCAGGTTACGCACCTCTTCCGCGACGACCGCGAAGCCGCGGCCCTGCTCACCGGCGCGCGCCGCTTCCACCGCCGCGTTCAGGGCCAGGATGTTGGTCTGGTTGGCAATACTGTCAATCACGCCGTTGATGTCGGCAATCTGACGCGAGCTGGTGGTGATCTGCGCCATGATCTGCTCCAGGCTCTGCATCACTTCGCCGCCGTTATGGGCATTGTGGCTGGCGCTTTCCGCCAGCTCGCGGGCCGCGTGGGCGTTGTCGGCATTCTGGCGCACGGTGGTCTTGATCTGCTCCATGCTCGCCGCCGTCTCCTGCAGCGCCGCCGCCTGCTCTTCGGTGCGGGAAGAGAGATCGTTATTGCCGTGGGCAATTTCCTGGGCGTTGGTGTGGATACGCTGCACGCTGTCGCGGATCCCGAGGATCGTGCTGGTCAGGGAAGTACGCATGCTCTCCAGCTCGGTCAGCATATTACCGATTTCATTCTGGCTACCGCTTTCAATCTCCTGGCTGAGATCGCCCGCCGCCACGCGGCGCAGCATCTCTACCGTCGTCTCCATACGACGCACCAGGGTGTGGCGCAGCCAGAAACGAATGGCGAACAGCAGACCGACGGCCAGAACCATCACCACAATCCCAACGCCCAGCATGATCTGGTAGCCGCGCTCGGAAGCTTCAATATAGCTCTGGCTCAACCGGGCGCTGGCATCGCTGTACTGATCCACCTTATTACGCAGCGCGGTGCGCAGCTCCATATCATGTTCCAGCGAACCGGTATACCCTGCCGGGTTTTGCAGGTAGCCCAGCTTAATTTCGGCAACCTTATATACCTCGTTGAACGCGGTATTCACCTCGGCGGCCAGACGGCTCTCTTCCGGGGTATTGAACGGCGACGCCATAAAGGCATCCATATTACGGCGCGCAATTTTCACCACGTTCAGCGTGTGTTTGGCCACGTTCTCAGAGACCGGATTACCCAGCGCCGCCTGCAGCATCAGGCCGTTGGTATTGGCCATCACCGCGCTGATGTTATAGGCCGCATCGCGCATCTGATCGTTATTTTCAGAGGCCACGACTATACGTTTAAAATTGGTGTTATTAGAGACCGCGTCATAGACGGAATAGGCTGTTACGCCGAACAGTATCACCGCAAACAGGCCAATAATAAGGCTGATTGCGCTGTAAATTTTGAGTTTCGTTAACATAGTTTCTCACTCGCCGCGCACGGCTTAACCGTACGCGGTGACGCCTGAATAAAGGGAATTAAACGGGTTGGGACGTCACATATTAAACAGATTCATCTTCTGCATATTTTTGTAGACGTACATCGAGGCGTTAAACGCCAGCTCGGACATTTGCGACTCCGACACCAGCGACACCAGCATGCTGGTGTCGGCACCAATGGCATCCTGCACTTTGACAATGGTGTCGTTAATCAGCACGTCGCCGGTGAGATCCAGGGCGTCAAGCTGTTGCATGTTGGTGCCGAGCTCGGCCTGGGCTTTCCCAAGGCGGTCGATACCCGCGTCGATGCTTTGACTTGCGGCGGTGAGGGCAGCGTCAAAGCCCGCCGATTCCGATCCCGCCATCAAGGCCGCGACGGCATCATTCAATACCATAAAAATATCATCAAAAATTTCATCGCCGAGGTGGCCCGTTTGCATTTCCGTTCCATCGGCAACGGTCTGTTTACGCGCTTCATTACCTCCGCGATAATTGCCGACTTCGTCAAAAGCGGGCGTATCGGTGTTAAATCCGGAGAAAATATAGCGGCCGCTGCTGTCGCGGCTGTTTGCTAAATCCAGCAGATTTTCGCGGACCCCTTTTATCTCTTCGCCCAGTGCCTGGAGAGCTTCATCGGAATAAGCACCATTTCCGGCCGCCACTATTTTTTCCTTCAGGGTGGTGGTCATTAGATTACCCACGCCGTTCAGAATATGGTCCTGAAACTCCAGCGCGCCGCGCGCGCGGGAGCGCACGCTGCTGTACATCTCAAGCTTTGCCAGCGCGTCCTGATGTTTTACCGCATCGGTCGCGGCAGTCGGGTCGTCCGAGGCTTTGAGCAGCGTTTTACCCGCAGACATCCGCAGATAAGCCTCATTACTTTGGCTCATGCGTTTTGTCATCGCTTCCGAACTTTGCTTGTACATATAAAGCGTACTTAATCGCATCATCTTTTCCTTATCGGATGGCCAGCAGGGCATCAAACATGGCGGTCGCCGTTTTCAGCAGCTGCGCGCTGCCGTTGTAGTACTGGCGGAACATGTCCAGGTTGATATATTCCTCGTCCATGTTGACCCCGGAGAGCGCCTGTTTGGTGTCATATTTGGTGCGTAAATCGCTTTCGGCACTGGTGGCATAGGATTTCACCTCGCGCGCGCTTTCGCCGATTTTGCCTGCCAGGCTCGCGTAGGCCGCGCTCAGCGTGTCGTCACCAATGAGTTTTTCAGTCTGGATTTCCAGCATCTTTTCGAGGTTATTGTTATTCCCCTCTCCGCCCGTCAGGTCGGCAGCCGCAAAGTCCTGCGCACTGGTTATCTTACGGCTGATGCCTTCGGCTGCGCCCGCCATCGGGTTAAGCGTGAATTTATCCCCCGCAACGGCGGTGGAAGGGTTCGGAAGGGTAATTTCGATACCATCGAACCTTAACGTTCCTGCTGGTGCAGCGGGATCGAGAGGTACGGTACGACCATCGGCCCCTTTCACCACCCAGTCTGTACCATCAAAGCTGATGTCATAGTTCTCCGACTTCACCTCTTTGAAATTGGTCACCGCGATCTGATCAAGCGCGTCGCCGCCCCTGTTTTTGGCGTTCGCGATAGCGTGGATATCCGGCAACGAGAAGAGATCGCCGCCAGGATTGCCCTCAGGCGTAAGCCCTTCGCCGTGCTGCTCGTTCATCCGGTGCGCCATCATAAAGGCGATCTGATCCAGATCCTGGCGCGCGGCGGTGAGATCCTCGTTGCGGAATTTAAACAGCCCGCCCAGACGCCCTTTGGTGATGGCGTTTTCATCCAGCGGCGACGCTTTGCCGTTCGCATCCACGTACGACACAATCATCTTGTTGGGATCGGCATCCGACGGAGAGGTTTCCAGCTTGTAGGCAGTGCCGCCAGAAACCAGCGGACGCCCATCGGGCAGCGTGACGCTCACGCGACCTGAAATCTGATCCTCGGTGACGGTGATCCCCAGCTGTTCGCTCAGCCCTTCCAGCAGCGCATCGCGCTGGTCGAGCAGATCGGCAGGGGGCGCGCCGTTCCCTTGCAGACGCTCCAGCTGTGTGTTCAGCTGTGCCAGCTGTTCGGTATAGCTGTTGATCTCCTTGGCGCTGCGCTCAATCTGGGTATTGGTGCTCTTTTCAAGGCCGGAAAGACGTTTGGCGCTGGCGTTATAGCGGTTGGCCAGCACGTCAAGGGAAGTAAACACCGCCGCACGCGCCGGACCATCCGCCGGGTCGCCGCTCAGCGTCGCCATATCCTTAAACAGCTTGCCCAGCGAAACGGAGACGTTATCCGCCTCGTCCGCCAGCATGTTATCGATATCCGCCAGCTGTTCCATCCGTCCGGTGAAAGAGGCGTAGCCGGAGAGCGAGTCCCGCAGCTGGTTGTTGGCGAAGGCATCGTAGGCACGCTCTACGCCGCTGGCGCGGGCGCCATAGCCGTAAAATCCCTGCGCGGTCGACATGCCGCCAAGCTCACCGATAATCAGACTGCGGCGGCTATAGTTGCCGGACATGCCGTTGGTCAGGTTATCACCGGTCACCCGGATCGCGGCCTGCGCCACGCTGATGCCGTTTCTGGCTAAATTAAATAGGTTATTCATACGTTCTGGATATTCCCTGATTGCGGGCCCGGGTTCGCATCCGGGCCAGAAAGTTCATGGCTCTTTTTATTTCATCGGTGATTCAAAAATTCTCTAAAACATCTTTGTCAGAAAATAGTGTCGATATCGTTTTTATAGGCATTCACGCCCTGCTGAATATCGCCTTTTACCTTCTGAATAATGGTGATGAGCTTTTTCGCGTAGGCCGGATCGGTCGCGTAGCCGCCCGCCTGCAGCGCTTTCGCCCCCTGCTCTGCTGAATCTGACTGCACCACGCCGCGATAGCGCGGGTTTTTTGTCAGCAGCTTTGCGTAGTCCGAGAGCGCATGTTCATAGGAGTCGTAGACGCGGAACGCGGCTTTCACCTTCTGCTTCACGCCGTTGATATATTCAGTGGTGGTGATTTCGGTGGTTTTGCCGCGCCAGTCGCCCGTGGCCTTAATGCCGAACAGGTTGTGGCTCGGGCTGCCGTCAGCGGCGGGGATTTCCCGTTTCCCCCAGCCGGACTCCAGCGCCGCCTGAGCCAGAATCAGATGCGGATGCAACCCGCTCTGCTGCGCAGCCGCCTGGGCCGGGCGCAGCAGACGGGATATAAACGGATGCGCCCCTTCGACCGGTTTGGCAAATGACACCGGCGCAGGCAGACGCAGCGGGCCGGTGGCGGGAGCCGACGACAGCTCCGGGCGTAAAACATCGCGCCCCGGCGGGGCGATTACCGGGGCATCGCTTTCGCCCCCCAGCTGGCGAACGATAAGATCGGCAAAGCCGAGCTGACCACTCCCGGCAATGTTTTGCGCGATCTGCTGATCGTGCATGGCGGTGTACATTTCCGAAGACTGGCTGCTCAGCAGATCGCTCTTGAAGCTGGCATCGCGCATGCTCTTCATCATCATTTGCACGAAAATACCCTCCATCTGCTTTGCCGCCGCCTTCAGCGCGCCGGGCGTTTGCCGCCCGGCCTCCCGTTTCAGCGTGTCCAGCGAGCGGACGTCAAAGGCGGGTTGATCGAACTTGTCGAAAGCGTTCATCAGTTCACCTCCAGCTTCGCCCGCAGACAGCCGGCGTTTTTCATCGCCTGCAGAACCGACATCAGCTCGTTTGGCGTCGCGCCCAGGCTGTTCAGGGCGCGGATCACCGCGTTCAGATCGGTACTGCTGCGCACGTGCTGCAGCGAGCCGCCGCTGTCGCGTACCGAGATATCCGTCTGCGGCACCACCACCGTCTCCCCGCCGCCAAACGGCGTATCCGGCTGGCTGATGATGTTGTTCTGCATCACTTCAACCGTCAGGGAGCCGTGCGCCACCGCGCAGGAATCGAGCGACACGTGGCGGTTCATCACCACCGAGCCGGTGCGCGAATTCACAATCACCTTCGCGTCCTGCACGTTCACCTTCACGGGGATGTCCTGAATGTTGGCGAGGAAACGCACGCGGGACGGGCCGTCCGGCGGCGCGAACAGACGCACGGTGCGGGCATCTTCCGGCAGCGCCGCCCCGCCGCTGTAGCGCTGGTTGATGGCGTCGCTGATCTGCTGCGCCAGCGAGAAATCGGTCTCGTTCAGCTGCAAACGCACGATGTTCTGGGTCGCGAAATCGTTCGGCACTTCACGCTCGACGGTTGCCCCACCGCTGATGCGCCCGCCGTTAAGCTGGTTCACCTGCACGCGGCTGCCGCCCGCCTGCGCGCCTGCGCCGGAGATCAAAATATTGCCCTGGGCGATGGCGTAGATCTGGTTATCCGCCCCTTTGAGCGGGGTCATCAGCAGCGTACCGCCGCGCAGGCTTTTGGCGTTACCGACCGAGGAGACCACAATGTCCAGCTTATCGCCGGGACGCGCAAAGGGAGGCAGCTCGGCGGTCACCATCACCGCCGCAATGTTTTTCAGCTGCATATTGGTGCCTGCGGGTACGGTGATCCCCAGCTGGGAGAGCATGTTATTCAGGCTCTGGCCGGTAAACGGCGCCTGCATGGTCTGGTCGCCCGTACCGTCAAGGCCGACAATCAGGCCGTAGCCCATCAAGGAGTTAGAACGCACGCCCTGCACCGTCGCCAGGTCGCGAATACGTTCCGCGTGTCCCACTTTAGGCACCGCCAGCGTCATGCCATACAGCAGGATGCTGAGAAAAAACAGGATAGATTCTTTTTTCATGGTCATATCAGAAAGGAGAAAGGTTGAGGAACAGGCGTTGCAGCCAGCCCATGTTCTGCGCTTCGTTGATGTAGCCGTTGCCGACGTACTCAATGCGCGCATCCGCCACCTGGGTGGAGGGCACGGTATTGCTGCCGCTGATGGTGCGCGGGTTCACCACGCCGGAGAAGCGGATGAATTCGGTGCCCTGGTTGATGGCGATCTGCTTCTCGCCCACCACGCTGAGGTTGCCGTTAGACAGCAGTTCTTTCACGGTCACGGTGATGGTGCCGGTAAAGGTGTTACGCGCCGCCGCGCCGCCTTTGCCTGCGAAGTCATTCGTGCCCTGGGCTTTGAAATCCGCCTTCCCGTCACCCAGCCAGCTATCGGCCCCCGTCGGCACGGCAAGCAATTCCATCCCGGCCGATCCATTACGGTTGGCACTGGCGGAGGAACTTTTGCTGGCGCTCACGTTCTCCTGCAGCAGGATGGTCAGCGTATCGCCCACGTTACGCGGTCGGCGGTCTTCGAACATCGGCTGGTAGCCGTAGTTCATTCCCTGCCCTGCCTGAAACAGTGAGCCGCCGGTCGCTGCCGGTGCCATCGGTAATGGTGTTGCCGTTGTCGGGCCTTCAACAAGGGGCTTTTGCATAATGTGCGCGCAGCCGCTAAGCAGCAGCGTGCTGGCCAGCAGCGCGGCTGCCGGAATGTGCATAGACAATATTTTCATTTCAGTGTCGATAAAAAGTCTGGCCGCGCGAGCGGCCAGAGAGAGGACATTACAGCTGGGAAAGGCGCTGCAGCATCTGATCGGATGCCGAGACCGCTTTGCTGTTGATTTCGTAGGCGCGCTGCACCTGAATCATGGTCACCAGCTCTTCCGCTACGTTGACGTTGGAGATCTCCACGTAGCTCTGCTTCAGCGTGCCCGCGCTCTCCATGCCGGGGTTCAGCTCGTTCGGCGCGCCGGAAGACTGGGTCTCTTTGTAGAGATTGCCGCCGATGCTTTCGAGCCCCGCGTTATTGACGAAGGTGGTCAGCGTCAGCTGCCCAATCTGCTGCTCTTCCGCCTGACCGGGCACCTTCACGCTGACGATACCGTCGCTGCCGATGTTCAGTTTGGTGGCATCCTGCGGTATCACGATGCCCGGCTGAATCGGATAGCCTTCGGCATTCACCAGCTGGCCGTCCGGGCTTTTGGCAAAGTGGCCGTCGCGGGTGTAGGCGGTGCTGCCGTCCGGCATCTGCACCTGGAAGAAACCTTCACCTTCGATAGCCACGTCGTACTCGTCGCCGGTCGGGTTCATACCGCCCTGCGTGTGTACCCGCTGGGTGGAGACCGGACGCACGCCGGTACCCAACTGCAGACCGCTCGGCAGGGTGTTCTGCTCGCTCGACTGGGCGCCTGGCTGGCGCATGTTCTGATAGAGCAGATCCTGAAACACGGCGCGCTGACGCTTAAAGCCGTTGGTGTTGACGTTCGCCAGGTTGTTGGAGATGACGTCCATATTGAGCTGCTGTGCTTCCAGCCCGGTTTTTGCGATCCATAAAGAACGAATCATGTTGTGGCTCCTTGCGCGAATTTAGCTCACGCTTAATAGCTGATTGGCCTTCTGGGCGTTCTCGTCGGCGGTGCGAATCACCTTCATGTTCATGTCAAAGCCGCGGGAGTTAGCGATCATCGCCGTCATGGCCTGCACCGGGCTGACGTTGCTGCCCTCGATGGCCTCCGGCGTCAGGCGCAGGGTTTCATCCTGAGCCAACATTACGCCGCTCGCCGGGCGGAACAGACCGTCATCGCCGTGAACCATGCTGTTCATCTCAGCGTTGACCAGCTTCAGGCGGCCAACGGGCACCAGCGCCGTCGGGTCATCGCCCATGCCAAGCGCCGACACGGTGCCGTCGCTGCCGATGGTGACGTGAGACTGCGGCGGCACTTCCAGCGGCCCGCCGTCGCCCATCAGCGGACGGCCGTTGACGCTCAGCGCCCCGTCCTGATCCACCTCGATGGCGCCGTTGCGGGTATAGCCTTCGCTGCCGTCGTCCATCGCCACGGCCAGCCAGCCGTCCTGTGGCAAGGCCACGTCCAGGCTGCGCCCGGTGTGGGTGATCGGCCCCATGGTGGTGTCGTGGAACGGCGTGGACTCTGCCACCAGCGCGCGGGTGCGCAGGGTTTCCCCTTCAATGGGCACCGCGCGGAAGGCCGCCAGCTGGGCGCGAAAGCCCGCGGTGGAGCTGTTCGCCAGATTGTTAGAGGTGACCGCCTGGCGGTTGAGCGCCGCATTAGCGGCACTCATGGCGGTATAGATAGCGCGATCCATCATTCAGCCTTAACGCAGGTTAACCAGCGTCTGCAGGACTTCAGACTGGGTTTTGATGGTTTGCGAGTTGGACTGGTAGTTACGCTGGTAGACGATCATGTTGACCATTTCGTTGCCCAGTTCCACGTTGGAGGACTCCAGCATGCCGCCGGTGATATCCCCGAAACTGCCGGTGCCCGAGGTCCCCAGGAACGGCTGGCCGGACTGCACGGTTTCCGCCCACAGGTTGTTGCCCTGCTGCTCCAGGCCACCCGCATTGGCGAAATCGGCCAGCACCACCTGCGCCACGGTCTGACGTTTGCCGTTGCTGTAGATGGCAATCACCTCGCCCGTGTCGCTGACCTGATAGCTGTTAAATTTACCCGGTGCCTGACCGTCAATCTCGCCGAGCATCACCTGGGTATCGCTGGCGTTTTGGGTAATATTCAGATCAAGTGTCAGATCCAGCGCCGCTGAGCCGTTGTAAGGCTCTCCTTTGATGTTTATTGTCTTCGGCGTGGTGAGTTTGCCGTCAGGCCCAAACGTAAGCGTCTGCTCACTCCACTCATCCGCACCCGTGCCAGGCGCGGTAGAGTCCTGGGCATGAACCTTCCACTCACCTTCTGCGGTATGCACGTAGTACACCTTGATAGCGTGCTTATTCCCCAGGCTGTCGGTGGCGGTCACTTCGCTGACGTAGTTGTAGGTATCAGGGTTGTCAGGATCGAAGCCCGGCGCCGGCGGAATGATTTTATCATCGGACTTCAGATTGCCGGTCACGTCGCCTTTGGTTGACGCCGCCGGAGGCATGTCGTCCTTCGGAATGCGAATCGGTCCGACCTGCGCGCCCGGGTTAATCACCCCATCCGTCGCCTGATAGCCGGTTAAAAACAGCCCGTTGGTTTTGTTGACGATAAAGCCGTTCTGGTCCTGCTCAAACTGGCCGTTGCGTCCGTAGAACACGCTGCCCGCCTGGTCGACCATGCGGAAAAAGCCACGACCGGTAATCCCCATATCCAGCGCGGAGGTGCCGTTCATTAGGCTGCCGTCGCCCATATTCTGGTTGACGCCCGCCACCTGCACACCCATACCGGTCGAACCGGCAAAAATATCGGCGAAGGAGACGGATCCTGCTTTAAACCCGACCGTCTGGGAGTTGGCGATGTTGTTACCCACCACGTCCAGCGCTTTTGCTGCGGCACTCAGGCCGCTAAGACCTTGTGAAAAACCCATAATTAATTTCCAGAAAGTAATGACTATTTTTGAATGACAAAAACTTTGCCCATGCCAATCGGATCGTTATTCAGCAGATGCAGAATTGGTCCGCTCGGATCCATCGTGACGCCCTGAACCTGATCCTGAACCAGACCAAACACTTCCGGGTTTTCCCCCTCAGGATTGCTGGCTTCAAAGGAGAGGGTGTATTCCCTGTCGCGCGGCGGCCCCGGCTCCGGCTTGAAGTTTTCCAGGTCGTCGAGGTTGTAGGTATTCATGCCCTGCTTCACGTTCTTCAGCTCTGCGGTGTACGCCTTATCACCGTCGTGCAGGGTGACGGTTACCGTTTCGGCATCGCCTCCTAATACAAAGTGGAAGTCGTCCGAATTACCCGGCTGTTCCACGCCTTCCTGCATGATGCCGATCCCCGGCTCGCCAAAGGAGACCTTCGCCTCGCCTTCAATCAGCACGCTGCGCCCTACCCAGGAGGAGGCGCTCATGCTGCCAAGCTGGATCATCATCGCCTGCACGCCCGCGACGGAACTGTTGAGCTTCTCGACGCCCGCCGCCATGTTGAACTGCGCCAGCTGCGAGGTGAGCTGGTTGTTATCCATCGGATTGGTGGGATCCTGGTTTTTCATCTGCGCCACCAGCAGGTTCATAAACTGGTTTGACAGATCCGCCGCGCTGTTGCCGGTGCCGGTGCCACCCGCACCGCCGTTATTGTTGTTAATCGAAGAGACCGCCATATGCGTCCTTACTGACCAAGCGTTAATGTTTTCAGCATCAGGCTTTTGGCGGAATTCATCACTTCCACGTTGGCCTGGTAGCTGCGTGAGGCGGAAATGGTGTTCACCATCTCGTTGATGACGTTGACGTTGGGCATCCGCACGTAGCCCTGTTCATCAGCCAGCGGATTGCCCGGTTCATAAACCAGGCGGTCCGGCGCGCTGCTCTCGACTACGTCGCTAACCTGCACGCCGCCGATCTCCTGACCGACAGACGCGTCAACGGAAAAGACCACCTGACGCGCGCGGTAGGGTTGACCGTCCGGCCCCGCCACGCTGTCGGCGTTGGCCATGTTGCTGGCGCTGACGTTAAGGCGTCGGGACTGGGCCGCCATCGCCGAACCGGAAATATCAAATACGCTAAAGAGCGACATCGTTGATTACCCCTGACTGAGCACAGTCATCATTTTTTTAATATCCGCGCCAAGGAACGTCAGTCCCGACTGATATTTCACGGCGTTATCCGCAAAATTGACGCGCTCGCGATCCATATCCACGGTATTACCGTCGGCACTCGGCTGATCCGGTATGCGATACAGCACATTCGCATCGTCAAACGGCATCGCTTTACCTTCAATATGCTTCTGTGACGTTAATGCCAGTGATACGGGAGATTTCGCCATAGCGTTATTTTCCATGGCGGCTTTTAGCTGCTGAGTAAAATCAATATCGCGCGCCTTGTAGCCCGGCGTGTCGGCATTCGCAATATTTGAAGCCAATATATCCTGGCGGCGCGACAGCAAACCTAACGCCTGCTGTTGAAAGCGAAAGGCGTCATCAAGTTTATTCATGACAACAGCACTCCTGTCTTGCGTTAATTAAACTGCGATAGTGTAGTCAGCGCTGGTGAAATATCACACTGCGAAGACCCGACAGAAATAAGCCTATTTAGGGAAATAGAAATAATCCTAATAACGTTAACGCGACGATAGATTTAATTACCTGCAAAAGTGTCATTATTTGAAGCAATAAAACCCAGGTGCCTGCGGATATAATTTAGCCATCACAGATATGATTAAGGCAATACGATGAAGCTCCGAATAATCAGCACGGCGGTGGCCGCTTTGCTCTTTTCTGCATCCGCCGCAGCCAGCGTACCCTCTGACCAGACGGCAAAGCAGCGGCTGATGCTTAAACTGGATGCGCTGATCCCACAGCCTGAAGTCGGTAGCGACATCGTGCGCACCGTAACCCTGCTCGCCGCACCCGCGCAGCTGGCCGCCGTGTGCGATAACCCGGAGCTGAGCCTGGTGGGAAGCAACAGCCGTCTGACCGGCAAACGCACCGTGCTCGCGCAGTGCGGCGCGCGTCGCCATTTCCTGCCGGTTCGCATCAGCGCGCAGGGCACCTGGTGGGTGGCAAGCCAAAGCCTGCCCGGCGGGGCGATTGTCCAGCGCAGCGATATCGAGCCGGTTACCGGCAGTCTCGACCACCAGCCGGGGGGACTCATCTTTAACGCCGATGAGATTATTGGTCAGCGCCTGACCCGCGCCATCGACGCCGGTAAGCCGCTGTTAGAAAACCAGCTTCGCCAGCAGTGGCGTCTGCGCGCCGGACAGACGGTCGACCTGGTGACGACCGGTTCAGGCTTTCGTATTCGCAGCCAGGGCAAGGCGCTCAACAACGCCGCGGTGGATGACCTGCTCAAAGTCAAAACGGCAGGCGGACGCACCGTGAGTGGAAAAGTGGGAGCTGACGGGCAGGTGATGATTATTTCACAACAATAAATTTTAGGTTTTCTTTGAATCACCGATGAAAACAATATTGAGTACAGAACATGTTTCCCTGAGAGGACCACCATGAGCATCAACAGCAGCCAGACCACCGCGCCGATTGCAAAAATCGCCCCAACTCAGGATCTGCGCGCCCGCACGCAGCCTCAGGAGAGTGACACTGCGGCAAAACGTTCGGACAAGCGCGACAACACCAACGTCACCCTGAGCGAAATGACCAAAAAGATCCAGACCGACGACAGCCGCGACGTGGACTACGCGCGCGTCGCCGAGCTTCGCGCCGCGCTGTCGGCAGGTACCCTGCGCATTGAGCCTGAGAAAATCGCTCAGGCAATGGTGCAGGACATGTTTCAGTTTTAACCGTAAGCAGGACCCCTATGGACAAGCTTTACCCGATACTCGCGCAGATGAAAACGTCCCTGGATGAGCTGGAGGCGATCATGATTGAAGAGGTCAATCAGCTCAACCGCACGCAGATCAACCCGGTGTCGCTGCAGGTATTGGCGGATAACAAAAACCAGCTGCTGTCGACCATTCAGTATTACGACGATATGCGCCGTCAGCAGGAGCAAAGCTGCGGCGCGGAAGCCCCCTACCCGGGGCTCGGCAAGCTGTTTGCCAGCTGGCAGCAGGTGCATGAGAAGGTGCGCAGCACAAAGTCGCTGAATCAAAAGGTGGAATCGCTGCTGCAAAGCCATATGAAGAAAAATCAGCATATCCGCAAGGCCATCGACCACGTGGGCCACGCTAGCACGCTCTATGGACCCGCGGGCGAATCCAGCCAGCTGCCCGCGGGCCGCAAGTACAACATCAGTATCTGATCGTTCCTCTCTGCGTTGTCCTCTTTTGCCCGCCTCTGGTGGGCTTTTTTTTTGCCCGGCGGCGCTTCGCTTGAGCGGGCCTACGGGCTGACAATCCCCTCTCCCTTACGGGGAGAGGGTTAGGGTGAGAGGTAAATTAAACAGCGGTGTAAGATTTTGCCACGCTGCTGGTTTTGCGCATGGCGGAGAGTTCTGTGCTGATGGTGCTCAGGCGCCCCTGAATGGCGCGCGTTAAGAGGGCATCGTTCTCAAGCAGGGTCGCCAGCCGGGCGCTGACCGACGTTTTATTGTGCTGTGCCAGCTGGCTTAAATCGATATCACACAGCGTTCTCATTCCCATGGTGTACGCCACGGACTCGTCAAGAAACACATCCCACTCGCCGGCATTGGCCTGCTGCCGCAGCTTCGCGTTGCTGATGAGCAACTCATCAATCAGCGCCATCACGTCGTTATCCATGTTTCACCTGCTTGTGCTGCGGGGCGATGGCCTGCCAGGTTTCCTGCATCCCCGTCATCAGGGCAATAAGGTGCGGCAGCTTTTCACCGGATTTGTTGAGATTCGCCTCCAGCAGCGTACGGGAAATATACTCGTACAGGCTCTCCAGCTCTTCGGCGATTTTCCCGCCCTTCTCGTGATCCAGCCCGGCGCGCAGGCCGTTGTCGATAATATTGATGGCGCGGGAGATCATCTCGCCGCGACGAGCAATATTGCCCGACTGGAAATAAATCTCTGCCCGCTTCATGGCGTTAATCGCCCCGTCATAGAGCAGGACGATAAGCTGATGCGGCGTCGCGCCAGCGATCTGGCTGTCGAGAGAGACAGCGGTGTAGGCACTTTTGCCCGTTTTGGTGTACATCGTCAAATCCTGCCGGGCAGCACGCTGCCCGGGATAGTAGTGATTAAACCAGCCCCGCCAGCGACTGCTGTAGACGGGTACTCATGTTGTTCATATCGCTCATGGCCTTATCCAGGCGCTGATACTCTTTCTCCCTGCGCAGCATGGTCTCTTCAATGCGTCGTTCAATGGCCGTGATCTGCTTGCCGATGCGCTTTTCCTGATCGCGCAGGGAGTCCAGCGCGGTTTCGATCACGCCTTCTTTCTTCTCAATCGACTCTTTGTCACCAAGATAGGTATTAAAAATCCCTTCCATCCGGTCCTTAATTCCCTCTTTACCACCTTTACCGAGGAACAGCGCTTCAACCTCTTTCGGGTTGTCCTTCAGGGCGGCATCAAGTTTTTTGCTGTCGATGGTCAGGGTGCCGAGCGTACCGGTACGATCATCGCCGGTTTTACCGTCGAACGTGACGGTAATCCCTATTTTACCCAGCGTCTGAATGACATCCCCAACCTCGGGATAGCTGCCCGTCACGGTGGCTTTCAGCTCGCTGGTCAGTCGACGTAAAGACCCGTCACTGAACAACGCACCATTGGTCGGGTCGGATGTGGGGACCTCATCTTTTGCTAATTTGTCGCGATCGGGAGCGGTATATTTGGTCGCGCCAGCCACGGTGTTGAGGTAGTTGTTGTAATTTTTGACAAACTCCTCAATCAACGTTTTCACCTTTGAGGTGTCTTCGGTGATGGTCAGGGATTCGGTTTTGTAGTTTTCCGGATTGTTAGGGTCGGCCGGGTCAGCAGGAGGGTCCTTCATATCCGATACTTCCCGCAGTTCAAGCGTCACACCGGTGATCAAATCCTTTATGGTGTTAGCACTGCGGGTGACAAGGTTACCGTTGAGAAATATTTCCGCATTTTGCGCTTCTGTTTCAGGCTTTGCGGCAGCATCTGCCAGCTTAGCTTCCAGCGCCGTATTGCCTGTCACTTTGATATGCATTTCCCCGGCTACACCGGTTTTTTTCGAGGTCAGCACCAGTTTGTGCTTCCCGCCCCCAATGGTTATCACTTCCGCTACGACATCGCCCTTCTGTTCATTGATCTTTTTGGCTATTTGCTCGAGAGAAGTTTCGTCTCTCTTGAGATCCAGCTCCATCGGTTTTTCACCCTCTTTCAGGGTGATGGTGACCTTCGCGGCACTGTCACCAATTTTTTGATCTCGCGTATCGTTCACTACTGCCAACTGATGGGCTTGCGCCAGCTGTTTAACAGCGATGGAATAGCTATTGGGAATCGCCCCTTCGCCCGCTGTGGCCTTAAAGGTTTTGTTGTCACTCACGCTGACGCCGTTAAATCCCTCATCTTCCAGCTTGCCGAGACTGTCCTTCATCGTGCTCAGCGCGCTGGAAATAGAGCCCCATGCAGAAATCTGCCCTTTATAGGTGGTTTGCTTCTGCAGATAAGGATTGAGTTTTTTCGTAATACCTTTGCGCTCATCTGCCAGCCACTGATCAAACGGCAGCCCGGACCCCACGCCTAAAAAATTCGTTCCAGCCATAATAATGTTCCTCCAGAAATGAAATAGTTCACACTCTTTTCATCGGATAATAGAGAAGGAAGTTTAATTTTTCACAGGGAGCACAACAATATGGAAGAAGGGTAAAGACAGTTTCGTGCGCTTATTACGTCATTACCCTTCGCCATTTAAATAATAGACGCCAAACCTGTCGCCATTTTTCGCCATCAATAAAAAAAGCAAAAAAATAATTCAGTCTTTTTTATTCCCCCCGATGAAAGAAGTATGCGCATCAACGAACGCATATCACTCACAGTCATTATTACTTAGAAGGATACAACAATGGCACAGGTCATTAATACCAACGCATTGAGCCTGATGGCTCAGAACAACCTGAACAAATCTCAGTCTGCCCTGGGCACCGCTATTCAGCGTCTCTCTTCCGGTATGCGTATCAACAGCGCGAAGGACGATGCAGCGGGTCTGGCCATCTCCAACCGCTTCACCTCTTCAATCCGCGGTATGACCCAGGCGGCACGTAACGCCAACGACGGTATCTCCCTGGCGCAGACCACTGAAGGCGCGCTGGAAGAAGTGACCGAAAACATGCAGCGTATCCGCGAGCTGACCGTGCAGGCGAAAAACGGCACCAACTCTGAAGATGACCGCAAATCCATCATGAAAGAGATCGGTTCCCGTCTGGAAGAAATTCAGCGCGTTGCCGACGTGACCAACTTCAACGGTGTGAAAGTGTTCGACGGTTCTAAGGATAAAATCACCATTCAGATCGGCGATAAAGATGGCGACACTATTGATATCAATCTGAACGAATTGAACCTCAAAGAACTGGGTCTGGAAAACTTCGGTAGCGACTTTGCTAAAATTACGGCGACGATAGACGATCCACAATTTAGCGGGAAAGGCGTTGTAGGTGCTAATGGTCAAAAATATGATACCCCCGTAGGCGAATACACTCTGACCACCACCGATATTACTGCTGTCCTGGCTAAATCAACTGTACCTGGTGCTGACAAATTACATACCTTTAAAGAGGATGATGGCACTGTACGCTTCTTTGCGGTTAACTCCACAACCCAGGAAGCACAAGAAATGAATATCAAATTTAAAGATAATGCTGGTAACGTTGAAATTGATGGTGATGCAACACCTGGTGCTGCACTTTCCAAGCTGGATGCCGATGTTCTGATTAACGGCCTGAGCACATTCACTCCAGTCGCGGTTAAAAACGACGATATTCTGAAAGATAATACTGGTGCAGCAACCGCATTTAAACTTTCAGATAAATTAGACGAAATTTCCGCGGCTGCATTCGCTGGTGCTGATGCCGCAACCTCTGGTATTCAGGTATTCTCTGGCGGCACGCCAAACAGTTACTATGCGGTCGACAATAATGGTGAAGTTAAGTCGTTCACCCTTAATGCTGCAGGGGCTGTGACTATTGGTGCCGATCCCGCTCCACGTGATGCCTACGCTTTCGCTAAAGCCGCTTCAGGCGCGGCTGGCGCAGATACTCTGATCGATCAGTTGGATAAAGCCATCACCAAAGTTGCCGATTTCCGTGCCGACCTGGGTGCCGTTCAGAACCGCTTCAGCTCCATCATTGCGAACCTGAATACCAACATCATCAACACCACCGAAGCGCGCTCCCGTATTCAGGATGCAGACTTCTCCGTGGAAGTGTCTGCTATGAGCCGCGCGAACATCCTCCAGCAGGCTGGCGTGTCCGTACTGGCCCAGGCGAACCAGGTTCCGCAGAACGTGCTGTCCCTGCTGCGTTAATCTGCTTAACCGCCTCAAACACTTACGCGCATGTCCTCCATGCGCGGTTGCCCTCCCTGGTGGAGGGCTTTTTTGTTTATGCATCATCTTCTTGCCTGGCGGCGCTCCGCTTGCACAGGCCTACAGGAAGCAACGTAAATGTAGGCCGGTCAGGCGAAGCCGCCACCCGACTTTATTTTTAAGCGTGCAGGTAAGGTTCCTTCACAAAATCGGCTAACAGATGCACCATGTCATGCAGTAATCCGGTCAATGCCTTATTCACACTCTGCGGCAGAGTATTACCCAGAATAGCCTGTGCCAGCGCTTGCGCATAACTAACCGGTGTGGCCGTATCCTGCCAGCTATCCGACATGCATGACGGCGCAGCGTCCCCTGCAATGAGCTGTTCAATCAAATGCGGTGGCAGATCATCGTCGCAACAATGCTCCAGTTCATCCAGAGCGTGTAGCAAGCGCCCGCAGAGCGCGTTGCGTTCGCGTATAGTGTCGACCTCAACCAACGCGCTCGCGAATGCCGCACAGATATCGGCCACATCAAAAAGGTCGGCAGAGGCCGGAAGCGGTAAGGCAATGAGCTGTTCGATAAAGTTAACGTGGGATGATTCAGAGAGTGTGGAAAGAATAGTCATATGAAAGTCTCCTTGTATATTCATACAACCACCACCGGAGTTCTCACGCTCAAAGGTGGTGGCGCTGACGGAGGTGAGAATCGACATACAAGGGAGCCGACCAACCTAACGGTTGCTCCGCCAGCGCCGCCATGATTGTAACGACGTGTGCGCATGTACGATACAAAAATGTATCGCCTTGTATTTTCAGGTTCTCACGCCCGGTTGCGGACGTTGCCGCAACACGGGCACTTTACGAAGTGATGAAAACAAAAAAAAGGGCAAACCACGAATTACATAAGGTTACTTCCAGGATTACGAGGCGCCTTCCAGATTTGTGCCGGGTGGCGGATTCGCCTTTCCCGGCCTACATTTGCGTAGCTTCCTGTAGGCCCGTGCAAACGAAGCGCCGCCGGGCAAGACCGACAGCGCGCACCGCATCACACCCTAAACCGGTTCACCACGCTTTCCAGCTCCGCGGCCTGCTCCTCCATCGCCTTCGCCGCCGTCGACACGTCCGCCACCAGCGCGGCATTCTGCTGAGTGGCGCTTTCAAGCTGACATACCGCCACGTTCACCTGCTCAATACCGACGCTCTGCTCACGGCTGGCGGTTTTGACCTCTTCCATCAGCATGGAGACCTCATTAACCGACGTCACCAGCGCGTTCATGATTTCCCCGACCTCCTGCACCAGACGGCTGCCGTCCTGCACGCCGATCACCGCGTCGTTAATCAGCTCGCGGATCTCCTTCGCCGAGCTGGAGGATCGCAGGGCCAGGCTTCGCACCTCTGCCGCCACCACGGCAAAACCGCGCCCCTGCTCGCCCGCTCGTGCCGCTTCAACCGCCGCATTCAACGCCAGAATGTTGGTCTGATACGCGATACCGTCGATCACCCCGACGATGTCGGTCACGCGCAGGGATGACGATTCAATATGACTCATCTTTTCCACCGCAGCATTCATCAGCGTCGCGCCCTGCTGCGCCACGGCGGCCGCCTGCGTGGCCAGCCTGTCGGCATCCGCCGCGTTGTCGGCGTTGTTGCCCACAATACCGGCAATCTGCTCCATCGACGCCGCCGTTTGCGTCAGAGAGGCGGACTGCTCTTCGGTGCGTGACGAGAGCGACACGTTGCCCTCTGCAATCTGATGAGAGGCTGCCGCAATCGTGCGCGTACTCGCTCCAACCTGCTGTATCAACCCCTGCAGATAGCGCATAAACGTATTCACGTTGTCGGCGATAGCGTTCAGCTCGCGCGTACGGCTCTGCGGCAGGCGCAGGGTCAGATCGGCCCCGCCCGCGGACAGCGCGGCCAGACGGTCGCTCACGGTCTGGAGGTTACGCATCATAAAGTGCACGGTCAGAATCAAAACCACTCCCAACAGCAGCAGCAGCGGGATCTGCACCATTCCCAAACGCAGCAGAATGCTGTGGGTCTGCTGGTTCAGCAAGCTACTTTGGGTATCAGTTGCCACAAACCACGGACTGCCGGCAATCGGAGAGAGGAAGATGGTATGTTCGCCATCGTCAGCCTCATAGGTGCGTTCGATGTAGCCACCGCTGCCCTGCGACAGCATCTCCTGCAGAAGGGCAATTTCATCTCCGGGCAGGTCGATAATATTTTTCAGCTGCGGCGTGGTGTCGCTGGCGCGGCTGTAGCCGATAATTTTACCGTTGGCCTCGACAATCAGCACGCCGCCCTGCAGCGGCTCGGCGATCTTGCGCGCAAGCTCATTGAAGAAGCCCAGCGTCACGTCCAGCGTCGCCACGCCCCACAGCTGACCGTCACGCCAGATCGGCATCGCACAGTTGGTTCGCGGCTGCGGGCTGGCGGCGTCCATATAGGCGTCGGCCCACGCACATTGCCCTTTTGCAGTACGCATCCCAGCCTTAAACCACGGCTGCTGCCAGTAAGCAGCCGCATCCGGCTGATTCCACGTACCGTTCAGCTGCAGCTGGTTCTGCTTGTCTCTGGCATAAAACGTGCTGTTTTTCTCCACGCCCGGCTCACGCTTCCCCGGCAGCGGCCACACGCCGCCGCCAAACAGGGTGCTGTCACCGTTCTGGTTCACCAGGGCAGGAAGCAGACGGTCGATTTGCGCGCTGTCGAGCTGCGCGACGGTTTCCGTCAATACGCGCTGCTGCGCCTGTACCCGCGACATCAGCTGCGTCACGGCGGCGGTGTGCTCGTTAATTTGATAGTGCACGCGCCGGTGCTCATCTTTCAGCAGCGCGGGCGCAATGAAGTGCATAACAACCCAGAGGGTAATGAGGGTCAGTAAAATAAAGAAAGCAGAGACCAGCATAATGGCCCTGCTTTGAAGGGAGGAAAACATAATATGAAATACTCGTAGATTATCCGCTCGTGCGGTGAATTAAGGTGTTCGCCACCGTGTAAACCTCTTCAATCAGCACGCTGTTATTTTGCGTCACCGAAGGTGCCCCGCTTTGCGCCTGCATCATCGCATCGTCAATCAGGGCCCGGAGTTCTTTCGACGAACGCGCGCAGCGGCTCGCCAGGTTGCGCGACTCCACGGCAAACACGCTCTCATCGTTATGAAGGGAATAGCTGTAGGCGCGACTGGCCAGCTGCACCAGCGTGCCGCTGCTGTCGGCAATGTGCAGCGCGGCGTCGTGTAGCGCGTTCATTGCCCGGATCGCACCCGTGGCGCTTTCGCTCAACACGGCCAGCATATTGGCGTTCGCTTCGGGTACCCGCAGCAGACGTTCATTCTCCTCGGCAATCGTGCTGGCTGCCCTGGCAATCGCGCTCGCCTGCTCGCCAATCTCCTGCATCAGCGGCGGCAAATGCGCGCCCTGCTCGGTTTTCAGCTGCGACGGCAGCTCTTCGTTGAGGCGGGATAGATGCTGGTTCAGGCTGCGAAGCAGGGTCAACGTAGAGACCAGCAGCAAGGCCGCCAGCGGCCACGGCTTATGCAACATAATGCCCGGCCGCTCGCCCATTCGCCGGGTGGGCACGTCAAGGGCAAGCAGCCACGGCCTGTCGGGAATGGGCATTACCATCAGCGTATGCTCGCCGCTGGCGCTGCGAAAATGGGTATGACGCAACCCGCCATCCGACTGGGCCACCAGCGCACGCAACGGCACCGCCATCGGCAGGTTAATATCGTTGAGGGACTGTACCGACGGCGCACCGGCGGCATCGCCGATGATGCGTCCGGTGTCGTCCACAATCCAGGCGCGACCGCCAAGACGTTCGCCCGTCTCTTTGACCAGTGCATTGAGAAATTGACGGCTGTTGCCCGTCTCTTCGGCACTATCCGTCTCGCCCGGCGCGCTTTTGTCCAGCGCGAAGCTTTTAAGGGTGACCACGCTTTCGGTCATTGAACGCTGCTGCGCTTCAACACGATCGAGCTGCTCGCGCAGCTGGGTCGCCAGGACATCAACCTGCGTGCGCAGGCGCTGCCCCTCCGTGCGAATAAACCACGGCATGACGCCAGCCTGCACCAGAATCACCAGGGTAATGAAAATAACGACCAGTATGACAATAAAAACCATAACATCAGCGCCTGTTCTTTTAACGGCAGCACAATGCTGCCTCTGCAGGGCTATTTTATTATGCAGGCATCAGGAAATATGCTCTTCAAAGCGTTGATAACCGCGCACTTATGTTAACCCTCAACAAAAACAATTTTGCGGACCTTCTGCCAGCGTTTGACCAGCCAGCCGTCGAGGCTGCAAAGGGTGCCGCCCCAGGTCAACGGGAACACGCAGAGCACCACATAGAGCGTCTCGGGCAGATAAAGCAGCCAGCTCAGCCATGAAATCAAATTCAGCCCGCGCGGAATGGTGTAAATCCCAATCGTGATCAGCGCCACGCTGCTGATGACCATTAATATCAGCGCGCTAACGCGGCTGAACAACCCCAGCGTCAACAGCAGACCCATACTGCATTCCAGGAACGCCACCACTACCGCCATAACAACCGGGAAAGGGATCCCCGCATCGTGCAGGGTATCCACCATCAGCAGCTGGTTCTCAGGAACAAATAATTTATTAAACCCGGCAGTAAAGAAAAATACACCTGTCACCAGACGACAGATAAATACGGGAAACATGGCCGGCATATCGGACGTATGCATAAAACGCTTAAGAGAGAACATCGGTCATCCTTGTTAAGAAAATGAATACTGTTTAATAAATTCAATAACCTGCCTTTTACTCAGTATAAATTCGCAGACCTCGTGCGCAACCGCCGCCCCGCCATTTCCGGCACAATTAATAATTTTGTACAGATTAAAAAATGTTTAATCAAAAGTGATAACAGCGTCTCATTATCAACGCTGCTGACGCCGCGCACGCGCAGTTAAATTGGTAACCAATTGGTTTTAATGTGATTAAAACGCAATCACTCATAACGTTATTTTTGGTGTGGTTAAAACACCGCAATTAATAACCTTAAAGGTGTTAAGGCTGCTTTTACATAATGGTTGCAAAAAGATGAAGTAAGACATAAAAAACAGGTCGCTCTGGCTCCCGGCTAGCAATAACGTGCATTCATTACTATTAATTACATTAGCCAGAAGCGATACCCAATACACCAGAAGAATCAAATAACTATGCTAAACAATATCGCGATTGGATCGTTAGTGTCGCTGGATTTGCAGATCCGTACGCTTGCCCGAACGGATACGCAAGAGACCGTCACGCTTCCCCAAAGCGCATGTCTGTGCCTTGCCGCGCTGGTGGAGGCGCATGGGGAAGTGCTTTCCCAGGAACAGCTGATGGAGATCGGCTGGCGCAGCGCCGGGGTGGAGGTCACCGACAACAGCGTGCGGGTGATGATCACCAAGTTACGCCGTGCGTTCGCTCAGCTAAACCTGCAGGAGGCCGTCACGCTCATCGCCGTAACGCGCAGCGGCTATCGCCTGCTGGTGCGGGAGAGCGGCAGCGAAGTGGCGCCTGCAACGCAGATACCAGATCTCCCGCAGCAGGAAGCCCCCGAACAGGCCGTTGCGCCAGAGGTACCGCCGACGGTCGAACCCGCCCCGCCGCGCGCCCGCAGCACGCTCATGCAAAAGATCTGCGCCACGCTCAGCGGCGTGCTCGTTGGGCTGGTGATTGCGCTCCTCCTGCGCGGCATTTTAGATTTTAGCCCGCAGCCGGTGCACTTTGTGCGCTGGAATGGCCCCGGCGTGCCGCCCGGTACCGAGGTGATGGTTCAGCAGGACAAACAGTCGCAGACCGCGCTGATTGAATCCACGCTGCAAACCTATACCCGCCACGTTCTGGCGCGCCGTACCGACGAGAAGCCCGCTGCCGTACTGTATGTGACCACGGGCTCGGAAAAGATGAGTAAATTCCAGGGGCTTATTGCCTGCCAACAACCCTTTAAGGATTCAGGGAATGACTGCGAATCGTTCTATTTTCGCCATTATTAAATCGCCGCTCGCGCTGCTGTTTCTTGGCGGCGTTATTATCGGGACCGGCGCCATGGCGCTGTACGGGTTTTATACCTCGCCCTACAAGGAGGCCTGTATTGCGCCGACCTCGTATTACATTATTGAGGACGATAACAACGCGACGCTGGCGCGCGGTATCTACCGGTCTTACCGTGACGGCCTGTTCAACGGGCATACCACCTATATCGGCAGCATCAGTCACTTCAAAGACGGCAAGCGCGACGGGCTGCCGAAAGCCGTAAACCGCGAAGTGCGCTACGACATTGATATGTCGGGCAAGCGGCTCCATCTGACCGTCACCAGCCAGCATCGCAAGCTCGGCGGCCAAAGCTCGGATGAAGACGTGACCGATTATATCTTCCCGCAAATCAAACCGGGTGAAGAGGCGACCAGCACTGTCTACCTGCTGGACGACAAAGTCCTCGCCTCCGGCACGGAGACCGTCGCCCGTATCGCCTGCATGAATTGAGGGTCAGACCAGCGCCTGAATCAGGCCATCAAGGGTGTCAAACCCGAGGGCCATCAGGCGCTCAAAGAACGGTGCCAGCGTTTCGGCAATCAGGAACAGCGCCAGCATGCCGAAGGTCAGCGTCAACGGGAAGCCAATCACAAAGATAGAGAGCTGCGGCGTCAGGCGGTTTAACAGCCCGAGGATGAAGTTAATGCACAGCAGCAGCGCAATCACGGGTAGCCCCAACATCAGCCCCTGACTAAAGATCATCCCCGCGTGGGTCACCAGATACATAAACCCGCCCGCGTGTAGCGGCGTGGCGTCGACCGGCAGCGTCTGGAAGGTTTCCGCCAGCAGCGCCAGCAGCCAGAGATGGCCGTTAAAGGCGAGGAACAGCAGCGTCACCAGCAGGTTGAGAAAACGTGAGATCACCGGGCTGTTGCCAGCGCCTGGGTCGAAAAAGGTGGCGAACGAAAGTCCCATCTGCATGCCGATGATTTCGCCGGACATGCGCACGGCGGCAAACAGCAGCTGCAGCGTCAGCCCCATCGCCGCGCCGATAATCACCTGTTTCGCCATCACCCAGACCCCTTCCCAGGAGTAGAGGCCAATCTGCGCATCAGGCAGCGTGCCGCCAATCAGGATCGCAATCAACAGCGCCAGGCCCGCGCGCAGACGGGCGCTGACCGCCTTCTCGCCGAAAATCGGCGCAACGTGCAGCAGCGCGGCAATGCGCACCATGATGAAAAAAGTGTGACTGACCAGCCCGTAGAGCTGGTCGAGAGGAAGTCCGAAGGCCATCAGCCAATCACGAAAGGAATGCTGGCGAACACCGCGCGGGTGTATTCAATAAAAATCTTCATCATCCACGGCCCCAGCGCCACCGCCACGCCAACGATGATCAGGATCTTCGGGATGAAGGTCATGGTCATTTCATTGACCTGGGTGGCGGCCTGCAAAATACTGATGATAAGACCGGTGACCAGCGCGGCCACCAGCAGCGGGGCTGACACCATTAGTCCCACCTTGATCGCCTGCATGCCAATCACCATTACGCTTTCCGGGGTCATGGGTCTCTCCTAACTGTAAAAGCTCTGGGCCAGCGATCCCACCAGCAGCTGCCAGCCGTCGACCAGCACAAACAGCATCAGCTTAAACGGCAGCGCAATGGTGGTGGGCGGCACCATCATCATCCCCAGCGCCATCAGAATGCTGGCGACTACCAGATCGATAATCAGGAACGGAATAAAGATGGTAAAGCCTATCTGGAAGGCGGTTTTCAGCTCGCTGGTGATAAACGCCGGTATCAGAATGCTGAGCGGCACCTCTTCCGGCGAGGCGATATCCGGGGTTTTGGCGATACGGGCAAACATCGCCAGATCGCTTTCGCGGGTCTGGTCGAGCATAAAGGCACGCAGCGGTTTCACCCCTTCCGTGAGGGCCACTTCCATGGTGATCTTGTTTTCCTGCAGCGGCTGCCAGGCTTTTTCATAGATCTGGCTGAACACCGGAGACATGACGAAAAAGGTCAAAAACAGCGACAGCCCCACCAGCACCTGGTTTGGCGGCGCGGTGGGCGTGCCGAGGGCGTTACGCATCAGCCCCAGCACAATGATGATGCGGGTAAAGCCGGTCATCATCAGCAGTACGGCAGGAATAAAGGTAAACCCGCTCAGCAGCAGCAGGGTTTGCACCGGCAGCGTCCAGCCCTCTTCCCCCGACGGTTTACCGAGGGTGATATCACCGTTGGCCGCCAGCGCACCGGCGGCAGGCAACATCAGGACGAGCGCCAGCAGCAGGCGGCGGTTCATTGCTCACCTCCCGAACGGTATTTCTGGCGCACCTTTTCCAGCATCTGTGGAAAGGTCGCAGGCGCAGAGGTTTGCGGGGCGTGCTCCGGGCGCGCCTGCGTCGCAAGGCAGGTAATCTGCGAAGCGGTGACGCCCAGCACCAGCCGCTGCTCGCCCACGTCCACCAGCACCAGGCGCTCGCGCGGCCCCAGCGACTGGGTCGCCACCAGGGTCATGTTGCCCTGGGCATCGTTGAGCCGACGCGACAGCCCGCTGCGGCGGGCAGCCCAGGCCATCGCCACCATCAGCAGGATAATCAGGGCCAGCGCGCCGGTGACCGTCATCAGCACCGAGCCGGTCGCCGGGAGGGAGTCAGTGGCGTTCATTAGCGGCTCAGGCGGTGCATACGTTCAGACGGCGTGATGATATCCGTGATGCGGATGCCGAACTTATCGGAAACGACCACCACTTCACCCTGCGCAATCAGATAACCGTTGATCAGGATATCCAGCGGTTCCCCCGCCAGCCCGTCCAGCGACACCACCGAGCCCTGGCTCAGGCGCAGCAGCTCTTTGATGGTCATTTTGGTACGCCCCAGCTCCACGGTCATTTTTACCGGGATATCGAGGATCAGGTTCATCTCGTCAGAAAATTGCGGTGCAGCCATGGTGTCGGTAATTCCCGCCGCGTGCTGTTCGCTCATTGCATCACCCCAGAGATTATCAATGGACTGATCGTCAGAACCCGATGAGGTGTTCATATCGCTCATGGGGAAATTACTCCTTGTTTAATGATAGTAATGAAGGCTGAATCATCTGCTCGACCTTCAGGGCATATTGATTGTTAACTGCGCCGTAGCGGGCCGTGAAGACCGGTACGCCACCCACGCTGGCTTCGATAAACTCCTGCTTATCGAGCGCGATAATGTCGCCTTTCTTCATTTGCATCACGCGGGAGAGGCGGGTTCCGACATCCGCAAAGCGTGCCGTCAGCTCCAGCTCCGTTTCCCGCATCTGGCTCGCCAGCAGGCCACGCCACTGGGTATCTTCCTGCCGGGAGTTGTCCATCGGCGGATTACTTAGCAGCTCGCGCAGCGGTTCAATGGTGCTGAAGGGAATACAGATGTTGAATTCCCCGCGGTGCGAGCCGATCTCCACCGAAAACGGCGTGGTGACCACCACATCGTTGGGCGAGGAGGTGATGTTGGTGAACTTCACCTGGATTTCCGAACGGATGTACTCCGTTTTGATTTTATAGATTGAACTCCAGGCAAATTCGTACGCCTCGCGCGCCATCGACAGCATGCGATGGATCACGCGCTGTTCGGTTGGCGTAAATTCACGCCCGTCGGCCTTGGTCGGGAAACGTCCGTCGCCGCCGAACAGGTTGTCTACGGCCATAAATACCAGCCCCGGCGAGAAGGCCATCAGCGAGGTGCCGCGCAGCGGGTTAAGGTGCAGCAGGTTCAGGTTTGTCGGCACCGGCAGGTTGCGGGCAAACTCGTGATACGGCTGGATCTTAATATTTCCCGCCGTAATATCCGGGCTACGGCGCAGCAGGTTAAACAGCCCCATACGGAACTGACGGGCAAAACGTTCGTTAATAATTTCCAGCGAATGCAGACGTTCACGAATAACCCGGCGTTGCGTATGCGGGTCGTAGGGTTTTATCCCTGCGTCTGTACGGCTGTTATTGAGATCGCTACTGCTCTCAGCATCGGCGTTCAGTAAACGGTCGATCTCATCCTGTGATAAAAAGCTGTCAGCCATAATTATTACCGCAGAATAAATTCGTTAATAAGGACGTCAGTGACGCGAATGGACTGGTTAAACGCCAGCGGTTTATCCAGCTCGCTCTTAATGTTGGTAATCAGGCGGCGTTTCCCCTCGTCGGTGGCTAAATCTTCATAGGTCTGGTGGGTGAGCAACATAAATAAACGGCTGCGGTATTCCGGCAAATATTTTTCCAGTACGGCAAGTGATTGCTGCTCTGCCACCCGAATAGATAAACCCAGGTACAATACCCGATCGGATTCATTCGCCGTCGGTTTCAGGCTCACGGTAAAGGTATTCATCGAGGCGTAAAGCGGCTCGACTTGCTCGGGCGCAGGCGCTGTTTTCACTTCCCCTTCCACCACCACGTCTGCCGGTTTGGCGAATTTCATTTCCCAGAACAGGTAGCCGGAAAACCCGCACGCCGCAACGGCAGTCAAAAACATGAACGTCATCAGAAGCGAGCGAACCCCTCCGCCGCTGGCGACCTTTTTATTTTTATTACTCATTGAACGTACACCTGATAAATAAGAGAAGGCAGCGTACTACCCTCGTGTCAATATGGCGGACATTGTAGTCCATTTAATCACCCTGATAATCAGGCGATAAAATTTCATTCCTGAAGCTAATTCGCCACTTCAGGCAAAGGTATTAATTCCGTATATATTTCCCGGCGTGGTGGTTAATAATGTCGGGACGCTGTCGTCATCGTCCGGCTGCCCTTCGCCCTCCAGCTGAGCCTGCTGCTCGCCCGGCGTATTGTCGCGCTGCTCACCTGCCGCAGCGTACTGTTGTCCCTCGGCGCTGACGTTCGCCTGACCGAGTTGAATCCCCGATTCTGCCATCGCGGCGCGCAGCTGCGGCATGGCCTGCTCCATAGCGTGGCGAATGTGAGAATGCTCGCTGACGATATGAATGTGCGCCTGATCCTGCTGAACGCGCAGGGAAATTTGCAGTGAACCTAGCTCCTCAGGGTGTAGGCGGATCTCGGCGCTGTGCAGGCCGTTGCGGCTAAAGATAGCGATATGCTGGCTTACCGACTGCTTCCACTCCGGCGTTTCCGGCGGGTGATTCACGGTAACCACCCGCTGCGGAGCAGGGGCAACGCTGGTGCGTACGGCGGCAGGTAGCGCCACGGCACTGACCGGCGCGGTTGATGACATCTCTGGCGTGGCGACCGTTTCGCTCGCGACCGGCGCAGACTGCGCCGTCAGAGGCGTCATCGTCACCGAGGGTGATTTCTCCGTCACGCTGAGGGGTGTTAACGTTTTACCGCCCGGCGCGTCAGGCTTCTCGCCCACCGCAGGCTTGCCAGGTTCTGGCTTCGCCGCTGTCTCCGCGCCCGTCACGCTGCGGGTAATCAGCTGCTGTAGCTGCCACTGCGGGCTTTCTTCCCCTTCGACTTCTGTGATGGTCACACCCGTCAGCGCCTCCGCCAGCCCCGGCGGGGCCATCAGCAGCGTGTCTGCGATCTCCTCATCATTCCCCACCGTCACCTCCGTGAGCTGTTCCGGCAGCATAGCGGCGGGCAGCATCGCCTCCGGCAGCGCCTGCGGCTCCAGACCGGTAAACAGCTGCGCCAGCTTGCCCTCCAGTGCCGGGCCAAAATCCTCGTCAGACAGCAACCCGGCTTTCGGTTTGCCCTGCGCCCCGCCGCCCAGTAACAGGGCAGCAATATCAATGTTCATAGCCTTTCTCTCTTTTGTCCGGCACGCTGCGCGAATTCATCCATCAGCTTTTGTTCATGTCGGCTCTGAACCAACGCCTGCGCCGTCGCCCGGCGTTCAATCAGCGTTTCAAACGCGTTCAGACGCTGCTTGTTCTGCACCCAGTTCTGTTTCACCTTGTCGACTGCCTGCTCGCAGGCGCTGACGTGCCCTTCCTGCTGCTTCACCACCTGCTTCAACGACAAAATAAACGACTGATGATTAACCAGATCCGCCACCGACATGCCGTTACCCATCATTCCCTGACGCAGGGACTGCTGATACTCCTGCTCGTAGTGCTGCAGCTGGTCATGCTGGGCGACTGCTTGCTGAAGCTGCTGCTGCGCGCCGCCCAGCGCGAGGGTGGTCTTTGTCAGCGCCTCCTCTGCCATGTCACGCAGCAGGGTCATTGGGTTGTTTACCTTCATTGCGCCTCCCGGTTAGTCCCTGACGTCCGGGAAGAGCCCGGACAGGGTGTGCACGGCGTCGTCATAGCCGCTGCGTTCGTGGATCGCCTGGTGGAGGTACGCCTCCAGTGACGGGTATTTGTCGATCGCCAGATCCAGCATCGCGTCGCTGCCTTTAACGTATGCGCCCACGCTGACCAGATCGCGGTTGCGCTGATACGCAGAAAGCAGCTGTTTGAAACGCTGCACCTTGCGGTACTGGGCGTGCGGGATCAGCTCGGTCATGGCGCGGCTGATCGAAGCTTCGATATCAATGGCCGGATAGTGGCCCGCTTCGGCAAGACGACGCGACAGGACGATATGTCCGTCGAGGATCGCCCGCGCGGAGTCGGCAATCGGATCCTGCTGGTCATCACCCTCCGTCAGCACGGTATAAAACGCGGTGATCGACCCGCCGCCCTTCACGCCGTTACCGGTCCGTTCTACCAGCGCAGGCAGGCGGGCAAAGACCGACGGCGGATAACCTTTGGTCGCGGGCGGTTCGCCGATGGCCAGCGCCACCTCGCGCTGCGCCATGGCGTAGCGCGTCAGGGAGTCCATGATCAGCAGCACGTTGAGGCCGCGATCGCGAAAATCTTCGGCGATGCGGGTGGCATAGACCGCCCCCTGCATACGCAAAATTGGCGAGACGTCGGCCGGGGCGGCAACCACCACCGCGCGCGCCAGCCCCTGCTCGCCGAGGATATTTTCAATAAAATCTTTGACTTCACGGCCGCGCTCGCCAATCAACCCCACCACGATGACATCGGCGGTGGTGAAGCGCGCCATCATGCCGAGCAGCACGCTTTTGCCCACACCGGACCCGGCAAACAGGCCCATGCGCTGGCCGCGCCCCACCGTCAACAGGCCGTTGATGGCGCGCACGCCGACATCCAGTACGTTTTTAATCGGGTCGCGATGGAGCGGGTTGAGGGTTGGCGTAAATAGCCCCGCCGACGGGTTCCCCGGCGCGGGACGACCATCCAGCGCTCGGCCCTGCGCATCCAGCACGCGTCCCAGCAGATGCGGGCCCACAGGCAGTTGTTTACCGGCATGGCTGTCGTTTTGCAGAGCGTAAATACGCGCCCCCGGCAGGATGCCGTCGACGTGCTCCAGCGGCATCAGAAACAGCGTCTGACCATTGAAGCCCACCACTTCGCTTTCAACCGGGATAATGCCCTGCTCCGTCTGGCGCTCCACGATGCACAACGCGCCAATCGGCAGCTTCAGCCCAACCGCCTCCATCACCAGACCCGTGGCGCGCGTCAGCTTACCGTACTGGCGAAAATCCGGCACCTGCGCCAGTCTCTCTTCCACCCGGTCGAGGACGGATAGCCATTTTTTTAGCTGCGCGCTCATTGCGACAGTTCCTCGCGAGCCAGCTGACAGAGCGCCTGCCAGCGCGTTTCCATACTGGCGTCCACCTCTGCATCAGGTGACACCACGCGGCAGCCGCCGGACGCCAGGTGCGCGTCCCGGTGCAGCTCCCAGCCCAGCGCCGTGAGCGTGTCACCCAGCGCCTGCTCAACCGAGGTAAACGCGTCCGGATTCACATACAGCTTAAAGGCACCGTGGAGCAGTACATCCTGTTTCATCAGGCTACGGATCTGGCTCACCAGGGCCTGGTTATCCACCACGCTGGCGTTGCCGTAGAGTTGCTGCACGGCGGTGAGCGCGAACTGCACCAGACGGCCAGGGATCAGGCTTTCGATGTTCTCCAGCGCGAGCTTAAAGTGAGTGACCCACTGTTCCGCTTCACGCAACACCGTCTGCTGATCCGCGCGCGCCTGCTCCAGCCCCTTTGCAAAGCCCGCTTCACGGCCTTCTTTAAGGCCCGCCTCATAGCCCTGCTTGCGCCCCTCTTCCCGTCCCTGCTGCTGTCCCTGCGCAAAGCCCTGCTGCTCCGCCTGTTTTCGCAGGCGTGCCAGCTCGGCTTTCAGCTGCGCCTCGGACTGGGCGCTATCCAGCGTCGGCAGCGGCGTTTCAAGGGGTTCCCCGAGCAGATTTTCAGGCTGCCAGCTGTGCCACTCCTGGGCGTGGCTATCCTTAAACGTAGGCATCGTCGCTGCCTCCAATCAGGATCTCGCCAGACTCGGCCAGGCGACGAACAACGTTGAGGATCGTCTTCTGTTCGGCTTCGACCTGAGACAGACGAACCGGGCCACGGGAGGCCAGGTCGTCGGTCATCAGCTCGGCCTGACGACGGGACATGTTGCGGAAGAACTTCATGCGCAGCGGCTCGTCGGCCCCTTTCAGGGCGATGATCAGCGTCTCGCTCTCGATCTCCTGCAGCAGGCGCTGAATACTTCTGTCTTCCACTTCCACCAGGTTTTCGAACAGGAACATCTCGTCGATAATCTTCTGCGCCAGCTCGCCGTCGAATTCGCGTACCGCCTCGATGGCCGCCTCTTCCTGGTGAGACTTCATCAGGTTGAGGATCTCTGCCGCCGGACGCACGCCGCCCATCTTGCTGCGCTTCAGGTTTTGACCGTGGAGCAGGTTGTTCAACACTTCGGTGAGCTCCTGCAACGCGGCAGGCTGTACGCCACCAAACGTGGCGATACGCAGCATGATGTCATTACGCTCGCGGTCGTCAAATTTGCCCAGTACGTCCGCCGCCTGGTTACGCTTCAGATGCACCAGGATGGTGGCGATGATCTGCGGATGCTCCTCACGAATGAGATCGAATACCGATTGTGGCTCCATAAAGTTGAGCGTCTCGATGCCGTTGCCGCCCTGGTGGGTATCCAGCAGGTCTTCCAGCAGCGAGGAGGCGCGCTCTTCACCCAGCGCCTTCACCAGCACGCTGCGCAGATAATCGTTGGTATTGAGACTCAGTGCGGCATATTCGCTGGAGTCTTTCTTAAACTGTTCTAATACCATTGCCATCTGGTCATGGGTAAAGCCCGCCATATTGACCATTGAGCTACTGATCTGCTTCACCTCGTGGGCGTTGAGGTGCTTGAACACCTCCGCCGCCAGGACATCTCCCAGCGTCAGCATGACGATGGCGCTTTTTTCTGAGGCATTCATTATTTAGGCTCCTTACTCATCCACTGGCGGATAACGAGGGCGATAACGCGCGGCTCCTGCTCTGCCAGCTCACGCAGCTGTTGACCATTGAGTTCCGTATCCACCCGCTGCTGGGCACGGTCGCGGTTGTTTTTCTCCGCGGCACGTTTTTTCGCCGCGATCTCTTCCTCTCGCGCCTCTTTCTCCATCTCCAGACGACGGATTGTGGTCTCCTGGTGGCGGGTCCAGGCTGGCTGGACCAGCTTGCGCCACATCACCCAGGCGATAATCGCAATCACCAGGTAGCGAGCAATCGCCATCAGCAGGACGTAGAAACTTTCCTGCTTCCAGAACGGCGGTACCGGAGCTTCCACCACGCCGTTAAACGCGGAGTTGAGAATATTGACGCTGTCGCCGCGCGCGGCGTTGTAACCAATCGCCTCTTTCACCAGGGCGTTGATGCGGGTCAACTCCGCCTCACCGATCGGGCCGGGTTTACCCTCTTCCCCCTGCGGCAAATGGTTGATGACCACGGCCACCGAGAGACGTTGAATTCGTCCCGTATTAGATTTGGTGTGGGTTAGCGTGCGATCCACCTCAAAGTTAGTGGTTTCATCACTGCGGTTGTTATAAGGCTGGGCTGGCTCGCGGTTGGCGCTGTTACCGGTGGTTTTCTCTTTATTGTCGTCCGCCGGGGTGTTGAGCGGCTGGGTCAGCGGTGCGGTGGCCGGTGCGGGTGGGGTATTGCTCAATGCCCCCGGCACGCCGCCTGCGCCGCGGCGGTTGCCCTGCTCGGAGAGGCTCGTCTGGCGGCTGCGGATCGCCATTTTTTCAGGCTCGCTGTTCGGCTGATACTGCTCCAGCGTCTGTTCCTGCTCGGTGAAGTCAATCTGCGCCGTGACCTGCGCGCGAATATTTTCGTCCCCCACCAGCGGGGCCAGAATGCGCTGAATACGCTGCTGGTAGTCACTCTCAATGTCGTTGGTGTATTTGAGATGCGCCGTTTGCAAGCCGCGCACGCCGCTTTGGGTCAGCAGATTACCGCGCTGATCGACAATGGTGACGCTCTCGGCAGAAAGCCCGGTGACGGCGCTGGAGATCAGATGGGTGATGGCCACCACCTGGCTGTCGTCAAGGGTGCGGCCCTGAAGCAGGTTCACGGTGACTGAGGCGGTCGGTTTTTTCTGTTCACGGACAAACATCGACGGTTTCGGCGTAGCCAGATGCACGCGCGCGCTCTGAATCGGCCCGAGATTTTCAATGGTGCGCGCCAGCTCGCCCTCCAGGGCGCGCTGGTAGTTCACCTGCTCGGTAAACTGGCTGACGCCGAACTTCTCCTGATCGAGCAGTTCAAAGCCCACCGAGCCGCCTTTCGGCAGCCCCTGTTGCGCCAGCTTCATACGCACTTCATGTACCTGGGATCCCGGTACCATGATGACGCCACCGGCGGTTTCAATACGATAAGGGACGTTGAGCTGCGAGAGCTGCGCAACAATCGCGCCGCCCTCTTCATCACTGATGTTGCTGAACAGCACCCGGTAGTCCGGCTCCTTTGCCCAGAACAGTAAGGCGATGATGACGGAAAGCGCCGCAGCGCCGCAAATCACCAGCAAAAGCTTCGGACTGCTGCGAAGTGAGGACAGTATTGATTTAATTCGCTCTGCCGGATTGTTGGTTAAATCATTTAGTGTGGCACTCATGCCGTATTCCTGTATGAAATAGCACGCATCGGCGATGCGCGTCAGCTCACGAAATTCGCGAGAGTGATGTCGACGATTTCAAAAATATAAGAATTTTTCAGGCGGGCATTATCGTCTGAAAGGCGTTTTTTTTAAGGATAAATAAGCTCAAAGTTCTGTCGGCTTATTGGATTTTCTGAGGTTTTTATTCGCGTGTTAAGCTGTCGACGTTTAAAAGATGTGCAACAAACAGCGCTTTTTATCTCATTTACCAGGAATTGAACATGTCAGCAACATTAATGCATGGCGTACTCGATCAAATTCAGCGTCAGGCGCAGCAGGTCGGCGGGGCGTCTACTCGCCTCCAGTCTCCGCGCGGCGACACGCCCTCTTTTTCTGACGTTTTATTTAACAGCATTAACGAAATAAATAAAACCCAGGTCGAGGCGAAGAGCAAAACACAGCAGTGGATGTCCGGAAGTCATGATATAGCCCTGAATGACGTGATGCTCGCGATGCAGAAGTCTTCTATTTCATTCAGCTTTGGTATGCAGGCGCGAAATAAAATGATCGGCGCGTATCAGGAAATAATGAATACACCGGTTTAAGGTCTGCTCCTATTCTATGAGTGAAATTATCAGCACTTCTGCACGCTTATCCCTGAATACGCTTTCTTTGACCGACAGCGAATTACAGCGTGTCGGGAAATTAATTTATAAGCGCGCCGGAATTGTCGTCAACGCGCAAAAGCGGGAGATGATTTTTAATCGTCTCTCCCGTCGCGTGCGCACGCTGGGTCTTGCCACGTTCAGCGACTATATCGGCCTTCTGGAGTCGCACTCAGAACACCCGGAATGGCAGAACTTCATTAACGCGCTGACGACCAACCTGACCTCCTTTTTCCGCGAGGCGTATCACTTCCCGATCCTCGCGGAACATGCGCGCCAGCGCGCGTCAGGCTATCGCGTCTGGTGTACCGCCGCGTCAACGGGCGAAGAGCCCTGCTCTATCGCGATGACGCTGCACGAGCTGTTAGGCGCGTCGGTGGCCGGACCGCGCATCTGGGCGTCGGATATCGACACGGAGGTGCTGGCAAAAGCGGAAGCGGGCGTTTACCGGCTGAGCGATCTGGACGCGCTGACGCTGGCGCAGAAGCGTCACTTCTTTCTGCGCGGCACAGGCGACAACAGCGAGTGGGTGAAAGCCAGACGGGAGCTGCTTTCCGCCATTCACTATCAGCAGCTTAATTTACTGGACGAGAAGTGGTCCGTACCCGGGCCGTTCGACGCCATTTTCTGTCGTAACGTGATGATTTATTTCGACGCGCCGACGCAGCAGCGCCTGTTGCAGCGCTTTGCGCGTCTGCTTAAGCCCGGCGGTCTGCTTTTTGTGGGCCACTCGGAACATTTTAACCACGCACATATTCCGCTGCGCCTGCGCGGGCAGTCGGTTTATGAACTGACGGAGGCCACACGGTGAAGGCGATTCGTGTGCTGGCGGTCGACGATTCAGCCCTGATGCGTAACATGCTCAGTGTGGTAGTCAATCAGCAGCCTGATATGGAAATGGTCGGCACGGCGCCGGACGCGTTTATTGCCCGCGAGCTGATTAAACAGCTCAACCCGGACGTGCTGACGCTGGATATCGACATGCCACGGATGGACGGGCTGGAGTTTCTCTCCCGCCTGATGCGCCTGCGCCCGATGCCGGTCATTATGATTTCCTCCCTGACCACCCGAGGTTCGAAAGCGACCATGAGCGCGCTGGAGCACGGCGCGGTCGATTTTCTGCCCAAGCCGGAACACCGCGGGGCAGAAAATATCGATACATGGAGCCAGCTGGTGGTGGAGAAGATCCGCGTCGCCGCTCGTGCAAAACTGGCAGCGCACAGCCCCGTCACCCGACCGGTTCTCGCCGGTATTCCCGTGCGTCAGCAGAGCATTATCGCCATTGGCTCTTCCACGGGCGGCACGGAGGCGCTGCGTCGGGTATTGATGCCTCTGCCGGTCAGCACGCCGGGGATTGTCATCGCCCAGCATATGCCTGCCGGTTTCACCCACTCTTTCGCCCAGCGTCTCGATTCGCTGTGCCAGATTACCGTGCGTGAAGCGCAGGATGGTGAACCGGTACGCCCGGGCTGCGCCCTGATAGCACCGGGTGACAGCCATATGGAGATCCTCGGCCACGACAACGGCTACCGGGTCAGGCTCAGCGATGCCCCACCGGTGAATCGCCATCGCCCCTCGGTGGATGTGCTCTTTGACTCGGTGGCACGTCAGGCCAGCAAACACGCCAGCGCCGCCCTGTTAACCGGCATGGGCGCTGACGGCGCGCGCGGCCTGCTGCACCTGCGCCAGACCGGCGCGTTTACCCTCGCACAGAGCGAAGCCACCTGCGTGGTTTTCGGCATGCCCCGGGAAGCCATTACCCTCGGTGCCGCGAAAAAGGTCGTCGATCTTGACGATATCAGCCAGTGCCTGCTGGACAGTTTTCACTATAAAAATTCATCTAAAACCGACTCATGACATTAAGGAGATTTCCCCATGTCGGATAAAAACTTGCGTTTTCTGGTGGTGGATGACTTCGCCACCATGCGGCGCATCGTACGAAACCTGCTGCAGGATCTGGGCTACAAGCACATTGACGAGGCCGAAGACGGTCAGGACGCGCTCAACAAACTGCGTGCAGGCGGCTTCGATTTCGTCGTCAGCGACTGGAATATGCCCAATGTCGACGGGCTAGAGCTGCTGAAAACCATCCGCAGCGACGCGGCCATGGCAAAAATGCCGGTGCTGATGGTGACCGCGGAAGCGAAGAAAGAGAACATCATCGCCGCTGCTCAGGCGGGTGCCAATGGTTACATCGTTAAGCCGTTCACCGCTGCCACGCTGGAAGAAAAGCTCGGCAAAATCTTTGAAAAACTCGGGTAACCCCTATGAACACCCCGTTAAACATGCAGGCGGATAACGCCACAGAGATTTTCGTTCGCATCGGGCAACTGACCCGCCTGCTGCGCGACAGCATGGCCAACCTCGGTCTGGAACAGGCCATTATGGAAGTGGCGGATGCATTTCCAAACACCCGCGACCGCCTGAACTACGTGGTCGGCAAGACCTCGCAGGCAGCCGACCGCGCGCTGACCAGCGTTGAAGTGGCGCGTCCCCTGCAGGAAGGGCTGAGCGATAGCGCCACCGCGCTGAGCACGCGCTGGGATGCCTGGTTCGAAAATCCGCAGCCGCTGGACGACGCCCGCGAGCTGGTCAAAGCCACCCGTACCTTTCTTCACCAGGTGCCGGAAGTGACCCAGCAAACCAACCGCCAGCTGACCGAAATCATGATGGCGCAGGATTTTCAGGATCTCACCGGGCAGGTGCTGCAGAGCCTGATGCACGTTATTGAGACCGTTGAGAAAGAGCTGATCAGCGTACTGGTGGAAAACATGAGCGAGCGCGATGCGATTGCCGAAACGGGCGATGCGCACCTGAAGAATGGTCCGCAAATCGATACCCGTGCCGAGGGGATCGTCGCTTCTCAGGAGCAGGTGGACGATCTGCTGGAGTCTCTCGGCTTCTAATCCCGCCGGGCGAAAGGTATGTCAGAACAAAACGACAGCGAAAAAACAGAAGACCCCACCCCCCACCGAAAGCAAAAAGCGCGTGAAGAGGGACAGGTTCCGCGATCGCGCGAGCTGACGAGCCTCCTCATGCTGCTGGCAGGCTGGGGGTTAATCATGGGCGCGGGGAGCTGGCTGGCAAAACAGCTGCAGCGCCTGCTGCATAACGGTTTGACGTTTGATCGGCTGTTAGTCAGCGACCCGCAGCAGATGCTGCATCACGCCGCATCGCTGCTGGGGATCGCCTTCCTGGCGCTGCTGCCGTTCGTCGGCGGGCTGTTTCTCACCGCCGTCGCCACGCCGTCGCTCATTGGCGGCCTGAACATGAGCGCCAAAGCGCTGAAATTTAACCTGAAGAAGCTCAATCCGCTGAGCGGCATCAAGCGCCTGTTTTCCGGGCAAATGGTGTCGGAGATGGTGAAGAGCATTCTGAAGGTCACGCTGGCTGCGGTCGGCGGCGGGCTGTTCCTGTGGTTTAACAAAGCGAAGTTTATCAGCCTGATGTTTGAACCGCTCGGCATGGCGCTTAGCGATATCAGCGCCCTGCTGCTGGGCTGCATGCTGGCCATTATTTTATCGCTGATCCCGATGGTGGCGTTCGACGTGGTTTACCAGCTCTGGAGCAACTTTAAAAAGCTGCGCATGAGCCTGAAGGAAATCAAAGACGAATTCAAAAACCAGGAAGGCGACCCGCTGATTAAAAGTAAGGTTCGCCAGCTGCAGCGTCAGATGGCGCAGCAGCGAATGATGAGCGATGTCCCCACCGCCGACGTGGTGGTGAATAACCCGACCCACTATTCGGTCGCCCTGAAGTATCAGGACGGCGCCATGGGCGCGCCGATGGTGGTTGCCAGCGGCAGCGGATTAATTGCCCTGCGCATCCGCGAGCTGGCCGAAGAGAACCGGGTCCCCATGCTTGAGGCGCCGCCGCTGGCGCGCGCCCTGTATCGCCATTGTGACCCCGGCACACCGGTTCCCGCCGAGCTGTACAGTGCGGTGGCGGAAGTGCTGGCCTGGGTTTATGGCCTTAAGCGCTGGCGTAAAGGCTATGGCTTACGTCCGCTGACACCTAAAGATCTTCCCGTTCCCACGGGGATGGATTTTGCACAAGAGAGTAGAGAGTGATGGCCAATATCGCCACCAAATTACGATTACCCAACATGAAGGAAACCCAGTGGCAGGTGCTGGCCGGGCCGGTGCTGATCATGACCATCCTGGCGATGATGATCCTGCCGCTGCCGACCTTTGTGCTGGACCTGCTGTTTACCTTCAACATCGTGCTGTCGATCATGATTTTGCTGGTCGCCATGTTTACCCAAAATACGCTGGAGTTTTCGGCGTTTCCGACGGTGCTGCTGTTCTCCACCCTGCTGCGTCTGGCGCTGAACGTGGCCTCCACGCGCGTGATCCTGATGAACGGCCATACCGGCTCGGACGCGGCGGGTCAGGTAGTGGAGGCCTTTGGTCACTTCCTGGTCGGCGGAAATTTCGCCATCGGGATTATCGTCTTCGTCATCCTGATCATTATTAACTTTATGGTGATCACCAAGGGGGCGGGGCGTATTGCGGAAGTGGGCGCGCGTTTCTCCCTCGACGGCATGCCGGGCAAGCAGATGGCAATAGATGCCGACCTGAATGCCGGACTTATTGGCGAAGAAGAGGCAAAACGCCGCCGTAAAGAGGTGACGCAGGAAGCCGATTTCTACGGATCGATGGACGGTGCCAGTAAGTTTGTGCGCGGCGATGCCATCGCCGGACTGCTGATTATGGCGATCAATATTATCGGTGGTCTGGTGATCGGCGTGATGCAGCACGACATGTCAGCGGGCGTGGCCGGGGAAACCTATACCCTGCTGACCATCGGTGACGGTCTGGTGGCGCAGATCCCGGGGCTGGTGATTTCTACCGCCGCCGGTGTGGTGGTCACCCGCGTCGCCAACGATCAGGATGTGGGCGAGCAGATGGTGGGCCAGCTGTTTACCTCTCCACGCGTGATTGTCCTGGCGGCGGGCGTGATTGGTCTGCTGGGTCTGATCCCCGGCATGCCAAATTTTGTTTTCCTGCTGTTTACTGTCGCCCTGCTGGGCGTCGCCTGGTGGCTGCGCGGTCGCGAAGGCGATGTGAAGAAGAGCGGTGGCGTGCAGGCCGATACCGATGCGGCGGAGGCCGAGGTCACGCCAATCAACGAGGCAACCTGGTCTGATGTTCAAATGGAAGATACGCTCGGCCTGGAAGTGGGCTACCGCCTGATCCCAATGGTGGATCATGAGCAACAGGGCCAGCTGTTGACCCGGGTGCGCGGTATTCGTAAGAAGTTCGCCCAGCAGATGGGTTTTCTTCCCCCTGCCGTGCATATTCGTGACAACCTGGATCTGGCTCCGACGCACTACCGCATCCTGCTTAAAGGGGTCACGATTGGTTCAGGCGACGTTCAGCCGGACCGCTGGATGGCAATCAACCCCGGCTGTGCAGAGGGTGAAGTTCCGGGTACACCGTGCACCGAGCCCACCTTTGGGCTGCCTGCCCTGTGGATTGACGAAGTTCACCGTGAACTGGCGCAGACGCTGGGCTACACGGTGGTTGACCCGAGTTCAGTGGTGGCAACGCATCTTAACCACCTTATCAGCACCCATACCGAAGAGCTGTTTGGCCGCCAGGAGGCGCAGCAGTTGCTCGATCAGATCACCAAACAGTCACCAAAACTGGTGGAGGATTTGATCCCGGCGGTTATCAGCCTGACCACCCTGCATAAGGTGCTGCAGAACCTGCTTGCCGAGCGTGTGCCGATCCGTGATATGCGGACCATCATCGATACGCTGGCAGAGTTTGCCACCGCCCAGAGCGATGCCGACGAGCTGACCACCCGCGTGCGCGTGCGTCTTTCCCGCGCCATTACTCAACAGTGGTTCCCGGGCGACGGGGATATTCAGCTGATTGGGCTGGATTTGTCGCTGGAGCAACTTCTGGTACAGGCAACCCAGAGCGGTAGCGCCATCGAACCGGGCATTGCGGAAAACCTGATGAAGCAGACCGAACAGGCGCTGCAGCATCAGGAGGGATTAGGCGCACCGCCAGTGCTGCTGGTCAATCCGGCCCTGCGTCTGATGCTGTCCCGCTACCTGCGTCGTATTTTCCCGCAGATGGCAGTGCTGTCCAGCCAGGAGATCAATACCTCGCGCAACGTGCGGATGACGTATCTGATTGGAGGAAAAGGATGAGGAAATTTGGGCTCGGGCTAATTCTGGCCTCGCCGTTGGCGATAGCGGCTGACGGCTCCTGGAGCAACCAGAGCTTTGGCGGCACAATTACGCGCGAGAATCAGACGCTCAAAAGCAAACCTGTACAAAGCCCCTCTCCCCTGTCTCCGGGCACGGTGGCGACACGCGTATACTGGAAAATTAACACCAGCGGCCCGACGCCAGCCGGGTTTCGGATCCGACTGTGCAGTGCGACGCGCTGTCTGAAACTGCCAGGATTAGCAGGTGAGATGGCTTTGTTTGCAGATATTCCCGCTGGTGGGCCTTTTCGGTTTGAATATGCCTCGCCCAAAGGGGGTACATTCAACTTTCCTCTGACCGTGATGAGCAATCAAATGACGGTGAGTTATTCCTCTCAACATTGAAAAAAGGCTTTGCCGGGATGCCGGCAAAGCCTTAAACGTATATATCTCTGGAAAGCGTATCTGCTAAAAATTAATCCACCAACTCAGGATTAGCTCGCTTTCTTTCCGCCTTAAAGAGCGCAATTTTTCCTTCCACTGTAATCTCCACCTCGTGAAAAGCGTCTGAAAGAATAGACCGTAAATTCCCCACGGTGTCGTTGCGGTTAGAAAAGATACCTTTTTTATTATAAACAGCCATAAGTTTGCGCCCAAAGGCATTATGGTTGACATCATCGCCCAGAATGGTTGCCCCATATAAACAGCCCTCTTTCGTTAACGCAGCGGCAGCATGGCGGATAACGACTGCCTTATCCTGCATTTCTCCAGGCAGACAGTGGAGAAGATAAAACATTGAAAGGGAATCAAACCGATCGTGCAAGTGAGTGGGATAAGGGTTGAAGACATCGTGCTGAATAGACGCTATGATGTTGTCTTTGCCAGCTCGTCTGCTCGCCGCACTGAGGCTTGAAGTATTTAGATCCATCAGCGAAACATTGCAAATATCCGGTATTGTCTTCAGATAGAACCCCGTTCCCACGCCGACGTCCAGATGATTACTTTTCATATTATTTCTGAAATGAGGAATAAGATAACGCTCTGTCGAGCATTTCCATGCGTACTGATTTGATATGCGTAGCACCCACCAGTCATACAATTTCAGTGTTAGCGGGGTATAAACTTTTATTCCATCGTGGGTTTTATTCATCATCTGAATCGCCTGAAGCATAAAATAAGAGAGAAAGGTCAGTCAGGATGACACAAATGCGATATCTTTCAACACCTCAATCACTCAATAAGATCGCACTATTGACGACATTTAATATCATTCCATACAAACCTATATCTGAAAATTTTCTTTAGTTTTCTTTACGAAATAGCAGAGGTTGTCATTACCCTGCAAAAAATTGCTCTAACCGATGCTGTATCAGCATTTCACCTGCCCCGGACGGCTTAACGTGTTCAACAGGTATAGAAAAAGACCCCTTACGTGCTGAAGGGGTCTTTCTTCATATCCTGACGGTGTTCAGAAACGGAACGTAAACTGCGCAATACCGCCAAGAGTACGGGTTCGTCCTGCCATTGCCGTTAAATCAAACTGCATTGATTCCCCGGCTGAAAGGCCCACCCCACCCGTCACAATGCGGTGATCGTTACCACGCATGTCCACGCGATATCCAGCCCGTAGCTGCATCCAGTCGGTGGCCCGGAATTCGCCACCAAACGCCGCATACTGGTTTTTATCCGCATACTGGAAATCACTCACGGGTGTCAGATCGATATCGGTACTCAGGGTAACACGTTCTGTCGTCCATGCTGTCCCTGCCGTAACCTGAGGGCGAATGATAAACGCGGGCTGATAGCCGTTAATTTCCCGCGTTTTCACTTTATTCTCGAAGAGATTTTGTGCAGAGAGCGCAACCATCCACTCGGGAGTCAATGCGGCAAAAAAACCCGCATCAATATTGGCGCTCATGGTCTGGTGCTGCCAGTTCCCGTCACGCAGATCGGAAGAGTCATAATTATTGATGGCGACGTTATAATTCCAGGTTTCAATGCGCTGGATCTTCGGTGTGATCCCCACCCCGACCCGGGTGTCGCCAATCGAAAATGGATGGGCAATGGAAACACCGTATTCCGTCACCAGGGCCGCCATACCTTCCGCGCGAGACGTTAATTTATCAAGATCGTCTTTGCCCGGAATGATGGTGCCATTCGCCACACCGTCCAGATAATCCAGGTCAGCCTGGCTGATTAACGCACGCGCATGGCCTTTGGCCCAGCTGTTCACGGACAGCGCGATCGGAAGAGAATCATCCGGCACCGCCAGCATCATACTCAAACCGAGGTTCGCATTGGCCTTTTCGCCAGCGAGCCCGGAAACGACCTCCGCCAGTTTACCTGCCGCCTCCGCTTCGTTACCGCTGCCAAGGGCGTTTTCCAGATTATCCCACGCCGTGGTGACGTCATCGAACCCGTCAATCAGGTTTGCCGAATCGCTGGCCTGCGCGCCAATCGACGGCGCAATCAGGCTTAAACGATCTTCTCCGCGCGAGGTGGCAAGCAATGCCGGATTGGTTAAGGGAGCCGCACCAAAGTGCGCAGACGCCACGCCTACGCCCCCCATCGCGGTGCTACGGGCATCGAACCCATTTGTCGATGCGCTGGCGTAAGGCGCCAACACAACAACCCCTGCAGTAATCAGATAATATGTGCGTAATTTATATTTCATCATTCCGGATAGCATATTTATGCCCAGGTGCTGGGCTAGTGGAGTAATAACCTAATTGCTATGGTAGCAATGAGTTCATTATTTCAATTTTGAAATAATGCATCACTAGTGCGCGCTCATTACCGTAATGAAATATTGCCTTCCCGTGGAGGTTCTCCCCAGAGAATATAAGGTGCTTAAGCAATCCCAGCATTTTGCTGACAAGCAGATCTCCGCATTGGAAAAAACGCTATTCGCTTATTCATTTTTTGCTTTTCCACTTATTTGACTCGACGGATTAAAGTGACTTCGGCGGAAGGCGCATTTTCTGAAATTTTTATCTTTGACGATGCCAACAGGACAGGGCTGCGCATACCCGATCTTGCCTATGGGAGTTTTGTCACTGAAACAAAACGGCATAAATGTTTGAATAGCGGCCAGGAGAGGGGCCTGGAACGTGCGGAACATTCCCCTCTGCTCCGTTTTATTGTTGCCTTCATGCCGGGTTCTTTGGCATGTTAACAGCACATCACCTTTCCATTTTGTTCACGTGCGAGTAACGAGCAAAGCGATGATTAAGTGGCCCTGGAAAACGAACGAAGCTGGTCGAAATATGGCGCTGCCCTGGGATGAGGCGCTGGCGATCCCCGTGCTGGCGAATCTCTTGCCTGAAGAGCAATCAAAGCTGGTTCAACTGGCCGAGCGTTTTTTGCAGCAAAAACGCCTGGTGCCGCTGCAGGGGTTCGAGCTGGATCCGCTGAAAAACGCCCGCATCGCCCTGCTTTTCTGCCTGCCGGTGCTGGAGCTCGGCATTGAGTGGCTGGACGGTTTTCATGAAGTGCTGATTTATCCTGCACCGTTCGTCGTCGATGACGAGTGGGAGGATGATATCGGGCTGGTACACAACCAGCGGGTGGTGCAGTCCGGGCAAAGCTGGCAGCAGGGGCCAATTATCCTCAACTGGCTCGACATTCAGGACTCGTTCGACGCCTCAGGCTTTAATCTGATTATTCACGAGGTGGCGCATAAGCTTGATACCCGCAACGGCGATCGCGCCAGCGGCGTGCCTTTTATTCCGCTACGTGAAGTCGCAGGATGGGAGCACGATCTGCACGCGGCGATGGATAACATCCAGGATGAGATCGATCTGGTGGGCGAAAGCGCGGCCAGCATTGATGCCTATGCGGCAACTGACCCCGCCGAGTGCTTTGCGGTGCTCTCGGAGTACTTCTTCAGCGCCCCCGAACTCTTCGCGCCCCGTTTCCCGGCGCTGTGGCAGCGTTTCAGCCAGTTTTATCAGCAGGATCCGCTCCAGCGCCTGCGGCAAAATGAGGGCGCAGGCGGCCCTTCATCCCACCACGTACATTAATTTTTTTCGACAGGGGTACGCTCGGTTAACCGTACCCCGATGCTCAGCGCTAAAAACAGCGCCGCCACGCCAAAGGCCGCCGTCGTTAAATACTGTTCGCCGAAAAAGCGCGTCACAACGGGCACCAGCAGCGCGCTGACGCCATAGCCCAGCGTGTGGCTGGTCGCAATAGCGCCCGCCCCCTTCCCCGTGGTCAGGCGATCGTTCAGCAGCAGCTGATAGCCCGGCGTTGCCATTGCCGCGCCGAGCGAAGTGATAGCAATCCCCACATAGAACAGCGCCAGTTCGGCGATACACATTAGCGCCAGCCCAGCCACCATCAGCACCGCCGCCATGCAAAGCAGGGTCAGCGGGCTGAAATGCTGCGGACGAACCACCAGGAACTGCGCCGCGAGCGTAGCCAGCGCGGCCAGGCTCAGCAGGAGCGCAACATGATGGCTGATATCCCGGGCGTTGCCGTCCAGCAAGGGGCTGAGGTGCGGTGACAGGCCGAGCTGCATCAGGCTCACCAGCGCCGCCAGCAGCATCGCCAGCAGCAGGAACGGCAGCATGGACATCTGCAGACGGGTCGCCTGGTGTGCCACCGGCGGCAGCGGCGGATCCGCCACCTCGCGCAGCACCAGCAGCAGAGCGATTAACGGCGCGATCGCCATCAGCCAGAGCGGCGCGACCGGGTTAACGCTGAGCATCAGCGCCGCCAGCGGAGGCCCCAGCAGGCGGCCGCAGCTGAGGCCGGAACTGATGGTTGCCAGCGCCGCCATGCGTTTATCCAGGCCCGCACGCTGAATGGCCCACGTCTGCGCGGCAGGCACCATGCCCGACACCGTCAGGCCATACAGCAGACGCGAGAGGATCAGCCCCGCCAGCCCCCAGGTGCTTTCCAGCCTCCCTGCCGCCATCGCCCAGACCACCAGCGCCATGACGCCAAAGCTGGCGAGATAGCCGCTGAGGGAGGCCACCATAACGACCTTACAGCCGCGGCGCTCGCTCTGGCGTCCCCACCAGGGGGACGCGGGTAAAAAAAGCATGGAGCCGAACATCAGCAGCCCGGCCCAGACCGAGAGTGAAAGTCCGGTCAGGGTCACCAGCTGCGGAAGCATGACCAGCAAACCGTTTTGCCCGATGCCCAGCAGGCCCGCGCAGAGCGCCAGGGGCCAGTTGGCTTTGGAGGTGATGTTTTCGGTCAACGTTTCAGAATCAGCGCGCATGAGAATGTGAACATAGTGTCAATAAATGTGTGGAAATTATGAAGTTAATGAAAACAAATATTGCAAAAATAGTTGCGACTGTAAACAGAATGAATATCATAACGAGAATTATTATCAGTCATGGAATGAGGTACATCTATGCGTGCTCTGCCCCGCTCTGCCGGTACAGACGTTGCAGCCCAGTGTTTTTTAAACGCCCTGTTACGCGAAACGAAGGACTGGCGCTATCTCCCCGCAGCTGCAGCGGATGAGTTAGCGCACATTCATATTCCACTCTCTTCCTCCCAGGCCCTTCGGGTTCCGGTACGCTATTTCTCCCCAACCCAGCACCATCAGTACCGTTTCCCGGCAACGCTTATTCAGAGCGATAGCGACAGTGGTGACGCCGTCACCTTCACTCAACTGATTGATTTAATTCTTGAAAAACCCTCAGTAAAAGGCTCACTGGATGCCGATACGCTGACGCGTTTTAAACAGCGCGCGCTGGAAAGCCATACCCATACCTGGCAGGCGATTGATTTGCGCCACGGCTGGGCAACGCTGCGAGACAAGCCGCTGACGTTTGCCGAAGCGGAACAGGCGCTGCTGGTGGGCCACGCGTTTCACCCAGCGCCAAAATCCCACGAGCCGTTCAACGAAACCGAGGCGCGCCGGTATCTGCCGGATTTCGGCTCCCGCTTCCCGCTGCGCTGGTTTGCCGTTGAGAGCACGCTCGTTGCCGGCGACAGCCTGAACGTCTCTCTGCGCGAGCGTCTGCTGCGCTTCGCCGCCCAGAGCGCGCCCGATCTGCTCGGCCACTTCACCGACACCCGCTGGTTGCTGCCGATGCATCCGTGGCAGGCCGACTATCTGCTGGAGCAGGACTGGTGTCAGCGTCTGGCGGCAAACGGTTCATTACAGGACCTGGGTGAAGCGGGCGCACAGTGGCTGCCCACCAGCTCCTCACGCTCGTTGTACAGCGAAACCAACAGCGACATGATTAAATTCTCCCTCAGCGTGCGCCTGACCAACTCCGTGCGCACGCTGTCGGTCAAAGAGGTTAAGCGCGGTATGCGCCTGGCGCGGCTGGCGAAAACAGAACGCTGGCAAGATTTACAGGCCCGCTACCCGACCATGCGCGTGATGCAGGAAGACGGCTGGGCGGGACTGCGTGATGAAAGCGGCGTCGTTCAGGAAGAGAGCCTGATGGCCCTGCGCGTTAACCTGCTGTTCGATACGCCAGACACCCAGACCAACGTGCTGGTCAGCCTGACCCAGGCCGCGCCTGACGGCGGTGACAGCCTGCTGGCCGCAGCGGTGCGCCGTCTTAGCCAGCGTCTGGATTTACCGCTCGCCCAGGCCGCCCGCTGCTGGCTGGACGCCTACTGCGACCGCGTGTTGCTTCCGCTGTTCAGCGCCGAGGCGGACTACGGTCTGGTGCTGCTGGCGCACCAGCAAAATATCCTCGTTGAGATGCAGCAGGATTTCCCCGTCGGGCTGATCTACCGCGACTGCCAGGGCAGCGCCTGGACCGAAGGGGCCGACGCGTGGCTGAAAGAGGCGGGCGAAACCGACGTGGAAAACCGTTTCGGTGAAAGCCAGCTGCTGCGCTACTTCCCTTATTACCTGCTGCTCAACTCCACCCTTGCGGTCACCGCCGCTCTCGCCGCCGCCGGTTTCGACAGCGAAGAGCACCTGATGTCCCGCGTGCGTGACGCGCTGGCCGGGCTGCGCACGACGGCGAAGCAGACCCGCTGCCTCGACTACGTGCTCGACAGCCCGACCTGGAACTGCAAAGGCAACTTCTTCTGCTACCTGCACGATCGCAATGAGAACACCATCGTCGATCCGGCGGTGATCTATTTCGACTTTAGCAACCCGTTTTACAAGGAGAAGGCGTGATGGCCATCGCGAATATCGTCCATTCCGGCTACGGCTTTCGCTGCACCGCAACGGAACAAAACCTGCCGCTGACGCTGGGTCTTGACGGCAGCGCGGTGCTGGAGCGCCTGACCGGGATCCCGGCCGGCTGGCTGGTGGAAGCCCTCGATCAGCTGTTTGTTGCCGCGCCGGCCCTGACCGGCATTACCCTGCCGTGGGCGGACTGGCAGGATGAACCCCAGGCGCAGGCGCTGTTTAGCCAGGCCCACGGGGATTATCTGGCGCGTGCAACCTTCTGGCAGCTGCCGCTGTGGCTGCAAGGCGAACGTCCGCAGGCAAGCGGCGGGATGCAGTTTGATGAGAGCCGCCAGCTGTACTTCCCGCTGCGTCCTCGTCGCCCGCAGGGCGAGGTATATCGCCGTTACGATCCGCAAATCAAGCGCACTTTGAGCTTCCGCGTGGCGGACGTGGCGCTGGACGGCGAGCGTTTCACTCAATGGATGAATAACCCGCGCGTGAACGCCTTCTGGGAGATGGCAGGCCCGCAGGCCGAGCAGGAAAACTACCTGCGCCGCCAGCTTGACTCGACCTACTGCTACCCGGTTATCGGCTGCTTCGACGAGCAGCCGTTTGGCTATTTTGAACTCTACTGGGCGGCAGAAGACCGCATTGGCCGCCACTACCGCTGGCAGCCGTTTGACCGCGGGCTGCACATGCTGGTGGGCGAAGAAAACTGGCGCGGCGCGCAGTATATCCGCAGCTGGCTGCGCGGCCTGAGCCACTATCTGTATCTCGATGAACCGCGCACCGCGCGCATCGTGGCCGAGCCGCGCTTCGACAACCAGCGCCTGTTCCGCCATCTGGCCTCCGCCGGTTTCGACACGGTGAAAGAGTTCGACTTCCCGCACAAGCGCTCGCGCCTCATCATGAGCCAGCGTCACCGCTTCTTCAGCGAGGTGGGACTGTGAACGCGCTCTGGCAGAAAGTGAACCGCGAGATGGTGGCGAAGATCCTCGCGGAGCTGGAATACGAACGCACCCTGCGCGCTGAGCCCGTTTCATCGGACGGCTGGCGCATCGCCATGGGCAACGAGTGCTGGCAGTTTCGCGCCGCGCGCGGGATCTGGGGCTGGCTGCATATCGACCCGGACAGCCTGATCGCCGCCAGCGGCGCCGCCGTGGAAGCGGAAAGCGCGCTGCTGCAGCTGGCGACGGTGCTGGAGATGAGCGACGCGCAAACGGCGGAGCACATGGAAGATCTCTACGCCACGCTGCGCGGCGACATGCAGCTGCTGCAGGCGCGTGAAGCGCTGGACGCGGACGCGCTGATCCACCTCGACCCGGACGAATTACAGTGTCTGATGAGCGGCCACCCGAAGTTTATTTTCAACAAAGGCCGCCGCGGCTGGGGTCTGGACGCGCTGCGCCAGTACGCGCCGGAATACCGCGGGCGCTTCCGCCTGCACTGGGTCGCCGTCCAGCGTGAACATCTGGTCTGGAGCAGCGACGCCGATTGCGACACTCACGCTCTGCTGGCCAGCACCATGGACGATGCCGAGCGCGCCCGGTTTGACGCTCGCTGGCAGGCGCTGGGTCTCGACGACGGCTGGCTGCCCGTGCCGCTGCACCCGTGGCAGTGGCAGCAAAAAATTGCCATTCATTTTCTTGCACAGCTGGCGCGCGGTGAAATGGTTGAGCTGGGCGAGTTTGGAGATGAGTATCTTGCCCAGCAGTCCCTGCGCACGCTCACCAACGCCAGCCGCCGCGCGCCGTATGACATCAAGCTGCCGCTGACCATCTACAACACCTCCTGCTATCGCGGCATTCCGGGCAAGTATATTGCCGCCGGGCCTCTGGCTTCGCGCTGGCTGCAGCAGCAGTTCGCCGCTGACGCCACGCTGATCCGCTCTGGCGCGCAGGTGCTGGGCGAACCCGCCGCCGGGTATCTGTCGCATCCGGGCTACGCGGCGCTGCCGAAAGCGCCCTACCGCTACCAGGAGATGCTGGGCGTGATCTGGCGCGAGAACCCATCCTGCTATTTACAGGACGGCGAACAGGCGGTGCTGATGGCGGCGCTAATGGAAACCGACAACGCCGGACGTCCGCTGATCGACGCGTGGATCACGCGCTCGGGGTTAAGCGCCGACGCGTGGCTGGAAAAGCTGTTTGAGGCAACGGTGATCCCGTTCTACCACCTGCTCTGCCGCTACGGCGTGGCGCTGATTGCCCACGGCCAGAACGTGACGCTGGTGATGAAGGACTACGTCCCGCAGCGCATCCTGCTGAAGGATTTCCAGGGCGATATGCGCCTGGTGGACGAGGATTTCCCGCAGGCGCAGAGCCTGCCGGAGCAGGTAAAAGCGGTGACGGCGCGCCTGAGCGCGGATTACATCATTCACGACCTGCAGACCGGCAACTTTGTGACGGTGCTGCGCTTTATTTCGCGCCTCACGCTGCAAAGCGGCGTGAGCGAAAACCGCTTCTATCAGATCCTCGTCGGGGTGCTGCACCGCTATATGGCCGCGCACCCGGAGCTTGCGGAGCGCTTTGCGAAATTCGATCTGTTTAAGCCGCAGATTATTCGCGTGATCCTCAACCCGGTCAAACTGACCTTCTCCGAACACGACGGCGGCAGCCGCATGCTGCCGAACTACGTTACCGATCTTGATAACCCTCTTTTTCTGGCCTCCCGGGAGTCCGCGCAATGAAAACCTATGATTTCATCGGCATTGGTATTGGCCCGTTTAACCTCAGCGTCGCCGCCCTCGCAGAAGGTCTGGACGGCTTTAGCTCGCTGTTCCTTGAGCGTAAACCGCACTTCTCATGGCACCCGGGCATGATGGTGCCGGACTGCCACATGCAGACCAGCTTCCTGAAGGATCTGGTCAGCGCCGTGGACCCGACCAACCGCCACAGTTTTCTGAACTACCTGGTGCAGCGCAAAAAGTTCTACCGCTTCCTGACCACCGAGCAGCGCACGGTTTCCCGCGAAGAGTTTGCGGACTACCTGTGCTGGGCGGCGGATAACCTCACCAACCTCGCCTTCAGCCAGCAGGTTCAGCAGGTGAGCTTTGATGAGCAACGCGGTCTGTTTGAGGTCGTGACCCAGCGCGACCGCTTCCTGGCGCGCCACGTCTGCGTGGGGATTGGCAAACAGATCAACCTGCCGGACTGCGTCACGGCGCAGGACGATACCTGCTTCCACGCCAGCGAGATGATGCTGCGCACGCCGGATCTCGCCGGCAAGCGCGTCACCGTTGTCGGCGGCGGCCAGAGCGGCGCCGACCTGTTCCTGAATATTTTCCGTGGCGAATGGGGCCAGCCGCTCAGCCTGAACTGGGTCTCGCGCCGCAACAACTACAACGCGCTGGATGAAGCCGCCTTTGCTAACGAGTATTTCACGCCGGAGTACGTGGACAGCTTCTCCACGCTCGGTGAAGAGGCGCGTCGTCAGATGCTGCACGAGCAGAAGATGACCTCCGACGGCATCACCACCGAGTCCCTGCTGGCGATTTACCGCGCCATGTATCACCGCTTCGAAGTGCTGCGTGAAAAACCCTGGGCGCACCTGATGCCGTCCCGCTCGGTGACGGCCCTGACGCGCCAGGAAACCGGACATCGCCTGAGCATTCAGCATCACCTCGACGGCGGCCACGAGCAGCTGGAGAGCGACGTGGTGATTTTCGCCACCGGCTACCGCGCCGTGCAGCCCGCGTTCCTTGCGCCGCTGTCTCACCGCCTGCATCTGGATGCGGACGAAGCGTTCTGCATTAACAACGATTTCACCCTCGAATGGGACGGTCCGCAGAGCAACCGCCTGTTCGCCGTGAACGCCGGGATGCACCGTCTCGGCATTGCCGAACCCCAGCTCAGCCTGATGGCCTGGCGCGCGGCGCGAATTCTGAATCGCGCACATGCCGACGAGCCGTTTGAACTGGCCACCACCCCTGGCGTTATCCACTGGCGGAGCACCACCAGCCCGGAGAGCAGCCAGGTTTTAAAATCGTTAGCAAAAACCACTGAGTACTGACACACACAATCAGGATCAACATAACAATGAAACGTTCTCATCTTTGGGTTTTAAATCCTTGCTTGCTTGCAATGCTTTCTACCTCTGCGTGGGCGGAAGAACAAAAGGAAGAAAATATCGTGGTCTCTGCCAGCCGCGCGCACCGCAGCGTGGCCGAGATGGCGCAGACCACCTGGGTCATTGAACGCTCTGAGATCGAGCAGCAGGTTCAGGGCGGGAAAGAGATTAAAGAGGTGCTGGCGCAGCTGATCCCGGGTATGGACGTCAGCAGCCAGGGGCGAACCAACTACGGCATGAACCTGCGCGGCCGCTCCATGATGGTGATGGTGGACGGCGTGCGCCTGAACTCGTCCCGCAGCGACAGCCGCCAGCTCGACTCCATCGACCCGTTCAACATTGACCGCATCGAAGTCATCTCCGGCGCCACGTCACTGTACGGCGGCGGCAGCACCGGCGGCCTGGTGAACATCGTCACCAAAAAGGGCCAGCCGGAGACCGAAGTTGAGTTCCAGACCGGAGCAAAAAGCGGGTTTAACAGCCACAATGACCACGATGAGAACGTGTCGGCTGCGGTCAGCGGCGGCAACGACAACGCCTCCGGCCGTCTGTCGGTGTCGTATCAGCGCTACGGCGGCTGGTATGACGGCAACGGCGACGAGGTGATCATCGACAACACCCAGACCGGCCTACAGTATTCCGACCGTATTGATGTGATGGGAACAGGCACTCTCAACATCGACGATCACCAGCAGCTGCAGCTCACTACCCAGTACTACAAGAGCGAATCCGACGGCAAGCATGGGCTGTATCTCGGGAAGAACTTCTCGGCGGTAACGGGCGATGCCACCGCGTACAACAAGGATAATCTCGACTCTGACCGCGTGCCGGGCACCGAGCGCCATCTGATTAACCTGCAGTACTCTAATACTGATTTCTGGGGCCAGGATCTGGTCGCGCAGATTTACTACCGTGACGAGAGCCTGACCTACTACCCGTTCCCGACCCTGACCAAAGGCGTGGTGAGCAGCATCGGCGCGTCGCAGCAGAAAACCGATTTTTACGGCGGCAAGCTGACGCTGAACAGCAAGCCGGTGGACGATTTGACGCTGACCTGGGGTGTCGATGCCGACCACGAAACGTTCGATGCCAACCAGCAGTTCTTTGACCTGAGCAAAGCGGCGGCGAGCGGCGGCATGGAGCTGGACAACGCCTACAACGTGGGCCGTTATCCGGGCTACAGCATCACCAACCTCGCTCCGTTCCTGCAGGCGAGCTACGACATTGACGCCATCACCCTGAGCGGCGGCGTGCGCTACCAGTACACCGAAAACAAGGTGGATGATTTTGTTGGCTACGCCCAGCAGCAAGCCATCGCCACCGGGAAAGCCACCTCCGCCGACGCGGTGCCGGGCGGGAAAACCGATTACAACAACTTCCTGTTTAACGCGGGGATCCTCGGTCGTCTGACCGAACAGCAGCAACTGTGGTTTAACTTCTCCCAGGGCTTTGAAATTCCTGACCTGGCGAAGTACTACGGCTCCGGCACCTACCAACTCAGCAACGGCCACTATCGCCTGCTGAACAGCGTGAACGTCAACGACTCAACGCTGGACGGCATCAAGGTCAACGCCTACGAGCTGGGCTGGCGCTTCACCGGCGACAACCTGCGCACGCAGGTCGCGGCGTATTACTCGCTCTCGGATAAAACCATCACCATCAACAAGACGGATATGACCATCAACCTGGAAGACGACAAGCGTCGTATCTACGGGATTGAAGGCCAGGTGGACTATTTCTTCACCGACAGCGACTGGAGCACCGGCGCGAACTTTAACGCCATCAAGTCTGAAACCCGCGAAAACGGGAAGTGGGAGAAGCTGACGGTCGACAGCGCCAGCCCGTCGAAAGCCAGCGCATGGGTGAACTGGGCGCCGGGCGACTGGACCCTGCGCGTGCAGAGCACGCAGACCTTTGACGTGTCTGACGCTGACGGCAAGAAGATCGATGGCTATAACACGGTCGATTTCCTGGGCAGCTACGCCCTGCCGGTGGGGAAAGTCAGCTTCAGCGTGGAAAACCTGCTGGACAAAGACTACACCACCGCCTGGGGCCAGCGCGCGCCGGGGCTGTATAGCCCAACCTACGGTGCACCGGGCCTGTACACCTACAAAGGCCGCGGACGTACGTTTGGTCTGAACTACTCCGTGCTGTTCTGATCCTTCGCGCCGCCTGCGGGCGGCGCATTTCGTTGAGTAATTTCAACGCGAATTTGCTATAAAATCAGCGATTTGCTGAAATAGTCGGCAAACGAACAAAAAGCGCGTTTTCACCCTTTGACAAGGCGTACCGAGGTCGATAATATGCGCCTCGTTCACACGATTCCTCTGTAGTTCAGTCGGTAGAACGGCGGACTGTTAATCCGTATGTCACTGGTTCGAGTCCAGTCAGAGGAGCCAAATTTGAAAAGCCTGCTTTTAAAGCAGGCTTTTTGCTTTTCTGCGTCTCTGATGCTAACTCAGAATTGCATCCAGCCTGGCAAGCACTTCATTTATAACAGCATCAGGTATGCGTTCCAGCCGCATGCCGTTTCGGGCAGCCATATCAATAGTTCTGGGCTGGTCGCAGCGAATAACGCCCATCGTTTTTGTCCCCGCCCCTTCCAGTGAAACGGTGAAACCTGCCGTGCGAGCAAAATTACCGCCGCTGGTGACGGGAACCACTACCGGTAGCCGGGTCAGCTTGTTAAACGATGCCTTCGATACGACGAGTACCAGACGTTTTCCACTTTGCTCGTGGCCTGCATTCGGATCCAGTGAAACAAGCCAGATTTCCCCTCTGTCCATTTACAGGATCTCCTTTCCTACCGCAGTCGCATCAATCCATTCCCGATCCTCTTCACTCATTTCAGCGTGCGGATCGCACTGCGCCAGCAGCTCCTCAAGCGAATAATGAGGCCGTTTTTGGGGTTCAATGATCAGGCAGCCATTGTTAATGGTCATGCCGACTTCGCTGTCCGTCGACAGCTCCAGCGTTTTCAACACGGCGGGAGGAACCGCCAACATGATGGATCCGCCGACCTTTTTCAGGCGAGTTTTATACATAGCGCACCTCCTAATATTATATTTTAATATAACATTTATGCCAGGAGATGCGCAGTTATTCATCAGATTCATGGTGATTTCCTTTTCGTAATTAAGTGGGCAGAGAGCCGTTATCCATCGAAGGGCAGCGCTGGTGGGAACGAATTGCGTCACTAAGAAGGCTGATAATAAAAAACTGTTTTTACGGTTAAAAGAATTATGGCGGATCGGATAAACGAAATGCGAGGCGGCTTCCGCATCGGGAGCATTGTAGGAGCCAGGCTAAGGTCCACCCCCTCATGGCTTCATAACAATACGGCCAAGCGGTTTCGCTGTCTCGGCGTATTCATGGGCCGCGGCGGCGTCAGCCAGGGGGAAGATGCGGTCAATGACAACCCTGATGCGCCCTGCCGCTACAGCCTGCAACATCTCGTCCACGCTTGCCCGAACCTCGGGCCTTTCAAAAAGGGGGCCCATGAATACCCCCTTGAGCGTCTGGTTAGACTGCATTGCCGGCCATAAGTCGGCTGTCAGGCTGCCACCGCCCGCATTACCGACGAAAACGAGACGCCCTTCCGGCGCGAGTGCAGAAAGCGACGCAGGCAACGTCGTCCCTACCGGATCGATGACGAGGTTAACACCGGTGCCACGAGTGACCTGTCGGACACTCTCCACGACGTTATTCTCTACACGATCCACAACATGATCGGCCCCCAGTTCCAGCAACCGGTTTTTTCGCTGCGTTCCGCTTGCCACGGCGATGACCGTCGCGCCAGCTTGTGAGGCAAGCTGAACGGCAGCGAGCCCCACGCCACCCGCTGCTGCCTGAATCAGAACGGTTTCTCCGTGCCGGAGCATGCCTCGTGTGAAGAGGCAGTGATATGCTGTTCCAAAGGAGATCGGTACCACCGCCGCTTCTGCTGCATCCACTCCGTCAGGTATAAGCCAGGTTCGTTCCGCAGGCACAGCCCAACGTTCCGCATGCGATCCCTGCATGCTAAAAGCAGTCACTCTGTCTCCAACCTTGCGGCTACGGACTTTCGACCCGACGGCAACCACCGTCCCCGCGGCCGCGTAGCCAACAATCCATGAAGGAAAAGGCGGCGGTGTTGAACGTCGGTTGATCAGATCTCCCCCTTCAATCGAGATAGCCTCGACAGAAATCAGCACATCGTCAGGCCCTGCGACCGGATCCGGAACATCGACATACTGCAGGACGCCGGGAGCGCCTTCCACGTCATAAACCGCTGCCTTCATAAATTTTCCTCTGACTTGCCTTTTGACCGTCGGAAAGATCCGTAACGCTCAGGGTAGCCTGGCAATCACTTTTATCTCAAACTGGAATCCGTACAGCCACGTCACTCCGATCCCGGTCAAGGTTGGGTAAGGTGCTTCCCCCCAGTATTCTGGCAGGACACTCCAGATAGCGTCGAGGTTTGACTCGGGATCGACAACAAAAAGGGTAACGTCAACCACGTCATCGAACGTGCAGCCCGCAGCCGTGAGAACAGCATTAAGGTTATCAAACGCCAGACGGATCTGCGCTTTAATATCCTCTTCAGGCGAACCATCTTCCCGGCTACCCACCTGCCCCGAAACAAACAAGAAGCCATCAGATTTGATGGCGGGTGAATAGCGATTGCGCTCATAGAGCGCCTGGCGCCCGAAGGGAAAAACGGCTTCGCGTGTTGTCATATTTGTACCTTTGTAATGGGGCGAACTCTGCCCGGTGAACGTAAAGAGACTTTACAGCTGCTGAAGCAGAGGGATAAACAGGCGACTTTGTCCATCATTGTTTGTAATATCCAAACAATCGGTGAAAAGAGAGGACATGGGATGGATCGTTTTGATGCGATGCGCGCCTTTGCTCGCGTGGTGGAGGCAGGCAGCTTCACAAAGGCTGCCCAAACGCTCCATATGAGCAAAACCACGGTGACGCAGCTTATTCAGCAGCTGGAAGCGCGCCTGCGCGTCAAGCTGCTCCATCGCACCACCCGCAGGCTCGGCGTCACTCCCGATGGCGCGGTCTACTACGAGCGCGTTATCCGCCTGCTGGCGGACATGGAAGATGCAGAAAACAGCCTGTCCAGTGCGGCGATGACGCCCAGGGGACGCCTAAGGGTGGATGTGCCCACTCCTCTCGCCCGCCTTGTGCTGGTGCCCGCGCTACCGGCTTTTCACGCGCGCTACCCTGATATCCAGTTTGACATGGGCGTAAGTGACCGGGTGGTGGATCTGATCGGCGACAACGTGGATTGCGTCCTGCGGGGTGGCGAAATCAATGACCAGTCACTAATCGCACGCCATGTTGGCGATTTGCAAATCGGTGTTTACGTTGCACCGAGTTATGTGGAACGCCTCGGCGCCCCCGCGCATCCGCGAGAGCTGGAAAACACGGACCATCGCATCGTGGGATTCTTGTCCTCACGCACCGGTAAGATTGATCCTCTGGTGCTGCACGGTGAGAGTGAACGTATTGAAATTACGGGCAACTATGTGCTTGCTGTGGATGATGGCAATGCTTACCTCGAAGCTGGGCTAGCGGGATTGGGCGTGATTGCGCTGCCGGTCTATATGGCGGCAGCATATCAGGCTCGCGGTGCCTTGATTCCGCTATTTGAACGCTGGCGTATCGCTCCAATGCCCCTGTACCTGGCATTCCCGCCTAACCGCCATGTCAACGCTAAACTGCGCGTTTTTATTGACTGGATTGTTGAGTTGATGCAGCAGCATGTCCCTACTTCTACCATTAAGTGACTACATCTATTCGCTCATCACCGCCGATTGGTGGTCATTCAGGCGGTTTTGACAGAAAGGGAAATATTTATTTGTCTGTTACTGGCAAAGTCGAACCCATTCAGAGGAGCCATTTTTGAAAAGCCTGCTTTTGAAGCCGGCTTTTTGCATCTGTGATCCACTAATAGTTACCAAGCGGATTCTTTTCACAGGCAATACCGCAAATGCCCTCAAGTTCGGCTTCGAGTGTTTTAACCAACGATTGAAGATAGTCTGGCCCTTCCTGATACTGGCGACGTTGTAACTGGTATTCTTCGGTAGAGAGCAAAGTTAATCGTTCTTTGACTCGCTCACCGCATGACGCTATCTCTTCAATAAAATCAACATCATAAAATGGAAGAATTTCTTTAGTTTTGTTATTAAAAACGATGACTTTGACGCTATGAGCATCCAGAACTTCAATGAATTTTTTATCACAGGTTAAGATTGCGGGAAAAAAGAATGCCGCGTTTTTATCAATATTTAAGGTAATAACAAATTCGAGAAAGCGCTGATGGCGTAGATCCCAGGCCATACCTCTAACGTACTCCCAAAATCCCGCCGTATTACGGTTCACTTTGTGAAAAAAGGCTTCCTTAGAACCATTTTCAAAAAAACGCTTAGCGAGCAAAATCTCTCTAATGCCAAAGAAATGGGCTTCATTGTGAGTAAATTCTAGCAGTTCGAGTAATTTTTCCTGCACCTGCTTAGCACTTGTTTTTGGGTTCCGCAGGTGAATCGCGCACATTTTTAACACATATACATATAAGCGATTATAGTCACGAGCCAGCTCTTCCATTAGCGACTTATTTATAAACTCATAATTTTTACGTGCCATATATTGCTGCGTTTTAGCTATAATTTCCTGTTCAGACACATTAAATTTTAACTGCCTATGCTGCTGCCAAGCCGCAACATCCAGGTTGCGTAACATCTCATAAGCTCGAATGCGTTCGAAGATGTTTTCCTGTTTATTGAGATCGCTAAAATTACAAAGATTTTCGAGTTCATACAGCAAAGGATCAACATTGACTTCCTCTCTGGCGATGAAGTCAAAAATTTCTTCAAAATCATCGGGAAGTCGCGATCTTTGCCCTTCAAAGAAAGGCTTAAGATAACTTAATACCTGCGTATCGAGCGAGATAGAATAGTCGATGGGAAATGTAACGCGGTTACCAGAGATAAACATTTCTCTGAATATGTCTGATGTAAGAATAAACACATGCGGCGTTTTGAATAAGCTACGCACGGCAGAACCACTGCTGAAGTTCCTGTTAACCGATAAGCCCGGAGTCGCACCTTTCTCCGCTGCAAAAATGAAGGTATAATCGTCAAGATAGTGGTAATAGAGTGCATATTGTTGAACAGCTGCCTCAAGATTTCCTGATTGGCAGATATCATAAATAAAATCATGAATAACATTTGCCATTGTGCCCTCCCGGCATCGACCTAGCCTCCATTTTTAACACGCCTAAGCTTTTGCTATCAATATTCAGTATTTATTCCTGCATGCATACTTCATAAAATTTATGCCGCGATACTTACGCACCGGGCATAAACGATAACATACTGCTTGTCTAAGTTGGATTATTAAATTTGATAATCAATCGCCACTTCTTCCGGCTCCATGACCTGGCGTTTGATCTCGTCCACCGACAGCCCGGCATTGCACAGCTCGATAAAGCGCCACACATAGTTGCGCTGCAGCTGCCCGCGCTTCAGGCCCAGCCATACGGTGTTGGCGTCAAACAGATGACGCGTGTCAAGACGCACCAGGTTCCCGTCTTCGCGTTCGCCGCTGGACTGTTCCGCCACCAGGCCAATGCCCAGCCCCAGCTCGACGTAGGTTTTGATCACGTCAGAGTCCTGCGCGCTCAGCACGATGTCCGGCGTTAACCCTTTACGGTTGAAGGCCTCGTCTATGCGCGAGCGTCCGGTGATCCCCTGGCGGTAGGTAATCAGCGGCCATTTCGCAATGTCTTCCAGCGTCAGGGGAGAGACCTGATTCAGCGGATGATCGACCGGAAGCAATAAGCTGTGGTACCAGCGGAACCAGGGGAACGCCACCAGCAGCGGGTCGTTGCTCAACCGCTCGCTGGCAATGCCGATATCTGCCCCACCGTTTTGCAGCAGCCCTTCAATTTCCTGTGGCGTGCCCTGGATAAGCTCCAGACGGACGTCAGGGAAAAGTTCGCGGAAGGCTTTGATCACCGGCGGCAGGCTGTAGCGCGCCTGGGTGTGGGTGGTGGCGATGGTGAGCACGCCGGAGGCATCGTTGGTGAAGAGATCCGCCAGGCGACGCACGTTGCTGGCTTCGTTGAGGATCCGCTCCGCGATGGTGAGCAATGCTTTACCCGGCTCCGTCATGCCGAGCAGCCGCTTGCCGCGACGAATAAAGATCTCTATGCCCAGCTCCTCTTCCAGCTCGCGGATATGGCGGCTGACGCCGGACTGAGAGGTATAAAGCATATTGGCGACCTCGGTCAGGTTGTAGTCCCGCCTGGCCGCCTCACGGATAATTTTAAGTTGCTGGAAATTCACGATTCACTCCGGCGCATCTGACATAGCTCTATTGTTAGAGTCAGCCGAGCTGCAGAACAAATAATAAAAACCAGCATCTTATGCTTTTATGGAATATCAGCTCACGAGCTGGAGCTCACGGTTCTCAAGCGACGGCTTGCTGACCAGCGACATTAAAATCTCTTTTACCGCCTGCGCCTGCGGCGAAAGCGAGCCGCGAGCGGACATGTTCAGCGACAGCGGCAGGCTCATCGAAGGCGTGGTGATCCGCGCCATCCAGCCGTTTGCCGCACCGCACAGCGAGCGCGCGGCGGATTCCGGCAGTACGGTGACGCCCATTCCGCTGGCAATGGCTGCGGTCAGCGTGGAGATTGAGTCGATTTCGCCGATGATTTTGGCCGTCAGGCGGCGCAGGGAGAACGCTTCGTCCACACGCACGCGCACGGCGCTGTAGTCGCGCGGCAGATAGAGGTTCATCTCTGCCACGGCGGTAAGATCGACGCTCTGGCCCGGACAGTCGCGGGTGCCCACGAGGTAGAGATCTTCCTTGAGCAGCGGCTGGCTGGTGATCCCGGCAACCGGGGAGCGATCGTAAAGGACCGCCATGTCCAGCTGGCCGTTGAGCAGCTTGTCATTCAGTACAGAACCACTGTTTTCATGCAGATAGACCAGCACTTCCGGCAGCTCGGCGCGCACGGCCTGCAGAAGCGGCATGGTGATAGAGGACGCCGCCGTTCCCGGCGCCAGCCCGATAGAAACGTGCCCGCTCAGGGTCTGGCCCACGTTGTTCACCGCCAGCTGCGCCTGTTCACACTGACGCAGGATAGTGCGGGCATGGGTATACAGGATCTTGCCTGCTTCCGTTGGCGTGACGCCGCGTTTGGTGCGGATCAGTAACTGCTGATCCATCTCGCCTTCCAGAGTAGCCACCTGCTGGCTCAGCGCAGGCTGCGCGATGTGCAGCACTTCTGCCGCTTGAGTCAGGCTGCCGATATCGACGATTTTTACGAAGTATTTCAGTCGTCTTAAGTTCATTTTGCCCCCTGTTCGAAATGCATTGCCGGAACCGGCTGTCGTTGTTGAACAGGTTTTGCAATATGAATGCCACTTTTATCGTGCGGTCTGAATTGTTCGCTAACCGCCTGAAAATAAGGAAACCTAATCATGGAGGGGTGATTTATTACTGAAACAGCAGTTTACGATCTGCCCCATTAGAGGTATATCCGCACCATTACGGTGCATTCCGCTGTCAAAAACATCATTTTGCCGATTTTGTCAGCAAACGATCAAAAGGCATTGATCCACCCTTTGACAAGGCGAACGCAGGTCGATAATATGCGCCCCGTTCACACGATTCCTCTGTAGTTCAGTCGGTAGAACGGCGGACTGTTAATCCGTATGTCACTGGTTCGAGTCCAGTCAGAGGAGCCAAATTTGAAAAGCCTGCTTTTAAAGCAGGCTTTTTGCTTTTCTGCGCAAGGTAAATACAAAACGGCAACTAGGTTGCCGTTTTTAGTGTGTTCCCCCTCTCCCGTGGGAGAGGGTTGGGGTGAGGGCACCAGCCCGCACTATGCCCTCACATGCCGATTTTAACCGGCATCCCCGACCGCCGTTCCAGTTCAGCGCCCGCCCCCTCGTTTATCAACTGTGTCTGCTGTGCGGCGGAGATGGGCAGAGGCACTTTCCGGCTCGATTCAAATTCCGCCCGGTTACGCGACAGCGGTTCGTGAACCTCCACCCAGCGGCTGCCGTCCGGCTCCGTGGTCACCTTAACGGGCCGATCGATAAGCTGCACGCGGGTGCCCACGGGGACGTTATCAAAAAGATATTTAATGTCGTTGTTACGCAGACGAATACAGCCCTGGCTCACCCGCAGCCCAATGCCGAAATTGGAGTTTGTGCCGTGTATGGCATATAGCCTGCCGATATATATCGCATACAGCCCCATCGGGTTATCCGGCCCGGCGGGCACGAAGGCGGGCAGCGTTTTCCCCTCTGCCGCATAGGCACGACGCGTGTTCGGCGTAGGTGACCAGGTGGGGTCCTCCTGCTTGCGCTCAACCGCCGTGACCCAGTTACGCGGGGTTTCGCGACCGGCCTGACCAATGCCGATGGGCAATACTTCGACGGTATTGCTGCCCGGTGGATAATAGTAAAGACGCATTTCCGCCACGTTAACGACAATCCCCTCGCGCACGGTGTCGGGTAAAATCAGCTGCTGAGGAATGACCAGCCGGGTGCCGGATTTGGGCAAAAAAGGATCCACGCCCGGGTTCGCTTCCAGCATATTGCTGAGCCCCAGCCCGTGCTGTGCAGCAAAGGCCTCAAGCGGTAATGTATTGCGCTCGGGAACGGTGATGGTAATCGGGGTTCCCACCAGCCGACTGCCTTCCGGCGGTAAGGTATAGGTTACGGCAAACGCGCCGGGTACAGCGGCACACAGCGTAAGGACGAACCAGGTAAATCGCATCATAATTTCCTGTGCTCAAAAAAGAGAAAGCCTGGACTCAGGCAGGCTTTCTCAGTTTACGCTATTACGCCTCGGTTTTGCGCCATCTGCGCGTCAGCACTTTTTCCGCCTCGACAATAAGGAACATCACAAAACCAATCAGGAAGGTGATGACCCAGTAGCGGAACGGCAGCGCTTCGGTACCAAACAGCATCTGCATGAACGGGGCGTAAATGATAAGAAGCTGAAGCGCCAGCAGTACGCCGCTCACGATCCAAATCCCTTTATTCGCCAGCAGACCTTTGCTCAGCGAGAAGCCGTCATTAACGCGACAGTTGAGCATGTAGAACCACTGCGCGGTCACCAGGGTTTGCAGCAGCACGGTGCGGATGAATTCCGCCGAGTAGCCGCGCGGCTGTAGCCAGGCTTCCAGCACGAAGGCGCTAATGGCAATCATCAGACCGACAAACACCACGCGCCAGATGGCGTAGCCGTCCATCACATGCAGATTCGCCTTGCGCGGTGGCCGGTTCATGATGTCCTTCTCACCCGCTTCAAACGCCAGGCCAAACGACAGGGTTGCCGACGTCGCCATGTTCATCCACAGGATCAGGACCGGCGTCAGCGGAATCAGGTTCCCCGCCAGCAGCGCGATGATGATCAGCAAAGCCTGCGCGATGTTGCTCGGGATAACGAACAGAATCGTTTTTTTCAGGTTATCGTAAACCCGCCGTCCCTCGTGGACCGCACTGGCAATGGTGGCAAAGTTGTCATCCGTTAACACCATGTCGGCGGCTTCCTTGGTGACCTCAGTCCCCTTAATCCCCATGGCGATACCCACATCCGCCCGCTTGAGCGCTGGGGCATCATTTACGCCATCCCCGGTCATGCCCACCACTTCCTGTTTACTTTGCAGGGCCTGCACGAGGCGGAATTTATCCTCCGGGCTGGTTCGGGCGAAAATATCGTACTGCTGCGCGGCGTCGCTCAGCTGACGGTCATCCATCGCCTCCAGCTCGCGTCCGGTGATCGCGCTTGCGGCGTTACCAATCCCCAGCATTTGCCCGATGCTCATGGCCGTTTGCGGGTGGTCGCCGGTGATCATTTTCACGCGAATCCCGGCCTGCAGACAGTCGGCAATCGCGGTGATGGCCTCCGGACGCGGCGGATCCATCATTCCTGCAATACCCAGCAGGATCACGCCATCATGGAGGTCCGGGTGATCCAGATCGCGCTGTCCCTCGCGGGCAGGTTTCCAGGCCGCCGCCACCATGCGCAGCCCTTCCCGGGCATACTCTTCAATCTTCCCTTCCCAGTAAGGTTGATCGAACGGCTGCAGTCCGTCATTCGTCTGCTGGTGCTGGCAGAGGCGGAACAGGACGTCCGGCGCGCCGGTAATTAAAATCACCTCTTCATCACCCAGCCGATACAGCGTGGACATATATTTATACTGCGAATCAAACGGGATTTTACTGCGCATTTCCGTATCAAGCGGTGGGAGCGGGATTTTCGCCGCCAGCACCTTCAGGGCACCCTCGGTTGGTCCTCCGGTGATTTTCCACAGCCCCTGCTCGTCTTTGATCAGCTGGCTGTCATTACAGAGGTCAATGGTGCGCAGGTAGCGTTCCAGCAGGGAACCCTGGGTCACGCTGACGGGCGTCGGGTCATCTACGGGGTGAATATTCCCCACCGGTTCGTAGCTGTCGCCCTCCACGCGATAGGTCGTGTCAGCGGTAATCACCGCTTTGACCGTCATTTCATTCATCGTCAGGGTGCCGGTTTTATCCGAGCAGATGACCGTCATTGCGCCCAGGGTTTCCACCGTGGGCAACTTGCGAATAATGGCCTTGCGACGCGCCATGGCCTGTACGCCAAGCGAAAGGATGATGGAAATGATGGCCGGCAGGCCTTCCGGCACGGCGGCAACGGCGAGGCTGATAAGCGACAGCACCAGTTCAGAAACCGGCATATCCCGGAACAGGAGGCTAAAGACGAACAGCGCTAACATCATCACCAGGATAGTGATGAAGATGGTCTTACCGAGCTTGTCCATCTGCACCATCAGCGGCGTGCGGTGCTTTTCAATGTCGGACATCATCTGGTTGATGTGGCCAAGCTCGGTCTCCCCCCCGGTGGCCACCACCACGCCTTTACCGCCGCCGGAGCTGACGGTGGTGCCTGAGTAGAGCAGATTATAGCGATCGCCTAAGGGCAGTTCCCCGCTTAACGCATCGCTGTTTTTCTCAACAACGGTGGATTCGCCAGTCAGGATGGCCTCCTCCACGCGAAGGTTATGCGCTTCAATTACGCGCAGGTCCGCAGGGATACGATCCCCGGCGCGGATCACCACGATATCGCCCGGGACCAGCGCCGTGGTGGGGATCGTTTCATGATTCCCCTGTCGTACCACCACGGCTTCGCTGGAGAGCATATTGCGAATACTCTGCAACGATTTTTCAGCATTGCTCTCCTGGATATGGCCAATCAGCGCGTTAATGATGGCAACCCCAAGGATCACAAACATGTCTACCCAGTGGCCCATAAAGAGCTTAAGCAACGCGGCCACCAGCAGAACGTAAATCAGTACATCGTTAAAATGCGCCAGGAAGCGCAGCCAGGCGGGTTTGCCCTTTTTTTGCGGCAATGCATTCTCACCATGCTGCTGAAGTCGGGCTGATGCCTCAGTGCCGCTAAGTCCTTCCAGAGTGGAGTGGATATTCGACAGGGTTTCATCAACGGTTTGTTGATAATACGGACGTTCAGGTTTTCCTGTTTTCATTGTTACTTCCTCAGGTTCTATTCAGAAATCACCTTGCTTTCATGAAATTAACGAATAACGAAAACAGGAACATGGGCGTAACGGACAATACTTGCCGCCTCCGATCCTAACAAATGGGTTTGAATATTTGGATTGCGGGAGCCGACGATAATCGCGCCAGCAGCAAGTTCATCCGCCAGCTTAATAACCTCATCACGAACATTTCCGCTACGAACATGGAGGTGAACGCGCTCTTCTGGCATATTCAATTTTTTGACCAGGTCAGACAGTTTTTCTTTTGAATTATTAATCATATATTCATCCATCTTTCGCGCATCTGAAATAAAACCGCGCGTCAGCTCGGCTGAAAATTTTGGCATGACGTGCAGCAAATGAATGTCACCCAATGCGCTTTGCGCCAGAAACTGTGCATGCTGCAACGCTTTATCCGCCAGGCTTGTCTCGTAGACATCCACCGGAACGAGAATGTTTTTATACATATCGAGCATCCTTTTTATAACCAACATGAGAGTGAATGAAGCAAAAAAACGCATTAAATGCAGGGGGTTGCCCTTAATGCCAGTTACGGTAAAAGAGATGAATAATATTAAACGTAGCACAGGAATTTCAGGTTTAGCGCGTCCCCGCTGCTAATGGTTATTTAACATTTATCTTTTCGCCGACTATGCTCATAGTGAGTTACCGCTTCCGGCTCATGGAGGAATGTATGTATGGCATAAGCCTGATCCGACTGGGTATGTTTATTGCGCTTGCCATTATCGCCAGCACGGCGATTGGTTTATTTACCTATATGGTCGTCACTGTTCTGGCAGAATAGTGTCACCCCTGTCCAGGTTATGGAATAAATAAAACAGTTATTTATTAGGGGAATACAGTGAACCGCTACCTCTCTCTTTTACCGTTCGTTTTGTTAACGCTCACAGCGTGCGATCCTAAACCTGAACAAGCCTCCCCCCTGCCCAGAATGGTTAAAGTGGCGGAGGTGACGGTTCCCGGTCATGCCCAGCAGCGCGTTTTTCCCGCCCGCATTGAATCGGGCGATGCCACAGACCTTTCCTTCAAGCGCGCTGGTCAAATTGAAGCGCTCGATGTGCGTCAGGGCGCAGCCATCAAGCAGGGCCAACAGCTTGCAAGATTGAACGCCCGTGAAGCCCAGCAGCGGGTTAACGACAGGCAGACGGCGGCGACGCTGGCCCAGAGGCAGTTCGATCGCTTCCAGACGCTGGCGGGCCGCCAGGCGATTTCGAAAGCCGAAATGGACGTGCAGCGTGCAAACCGCGATTCGGCGAATGCGGCGCTGCAGATTGCCCGAGAAGAGTTGAATCAGATGACGCTCGTCGCCCCCTTCAGCGGGACGGCGGCCAGCGTACATGTCCGAAACCATCAGGTGGTGTCTGCTGGTCAGCCCATCGCGACGTTAACCCGCACCGATCTGCTTGACGTGGTGTTCAGCATCCCTGAAAACCTGTTTAAGACCTTTGATATCCGCAACGCGCAGTATCGTCCGGTAGTGAGAATTAACGCCATTCCGGATCGGGAATTTACCGCCGTCTACAAAGAGCACTCGGGCAGCAGCGACAGTAATACCCTGACCTGGCAGGTGATACTGACCATGCCGCGACCAGAGGATTTTCCCGCCGTCGGTGGCGTAAGCGGTACGGTTACCATCAATTTAACCAACCTCCCGGCTGGCGCGGGCGCTCAGGCGCTGGTTGTACCGGTTGAGGCCGTCTTTAACCCGGACAACAGCCCACGCAATGAGCCGCACGTCTGGGTTGTGGCGGGAGAAGGCGACACGCTCCATCTTGAAGACCGCAAGGTCAGCGTGGGTCAAGTGATAACCGAAGGCGTGACGATCACCAGCGGGCTTAAGGCGGGCGAGCGCGTGGTGGCCGCAGGCGTGGGAGAGCTCCATGCTAACCAGCCGGTGCGTATCTGGACGCGTGAGCGGGGACTGTAATGGATATCACTCGTCAATTTATTAATAACCCGGTTCGCGTCTGGCTAACGATTCTGCTGCTGGGCATGGGGGGGATTTTCGCCCTGTTGAATATCGGCAGGCTGGAAGATCCCGCCTTTACCATCAAAACCGCAGTGGTGGTCACCCACTACCCAGGCGCATCCGCTCAGCAGGTTGAAGAAGAAGTGACGCTGCCGCTGGAGAATGCCCTTCAGCAGCTGCCTTATCTGGACAACGTGAGCTCCATCTCTTCAAACGGGCTGTCGCAAATCACCGTTAACATCGCTTCACGCTATCACTCGAACGAACTGCCGCAGATTTGGGATGAGCTGCGCCGCCGCGTGGGCGATGCCTCGCGTCAGTTCCCGCCCGGCGTCGTCACGCCCTTTGTGAATGACGATTTCGGCGACGTATTCGGCTTCTTCTTCGCCATTTCCGGGGATGAATTCAGTAATCCTGAACTGGTGAGATATGCGGAGCAGCTGCGCCGTGCGTTGATTCTGGTCCCCGGCGTCGCGAAGGTCGCCATCGGCGGGGCCATTAGCCAACAGATCAACATCGATATCTCTCTGACCAAAATGGCCGCGCGCGGCATTACGCTGAACCAGCTTTCCGCCCTGCTCAGCAGGCTCAACGTCGTTTCCAGCGCCGGAGAAATCACCTCGGGCAGCGAATCCATTCGTCTACACCCCACCGGTGAGTTCGAGAATCTTGATGAACTGGCGGATCTCATCATCACGCCTTCCGGTACCGGGGCGGCGACGCGCCTGCGGGATATCGCCACGCTGTCGCGCGGGCTGAACGAATCGCCCGCCAGTATCTACCATGCCAACGGCAAAAAAGCCGTCACCATGGGCGTCTCGTTTATTCCCGGCGTGAACGTGATCGACGTGGGCCACGCGCTTGAGGCGAAGCTAAACCAGATGTCGGCGGAAAAACCGGCAGGCATACAGATAGATCTGTTTTACGATCAGGCAGCCGAAGTGGGCCATTCTGTTAACGGTTTTATTATTAACTTCCTGATGGCGCTGGCGATTGTCATCGGCGTGCTGCTGATCTTTATGGGGGTACGCAGCGGGATCATCATCGCGGTTTCTCTCGCCCTTAACGTGCTGGGCACGCTGCTGATTATGTATCTGTGTGGCATTGAGCTACAGCGCATCTCGCTCGGGGCGCTGATTATCGCCCTCAGCATGCTGGTGGATAACGCCATCGTGATTGTCGAAGGGGTGTTGATTGCCCGGCAGCAGGGCTCCCCGCTGTTAACCGCCGTAAACAACATCATCCGCCGCTCCGCCCTGCCGCTGCTGGGGGCGACGGTGATCGCCATCCTTGCGTTTGCTCCTATCGGGTTATCGCAGGATTCCACCGGGGAATACTGTAAATCTCTGTTCCAGGTGCTGCTGATTTCCCTGATGCTGAGCTGGTTCTCGGCGCTCACCCTCACCCCGGTGCTGATTAAGTGGTGGTTGTTTAAAAACGACAGCGCACCGGACACTACTGACGAGTCAGATCCTTACGACAAACGTCTCTACCGCCTTTACCAGCACCTGCTGAACGCACTGCTGCACCATAAAGCGCCGACGCTGGTAGTGATGGCCGCCCTGCTGGCCGCGTCTGTCTGGGGGTTTGGCGCGGTGCGGCAAAACTTTTTCCCGTCGTCCAATACGCCGATTTTCTTTGTCGACCTCTGGTTACCCTACGGGACAGATATCAAATGGACCGAGAAAATGACCGGCGACATTGAGAAAACCATCAAGGGACGGCCCGGCGTGGAAACCACCGTCTCGACCATTGGTCAGGGGAGCATGCGCTTTATTCTGACCTACAGCGGACAGCGGCAGTACAGCAACTACGCGCAGATCATGGTGCGTATGGATGACCAGCGCAGCATCTCCGCGCTGACGCGCTACGTGGATGAGTACATCGCGCGTAACTACCCGCAGGTCAACGCCAGCACGAAACGGGTGATGTTTGGGCCCTCCGGCGACAGCGCCATTGAAGTGCGCATTAAAGGCTCGGATCCTGACAGGCTGCGTCTGATTGCCAGCCAGGTGGACGATATCCTGGCGCGCGACCCGGCCACGGGGAGCGTCCGAAACGACTGGCAAAACCGCAGCAAAGTGATCCGTCCACAGTACGTCGCCGCGCTGGGACGCGAGCTTGGCGTGGATAAGCAGGACGTCGACAACGCGCTGGAGATGAATTTCTCCGGCAGCCGGGCGGGGTTGTATCGGGAAGGCAGTGACCTGCTGCCCGTGGTGGTGAGGCCTCCGGAAAGCGAAAGGCTGGACGCCAGCCACCTGAACAACGTGCTGGTGTGGAGCCATGCGCGGCAGCAGTATCTCCCGCTGAGTAACGTCGTTAGCAGCTTCACCCTGGAGTGGGAAGATCCGCTCATCCTTCGACGCGACCGCTCGCGGGTACTGACGGTTCAGACGGATCCGAACCCGCTGAGCCAGCAAACCTCCGGTGATATTCTCGCCCGCGTGAAGCCGCAGGTGGATGCCCTTCCCCTGCCACACGGCTACAGCATCGAGTGGGGGGGCGACGCGGAAAACTCCAGCGAAGCGCAGCAAGGGCTGTTCACTACGCTACCTCTCGGGTATCTGGTGATGTTTGTCATTACGGTGCTGATGTTCAGCTCGGTAAAAAATGCCGTCGCGATCTGGCTAACCGTACCGCTGGCGTTGATTGGCGTCACGCCAGGATTTTTAATTACCGGCATTCCCTTTGGCTTTATGGCGCTGATTGGTCTGCTGAGCCTGAGCGGAATGCTCATCCGCAACGGCATCGTGCTGGTGGAAGAGATTGAACAGCAGAAAACGCACAAGGATCAGCACAGCGCGATCGTTTATGCCGCCACCTCGCGCCTGCGCCCTATCCTGCTCACCGCGTTCACGACCGTACTTGGCCTGGCACCGCTGCTGCTGGATGTTTTCTTCCAGAGCATGGCCGTTGTGATTATGTTTGGACTGGGGTTTGCTACAATCCTGACGCTACTGGTACTCCCCGTGATCTATGCGTGTTTCCATCGTAAGGACGAAGCCAAACAACAATGAATGCGACAGGGCTGAACATTATCAAGACGCTGGGCTGTATGACGGCGGTCACCTTCTTCACCATCTACAATACCTGGGATCATTATGACTATGACTATCACTGGATCCTGGGCTTTTTAACCTTTATCTCGACCATCGCCACGCCGCTGTTTTTTGTGGTGTCGGGCTATCTCGACGGGCAATCCCGGCACGGCACGCGCTGGCAGCTGGGTAAAATAAAAAGTCTGGTGATTGTTTTTCTGTTCTGGATAACCATCTACTACCTGTGGGAGCCTTATCAGCGCGGGTATTTAATTCAGCCATGGTTCGTGTTCGCCTTTGTGGTGATTTACACCTTCCACCCGGCGGTGGAGTGGCTTAGCCAGCGGAGATCGCTGTTCTGCGGCGCGATTGCTGCTCTGCTGTGCTTTTCCTACGGATACGATCTGCTATCGGCGCTTTATCCTGAAACGCACGTCCTTTCGCTTTCGCCGCAGTATCGGCTGTGGACATGGCTGCTGTTTTATCTGACCGGGCAGCTCTTCTGCGACCCAAAAGTGGCCGAGTGGATAAGCCGCAAAAACGTGGTTCGGGCGGCGGTTGTCGCCATCCCGTTTATCTATCTCTTCACCTGGTTTTACGAGCGCCACTTCTTTTTTGCCCTGTTTAAGGCCGACAGAAACGCCTTTATTCTCACCGGCTCGCAGATCTACATCCTGATTATTGCCCTGGTGATTGCGGCGAACGGCGTGCGCTTTCGCCGCAATGCTGAATTAAAGGAGTCCATTCTGGCCGCCATCAGCAAAACGATGACCGGCGTATATATTGTGCACTACTCGGTGTTTCATCTGCTGACGGCGCTGATACCGGTGACCTCTCTCGGCATGAAGCTGGCGCTGATTGTGCTTACGTTCGTCACCTCTGTTCTCTTCTCCATGCTGGTATTGTCTAACGCCGTGGCAAAAAAGGTGATCACCCTTTAAAAGCCTAAGCGCAGCCAGGCAAAAAGCACGTTGCCGTTGTTATACGTTCCGGGAATATAGGTGAACTGGACGGTAACGCGCTTATAGCCGGCAGAAAACAGTGGGAAGATGAACGGCAGAGGCACATAGTTCGCAAAATCATCTCGCGCCGTGATGCCCGCGGCGGCACCGAGCCCAAGGCGGAAATCTTTGGCATTATCCAGATACCAGCCCTTCTCCCAGCCATAGCCCATCGCGGGCTGCCATTCGTTGTGCGAGTCCTTGAACATCATTGCGAAAAGCGCGCTCCAGTTGCCCTCTTCGTTATAGCGGGACACGCCCAGGCCGCCGCCCCACGGCATTTCGTTGTAATTGTCGGTTTTTTCTTTATCGTACATAAAGCGGGCGTGCCAGCTCAGAAACGGCAAGTACAAATCGTAACGTTGCGGCTCTTCCCAGGTCTGGGAGATATCATCCGTCAGCGCATTCCACCAGCCGCTAATACGCTGTTCGCCATAGACTTTCGGCTCGGCATGAAGCGGTGCGGCGAATAAAAACAGGACCATCCAGAACGCCGAAAAGTTACGTTGCATCGTTTTTCCCTCAGCTTTAGTCACGCAGCGGTATCTATTACTGTAATCCATTCAGCACGAACCGGAGCCAAACAGACTGATTTATCTTGAGGCAGGGGAAGATGAAATTTATTTATTCAGCGCCTTCCGGAAAGATAAAAACGTTTTCTCAGGCGTTTTGTCGCGGTAGTCTCATAGGTTCCGTTTATATGACGGCTGCTATGTGAGTGACCTTTTCTTATACCAATAATAAAAAACAGTACGGACAGGATAACTATGGACTCCACCCTCATCTCCGATCGTCCCAACGAGGAGACACCTTCGCTCAATCGCGCCCGCCGCGCTGCACTCGGCAGCTTCGCAGGTGCCGTCGTCGACTGGTATGATTTTCTGCTTTACGGCATTACCGCCGCGCTGGTGTTTAACCGCGAGTTTTTTCCCCAGGTCAGCCCTGCGATGGGCACGCTCGCCGCGTTTGCCACCTTCGGCGTCGGCTTTCTGTTTCGCCCGCTGGGCGGGGTGATTTTCGGCCACTTCGGCGACCGGCTTGGCCGCAAGCGCATGCTGATGCTTACCGTCTGGATGATGGGGATCGCCACCGCGCTGATTGGCATTCTCCCGTCGTTTTCCGCCATCGGCTGGTGGGCGCCGGTGTTGCTGGTGACATTACGCGCCATTCAGGGCTTCGCCGTGGGCGGCGAATGGGGCGGCGCGGCGCTGTTATCCGTTGAGAGCGCGCCAAAAAACAAGAAAGCGTTTTACAGCAGCGGCGTGCAGGTCGGCTACGGCGTCGGGCTGTTGCTTTCCACCGGGCTGGTATCGTTAATCAGCCAGCTCACCACCGACGAGCAGTTTCTGAGCTGGGGCTGGCGCATCCCGTTTATCTTCAGCATCGTGCTGGTGATTGCCGCGCTGTGGATCCGCAACGGGATGGATGAGTCGGCAGAGTTCGAACAGCAACAGCGTGAGGAGCCGTCCGTCAAAAAGCGGCTGCCGGTGATGGAAGCCCTGATTCGGCACCCTGGCGCTTTTCTGAAAATCATCGCCCTGCGCCTGTGCGAGCTGCTGACGATGTATATCGTCACCGCCTTTGCGCTGAACTACTCGACGCAGAATCTCGGCCTGCCGCGCGAACTGTTCCTGAATATTGGCCTGCTGGTCGGCGGAATCAGCTGTCTGACCATCCCCTGCTTCGCCTGGCTGGCGGACCGGTTTGGTCGCCGCCGCGTCTATATCACCGGGGCGCTGATTGGCACCCTCAGCGCCTGGCCGTTCTTTATGGCGCTGGAGGCTCAGTCTGTGTTCTGGATTGTCTTCTTCGCCATTATGCTCGCGAACATCGCCCACGATATGGTGGTCTGCGTGCAGCAGCCGATGTTTACCGAACTGTTCGGTGCCAGCTACCGCTACAGCGGCGCGGGCGTGGGCTACCAGGTGGCAAGCGTGGTCGGCGGCGGGTTTACGCCGTTTATCGCCGCCGCGCTGGTGACCTTCTCCGGCGGTAACTGGCACAGCGTGGCGATTTATCTGCTGGCCGGCTGCCTGCTGTCGGCAGCGACGGCGCTTCTGATGAAAGGGACGAGCCACGCCTGATCTCCCTTTTGTTTAACAGGCGTGTGACATACTATCGGGTAGAGTCGCACACCTGTGGAACAAGGAGACAGAGATGAATAATAAGGGCTCCAGCCTGACCCCGGCTCAGGCGCTGGAAAAACTCGACGCGCTGTATGAACAGTCCGTCAACGCGCTGCGCAGCGCCATCAGCGAATATATCGAAACGGGGAAACTTCCCGATCAAAAGGCCAGAAACGAAGGCCTTTTTGTTTATCCATCGCTCTCTGTGACCTGGGACGGCAGCGCAAGCACGACGCCGAAAACCCGCGCCTACGCCCGTTTTACCCACTCCGGCTGCTACAGCACCACCGTCACCCGCCCTGCACTGTTCCGCCCCTATCTGGAAGAGCAGCTAACGCTGTTGTATCAGGATTACGGCGCGCACATTGCCGTGGAGCCTTCACAGCACGAGATCCCGTACCCGTACGTGATTGACGGTTCGGCGCTAACTCTTGACCGCTCCATGAGCGCGGGACTGACCCGCCACTTCCCAACGACCGAGCTGTCACAGATTGGCGATGAGACGGCTGACGGGATTTATCACCCGGCAGAGTTTTCCCCCCTGTCGCATTTTGACGCCCGTCGGGTGGATTTCTCCCTGGCGCGCCTGCGCCACTACACCGGCACGCCCGCCGAGCATTTCCAGCCGTTTGTGCTGTTTACCAACTACACCCGCTACGTGGACGAGTTCGTTCGCTGGGGCTGTAGCCAGATCCTTGATCCGGACAGTCCATATATCGCCCTCTCCTGCGCGGGCGGGATCTGGATCACCGCCGAGACCGAAGCCCCCGAGCAGGCCATTTCCGACCTGGCGTGGAAAAAACACCAGATGCCCGCCTGGCACCTGATCACCGCCGACGGTCAGGGGATCACCCTGATCAACATCGGCGTCGGCCCGTCGAACGCCAAAACCATCTGTGACCATCTGGCGGTGCTGCGCCCCGACGTGTGGCTGATGATTGGCCACTGCGGCGGCCTGCGCGAAAGCCAGCTGATTGGCGATTACGTGCTGGCCCACGCTTATCTGCGCGACGACCACGTGCTGGATGCGGTACTGCCGCCGGATATCCCAATCCCGAGCATCGCCGAAGTACAGCGCGCGCTCTACGACGCCACCAAAGAGGTCAGCGGCATGCCGGGTGAAGAGGTCAAACAGCGCCTGCGTACCGGTACGGTAGTGACGACGGATGACCGCAATTGGGAGCTGCGTTACTCCGCCTCCGCGCTGCGCTTCAACCTGAGCCGAGCGGTGGCGATTGATATGGAGAGCGCCACCATCGCCGCCCAGGGGTATCGCTTCCGCGTTCCTTACGGCACGCTGCTGTGCGTGTCCGATAAGCCGCTGCACGGCGAAATTAAGCTGCCGGGTCAGGCCAACCGTTTCTATGAAGGGGCGATTTCCGAACATTTGCAGATCGGCATTCGCGCCATCGACCTGCTGCGGGCGGAAGGCGACCGACTGCATTCACGCAAGCTGCGCACCTTCAACGAGCCGCCGTTCCGCTAATAACAATAAGGAAAAACCATGCACACCCCTACTCCGCTCTCTGCCCTGCGTCAGTGGCTTCAGGAAAACAGCCTCGACGGGATGATCGTTCCGCGCACCGATGCCTGGCAAAGCGAGAATTGCGCGTCGAACGACGAAAGGCTGGCCTGGCTGACAGGCTTTAACGGCTCTGCTGGCGTCGCGCTGGTACTGAGGGATAAAGCGCTGCTGTTCGTCGACGGGCGCTATCAGGTGCAGGCCCGCGTTCAGGTGAATATGGATGAGGTTGAGATCCACCATCTGCACAACGAGCCGCTGGCAGACTGGCTGACGACCAACGTCGAGGCGGGCACGCGCATCGGTTTTGACCCAATGCTGATGACGAATACCGAGTTTACGCAGCTGTCTGCCACACCGTGCACGCTCGTGCCGCTGAACGCGTCACCGTTTGACGCCTTATGGACCGATCGCCCTGCCGCACCGGCGGGGCTTATCCGTGAGATGCCGGTTGCGATAAGCGGTGAAAGCAGCGAAGACAAACGTCAGCGCATTGCCGCCGTGCTGGCCGCGAACAACGCTGACTACCTGGCCGTTACGCTGCCGGATAACATTGCGTGGCTGCTCAACGTGCGCGGCTCAGATATCCCCACCAGTCCGGTACCGCTCTCATTTGCCCTGCTCGGTCGCGACGGCCGCGTTGAGTGGTTTGTTAACGATAATAAGCTCGCAGAACTCCCTGATGCAGTTCTGAACGCCTTCACGATTGCGTCGCAAGACACCTTTATTGAACGCTGTCAGCAACTTGCTGAAGGGAAGCGGGTGATGGTTGATGCCGACTCCGCGCCGGTGGCCCTGCGCTTTGCCATTGAACCGCGCGGTGAAATTGTCTGGCGAACCGATCCCATTACCCTCATTAAGGCTACCAAAAACCCGGTCGAGCTGGCAGGGTATCGCGAGTGCCATCTCCAGGACGGCGCCGCGTGGGTCAACTTCCTGGCCTGGCTGAGCCGCGAAGTGCCGCTGCGTGCGGCGGCGGGACAACCGCTAACGGAGCTGGAAGTGCAGGCGCAGCAGCTGGCATTTCGCAAACAGCAGCCCGGTTTTATCGAGCAGAGTTTCGCGACCATTTCCGCCTCTTCGAGCAATGCGGCGATGTGCCACTATCATTCAAGCGAGGCCAGCAACAAGCCCATCGGCCATAACCATTTTTACCTGAACGATTCGGGCGGTCAGTACGCTAACGGCACCACCGATGCCACGCGCACGCTGGCGTGGGGTAATGTCCCCTCGCAGCAGCGTCTGCACTACACCGCCGTGCTGAGAGGCTTCCTGTCGCTGATTACCCTGCAGTTCCCTTCCGGTACGCAGGGGCACCAGCTGGATGCTTTCGCGCGTCGTCCGCTGTGGGAGATGGGGCTGGATTACGATCACGGTACCGGGCACGGCGTGGGCCACCAGCTTCTGATCCACGAAAACCCGCATCGCATCGCCAAAAAGGTCAACCCGTGGCCGCTGGTGGCAGGGAACATCATGACCATTGAGCCGGGATACTATCTGGGCGATAGCCACGGTATCCGTATTGAAAACCAGGTGGAGATAGTGGAGAGCCGTCCGGGGTTTTGCAAATTTGCTTCTCTGACGCTGATCCCGATCGATCTAAGCCAAGTGGAATTGCAGCTGTTGAGCGAGCAGGAAAAGCAGTGGCTGGATGAGTATCACCAGCAGGTACGGGAGGCGCTGTCACCGCTGGTGAATAGCGAGGCGCGTTCGTGGCTCAAGGAGGCAACGGCGCCGGTTCGTGTGTAATTTCGTGCGGTATGATGCCCTCACCCCATCCCTCTCCCACGGGAGAGGGTGAAAACACTAAAAACGGCAACCTAGTTGCCGTTTTGCATTTACCTGACGCAGAAAAGCAAAAAGCCTGCTTCAAAAGCAGGCTTTTCAAATTTGGCTCCTCTGACTGGACTCGAACCAGTGACATACGGATTAACAGTCCGCCGTTCTACCGACTGAACTACAGAGGAATCGTGTGAACGGGGCGCATATTATCGATGCTCCCCGATGATGTCAAAGGCAGAATGCATATTTCCGATCGTTTGCCGAATTATTCTCCATTTCGCGCATTTGTCAGGCATTTTGTCGCGGATATTTCCACAGCCAGCGCCCACTGACCATGCGCCAGTAGAACAGCGCCCCGCGTACGGCCCAGTCAAGGAACATCCCCAGCCAGACGCCCACCACGCCCCAGCCCAGCACCACACCCAGCGTATAGCCCGCCACAACGCGACACCCCCACATGCCAAGCATGGACACCCACATGGCAAAACGGGCATCGCGCGCCCCTTTCAGCCCGGCAGGCAACACCCAGGATGCCGCCCAGATGGGCATAAAGGCGGCGTTGAGCCAGATAAGGATCTTCACCACCTCTTTCACGTCATCTTCGTGGGTATAGAACGCGGCCATCAGCCCGGCAAACGGCGCTGTGCCCCAGGCGATCAGCGTCAGCCCAATCGTCGACAGCCAGAACACATGGCGCAGCTGCCGCTCCGCCTGGCCTATCTGCCCTTTCCCGAGCCGTTTCCCCGTGATGATGGTTGATGCCGACCCAAGGGCGTTACCCGGCAGGTTAATCAGCGAGGCGATGGAGAAGGCGATAAAGTTACCGGCGATAACGTCGGTGCCCATTCCGGCGACAAACATCTGCGTGAGCAGCTTCCCACCGTTGAACAACACGGATTCAATGCTCGCGGGAATACCAATCCCCATCACTTCCCAGATAATGGCGAAATTAAAGGGCCGGAAGTAGCTCTTAAGCGTAAGACGCAGCGAGGGGGTAATCCCCGTCATCAGCACCCCGATGATGGCCGCCGCACCGATATAGCGTGAAATGGTTAATCCCAGCCCGGCCCCGACGAACCCCAGACCATCCCACGAGAACGCGCCGTAGATCAGCACGCTGCTGATGATGATATTCAGGATATTCATCCCACCGTTGATCAGCAGCGGGATTTTGGTGTTACCTGCCCCGCGCAGCGCGCCGCTGCCAATCAACGCGATGGCCGCCGCCGGATAGCTTAAGACGGTCATTTCGAGATAGGTCAGCGCCAGGTCTTTGACCTCGTTCGTGGCTTCCCCGGCGACAAAATCGATAATATCTTTACCGAAATAGTGGATCACCGCCGCCAGAACAATCGAAAAGAGGGTCATGATCATCAGCGACTGACGTGCAGCCTCGCGCGCGCGTTTGGGATCCAGCTTGCCGAGACTAAAGGCCACCACAACCGTCGTCCCGAGATCGATGGCGGCAAAGAATGACATCACCACCATGTTAAAGCTGTCTGCCAGCCCGACCCCCGCCATCGCCTCTTTCCCCAGCCAGCTTACCAGGAAGGTGCTCAGCACTCCCATCAGCAGAACGCAGGTATTTTCCAGAAAAATAGGCACGGCAAGAGGGGTGATTTCACGCCAGAACAGAACACGATAGCTTTTACGTTTTGCGTACCATGGCGTGCGCACGATCGCCTGGCGCAGAGGGGCAGTGACGTTCAAAATGGACCTTAGCGAGAATAGTTGAAACTCCATTTCAAATGATGGGGGAGAAATGCTAATCCTGCAAAGTATTTTCCTGAAAAAGATGTGTGTATTTACAACAAACTGACGACAGAATCGGCAATCAATCGATTTTACCTAAGATCAGGTTTGACAAAAGTTTTTTCGCCGCTAAGATAAGCCTCCACAACGATTCCTCTGTAGTTCAGTCGGTAGAACGGCGGACTGTTAATCCGTATGTCACTGGTTCGAGTCCAGTCAGAGGAGCCAAATTTGAAAAGCCTGCTTTTGAAGCAGGCTTTTTGCTTTTCTGCGTCGGGTAGAATTGTCGGCTGGTGGCCGCGCATGACCCGACCTACAAATCAGCGGACCGTTGATTGTCAAATAAAAAAGCTCCCTGACACCAGAGAGCCTTTTTCACAATTCGCTGCGATTATTCGCTTTTAGCTTCGGCGTTTTTGATTTCGCCCATCACTTTCAGCTTTTTGGAGATGTCGCGACGCTCTTTGGACAGCTCGGCATTTTTGATGATGTAATCATCAACGCGGTCTTCATAGTCGCTCTTCATGCTGGCGATGATGCCCTGAATAGCTTCAACGCTCATGCCCGGCTTGATGTAGTCGCTCAGGTTGTCGAGCAGCAGAACACGTTTCTGGTTGTCACGGATCTTCTTCTCAACGTCCTGGATTTCACGCTGCAGTTTGTTTTTGCGGCGGAACAGGCGGACGAATTCCAGAACATCCTGGAACGAAGGCTTGATAGTTTCCATTTTTTACACCCCTGATAATGTGAGATTCGGATTCGTTAAAGCAACCGCTGTAACAATAACCTTACTGACAGCGGCTGCGAATGACAATGGCTATATCGTTTAAAGCTATCATAACCCCAATTGCTGCTGAATCGAAGCAGCAGGCGTCACATCCGCGTTTTATTTGCGCAGCGCCCGACAAATCAGGTGCGATAGCAGCTCAAGCTGTCGCGCCAGCTCCAGGCTCAGCCAGACATAGCCGTGAATGGGCGTTTCCGCCACGTTATCGCCCTGCCGCTCGTTGATTAACTGCTTCAGTTCCGCCACGATTTCATTGAGCCGCTCGCTGTTCGCCAGCACGGGCTGCGGGTTGCCTTCATAGAGCGCATGGGCGATGGTCAGCAGGGTCTGATGCGTCATCATCTGCGTCTCTTTGAGGGTCTGGGCGTTAAGCATCAACAGATGGCTGGGACGCGTGGCCCAGTGCGCGTTGATTTGCAGTTCAAGCATACACACCAGATTGCGGCTGACCGTCTGGATAGCTTCGAAAATCGCTTTCTGAATATGGGTCTCTTTACTGGCTGGTACTATCAGGCCGCGCATTTTGACCACGTCGTTGAGGATGGTTTGCAGATGCTTTTCCAGCCGGGGACGCTCAACCAGATTCGGTGAAAACCCCGCCTGGTAGACGCGGTTAAACGCCGTGACGTAGTTAGCCATCTGGATACGCCAGTGCAGAAAAGCCCGCTGCGGCCAGATGCCGGTAAACAGCATGGCGAGCAGCGAGCCCAGAATAACGTCCCCGCTTCGCCACATCGCCGTGGTCATATCCCCTGCTGGCGCGCCGACCACGACCGCGAGAGTGATACCAATCAGCAGCGCCTGATAAGGCCGTTTGCCCAGCGCCAGCCAGCCGCACAGGAACATGGCGGCACCGCACCATGCCAGCATCACTGGAAATGAGATGAGCTCAAGCTTCAGGGCAATCAGCCCCAGGGCAGAGCCAAGCACGGTACCACCTATTCGCTCGAAGGCGCGCGGGACAACGTTTCCCCAAAATGAGATTGGCCCCATCACCACCACCAGCGTGATCAGCGGCCACGTTCCTTCCGGTATATCCAGCAACCTGACCAGTACAAAGGTCAACACGAACGCCAGCGCGATGCGACACCCGTGCACCACGCGGTAATGTTTATATAAGCGAATTTCAAAAGGGGTTAATGATTTGTCGGGACGCACACCCGCTCTCCAGCAACACGGCAAATCACAATTGTACTGTGTTTTCAGCCGGGCGGATCGCTCCCGGCTGAAAAACCCTTCATTGAGCAGGCTTAAACCGTTTTGTGCTCTACCGCGATAAACATTTCAATATCCCAGTAGCCGTCCGCGTTGCCATCATTGAGATAGCGCTCAAAGCAGGGCTTAAGCACCATCTGATATTTATTATCCTGCAGCAGGGAATTAAAGAACTGATACCACGGGGTTGCAAAGTCGTAGTTTTCCACGCGCGCCGTCGCCACGGCATAATCACCGGCCGCGATTTCGGTCATCATCACCCCTTCGCTGTTTTCCGGGATGACGAAATCATCCGGTACGGTAACGGCCGTATCGCAGCGCAGTTTTTCTGCCGGAACCTCATCGGGGTTATCGTAATAGACCGCCACCCACTCCAGCGGCTCAATGTGACGCCCGTCTACCCACATGACCAGCTGTTCAAAGCCCTGCTTGACCGTTTTTTCCCACGGCCCAACAAGATGAAAACCCGCAATCTTACGTTTCTGTTGCTGCTTGATGCTGTAGTCCATGCTGCCTCCGATTAGCACTGTATATTTATACACTATAAAGCAGGATTTCTATTATCGGCAAACGAGGAGTGTTTATTATGTGAGCAGACTCGCAACCCTGCCAGTCTGCCCATCAGCGGTTAAAGCGTGTGGTGAAGATAATCGCTCAGGCGTGAGAATACGCCTCCCTTATCAACGGCTTCCAGAGTGACCAGAGGCCAGTGCGCCACGACTTTGTCGCGGTCATAGAGCTGGATCTCCCCGACCCGCTGATGCGCGGCAATCGGTGCTTCCAGCTCTTTTTTATCCAGCACGTATTTGGCTTTGATGTTCGGTACTTCCGCTTTCGGCAGGGCCAGCCAGAAGTCCTGGTCGGTGCCCAGTTTCACCTGTTCTTTATCGCCGTACCAGATACGCTCTGTTCCCACTTTTTTACCGTTATGCAGGATCTGCACCGTATCGAAGTTCTGTTGTCCCCAGTGCAGTAGCTTACGCGCCTGGTCCTCGCGCCCTTTCGGGCTGTCCGCTCCCATCACCACCGCAATCAAACGACGCTGACCGTCCACCGCGGAGGCAATAAGGTTAAAGCCTGCTCCTGAGGTATGCCCCGTTTTCAGGCCGTCCACGTTCATGGTTTTATCCCACAGCAGGCCGTTACGGTTTTGCTGGGTGATGCCGTTCCAGGTGAGACTCTTTTCGCTGTACATATGATAAAACTCTGGCTCACCGTGAATGATGGCCCGGGAGAGCACGGCCAGGTCATAGGCCGAGCTGTGCTGGCCCGGCGCGTCCAGACCGTGGACGGTTTCAAAGTGCGTATCACGCATGTTCAGCTTCTGCACGTAGTCGTTCATCATCTTCACAAACTGCGGCTGCCCGCCAGCCACGTGATCGGCCAGCGCCACGCAGGCATCGTTGCCGGAATCGACAATCAGACCGCGGCTTAAGTCACGCACGGTGACGCGATCGCCCTCTTTCAGGAACATCAGCGACGAACCGTCAAAAACCGGGTTGCCCTTTGCCCATGCGTCACGCCCTACGGTGACGATGTCATCCGGGGTAATGCGGTGGCTATCAATGGCCCGATCCACCACATAACCCGTCATCAGCTTGGTGAGGCTCGCCGGGTTACGTTGCTGATGTTCGTTGCCCGCCGTTAAAATTTGACCAGTCGTGTAATCCATCAGCACCCAGGAGCCAGCCTGGATGGCCGGAGGCTGCGGCGAAAAATCCAGTGGTTCGGCCGCAAAAGCAGATGAGACACTCGAAGCGAGTAAAGAAACAGCAATAAACAGACGGCGTTTCAACGGTATATCCTCAGGTCATTAAAAATCGATGACCTTTTTACGGGAGTTCTGATGTCGTTACCTGGCTTAATTGCAAAAAAATGTGACAGAACGCAGGTTTTACGCGGAAGCGGTCTCGCAAATTTGCGCCGCGGCGGCGCTTTTTATTCGGTCTGACCCGCACGATCGTTTACCATAGTGACGTCATTTTTTAACAGGATGGTATTACTGGTGTCTGACTCTGCCGCTCGCCCGACTTTTTTATTCCACGACTACGAAACCTTTGGCACGCATCCGGCGCTGGACCGACCGGCGCAGTTTGCCGCCATCCGTACCGATGACGAATTCAACATCATCGGCGAGCCTGAGGTCTTTTACTGCAAGCCAGCGGATGATTACCTGCCGCAGCCCGGCGCGGTGATGGTCACCGGGATCACCCCGCAGGAAGCGCGGGAAAAAGGCGTTAACGAGGCAGAGTTCGCCCGCCGCATCCACGATCTGTTTACCGTGCCTAATACCTGCGTGGTCGGTTACAACAACATCCGCTTCGATGATGAAGTGACGCGCAATATCTTCTATCGCAACTTCTACGATCCGTACGCCTGGAGCTGGCAGAACCGCAATTCACGCTGGGATCTGCTCGACATCATGCGCGCCTGTTATGCCCTGCGCCCTGAAGGCATTAACTGGCCGGAAAATGAGGAAGGGCTGACCAGCTTCCGGCTGGAACACCTGACGCGCGCCAACGGCATCGAGCACAGCAATGCCCACGATGCGATGGCAGACGTTTATGCCACCATTGCCATGGCGAAGCTGGTGAAAACCGCACAGCCCCGGCTGTTTGAATATCTGCTGAGCCACCGAAGCAAGCAGAAGCTCATGACCCTTATCGACGTACCGCAGATGAAGCCCCTGGTGCATATCTCCGGCATGTTTGGCGCCTGGCGCGGCAATACCAGCTGGGTTGCGCCGCTGGCGTGGCACCCGGATAACCGTAATGCGGTTATCATGGTGGACCTGGCGGGCGATATTTCGCCGCTGCTGGAGCTTGACAGCGATACCCTGCGCGAACGGCTTTACACCCCGAAAAATGAACTCGGGGATCTGCCTGCGGTGCCGGTTAAGCTGGTGCATATCAATAAATGTCCGGTGCTGGCGCAGGCGAACACGCTGCGTCCGGAAGATGCCGACAGGCTGGGCATTAACCGTCAACACTGCCTGGATAACCTGAAAGTGCTTCGCGATAACCCGCAGGTGCGCGAGAAAGTGGTCGCCATCTTTGCCGAGGCGGAGCCGTTTGTGCCGTCCGAAAACGTGGATGCCCAGCTCTACAACGGCTTCTTCAGCGATGCCGACCGTGCAGCCATGAATATTGTTCTGCAAACCGAGCCGCGTAACTTACCTGCGCTGGACATCACCTTCGCCGATAAGCGCATCGAAAAGCTGATGTTTAACTACCGGGCGCGCAATTATCCCGGCACGCTGGATGAAGCAGAACAGGCGCGCTGGCTGCAACACCGTCGAAACGTGTTTACGCCAGAGTATCTGCAGCATTACGCGCAGGAGCTTGAGTCGTTATACAACCAGTATGAAGGCAACGCAGAAAAACAGATCCTGTTAAAAGCCCTGTTCCAGTACGCGCAAGAGATAGTCTGAAGTGAGATATAAAAAAACCGGAGACAAGGGTCTCCGGTTTTTTTTTGATACGTTAAGACTTAAGCAACGTCTTCGTACTGAGGAACCGGGTTACGGAAGCTCTTCGTAACGCAGGCCAGGTAAACCAGGCCGATACCTGCCCAAATCAGGCCAAGCACCATCGAGCTCTCTTCCAGGTTAACCCACAGCGCGCCCACGGTCAGGGCACCGCACATCGGCAGGAACAGATACTGGAAGTGATCTTTCAGCGTCTTGTTACGCTTTTCACGGATCCAGAACTGAGAGATAACCGACAGGTTAACAAAGGTGAACGCCACCAGCGCACCGAAGTTAATCAGCGCCGTTGCCATCACCAGATCAAAGTTAATCGCCAGAAGCGCGATCGCACCGACAAGGATAATGTTCATCGCCGGGGTACGCCAGGTTGGATGTACGTAGCCGAAGAAGCTTTTCGGGAATACGCCATCACGACCCATTACGTACATCAGACGCGCAACGCCTGCATGCGCGGCCATACCGGACGCCAGTACGGTGATGGTGGAGAAGATCAGCGCGCCGACCTGGAACGCTTTACCCGCCACATAGAGCATGATTTCCGGCTGAGACGCATCCGGATCCTTGAAGCGCGAGATATCCGGGAAGTACAGCTGCAGGAAATAGGTCGAGAAAATAAAGATCAGACCGCCAATCAGCGCCGTCAGGAAGATGGCACGCGGGATCACGCGCTCTGCATCCTTCGTTTCCTCAGACAGGTTGCTAATCCCGTCGAAACCGGTAAAGGAGAAGCACAGAATCGTCGCCCCGGTAATCATCGGGATCACATGCGCATCACCAGACCAGAACGGTTTGCTGCTCGCCAGGGTGCCCGCGCCTTCGCCGTGGAATACGCCATAGATCACCATGCCAAGAATCACGGCAATCAGGACAACCTGAAGCACAACGATAACGGAGTTAAAGTTGGCAACGGACTTGATGCTGCGCAGGTTAAAGGCCGTCATAAAGGCTACCAGCGCCACGACGAAGATCCACGAGGGAATCGATGGCACCAGCGCTTCAAAATAGATTTTTGCCAGCAGAATGTTGATCATCGGCGCGAACAGGTAGTCGAGCAGCGAAGACCAGCCCACCATAAAGCCAACCGTCGGGCTGATGGATTTCTGGGCATAGGTGTAGGCGGAACCTGCAGACGGATAGCGACGCACCAGTTTACCGTAGCTCAGCGCGGTAAAGAGGATCGCAATCAGCGCAAAGCCGTAAGCCGTCGGCACATGACCGTCAGTGAGGCCCGATACGATACCGAATGTATCGAACAGCGTCATCGGTTGCATATAGGCAAGGCCCATCATAACAACCGGAATCAACGTAAGCGTTTTACGTAATTCCACGCGAGAGGTGTTTGGAGTTGCGTTATGCGACATAGTTATTCTCCTTTACGGTGATAACCGCCACGTAAGCGAAAAATTGCCCCATTTCTTTCTTCCTCAGCGACAACAACTGTCGGATTTTAGTAAATATCTATCCGGTACGAAGCCCGGCCTCTTGGTTTTTAGTTTCGTTTCGTACATGCAAAAAAAAATAACCGACGCCTTTTATATCGTCGATTATTCATTTGGTTGCAGCGGCGGCATTTTGCCCCACATCGGATACAAAAGGCAATACTTTGCAACGCACCGGGTCATTTTCTTTTTTCTAACTGGCTGATTTCTCGGCGCTCCCCTGAGAGTAAACTGCAGCGATAGCACTATTTGCTAAAATTTCGTCCCGCCACCAGGCGCTGGCCAGCCCGGCGGTTTGTTCATTCCAGCCGACCCACACCGATTCGTTACTGCTTTGCGCAAGCACCTGTTTTTCAACAAGCGCACCGCTATCAATAAAGCGCTGCGCCAGATAGCGCGGCAAATAGCCGCAGCCCAGGCCGCTAATTTGCAGCTCCAGCTTGGTTTTAAAGTCAAAAACGGTAATGGCCTCCTGCTCATCCAGCAGCTGCGAGGAAACCGCACATTCGGGGCGCGAGCTGTCCCCGACTACTATCGCGCGGTACCCCTTAATAACGCGACGGTTAAGAGGATCAGGCTCCTGAGCCAGCGGATGATGGGGCGCCACGGCAAATACCTGCTCCAGCACGCCCAGGCGGGCAAAACCAAAGTCACTCAACTGGGGAGGCTCGTGCAGGGCACCGACAAAAATGTCCGCCCTGCCCTGGGTTAAGGCATCCCAGGAGCCGCCCAGCACGCCGTTGATGAAAATCAGCCGGGTGACGCTGTGATGCTGATAAAACGCTTCAATGAGCGGCGTCAGTAGAGAAAACGGAAAGGTATCATCCACGCCAATCACCAGCTCATTCTCCCATCCCTGATGGAGCTTAACGGCCTGCTTTTCCAGCTCGCGAACGGTATGAAGAACGTCACGGCCTTTTTCCAGCAGCATCTGCCCGGTGCGGGTAAACCGCGCGCGGTGCCCGGAGCGATCGAGGATCTGTATGTTAAGATCGCTTTCCAGTTTTTGAACGGTGTAGCTCAGGGCCGAAGGGGTTTTGTAAAGCTTTGCCGAGGCAGCCGCAAAGCTCCCCTCTTTTTCCAGTGCATCCAGAATAATAAGAACATCCAGCAGCGGTTTCATGCTCGCCCCCTTCTGGTGTGCGATTGTCTCCGCTGCGGGGCTTATTCCATGGGCATCACCAGCGGATCGGGATACTGATACTCCAACCCCAGCTCATGGCAAATGCGATTGCCATCAACAATTTTGCCTTTACTTTCGTTCTTTGCCTCACCAAAAACCGGCGGAGCCAACCCAAGCTGGCGTGCCATGAGCGGGTAAAACGTGCTGCGCGCCGGATGAGACGGTGCACATATATTATAGATGTGTCCGCCTTTTGGAGCCTGTAAGAGTAGCCCAATCGCGCCAATAACATCTTCAAGATGCACAAGATTCACGCCATGCTGACCGTCTGGTGCCGTCTTACCGGCAAAGAAGCGCCCCGGATGACGCCCCGGGCCAACCAGCCCCGCCAGACGAACGATATCGACCTGCGTGCCGGGAAGGTTATGCAGCCAGTCTTCCAGCTCTTTCAGAACCTGACCGCTCGCGGTTACGGGACGGCGCTCGGAACTCTCTTTCACCACGCCCTCAGCATCGCCATAAACCGACGTCGAGCTGGTAAAAATAATGCGCGGGACGTGATGCGCCAGCGCGCTGTCGACAATCTCCTGCATCGCCTGCAGGTAGAATGATTCGCCCGGGCCACTGCGCCGTGCGGGTAGCGTAATCACCAGCGCATCTACGTTCATCAGCGTGTCCAGATCGTCCGCATCACACACCAGCTCCGGCTCCAGACGCAGTTCAACGCCATCAATACCGCACATGCGCGCCGCTTCGACCCCATCCCGGGTGGTCTTGCTCCCGGTCACCTGCCAGCCTTTCGCGGCTAATGACATCGCCAGCGGCATTCCCAGCCATCCTAAACCGACAATCGCGACCTTTTTCATGCGTATTCTCCTGACTCTCACTCGTCTTTCATAAGGCTACGCCAGCCCGGCAGAACACACAATTCATAGCATCAATATGAAATGAATTAATGATCAAAAAAAGCCCTTGCAATATGTCGTACAACTGGTTTAGGTTAAAAGACATCAAATGAATAAGCATTCATCGAGAATTTATATGACACGCGTTCAATTTAAACACCACCATCATCACCATCATCCTGACTAGTCTTTCAGGCGATGTGTGCTGGAAGACGTTTGGATCTTCCAGTGGTGCATGAACGCATGAAAAAGCCCCCGGAAGATCTTCTTCCGGGGGCTTTTTTTTGGACCAAATTCAGACAGGTTAAAACAGGTTAACGAGGAATAAAGAATGTTAGATAACTCACGTTTACGCATAGCTATTCAAAAATCAGGCCGTTTGAGTGACGATTCACGCGAACTGTTGGCCCGCTGCGGGATTAAAATCAACCTGCACACCCAGCGCCTGATTGCTCTGGCTGAAAACATGCCCATCGACATTCTGCGCGTGCGTGATGACGATATTCCCGGCCTTGTGATGGACGGCGTCGTTGACCTCGGCATCATCGGTGAAAACGTGCTGGAAGAAGAGCTGCTGACCCGCCGCGCGCAGGGTGAAGACCCGCGTTACTTCACCCTGCGTCGTCTGGACTTCGGCGGCTGCCGCCTGTCGCTGGCCACGCCGGTTGATGAAGCGTGGGACGGCCCGGCCGCGCTGAACGGCAAACGTATCGCCACCTCTTACCCTCACCTGTTGAAGCGTTATCTTGACCAGAAAGGCGTGCAGTTTAAATCCTGCCTGCTGAACGGCTCCGTTGAAGTGGCACCGCGTGCGGGTCTGGCGGACGCCATCTGTGACCTCGTCTCGACCGGCGCGACGCTGGAAGCGAACGGTCTGCGCGAAGTGGAAGTCATCTACCGCTCTAAAGCGTGCCTGATTCAGCGCGACGGCGAGATGGCCGACGCCAAACAGCAGCTGATCGACAAGCTGCTGACCCGTATTCAGGGCGTGATTCAGGCGCGTGAGTCCAAATACATCATGATGCACGCCCCAACCGAGCGTCTGGATGAAGTGATTGCCCTGCTGCCGGGCGCTGAGCGCCCAACCATCCTGCCGCTGGCGGGCGATCAGCAGCGCGTGGCGATGCACATGGTGAGCAGCGAAACCCTGTTCTGGGAAACCATGGAAAAACTGAAGGCGCTGGGCGCAAGCTCCATCCTGGTGCTGCCAATTGAGAAGATGATGGAGTAATGGCCATGAGCTTTAACACAATCATCGACTGGAATACCTGTAGCGACGCACAGCAGCGTGAGCTGCTGATGCGCCCGGCGATTTCCGCCTCTGAAAGCATCTCCCGCACCGTGGCGGAGATCCTGGATAACGTCAAAGCCCGTGGCGATGACGCGCTGCGTGAATACAGTGCAAAGTTTGATAAGACGGAAGTTGGCGCATTGCAGGTTACGGAGCAGGAAATCATTGATGCCAGTAATCGTCTCGGTGACGATATCAAGCAGGCGATGGCCGTCGCGGTGAAAAATATCGATACCTTCCACACCGCGCAAAAGTTGCAGACCGTGGATGTGGAAACCCTGCCCGGCGTGCGTTGCCAGCAGGTGACGCGCCCGGTTGCGTCAGTGGGACTTTATATCCCTGGTGGTTCAGCGCCGCTGTTTTCGACCGTATTAATGCTCGCCACGCCGGCGCGTATCGCCGGATGCCAGAAAGTAGTGCTGTGCTCGCCGCCACCGATCGCCGATGAGATCCTCTACGCGGCAAAACTCTGCGGCGTGCAGGCGGTGTATAAAGTGGGCGGCGCACAGGCGATTTCCGCCCTGGCGTTCGGGACAGAGTCCATTCCTAAAGTCGACAAAATCTTTGGCCCGGGCAATGCGTATGTGACCGAAGCCAAGCGTCAGGTCAGCCAGCGTCTCGACGGCGCTGCCATCGATATGCCTGCCGGTCCGTCTGAAGTGCTGGTCATTGCCGACAGCGGCGCAACGCCGGACTTCGTGGCCTCCGACCTGCTTTCACAGGCAGAACACGGCCCGGACTCGCAGGTCATCCTGCTGACGCCGGATGCCGATATGGCGAAACGCGTGGGCGAAGCCGTTGAACGCCAGCTTGCCGACCTGCCCCGCGCCGACACGGCACGTCAGGCGCTGGCGGCCAGCCGCCTGATTGTGGCGCGCGATCTCGAGCAGTGCATCGCCATCTCCAACCAGTACGGCCCGGAGCACCTGATTATTCAGACCCGCAACGCGCGCGATCTGGTCGACAGCATCACCAGCGCGGGCTCGGTGTTCCTCGGCGACTGGTCACCGGAGTCCGCGGGGGATTACGCCTCCGGCACCAACCACGTGCTGCCAACGTATGGCTACACCTCTACCTGTTCCAGCCTCGGCCTGGCGGATTTCCAGAAACGCATGACCGTGCAGGAGCTGTCCCGCGAGGGGTTTGCTTCACTGGCTTCTACTATTGAAACCCTGGCCGCCGCTGAGCGTCTGACCGCCCACAAAAACGCCGTGACGCTGCGCGTTGCCGCCCTGAAGGAGCAAGCATGAACATTGAAGAATTAGCCCGCGAAAATGTCCGCCGCCTGACGCCTTACCAGTCTGCGCGTCGTCTGGGTGGAAACGGGGACGTCTGGCTGAACGCCAACGAATTCCCGACTGCGGTGCAATTTGAGCTGTCGCAGCAAACGCTGAACCGCTATCCGGAGTGTCAGCCAAAAGCGGTGATTGAAAACTACGCCCAGTACGCGGGTGTGAAGCCGGAGCAGGTACTGGTCAGCCGCGGCGCGGATGAGGGCATTGAGCTGCTGATCCGCGCGTTCTGCGAGCCGGGCAAAGACGCGGTGATGTACTGCCAGCCCACGTACGGCATGTACAGCGTCAGCGCCGAAACCTTCGGCGTGGCGTGCCGCAACGTCCAGGCGCTGGAGAACTGGCAGCTCGATTTACAGGGCATTGCCGACAATCTCGACGGCGTGAAGGTCGTCTTCGTCTGCAGCCCAAATAACCCAACCGGGCAGATTATTAACCCGCAGGATATCCGCACCCTGCTGGAGATGACCCGTGGTAAAGCGCTGGTGGTGGCCGACGAAGCCTACATCGAGTTCTGCCCGCAGGCGACGCTGACGGCTTGGCTGGAAGAGTATCCGCATCTCGTTGTGCTGCGCACGTTGTCAAAAGCCTTCGCCCTCGCGGGCCTGCGCTGCGGGTTTACGCTGGCGAATAAAGAGGTTATCGACCTGCTGCTGAAAGTGATCGCCCCGTACCCGCTCTCAACGCCGGTTGCCGATATTGCGGCACAGGCGCTGACGCCTCAGGGTATCAACGCGATGCGCGAACGCGTGGCGCAGATCCTGGAGGAACGTCAGTACCTTGTCACCGCGCTGAAAGACATCCCTTGCGTCGAGCAGGTGTTCGACTCGGAAACCAACTACATCCTGGCGCGCTTCACCGCCTCCAGTGCCGTATTTAAATCTTTATGGGATCAGGGCATTATCTTACGAGACCAGAATAAACAACCTTCCCTGAGTGGCTGTTTACGTATCACCGTAGGCACCCGCGCAGAGAGCCAGCGCGTCATTGACGCCCTGAAAGCGGAGAAAGTATGACCCAGAAGATCCTTTTCATCGATCGTGACGGCACCCTTATTTCGGAGCCACCAGCCGATTTCCAGGTCGATCGTTTCGACAAGCTGGCTTTTGAACCGGACGTGATCCCGGTGCTGCTTAAGCTTCAGAAAGCGGGCTATAAGCTGGTAATGATTACCAACCAGGACGGTCTGGGTACGGACAGTTTCCCGCAGGCGGACTTCGACGGCCCGCATAACCTGATGATGCAGGTGCTGACCTCTCAGGGCGTGGTATTTGATGAAGTGCTGATTTGCCCGCATATGCCAGCCGAGGAGTGCGACTGCCGTAAGCCAAAGGTGAAGCTGGTTGAGCGCTATCTGGCCGAAGATATGCTGGATAAAACCAACAGCTACGTCATCGGCGATCGCATCACCGATATTACGCTGGCGGAAAACATGGGCATCGCGGGGCTGCGCTACGATCGTAACGACCTTAACTGGGCAAAGATTGGCGAGCAACTGACAAAACGCGACCGCTATTCCCACGTTGAGCGTAACACCAAAGAGACGCAGATTGATGTAAAAGTATGGCTGGACCGTGAAGGCGGCAGCAAGATCCACACCGGCGTCGGTTTCTTTGACCACATGCTGGACCAGATTGCCACCCACGGCGGTTTCCGCATGGAGATCGCGGTAAAAGGCGACCTTTATATTGACGATCACCACACCGTGGAAGATACCGGCCTGGCGCTGGGTGAAGCCCTGAAGCTGGCGCTCGGCGACAAGCGCGGCATCAACCGTTTCGGCTTCGTCCTGCCGATGGACGAGTGCCTGGCGCGCTGCGCCATGGACATCTCGGGTCGTCCGCACCTGGAATACAAAGCTGATTTCACCTACCAGCGCGTCGGCGATCTCAGCACCGAAATGGTGGAGCACTTCTTCCGTTCCCTGTCCTACACCATGGGACTGACGCTGCACCTGAAAACCAAAGGCAAAAACGATCACCACCGCGTGGAGAGCCTGTTTAAAGCCTTTGGCCGTACGCTTCGCCAGGCGATCCGCGTGGAAGGCGATGCCCTGCCCTCGTCGAAAGGAGTGCTGTGATGAACGTGGTGATTCTGGATACCGGATGCGCCAACCTCAACTCCGTGAAATCGGCCATCGCGCGCCACGGCTATGAGCCGGTGGTGAGCCGCGATCCGGACATTGTATTGCGCGCTGACAAGCTTTTCCTGCCGGGCGTTGGCACCGCACAGGCGGCGATGGACCAGATCCGCGAACGCGATTTGGTCGATTTGATCAAAGCCTGTACCCAGCCGGTGCTGGGGATTTGCCTGGGCATGCAGCTTCTTGGCCGCCGCAGCGAAGAGAGCAACGGCGTTGACCTGCTGGGCATTATCGACGAAGACGTACCGAAAATGACCGACCACGGCCTGCCTCTGCCTCATATGGGCTGGAACCGAGTTTACGCCAAAGCGGGTGACCGGCTGTTTCGCGGCATCGAAGACGGCGCGTACTTTTACTTCGTGCACAGTTACGCTATGCCGGTGAACGTCAATACCATCGCCCAGTGCACTTACGGCGAGGCGTTTACCGCGGCGGTGCAGAAAGACAATTTCTTCGGCGTACAGTTCCACCCGGAACGCTCAGGCGCCGCGGGCGCGCAGCTGCTGAAAAACTTCCTGGAGATGTGATGATTATTCCCGCTTTAGATTTAATCGACGGCACGGTTGTCCGTCTTCATCAGGGCGATTACGGTCAACAGCGCGACTACGGAAAGGACCCGCTGCCGCGCCTGCAGGATTATGCCGCCCAGGGTGCACAGGTGCTGCATCTGGTGGATTTAACGGGCGCGAAAGATCCGGCGAAGCGCCAGATCCCGCTGCTGAAAAAACTGGTTGCTGGTGTTGACGTGCCCGTGCAGGTAGGCGGTGGCGTACGCACCGAAGACGACGTGGCGGCTCTGCTGGATGCGGGCGTGGCGCGCGTGGTGGTCGGTTCAACCGCCGTGAAAGATCCTGAGACGGTGAAAGGCTGGTTCCGCCGCTTTGGCGCCGACGCCCTGGTACTGGCGCTGGACGTGCGCATTGACGAACAGGGTAATAAACAGGTGGCGGTCAGCGGCTGGCAGGAAAATTCCGGCGTAACGCTGGAAGCGCTGGTCGAGACGTATCTCCCTGTGGGCCTGAAGCACGTGCTGTGCACGGACATCTCGCGCGACGGCACGCTGGCGGGTTCCAACGTTTCTTTATATGAAGAAGTTTGCGCCCGTTATCCGCAGGTGGCATTCCAGTCATCTGGTGGCATCGGTGACTTAGCCGATATCGCCGCGCTGCGCGGAACGGGGGTACAGGGCGTGATTGTGGGCCGGGCCCTGCTGGAAGGTAAATTTACGGTGACGGAGGCGATTCAATGCTGGCAAAACGGATAATTCCTTGTCTTGACGTGCGGGATGGTCAGGTTGTGAAAGGCGTGCAGTTCCGCAACCACGAGATCATTGGCGATATCGTCCCGCTGGCAAAACGCTATGCCGATGAAGGCGCTGACGAACTGGTCTTCTATGATATCACCGCCTCCAGCGATGGCCGCGTGGTCGATAAAAGCTGGGTCGCGCGCGTGGCGGAAGTGATTGATATTCCGTTCTGCGTGGCGGGCGGGATTAAGTCTGCTGATGACGCCGCCAAAATTCTCTCTTTTGGTGCCGACAAGATTTCCATCAACTCCCCTGCCCTGGCCGAGCCGGAACTGATTACCCGCCTGGCCGATCGCTTTGGTGTGCAGTGCATAGTGGTTGGGATTGATACCTGGTTCGACGCCGCAACCGGCAAATATCACGTTAACCAATATACCGGCGATGAAAGCCGGACGCGCGTGACGCAGTGGGAAACGCTCGACTGGGTAGAGGAAGTGCAGAAGCGCGGCGCAGGTGAGATTGTACTGAACATGATGAACCAGGACGGCGTGCGTAACGGTTACGATCTCGAGCAGCTGAAGAAAGTTCGCGCGGTGTGCCACGTTCCGCTGATTGCCTCCGGCGGCGCGGGCACCATGGAACACTTCCTGGAAGCTTTCCGCGATGCGAACGTGGACGGTGCGCTGGCCGCGTCCGTGTTCCACAAACAGATTATCAATATTGGCGAGTTAAAAACGTACCTGGCCGACCAGGGCGTGGAGATCAGGGTATGTTAACAGAGCAACAACAGGCGCAGCTGGACTGGAAAAAAACTGACGGATTACTGCCGGTGGTTGTACAGCATGCCGTCTCAGGCGAAGTGCTGATGCTGGGGTATATGAACCAGGACGCGCTGGCAAAAACAATCGACAGCGGCAAAGTGACGTTTTTCTCGCGCACGAAACAGCGCTTGTGGACCAAAGGGGAAACCTCGGGTCACTTCCTGAACGTGGTCAGCATGACGCCAGACTGCGATAACGACACCCTGCTGGTGCTGGTGAACCCAATCGGCCCAACCTGCCATAAAGGCACCAGCAGCTGCTTCGGCGAGGCGAGTCACCAGTGGCTGTTCCTGTATCAGCTTGAGCAACTCCTGGCGGAGCGTAAATCTGCGGATCCTGAGAGCTCCTATACCGCGAAGCTGTATGCCAGCGGGACTAAGCGTATTGCGCAGAAGGTGGGTGAAGAAGGCGTTGAGACGGCGCTGGCCGCGACCGTACACGACCGGGAAGAGTTGACGAATGAAGCGTCGGATTTGATGTATCACCTGCTGGTGCTACTGCAGGATCAGGAGCTGGATTTGACGGCGGTGATTGAGAATCTTCGAAAGCGTCATAAATAAAAAAACCGGGGAATTTCCCCGGTTTTTTTTAATCTGCAAATCAGGCTTTTGGTTTGTAGTTGTGCAATGCGTTACGCCCTAATACCACACCGGAACCAATCATTCCGCCCAGCAGCACGGCAAGAATCAGCACAATGGCTTTTTTCGGGCTATCGCGACGAACGGGCAGATCCGGCTTCATGACGTAACGGTAGACGTGTATTGTGTCCGGCTTAACGTTCAGGTTTTGGATGTCCAGCAGGTTTTGCCTGGTCTGATAGTATGCAGCAGAAAAGACCAGGGGACGAGAGGCTTCGTTTTCAATCATCGATTTCAGCCCTACGCTTCCCAGGAGGAACATTGTTTCCTGGGTCACATCCTGAGTTTGTTGAATCTGTGGCGAGGAGATTTTCGCCGCCTCAGCGTTTTTCAGCGCTTCGGTAATTTGTTTAATACGCAGGTCTTTCTGCTCCTGAGCGACCTTCTCCTGGTTTACCAGAGAATCGTTCAGGGTTTTAATCTGCTCTTTGATGCTGTTTTGCAGGTCAACCGTGAGCTCTTTGGAAGTTTGCTCATCAACCTGCTGGATATATTGCGCAAGCTGCTTCTGCGCCGCTTCTGCGGAAGTACTGGTATAGGAAACACTCAACGGGAGCGATTCCCCTTTAACAGCAGGCTCGATTGTCAGTTTTTCAGGTTCGTCCTGATTTTCCAGTGCCTGTGCCAATGCAGAGAAGGAAGAATTGAAACGACCAATAGCGCGTGTTTGAACATCAAGCATTGAGGGTGCAGCACTACCGTAGAGGATATTCAACGCATTAGAATATGTTGCAATTTGAGCGACATCAGGTTGCGCAATAATTGCGCTTGAGGTCCACTTTTCTTTCGCGAAAGTAAGATAACCGACAGCAAGTGCAATAAAAACAACAACAAACGTTGCTATCATCCACTTCCCACGCCACAGCTGCAGCACTAAATCAAGTAAATCAATTTGCTCAGGGTCATTGCTTCGGATGACCTGGCTATTGTTGTTGTGCGTCATACATTCCCTAACAGATGAAAAAGGGCAAACATAATTGTGTTTTCATAGTTTATCTATTGCTGGGGATTTTTCTATAAGAATCCGATGAGTTATATCGGAAAGATGCGTTATGTAACTCGCCCCCTTCGCGCTATCATAGTCACCATGTGATGCGTTATCGCATCTGTAAGCGTTGGGTATTTGAGGAAAGATATGAAATTTCTGGTAACGGGTGCAGCGGGTTTTATCGGTTCGAATGTCAGCAAACGCCTCATTGAGGGCGGTCATGAGGTTGTCGGTATTGATAACCTGAACGACTATTACGATGTTAATTTAAAGCTGGCACGTCTGGAACGGCTACAATCTGAGCGATTCACCTTCCACAAGATGGAATTAGCTGACCGGGAAGGTATGGCTGCGCTTTTCGCTGACGAGAAGTTCGATCGCGTTATTCACCTGGCCGCACAGGCAGGCGTACGCTACTCCCTGGAAAACCCGCATGCGTACGCCGATGCCAACCTTATTGGCCACCTCAACGTGCTGGAAGGCTGCCGCCATAACCACGTTCAGCATTTGCTATATGCCTCATCCAGCTCCGTATATGGCCTCAACCGTAAGATGCCCTTCTCAACTGACGATTCCGTAGATCACCCGGTTTCACTCTATGCCGCGACCAAAAAAGCCAATGAGCTGATGTCGCACACCTATTCGCATCTCTACAACCTGCCGACCACCGGACTGCGCTTCTTTACCGTATACGGTCCGTGGGGACGCCCGGACATGGCGCTGTTTAAGTTTACTAAGGCGATGATTGAAGGCAAAAGCATCGATGTCTATAACTACGGCAAGATGAAGCGCGATTTCACCTACATCGATGATATCGCTGAAGCAATTATCCGCCTGCAGGATGTTATTCCCCATCCTGACGCAAACTGGACCGTCGAGACTGGCTCACCGGCAACCAGTTCAGCACCTTACCGCGTTTACAACATCGGTAACAGTTCGCCAGTAGAACTGATGGACTATATCACCGCGCTGGAAGAGGCGCTGGGTAAGAAAGCCGAGAAAAATATGTTGCCACTCCAGCCGGGCGACGTCCTGGAAACCAGCGCCGACACGAAAGCGCTCTATGACGTGATCGGTTTCAAACCGCAAACCTCGGTTAAAGACGGCGTGAAGAACTTCGTTGACTGGTACCGCGAGTTTTACAAGGTCTGAAAATAAAAAACCCGGCAAATCAGCCGGGTTTTTTATTTTAACGTAAGAGAATTAGTCGCTACCGAACAGATCGCGGGTATAGACTTTGTCAGCGACGTCAGCCAGCTCTTCGGCCATGCGGTTCGAGATGATGACATCCGCTTCCTTCTTAAAAGCATCCAGATCGCGGATCACGCGGGAATTGAAGAACTGATCTTCCTGCATGGCCGGTTCATAAATAATAACCTCAACGCCTTTCGCCTTGATGCGCTTCATGATCCCCTGAATGGAAGAGGCGCGGAAGTTATCGGAACCGCTCTTCATGATCAGACGGTACACGCCGACCACTTTCGGCTGGCGCGCAAGAATAGAATCGGAGATGAAATCTTTACGCGTACGGTTAGCGTCAACAATCGCCGATATCAGGTTATTCGGCACAGCCTGGTAGTTTGCCAGCAGCTGCTTGGTATCTTTTGGCAGGCAATAGCCACCGTAGCCAAATGACGGGTTGTTGTAGTGGTTACCAATACGCGGGTCGAGGCAAACCCCTTCAATAATCTGGCGGGTATTCAATCCAAGACTTTCTGCGTAGCTGTCGAGCTCATTGAAGTACGCGACTCGCATTGCCAGATAGGTATTCGCGAAAAGCTTAATCGCCTCTGCTTCGGTGGAGTCTGTGAACAGCACCGGAATATCTTTCTTCACCGCACCTTCCTGAAGCAGCGCAGCGAAACGTTCAGCGCGCTCAGAGCGTTCGCCAATAACGATACGGGAAGGATGCAGGTTATCGTAAAGCGCTCTCCCCTCACGCAGGAACTCAGGCGAGAAGAAAATATTATCGATACCAAACTTTTCTTTGATGGATTTGGTAAAGCCGACAGGAATGGTTGATTTAATAACCATCACCGCAGCAGGATTGACCGCAATAACATCTTTGATAACCGCTTCTACGGTTGAGGTGTTGAAGTAATTGGTTTTTGGATCGTAGTCAGTAGGCGTCGCAATGATGACGTAATCCGCATCGCGGTATGCATCTTCTTTATCTGTCGTGGCGCGGAAATTCAGCGGTTTGTTGCTGAGAAAGTCCTGGATTTCTTTGTCGACAATCGGCGATTTCTTCTGATTGAGCATATCCACTTTGGCCTGCACGATATCCAGCGCAACCACTTCATGGTTCTGAGCAATCAGAATGCCGTTAGAAAGACCGACATACCCTGTTCCGGAAATTGTTATTTTCATTCGCTAATGACTTCTTTTAGTTAACTGTACTGATGGCCGGCAGACCATCGCGATAAACATAACTGATGGGCTTTGTACCTCCTGGCAAACAGCACTGTCAAGGCAAACCAGGAGTAATCACAACGAGGGGGATGAGATTCAGACTACTTCGAATAATGCGCGGCATTTTTTGCATAAAAAAACCCGGAGACAGGCTCCGGGTTTGATGAAAGCGAGTAAGTTAACTTATTCCATCCATTCGGTGTGGAACACGCCTTCTTTATCCGTGCGCTTGTAAGTATGCGCGCCGAAATAGTCACGCTGTGCCTGAATCAGGTTGGCAGGCAGAACGGCAGCGCGGTAGCTATCGTAATACGCCACCGCAGCCGAGAAGGTTGGAACCGGGATACCGTTCTGTACAGCGTAGGCAACCACGTCACGCAGCGCCTGCTGGTACTCGTCTGCAATCTTCTTAAAGTACGGTGCCAGCAGAAGGTTAGCGATACCTGCGTTTTCAGCATAGGCATCGGTGATTTTCTGCAGGAACTGCGCACGAATGATGCAACCCGCGCGGAAGATCTTCGCGATCTCGCCGTAGTTCAGGTCCCAGTTATTCTCGTCAGACGCCGCACGCAGCTGTGAGAAGCCCTGCGCGTAGGAGACGATTTTACCCAGGTACAGGGCGCGACGAACTTTCTCGACGAACTCAGCTTTGTCACCGGCTGGTTTAGCCTGTGGGCCTGACAGCACTTTAGAAGCCGCAACGCGCTGCTCTTTCAGAGAAGAGATATAACGCGCAAAGACGGATTCGGTGATCAGAGACAGCGGCTCGCCCAGATCCAGAGAGCTCTGGCTGGTCCATTTACCGGTACCTTTGTTCGCTGCTTCATCCAAAATCACATCAACCAGATATTTACCTTCTTCATCTTTCTTCGTGAAGATATCTTTGGTGATGTCGATCAGGTAGCTGTTCAGCTCGCCTTTATTCCACTCGGTAAAGGTTTCAGCCAGCTCTTCGTTAGAGAGATTCAGGCCGCCTTTCAGCAGGGAGTATGCCTCTGCAATCAGCTGCATATCGCCGTATTCGATGCCGTTGTGCACCATTTTGACATAGTGACCCGCACCGTCCGGACCGATATAGGTCACACAAGGCTCGCCATCTTCAGCAACGGCTGCAATTTTAGTCAGAATTGGCGCAACCAGCTCGTACGCTTCTTTCTGGCCGCCAGGCATAATAGATGGACCTTTCAGCGCGCCCTCTTCACCACCGGAAACACCGGTACCGATGAAGTTGAAGCCTTCAGCGGACAATTCACGGTTACGACGAATGGTGTCCTGGAAGAAGGTGTTACCGCCATCAATGATGATGTCGCCTTTTTCGAGGTAAGGCTTCAGGGAGTCTATAGCTGCATCGGTACCTGCGCCCGCTTTCACCATTAGCAGGATTCGACGAGGCGTTTCCAGAGACTCAACAAATTCTTTTACCGTATAGAAAGGAACGAGTTTCTTGCCTGGGTTTTCGGCAATCACTTCTTCAGTCTTATCACGGGAGCGGTTGAAAACGGAGACGGTATAACCACGGCTTTCGATGTTGAGCGCCAGGTTGCGCCCCATCACTGCCATACCGACAACGCCGATCTGTTGCTTGGACATTACATACTCCTGTCAGGTGTGGTCACTGTCGGGTAACCCCGACAGATATAATTTGCAAGAATCTTAACTCATAAATCAGGGACAGAGGTAGGCATTTGTGGCCTTGATCACGCCAGACGACACAAAACGGGATATATCAAACCCCCACAAAAGGTGCAGGTATATTTTATTTATAAATGAACTAAATCACAACAGATAATAAATTCTCTTATTTATTATGTTTTTTATTAATTGCTTTTTGATAAAGTTCAACCGTTTTATTATACATTGCGTTGAATGAGAAGTTTTCAAGGAAAAATTCATTTCCTGACTTGCCTAATTCAACACGTAAAGCACTATCACTAATTAAGTCAGCGAGTCTGTTTTTAATGGCATCAATATCTGCACGAGGAACGAGATATCCCGTTTTGCCATCAATGACAGATTCAGAAACGCCACCAACGTCTGATGCTAAAACAGGCAAGCCTGCACGCATAGCCTCGAGAATACTGATAGGGAAACCTTCCCAGTTAGAAATTAACAGGAAAATATCACTGTCTGCCAGCAAGGCATCAACGTCTAAACGTTCGCCTGTAAACAGTACATTTTCGCTAATTCCAAGATCCTGTGAAAGCTGTTTCATCTCATCTAATCTGGGGCCTTTTCCTACCAGCGTCAACGCCCAGTTTCTTGTTTCTAATCGACTCAACGCTTTCAATAGGCTTTCATGATCTTTTTGTTCTGAAAAACGAGCTACCGAAATCAACTTCACTACGTCATGAGTATGGTAAACATGAGGAGCAGCACTTTTTAACGGCACGCCATTATGGATCACCGTTTGCTGACTGGCAGACGCAACGTTATGTTCGATTGCAAGTTGTTTATCTTGAGCAGAGACTGTGATTATTTCATCAGTAATTTTACTGAATAATCGTTCAATAACAATGTACAAGCGACGTTTCTTATCATGAACCCCATTTGCGAATGACCAACCGTGTACGGTGAAAACAACAGGAATTTTCAGGAAAAGAGCTGCCAACCTCCCTACAATTCCAGCTTTAGAAGAATGAAGTGCAATAACATCCGGAGAAAATTCTTTTATAATCTTGCGTATAATTAAAGCGCATTTAATATCTTTATAAGGCGATATTTCCCTTACCAGCTCAGGGATAATGTGAACTTTCACATTTAATGCGCGAACATCATCAACCAGAGCGCCTTGCTCTCCAACGATTAACTCAACTTGATGACCATCCTTTACTAAACCAGATGTCATATCACGCAAATGAGTCTGAGCCCCACCGATTTCATTCGCGCGTGTAATTATATAAAGAATTTTCATAGTTTTTGAAACAGTCCGATAAGTATATCGTTACTAACGCTCATTAACTTGCAACGAGACAGCTACACCTGGTATTAATGTCTTTTGAATGGTCCAAATCTTCCAGAAAGACCATCAGAAATACCGTAAAAGATCATCATCAACGTTTTCTTTTTTTCTTTATTAAGAATTAAAGATATTGCAGCACGAGCAAAATTAAGGAAAACCTCACGAACTTTATAACCCACTGGAATATATGACTTTCTGATCATAAAGAAGCTATTTCTGACCAAAAAGTAACGTCGCATCGGGCTATGAACAGATATTTTACGTCCTAACAGATTCAGCCTTGAATCACCAATCGTGTGAGCCATTGACGCCTGATTAGTCATTGCAACGCGATACCCTAATTTTTTAGCACGCAGGGCCCACTCCACATCAATATAATCCACGAACAATGCTTCTTCCATTTTACCAACTTTCTCGTAAACTTCAGAAGAAAAGAAAGAGCCAGATGCAATAACGTAGGTGACATCTGTTATTTCTTCTATTGGCGTTCGTTTAATAAATGGACCGATGTAATTAGTGCCCCAATAAAATTCGTTTGTGTGCGGATCATAAAAAGAAGGACCCAGGATACCAACGTTATTCTGGGTGTACATCTTGCTCATGGCACTGATGAAATTAGCACCTAATACACTGTCTTGATCAAGAAGTAATAAATATTCGGCACCGCGAGATATAGCATTTTCGATACCAATGTTTTGCGCATGCGAAAGACCCATATTCTCGGGCAAACTGATCATGACGAAATTAAATTTTTCTGCTAAATCTTTTATCTCTTCGTAATTTCGAGAGCCGTTATCTATTATAACAGCACTGTCTATTTGGCCTTGCAAAGAAAGAAATTGCTTTTCTAAGCAAAGTATATCAGGGTTAAATGTTACAGTTACAGAACTAATCACGACCTATCACCTATTAATTTTTTTTGTATTTTTTAACAGTATCTTTTACTGCATTCAAATAACCATATCCATTTTTTTTATCCGGCTCAAGATACGTACCCTCAGCCCATTCATTCCATGCATTTATGAATAAGAATGGAACATTAGCAGAAATAGATTTTTTATAAAGTTTATCGAAATTATTCTTAAATACCTGAGGATTACTTCCTTTCATCACGAGTGATTTAGTTTTTTTCCTTGGCGTATTATCCCAATCAACGAATGCACCTGAATAATGTGTTTCACTAAAATCCTTTTCAAGGATTTTATCCCAAATTGATTGATAAGATAATATCTGCTCAACGTAATTTGTTTTTAATTTTTCATTAGAAATACGTTTTATTCTTCCGATCACTTTTCGCAATATCGGTTTAAGTTTCCCCATATTGTGTTCAAAAGTACACATTGGTTCAAAATTTAACTCGGCATCAAAATCTAGCTTACGATGATCTTGAGCGAATGAGGTAAGTGTTGACACAAAATGTATATCACCGAAAGACGTTTCTTTTGCCAGTTTCCGCCAATACTGAATCCACTCATTACACTTTTCAAAGCTAGCAGAACGATATAATAGAAATACAGGCTTACCATTATGTTTAATGTATCTTTCGTCTTCGAAAAATGGCTTGAGATAGTTAAAGTGATTTAGCCAGTCTGATTCGTCACCATAACTTTGGGGCATGATAACATCTCGATGACTACCATCCCAACTACGCGTCCATGGCTCGTTAGCCCATGAAAAAAGGAACGGGAGATGTATATCTTTGTTCTCCAGTAAAAGTTCAGCTGGTTTGTCCAGTAAACGCTTACCATTAAACCAGTAATGATAAAAACAAAAACCATCAATATTATGCTTTTTTGCAAGTTCCGATTGCCATTTTAATGTTTCTACATCGAGCAAATTATAATAATAATCGTTCAGAGGTTCTCTGGGCTGGTTATGATTTTTAAAAAGAGGCGTAGCCTTTTTAACATTGACCCATTCGGTAAAACCCTCTCCCCACCATTTATTATTTTCTTCAATCTCATGAAATTGCGGAAGATAAAATGCTAACGTTTTCAAAAATTGCTCCTTATATTTCTATAACAAACTACAAACAAATGAACTGATAACGAAATCAGGAAATAATCCCAAAAGAAGGATAACTGCACCGGCAAAAACTGATGAGAAAAGAAAATAACAATCAAAGCAAACAGGGAGTTGAAGTTAAGGAATGAGTTCTTATTGATAAAGCAATTGTGATTTCTCGATACAATATATCCAAACAACATACTGAGTACAGCTAACCCTATACTACCGAAATACAGGAAGGGTAATAACAAGGATGTATAAAAGGCATTAAAATAACCAGCACTGCCTAGCAGAACGAAATCTTGGACTTTTGTGAAGAAAGCGCTTTGGTCGTAAAACTTAGCGCCTAGTATACCTAAGAATGAAAATGGACTAGAAAGCTCATACAAGATATCAGTATCACCGCTATCAATTGCATGAGTAAAAAGTGAGTAACCTGCAATCGCATAATTGCGAGTATTAATAAGACTTTGACTTAAGTCGCTATCACCTCTAAAAGTGAATATGGCTAATAACAAAATCAAAAATACACCCAGAGCAAAAATAACTTTCTTCAAAGTCATTTTTCTATCATAGCAATATAATATTAATATTGCTGCCAACACCGGAGCGAAAACATAGTATCTTGAAATCAAGATACTTTCTTTTCCTACCAACATTAAAAATGAGAAAAATAAGATTGCAGATTTATTTTTATTAATCTTCAAATACAAACCATAACTAATGCCAAAAAGCGGCACCAGGGTTGCAAATACAAATAAATAAGCTGCAAATGCTCCATAGTATTCTTTTATTGATTGATCTTTAAATAAACTTTCTCTGTATTCTGCGAACGAAATACCACTCGTCACAATATTTTTAAACAGGAACGCCAGATAAATCAATATGAAGAAGTTGATTACAAGTGGAATTTTTACCTGCAAGGAAATATTAAAGAGCGATTGATTATTTATTAGATTATCTTGCTGATGAAATCTTGTTGTTTTATTACCTATATAGCATCCTAAGAAAAAATATAAATAAGAAACAATTAGGATCATCAAACCAGAATCAAATGTGATGTAGAGGCTACTTTGTGAAACCCATAATACTAATGCAAAGACAACATACAGACATAAATAAAAAGATGGATTTCTAGGTCTTCGTTTAATCATCTTGAATTCTTTTCGCTATTAAAACTCACCAGGACAAAAATAGCCGAAACAATTATTTCTGTAATAATCACGCTAATTGTCACGCCATATGTTGGAGTCAGATGCATTAATAGTATAGAAACTATAATATGCATAAAACTCACAGCAAGATATGTTTTCCTGACAACTTTTGTGAAATGATTAGGTATTAACCACCATTGTCCATATACAACGCCCACTGAAACGATAAATGGCAAAGGAGACATCATCAACAATATCATCGACGATATTCGATATTCTTCACTGTAATAATAAAGTGATACAGGGTATCCTATGACAGCCATTGCGACCGATATTAACAATCCGAACGCAATAAACTTCTTACCATACAAGTGCCAGATTTCATTGAGTGTTTTTCCTTCACTAATCAATGAACTGACTCTTGGGAACATCGCTTGCTGAACAGGACTCATCAAACCTTGCGCTGCAGTTCGGATTTTATCTGCTGCTGAGAAATAACCTGCCAGCGTCGGGCCACCAAAATATCCTATAATTAATATATTTAAAGTCGTATAAAAACTTATAGTTATATTAGATACAAAAAGGTCAAATCCCTTAGATAAAACCGAATAGATTTCTTTTATTGAAACTCTTGTAAATTTGGCCAATTTTTGTTTTTTTATAAAGAAACAAGCCAAAATACCTGAGATAAACATCCCTGATGATTGGCTTATAACGGCCATATTCATATCTTCAGGCGTTTTTACTAAAAGGAAAATCAGAATAAGGGAGACGAATTTTGCAATGGTTGTACATATTGCAATACCCTGCATTTTTTCAATCCCTTGAAATAACCATACAGGGAATAAAACTGTACCTATTACGGATATCATCCCTAACAGGATCAGATAAGAGTATATACTCGTGCCATTGATAATTACATATAAAGCAAAAATACATGAAACTATCAGTAATAACGCTAACTTAGCAGCAGTTACTGCTGTATAAATAGAATCAATTTTGGATTGATTATTCTTATTAACTGAAACCAGTAACGTCGCACTAAAGTTAAAGCCATAATCAACAAAAATTATAATGTATTGTAGCCACGCCTGGACCATAGCTACAATTCCAAAATTTTCAGCCCCTAACACTCGCATTAAATATGGGAGGGTTAACAAAGGGAATAAATAGTTTGAAGCCTGAACAAAAAATAGCAGTATAATGTTTTTTTTCACTGGTATGATACACTCAGTAATGTGAAAAAAGCCTGTATGCTATTTACAGGCCTGAGTAGAAATTAATAGTCTGAATCTTTAAAAGCTTTACCAGCAAGATCTTTCGAAGACAAACTCGGTGAACAATCGTGGCTGACAGGCCATGCAATGTTCAGTTCGCTATCTGACCATAAGATTGAACGCTCATGTTCAGGAGAATAATAATTAGTTGTTTTATACACAAATTCTGCTGTATCGCTCAGAACATAAAATCCATGAGCAAATCCCTCAGGGATCCATAATTGTTTTTTATTTTCTGCAGATAAATGTACGCCAACCCATTTCCCATAATAGGGTGAGTCTTTACGAATATCGACAGCGACATCGAAAACTTCACCGACGACACAACGGACTAATTTACCTTGAGCATAGGGCTGTAGTTGGTAGTGCAAACCACGAAGTACATTTTTGCTGGATTTAGAGTGATTATCCTGAATAAAATTCACTTCTTTACCAACGGCTTCGTTGAAAATTCGCTGATTGAAACTTTCCATAAAGAAACCACGATCATCACCAAAAACTTTCGGCTCAAAAATTAGCACATCGGGTATTTCTGTTTTAATGATATTCATTAATTAATAACCTTTGATCATTTTCAGTAAATATTGTCCGTATTGGTTTTTTGACAACGGAGCAGCGAGTTTTTTAACCTGCTCATCATCAATAAATCCTTTGCGGTAAGCAATTTCTTCAGGACAAGCCACTTTCAGCCCCTGGCGCTCTTCAATAGTTGCAATGAAGTTACTCGCTTCAATCAGGCTCTGGTGAGTCCCTGTATCAAGCCAGGCAAAGCCACGGCCCATCATAGCCACGGAAAGCTTTCCTTGCTCCATGTAAATACGGTTAATATCCGTGATTTCCAGTTCACCACGTGCTGACGGTTTTAAATTCTTCGCCATCTCAACGACACTGTTATCGTAGAAATAGAGTCCCGTCACTGCATAATTACTCTTCGGTTCCAGCGGTTTTTCTTCGAGGCTGATGGCGGTACCATTTTTATCAAACTCGACAACACCGTAACGCTCAGGATCGTTCACGTGATAGGCAAAAACCGTTGCACCATTTTCTTTATTAACCGCTGCATCCATCAATTTAGGAAGGTCGTGACCATAGAAAATGTTATCCCCCAACACCAGGGCGCAATCATCGTTACCAATGAATTCTTCGCCAATAATGAAAGCCTGCGCCAGACCATCCGGGCTTGGCTGGACTTTATATTGCAGATTCAGCCCCCACTGGCTTCCATCACCCAGAAGCTGTTCAAAACGCGGTGTATCCTGCGGAGTACTAATAATTAAAATATCTCGAATACCAGCCAGCATCAGCGTTGAAAGCGGATAGTAAATCATCGGCTTATCATAAATAGGCAATAATTGTTTACTAACAGCCATTGTTACTGGATACAGACGAGTACCAGAGCCACCCGCCAGAATAATACCTTTACGCGTTTTCATTTCATCATCTCTATAGTCATAAGATGCCCACTCCCAGGCATCCCGATCATTATTAAATCGCTGTCGCTGTAAACCACTCAGTCAGCATACGCTTAACCCCCGCGTCCCACTGAGGCAGTACGAGGTTGAAATTCTGCTGGAACTTTAACGTATTGAGGCGCGAGTTTGCCGGACGTTTTGCAGGCGTTGGGTACGCACTGGTCGGCACGCCATGAAGCTGCTGTAATGCCAGTTCAATTCCGGCTTTGCGCGCTTCATCAAATACCAGAGAGGCATAGTCGTACCAGGTTGTTGTACCACTGGCAACCAGATGATAAGTTCCCGCCACTTCAGGTTTATTCAGGGCAACCCGAATAGCATGAGCCGTACAGTCTGCTAATAATTCAGCACCCGTAGGGGCCCCGAATTGGTCGTTAATAACAGACAGCTCAGAGCGCTCTTTTGCCAGTCGCAGCATGGTACGCGCAAAATTATTCCCTTTACCGGCATAAACCCAGCTAGTCCGGAAGATCAAATGGCGTGAGCAATTTTCACTTAAGGCTTTTTCACCCGCAAGTTTGGTCTCGCCATACACATTAAGCGGCGCTGTGGCGTCCGTCTCAAGCCACGGCGTATCGCCATTACCCGGGAATACGTAATCAGTAGAGTAGTGAACAACCCAGGCCCCCAATTTTTGGGCCTCTTTGGCAATCGCCTCGACACTCGTGGCATTCAGCAGCTGAGCAAATTCGGGTTCTGACTCGGCCTTATCGACGGCGGTATGCGCAGCCGCGTTGACGATGACATCAGGCTTAATGCGGCGCACCGTTTCTGCAATGCCTTCAGGGTTGCTGAAATCACCGCAATACTCCTGCGAATGGACGTCAACCGCAATCAAATTGCCCAGCGGTGCCAGAGCACGCTGTAGCTCCCAACCCACCTGACCGGTTTTACCGAACAGAAGAATATTCATCAGGCGCGATCTCCATAGTTTTCTTCAATCCAGGACTTGTAGCTGCCGCTTTTCACGTTCTCTACCCATTTTGTGTTCGCCAGGTACCATTCTACGGTTTTACGAATGCCACTTTCGAAAGTTTCCTGAGGCTTCCAGCCCAACTCCTGACCAATTTTCTCTGCATCAATCGCGTAGCGGCGATCGTGACCCGGGCGGTCAGCCACATACGTTATCTGGTCACGATAGGAACCTTCCTTCGGCACGATTTCATCCAGCAATGAGCAGATGGTATTTACCACATCAAGATTCTGCTTCTCATTGTGGCCGCCGATGTTATAGGTTTCGCCAATCTTGCCCTGGGTTACCACGGTGTATAACGCACGGGCGTGATCTTCTACGTACAGCCAGTCGCGGATTTGGTCTCCTTTACCGTAAACAGGCAGGGCTTTACCCTCCAACGCATTGAGAATGACCAGCGGGATAAGTTTTTCCGGGAAGTGATATGGACCGTAATTGTTAGAACAGTTAGTCACAATGGTAGGGAAACCATAGGTACGCAGCCAGGCACGGACCAAATGATCGCTGGATGCTTTAGAAGCAGAATAGGGACTGCTTGGGGCATAGGCCGTTTTTTCAGTAAACAGCGGCAGTTCAGCTCCCTTGGCCATTTCATCCGGATGCGGAAGATCGCCATAGACTTCATCTGTTGAGATATGGTGGAAACGGAAAGACGCTTTTTTATCAGCATCTAACGCTGACCAGTATTGGCGGCTTGCTTCCAGCAGTACATAGGTACCAACAATGTTAGTCTCAATAAAGGCTGCCGGGCCGGTGATCGAGCGATCAACGTGGCTTTCGGCCGCCAGGTGCATCACCGCATCCGGCTGGTGCTCTGCAAAAATACGCGCCATGGCATTGCTGTCGCAGATATCGGCATGTTCAAAATGATAGCGTTCGCTGTGCGAGACATCGGCCAGCGATTCAAGATTCCCTGCATAAGTCAGTTTATCGACGTTAATAACAGAATCTTGCGTATCATTAATAATGTGTCGTACCACCGCAGACCCAATAAAGCCTGCTCCACCAGTGACCAGAATTTTCACGTTTATTTCGCTCTTAATGTTATCAGAAACAATTAATTAGTTGCTGTCGCCCAGGTAACTATTGATAAGCTTCCAGGGCGGAGAAACTGACAATCTGCTATTTTAACTTACCTTTACATTCCAAAGTAAATCGCAGATACCGTCGGTTGGATTAAATGCTGCAGGTGCCTGTAAAAGTATCTCTCGCACGCGCTCGTAGTCGAACTGACAGCAGGCGTTGTCGAGGTCACGGAGAATAATGCTCATCTCACTCCACGGCAACATCACCTCGTTAGCAGTCCTGATACGCGGGTGCTGCGTAACGGATACATTGTCGCCGATAAGCAACTCTTCATACAGTTTCTCACCAGGCCGCAGACCCGTTGTTTTTATCGCGATATCACCATAAGGGTTTTTATCATCGCGAACGGTAAGCCCTTGCAACGTAATCATGCGGTGCGCAAGGTCGATGATCTTGACGGGTTCCCCCATATCCAGAACAAAAACATCGCCGCCCGTGCCCATGGCTCCCGCCTGGATAACCAATTGAGCCGCTTCAGGAATAGTCATAAAGTAACGCGTGATATCTTCGTGAGTCAGCGTCACCGGTCCACCTGCAGCAATCTGTTTTTCAAATAACGGCACAACTGAGCCTGATGAGCCTAACACGTTGCCGAAACGAACCATACTGAAGCAGGTTTTACTGGATTCCTTCGCCAGCGCTTGCAGCACCAGCTCCGCCATGCGCTTGGTCGCCCCCATGGTGTTGGTAGGGCGAACGGCTTTATCAGTCGAAATCAAGACAAAGTTTTCAACACCGCAACTTGCCGCGGCCTGAGCGCAACTCAACGTACCAAAGATATTATTGCGCACGCCATCAAGTACGTTGAACTCGACAAGCGGTACATGCTTGTACGCCGCAGCATGATAAATTGTGTCGACGTTGAATGCTCTGATTAACCTTTCGAGATGCTCTTTATCCTGAACGTTTCCGAGGATTGGATAGATTTTAACTTTAAAATCCTGACCCAGATTCAGGTTACGCAGTTCGGAATCAATGGAATAGAGGGAGAATTCGGACAGTTCGAACAGAATAAGCTGGTTTGGCTTATTTTTAATTATCTGTCGGCATAGTTCAGACCCTATAGACCCCCCTGCCCCGGTAACCATCACTGTTTTCCCGTTGATATTACGGGATATCAGTTCCGGAATGGGTGAGACAGGATCGCGGCCCAGCAGGTCTGTAATAACGACTTTCCGCAAGGAATCAATACTTGCCTTCCCCTCCACCAGATCGACCATTCCCGGGATCGAGAGCACTTCGCACGGCAGACCTTCCAGGGTTTTAATGACTTCGTTTTTTCTGGCCCGGCTTGCGCTTGGCATGGCCAGCAGAATTTTCTTCGCTTCGTATTTCTCAACCAGCCAGGGCAGTTTTTCTGGTGCGAAGACGCTTACTCCGTGAATCACCTGACCTTGCAGGGCGCGATTATCGTCGACAAAAGCAACGGGGTAGTATTCGTCCATCTGGCTCAGCGCAGGCAGTAATTGACGACCCGAAGCACCTGCACCATAAATAACTACCCGAGTGCCCAGATTCAACCCACGATTCACCAACATCCTCATTCCAAGCCGTGATCCGGCAATAAGCAGCAGACCGAATGAGAAATAGATAAAAGGAATCGTTCTCGGCAAATAGAGGTTGGTATAGAACGCTGCGATAATAAGCAAAATGGACGATATGACCATCCCCATCGTTACTACTAATAATATCTTGGCAGTAATGTAACGGATTACGGCCCGATATAGCCCTAATTTAACAAATATTGCCAGAGTAACTAAAATTATTGAGAAAATAAAAAGCCAATGCTCCGTACTATATATCGGAGTCATTGAATCAATACGCACCCAAAATGCAAACCAAAAAGCGGATAAGAGCAGTATAACATCTATGAAGAGAGTAATAATTCGCTTAATTGGTCTGGGTAAAGATATTAAATAATTTAGCATACTAAAAACTGGTCGCCTCACTAAAGCTTGCATTCAGTTTATAAAATAGTACCAGCAGGACACACTGAGTAATCGTCTACTTTAGTATTATAACCGCCCACTGTCCCCGCCTGGAGAAACGCTGCTTTCCCAATCACAGCGCTGCCCGCAAGATGGACACCAACACCTAAATGAGCGAAATCACCAAGAATGGCATCGTGATCTATTGTCGAGTGGCTATTCACAATCGTCGCCAAACCTAATTTTGCGTTGGCACCCACTACAGCTCCCGCTAACACAACAGTTCCCTCAGCAAGGGTCGCCGATGGACTGACAAATGCAAAGGGATGTATAAGCGTTACAGGATGAATACCTAAGCCGAGCAGTTGCTGATAGAGCTGCTCTCTGACTTTATTGTTTCCGATGCCAATAGCGACATGACTGACCTTACCAATATGTAACTGTAGTTCGGAAATTTTTCCAATAATGAGCTGATTAATTTCCTGGCAGGCAGAGGTATTATCGTCGAGGAAAACGATATCCTTATATCCCAGCAGTCTCGCTGTCTCGTACAGCGTACGGCCATGACCACCCGCGCCCAAAATCAATAAGTCATGCATTGACGTTGCTCTCTTTGTCTTTAACTCCTGCCCCACATTTCAGTGCAACAACGAGAAGCGGGAACCAGGCGATGAGCAGCCCCACAACACCATCAATTTTGCCTGAGGCAATAAAAAAGGCGAAGGGGAAAAGCCACAGCAGATTGACGGCAATTGCCAATGATGTCACCGGAACGTGGCTGCCATATTTTCTTGCTAGGATTTGGTAGCCATGGCTGGCATGTGCTTCATAGACCTTTTTACCTGCTACGAGCCTCCTCAATAGCGTTGTCGTGGCATCGACGATAAATATGCCCAGCAAGCATAATTCTGCAATAAAGAAGTGCGAGTCAACTTTCGCAATATGCAGGATCATCAGTCCGATTGTTATACCAAGAAAACCACTTCCGGCATCGCCCATGAAGATTTTCGCGACCGGGAAGTTCCAGACAAGAAAGCCAGCTCCGGCACCAATAAGGGCAAGCGTGAGAGGATAAAGAGAGCCTGGCGCGTCTGTATACGGGTTGATAGCCATCAATACCGCACTACATGCAGCAAAGGTGATGGCCTCCGAGCTAGCTAAGCCATTAATCCCATCCATAAAATTATATAAGTTAAGCATCCAGACCAGATAAACGCAGCCCAGAATCATACCAACCCAGGATAAGGAAACGTCATAACCAAACAGCGTAATGACAGGGAAAGAACCTAAGAAATAGATGCCGATTGCTGCCGCAAGGAAATGCATCAACAGACGCCAGCGTGCCGCGATATGGCCGTGATCGTCAAGGAAACCGATGATGGCAACAATCAATCCTGGAATAAATAAACCCAGGAAGCTATCCAGCGTCAGCGCGCGGCTGAAATAAAACCAGACTAACGCCGCCAGGAGCGTCAGAACGATAGCCACTCCGCCCCCTCGTGGGGTTGGTACCGAATGCGAACTTCGCTGGTTTGGACGGTCAATAACGTTATGCTTAATGGCATAACCACGTAGCCCCCAGGTCAGCGCGCATGATACTAAAAAAGCGAATATCACAATCCCAAAACTCATCATTATTTATTACCTTCGATATAATATTTCGCCGTTTTTTTCATCGTTTCAAAAAGGGTTATCGGGGGCGTCCAGTTTAAATGTTTCCGGGATTTAGAGGCATCGACTTCCAGATCGCCAAACAGCTGATCGTAAATACCTCGTTTACCAACTGAAGAAAGCAATAACCTGAAGATACCCGTTGGAAATGAGACCAGTTTCGCTTTAATGCCCATTCCTGAGGCAAAGGCATTAATCATATCTTCGGTTGAAGGACGTTCTGCATCGGCGAGTAAATAGAGTTGATTTTTGGATTTCTCATTTACCACGCATTCGCTGATGAAACTGACGACATTATCCAGAGATACCAGCGCTCGCTTGTTCCTGACATTTTTAAATGGCAACGGTAGGTTTTTAGAAACCAGTTTTAAAAGGCGCTGTATATTACCCGGTGCATTTTCACCACAAATCAATGCCGGGCGAACAATGGTGATCGCCATATCGCTTTCTGCAAATTGATTAAGCAGACTCTGCTCGGCTTCTCGCTTAGAAATGGCGTAATCAGAAGTGGGTTGTGGCTCCGAGGCCTCAGTAAATGGGATCCCTGAGGTGGCATTACCGTTAACGCCGATTGAGCTTACAAAGATAAAATGTTTAACTCCGCTGGTCGCAGCATCGCTCGCTAATTTCATCGTTGCGTCGTGATTGACACGGCGAAATTCCGCTAAAGCGTCCTGAGCATCATCATTAAGGATATGCGCCCTTCCTGCGGTATGAATGACAGTGTCGCATCCTTGCAGGAGATTTAACCAGTTGGTATTGGCTGAGATATCACCCAGGTTGTAAATGCCCTGTTCAGGGTTCTCCTGCTTGCGCGTTGTTAATATCACCTCGTGTCCTGATGACTTCAACGCCTGGACTAAAGCAGTTCCAAGAAACCCGGTCCCGCCCGTCACCATTACTTTCATTGACATCCCCTATCCGCTCAATCTGATATTTACGCCCGCACGTAGTGCAGATTTGCGTGAAACTGTCTCGTTCACAACTGTTCGTTTAAAATTCAATTGTAAATGCCAGGCACGCTACCGCCCCTGGCTTAACAGCTACCAGTGCACTGAGCGATGTTTGATTAATGATTTTGCTTGTCTGGATACAGACAATAACAGGCGTTAATTGTCGTCCTAAACGACCAGAGAAACAAGCACAAATCGCTACAAAGCTGCTGAGATTTGAATCAGATAACCCTATGTAATCATTAAAATTAATAACAAAAAACGGCAGTTATCATTTTGGTTATGTCTCAACACCAAAAATGATAACTGCCGTTTGTTCTGGACGCGGAAGGAATATCAGTCGTTAGCCAACAGCTTCTCAATCCGGCTTCTGAACTTCGCCCCTTCCTTCAGGTTGCGCAGCCCATAGTTCACAAACGCCTGCATGTATCCCAGCTTCTTACCACAGTCGTAGCTGTCACCTGTCATCAGCATTGCGTCAACGGACTGTTTTTTCGCCAGTGCTGCAATTGCATCGGTCAACTGGATACGATCCCAGGCGCCTGGCTCAGTTTTTTCCAGCTCCGCCCAGATATCGGCATTCAGAACATAACGGCCAACCGCCATCAGATCCGAATCCAGCGTCTGCGGCTGATCGGGTTTTTCGATGAACTCAACGATGCGGCTCACCTGCCCTTCCGTCTCCAGCGCTTCTTTTGTCTGGATAACGGAGTACTCAGAAAGATCGCCCTTCATGCGTTTCGCCAGCACCTGGCTACGGCCGGTTTCATTGAAACGCGCCACCATTGCCGCCAGGTTGTAACGCAGCGGATCGGCTGAAGCGGTATCGATGATGATGTCCGGAAGAACAACGATGAATGGGTTATCACCCACTACCGGACGGGCACACAAAATCGAGTGACCCAGACCCAGCGGCTGTGCCTGACGCACGTTCATAATGGTTACGCCTGGCGGACAGATAGACTGCACTTCTGCCAGCAGCTGGCGTTTGACGCGCTGCTCAAGCAGCGCTTCGAGTTCGTAAGAGGTGTCGAAGTGGTTCTCAACCGCATTCTTGGACGAATGGGTAACCAGGACGATTTCTTTGATCCCCGCAGCAACAATCTCGTCGACGATGTATTGAATCATCGGTTTGTCGACGATCGGCAGCATCTCTTTAGGAATGGCTTTAGTGGCGGGCAGCATATGCATGCCCAGGCCTGCTACCGGAATGACTGCTTTCAAATTAATCATTATTTCTTCCACCTTAAAATGGTTGACGAATTATAGCTCTTAAACCTGTTTTCGCCAGCATGATTTGCCGTAATCCTCTGACAATGTTACGCCTTAGCCCCACGAATTTCTGTAGTTGTAATCTGAATAGATCACACTTCTGTGCCAGGAATAGTCTCAAAAAAGAAAGTTGTCGATTATCTGTGCGGAAGCGCAAAATTCAGCCTTTCCACATTCACTACCTGCTGATCCACCCGGTCAATATCCACCGAACTCTGCCCCTTCTCATTCACCGCTTTAATGTTCGCCAGCGACAGCAAGGTTTCGTCTTTGGCCATAAATTTACCCCGTACATCTTTACGCAGGTCGAAGTTGATCTTCAGCGCGGGGCCAATAGCTGCCTCCTGCATCACGTTGATATTACGTAAGAAAAGATGCTGCGGCTTATTGTGCAGCTCAAGCGTCGCCCGCTTCATCTCCACGTTGGTGATCGCTACAAAGGAGGTCGCATTACCGGATGAAATTTGAATTCCGCGCAGCTTATACGCAAGTTGGCGATTATCCAGGTGGATATTGTTGAGCTTGAAGTTCTGCGGGATGGACAAATAATCGCCTTTAATTACGCCATAGCCGATTAACATTCCGGCACTGTTGACCATGTCGACATTATCAATAATGAAATTATCACAGCCATAAATGGCGACCGTTGCGTTGTCTATACCCGCCTTTTTACTGAAATCGGGGGTAATATTTTTGGCCTTTATATTGCGGATAACAAAGTGTTTGCCGTTCTCAACGTGCACCAGCTGGCGACAGTTGCTGCCGGTGATATTTGCCACCACGAAGTTCTTCACGGTTTGCTTTTCCGGGTAGTCGTTATCGTAGGTGCTGCCGGCAAGGCCGATGCCGATGCCCCAGTTGATCTTGCCGTTGGTGCAGTTGATGTTATCGATCACATGATCGGAGATCAGGATATTGCGGTCATTGATGGCAACGTTCCACTCGATCGCATCGCCCTGCAGATGGCTGAATTTGCTGTTGGTGATCCGGGCGCCATCAACCTGATTGTGAAAGCCCTGACGCAGGATGGCGTAGTTAGCCTGGCTCACGCTGATGTTATCAATCACCAGATTGCGCATCACGCGAGGTTTCTTGCCGCCAATGTAAATCTGCGTCACCGGCCCAAATCCGCTCATTGCCAGCCCTTTGATCGCGCAGTCCGAGCCGCGAACATCGAGCGTGATGTTCTCCGTGCGCCCGCTGCCTTCACCGATCACTTTGCAGCCTTCCTGCAGCACAAAACGCCCACGTCCGTTGCCGGTCAACGCTCCGCGGATCAGCAGCGTTTTACCGTCGGGAATGAAAATGCCCGTATTGATGTTTTCGCAGGTAAGTCCGGCCGGGACAACGACGGTGTCACCGTCCTTAAACGCCTGCTTAAAAGCGGCGATCCAGTCGTTGTTATTGTACTGATTAATGGAGACCGTCTTTCCGCTTGCCGCCCGCGCCATGCGGGACGACAGCAGCGGCGAGGCCGCCAGAACAGACAGAGAAGAGACAAAGGTGCGTCGGGTAATCTTTTTCAGCATACAACCTCGGCGTTACAGCGTTTGCAGCAGGCTCGCTAACTGGCGATTGATTACCTGCTGGTTAAAATCGGTTTCAACTTTTTGTCGGGCATTCTGGAGCACAGGCTCCAGCGCCTGCTGGTCGATGTCGCTAAAGGCAGCCAATCGATCTGCAAGAGCCATCGCGTTATTCTCCGGCACCAGCCAGCCGGAATGATCAGATTTGATCAGCTCCGGGATCCCGCTGTGCAGCGTCGATACCACCGGGATCCCAACGGCCATCGCCTCCATCAGCGCCACCGGAATGCCTTCCATATCGCCATCGGCGCCCGTTACCGAAGGCAGCAGGAACACGTCAGCCTCATCGAGCATGGCTTTAACCTCATGGCTCGGCTTGAAGCCCGGCATCTCCACGACATCGTCCAGCTGATACTGTTCGATAAGCGTGCGCAGACGACGTTCCCACGGGCCAATGCCGAGAATGCGATAGTGGAACGCCACCCCGCGTGCCTTCAGCTGTCGGCAGGCTTCGATGGCCACGTGCAGACCTTTCTTCTCGGTCAGACGGGCTACGGAGATGATCTGCAGCGGTTTTCCCGGCACCTTAACCGGGCGGCGAGTGAAGCGCGTTAAATCCACGCCCATACGCGACACGGCAATTTTCTCTCCCGGGCAGCCCATGTTTTTCAGGCGTCCGGCCCACAGGTCGCTGATAGGCAGCATTATGTCGCCGCGCCTGAACAGCTGCTGATACTCCGGCGTGTAGTGGTTCAGCACCTCGCGGCTGGAAATATCGATACCGTGGAAGATGGTCGCAATTTTGCCGTCAATTACGCCAAGCTCACGCAGTTTCGCGGCGGTGACCCCCGCCGGGCCAAAGTGGGCGATAAACACGTCGGCACGATACGGCTGCGCCGTTTGCCCGCAGATGGCCGACAGAATTAAATTGCGAGATTCCGATCCATAGCGGGAAACGTTCAGCGCGCGCCACGTCGACGCGCGGTGGATCCCGCGTAACGTCTGGCTGGCCCGGTAGCGTAGTTTGCTCAGCTTCCCGGCCGGTTCGTCCTGCAGCCAGCGGGTCTTCGCCTCCAGCCCATAATGGGTATACGCCGCATGGGTATTTTTGATGTCGCCCTTTTGCAGGGCGACGATCTCCACGTCATATCCCATATCGATAAACGCGGTAATTTGGTTCAGTACAAAGGTCTCAGACGACAGCGGAAATTTCAGTAAGAAGAAACCAACCTTCATTTCCCCTCCCGCACGCGTTCAAGCACCGATTTCACCATGTCAATGCCCTTCTCGCGCTCGGCTTTCACCGCCACCGCCAGGCGTTCATTGATCGCGGGCAGTTGACCCAGGGTGTCCCCCACCATTGCACCGAGCGATCCGTCCAGCAGATGACGAATATCCACGGCCATCTCCGGCATGCCAAGCTGCTGCATAATCCCGGCGGACTTGTGCTCATAGTTAATGGCGATGGCCGGCGTGCCAAAGTTCATGGAGATAATCGCCGAGTGCAGACGGGTGCCCACGGTCAGGTCGCAGGCTGCGAGCAGTTTGCCCATCTCCAGGTCGTTCAGCTCGTCCATCACCACGTGGTAGCGGGACGGGTCGTTCACCAGATTGCGCAGGTTCAGCGCTACCATGCGGTCATCTTTATTGTAGCTGTCGATGCCGGTACAGGTTGAGAGCGCCAGCACCTGGTAACCGCTGTCCAGCACGCGATTCACCACGTCGGCGAACGCTTTCTCATAGGCTGCCTGGGTGGTGCCAAGACGCTTATCGAACGGGGCGAGTTCACGCAGGGTAATCGCGACGGTCTTCTGTTTCGCCGTCACGTCGAGCCAGTGCTGCACCGCGTAACTCGGCTGGAAGTTATCGTCCTGGTGATCCACCAGCCAGGCGGTATCCACGCCGTGTTCTACTTTAGAGGTGTCAATTTCGCTACGCTTCATCATGTCGAGGCTGACCGATTCGCGCAGGATCAGCGCGTCGCAGTGGCCAAACACATAATTTGCCTGTTGGTTAAACTGCGGATCCTGGAACGGCCCGACGCTGTGGCCGATCATAAACAGCGGCTTTTTCGCCATGAACGTGCACAGCGCATGCTCAAACTGCGGCACGCCGTAGAGATCGACGAAGAACGAGCCGCCGACCTGAATAATGGCGTCATAGCCGGAAAGCAGACGCACGAAGTCCGTAAATCCCTGCGCGATCGCGATGTTGCGCAGCCTGCCGGTGTCGGTGACGCGGGAAAGCAGCACCTGATGCTGGTAGCGACGGCGCAGCACTTTCTTCACGCGCCCCATCACGCCCGCGGCGTTGTTGTGCTGTTTCATCTGGCTGTAGAGCGGGTCGCCCATCACCGGGCGGTTCAGTAACCAGGATGAGCTGACCGGATAACGGCTCATCACGTCCACTTCAGTCTCAGGCTTAAGGGTGTTAATTGCATCCAGTAAACCGCGCAGGATGGCGCTGTCGCCACGGTTGCCGCAGGTATGGTTGCCAAGAATTAATAATTTCATAATGGCCTCTTAAAGAACTAGCCTGCGCGAAGCAGCGTTTTCATTTTTTCGTTACGGCAAAACTGGCGCTTCATCTCTACCACCAGCGCGTTGCGCGACAGCACAATCATCACGCCAAACGCCAGCGCGCCCGCGGCAACCTGCACCGCCAGCAGCGCGGCCAGCGGCAGATGCCCGCTGAGGATAATGCCCAGACCGTAGCTCACCGCCAGGGTCGGCAATGAGAGATAGAACGGCAGCCACAGGCTCAGGATGTACTGACGGTAGCTGGAGCCCAGCACCGGTTTGATCATGATGAAGTAGCTCAGAACGGTATTAACGATCTGCACCAGCAGGAAGCCCAGCGTGACGCCGATGGCGCCCGCCATATGCCCGCCGATGATAATCGCCGGAATAAACAGGAAAGTTTTGAACACGTTGAACTTAAAGCTGATATCCACGCGCGCCTTCGCCATCAGCAGAGAACCAATCGGATTGCCCACGGAGCGCAGCAGCCCCACCACGCACAGCAGCTGCAGGATCGGGATAATGCCGTTCCACTTCTCGCCAAACACCAGCGGCACGAAATTGCTGGAAACCACCATCAGCCCCAGCAGCACCGGGAAGTTGATAATCCCCACCACGGAAAGCAGCTTGTAGAAGTTGACGCGCAGCTTCTCGGTGTCGTCCTGAATCTTGGCGAACGCCGGGAACAGCACGCGGGTGATAATGGGGTTCAGCTTCATAGGAGGAACAACCGCAACGTTATAGGCCAGGTTGTAGCCCCCCGCCACGCTCGCGCCCAGGATGCGCGCCAGCACCAGCGTCGAGAGGTTGGTATTCACATAGTTAATAATGCTGTCCGCCGTCAGCCACGCGCCAAAGCGCAGGTTGGACGAGACGGACGCGAGAGAGAAATGCAGCCCCGGACGGTAAATCTTGCGGCCAAAGTAGCCGAACAGCAGCGTACGCACGGCAGAGTTAACCAGGTAACCGAGGATGGCGGTCATCGCCAGCGGCCAGAAATGGGCGCTCACCACGGTAAAGGTAAAGCCCGCCAGCACGGCGCTGGTCTCGATCATGCCGATCTTGTTGAACTCCAGCTCTTTTTGCATCAGCGCGCGGAACTGCTGCCCGTGCGGGATCACCACAAAGGCAAACGATAGCGTGCGCATCAGCGGGGCGAGATCCGGGTTGTGCAGTACGCTGGCGATGGTGTCGCTCAGCAGGAACACCAGCACAAAGACGAAAATGCCCAGCCCCACGTTCAGCCAGTAGAGCGTGGTCAGCTCAAGATGGCTGATCTCTTTGCGCTGGATAATGGAGTTGGCGATACCAAAGTCAGACAGCGTGTCGGCCAGCGCGATAATCACCAGCGAGACGGTCAGCAGGCCGAACTGGTGGTTATCGATAATGCGCGCCAGCACCGTCATCTGCACCAGGCCGAGGCCAATGATGACGATGGTCGCCATCGCTGACCACTTGGCGCCGCTGATGGTTTTTTCACGTAAGCTCATCTTAGTACGCCGCTTTGTTCACGAAACCTTTGAAGATGGTCAGAAAAACAATCTTGATATCGAACCAGAGGCTCCACTCGCGGATGTACTCCAGATCGAACTCGATGCGTTTTTCCATTTTTTCCAGCGTGTCGGTCTCGCCGCGCCAGCCGTTGATCTGCGCCCAGCCGGTGATGCCCGGCTTCACCTTATGGCGCAGCATGTAGCCTTCAATCAGCGAACGGTACTGCTCGTTATGCGCCACCGCGTGCGGACGCGGGCCAACAATCGACATGCCGCCGGTAAAGACGTTGATGAACTGCGGCAGCTCGTCAAGCGAAGTGCGGCGCAGGAAGTTCCCCACGCGGGTGACGCGCGGATCGTTCTGCGTCGCCTGGGTCACCACCTTGTCGTTCTCCATCACCTTCATGGAGCGGAATTTCCACACCATGATCGGTTTACCGTCCATGCCGTAGCGGGTCTGACGGAAGATAACCGGGCCGGGAGAGCTCAGCTTCACCGCCAGAGCGATGCAGCACAGCACCGGGGAAATGAGCAGTAAAATCAGGGAAGAGAGTACGATATCTTCCACGCGCTTGAGCACGCGGTTAATACCCGACAGCGGCGTGTCATACAGCGGTACCACCGGTACGCCATTCACCTCTTCAATGCGGGAGTGCAGAATGTTGAAGGTAAAGACGTCCGGAATCAGGATCACCGAGCAGGTGGTGTCCGCCAGCTCGCGCATCAGCTGCTTGATGCGGGTTTCGTCTTTCATCTGCATGGCGATATAGACGTTATGAATTTTTCCGGCCTTCGCGTCTTCAATCAGCTGCGCGTAATTGCCCGCCCAGTCCGCAGGCACGCCGCCCGGCTTCGCGTCGTGGTAAATCCCCACCACTTCAAACCCTAACCACGGCTCTTTGCGGAAGCTGTCGAGCAGCACTCTCCCGACCGGTAAATCACCCGCTACGGCGACGAAACGACGGTTATAGCCGCGGTTACGCAGCCAGCCCGCGCCAAAGCGGATCAGGGAGCGGCACACGACCATGCCGACGCTGGTTAACAGGTACCAGCAGAGATAGGTCACGAAGCGGTTGTCAAAATCATGGCTGAACGCCACCAGACCGGCGCTGAAGATCAGGCTCAGGGTCCAGTTCTGCAGCAGCAGCATCAGTTCGGTGGTCATTTTCACGCCGCGCCACGAGCGGTAGAAATCGGTCATCCCGCCGATCATCTGAAACACAACCAGCGCAATCAGGGCCATCAGAAGATGCATATATAAGAACGGCAGCCCGCTGATCCGACACACCGCCCACAATCCACCGACCATGATGGTGATATCAGAAAAACGCTGCACCATAGAGATTAACGATGCATTCGTTCTCGCTCGTTCGCGTTTTTTTAGATTCGTCATCGTTGTTCCTGTATTCGGTTCCCCCTCCCGCCGGGAGGGGCAATTGTTACTGATTCAACAGCGCCAGAATGTCCTTCGTTCGGGCTTCCATCAGCGCCGTATCAGCGCGGGATTCCACGTTCAGGCGCACCACCGGCTCGGTGTTGGACGAACGCAGGTTAAAGCGCCACTGCGGGAACGCCATGCTGATGCCGTCCGTACGGTCAATCTCCAGCGCGTGAATGGCAAAGTGCTGTTCAACGCGGGCAATCGCCTCGGCCGGCTGCGCCAGCTTGCTGTTGATCTCCCCGCTCGCCGGGAATGCCGCCATGCGGTCGCGCACCAGCTCGCCCAAGCTCTGTCCTTTCAGGCACAGCAGCTCGGTCACCAGCAGCCACGGGATCATCCCGCTGTCGCAGTAGGCAAAATCACGGAAATAGTGGTGCGCGCTCATCTCGCCGCCGTAGATGGCGTCTTCTTCGCGCATGCGCTCTTTAATAAACGCGTGACCGGTTTTGGACATCACCGGCTCGCCGCCCGCGGCCTTCACCACGTCGACGGTGTTCCAGGAAAGACGCGGATCGTGAATGATCTTCGCGCCCGGGTTTTTCTCCAGGAACGCTTCCGCCAGCAGGCCAACGATGTAGTAGCCTTCGATAAACTGCCCTTTCTCGTCGAACAGGAAGCAGCGGTCGAAGTCGCCGTCGAAGGCGATGCCCATATCGGCACCGTGCTCAATCACCGCGTTAAGGGTGTCGTCGCGGCACTCCGGCAGCAGCGGGTTAGGAATACCGTTCGGGAAGTTACCGTCCGGCGTGTTGTGTACCTTGACGAAGGTCACCGGCACGTTCAGCGCCTTAAAGCGGGCTTCCAGCGCATCGACAACCGGGCCTGCCGCGCCGTTACCGGAGTTGATGACCAGCTTCAGCGGCTTGAGGTTCGCCACGTTGATGTAGCCCAGCAGGTGGTCGATGTACTCTTTCTGCAGGTTAATCTGCTTGTAGCTGCCGCGCTTCGCGTCGTTCACCGGCGGGAAGTCGTTGGCTTCCGCAAGGCGCTGCACGTCGCGCAGACCGGTGTCGCCGCTAATCGGGCGCGCGCCCTTGCGCACCAGCTTCATGCCGTTGTAGTCCATCGGGTTGTGGCTGGCCGTCACTTCGATACCGCCGTCCACGCCAAGGTGGAAGGTGGCAAAATAGATCTCTTCGGTACCGGACAGGCCGATGTCCAGCACGTCCACGCCCGCGTCCTGCAGCCCTTTTGCCAGCGCCAGCTTCAGGGATTCACTGGTCAGACGCACGTCGCCGCCCAGCACGATGGTCTTAGGTTTTAAATATTCGCCGTACGCGCGACCGATGCGCCACGCGATGTCTTCATTCAGCTCTTCGCCCAGCTTGCCGCGAATATCGTAGGCTTTAAAACAGGTTAATTTTTCCATGATGACCCCTTTTTCAGGCAACAGTTGGCCCTGACCACTTAATGGCCAAATTTATTTTTGTCATTCGTAGGCCCGGCAGGCGCAGCGCCGCCGGGCATGATGCGGCGTGCTACACGCGCCCGTAGCGATCCTGGAAGCGCACAATATCGTCCTCTTCCAGATACGAGCCGGAGCGCACCTCAATTAAATCGAGAGGAATTTTTCCCGGGTTTTCCAGACAGTGCGTGGCGCCCAGCGGAATATAAATGGACTCGTTTTCACCCAGCAGCTTCACTTCGCCGTCAATGGTCACTTTGGCCGTACCCGCCACCACCACCCAGTGTTCAGCGCGGTGATGGTGCATCTGCACCGACAGCCCCTCGCCCGGCTTCACGGTGATGCGCTTCACCTGATAGCGGTCGCCCGCGTCGATGGAGTCATATTTGCCCCACGGACGGTACACTTCACGGTGAATGTGGTGTTCGTGACGGCCATCGGCCTTGATCTTCTCAACCACTTTTTTAACGTCCTGCACGGCGTTACGGTCGGCAATCAGCACCGCGTCTTTGGTCTGGACAACCACCAGATCCTTCACCCCGACGGTGGTGACGAGGCCAGACTCGGCGTAAACGTAGCTGTTTTCGGTTTTGTGGCTAATCACATCGCCGTGATGGACGTTACCCTCCGGGGTATGGGCGCTGATCTCCCACAGGGAGGACCAGGAGCCAACGTCGCTCCAGCCTGCATCCATCGGTACCACCACCGCGTCAGCCGTGCGTTCCATCACGGCGTAGTCGATAGACTCTTCCGGGCAGGCGAGGAACGCCTCTTCATCCACGCGGATAAAGTCGAGATCCGGGTCCACCACCGCCATCGCTTTTTCGCAGGCGTTCAGAATATCCGGGCGGTATTTGCGCAGCTCTTCGAGATAGCGTCCGGCGCGGAACAGGAACATCCCGCTGTTCCAGTAATATTCACCGCTGGCGACATAGGCCTGGGCGGTTTCGAGATTCGGTTTTTCGACAAACTGCGCCACGTCAAACGCCACGCTGTCGCCTTCACCCGGCGTTACGCTGCCGCGACGGATGTAGCCGTAGCCGGTTTCCGGCAGATCCGGCACGATGCCGAAGGTCACCAGCTTGCCGCTCTCGGCGTAAGGGATCGCGGCACGCACCGCGTCGCGGAATGCGTCTTCCTGCTGGATAACGTGATCTGCCGCCAGGACCAGCATCAGCGGGTCACAGTCAGGACTGCTGCGTTTTGCCGCCAGCGCCGCCAGGGCGATCGCGGGCGCGGTATTACGTCCGGCAGGCTCCAGGATGATGTTTTCCGTGAGCTTGTTCAGCTGGCGCAGCTGCTCGGCAACGATAAAGCGGTGCTGTTCGTTACAAATCACCACCGGGCTTTCACACTCCACGCCGTGCAGACGGTTTACCGTCGTCTGCAGCATGGTGAGATCCCCTTTCAGGCAGAGGAACTGTTTTGGATAGAGCACGCGGGACAGCGGCCACAACCGGCTACCAGAGCCACCAGCCATCACAACCGGATACAAAGTGGTTTGACTCATGATTTATCCCCGTATATCTGCAATAAATTGGCTCAGCACGTTCTCTTTCTCGAGCGTGCGTTCGGCATATTCACGTGCCACCGTGTTCACTTTTGGCATGGCGAGTGCCTGTTCAATGCCGGTGACCAGCGCCGGGACCGATTCCGGCTCCACGCACACGGCAATTCCCGGATAGCTGCCACACAGCTGGCCTAATTCTGTTTCGGCTTCCGCCGTAATCACCGCGTTACCGCCCACTGCCAGAATGTTGGTCAGCTTGGACGGCAGCACCGCATCCGCCGCGCCGCGTTTTTGCACGACCAGATGGCAATCCGCCATTTTCAGCAGCGCGGGCAGCGCGTCGTACGATTGCAGCGGGAAAAACTTCACGTTGGTCAGGCCGCGTTCACTGGCCATCTTCTCCAGCCGCGCTTTTCCCCCGCCCTGTCCGACAATCACAAACGTCCACGGCTGTTCGATCAGCAGCTGGGCCGCTTCAATAACGCTCTCCAGCCCCTGCTTTTCACCGATGTTGCCTGAGTAAAGAATGATTTTTTGGTCTTCAGGCAAACCGAGCCGGGCGCGCAGCGCCTGAGCCTCTTGCTCCGTCACGTCGCGAAAACGCGCCACTTCGGACCAGTTCGGGAAGAAGATCACCTTCTCCGCCGGGACGCCCTTCTCCTGCGCTTTGTTCATCATCGAGCGCGAGATCGTTGAGACGTAATCCACGTTATGCAGGCCGCTGCGCTCAAAGGCGCTGGCGAGCTTCGCCACCTTGCCGCCCTTGCCTTTCCCGGCCATACCCAGACCGAGCATGGCGTCCACTTCATAATCCTGAATGTGCAGCAGGGTGCGCGCGCCGGAGAGTTTTCCCAGCAGGCGCATGCCCGGCGTGCAGAACAGCGTCGGCACCACGCCGATAATGCGATCCGGCTTCCAGCGACGCTGCGCCATCAGCGGGAAGAAACTGCTGAGGGCAAAGCTGCCCAGATGAATTAAACGTTTCAGCGTCGAGGGCTGTTTCGGCACGTAGAGCGGGCAGCGCCAGACGGTCGCGGCCCCCTCTTCACGGCGATAGCGCCAGCTGGAATAGCGTTCGCCTACCTTCCACTCCGGGTAGTACGGCGGGGCAGTAATCACCCGCACGTCATGTCCCTGGCTCGCCATCCACTCCACCATCTCGCCGGTGTATTTCCCGATACCGGTTAATTCCGGCGAGTAGTTAATTCCGTAGACGAGGATTTTCATAGTCCTGGCACCTCGGCCTGACGTTCCGCGAGGAAGTACGCCCGACTGTTGTCATGGACGTTGTCGCTTGCCAGCAGCGCCTCTGGCGTTAGCCAGCGGTAATCGTCATGCTGAGAATCAGGCAGACGCAGGTCTGCCTCACTCACCTTCAGGCGGAACCCCAGCACGATGTAGTGCGTGGAGAACCCGGTGCCCGAAAAGTTATCGTCATAGAAGTGCTGCCAGACCCCGTAAAACTGGCTCGCTGCCATCGGCAGCTGCAGGCCCAGCTCCGCCAGAGTGAGACGCTCAAACGCATCAACCAGCGTCTCATCCTTCTGCACGCGCCCGCCGGGCACGAACCAGAAGCCCTGTGCAGGACGATTGGTTCGTTTCCCCAGCAAGAACTCGCCGCGTTCGTTCTCCACGATCAAATCAATCGAGATGAGCGGAGTGGAACGCACTACCGTGGCAAAATCTTCCTGACTTAAAAACATCATTACCCCCGGAAGCGGTGCTGGTTTTCCAGGAACCACTGGTAGGTGCTGGCCAGCCCCTGCTCCAGTGAAACCTCGTGATACCAGCCCAGCTGATGCAGACGGGTCACGTCCAGCAGCTTGCGCGGCGTGCCGTCCGGTTTGGTCGCGTCAAACACCACGCGGCCCTTGTAGCCCACCACCTGCGCGATGGTCTGCGCCAGCTCGCGGATGGTGCAGTCCACGCCGGTGCCCACGTTAATGTGCGACAGCATCGGCTCGGTGTTTTCCTGCCACACCTCGCGATCCAGCTCCATCACGTGAATGCTGGCTGCCGCCATGTCGTCCACGTGCAGGAACTCGCGCATTGGCGTCCCGCTGCCCCACACCACCACGTCCGGGGCGTTTTCGGCAGTCGCCTCGTGGAAGCGACGCAGCAGCGCCGGGATCACGTGCGAGTTGCTCGGGTGGAAGTTGTCGTGCGGTCCGTACAGGTTAGTCGGCATCACCGAGCGATAGTCGCGGTTGTACTGACGGTTGTAGGACTCGCACAGCTTGATCCCGGCAATTTTGGCAATTGCATACGGCTCGTTAGTGGCTTCAAGCGTGCCCTGCAACAGTTCGCTCTCGGCAATCGGCTGCTTCGCCATCTTCGGGTAGATACAGGATGAACCGAGGAACAGCAGCTTGTTCACGTTGTGCAGATGCGCCGCGTGAATGATGTTGCTCTCGATCATCATGTTCTCGTAGATGAAATCCGCCGGGTAGGTGTTATTAGCGACAATGCCGCCCACCTTCGCCGCCGCCAGATACACCTGGTCAATGCGTTCGTTGGCAAAGAAGTCCTGTACCGCACGGCTGTCGAGCAGGTTCAGCTCGTCACGGGTGCGGACAATCACCTCTACGTCACCGCGCTGTTCCAGCTGGCGGACAATCGCGGAACCCACCATTCCGCGATGACCGGCGACAAAAATACGTTGTTTTGTCATTCTCAGGACTCCAGCGCGATGGCAACCTCGTAGCCATGAGACTTGAGCAGGGAGTGTTTTTTCGCTGCTTCAAGATCTTTGGCCACCATCTCGGAAACCATCTCCTGCAGAGTGGTTTCTGGTTTCCAGCCCAGCTTCTCGTGCGCTTTGGTTGGGTCGCCCAGCAGGGTTTCCACTTCAGCAGGACGGAAGTAGCGCGGGTCAACCTGGACAATCACGTCGCCTGGCTTCACGCCCGGCGCGTCGTGGCCGGTCACGGATACAACGATACCCTTCTCTTCCACGCCGGTGCCTTCGAAGCGCAGCTTGATGCCCAGCTGCGCCGCAGCCATCTCAACGAACTGACGCACGGAGTACTGCACGCCGGTCGCGATAACGAAGTCTTCTGGCTGTTCCTGCTGCAGCATCATCCACTGCATTTTCACGTAGTCTTTGGCATGGCCCCAGTCACGCAGGGAGTCCATGTTGCCGAGGTGCAGGCAAGATTCCAGACCCTGAGCAATGTTGGCGATCGCGCGGGTGATTTTACGGGTCACGAAGGTTTCGCCGCGGCGCGGGGATTCGTGGTTGAACAGAATGCCGTTACAGGCGTACATACCGTAGGATTCACGGTAGTTCACGGTGATCCAGTAGGCGTACAGTTTCGCCACAGCGTACGGGGAACGCGGGTAGAACGGCGTGGTCTCTTTCTGTGGAATTTCCTGCACCAGGCCGTACAGCTCGGAGGTAGATGCCTGGTAGAAGCGGGTTTTCTTCTCAAGACCGAGGAAGCGAATCGCTTCCAGCAGACGCAGGGTACCCATGGCGTCAACGTCAGCGGTGTATTCCGGGGACTCGAAGGAGACCGCTACGTGGCTCATCGCCCCCAGGTTGTACACTTCATCCGGCTGTACTTCCTGCAGGATACGGGTCAGGTTGGAGGTATCGGTCAGGTCGCCGTAGTGCAGGTGGAATTTCGGGTTTGCCGCGTGAGGATCCTGATAGATGTGATCCACACGTTCGGTGTTGAAAGAAGACGCACGACGTTTAATACCGTGCACTTCATACCCTTTCTCCAGCAGCAGTTCTGCCAGGTAAGAACCATCCTGCCCGGTAACGCCGGTGATGAGAGCGACTTTAGACATGTTTATATTCCTCTACTTATGAATTTAATCAGTTTCAACGCGTTCGCGTATCACCACTGCGGGGTTGCCACGGCAAACTTTATTTGCCGGTAGCGATTTAAAAACGCTGCTGCGGGCACCGACTACCGTGCCATCGCCAACAGAAATACCTGGTGCAACAAAAACATCCGTTGCCAGCCAGCACTTTTCACCGATCACAATAGGCGAAGCGGTAATATCAAAATGCTGGCTCATAAAGTCGTGGCTGCCGGTGCACAAATAACACTTCTGTGAAACCACCGAATTTGCGCCAATCGTAATCTCGCCCAGGGTATATAACACCGCGTCATCCCCTACCCAGGCGTAATCCCCGAGGGTTAATTTCCAGGGGTAGGTAATCTTTACCGAAGGTCGAATAACTACGTTTTTTCCGATTTTTGCGCCAAACAGGCGCAATAAAAAGGCTCGCCAGCGGTACAGTATTTGCGGCGACCAGGCAAATAAGGTTGCCTGAACCGCCCACCATAGCTGTACCTTAATACCGTTCCCGCCCCGAAAACCTTTCGGCACGGAGAAACCTTTTAAATCCTGCATTGCTTTTCCTTATATTCAGGCTTTGTTATATAAGGTTTTCGTTTTACCTGTCGTACGCAGGCGTAATAAATAAGACAATTCCGCCCAGAATCCCGGCACGCGTAATATTTGACGCTGCACCTTTTTTGCATCCTGGCATAATTCCAGATTATTAGACGTTGACACGCCGCCCATCGAAAATTCAGACACCAGCCCTTTAATTCGACGGAACGGGTAACCTGATTTATACAGGCTGGCGGCCAGCGCATAATCGGATGACACCTTGTACTGCAAATCGTAAGGCTGTTTTTTCAGACCGTTTACCGGGAAGAAAATAGCCTGATGGCTGGCCGGCAGGCTGTGGTAGATATACCAGCCTGGCTTGGCGCTGCGGCAGACTTTATGCCCGTCGCCAAAATCGAGCAGCGCATCGCCAATATACATGGCATCCTCTTTCTGGCGCGCCAGCTGACGAGCAAACAGCGCCACGTCGTCGTGGAAAATATCGCCGGAGTTGAGGAAGATGGCATAACGGCCCTGGGCCATAGAAATGCCCTTGTTCATCGCATCGTAGATGCCTTTATCTTTCTCGCTGATGTAGCGTAAGTTGAACTCACCGTTGAGTTTTTCCAGAAACTCCGCCGTGCCATCGTTCGAGCCGCCGTCGACCACGATCCACTCAAAGGTGAGGCTTGGATCGCGCGCCAGGTTGCGCAGCGAGCGCCAGGTTTTTACCACCCCTTCGTAATTACGAAAAGCGACAGTAATGACGCTAAGAAACATAAATCACCTCATTTCGTCATACGTTCGTAATATTAAGCGCCTTACGCAAAATAAACGGACAGACAATCAAGAAAGCATATTCCGGGCTAAATATTGACCCGGTAAAAAACAGCGACACCGGCGTAAAAAGATAAAGCTGCACGCGGAAGTTCTGGTTATCACCAAACGCGTTGATCATCATTTTGAAAACTTTAAACAGATACCACAGCGTCAACAGTACGGCGAACCACGAAAAATAAATAATTAACAGATACAGACCATTGTCTATGGTTTTACCGACATCCGCACCGTTAAAGATTCCGAATGATGCAACATATTCGTAAAGTGAGCCGAATCTTACTACACCATCGATATGGGTTAAGGAATAACCCACCATCACCAGCGGACCAATGATGCGATAATAGGACGATGACCCTTCCGTTCCCAAATCACCCAGACGTTCTGAAATGTACGGAAACGCGAATATGACGCCCACTAAAAATACCGTCAGAGAGATTATCGCCAGCGGCAGTTTTTTCTTAATCGCATCTTTGTTCAGGTACTGGAACGCCCACTCCAGCAGGTAAAACAGGATAAATGTCATTACCCCTGAGAACGATCCAGACAGAACGATTCCTGCAAGAATCATAGCATCGGTCTTAGGCGTTTTGATACCAAACTGTTTGATGCTGAGCCAAATTGAGATTAACGCCAGAGCGAAAAACGCCGGTTCAAAATAGAGCGCCGTTGTACGCTTACCACCAAACTTAATGAAGTTCAGTACATAGCTGTTACTGTAAATGAGATATTTCGAAATTATCTCCATCAGGCTGCTGCCACCGGTCAAAATAATCTGCGCCATTTCCAGTGCGGCAAGCACAACAATTAACGCAACGGCAATATAAAAGAACCTGAGGATTTTCCGATAATTGTGCGGTGAAATAGTTTTGAAGCGAATACTCCAGACCATGCCAATAATAATAACGATATAAACAAACAGCATGGTTGAAGTGACGTATTTACTGGCATCCAGCGACTGGCCAAAGATGTAGTTAAACAGCGTCAGGCCCGTGCCCAGCCCCAGGGCAATCATCAGCTTCTTCAGGTTGATTTTATCGACATACAGCAGAAGCAGAACGGGCAAAAAAGTCACGATGGTTATCGGGAAGCTTTCGCCGAGCTGGGCAATTTTGACGTTGACCAGCAGGTAGATCAGCGGCAGCAGCAGATAACTACAGATTCTGATAGAACGAGACATACTCCTCCAGCATCTGTTGTCCACTGTAGGCCTTGCGGCTGCGGTTGCGGAACGATTCCAGGTCAGTGCCAAAAACGGCCTCGGCGATCTGCGCCTTCGGCAGTTGCACCAGAGGCAGGACCTCGTGCGCGGCGAAGGTTTTTCCGCCAGATTTTTCCAGCACTTCGCGCGCCGCATCGCTGTGGGTAGCAATCACCGGCACGCCGATGGAGAGCGCCTCGCAGAGGATCAAGGGGTAGTTATCCACGCGAGAGCTGAACACCAGCGCGTCCATACCATTCAGGGCGCTCATCAGCTTGCGCTTGTCGGTTTCAAACCCGTGATTCACCACGTTAGCGCCTTCGAACGGCGAGAATTTGCCAAAGGTATGCAGTTCAATTTTGTCGCCGAGCGCCATCATGTCGCGCACCAACTGCTGGTTAGTTTTGCCGTCGTAGCGCAGATCGTGCGCAACGATGGCAATTTTCGGTTTGCCCGCGGTTTCCGCCACCGGCGTCAGCTCGGCCAGGATGGCTTCCGTCGCCACGTCGATACCGTTGTTGATAATCTGACAGCGCCCTGCCCCATACAGGCTGTTGAAGGCGTCGGCCACGTGCTGGCTCGGGGAGATAAACGTGCAGCCTAGCGAAAGCATGTCGCGGAACAACTGACGCTTTCCGTCTACCAGCTGATGCGCGCGATCCACCTTCACCGGCGGATAGTTGCTCAACGTCGGGCATTTCTGGCAGCTATCTTTCCAGCCTTCGCAGCCGTCGGTAAACGCGCAGCGTCCGGTTACGCTCCAGTGATCGTGCAGCGTCCAGACGAAGCGGGTGTCGGGCTTGTGGGCCTGCACCTTCTGACAAAACGCCACCACCTCTTCCAGATTCAGCCAGTAGCTGTGCAGGACGTGAAAATGCAGCACAACCGGGCCGGTAGTGCGGGTCACGGTGCGATAAAGACTGTTCAGGTTGCCAAACAGATCGCGGTTAAACAGGCGGAACAGCGCAATGTTGGCAACAGAGGTCAGACGCGGCGTGTGCTTGTGCACCTGCGGGAAGTTATCATGGCTGACGCTTTTCTTGCCGCCTTTGCCGTAGCCGTAAATAAATCGGGACTGAAGTCCTTTTTGCAGGGCTCGCTGGTGCAGATCCAGCGCCACGCCTGCCGCTCCGCCTTCTGCGAGGCGTACGTTAAATTGCAGAATGTTCATTTAATCACCTTCACGCGGGCTTTCTCTCCCACCACCAGCGCGTTATCGGGGATGCTGTCCAGCACCACGCTGCCCGCCCCGATCGTCACGTTGTTACCAATCGTAATGTCGCCAATGATCACCACGTTCGCGCCCAGCTCGACGTTATTGCCGATCACCGGGCAGGCCAGGCTGTCCGGCCCGCGGTTGCCGATCGTCACCCCGTGGCGAATGGTGAAATCATCGCCCGCAACCACGAACTTGTTAATGACGACCGCATAGCCGTGGTGGATGGTAAAGCGGCGGCCAATGGTGGCAGCGGCCTGAATTTCATAGCCAAAAAAGCATTCGGTGATGATGCGGTACAGCACCAGAATCGGTGCCGCCCAGATATTGTTCAGTACGTTTTTCTTGCGCCACACCGAGCAAAAGTGCGCGATGCGGTACGCCAGAACCATGCAGCACGGGCGCAGGCTCCAGCTGTTTGCGCGGCAATCTTCCAGAAACATTATTTCCCCCGAAGCCCGTCAGCCAGACGCTTGCCGTTACGCACCGACAGCAGCGTCAGCAGCGTGCGCCAGTTCATGCGCTTATTGCGGATCTGATACAGGGTAAAGAGCTGATACTTGCGGCTGGCACGGTCAAACTTGTCCTTGTGCTTGCGGTAAAAATGGAAATAGCCTGAAAACTTCTTCGGTGAGGAGGTGATCTGCATCTCCCCGTGGTTGATGTGCAGGATCTGCGTGGCCTCTTCCACTTTCCACGGCTCGCCGTACTCCACCACCATCCGCAAGAAGATGTCGTAATCCTGCGCGGCCTTCAGCTCGGTATCGAACAGGCACTCCTTAAAGCGCCACGCCCAGGTAAAGACCTGATTACCGATAATGTTGCGCTTGTAGAACAGGCGACGAGAGTACGGTGATTTCGGATACAGCGGCAGGCTCGCGGGCTGCGAGTAAACCTCGCCCTGGCAGACATAGTCGTTGGCATACAGAAAAGCGTGCGTGACCAGCTGCTCTTTATGCGAAAGGAAGACGGACAGGCGGTTCGGCGTCCATTCGTCATCGTCGTCGATGCCGGTCAGATACTGCCCTTTGGCCTGCATAATCGCCTGATTACGCACCGCGCACGCCCCGGAGTTAATCGGGTTATGGGTGTACATCACGCGCGGATCGTTGAGTTCGGTGACAAATTTTTGCAGCTGTTCATACGAGGAAGAACAGTCATCCACGATGATCAGTTCCCAGTTATCGTAATCCTGACGCAAGACCGACTTAATAGCGCGGATCGCCAGCTGCTGACGGTTCCATGTCGGCATATAGATAGAAACTAAAGGGCGTTGTGTGGTCATCTTTTCCTCCTACCCCTCACCCCGGCCCTCTCTCCTGAGGGGAGAGGGTGAAAGGCGGCACCGGACAGTTCCCTCTCCCCTCAGGAGAGAGGGTTAGGGTGAGGGGGGGTGTTTTGTTATTTGCTGTCAGACTTGTATTCGTACTCGTAATAGCCGTAATCCTGGTACCCGGTCGCGCGGCGGAAGATGGAGTTCAGGATGACCCCTTTCACCTCAATGCCGTTCTGCTCGAAGCGGCTCAGGCTGGTTTCCACTTCCTTCAGGGTATTCACCGCATAGCGCGCCACCATCAGCGTGGTACCCGCATGACGGCCAACCACGGCAGCATCGGTCACGGCCAGAATTGGCGGCGTATCGATCAGCACCAGGTCATAGTTTTTGCTCGCCCACTCAATCAGCTGGGTGAAGCGTTCGCTCATCAGCAGTTCAGACGGGTTCGGCGGCACCTGACCACGCGGGATCAGGTCGAATCTCGGAATCGAGGTCGGCTTGGCGCTCTGGCTAATCTCTCCCTGACCCAGCAGGATTTCCGACAGACCGTTCACGTTGTTGGTGCCCAGCAGTTCGTGGGTATAACCCTTACGCATATCACAGTCGATCAGCAGCACGCGCTTGTTGGTCTGGCTCACCACGGCCGCCAGGTTGGCACAGACAAAGGTCTTACCGATTGACGGGCTGACGCCGGTTAACATCAGGACGTTGTTTTTAGCCTGCATCATGGCGAAGTGCAGACTGGTACGCAGGCTGCGGATCGCTTCAATCGCCAGGTCGGTTGGGTTACCCACGGCCAGCAGCTGGCTCTGTTTGTAACGCTTAACGCCCTTGATGGTCTTGACGCTGTCACGGGATTTTTGCCACTCAGACAGCGGAATGCTGGCATAGACGTTGATACCACTCTCTTCCAGCACCTGCGGGCTTTCGATGCCGCGGTTGAACAGCGAGCGCAGCAGGACGCCAACGATAGAGAGCATCAGGCCAAGAATGATGCTGCCGAGAATAATCAGCGCTTTCTTCGGTTTCAGCACGCCAGGCTGGGTAATGGCCGGGTCGACGATACGCACGTCACCCACGGTGCTGGCCTCGGTGATTTTCAGCTCCTGCTGTTTGTTCAGCAGCTGCATGTAAACCTGCTGTCCGGATTCAACGTCGCGGGTAAGACGCACGATCTCCTGCTGCGTTTTCGGCATCGCGGTCACGCGGTCGTTCAGCTTCGCCTTCTCCTCTTCGAGAGTGCGGCGCTTCTCCAGCAGCGTGCGGTAGGCCGGGTGGCGTTTGGTGTAAAGCTTGGAAATCTCTGCCTCTTTGAAGGTCAGCTCGTTGAGCTGCGCATCAATATTCACCATCGAGTCGAGAACCGATTTCGCCTCCAGCGGCAGGTCGACGGAGTCTTTATCCTGACGGTAGGCGTTCAGCTTGTTCTCGGCATCATCCAGACGGGCACGTACTTCCGGGAGCTGTTTAGCGAGGAACGCCAGGCTTTTCGCCGCTTCCGCCGACTTGCGCTCGACGTTCTGCTCAAGGTAGTTGCGGGTAATGCTGTTCAGGATGTCGCGAATTTGATCTTTATCTTCACCGGTAAAGGTCATGCTCAGCACGCCGGTGTCCTTACCGTTTTCGGTGACGGTCAGGTTGTTCTGCAGATTGTTGATCATTCCCAGCGTGGAGAATTTGGTGACGGTGAATTCACCGCCCTCCTGGGCGTGGATCGCGCTAACCATCATGCTAACGCCGTCTTTGTTCAGCATCTGCCCCACTTCGCCGCGTGCGCTAAAGCCCGCATCGCTGGTCAGCTGATACTGTTTCGGGCCCAGCACCGTCAGGGTAAAGGTTTGATCCCCCGCCCCTTTCGGCAGCACAAAGTCAGTGACCTTTACGGTGTCATTGCTGCGCCCCATCAGACGGTCCCAGCCGGCACCGAAGATCGGGAACGTATTTTTGGTGACGGAGATGTCGAGTCCGAGGTCGTGAACCGTTTTACCCAGCACCAGACGCGACTGGATCAGCTGAATTTCAGCGTCGGATGCTGGCGGTTTGTTCGCCAGCGCGGAGCCGATATCCTGCACCAGCGAGTTGCCGGTATTCTGCTCGATCTGCACCAGCGCGTCGGCGCTGTAGATTGGTGTGGCGAACAGCGTATACACGACGGCCGCTGCGGCAAACACGGCAGTAATGCCAAGCACCCACCACTTTGCCTCGATAACCGTGCCGACCAGGCGACCAATATCAATTTCATCACTGCCCGAAGTCGGGGCGGCAGAAGGTCTTGTTTTTTCTGTCATTGTTATCCCTGCTGAGCTTTCAGTGCCTGCGCCCACTGTTGGGCAGACTGGTCAAGTAAGGTGTAAACCGCCTCGAAGGCTTCATGGCTCTTGCGATACGGATCGGGGATTTCGCGTTCGTTGTCCCAGTGACCAAACAGCATCACCTTGCCGCGCATCTCCGGAGCGATATCGCATAGCGCATGAATATGGCGTTTTTCCATTGCCAGAATCAGGTCATACTCCCGGCACATGCGGCCGGTGACCTGGCGGGCGATATGCCCGTCAAGAGAGAGGTTGTGATCGCGGGCCACGCTCGCGGCGCGCTCGTCGGCACCTTTGCCCACCAGCGCGCCCAGCCCTGCGGACTCGACCGTTAACTCGGGCTGGTACTGTTTCAACAGCCGTTCAGCCGTGGGGGAACGGCAAATGTTCCCCACGCATACCACCAGAATTTTGTTAAACATCGCGGATTACCAGGTATGAATGTCGCGCGCCGTATCCGTCATGTAGCGAACGCCACTGATGGTTGGCAGCAACTGGTTGATCAGACGGTTCCAGCGGGCAACCGGCGCGGTGGTGACGTAAACCACATCGTATGGCTGGAGACGGAACTCCGTCGCCATCACCAGAGACGTCGCATCGGACATATCCAGCTGGTAGATGTTGGCAATCTTGCCCTTCGCGCTGCCTTCACCCTTCAGCGGACGGATGACGAAGATACCGGTCGCGTTAGAGGTGGTCAGATCGATACCTTCAGCATTGCCCAGCGCTTCGGTCAGGGTCATGCCGCTGAAGTCCATTTTGAGGGTGCTCTGTTTCTTCACTTCACCCATCACGAAGACTTTCAGATCGTCGTTGCGCGGTACGTAGAGAATATCGCCCGGATAGAGCAGGCGGTTCTGGGTCAGGTCGCCGTTTTGCATCAGCGCCTGCAGCGAAATGCGCTGCTCTTTGCCGTTGTGGGTCAGCACCACGTTGCGCCAGTCGGCGCCGTCAGTTAAGCCGCCCGCGGCGTTAATGGCGTCCAGAACGGTGAGCGGAACGTTGGTGATGGCCTGCTGGCCGGATTTGTTCACCTGACCGGAGATATAGGCTTTTTGCGAGCGGAATGCGGCGATATTAACGTCCACCTGCGGGTCGGCGATGTACTGCGCTAAGCGGCCGGTAATATCACTACGGATCTCGGCAAGCGTTTTCCCGGCGACATGTACTTTACCAATGTACGGATAGAACATGGTGCCATCTGACTGTACCCAGTTCCCGGTGTCGCTTGAGCTACGGTACTGGCCCGCTGGCGTGGTCAGTTCAGGGTGGTCCCAGACGGTCACGTTGATCACGTCGCCCGGCCCTACACGATACTGATAGGAGGCAATTTCCTGGTCCAGAGACATATTCGGCTGGGCAACATTCGGACGTGGACGTAATTGTTCGACCAGACGTGGCGTAAGTGGATAAACATTCACCATTTTGTCGAGATCAAAATCGGCATCCTGTTGCTTGATCACATCCTTACCCATTGTTGACATATTGCTGCCGGGAAAGACCGTGCAACCACTCATCAAGGTCACAGACACCAATAATGGCATCAATTTCATTTTGGATTTCATCATTGATTATTTATCACTTTGGCAGAGTAATTATCCTGTGCAATTTAAATAAGCCTGAGACGTATTGGGTTTCAGCATGCAGTTAATCAAATAGAAATATAACTGGCATCAGTCCTAAAAAAAGCTTATTCATCCATTGGCTATTGACAGAATAATCGAGGCTGATTCACACGCTTTCAGGCACGCTACCGCCCTTGGCTTTCAGTTACCAATCCACTGACTAAACAATGTGTTATGGATAGACACCCTCTTGAGTAAGGTCTTCTGGAAATATATCAGCCGCTTGAAATACACAACGGATAATGAATGACCATTCCGAAGACCAAAACAATAATAGCAACAACAAGATTTAACATTTGATGCTGGGAGAATTGTTGCAGCTAACCTAATAGCAGGCAAGGAGACAACTGTCCTAATATCTGTTTTTAAGATTAATATTAAGAGCAAAGTTTTGACCTTTTAGGATTTTCTTTATATTGACAAAAAGAGAGTAAAAACCATTATCTGCGATATATCCTAAAAAGCACTCAAAATAATAAAATATACGTATTTTGCTTATTTACACTCATCTGAGACTGCTCTCTTTTTTACGCATCGTATTAAGAGAAATCTCAGCCCGACATTGCATTTTCCCCCAGCTTTATCCATGATCGAAGTGTGACATTCGTCATATAACAGAAGGTATTGCTATTACTATGGAATGGATTGCCGATCCATCAATCTGGGCCGGGCTGGTGACGTTGGTCGTCATCGAATTAGTGCTCGGTATTGATAATCTGGTGTTTATCGCCATCCTCGCTGAAAAACTGCCCCCTTCCCAGCGCGACCGCGCGCGCGTGACGGGTCTGCTGCTGGCGATGGTGATGCGTTTACTGCTGCTGGCCTCTATCTCCTGGATGGTCACGCTCACTCAGCCTCTGTTCTCCGTTCGCGGCCTGAGCTTTAGCGCGCGCGACCTGATCATGCTCTTCGGCGGGCTGTTCCTGCTGTTCAAAGCCACGGTGGAGCTTAACGAGCGGCTCGAAGGCAAGGACAGCGAGAACCCGACCCAGCGACGCGGGGCGAGATTCTGGCCGGTGGTGGCGCAAATTGTGGTGCTCGATGCGGTCTTCTCCCTGGATTCGGTGATTACCGCCGTCGGGATGGTGGACCATCTCGCCGTCATGATGGCCGCGGTAATCATCGCCATCACGCTGATGGTGATGGCGAGCAAAGCACTGACCCGCTTTGTGAACAGCCACCCGACAATCGTGATCCTCTGCCTCAGCTTCCTTCTGATGATTGGCTTTAGCCTGGTTGCCGACGGTTTCGGCTTCCACATTCCGAAAGGCTACCTGTACGCCGCCATTGGCTTCTCCGTCATGATTGAAGCGCTCAACCAGCTGGCGATATTTAACCGCCGCCGGTTTCTCTCCGCGAATCAGACCCTGCGCCAGCGCACGGCCGACACCGTGATGCGCCTGTTGAGCGGCAGAAAAGAGGATGCCGAGCTGGACGCCGAATCCTCTGCCCTGCTGGCCGATCACAGCGACGGGCAAATCTTTAACACGCAGGAGCGGCTGATGATCGAGCGCGTGCTCAACCTGAATCAGCGCACGGTCAGCAGCATCATGACCTCCCGGCATGACATTGAGCATATTGACCTCACGGCACCAGAAGAGCAGATCCGCGCCCTGCTGGATAAAAACCAGCACACCCGGCTGGTGGTCACCGGCGGTGAAGAGGAAGAGGAGCTGCTGGGGGTGGTACACGTGATTGACCTGCTCCAGCAGCAGCTGCACGGCGAGCCGCTCAACCTGCGCGCGCTGGTACGCCAGCCACTGGTCTTCCCGGAAGCGCTTCCGCTGCTCTCCGCGCTGGAGCAGTTCCGCAACGCGCGCACCCATTTCGCGTTTGTGGTGGATGAATTTGGTTCGGTGGAAGGGCTGGTCACGCTCAGCGACGTAATGGAAACCATCGCCGGTAATCTGCCAAACGAGGTGGATGAGATTGATGCCCGCCACGACATTCAGAAAAACGCTGACGGCTCGTGGACGGCCAACGGCCACATGCCGCTGGAAGACCTTGTGCAGTACGTGCCGCTACCGCTGGATGAAAAACGGGAATACCACACCATTGCCGGTCTGCTGATGGAGTATTTGCAGCGCATCCCGCAGCCGGGAGAAGAGGTTCAGGTGGGCGACTATCTGCTTAAAACCCTGCAGATTGAAAACCATCGCGTGCAGAAAGTGCAGCTTATTCCACTGCGGGATGAGGAAGAGCTGGATTTTGAGGTCTAGGTAAACCAAAACGGCAACCCCGTTGCCGTTTTAGTGTTTGCCCCTCTCCCGTGGGAGAGGGTCTGGGTGAGGCCATCAGGCCACACCGCCGTCAAAGCTTATCCAGAAGCTTCTTCACATCCTTGCCGTTCTGGGAATCTTTATTACGATCCGCCCAGCTGTTGAGCCGACGCTTCGCTTCATCCTGCAGATGCTTACGCAGGATCTGATCTACCTGAAGGCTGTAGTTCAGCGCCTGCCATTTGCCGTATACGCTAAGCGGAACCGGCGTCTCTTTGAGGAAGTCAATCAGCTTGCTTTCGCCCTGCCAGCCGGAAAGCACCCGGACGTTAAAGCGCGTGTCCGCCGTCTCTTTGACCAGATCCAGCGAGCCTTCTCCGGTTAAGGACAGCATAGATGAAGTTCCCTGCATCCCGGCCAGCGTCAGCACCCCGTTATCCAGCGTCAGGTCAGTGGTGAAGCTGTCGAGGCGAGTTGCGCTGTCGTAGTTTTCCTGGGCTTTAACATCGCTGCTGCGCTCCACCGCCTGCTGAACCAGCTGCTGGAAGTTGAGCCCTTCCATTCGCGAATCTTTCAGGTCAACATGCGCCTCGCCCTGCCACTCACGGCGGAAGGCGTTGGCATCAATTTTGGTGCCTGAGAAATCGCCCGCCAGCGTCAGCTGACCCGTCAGGGATATCGGATAGTTAAAGGCTTTGAGGATGCTGCCAATCTCAACGTTGTCGAGACGCGGCTGGAATTCAGCGCTGGCAACGTCCTTACGCACGTCCAGCGTACCCGGAAGTGACAGGTGACCCGCCCCCATTTTGCCGCTCAGTTCTGAAATTACCAGCAACCCGTTGTGGTTGAACATCTGGCCGCTCACGTCGGTAAAATCAATACCGCGCCAGCGCACGCTGTTGGCTTTCAGCAGAATATCCGCCGTGAAGCCGCGCAGCACGTTATAGTCAGGCTGTTCAAGGTTGGATGAGATAACCGGACGCGACACCGGTGACTGGCTTTGCCCCGTCTGCACGGCATCGCTGTCCGTTGCGCTTGCCGGCACCGGTGGCAGGATGTTCTCCAGGTTGAGCTTGTCAAACTGCAGGTTCAGCACCCACTTCGGCTTATCGTCGAGCGTGACGCTCGCCTGCCCTTTCAGGCTGCTGTCGTTGGCCTGCAGATTAAGGTTTTCCAGCGCCAGCTGTTTTTGCTCTTCGCGCCATACGGCCTGCAGCGTCCCCTGCCCGGCGATCCCCTGGGTAGGGAGATCCGCTCCCGTCAGCTGCCAGCTAAGCTGCTGGATGTCGGCCGTCAGCTGATGCGGGTAGTCCGACGCATTCACGTTTGCATTGAACGAAAGGGACAGATCGCGCTGGTCGCGGTTTACCCGTCCGCTAAATTCCAGCGACGCAAGATGGTGTTCATCCTGTTCCATCTGCAGGTTGATGTTGCGAACGGTGACCTGCTCCTGATCCTCATGCTGGAACACCAGCACGCTATCGGCCACTTTCAGTTTGCCTATATCAAAGGACCAGCCCGTATCGGACGGTTCATCCGGTAAGGTATTCTCGCGCGGCGCAACCGGCGCATTCGCGTCGCGCACGGCTTCGGTCTGCGGGGTAAGCTGAATGACCGCGCCCTTCAGCATCACCTGATTAACCTGCAGCTGATGGGAGATGAGCGGGATCAGCGCCACATCGAGACGCATGTTGTCCGCAGAGACCAGCGGCTGTGCCGCGCCCGGCGCGGTTAACGACATGCGGCCAGAGAGAATGCTGAGCTGCGGCCAGACGTGCCAGCGCAGCGGCCCGTCAAGCTTCAGTTGGTAACCACTGCGTGCCTCGACCTGCCGCACCATGTAAGCGCGGAAATCATTCGGGTTAACCAGCAGAACCAACGCCGAAAGGCCAGCAACCAGCACTACCAGCAAAATCATCAGCGTTGTCAGAACTCTTCTCATGGCATCCTCAATGGACTAACGATCAGTCTTTATCAATACGGCTGGCAACCGCACCCTGCTGGTCGCGGTATTTTGCGTCCTGGCGGCGGTTATAAGGCCTGTCTGCCGGGCCTGTCAGCGGTTCAAAGCTTAACGCGCCGATCATCATTCCGGGGCGCAGCGCCAGCGGCAGTTTACCGGCGTTGAAGAACTCCAGCACGATACGGCCGGACCAGCCTGGGTCGATACGGTGCGCGGTCACGTGAACCATCAGCCCCAGGCGGGCCAGAGAAGAACGGCCATCAAGCCAGCCGACGAGATCCGCAGGCAGGGTCACGGATTCATACGTCACCGCCAGCGCCAGTTCACCCGGGTGCAGATAAAAAGCTTCGCCTTCGTCAATGATGATTTCATCACTCATGACGCGATCGAGCGCGGCGCTGACTTCATCCTTCGGCCCGCTGAGGTCGATGAACGGCGCAGTATGGCCGCTAAAGGTGCGGAATTTATTCCCCAACCGTACATCAACGGTCACCCCATTGATGCGCTCCACGGGGGGACGTGGGGTAATAGACAAGCGGCCTTCATCCAGCCAGGCTTCAATATCACGATCGCAAAGACGCATGGTGCTTTCTCCTTTCATGCATCGTACCCTGAGCCGTTGAACGCTCAGGGTAAAACCAGGTTATCTCTGAACGGTACACAATTCGCGCGGCTTATTCAAAAAACTGGCTGATTTTCGCTTTTAAGATATCAATAGCAATGCGGTTTTTGCCCCCGCGAGGCACGATGATATCAGCGTATTGTTTGGATGGTTCAATAAACTGCAGGAACATCGGACGGACCGTTTTCTGGTATTGCGCCATGACGGAGTCCATAGAACGGCCGCGCTCGTTAACGTCACGCTTGATGCGGCGCATCAGGCAGATATCCAGCGGGGTATCGACGAAGATGGAGAAGTTCATGGATTCACGCAGGCGGGCATCGGTCAGGAGCAGGATGCCTTCAAGGATAATGACCTTCTTCGGCTCGATGCGGATCGTTTCCTGGGTACGGGTGTGTTCTACGTAACTGTAAACGGGCAGTTCGATCGCCTGGCCGCTCTTAAGCGCTTCTAAATGCTGGAACAGTAAACTGTGATCCATCGCATTCGGGTGGTCGTAGTTGGTTTTTACACGTTCTTCCATCGACAGATGGGATTGATCTTTGTAGTAGCTGTCTTCGGGAATGACGCCGATATGCTCATCACCTACCTGTTCACGCAGTTCGCGATAAAGCGTACTGGCAATTAGACTTTTACCTGAAGCCGATGCGCCGGCGATGCCTATAATGACGCACTGATGAGACTTATCAGTCATAAATTTAGCGACCTGAATAACCTGGATGTAAAGGAAGGACGACGCCGGAGCGTCAAACGCGGCAATTATAGGGATTTCGCGGGCGTGATACCAGTCGAATGCGCAGGTTCTGCGAGACGGGCTGAAAAGTGGCGCATTGCTCCCTGAGAGAAATTTTAATGACCGTTTTTTCAGCGTTTAACAGGGATTTTTTAGCGAGTAACTATTTAATAAGTCTATGATGTCAAATTATGAGCAGTCGCCATATGAATTGTAAATTGTTTGTACTAGCATAAACCAACTTATCAAATTCACTCGTGCGCACTTCTCTCCTGACGGCATGGCGTCTCTGGATAAAGCGGTAATGAATAAACAATACCAGCGGGTTTTGGTTACCACCCCACATCCTTTATTACGACTTGTCTGTCTGGGCCTGGTCACCTTTATCTTTACCTTATTTTCGCTGGAGCTTACCCGCTTCGGTACCCTGCTGGCGCCACTCTGGTTTCCTACCGCCATTATGATGGTGGCGTTTTACCGCCATGCAGGAAAAATGTGGCCCGGGATAGCCCTGGCCTGTTCATTTGGCAATATTCTGGCCTCGTGGATGGCGTTCTCCTGGGCGTCAATAAACCCCACCTACACCGCAATAAACGTTATTGAGGCCATCATCGGTGCCGTGTTACTGCGCAAGCTGCTTCCGTGGTACAACCCGCTGCAAAATCTAAACGACTGGATCCGCCTGGCAATAGGCAGCGCGCTGGTGCCGCCGCTGGTGGGCGGTATTCTGATGACGCTTCTGATCCCCGGCCCTGAGCCGCTGCGTAATTTCATCGTCTGGGTGCTATCTGAATCCATTGGCGCGCTGGCGCTGGTGCCGCTGGGGCTGCTGTTTAAATCCCATTACCTGCTCCGCCACCGTGACCCGAGATTGCTGCTGGAAACCCTGGTTACCATGGCCGTAACGCTGGCCCTCAGTTGGGCATCCATCACCTGGCTGCCGTGGCCCTTTACCTGCGTGATTGTCCTGCTGATGTGGAGCGCCGTGCGCTTGCCGCGGATGGAAGCGTTCATGGTGTTTCTGGTTACCGTGATGGTCGTTTCACTGATGATTGCCCATAACCCTTCGGCGCTGACCACCCAACATGCCGGGCCGATGATGAACGCGCCGTGGCTGCCGTTCCTGATGCTACTCCTCCCCGCTAACGTGATGACCATGGTGATGTATGCCTTCCGTGCCGAACGCAAACACATCACCGAGAGCGAAGAGCGCTTTCGTAATGCAATGGAGTATTCCGCCATCGGTATGGCGTTAGTCAGCATGGAGGGCCAGTGGCTTCAGGCCAACAAGGCGCTGTGCAATTTCCTCGGTTACAGCCAGACAGAGCTACAGTCGCTCACCTTCCAGCAGCTCACCTGGCCGGAAGATTTGCATACCGACCTGGAACAGCTGGAACAGCTGGTCAACGGCGAGATCAACACTTACACCCTTGAAAAGCGCTATTACACGCGCAACGGAGAGGTCGTCTGGGCGCTTTTGGCCGTCTCCGTCGTGCGCCATGCCGATGGCTCGCCGCTCTATTTCATCGCCCAGATTGAAGACATTAACGACCTGAAGCAGACCGAGTGGGTCAATAAGCGCCTGATGGAGCGCATTACGCTGGCCAACGAAGCGGGCGGCATCGGTATCTGGGAGTGGGATCTGGAGCCAGACATCATCAGCTGGGATAAGCGGATGTTTGAGCTGTATGAAATTCCGCCGCACATTAAGCCCACCTGGCAGCTCTGGCACGAAAGAATATTGCCGGAGGATCGCGCCCATGCGGAGCAGGTGCTGCGGGATTCACTGGTTTCGCGTCTGCCGTTTAAGCTTGAATTCCGTATCCGCGTGAAGGAAGGCGTGCGCCATATACGATCCCTGGCCAACCGGGTGCTGAATAAAGAGGGTGAAGTCGAACGTTTGCTCGGCATCAATATGGACATGACCGAGGTGAAGGAGCTTAACGAAGCGCTGTTTCAGGAAAAAGAGCGTCTGCACATCACGCTCGACTCCATCGGCGAAGCGGTGCTCTGTACCGATATCGACATGAACGTCACCTTTATGAACCCGGTCGCCGAGAAGATGAGCGGCTGGCTGCAGACCGAGGCCATCGGCCAGCCGATCCTGAAGGTGTTACACATCACCTTTGGGGAACGGGGCCAGCTGATGGAGAATATTCACAGCGGCGATATGTCACGCTCCGATATCGACCAGGATGTAGTGCTGAACTGCCGCACCGGCGGATCGTTTGATATCCACTACAGCATTACGCCACTCAGTACCCTTGATGGGCACAGTATTGGCTCGGTGATCGTTATTCAGGATGTCACCGAGTCGCGCAAAATGCTGCGTCAGCTAAGCTACAGTGCGTCGCACGATGCCCTCACCCACCTGGCAAATCGGGTCAGCTTCGAAAACCATCTCAAACGGCTTCTGCAAACCGTTCGCGAGACGCGTCAGCGTCATGCGCTGGTCTTTATCGATCTGGACCGCTTCAAAGCCGTCAATGATAGCGCAGGCCATGCGGCGGGAGATGCCCTGCTGCGGGAACTCTCTTCCATGATGTTAACCATGCTTCGCTCCAGCGACGTGCTGGCGCGCCTGGGCGGCGACGAGTTTGGGCTGCTGCTGCCGGACTGCAATATTGAGAGCGCGCGCTATATCACCGGGCGTTTGATCCATACCATCAATGACTATCACTTTATGTGGGAAGGTCGCCTGCACCGGATAGGCGCCAGCGCAGGGATCACCCTGATTGATGAGCATAATAACCAGGCGTCAGAAGTGATGTCGCAGGCGGATATTGCCTGTTATGCCTCGAAAAACAGCGGCCGCGGCATCGTGACGGTGTACGAAGCGCAGCAGGAGCGGGATCGGAGCGCGCGCAGCATGATGTCGCTGGACGAACAGTGGCATATGATCAAAGACAATCATCTGATGATGATAGCCCGCAGCGTCGCCTCCCCGCGCATACCGGAAAGCTGTAACTTCTGGCTGATTTCGCTACGCCTGTGGACCAGCCAGGGTGAAGTCCAGGAGGAGCGCGCCTTCCGTTCTGGTCTGGCGGAGCCCGAACTGCTGCACGCCCTCGACAGACGTATCTTTGGTGAGTTTTTCCGCACCTCTGCCGCACAGGTCGCCCGTAAAGGGATGGGGGTAGCACTGCCGCTTTCCGCCGCCGGTTTAGCCAGCGTAACGCTGGTCGATGAACTCCTCGACCTGCTCGATAACAGCCACATGCCGGGCCGTCTGCTGCATCTGGTTATCGCGAGCGACGTGGTGTGTAGCCCGGATGAGAACCTGCAGCGAGGGCTGCAAAAGCTTCGCCAGGCGGGCTGCCGGGTGATCTTAAGCCAGATAGGGCGCGACATGAACGTCTTCAGCCACCTGAGCCCGAACATGGCCGATTATCTGATGCTGGACGCCGAGGTGGTGAGCAACGTGTATGGCAATCTGATGGATGAGATGATGGTGACCATCGTTCAGGGCCACGCCCAGCGTCTGGGGATGAAAACCATCGCGGGCCCCTGCAACCAGCCCATCATGATGGATACGCTTTCCGGCATCGGCATTGATTTTATCTATGGCGACACCATCGCCGAGCCGCAGCCGCTGGATCTACTGCTCAACACCAGTTATTTCGCCATCAACTGATGGCGTCCAGCCGTCGGTATACCAGATGTGCAGCAGCGCGTAGGAGCGCCACGGCTGCCAGCGCTCGGCGTAACGACGGATCTGCGCGGGGGTCATCCCGGCGAAGCGTTGCTTAATCAGATAATCATCCGGCAGGAACACATCTTTCGCCTGCCAGCCTCTCAGGGCCAGGTAATTTGCCGTCCAGCGCCCGATGCCCGGCCGCTGCTGTAGCGCCTTCATGCCCGCCTCAACGTCCTCGGGCGGCGTCAGCGGAAACGTCCCGTCAACAACCGACTGCGCCAGATGAATCAGCGCCTCCGCGCGTTTTACCGGCATCCCGAGCGCCTTGAGCGCCAGCGGATCGGCAGCGGCCAGCGCTTGCGGGGAGGGAAAGCAGACATAACCCGGTGCATCCTTCACCGGCTCACCGCACAGGGCGACAACGCGGGAAGCCAGTTTCGCCGCCATCGCCACGCTGACCAACTGCCCGAGAATGGCCCGGACGCCCTGCTCGTACGCATCCATCGCCCCCGGCAGACGCAAGCCAGGGCGGGCAGCGCCAAGATCCCCCAGCGTATCCGCGATGTGCTGCGGGTTACAGGCGAGATCGAACAGGCGCGCGATGCGTTCAAGACACGTCTGCGCAACCGGAACCAACCCCGGGCTGAGCGTCACGGTCAGCGTATGGGTAGCGATATCCGGCGTCACGCGAAATATCCCCTGATGGCCGTCGCAGGCAACGCTGCGCTCGTAGTAGTCGCTCGTGACGATTTCAATGCCCGTCACCGCACGCGCGCCGAGAAAGCCAAACATCCACTGCCAGTCGTAAGGGGGTTGCCACGTCAGGGTATACATCGCTGCTCCTTTTTTATTTTTATCAGCATAAACGGAAAGACCTTGTTTTGCCTTGCTTTCATATTCCTGTTGTCGCGATGCAGACATTTCGTTAAAGTCTCGCCCCTTCTCACCGGCATGGGGATTAATCGTGTTTATTGGATTTGACTACGGTACGGCAAACTGCTCGGTTGCGATCATGCAAAACGGCCAACCGCAGCTTCTGAAAATGGAAAAAGAGAGCACGCTGCTGCCATCAATGCTCTGCGCGCCGACGCGCGAAGCGGTGAGCGAGTGGCTGTTTCGCCATCATCAGGTTCCGGCCACCGCGGCGGAGACCCAGGCGCTGCTGCGTCGGGCGGTCAGCTTTAACCGCGAGGAAGACATCGACGTTACCCCTTCCAGCGTGCAGTTTGGCCTCTCCTCGCTCGGGCATTACATTGAAGACCCGGAAGAGGTCTACTTCGTTAAATCGCCAAAGTCCTTCCTCGGCGCGAGCGGCCTGAAGCCGCAGCAGGTGGCGATGTTTGAAGATCTGGTGTGCGCCATGATGTTGCATATCCGCAATCAGGCGCAGTCGCAGGTGCCGGATACTATCACCCAGGCGGTGATTGGCCGCCCGATCAACTTCCAGGGGCTGGGCGGTGACGAAGCCAACCAGCAGGCGCAGGGGATCCTTGAACGTGCGGCGCACCGGGCGGGATTCCGCGACGTGGTGTTTCAGTACGAGCCGGTTGCGGCGGGGCTGGATTTTGAAGCCACGCTGACGGAAGAGAAGCGCGTGCTGGTCGTCGACATCGGGGGCGGTACAACGGACTGCTCGCTGCTGCTGATGGGGCCGCAGTGGCATCACCGTCGTGACCGCGAAAACAGCCTGCTCGGGCACAGCGGCTGCCGCGTAGGCGGCAACGATCTGGATATCGCCCTGGCCTTTAAGAGCCTGATGCCGCTGCTGGGCATGGGCGGGCAAACGGAAAAAGGCATTGCCCTGCCGATCCTGCCGTGGTGGAACGCGATTGCCATCAACGATGTTCCGGCGCAGAGTGATTTTTACAGCACCGCGAACGGGCGCTTCCTCAACGACCTGGTGCGCGACGCGCAGGATGCCGAGAAGGTCGCCCTGCTCTATAAAGTGTGGCGTCAGCGCCTGAGCTACCGCGTGGTGCGAACTGCGGAGGAGTGCAAAATCGCCCTTTCCGACCGTCCTGAACATGCGGTCTCCTTGCCGTTTATCAGCGAGGATCTGGCCACGGCGATTTCACAGGAGGGGCTGGAAACGGCGCTTGCCCAGCCGCTGCAGCGCATTCTGGAGCAAGTCCAGCTGGCGCTGGAGAACGGCAAAGAGAAGCCGGATGTGATCTACCTGACCGGCGGTAGCGCCCGTTCGCCGCTGATCAAGAAAGCGCTGGCGGAACAGCTGCCGGGCATTCCGATTGCCGGTGGGGATGACTTTGGCTCCGTTACCGCAGGGCTGGCGCGCTGGGCGCAGGTGATGTTTAGCTAATGCGGTTGTGCCGGGTGGCGGCTTCGCCTTACCCGGCTAAAACGATCGCCACACTCAGACCATTCCTGACAGTCTTCCATATTTCCTCCATTTTTCCGCTGTGTTAGCTGACTAAACTAGTATCATTCCCCGAAGTATTCAGGATGAGAACGTATAACGATGAAAGGCAGTAACAAATCCCGCTGGGCAATCGCCGCTGGCATCATTGTGGTGGTCCTTGCCGCCGCCTGGTACTGGCACAGTCAATCTGCGAACTCCGCCGCTCCCGCTGGCGCCAGCAGCCAGGCCCAGCGCCCGGCTGGCGGCGGCCGTCACGGCATGCGCGGCGGCGCGCTGGCACCGGTTCAGGCGGCGACGGCGGTGAGCAAAGCCGTTCCGCGTTATCTGACGGGGCTCGGAACCATCACCGCCGCCAACACCGCCACGGTGCGCAGCCGCGTTGACGGTCAGCTCATCGCAATCCACTTCCAGGAAGGTCAGCAGGTCAAAGCGGGCGATCTGCTGGCGGAAATCGACCCGAGCCAGTTTAAAGTCGCCCTCGCTCAGGCGCAGGGGCAGCTCGCGAAAGACAAAGCCACCCTCGCCAACGCCCGTCGCGATCTGGCGCGCTACCAGCAGCTGGTGAAAACCAACCTCGTTTCTCGTCAGGAGCTGGACACCCAGCAGTCGCTGGTCAGCGAAACGCTGGGCACCATCAAAGCCGACGAGGCCGCCGTCGCCAGCGCGCAGCTGCAGCTGGACTGGAGCCGCATCACCGCGCCGATTGACGGACGCGTGGGCCTGAAGCAGGTCGATATCGGTAACCAGATCTCCAGCGGCGACACCACGGGCATCGTGGTGATCACCCAGACCCACCCGATTGATTTAGTCTTTACCCTGCCGGAAAGCGATATCGCAACCGTCATGCAGGCGCAAAAAGCCGGCAAAGGCCTGGTGGTGGAAGCCTGGGACCGCACCAACAAGCAGAAGCTGAGCGAGGGTTCCCTGCTTAGTCTGGACAACCAGATCGATACCACCACCGGCACCATCAAGCTGAAGGCGCGCTTTAACAACCAGGACGATGCTCTCTTCCCGAACCAGTTCGTCAACGCGCGAATGCTGGTCGCTACCGAAGAGAACGCGGTAGTGATCCCCACCGCAGCGCTGCAGATGGGTAACGAAGGAAGCTTTGTCTGGGTGCTGAACAGCGACAATAAAGTGAGCAAGCATCTGGTGAAAACCGGGATTCAGGACAGCCAGACGGTGGTCATCAGCGCCGGGCTTTCCGCCGGCGACCGCGTGGTCACCGACGGCATCGACCGTCTCACCGAAGGCGCGAAAGTTGAGGTGGTTGAACCTGCGAAACAGGGAGCGACCTCCTGATGCAGGTTATGCCCCCGAGCTCTACAGGTGGGCCGTCACGCCTGTTTATCCTCCGCCCTGTCGCCACCACGCTGTTGATGTTGGCGATCCTGCTGGCCGGGATCATTGGCTACCGCTTCCTGCCCGTGTCGGCGCTGCCGGAGGTGGATTATCCAACGATTCAGGTTGTCACTCTCTATCCTGGCGCCAGCCCGGACGTGGTGACGTCCGCCATTACCGCCCCGCTGGAGCGCCAGTTTGGCCAGATGTCTGGGTTAAAACAGATGTCCTCCCAGAGTTCCGGCGGGGCATCCGTCGTGACGCTGCAGTTCCAGCTAACGCTGTCACTGGACGTCGCCGAGCAGGAAGTGCAGGCCGCCATCAACGCCGCCACCAACCTGCTGCCGTCGGACCTGCCTAACCCGCCGGTCTACAGCAAGGTGAACCCGGCGGATCCGCCGATCATGACGCTGGCCGTCACCTCCTCCGCCATGCCGATGACCCAGGTCGAAGACATGGTCGAAACTCGCGTGGCGCAGAAGATTTCTCAGGTCTCCGGCGTCGGCCTCGTCACGCTGGCGGGCGGCCAGCGCCCGGCCGTGCGCGTGAAGCTTAACGCACAGGCGATTGCCGCGCTGGGGCTGACCAGCGAAACCATCCGCACCGCCATCAGCAGTGCCAACGTCAACTCGGCGAAAGGCTCGCTGGACGGCCCGACCCGTGCGGTCACCCTCTCGGCAAACGACCAGATGCAGTCCGCCGACGAATACCGTCAGCTGATTGTGGCCTACCAGAACGGCGCGCCTATCCGCCTGGGCGATGTCGCCACCGTGGAACAAGGCGCGGAAAACAGCTGGCTCGGCGCGTGGGCGAACAAGCAGCAGGCGATCGTGATGAACGTGCAGCGCCAGCCGGGCGCCAACATCATCGAAACCGCCGACAGCATCCGCACCATGCTGCCGCAGCTGATTGAAAGCCTGCCGAAATCGGTCAGCGTAAAAGTCCTTTCCGACCGCACCACCAACATTCGTGCGTCGGTCACCGACACCCAGTTCGAGCTGATGCTGGCGATTGCGCTGGTGGTAATGATCATTTACCTGTTCCTGCGCAACGTTCCGGCAACCATTATCCCCGCCGTCGCCGTGCCGCTCTCGCTGGTCGGGACCTTTGCGGTGATGGTGTTCCTCGACTTTTCGATTAACAACCTGACGCTGATGGCGCTCACCATCGCCACCGGGTTCGTGGTGGATGATGCCATCGTCGTTATCGAGAACATCTCGCGCTATATCGAGAAAGGTGAAAAGCCGCTGGCCGCCGCGCTGAAGGGCGCAGGGGAAATCGGCTTTACCATTATCTCGCTGACCTTCTCGCTGATTGCGGTGCTGATCCCGCTACTGTTTATGGGCGACATCGTCGGGCGGCTGTTCCGCGAGTTTGCCGTGACGCTGGCGGTCGCCATTTTGATCTCTGCCGTGGTGTCGCTGACCCTGACGCCGATGATGTGTGCCCGCATGCTGAGCCACGAATCCCTGCGCAAGCAAAACCGCTTCTCCCGCGCCTCCGAGCGGATGTTCGAGCGAATTATTGCCGCCTACGGTCGCGTGCTGGCGAAAGTGCTGAACCATCCGTGGGCAACGCTTGGCGTGGCGCTGGGCACGCTGGCGCTCAGCGTAATGCTGTGGATTTTTATTCCGAAAGGTTTCTTCCCCATCCAGGACAACGGCATTATTCAGGGCACGCTTCAGGCTCCGCAGTCGGTCTCCTTCGCTAACATGGCGCAGCGCCAGCAGCAGGTGTCTGAGATCATCATGAAAGACCCGGCGGTGGAGAGCCTGACGTCCTACGTGGGGGTGGATGGCACCAATCCGTCGCTCAACAGCGCGCGTCTGCAGATCAACCTCAAGCCGCTGGATGAGCGCGACGACCGCGTGAACGCCGTCATCGAGCGCCTGCAAAGCGCCGTGACCCGCGTGCCGGGCGTTGAGCTTTACCTGCAGCCGATTCAGGATTTGACCATTGATACCCAGGTCAGCCGCACGCAGTATCAGTTCACGCTCCAGGCTACGTCGCTTGACGCCCTCAGCACCTGGGTGCCGCAGCTGGTTGAAAAACTTAACACCCTGCCGCAGCTCGCCGACGTCAGCAGCGACTGGCAGGACAAGGGGCTGGCGGCCTACGTCAACGTTAACCGCGACACCGCCAGCCGTCTGGGCATCACCATGTCTGATGTGGACAACGCCCTGTACAACGCCTTCGGGCAGCGCCTGATCTCCACCATCTACACCCAGGCGAACCAGTACCGCGTGGTGCTGGAGCACAACACCGAGCACACCCCCGGCCTGGCCGGCCTGGACTCGGTGCGCCTGACCAGCAAAGACGGCGGCATTGTGCCGCTGAGCGCCATCGCCACGGTGGAGGAGCGCTATACCCCGCTGTCGATTAACCACCTGGATCAGTTCCCGTCCACCACCATTTCCTTCAACGTGCCGGACGGTTACTCGCTGGGCGAGGCGGTGGAAGCCATCCAGGCTGCTGAAAAAGCGCTCAGCTTCCCGTCCGACATTCAGACCCAGTTCCAGGGCAGCACCCTGGCGTTCCAGGCCGCGCTGGGCAACACCGTCTGGCTGATCGTCGCGGCGGTCGTGGCGATGTACATCGTGCTTGGCGTACTGTACGAAAGTTTTATCCACCCAATCACCATCCTCTCTACCCTGCCAACGGCGGGCGTGGGGGCGCTGCTGGCATTGATGCTGGCGGGCAGCGAGCTGGACGTTATTGCCATCATCGGCATCATCCTGCTTATCGGGATCGTGAAGAAAAACGCCATCATGATGATCGACTTTGCGCTGGCCGCCGAGCGCGAGCAGGGCATGTCGCCGCGCGATGCCATCTTCCAGGCCTGCCTGCTGCGTTTCCGTCCGATCCTGATGACCACGCTGGCCGCCCTGTTGGGCGCGCTGCCGCTGATGCTCAGCACCGGCGTCGGCGCGGAGCTGCGCCGCCCGCTGGGTATCGGTATGGTCGGGGGCCTGCTGGTGAGTCAGGTGCTGACGCTCTTCACCACGCCGGTGATCTATCTGCTGTTTGACCGCCTGGCGCTGTGGACCAAAAGCCGTTTCCCGAAACGTGAAGAGGAGGCGTAAGTGAAGTTTTTCGCCCTCTTCATTTACCGTCCGGTGGCGACGATTTTACTCTCCGTCGCCATTACCCTGTGCGGCGTGCTGGGCTTCCGGCTGCTGCCAGTAGCCCCCCTGCCGCAGGTGGATTTCCCGGTGATCATGGTCAGCGCCTCGCTGCCGGGTGCGTCACCGGAGACCATGGCCTCGTCCGTTGCCACGCCGCTGGAGCGTTCTCTTGGGCGGATTGCGGGGGTCAACGAGATGACCTCCAGCAGCTCGCTGGGCAGCACGCGCATCATTCTGGAATTCAGCTTCGACCGGGATATTAACGGTGCCGCCCGTGACGTGCAGGCGGCCATTAACGCCGCGCAAAGCCTTCTGCCGAGCGGGATGCCGAGCCGTCCGACCTACCGCAAGGCCAATCCGTCCGACGCGCCAATCATGATCCTGACGCTGACCTCGGACACCTATTCTCAGGGGCAGCTGTACGATTTTGCGTCGACCCAGCTGGCGCAGACGATTTCACAAATCAACGGCGTGGGTGACGTGAGCGTTGGCGGCAGTTCTCTGCCCGCCGTGCGCGTGGGCCTGAACCCGCAGGCGCTGTTCAACCAGGGCGTGTCGCTGGACGACGTGCGCTCCGCCATCAGCAGCGCCAACGTGCGTAAACCGCAGGGGGCGATTGAGGACGGCAGCCACCGCTGGCAGATCCAGACCAACGACGAGCTAAAAACCGCCGCGGAATACCAGCCGCTGATTATTCACTACAACAACGGCGCGGCGGTACGCCTGAGCGACGTCGCCAGCGTCACCGACTCGGTGCAGGACGTGCGCAACGCCGGGATGACCAACGCTAAACCGGCCATCCTGCTGATGATCCGCAAGCTGCCGGAGGCGAACATTATTGAGACGGTGAACAGCATTCGCGCCCGCCTCCCGGAGCTGCAGGAGACCATCCCGGCAGCAATCGATCTGCAGATTGCCCAGGATCGCTCCCCGACCATCCGCGCCTCGCTTGAAGAGGTGGAGCAAACGCTGATTATCTCCGTCGCGCTGGTGATCCTGGTGGTGTTCCTGTTCCTGCGCTCCGGCCGCGCGACGCTGATCCCGGCGGTGGCCGTGCCGGTGTCGCTGATTGGGACATTTGCCGCCATGTACCTGTGCGGCTTTAGCCTTAACAACCTGTCGCTGATGGCCCTGACGATTGCGACGGGCTTCGTAGTGGATGACGCCATCGTGGTACTGGAGAATATTTCCCGCCACCTTGAAGCGGGCGTGAAACCGCTGCAGGCCGCGCTGCAGGGCACGCGCGAGGTGGGCTTTACGGTACTTTCCATGAGCCTGTCGCTGGTGGCGGTCTTCCTGCCGCTGCTGCTGATGGGCGGGCTGCCGGGCAGGCTGCTGCGGGAGTTTGCCGTCACGCTCTCGGTCGCCATCGGGATTTCGCTGGTGGTTTCCCTGACGCTGACGCCGATGATGTGCGGCTGGATGCTCAAGCGCAGCAAGCCTCACTCGCAGCCGCGCCGCAAAGGCTTTGGTCGTTTTCTGATGGCGATGCAGGAAGGCTACGGCAAATCGCTGAAGTGGGTGCTGAACCATACGCGGCTGGTCGGCCTGGTGCTGATCGCCACCATTGGGCTCAACGTCTGGATGTACATCACCATCCCTAAAACCTTCTTCCCGGAGCAGGACACCGGCGTGCTGATGGGCGGCATCCAGGCGGACCAGAGCATTTCATTCCAGGCGATGCGCGGCAAGCTGCAGGACTTTATGGAGATCATTCGTGAGGATCCGGCTGTAGACAACGTCACTGGCTTTACCGGCGGCTCGCGCGTTAACAGCGGGATGATGTTCATTACCCTTAAGCCGCGCGGCGAGCGCAACGAAACGGCGCAGCAGGTGATTGACCGCCTGCGTGTGAAGCTCGCCAAAGAGCCGGGCGCAAACCTGTTTTTGATGGCCGTTCAGGATATCCGCGTCGGCGGGCGGCAGGCGAACGCCAGCTACCAGTACACGTTGCTCTCGGATGATTTAGCCGCCCTGCGCGAGTGGGAGCCGAAGATCCGTAAGGCGCTGGCCGCCCTGCCGGAACTGGCGGACGTGAACTCCGATCAGCAGGACAACGGCGCGGAGATGGCCCTGACCTACGACCGTGAAACCATGTCGCGGCTGGGCATCAACGTTGAAGCCGCCAACAGCCTGCTAAATAACGCCTTCGGCCAGCGGGAGATCTCCACCATCTATCAGCCGATGAACCAGTATAAGGTGGTGATGGAGGTCGACCCGCGCTACATCCAGGACATCAGCGCGCTGGATAAAATGTTTGTGATTAACAGCGACGGCAAGGCGATTCCGCTCTCCTACTTTGCCAGCTGGCGGCCAGCCAACGCGCCGCTGTCGGTGAACCATCAGGGGCTGTCGGCGGCGTCGACCATCTCCTTTAACCTGCCCGCCGGTTCGTCGCTTTCCGAGGCCAGCGACGCGATCAACCGCGCGATGACGCAGCTTGGCGTGCCGTCCACCGTGCGCGGCAGCTTTGCCGGGACCGCGCAGGTGTTCCAGGAGACGATGAACTCGCAGGTGATTTTGATCCTGGCGGCCATTGCCACGGTCTATATTGTGCTGGGCGTCCTGTATGAGAGCTACGTTCACCCGCTGACCATCCTCTCTACGCTGCCGTCGGCGGGCGTGGGGGCGCTGCTTGCGCTGGAGCTGTTTGGCGCGCCGTTCAGCCTGATCGCGCTTATCGGAATTATGCTGTTAATCGGCATCGTAAAGAAAAACGCCATCATGATGGTGGACTTTGCGCTGGACGCCCAGCGCAACGGCAACCTCTCGCCGGAAGAGGCGATCTTCCAGGCCTGCCTGCTGCGTTTTCGTCCAATCATGATGACCACCCTGGCGGCGCTGTTTGGCGCACTGCCGCTGGTTATCTCGGGCGGAGACGGCTCAGAGCTGCGCCAGCCGCTGGGGATCACCATCGTCGGCGGCCTGGTGATGAGCCAACTGCTGACGCTGTACACCACGCCGGTGGTCTATCTGTTCTTCGACCGCCTGCGGCTGCGCTTTTCGCGTAAAAACAGAGAAACGGTAAACGGGTAAATGACTGAGCTTCCCAGCAACGTTCGCTGGCAATTGTGGATAGTCGCCTTCGGCTTCTTTATGCAGTCGCTGGATACGACCATCGTTAACACCGCCCTCCCCTCGATGGCGAAAAGCCTGGGGGAGAGCCCGCTGCATATGCATATGGTAATTGTCGCCTACGTGCTGACGGTTGCGGTGATGCTGCCCGCCAGCGGCTGGCTGGCGGACAAAGTGGGCGTGCGGAATATCTTCTTTACCGCCATCGTGCTGTTTACCGCTGGCTCGCTGTTTTGCGCCCAGGCCAGCACCCTCGATCAGCTGGTGACGGCGCGCGTGCTGCAGGGCGTCGGCGGGGCGATGATGGTGCCCGTCGGGCGGTTAACGGTGATGAAGATTGTGCCACGCGAGCAGTACATGGCGGCCATGACCTTCGTCACCCTGCCCGGTCAGGTGGGGCCGCTGCTGGGCCCGGCGCTGGGCGGGATGCTGGTGGAGTACGCCTCCTGGCACTGGATCTTCTTGATCAATCTGCCGGTGGGCATCATCGGCGCCATCGCCACCCTGACGCTGATGCCGAACTACAAAATGCAGACCCGACGTTTTGATTTCTTCGGCTTTATTCTGCTGGCGGCAGGCATGGCCACGCTCACCCTGGCGCTCGACGGGCAAAAGGGGCTGGGCATTTCGTCCCTGACGCTGGGCGTTCTGGTTGCCCTCGGCCTTACCGCCATTGGATGGTATTGGTGGCACGCTCGCGGGAATGACCAGGCGCTGTTCAGCCTGAATCTGTTTAAAAACCCTACCTACCGTCTTGGCCTGTTCGGCAGCTTCGCCGGACGTATCGGCAGCGGCATGCTGCCGTTTATGACGCCCGTGTTTCTGCAAATTGGCATGGGGTTTTCGCCGTTCCACGCGGGCCTGATGATGATCCCGATGGTGCTCGGGAGCATGGGGATGAAGCGCATCGTGGTGCAGGTGGTGAACCGCTTTGGCTACCGTCACGTGCTGGTGGCCGCCACGCTGGGGCTGTCGCTGGTCAGCCTGCTGTTTATGACCGTGGCGCTGATGGGCTGGTACTACATCCTGCCGCTGGTGCTGTTCTGCCAGGGGATGGTCAACTCCATGCGCTTCTCGTCGATGAATACCCTCACGCTGAAAGACCTGCCGGACGATCTGGCGAGCAGCGGCAACAGCCTCCTGTCGATGATCATGCAGCTCTCCATGAGCGTCGGCGTGACCATCGCGGGTTTACTGCTCGGCATGTACGGCCAGCACCATCTCAGCGTCGACACGCCGGTGGCGCATCAGGTCTTTCTATATACCTATATCAGCATGGCGGTGATTATCGCCCTGCCCGCCGTCATCTTTGCCCGAGTGCCGGATGATACCAGCAAGAACGTCGTGATTAGGCGCGGCAAAAGGAGTGGCTCATGAAATTCTGGCGTCCGGGTATTACCGGCAAGCTCTTCGTGGCGATCTTCGCCACCTGTATCGTCCTGCTGATCACTATGCACTGGGCGGTGCGGATCAGCTTTGAGCGCGGTTTTATTGATTACATTAAGCATGGCAACGAGCAGCGTTTACAGGGCTTAAGCGATGCGCTGAGTGAACAGTACGCCCAGCACGGCAACTGGCGTTTTCTGCGCAATAACGACCGCTTTATTTTCCAGATCCTGCGCTCGCTCGAGCACGACACCGGTGACGATCGCCCGGGGCCGGGCATGCCGCCGCACGGCTGGCGCACCCAGTTCTGGGTAATCGATCAGGATATGCGCACGCTGGTTGGGCCGCGCGCGCCGATACCGCCGGACGGCACCCGCCGGGCGATTAAGGTGAATAACGCGACCGTCGGCTGGGTTATCGCCTCACCGGTGGAGCGCCTGACGCGCAACACCGATATCAACTTTGACCGCCAGCAGCGCCGGACCAGCTGGCTGATCGTCGCTCTCTCCACCCTGCTCGCCGCGCTCGCCACCTTCCCGCTGGCGCGCGGTCTGCTCGCGCCGGTGAAACGGCTGGTGGAAGGCACGCACAAGCTGGCCGCCGGGGATTTCACCACCCGCGTCGACACCCGCAGCCAGGACGAACTGGGCAAGCTGGCGCAGGACTTTAACCAACTCGCCAGCACGCTTGAGAAAAACCAGCAGATGCGCCGCGACTTTATGGCCGATATTTCCCACGAGCTGCGCACCCCGCTGGCGGTGCTGCGCGGTGAGCTCGAGGCCATTCAGGACGGCGTGCGCCAGTTTACGCCCGAATCGGTGGCCTCCCTGCAGGCGGAGGTGGGCACGCTCACCAAGCTGGTGGACGATCTCCACCAGCTTTCCATGTCCGACGAAGGCGCACTGGCCTACCAGAAGGCGCCCGTCGATGTGATTAACGTGCTCGAAGTTGCCAGCGGCGCCTTCCGGGAACGGTTTGCCAGCCGCAACCTGAAAATCGACCTCTCCCTGCCGGACAGCGCGGTGGTATTTGGGGACAAAGACCGGCTGATGCAGCTGTTCAACAACCTGCTGGAGAACAGCCTGCGCTACACCGACAGCGGTGGCGGGCTGCATATCTCCGGCAGGCAGGACAACGGACGCTTCGCCCTCACCTTCGCCGATTCCGCCCCCGGCGTGCAGGACGCGCAGCTGGAAAAATTGTTCGAGCGCTTTTACCGCACCGAAGGCTCCCGCAACCGCGCCAGCGGCGGTTCCGGCCTGGGGCTGGCGATTTGCGTTAACATCGTCGAGGCGCATAATGGCACCATTCGCGCCGCCCATTCGCCTTTTGGCGGGGTTAGCATTACAGTAGAGTTACCTCTGGAACGGGATTTATCGAGAGAAGTATGACCGAGTTACCGATTGACGAAAACACGCCGCGCATTTTGATCGTCGAAGATGAACCCAAGCTGGGACAACTGCTGATCGACTATTTACGCGCGGCCAGCTATGCCCCGTCACTGATCAGCCACGGCGACCAGGTGCTGCCGTACGTGCGCCAGACTCCGCCGGATCTTATCCTGCTGGATTTAATGCTGCCTGGCGTTGATGGCCTGACCCTGTGCCGGGAAATTCGTCGCTTCTCCGACGTGCCTATCGTGATGGTTACCGCCAAAATTGAAGAGATTGACCGCCTGCTGGGGCTCGAAATTGGCGCGGACGACTACATCTGCAAGCCCTACAGCCCGCGTGAGGTAGTGGCCCGCGTGAAAACCATTCTGCGCCGCTGCAGGCCGCAGCGCGAGCTTCAGATGCTGGACGCCGAAAGCCCGCTGATTGTGGATGAGAGCCGCTTCCAGGCGAGCTGGCGCAGCAAGCTGCTGGACCTCACCCCTGCGGAGTTCCGCCTGCTGAAAACCCTCTCCCACGAGCCGGGAAAAGTCTTCTCACGCGAACAGCTGCTGAACCACCTGTACGACGATTACCGCGTGGTGACCGATCGCACCATCGACAGCCACATCAAAAACCTGCGCCGCAAGCTGGAGGCGCTGGACGCCGAGCAGTCGTTTATTCGCGCGGTGTACGGCGTGGGATATCGCTGGGAAGCGGATGCGTGCAGGATTGCCTAGCTAGCCGCTGGTTAATCCAGGCCGGGTAAGGCGAAGCCGCCACCCGGCACAATAACTTTACCTCCCTGCCCCGCAGCGCTACAATGCCCGCCCTTAAAGTGGGGGATCTCCCCTTACCGCTGCACCTGGTGCACGCGGATCTGACCTGTCATCAGAACGAGAACAAACATGTTTAAACCGGAACTCCTTTCCCCGGCGGGAACGCTGCAAAATATGCGTTACGCTTTCGCCTATGGCGCCGACGCCGTGTATGCGGGCCAGCCACGCTACTCGCTGCGCGTGCGTAACAACGAATTCAACCACGAGAACCTGCAGCTCGGCATCAACGAGGCGCATGCTCTGGGTAAAAAATTCTACGTGGTGGTCAACATCGCGCCGCACAACGCCAAGCTGAAAACGTTCATCCGCGACCTGAAGCCGGTGGTGGATATGGGGCCGGACGCGCTGATCATGTCGGACCCGGGTTTAATCATGCTGGTTCGGGAGAACTTCCCGGAAATGGACATTCACCTCTCCGTGCAGGCCAACGCCGTCAACTGGGCGACGGTGAAGTTCTGGAAGCAGATGGGGCTGACCCGCGTCATTCTGTCCCGCGAGCTTTCCCTCGAAGAGATCGAAGAGATCCGCACCCAGGTGCCGGACATGGAAATTGAAATCTTCGTTCACGGCGCGCTGTGCATGGCCTACTCCGGCCGCTGCCTGCTCTCTGGCTATATCAACAAGCGCGACCCGAACCAGGGCACCTGCACCAACGCCTGCCGCTGGGAATATAACGTTCAGGAAGGCAAAGAGGATGACATCGGCAACATCGTCCACAAGCATGAGCCGATCCCGGTAACCAACGTTGAGCCAACGCTGGGCATCGGCGCGCCAACCGACAGCGTGTTTATGATTGAAGAAGCCAAACGTCCGGGCGAGTACATGACCGCCTTTGAAGACGAGCACGGCACCTACATCATGAACTCAAAAGATCTGCGCGCCATCGCCCACGTTGAGCGCCTGACGCAGATGGGCGTGCACTCTCTGAAGATCGAAGGCCGCACCAAATCCTATTACTACTGCGCGCGTACCGCGCAGGTGTACCGCAAAGCCATCGACGATGCGGCGGCCGGTAAACCGTTCGATACCAGCCTGCTGGAAACCCTGGAAGGCCTGGCGCACCGCGGCTATACCGAAGGCTTCCTGCGCCGCCATACCCACGACGACTACCAGAACTACGAGCATGGCTACTCCGTTTCCGAGCGCCAGCAGTTTGTCGGCGACTTCACCGGCGAGCGCAAAGGCGCGCTGGCGGCGGTGGCGGTGAAAAACAAGTTCACCAAAGGCGACAGCCTGGAGCTGATGACCCCGCAGGGCAACATGAACTTCACGCTGGAGCATCTGGAAAACGGCAAAGGCGAAGCGATTGAGGTTGCGCCGGGCGACGGGCATACCGTCTGGCTGCCGGTTCCGGAAGAAGTGGAGCTGAAGTTCGCGCTGCTGATGCGTAACTTCAACGGTGAAAGCACACGTAATCCACACGGCAAATAGTCAATCAGGGAAATTTTTTCGCGCTGGGATAATTCTTAGAATCGGATCACATACCGCTTCGTTCAATACGGGTATTATCCCCCCGCTGAAAAACATAACCCATAAATGCTAGCTGTACCAGGAACCACCTCCTTAGCCTGCGTAATCTCCCTTACGCGGGCTTATTTTTTGCCGCATTTAGTCCACTTATTAAAAATCAAATTGCGTAGACCCACCAATTGAAGGGTGTTGATTCGTGATAGCGTCTGCTGGAAAATCTTTTCGAGAATCGGGCAGGTATACGAGATTCATCACAACTTTTAATGGATCTGGCGGGATGGTGCATTATTCGGATTATTCCTAATTCCGGTCTACAACATGCCCTTTACTCTTGATTTCTTGACGATATACGATTTCACATGGATGGAGAGACGACATGACATTTGCTGGTCAGATTTCAAAGGATTTTCCGGATTATGAACTCGCACGTAGTCTGGGTCTTGCCTCCGGCGGGGATATAAATTTCACCGCCCTTGCCAATCAGTTGGACTGTAGCCGTAACTTTAGCCAGGTTGGGATCATCTACTCAGACGGTGCGCGTCAGTGGTTAGTAAGACCCTCAAGGCGGATTGCGACACCAAACGAAAGCTCGGTAAGCCATGTCGTCATCACTAAAGTAAATGCTCATCAAATAATCCCATCCAGGCAACGACGACGACGATTCAGTCACCGTCATTAGCGACTGAAATAGGTTCTACGGCGATTTCTTGCGGAGCCGCCATTCTTAATGTCGTCCTTGCTGCAGGCGCAGGTATGGCCATTCCTCTCACCGCAGGTTCTTCCGGTGCTGTTGCCGCTGTGATTGTCGCAGGCGGTGTAGCAACAGGAATTCAGTGTGCAAACGGGCTTGGCCGCTTGTCACTTATTGCCATGAATCATAATGACTATGTTGCCTGGATGGACTCCCAGGAGTGGTATACCGCAACCAATACTGCTCTGGATGCGATTTCACTTGCCGGGGCAGCTGCAGGTCTAAAAAGCGCTGTATTAACCTACCGCCTTCTTAATCGCTCGACGTCTGAAAGTTTACTCTCGTTATTACAAAAAATGAGCCGAGCGGACCGCACGCGGTTAACGGAGGAGATCATTCGTATCCGAAATCCCGGGATCTCGAATTCAGGGGTTAAGGCGGCAATGAAAGCTGGGGTTTACCCTAAACGTTATCCATCGGAAGCGCTGCAGTTGCTCTTACAGCGAGAGCTGTTGAATGCTATTTCAAACTCCTCAGCATTTGTTGGAAGTGCTCTCTCGGGTACAATCCGGAATCCTCAGAATATTACACAATCTGGTAAATACGTTTTTGGTCTGATTCAGTCTTTTTCATTTACAGGAAGTTATTGACCCGGACATGATAAATTACATCAAGAAGAGCCTTGCATTAAGTACTGTGATAACAGGTGAAATGGCGACTGACGATTGTCAACGGCTTGAATCATTGAAAGATCGCTTAAAAGATCAGCACGGTGTTCCTGTGGGTGTACATATGACTGGCATACCCTTAGCAATAAGTACCTTACTCAGTATTTTTTGCTACGCTATGCTACAAGTTTCTGTCTGGATGTTGCTATTTCGCTTGATCGGCTTACCTGAATTTCAAGTAATGATGGGTGTATTCCTTGGAGCAGTGGTGTATTGCATGGTTGTGATGTGCACGATGTTTTTAACTGCCAGAGGGTCATTGACGGGATTTAAACTGCATATTTCTGTCATTACACTGACTGGCTTGATGAGCATCGTTTATTTTATCTGGACGTGGGTTTCGCTTTTATTCAGCTCTGTAGAGAATTACACACCGCAAATAACTTCATTATTAGGGTTGGGATTTTTCTGCTTGAATATCGTGTGGATGAATACATCGGTCTTTTACCGTTCAATTGCGCTAACGCTACATAATCGGGTTTGGCGTAAGCAGCTGAAAATTGAGAACAGGAACATGACAGGGCTCAAACGTTGACAGCAAGAGTCAATTGAGAGACTGGCCTATAAAAGGTAAACGCCTCAAAGGGGGATACCCCCCTTTCCGCAGCCATATTTTTGTCTTTCATCCTGTTCTTACCCGCTTTTTTCCTCTCTGCTATACACTCTTATTAACGCTAAAAAAGGGAGCAGCGCGGATGGCAACCTATCCAGACAGTTTATTGATTCTCAATGGCAAAAGTGCAGGCAACGATCCGTTGCGTCAGGCGATTATGGGTTTGCGTGACGACGGCGCACGTATCCACGTGCGCGTGACGTGGGAAAAAGGCGACGCGGCACGCTATATCAACGAAGGCTTAGCGTTAGGTATCAGCACCATCATTTCCGGCGGCGGCGATGGCACCATCAATGAGATCGCCTCTGCGCTCATCGACCTGCCACCGTCAGATCGCCCGGTGATGGGCATTTTACCACTCGGCACCGCCAATGATTTTGCCACCAGCGCCGGGATCCCGGAAGATTTAGAGAAGGCGCTTCAGCTGGCGATCCTCGGCAAAGCCACCGCCGTGGATATCGCCCAGGTGAATGACAAAACCTGCTTTATCAATATGGCGACGGGTGGATTCGGCACGCGCATTACCAGCGAAACGCCGGAAAAACTGAAGGCGGCGCTGGGCGGCGTGTCGTACCTGATCCACGGATTGATGCGTATGGACACCCTCAAGCCGGACCGATGCGAAATTCGCGGTGAGGATTTTCAGTGGCAGGGTGACGCGCTGGTGATTGGGATTGGCAACGGACGTCAGGCAGGCGGCGGACAGCAGCTCTGCCCGGAGGCGCTGATTAACGATGGTCAGCTACAGCTGCGCATTTTCACCGGCGACGGTCTGCTGCCCGCGCTGTTTACCACGCTGACGCAGCCGGAAGAGAGCCCGAATATCATTGACGGTAAATCGGCGTGGTTCGAGGTGAATGCTCCGCACGGGATGACGTTTAACCTCGACGGAGAGCCGCTTAGCGGGACGCAGTTCCGCATTGAGGTATTGCCCGGCGCGCTGGAGTGCAGGCTGCCGCCGGACTGTGTGCTTTTGCGCTGATGTTTCACACGGTGCGCGATGATGCCCTCACCCCAACCCTCTCCCACAGGGAGAGGGAGATGGAGACGTCAGGCAATTGTGACTTTACTGTCCAGATAGACGTCCTGAACCGCATTGATCAGCTTCACACCGTCGGCCATTGATTTCTTGAACGCCTTACGGCCAAGGATCAGCCCCATGCCGCCCGCGCGTTTGTTGATAACTGCCGTACGCACCGCGTCTGACAGGTCAGTATCGCCGCCCGCCGCGCCGCCGGAGTTAATCAGCCCTGCACGCCCCATATAGCAGTTCGCCAGCTGGTAGCGCACCAGGTCGATCGGGTTATCGCTGGTCAGCTTGCTGTAAACGCGATCGTCGGTGTAGCCAAAGTTCACCGCCTTATAGCCACCGTTATTCTCCGCCATTTTCTGCTTCACGATGTCCGCGCCGATGGTGGCCGCCAGATGGTTCGCCTGGCCGGTCAGATCGGCGGAGACGTGGTAATCCACCCCGTCTTTTTTGAACGCCGAGTTACGCAGGTACGCCCACAGCACGGTCACCATGCCCAGCTCGTGCGCGCGCTCAAACGCTGCGGAGATCTCTTCAATCTGACGACGGGACTGTTCAGAGCCGAAGTAAATCGTCGCCCCGACGGCCACCGCCCCCATGTTGAACGCCTGCTCGACGCTGGCGTAGAGGGTCTGGTCATACTCGGTGGGGTAGCTGAGAGTTTCATTGTGATTCAGCTTCACGAGGAACGGAATGCGGTGGGCATAGCGACGCGAAACCGAAGCCAGCACGCCGTAGGTGGAGGCTACACAGTTACAGCCCGCTTCAATCGCCAGCTCAACAATGTTCTTCGGATCGAAGTAAAGCGGGTTCGCCGCGAAAGAGGCGCCCGCCGAGTGCTCAACGCCCTGGTCCACGGGCAGAATAGAGAGATACCCGGTACCGCCGAGCCGTCCGGTATTGTAGAGGGTCTGCATGTTTCGCAGAACCGCAGGCGGACGGTTGTTATCCACCATCACGCGGTCAACGTAGTCGTGACCAGGCAGGTAAAGCTGGTCGGCTGGAATGGTCATACAACGATGCTGTAAAAGGCTGTCGGCGTCTTTGCCAAGCAACTGCGCAATATCAGTCATGTGATACTCCCGTAAATCCGACGTCGTGTCGGTGTGTGTTTATCCAGTCCCATCTTTTATGGGCAGACTAAGCCTGGTACCGACTTAACAGATTTTCCACCATATGCATTTTTTTTCAGCACAATCTGCTGGCTCGATTCGTGTACAACAAAACTGTTATATTGATCAAACAATCGCCACAAAGGTATTTAAAAGGTATTATTGAGTGGTATGTTAAAGGCGTACCTTATCTGACATGCAGGATTAAATAATGAAAACGAAAGTCCAACTGTCATTCATGATGTTTGTTGAATGGTTTATCTGGGGCGCGTGGTTTGTGCCATTGTGGCTGTGGCTGAGCAAAAGCGGGTTTACCGCCGGGGAAATTGGCTGGTCTTACGCCTGTACCGCGATTGCCGCGATCCTCTCTCCTATCCTGGTCGGCTCGCTGACGGACCGCTTCTTCGCCGCGCAGAAAGTGCTGTCGGTGCTGATGTTCGCCGGCGCGATCCTGATGTACTTCGCCGCGCAGCAAACCCAGTTCAGTACCTTCTTCCCGCTGCTGCTGGTCTATTCCCTGACCTATATGCCGACCATCGCGCTGACCAATAGCATTGCCTTCGCGAACGTAGACGACGTTGAGGCTGATTTCCCGCGTATCCGCGTGATGGGCACTATCGGCTGGATCGCCTCGGGGCTGGCGTGCGGGTTCCTGCCACAGATGCTCGGCTACAGCGATATTTCCGATACCAATATTCCGCTGCTGATGACCGCAGCCAGCTCCGCCCTGCTCGGCGTCTTTGCCCTGTTCCTGCCGAACACGCCGCCGAAAAGTACCGGCAAGCTGGATTTCAAAGTGATGCTGGGGCTGGATGCGCTGGTCCTGCTGCGCGACAAAAACTTCCTGGTGTTCTTCTTCTGCTCGTTCCTGTTCGCCATGCCGCTGGCCTTCTACTACATCTTCGCCAACGGCTATCTCACCGAAGTGGGGATGAAAAACGCCACCGGCTGGATGACGCTCGGCCAGTTCTCTGAAATCTTCTTTATGCTCGCCCTGCCGTTCTTTACCAAACGCTTTGGTATTAAGAAGGTCTTGCTGCTGGGCCTGATTACCGCCGCCATCCGCTACGGCTTCTTCGTTTACGGCGGTGCGGAGCAGTACTTCACCTACGCCCTGCTGTTCCTCGGCATCCTGCTGCACGGCGTGAGCTATGACTTCTACTACGTGACCGCGTACATCTACGTGGATAAAAAAGCGCCGGTGCACATGCGCACCGCCGCGCAAGGCCTGATTACGCTGTGCTGTCAGGGGTTTGGTAGCCTGCTGGGTTACCGCCTGGGCGGCGTGATGATGGAAAAAATGTTCGCTTACAAAGAGCCGGTGAATGGGCTGACCTTCAACTGGGCCGGAATGTGGACATTTGGTGCAGTCATGATTGCCGTGATTGCCGTGCTGTTTATGCTGTTTTTCCGCGAATCGGATAAAGAGATCACCGCAATTGAGGTGGTTGATGGCGATACCGCGCTGACACAAGGGGAAGTTAAATGAAACAAGACCGTATTCTCGGGGCCCTTTACGGCCAGGCGTTAGGGGATGCGATGGGCATGCCGTCGGAGCTGTGGCCGAGAAAGCGCGTCAAGGCGCACTTCGGCTGGATCGACCGCTTTTTACCCGGCCCGGCAGAGAATAACGCGGCCTGCTATTTCAAACAGGCAGAGTTCACCGATGACACCTCGATGGCGCTGTGCCTGGCCGATGCGATCATCGAGTGCGACGGGGAGATTAACGCGGAGGTTATCGGCAAGCATATCCTGAACTGGGCGCTTGATTTCGACGCGTTTAACAAGAACGTGCTCGGCCCGACCTCGAAAATCGCGCTTAACGCGATTCGTGACGGGAAGCCGGTCAGCGAGCTGGACAACAACGGCGTGACTAACGGGGCGGCGATGCGCGCCTCCCCGCTGGGCTGCCTGCTCCCGGCGACGCGGCTGGAGCACTTTGTGGACCAGGTGGCGCAGGCCTCCAGCCCGACGCATAAATCGGATCTCGCCATTGCCGGCGCGGTGGTGATTGCCTGGGCGGTTTCCCGCGCCATCGATGGGGAACGCTGGCAGAACATCGTCGATGCCCTGCCGGGGATCGCCCGCTATGCGCAGGAGGCGAAAACCACCACCTTCAGCGCGTCGCTCGCGGCACGCATTGAGCTGGCGCTTAAAACCGTGCGGGACGCCAACGGCATCGACTCCGCCAGCGAGCAGATTTATCAGCTCACTGGCGCAGGTACCAGCACCATTGAGTCCGTTCCGGCAGCCATCGCGATGGTTGAGCTGGCGGGAACCGACCCGAACCGCTGCGCCATTTTATGCGCCAATCTGGGTGGCGATACCGACACCATTGGCGCGATGGCGACGGCCATCTGCGGCGCGCTCCACGGCGTGCAGGCCATTGACCCGGCGCTGAAGGCCGAGCTCGACGCCGTTAATCAGCTCGATTTCGGTCACTACTGTGAAAAACTGCTGCACTTCAGGGAGCAAAGGGAGGGCGTATGAATGCATTTGCCCAACGTCTCGACACCCTGCACGCCACGCGCCCGGTGACGGTGTTGGGCGCGGCGGTGATTGACGTCATCGCCGACGCCTACGCCCTGCCCTGGCGCGGGTGTGATATCGAGCTTAAACAGCAGGGGGTGAATATCGGCGGCTGCGCGCTGAATATCGCCATCGCCCTGAAACGGCTCGGCATTGCGGCGCAAAACGCCCTTCCCGTCGGCCACGGCGTGTGGGCGGATATTATTCGTAACGCGATGGCGAAGCAGGATCTGCACAGCGCCGTGGAGGCTGAAACCGGCGACAACGGCTGGTGTCTGGCGCTGGTGGAGCCTGACGGCGAGCGCACCTTTATGTCCTTTAGCGGCGTCGAGAACCAGTGGCAGCAGCGCTGGCTTGACGAGCTAAACGTCCCGCAAAACAGCCTGGTTTATCTCTCCGGCTACCAGCTGGCCTCGCCGTGCGGCGAGCTGCTTACGGGCTGGCTTGAAGGGCTGGAGGACGTGACGGCGCTTATCGATTTCGGCCCACGCATCGCGGATATCCCCGACGCGCTGATGGCGCGGATTATGGCCTGCAGGCCGATCGTGTCGCTTAATCGTCAGGAAGCGGAGCTCGCTGCTGAAAGGCTGGGCGTTGAGGCTGAAAACCTGGGCGAGGAGTGGCAGCAGCGCTTCGGCGCCGCGCTGATTGTGCGGCATGATAAAGACGGTGCTGCCTGGTATGACGGCGACGCATCGGGCGTTGTTCCGGCGTTTCCCGCCACGGTAGTGGACACCATTGGCGCTGGCGACAGCCACGCGGGCGGCACGCTTGCCGGGCTGGCGGCGGATTGGTCGCTGGCAGACGCCGTTCTGCTGGGGAATGCCGTGGCGTCCTGGGTGGTGAGCCATCGCGGCGGCGACTGCGCGCCCACTCGTGAGGAATTACTCCTCGCACACAAAGACGTATAGGTCGCTGCGACAGTAGCTGATGCTGTACTCAATCGGCCGGTGCTGCTGGTCAAGCGCAACCTGCTTGATCACCAGCACCGGTATTTTTTCGTCCATCTTAATGTGCGCCTGAAACTCGCTGTCCGGCATGCGGGCGCTGACCCGTGAACGGGTGCGCTGCGGGAAGATATTCTGACTACGGAAGTAGTCGTACAGCGAAATCCCTATCGCATCCGGTTCGGGAATGAGCCCGACCGGCACCCAGGACTCTTCAATCGACACCGCATCGTCGTCCACATAGCGAATACGCTTCAGCAAAAAGACGTCGCTGTTCGGCTCCAGCGACAGGTGGCCCGCCACCTCTTCCGGGCATTTCACCACGCGTTTATTGACCCACAGCGTATTAGGCGTTTTACCGCGCAGCACCACCTGCTGAGAGAACCCGCGCGCTTCCTTGAGCGAGTATTCGAAGATGTTGTTAATTTGCGTGCCGTAACCCCGGGCACGCGTGACAACGCCCTCGGCTTCCAGCGCCTGCATCGCTTTGCGCACGGTGATCCGCGACACGCCGGTTAACTGGCTCAGATCGCGCTCGCCGGGCAAAATGTTCCCGTGCTCCAGCACGCCGCTGCGCACCGCGTTTTTTACCGTTTCGGCAAATTTCAGGTACAGCGGCGTGTTGTCAGGCGCGGCGATCCGTTCAGTCAGTTGAGCGATTAACCGGGTATGCGCTTGTTCCATCTCTGTTTTCTCAGGCGTGGTGTTTCCTGCCAGTATACTGGGTTACCACCACGCATGAAAATGATGAACCGGCCCAATACCGTGACCGACTTCCAGAGTATCGGCTTTAGCCAGCGCCGCCGAGAGCCAGATTTTCGCTTCTCGCACCGTATCAGCCCAGCCGTCATGCCGCGGGCGCAGCGCCGCCAGCGCGGCGGAGAGAGTGCACCCCGTGCCGTGGGTGTTTTTGGTCTGTACGCGCGGAGCCGTAAAACGTTGCTCGCCGTCGCGGGTAAAGAGCCAGTCCGGGCTTTCAGCGTCATCCAGATGACCGCCTTTCATCAGCACCGCCCCGCAGCCCATCGCCAGCAGCGCATACCCCTGCTCTTTCATTTCGCGTTCAGTTTGCGCGTGCGACGTGCCTAACAGCGCGGCGGCTTCCGGCAGATTGGGCGTGATGAGCGCCACCTGCGGCAGCAGCTTATTGCGCAGCGTCTCAACGGCGGAGGCGGAGAGCAGCGGATCGCCGCTTTTTGCCAGCATGACGGTATCCAGCACCACGTTTTGCACCTGATAGCGTTTAAGCCGCTCGGCCACCGCCTCCACAATATCCGTATCGGCCAGCATGCCGATCTTGGTGGTATCAATCCGCACGTCGCTGAACACCGAATCCAGCTGCGCGGCAACAAAATCCGGCTCGATACGGTAGACCGACTGCACGCCGCGCGTGTTTTGCGCTACCAGCGCGGTAATCACCGAGCAGCCATACGCGCCAAGGGCCGAGAAAGTTTTCAGATCGGCCTGGATGCCCGCGCCGCCGCTGGGGTCGGTACCGGCAATGGTCAGGGCGTTAATCCGCTTCATGCTTGTTCCTCCAGCGTATAGAGCGCATCCAGGAAGGCGCTGGTAAAACTGCCTGGCCCGCGCGAGCGCGCAGCGGCTGCCGTTCCGGCGCGCTTCATCCATCCGCAGGCGGCGGCAACGTTATCCAGCCTGTCCCCCGGCAGCGAGCAGCTCGCCGCCACAACGGCAGAAAGCGCGCACCCGGTTCCCACTACGCGCGTCATTAACGGGTCTCCGCCCGTTACCGTTCGGGTCCGCTCTCCGTCAGTGATGTAGTCCACCTCGCCGGTGACCACCACAATGGCATAGGTCTGGCGGGCCAACGCCTGAGCGGCAGGCAACGCGCTGGCGGCGGTGTCGGTGGTATCAACGCCGCGCCCACCCGCGCTCATTCCGGCCAGAGCCAGGATTTCGGAGGCGTTGCCGCGAATGGTGGTCGGGTTCAGGGCCAAAATTTGATGGCAAAAACGGGTGCGGAACGTCAGGGCACCCACCGCAACCGGGTCCAGCGTCCAGGGCTTGCCTGCCGCCACCGCGCTTTCAATGGCACGACGCATCGACTGGGCGCGCGGTGCGGTCAGCGTGCCGACGTTGATTAACAGCGCATCGGCTATCGCGGCAAACTGTTCGGCCTCTTCGGCCTCAATCACCATCGCCGGGGATGCGCCAAGGGCCAGCAAAACGTTGGCCGTAAAGGTCTGTACGACGTCATTGGTCATGCAGTGGGTCAGCGGAGAACGGGTACGGAAGTGGTGTAAAACGTGTAAATCGAGCAGGTCAGGCTGCATGGGTTCGCTCCTGCCTTGCGTGAAGAAGCGATGACCGGGAAGGCATCTGACTTCCCTACGCTGGCATTATCCAGATCAGGTAATACGGGTATTTCTCAGCCTTCAACGAAGAAGGGCACCCCGAGTCATTTGGTAAGAATTGACTTACTTTTGCCAGATTAGGGGAAGTTGCTGGCTGACGCAAGCGACCTTGTGGGGATCGCATCTTCACGCAGGGTTGGTGCGAAAGAAAGGGCTGGCAGCGATAATTACAGAACAATATGCCACTTCTTTAAATCAATACCATTCGCTATAACATTTCCATTACGTCCAAAAAACATCCACTTTTTCAGGGTGTAAGAAACAGCTCTACCAACATAATTTTTTCCGCTTTCAGTTAGTCTATTTTATGTTTCATAAAGTATTAAATCTTATTTCGAATGAAATATAAAGTGAGTCCCAAACCGTTTAACCCCGCTAAACATTTAGCCTCTCTATCAAGGGGTTACTGCGAAACTCGCGGTTGCCCCCTTGCCTTATAAGTTAATGTAAACATTGAGATATTTTCCTTCACCTCTTAAAAAATCACTTTAGCTATTCATGCCATCTATGATTTAGATCAATATCCAAAAGCTCGCATTAATTGATAGTTACTGCACGTTACGAATTAAGTCATTTATTCAAAATTTAACGTAACTCCGTATTTAAATCGGGCGTAACCAGACGTTACATCAACACGCCAGGATAGCCAGCCTTGCCCTTTTTTACTTTTTAAATGAAGAGTGTTTTACAAATGAAAGTTGTTAAAAATGCCCGTACTGCTTTTGTATTTGGTGTTATTTTCACTGGCTCTATGAACGTAACTCAAGCAGCTGATGTAAACGTAAACCTTAACGATAACGTATTCAATTCAGGTACTTTTATTCAGATTCAGGGAACTGACAATACCGCTTATAATCTGGATGATATGAAAGCTGAGAATGTAAAACAAGACGGGCAGATCTATAACTTACAAGGCGATCGTGAGCGTATGCAAAACGAGATTGACGCTAGTAAAGGTAATATCAGCACTAACGCCAATAATATTTCCTCTCTTCAGACTTCTGTTTCTGGTGTCGATCATGAAGCTAAATTAGCAGGCGCTCTTGCTGACACCGCTAATAAAAAAGGTGATGCGGCGTTACACGGCGTGCTGACTAACGGAACTGCAATTACTAATATTGAAACTGTTAACGCTGTCCAGGATAGCCGCCTTGCAACTGTTGAAACTACTAACGGTATACAAGATGACCGCCTGTTAGCTCTTGAGAATGCACCAAAACCAACTAACGGCGTTGATGGAAAAGACGGCGCTAAGGGTGAGAAAGGCGATACCGGCGCACAGGGCGTAGCCGGAATTAACGGACGTGACGGAGCGAATGGTAAAGACGGTAAAGACGGCAAAGATGGAAAAAATGGCGTGATGACCACTGTGACACGCACGCAGGTAGACACGACAACACAAGCTAAAGTCGCTACTAATAGTCAGGCGGTTACGGCCGAGGTTCAGGAGCTGCAGGCGACCAAACAGACATTACAGGCTCTGAATAACAACGCTAACCAGCAATTTAAATCGCTGCGTGAGGAAGTCGATAATAACAAGAAAGAAGCAAACGCAGGTATCAGCGGCGCGATGGCGATGGCCGGTTTACCTCAGGTGCAAACAAATCAGCGCGTGATGTTCTCGGCTGGCGGTGCGACTTACAACGGTGAAAGCGCGTTAGCGGTTGGGGCGTCGGTTAACTTTAACGAACATATGGTTGGTAAAGTGAGCTTCTCTGATGACACAGCAAATAATATGGGGGCTTCAGTCGGCGTAGGGATTGGCTTTTAATAAATAACCAGTATGACAAAATACATTGTTATCTCTGTAATAGTGTACCTGATGCTTATTATCGTTGGCGCATGGTTAGGTATTATGTATCAGGCTTATTATATTTGCGACCATTAAACCTTCTTCTATAGAATATATTTCACCAAAGGTATCATCGTAATGATAAAGTCACTCTTAGCGGTATTAATAGCTGGTGCTGCCATCCTGCTTTCTGCGTGTACTTCAACTGCTCAGCGCATGGCCGAATGTGAGCGCCAGGGCATTAGCAAAGATACCTGCTACCTGGCTGAGCAAAATCGCCAGAATGCTTATAATGAAGCCGCACAAAATGCAGCATGGGCGAACGCGCGTGATGCCGCATCGGGTACGGGTATCTGGGCTAAAAAAGACGCGAAACAACATGCTCAGGCGGCCAAAGCGGTACACGCCTTTAAATGGGAAGGAATGAAGATCACAATTAAAGGCGAGATCCTGGATGTCGATGGCGTATTGGGCGCGCTGGATGAAAATGAGCCTCAGGCAAAAGTTTATTCACAAGGGCTATACACCTTCATTTACTATCCAGCTAAAGGCAAATTAGCGGTGAGTAAAGAAGGAAAGTTTGAAGGCTACGCAACAAAGATTAAATAGAAAAAGAGGCGACACCTGTCGCCTTTTTAATTTGCAGGCCTTAACGAATTACTCTAGCTGCCACGCCCCAGCATCAATAAGCGATGCGGTTCCCGTCCAGGCAAACATTGTCAGTTCGCGCGCCCCTTCATCAGGATAAATGCGGCTGCTCAGGCACGCCTCCCCTTCATTGACAAACACTTCCACTGACGAGCTGTCAACGAACAGGCGCAGGCTTAACGTGTCGTTCAGGTTCAGCGCGACGCTTCGGGTACCGCACAGGCCATACTGCGGATAATAACGCTCCAGCACCAGGCGCTGCATCTGCGCATCAACGTAGAGACGGAATCCGTCGCCAAGACGAATGCCGTACTGCTCCGCGCTGCTGTTAGCACAGTCCCACTGCAGAATGATCTCCATCGCATCGCAGCTTTCCACCTGAACGATCTGCTGATTGTTGAGCGTGCTCACCGGCCAGGGGAACCACGCTCCCCGCAAGCTTTCCACTTCTCTGGCTGGCCGCATCTGCAGGCGGTTATCCGCGCTTAGCGTCAGCTCGCGCGGTAAGGAGAGCATGCCAGCCCACCCGTCCTGCTGTTCCGGAAGGGGAGATTCCCACATGTCCAGCCAGCCGATAACGATGCGGCGGCCGTCAGGCGTCAGGAAGCTTTGTGGCGCATAGAAATCATGCCCGCTATCCATCTCCACAAACTCACCTTCACGCACGAAAGGTTGGCCGGGCTGCCACTCCCCCAGCAGGTAACCGCTCTGGAAAAGATTGCGATTTTTGAATCCCTCCGCAGCCAGCCCCTGAGGTGAAAACATCAGCACGCGTTTGCCGTTGAGGGTGAAAAAGTCCGGGCATTCCCACATGTAACCCATCTCTTTTTCAGCCACCGCAAGCACGCCCATATCCTGCCATTCGCGCAGGTCGTCAGAACGGTAAACGCGCACCTGGCCCGTCTCGCCATCCCGCGCGCCGACAACCATGTACCAGCGCTCCCCTTCCCGCCACACTTTTGGATCGCGAAAGTGATGCAGCCCAGGCGGCGTGTCAACGATCGTTCCTTGCCGCGTAAAATGGACGCCATCACGGCTGGTTGCCAGGCACTGCACCTGGTAAAGGTTAGCCTCGTCATCCGGATCGCCGTGGAATTTGTGGCCGGTATAAATCAGCGCCAGCGTATCGCCATCCACCACCGCCGAGCCGGAAAAACAGCCGTCCTTATCCTCTGGCCCTTCCGGTGCCAGCGCCACCGGGAGGTGTTCCCAGCGAACTAAATCCTTGCTGCGCGCATGGCCCCAGTGCATCGGCCCCCACTGGGTCGAGTACGGATGATACTGGTAAAACGCGTGATACCAGCCGTCAAACCACACCAGACCATTCGGGTCGTTCATCCAGCCGGCACGCGCGGCGAGGTGGTAACGCGGATACCAGCGCAGGTTAAGATCGCCGCGTTTGGCCTGTAATGATTGTTCAGCTTTGGCAATGGAATACATCATTTGTTTACTCTTTTCAGTCAGATAGTGGAGGGTTGCGGCATGAGCGGGTCAGAAGAAGACTTACCCGAGCGCAACAGAAAGATGGAGATGAGCGTGGTGCTGAAAACTAACAGCCCCATAATGAGATAGGATTGGGCAAAGCCGTATTTCTCATAGCTGTAACCCGCCAGCGGCGACAGCACAGACGCAATCACCGAGCTTGTACAGGCAAAGCCCACCAGATAGAGCGTGGAAGAGAGCCGCTTATCAAAATGTAAGCTGTTGTATTTAAATACCGAGACCAGCAATACGGGCAGTTCTACCGCGTGCAGCAGCTTGGTAATGGAGATAAGCACCGGCCCCTCAACCAGACCAGATGCCACCATACGCATTGCCATCACCATTCCCGCGAATATCAGGCCGTTTTTCGCGCCGAGGCGGTTCACCAGCCACGGGGCGCAAAACATGCCCGCCGCCTCAAGGAAAACCTGGAAGGAGTTGAGATAGCCGTACATGGCGTTCCCTTCCTGCAACGTCGGGAACTGTGATGAGAAATAGACCGGGAACTGCTGATCGTAAACGCCGTAAATGCATGTGCCGATAACGAAAAACACCAGCGCCCAGAAACGCGGCAGCGTCAGCAGGCGCAATGCGTCTTCCAGCGTCACCTTGCCACCGGACACCGCTTCCTGCATGGCGTGCGGTGCGGAGGAGACCCGCAGGCGCGCGAGCAAAACAAAAAACACCAGCCCGGCGCCGCTCGCGACAGCGAAATTCAGCTTCGGATTGATGTTAAACAGGAGCCCCGCAAAAAAGGTTGCCGCCGCCCAGCCAAGCGATCCCCACATTCTCGCCTTGCCAAACTCAAACTGGCTCTGACGGGCTACGCGTTCGGTATAGGATTCCAGCACCCCAATCCCACCGTTAAACGTCAGGCCAATAAAAATCCCACCGAAAATACTGCCCAGCAATACGTTAATTTGCAGCAGATAGCCAAACAGCAAAAAGGCCGGACCGGAAAGAATAAGCAGACTGGTCAGAAACCAGAGCAGGTTTTTGCGCAGGCCGAGTTTGTCCTGAATAAATCCATAGCAGATTTGAGCAAACAGCGCGGAGACGGAAAGCACGGCATAGATAACGCCCGTATCCCCCGCTTTTAACCCCACTTCCTGGTGGAGCCAGATAGAGAGCAACGAACCGGAAGATGACCAGGTGACAAAAAAGAAAAACAGTAATGCGCTCAGTAAGGGATAGCTGTGAGAGTGATGCGTTTTCATCATGGCATTCTCGTGTTGGAGTAATGACCCCAATGGTAACGTTAACATCCATGCTTTCTCATGCTGCCTGATGAAGATTTAAGATGTTAATCACGAAAGTTAACGTTAACATTAAGGAAGTGAGATCGCTATCATAAATTCATAACTGAGGTAAGCATGACTTAACCTGGTCATCAGCCTTCCTTTTACATCAGCGACTTAGTTGTATACCCTCTCACAGAGCATTAACGGAGTAAGAAAATGGCTTCCCTGAAGGACGTCGCAAAGCTGGCTAACGTATCGCTGATGACGGTTTCCCGCGCGCTTAACAGCCCGGAGCGCCTTAAACCGGAAACGCTGGCGCGCGTACAGTGGGCTATCGAGCAAACCAGCTACGTTCCCGATCTGTCCGCCAAGAAAATACGCGGCGCGAATGCTTCGCCTAAAACCATAGGCGTGCTGGCGCTCGATACGGTCACGACACCTTTTTCGGTGGAGATTACGCTGTCCATTGAAGAGACGGCCAGGATGCACGGCTGGAATAGCTTCGTCATGAATATGTTTGCTGACGACAATCCGGATGCCATTGTCGATCTTCTGCTCTCCCATCGGCCAGACGGGATTATCTACACCACGATGGGGTTACGTCAGGTTCCTCTTCCTGCCAAGCTGCTCACCCTCCCCTGCGTGCTGGCCAACTGCGAGAGTGTCGGTGAAAAGGTCGCCAGCTATATCCCGGATGATGAACAGGGGCAGTACGCCGCCGTCAGGGCATTACTCGCAGAAGGCTATCGGCAGCCCCTGTGTCTGCATTTACCTGTGGGCCATCTGGCCACAACCCGGCGCCGTCAGGGGCTTGAACGCGCCTGCCGTGAAGCCGGAATCGACCCGGACAGCCTGGAACATGCGTATATGGCGCAGGGGGATGAGCATTATCGTGATATTCCGACCGCATTGCTGGCGCGCATCCGGAAGGGCATCCCGCGGTTTGATTCCGTTATCTGCGGTAACGATCGTATCGCGTTTATGGTATACCAGACGCTGCTGGCGCAAGGGCTTCGCATCCCTGAAGATGTCGCGGTTATCGGCTATGACAATATGGTGGGCATTGGCGAGCTGTTTTTGCCGCCTCTTTCAACGGTTCAGTTGCCCCACTACGAAATTGGTCGCCTGAGCGCCCTGCACATTATTAACGGAGCACAACACCGGGAAACGACGCGCGTTGAAAGTCCATTTTTAATGCGTGATTCCATGGCGCGCGCCATGTGACTACCGCTTTTTGTCGTTGATGGAAAAAGAAGGGGGTATGAAGGCAGCATACCCCCTTCTTTTGTCAGCCAATGGCACGATTTGTCACACTCTTTTCTGTCATTTAACAACCCGAATGAATACCGCATAAACAATTGTTTTTATTGGCAATAAACTGCAATTTTCTTTTTAAAAATGGTGATATTGCCTCTCCTGTGCTCCATGTCACAAAACAGTAAACAAATTAACCATTGAGCCCCGTGACAAAAGGCTCTATATTGGCGGCGTTTTTTTCAGGCCCCATCTGTTTTTTAACTTTTTATTCAATCGTGGCTCATAGCGAAGCGGCGGTTGTAGGAGTGATATGATGACGGATAAAGTCCGTATTGACACCGTAGATGCCCACAAAAGCAACGAAACCTATCTGGCCCGTCAGGCCGAGTTTGAATCTAACGTCAGGAGTTATCCGCGCAAACTGCCTTTAGCGATTACTAAAGCAGAAGGCGTGTGGATCACCGATGCAGATAATAAAGAATACCTTGACTGTTTAGCAGGCGCAGGGACCCTTGCGCTTGGCCATAACCATCCTGATGTGCTGAAAAGCATCCAAAATGTCATTACCAGCGGCTTGCCGTTACACACTCTGGATCTGACTACGCCTCTGAAAGACGCGTTTTCTGAATATCTGCTCTCTCTGCTGCCTGGTCAGGGCAAAGAATACTGCCTGCAGTTCACCGGTCCATCCGGTGCCGACGCCGTTGAAGCGGCGCTGAAGCTGGCGAAAAAAGTGACCGGCCGTAGCGGTATCATCAGCTTCTCTGGCGGTTACCACGGCATGACCCACGGCGCACTGTCCGTGACCGGTAACCTGTCTCCGAAAGAAGCTGTTGACGGTATGATGCCAGAAGTGCAGTTCATGCCTTACCCGCACGAGTACCGCTGCCCGCTGGGTATCGGTGGTGAAGCGGGCGTGAAAGCGCTGACTTACTACTTCGACAACCTGATCAACGACGTTGAAAGCGGCGTGCGTAAACCTGCCGCGGTGATCCTGGAAGCCGTTCAGGGCGAAGGCGGCGTGAACCCGGCTCCGGCTGAGTGGTTGCAGCGCATTCGTAAAGTGACTCAGGAACACGGCATTCTGCTGATCCTCGACGAAGTTCAGGCTGGCTTTGCCCGTACCGGTAAATTCTTCGCCTTCGAACACGCAGGCATCGAGCCAGACATCATCGTGATGTCTAAAGCGGTTGGTGGCGGTCTGCCGCTGGCCGTGCTCGGTATCAAAAAGCAGTTCGACGCATGGGCGCCAGGCCACCACACCGGTACTTTCCGCGGCAACCAGCTGGCAATGGCAACCGGCCTGACGACGCTGAAAATCCTGAAAGACCAGAACATCGCGGGCAAAGTGGCTGCACAGGGCGAATGGCTGAAAGGCCAGCTTAAAGAGATGGCAAAACGTTATCCGGTCATCGGTCACGTGCGCGGTCTGGGCATGATGATCGGTATCGAGATCGTTAAGCCACACGAAGCTGCTGACCATATGGGCTGCTTCCCTGGCGACGGCGAGCTGTCTGCGCTGATTCAGAAGAAGTGCTTTGAAGCCGGTCTGATTCTGGAGCGTGGTGGTCGTAACGGTATCGTTCTGCGCCTGCTGCCTTCCCTGCTGATCAGCGACGAAGAACTGAAAATCTTCCTGGATAAATTCGAGCAGGCACTGCTTGCTGCGGGCGTTCGCCCGGCGTAACCGGAGTAGTAGATTACGATGTCAGATTCAAACCCAATTTTGTTCTCCTCTGCGCAGAGCATTGAAGCTTACCAGCAGGCGATTGAACAAAGCACTCAGGCTGTGATGCAGTGGCTGAAGCAGCCTGAGATGTACCAGGGCAAAACGGTCGCGGAGCTGCGCGACCGTATTAAGCTGGATTTCAACCCGAAAGGGCTGGGCAACGAAGCGGCGATTGAACGCGCCGTGGAGTTCTTCCTGAAAGACAGCTTGTCCGTTCATCACCCGCAGTGTGTGGCGCACCTGCACTGCCCAAGCCTGGTGGTAAGCCAGGCGGCGGAAGTGCTGATCAACGCCACTAACCAGAGTATGGACTCCTGGGATCAAAGCCCGTCCGCAACCATTATTGAGATCAAACTGATCGAGTGGCTGCGTACCCGCGTGGGTTATCAGGCTGGCGACGCGGGTGTGTTCACCAGCGGCGGTACCCAGAGCAACCTGATGGGTCTGATGCTGGCGCGTGACGCATTCTTTGCGCGTCAGGGCCACTCCGTTCAGCAGGACGGTCTGGTGGGCGATCTGCGCAAAATTCGCGTGCTGTGCTCCGAAAACGCGCACTTCTCCGTGCAGAAAAACATGGCGCTGATGGGCCTGGGCTATCAGTCCGTAGTGCAGGTGAAAACCGACGAGTTCTCCCGCATGGATCTGACCGATCTGGCGGCGAAAATCGAGCAGTGCAACGCGAACGGGGAGCAGATTCTGGCCATCGTCGCGACGGCAGGTACTACCGATGCCGGTGCTATCGATCCGCTGCGTGCCATTGCTGAACTGGCGGCGAAGCAGAACATCTGGGTACACGTTGACGCGGCCTGGGGCGGCGCGCTGCTGATGTCTGATCAGTATCGTCACTACCTGGACGGCATCGAGCTGGTGGATTCCGTCACCCTGGACTTCCACAAGCAGTTCTTCCAGACCATCAGCTGCGGCGCGTTCTTGCTGAAAGAAGCGCGTCACTATGAGCTGATGCGCTATCAGGCGGCCTACCTGAACTCTGAGTTCGACGAAGAAGCGGGCGTGCCTAACCTGGTGTCCAAATCTCTGCAGACCACCCGTCGTTTCGACGCGCTGAAGCTGTGGATGAGCCTGGAAGCACTGGGTCAGGAGCAATACGCGGCGATCATCGATCACGGCGTAACGCTGGCGCAGCAGGTTGCGGCCTACGTGAAAGAGCAGCCTGCTCTGGAACTGGTTATGCAGCCACAGCTGGCAAGCGTGCTGTTCCGCTTCCGTGGCCAGGTGCAGATGGACGACGCGGGCATCGCCCTGCTGAACCAGAAAATTGGTGATGCGCTGCTGGAATCCGGCCGTGCAAACGTCGGTGTGACCGAGCATAACGGCATCACCTGCCTGAAGCTGACTCTGCTGAACCCAACCGTGACGCTGGAGGATATCAAAATCCTGCTGTCGCTGGTTGAGCGCACCGCGCAGGAAGTTCTCGCGAAGTAATACAAAACCCCTCTTCCGACGGAAGAGGGGTTATCTTTATACGCCTGCCCACCACATTCTGATTTTCAATCCCCAGTAGCTCGTCAAGCCCGTTGTGGTACTGACTACTTTCCCCTTTGACACAATCACCAGCGTCGGCGTTACGCTCACCTGCCACTGCTGCGACACGGCACCGTTTGCATCGTTAATCACCGGCATACTCAGGTTTTTCTTTTCAACCCAGCGAGCGAGCTTTGCATCGTCACCGGAGCGCATGGCAATGCTTACGACGTTACCGCCCTCTTTTGCCAGCTTATCGACCGCAGGTGTCGTATAACGACAGATGCTACACCAGGTTGCCCAGACGTAAATCAACAGGGGGCGCTCCTTGCTGAGCGCCGCGATATCGTGAATGTTACCGTCGATGCTCTGCATAGGCGTTGCGCTAAAGCTGGCGGGTAATGACGGCTTTCGGTATTGATCCACGCCCCACAGGACCGCCAGCGTAAGCAGAATGAGTATGATCCCTTCCCGCGCCCAGCGGCGCAGGCGACTCAATTTACGGTTATCCATTATGACCTCTCGATTTAACGGAGGTCATCTTAGCGGGCTATTCGGCGTCATGCTGTAAAGAAGTGTCGCGTCACTTTATTCCGGGGTATAGCCGTAGTTGTAATGGCTATAACCCGAGTGGTAATAGAACGCAGCGGATTTCACAATATCATTGAGAATCGCGCCTTCAACCTGGACGCCCATCTGCTGCAGACGCTTCCGACAGTTTTCGATCTCTTTGACGCTGGTTTTACCGAAACGGGCAACCAGCAATGTGGTTGCCGCGGCTCTGGCGACGAGTAACGCATCCGTTACGGCCAGCACCGGTGGCGTGTCAACAATCACGATGTCGTACGCTTTGTCTATTCGCGACATTACCGTCTGGAAGCGCTCATTCATGAGCAGCTCGACAGGATGTGAAGGCTGAGGCCCACAGGTCAAGACATCAAAGCCACCTTTCTCGGAGCGTTGAATCGCATCCTGCCACTCTACGCTTCCCCCCAGCACGCTGGACAAGCCATGCTGGTTGTTCAGTTTGAAAATATTGTGAACATATCCCTTGCGCATATCCGCATCAATAAACAGTACCCGTTGACCTGCCTGAGCGGCAATCGACGCCAGCGAGGTGCTCACCAAAGTCTTTCCGCAGTCCTGCGAAGGGCCTGAAATCACCACTATCCGATTAACGGCATTCATCATGGTAAAATGCAGACTGGTGCGTAACCCGCGCACCGCCTCGACAAATATATCCGCCGGACGGTCAACGGGCGGGAAAGGTACGTTTGACGTCCTGTGCTTCCAGTGGGAAGCAAACAGCGTCCTTCTGCGTAAATGCGTTTTTTTCCATAGCCACACTGAACGCGGGAGCGTAGCCAGAAGAGGCATTCCCTGCGCTTCCAGCTGTTCAGACGAGGTGATGCCCCGTTTAAACGCAGAGCGCACCAACACCGTTCCTGCAGAGAGCATCAATCCCACCAGCATACCGAACACAATGATAATCACTTTGTGCGGTTTGACGGGTCCAGGCTGCGTTACTGCCGGGTCAATGATCCGCACGTTTCCGATGGCGCTGGAGCGCGAGATATTCAGCTCCTGCTGACGCGTCAGCAGCTGCAGATAGATGGTGCGCCCGGACTCAACGTCACGGCTTAAACGCAAAATTTCCTGCTGTGTAGAAGGCATGGATGAGACGCGGTTATTCAGACGCGTACGTTCCTGCTCCAGGGTCTGTTTTTTTTCCCGTAATGCGCGGTAGGTTGGGTGATCCTTTTTGAAAAGCTGAGAAACTTCTGCTTCGCGGAACGTCAGCTCGTTAAGCTGATTTTCCACATTAACAACCTGATCGAGAACCGTCTTCGCCTCAAGGGATAGATCGACAGAATCGCGCTGCTCTCTGTAGGCGTTCAGTCGTGCTTCGGCTTCATCCAGTTCGCGCCTGATTTTAGGTAATTGGTCCTGTAAAAACGTCAGGCTGCGGGTATCTTTAGCTTCCTGGCGCGCAATATTCTGGCTGAGATAATTTTCAGCAATGGTATTGAGCACCACGGCGATCTTGTCAGGGTCCTCGCCCGTCAGCGTTAAGGTAATAATTCCGCTCTGCTTCGCCGACTCAGAAACAATGAGTCGGCGCTGAAGGGCGTTAATTGCTTCAAGCTTTGTGACGGTTTTGAGGGCAAACCGGGTGCCTGGTGCCGCACTGAGCGAGGTGACAAGCAGCGTTACTCCGTCTTTAACCAGCGTCTTCCCAACAACGCCATCAGCCTCAAGCGTTTTTCCTTCGAGGTGATACCGGCCCTGCTCCTGAACGGTCAGTAAAAGTTCCTGTGGCTTGTCTTCCAGAAGAGGAAGGGTAAGCGCGCCAATTGTCAGTTCACCGGCTTTACGCCCTCGTTCCAGCAGCGGCCCAATGACAGGCACGCGCCGTTTGACGCTGTACGTTAGCCCCAGCTTATCAACGGTCTCTCCCAGAATCATCCGCGACTTGAGCAGCAAGAGTTCGGGCGCAACATCAGGTGAAAGATCGGTACCAAACTGGCTTAAGCTTTTGAGCAACGAGTTGTCCTGCTTCGCTTCTATCTGCACAAGAGCATCAGCCTGATAGATCGGTGTGACGCTATACGCATAGATCCCGGCGCATACGGTGAACAGGAGCGTGATGCACGCTATCATTACCCGATGATCAAACATCTCAGCCAACAGCTGAATGAGATCAATTTCATTATCATGCGGTGACGCAGCACCAAATTTGTCTGATTTATGAGACGACATTACTGCTTCATTCCTTGTTGACGCAAACGACGAGCCCATTCCTGACTGGCTTTTCCTAACTGCTCGAAAACATATTCGAAGGCTTCCCGGCTTTTGCGATACGGGTCGGGAATGTCCTTTGTTTCCAGCCACTGACCAAACAACAGCGATTTCCCCCGATTCTCCGGCGCCACTGAGGCAATAAAACGGAGATGCTCTGGCTCCATCACCAGAATCAAATCGGATTTTTGTAACAGAAAACGTGTGACCTTACGCGCCACGTGACCTTCCAGCGAAACGCCATGACGTAAGGCGACTGCCTTTGCAGTCGCATCCGCCGGGCGTCCTTCAAGCCCGAAAATACCTGCCGAGGTCACCTGCGCGTCGGGTAGCTGCTGGCGCAACAGCCGCTCACCAATCGGTGAACGGCAAATATTGCCGGTGCAAACCACGAGAATTGAATTGAACATTATTGCGGCCACGACCTGATGTAACGGACGGTTTCGGTCAGGTCATGTACACCACTGATGGTGGGTACCAGCTGGGCGATCACACGATTCCAGCGTGAAAGCGGTGCCGTCGTGACATAGACAATGTCGTACGGTTCCAGCTCGAATTCTGTGCTCAGCACCATGGCTGAGGCATCTTCCGCATTGAGTTGATAGATGTTGGCGATTTTGTCTTTCTCGCCTTTTCGTGAAACCGGGCGAATAACAAAAATCCCGGTTGCATCGGCCATATTCAGGTTCAGCCCGCCTGCATTCCCCAGGGCTTCGGCCAGCGTCATGCCGCTACGATCCATCTTAAGGGTGCTCTGTTTAACCACCTCGCCCATCACAAACACTTTCAGCGCGTCGTTCCGGGGAACAAACAGGATATCGCCCGGATAAAGCAGCTTATTTTGGGTTAAATCGCCATGTTGCATCAGAGCATAGAGTGAAAGGCGCGAGTCCTGGCCATCATGCGTGAGCACGACGTTACGCCAGTCGGCATCCGCAGAGAGACCGCCCGCGGCGTTCACCGCATCCATTACCGTCAATGGAATATTGGTTATTGGCTGCTGGCCCGATTTCTCAACCTCTCCGGTAATATAGGCTTTTTGAGAACGGAAGGAGGCAACGCTGACGTCCACCTGAGGGCTCTCAATGACCTCATCCAGCCGCGCGGTGATCTCCTCACGTACCTGCGAAACCGTTTTGCCCGCCACTTTCAGCTTGCCGACGTAGGGGTAGAAAAGCGTACCATCGGCGTTAACCCAGTTACCCGCGTCGCTCGCGCTACGGTACTGCCCTGCGGGCGTCGTGAGTTCAGGGTGATCCCAGACGGTGACCGTCAAAATGTCCCCTGAGCCAATGCGGTATTCCCAGTTTTTGAGCTGCTCATCCAGAGTAGGATTTGCCTGAGATTTAGAAACGGGTGGGCGCAGTTTTTCAATCAATCCAGGGGTTAAAGGAAAAACTTCCACGCGTTTGTCCAGCGGATCGTTAATTTCCTCACCGGTAGTGACTTTTTTCCCGGAAAGACTTAAGTTCTGGCCTGGTGAAAATACACATCCTGTTAGCTGGCTGAGAGTCAGAAAGGACAGTAAAAGAGCAGTTGTATTTTTCATTTATATAAAATGTTGATTTATCGTTGCGCTGGGTAGTTAACTCGCAAAAAAAGCAAGCAAATCCTTGAAATATCGTTATTTATTATTTCACCGTGATACTGTAAAACACACGTTCGCTGTCGTTTAAAAAGTTAAAAAACAGCGCACAATTGCGCAAGAAAACGGAGAGTAATAATACTTTATGCGCCGCGATATTAAATGTTATCCCTTACGAAAGCATTCGCTTAACGGTGCTATTTTGACGTATAAACTTATTTTCAGAATAGATTAATAAAATAATAAAAATAACAAATATTCCGCACAATCAACATTCACAGCAATGATGAACATCACCGTTATCGACTACCCAAACCCCTCCACTTTTGTTACATTTTTTATCAAACGCATCATGCTTTGATACTTAAAATAGACCGTCTGTCTTGTGCTGTGTGCCCTGCAGACGAAAGTCTCTGAAACAATATCACTGGAGAAAAAATGGCTAAGCGTAAATTGCTGCTTCTGGGTGTGTTACTGTCTCTGGCGGGCTCCGCGTTTTCTGCCCCGCAAACCGCCGCTGCGCCATCGGGCATCAAGGCCTATGAAGAACAAGAGTTCATCGCCGATTTCACGAAGTTTAAAATCGGCGATACGGCACCGGCGCAGTATCAAACGCCGGAGTACACCATTAAACAGTACCAGCTGCGTAACCTTCCGGCACCGGATGCCGGTACCCACTGGACCTACATGGGCGAAAACTACGTCCTGATTGGCGATGCAGATGGCAAAATCTACAAAGCCTACAATGGAGATATTTTCTATCATCGCTGATACGATCGTAATCCGTCCGTGGCAGGAGAGCGACCGCCCTTTCCTGCGTACGCTCTACCTCCACGCCCGGCGTGAAGCCTGGCCGTGGCTGGACAGTTCTGCGTGGCAGCTTGAAGATTTTGACGCGGCAACCCTGGACGAAGAGATTTGGGTGGCGGAGCAGGATGGGCACCGACTTGGCTTCGCCTCAGTCTGGACGAACGATAATTTTCTGCACAACCTGTTTGTCGACCCGCAGTATCAGAGCCTGGGCGTCGGACATGTGTTGCTTGAGCACGTACAGAAGACGTTTACCAGCACGGGCTCACTCAAGTGTCTGGTGAAAAATACGCGGGCTATTACGTTTTACCAGCGGCACGGCTGGCACATTGAGGCGACGGGGAATTCTCCTGAGGGAGAGTACTATCTTATGCATTACCGGCTTGGGTAAAGTCAGGTGGCGCTTCGCTTACCTGACCTACAAAATCGTATTTCGTAGGCCGGGTAAGGCGAAACCGCCACCCGGCAATCCAGCGCTGGGGGGTTACACCGCGCGGAAGGCGATTTCACCCGGGATCACTTCACCCTGCCAGTACAGCTGCGCCGCAACGCGCCCCGCCAGCTGGCGGTACATCTCAGCGAACTCGCTGTCTGGACGGCTGACGACCGTCGGCTTCCCGCTGTCCAGATCTTCACGCAAGGAAATATGCAGCGGCATCTGCCCCAGCAGCTGGGTGTGATACTGCGCTGCCAGTTTTTCCGCCCCACCCGTACCAAAGATAGGCTCATGGTGTCCGCAGTTGCTGCAGATGTGCATGCTCATGTTCTCGACGATGCCGAGCACCGGCACTTCCACTTTCTCGAACATCACGATGCCTTTTTTGGCGTCGATCAGCGCGATATCCTGCGGCGTGGTGACCACAACGGCCCCCGTTACCGGGATGTTCTGCGCCAGCGTCAGCTGAATGTCACCGGTGCCCGGCGGCATGTCCAGCACCAGATAATCCAGATCCGGCCACATCGTTTCCTGCAGCATCTGCAGCAGCGCTTTGCTGGCCATCGGGCCGCGCCAGACCATAGCGTTATCGTCGGTCACCAGGTAACCGATGGAGTTGGTCGCCAGACCGTGCGCCACGATCGGCGCCATATGCGTGCCGTCCGGCGAGGTTGGACGCTGATTTTCCGCACCCAGCATGTTTGGAATAGACGGACCGTAGATATCGGCATCCAGAATACCGACCTTTGCCCCTTCCGCCGCCAGCGCGAGCGCGAGGTTAACGGCGGTAGAGGATTTACCCACCCCACCCTTACCTGAACTCACGGCGATGATGTTTTTCACCCCGTTGACGCCCGGCTGATTTTTCACACGCTTCAGCGTGGCAATGCTGTGGCTCAGCTTCCAGTCAATCGCTTTCGCACCGGTAATGCGCAGCAGCTCGGCGCTGGTCTGCTCTTTCAGCGCATCAAAGGCGCTGGTCCAGACGAACGGCATCTGCACTTCAACGTGCAGCGTATCGTCCAGCCATGCGACGTGGTGCAACGCTTTCAGCGTAGTGAGGTTATGCTTCAGGGTTGGATGCTGAAAGTTAGCCAGCGTCCCGGCGACCATTGCTCGTAAGGCTTCCGGTGATTTGGCCTGGGATTGAGAACTCATCCCGACTCCTTTGTTCTTGTGAATAAGACCTTAGACAAACAAGTTTACCTGAAAGGCCGTGGTTTGTGCTTACTTAATAATGCCCCTTTTGGTAATATCGAAAACCCTTTTCACAGTTAAAAGAAGTAATGCCTACTATGACTCAAGTCGCGAAAAAAATTCTGGTAACGTGCGCCCTGCCGTACGCCAACGGCTCAATCCACCTCGGCCACATGCTGGAGCATATCCAGGCTGATGTCTGGGTCCGTTACCAGCGAATGCGCGGCCACGAGGTTAACTTCATCTGTGCGGACGATGCCCACGGCACGCCGATTATGCTGAAAGCGCAGCAGCTGGGGATTTCCCCGGAGCAGATGATTGCCGAAATGAGTCAGGAGCATCAGACCGATTTTGCTGGCTTTGACATCAGCTATGACAACTATCACTCCACGCACAGCGACGAAAACCGCGAGCTGTCGGAGCTGATCTACACCCGTCTGAAAGAGAACGGTTTCATCAAAAACCGCACTATCTCTCAGCTGTACGATCCGGAAAAAGGCATGTTCCTGCCGGACCGTTTCGTCAAAGGCACCTGTCCAAAATGTAAATCCCCGGATCAGTACGGCGATAACTGCGAAGTCTGCGGCGCGACCTACAGCCCGACCGAACTGATTGAGCCCAAATCCGTGGTATCCGGCGCCACACCTGTGATGCGTGATTCCGAGCACTTCTTCTTCGACCTGCCGTCCTTCAGCGAAATGCTGCAGGCGTGGACCCGCAGTGGCGCGCTGCAGGAGCAGGTGGCGAACAAGATGCAGGAGTGGTTCGAATCCGGCCTGCAGCAGTGGGATATCTCCCGCGATGCGCCGTACTTTGGCTTCGAAATCCCGAATGCGCCGGGCAAATATTTCTACGTCTGGCTGGACGCGCCAATCGGCTACATGGGCTCCTTCAAGAACCTGTGCGACAAGCGGGGCGACACCGTCAGCTTCGACGAATACTGGAAGAAAGACTCTACCGCCGAGCTGTACCATTTCATCGGCAAAGACATCGTTTACTTCCACAGCCTGTTCTGGCCGGCCATGCTGGAAGGCAGCAACTTCCGCAAGCCGACCAACCTGTTCGTACACGGCTACGTCACGGTGAACGGCGCCAAGATGTCCAAGTCCCGCGGGACGTTCATCAAGGCCAGCACCTGGCTGAACCACTTCGACGCGGATAGCCTGCGCTACTACTACACCGCGAAGCTCTCTTCCCGCATCGACGATATCGACCTGAACCTGGAAGATTTCGTGCAGCGCGTGAACGCAGACATCGTCAACAAGGTGGTGAACCTGGCGTCCCGTAACGCGGGCTTTATCGCCAAGCGCTTTGACGGCGTAATGGCCGCTGAGCTGGCGGACCCTGCCCTGTACCAAACCTTCACCGACGCGGCAGCCACCATTGGCGAAGCCTGGGAAACGCGCGAGTTCGGTAAAGCAGTGCGTGAAATCATGGCGCTGGCTGACCTGGCTAACCGCTATGTGGACGAGCAGGCGCCGTGGGTTGTCGCTAAACAGGAAGGCCGCGATGCCGATCTGCAGGCCATCTGCTCCATGGGCATCAACCTGTTCCGCGTACTGATGACGTACCTGAAGCCAGTTCTGCCGCAGCTGGCAGCCCGCGCTGAAGCGTTCCTGAACACCGAACTGACCTGGGATGCAATGGCACAGCCGCTGCTCGGCCACAAGGTGAACACCTTTAAGGCGCTGTATAACCGCATCGAGATGAAGCAGGTTGAAGCGCTGGTCGAAGCCTCTAAAGAAGAGGTGAAAGCGGCTGCAGCACCGGTAACCGGCCCGCTGGCGGACGATCCGATTCAGGAAACCATCACTTTTGATGACTTTGCTAAAGTCGACCTGCGCGTGGCGCTGATTGAAAACGCAGAATTCGTGGAAGGCTCTGACAAGCTGCTGCGCCTGACGCTGGATCTCGGCGGCGAGAAGCGCAACGTCTTCTCCGGCATCCGTTCTGCCTACCCGGACCCGCAGGTGCTGATCGGCCGTCAAACCGTGATGGTCGCTAACCTGGCGCCGCGCAAAATGCGCTTCGGCATTTCCGAGGGGATGGTGATGGCAGCAGGCCCTGGCGGGAAGGATATCTTCCTGTTAAGCCCAGACGAAGGCGCGAAGCCGGGCCAGCAGGTGAAATAAAAAAAAAGCCGGAGATAATCTCCGGCTTTTTTATGGTTTCGGGTGATGCACCCGATGGGTCAGCCCGCGCAGGAAATTACGCAGAAACTGGTCGCCGCACTCGCGGTAATTTTTGTGGTCCGGCGCGCGCATCATGGCAGTGATTTCCGGCATCGACACGCGGTATTTCTGCTCGGTCATGATCGCCTGGATATCGTCCGTTTTCAACGAGAAGGCGATACGCAGCTTTTTCAGCACCGTGTTGTTGTTCACCCGACGCTCCAGCGCCAGCTCGGGCGCGGAGTCATCTTTTCCACGTTTATCGTAAATCAGCCCGTTCAGAAAACCCGACAGAATGATGTCCGGGCAGCGGACGAAGCCCTCTTCGTCCTCTTTGGTCATCCAGGTATCAAAATTTGCAGACGTGGATTCAATGTCGGACAGCGCAAGAATGCGCACCATGTCGTTATTGTTTGCTTTCAGGGTGTAGCGCAGGCTACGAAGAATATCGTTACTTAGCATAGAGCCTTCGAATGTCGATGATGCAATGGCGCGCAGTGTACCAGTTTTACAGGCCAATCGCCTCTTTCAAACTTTTCAGATAGCGGCGGCTGACGGGGACGGTCTGCCCGGCGCGCAGCACCAGCTCGGCCTGACCGTTATCTTCCAGACGGATCTCCTTCAGGTGTGCCATGTTCACCAGATACTGACGGTGACAGCGAATCAGCGGCGTACGGCTCTCCAGCGTGCGCAGGGTCAGCTCGGTAAACCCTTCGTTCCCTTCCGCGCTGGTGACAAACACCCCGCTCAGGCGGCTGCTGACAAACGCCACATCATCCATTTGCAGCAGATAAATCCGGCTGTGCCCGGTGCAAGGGATAAATTTCAGCGGCTGCTGGTTTTCCGGCAGCAGCGTAACGTCCTGGACGGTTCGCTCCTGGCGTAAGCGGGTGAGCGTTTTTTCCAGCCGCTTCTCTTCAATCGGCTTGAGTAAATAATCGAACGCGTGCTCCTCAAAAGCCTTAACGGCATATTCGTCGAACGCCGTCAGAAACACGATGTAGGGACGATGCGCCGGGTCGAGCATGCCGACCATCTCCAGCCCGCTGATGCGCGGCATCTGAATGTCGAGGAACAGCACGTCCGGGCGCAGCTTGTGCACCGCACCGATGGCCTCAATGGCGTTGGCGCACTCCCCCACAATCTCAATGTCTGGCTGCTCCTGCAGCAGAACGCGCAGGTTTTCCCGTGCCAGCGGCTCGTCATCCACAATCAGCACTCTTAACATGCGTTTTCCTCCAGCGGCAGTCGAACGGTAATACGGGTAAAACGGTCAGGCTCGCAGGCGACGGTAATGCCACAGTCGTCGCCAAAATGGGCGCGCAGACGTTTATCAACCAGGCTCATCCCTAATCCGCCCGAAGCGGAAGGCTGGTACAGCCCGGCGTTATCTTCAATATCCAGCACCAGATGGTGGTTAAAACGGCTGGCGGCAATGGTTATCTCCCCTCTCCCCAGCAGCTGCGAGGTACCGTGCTTGATGGCGTTCTCCACAATAGGCTGCAGGGTAAAGGCCGGAAGATGCTGATACGCCAGCTCGTCCGGAACGGAGAGCGACACCTGCAGGCGGGACTGAAACCGCGCCTGTTCAATTTGCAGATAGGCATTCACGTGCTCAATTTCATCGGCGAGGGTCACGATCTCTGACGGGCGCTTCAGGTTTTTACGGAAAAAGGTCGACAAAAACTGCACCAGCTGCGCGGCCTGATCGCTGTCGCGGCGAATCACCGCTTTGAGCGTGTTGAGGGCATTAAACAGGAAATGCGGATTGACCTGGGCATGCAGCAGCTTAATTTCAGACTGCGTCAGCAGGGCTTTCTGCCGTTCATACTGCCCGGCCAGAATTTGCGCGGAAAGAAGCTGGGCGATACCCTCCCCCAGCGTGCGGTTGATGGAGCTGAACAGACGGTTTTTCGCCTCATACAGCTTGATGGTGCCCATCACCCGCTGATTTTCCCCGCGCAGCGGAATGACGAGCGTGGAGCCCAGCTTGCACTGCGGATGCAGCGAGCAGCGGTAAGGCACTTCGTTACCGTCGGCATACACTACTTCGCCGGTTTCAATGGCGCGCAGCGTATAGGTCGACGAGATCGGTTTGCCCGGCAGGTGGTGATCGTCTCCGGTGCCGGTAAACGCCAGCAGCTTTTCGCGATCGGTAATGGCCACCGCGCCGATATCCAGCTCTTTATAGAGCACCTGCGCGACCTTCATGCTGTTCTCTTCGTTAAACCCCTGACGCAGGATCCCTTCGGTCGAGGCGGCAACCTTCAACGCCGTGGCGGAAAAGGCCGAGGTGTACTTCTCAAACATGGCGCGCTTGTCGAGCAGAATACGCATAAACAGCGCCGCGCCGACGGTGTTGGTCACCATCATCGGGGCGGCAATACTGCTGACCAGGTGCAGAGCATCCTCGAACGGGCGGGCAATCAGCAGAATGATCGCCATCTGCGCCATTTCAGCCACAAATGTGATGGCCCCGGCGGTAAGCGGGCTAAACACCTTGTCCGGGCGACCGCGCTTAATCATATAGCTGTGCACCAGGCCACCAAGCAGCCCTTCGACGATCGTCGAGATCATGCAGCTGAGCGCCGTCATCCCGCCCATGGAATAGCGATGCAGCCCACCGGTTAAACCGACAAGGCCACCGACGACCGGGCCGCCCAGCAGCCCGCCCATCACAGCGCCGATGGCACGCGTATTAGCAATAGAGTCTTCGATGTGGAGGCCGAAGTAGGTCCCCATGATGCAAAAAATAGAGAAGGTGACGTAGCAGAGCAGCTTGTGCGGCAGGCGTACGGTGACCTGCATCAGCGGAATGAAAAGACGCGTTTTGCTCATCAGCCAGGCAATGACCAGAAACACGCACATCTGCTGAAGCAACAGCAACACAAGGTTAAACTCGTACATACTCAAAACCGCACACGCTAAAAAACGCGTAACATACACGGATGCGGCTGAACTTTCTTTGAAGCGCCCCAAAAAAGCGTAAAATCGTGTCCGTTATCACATCTTTTTCTGCACATCGTGCATGGTTCGCATTATTTGTTTAAAAATTAATCAATTCTTCCTGGTTCGGCAAAGTGGGTCTACAGTTAAGCTGGGGACGCGTAAGCCAGGGGGCAAATATGGCGCTTTACACAATCGGTGAAGTGGCACTCCTTTGTGATATCAATCCCGTTACCCTACGGGCGTGGCAGCGACGGTATGGATTGCTCAAACCGCAGAGGACGGACGGTGGTCATCGCCTTTTCAACGATACCGATATCGACCGGATCCGTGAAATCAAAAGCTGGATCGACAACGGGGTGCAGGTCGGGAAAGTGAAGTCCCTGCTGAGCCACGACGACCCGGACACGCAACGCCTCTGGCGCGAGCAGCAGGAAACGCTGCTGCGGCTCCTGCAGGCCGGTAACCTGCAGCGACTGCGCGCCTGGATCAAAGAGCAGGGTCGCGATTATCCGGCGAAAACGCTTATCACCCATCTTTTCATTCCGCTCCGTCGGCGCCTGCAGTGCCAACAGTCTACCCTGCAGGCGCTGCTCAGCATGCTTGACGGGGTGCTGATCAACTATATTGCCGTCTGTCTTGCCTCGGCGAAGAACAAGGCAGGAAAAGATGCGCTGGTGGTCGGCTGGAACGTGCACGATACCACCCGTCTGTGGCTGGAAGCGTGGATCGCCACCCAAAAGGGCTGGCGCGTGGATGTCCTTGCGCACTCGCTGGGGCAGCTCAAACCCGAGTTTTTCGACGGCCAGACCCTGCTGGTCTGGTGTGGCGAAGTGCCGTCCGCCACGCAGCAACAGCTGCTGACGGAGTGGCGTGAGCATGGTTATCCGGTTTATTCCCTTGGCCCGGATGAGCCATAACGGCATTTAATGGTTTATTAACAGCTGCGCTTCACCGTATAATTGTTCCGTTAACAACAGGAGCACATGATGAAGGCAACCAAACTCGCCATTATTACCCTTTTTGTCCTGATGGCCGTAAGCGGTATCGGCGGCGTGATGCTTGCAGGATACTCGTTTATCGTTCGTGGCGGTGTCGGCTGAGGTATAGCGCCAGCCGCTCAAAAAGGCGATCGACGACGATAGCCGCCAGCGCGACCAGTACCGCCCCCTGCACAATATAAGCCGTATTAAACCCGCTTAAGCCGATGATGATCGGCGTTCCCAGCGTATTGGCACCGACCGTAGACGCAATGGTCGCCGTCCCGATGTTAATGATCACCGACGTGCGGATCCCGGCAATAATAACCGGTGCCGCAAGCGGCAGTTCTACCTTGCGCAGCCGCTGCCAGCGGCTCATCCCCATCCCTTCCGCCACGCTTAAAACAGACGCCGGGACCGCCGCAACGCCCGCCAGCGTGCCCTGCAGAACGGGCAACACGCCGTACAGAATCAGCGCAATAATCGCGGGCTGCTGACCAAAACCCATAACCGGCACCGCTATCGCCAGCACCGCCACCGGCGGAAACGTCTGTCCAATGGCCGCAACCGTCTCCACCAGCGGACGAAACTCCCGGCCCGCAGGTCGCGTGACCGCGATGCCCGCCCCTACTCCCAGCACCACCGCGATGACGCTTGAGAGCGCCACCAGACAGAGATGCGCCAGGGCAAGGTTAATAAAGCTCTCCTGCTGATACACCGGCCGCGGTAGCCCCGGAAAAAGAGTGTTAAACAGCGCCGCGCTGTGAGGCATCAGAAACAGTAAGGCGACAAAGAGCGCTACCAGCCAGAGGAGCGGATCACGCAGTGCCTTCACGCGTCACCTCCCCGGCCAGCAGATCGCGAAAATGCAGGCTGCCGCACGGCGCACCCCGGACATCCGCCACGGGCAGGACTTCGCACCGGCGCGCGACAAACGCGGAGAGGGCATCACGCAGGCTCATCTGCTCCTGTAGCGGTTCCCCGCCGGGCGGTGCATTCTCACGGCGCATATAGTCTCCGACCGTCCGCAGGGAGAGCAACCTGACGCCCAGCTCGCTGCGGCCAAAAAACTCGCGTACAAAGTCATTCTTCGGGCTGGTCAGCAGCGCAAGCGGCGCGCCCTGCTGCACCACCTCGCCGTGGTCCATCAGCACCAGATGGTCGGCCAGGCGCAGGGCTTCATCGATATCGTGCGTCACGAGGACGATGGTTCGACCAAGAATGCGGTGAATGCGGGTCATCTCCGTTTGCAGCGCCCCGCGCGTAACGGGATCCAGCGCGCCAAAGGGTTCATCCATCAGCAGCACCTGCGGGTTAGCCGCCAGCGCGCGCGCCACGCCCACGCGCTGCTGTTGTCCACCGGAGAGCTGGTGAGGATAGCGGTTGCGCAACGCGGGCTCCAGCCCCAGCAGAGACATCAGTTCATCAACGCGGTCAGCGATTTTAGCCCGCGACCATTTCTCCAGCTGCAGCACGGTGGCGATGTTCTGTGCCACCGTCCAGTGCGGAAACAGGCCGATAGACTGAATGGCATAGCCCATTCGGCGGCGCAGCTCCAGCACCGGCAGGCTGCGGATCTCTTCCCCGGCAAAGCGAATTAACCCGCTGTCATGCTCCACCAACCGGTTGATCATCTTCAGCGTGGTGGATTTTCCCGAGCCCGAAGTGCCAATCAGCACGGAAAATGCCCCCTCGGCAAAGTTCAGGTTCAGATGGCTTGCCGCCGGGCGGCCGGCAAAGGTTTTACTCACATCATGAAATTCAATCATTGGCTCTTCTCCTGAGCAGCGCGAGCCATAAGGCAAACAGGGCGTCGACGACAACCGCCAGCGCAATGGTAGGGACTACGCCTAACAACACCAGATCGAGGGCGCTGCTCAGCAGCCCCTGGAACACCAGCGCGCCAAAGCCGCCCGCTCCAATCAGCGCGGCAATCACCGCCATGCCAACGGTCTGAACCGCTACCACCCGCAGGCTGCGCAGCAGCAGGGGCAGCGCCAGCGGGAGCTGTATCTTCCAGAAACACTGTCGCGCGCTCATCCCCATCGCATGGGCGCTTTCCAGCACATCCGGCGCAACCTGGCTTAAGCCGGCGACTACGCCGCGCACCAGCGGGAGCAGCGCGTACAGCACCAGCGCAATCAGCGCGGGTGTTAACCCCGTTCCGGCGATACCCACCGCGCCCAGCGCGGGAAACGACTTCACCAGCCCGGCCAGGGGGGCAATCAGCAGGCCAAACAGCGCAACGGAGGGAATGGTCTGGATGACGTTGAGCACGGCAAAGATGCTACCCTGACGTGAGGGATGACGATAACACCACATGCCGAGCGGTATCCCGATCAGCAGCGCCGGGATCAGCGTGCCGAAAAGGATCGTCAGATGTTGCGCCAGAGCATCATTAAATACCTCCTGACGGTTGGCGTACTCTTTTAACAGCGAGAGGTTGTTCAGTTCACCGCTGAACAATAACAGCAGCGGAATAGACCATATCTGTGCATTAAGCACCCAGCGCCAGACAGAACTGGCGATGAGACGACGAATCGCATCGCTGCTGGCCAGTAAACACAAAGCCAGCCAGAGCCACAGGCCGCTGCCTGGCGTGGTTCTCGCCAGCGGACTTTCCGCCGAGGCCATATGCGTTGCCGCCAGCCCCGCGCTCCAGAACAGCGCGATAAAGAGACCTTCCGAGAGCAGCAGCGTTAGCCACTGCGCCGTTCGCCCTTGCCAGAGCGACAGTCCAACCCACGCGGCCAGCGCAGCCGCCAGCCACCACGGCGTGAACGACCATACGTCCCAGAGAGCACGCCCTTCCCCCGACATCAGGCGGTTAGGCGCGACGTTCACAAACGGTAACGCGACCGCCGCGATGGCCACGCAGGCCAACAGCAGCAGTACGCGGTTATGACATTTTATTGGCACAGCCCTTTCCCGTTACTTCACAAGCCCTTGTTGTTTCAGGAAGTCGGCGGCCACTTTTTTGGCATCCAGTCCCTCGACGGCAATGCTGGCATTCAGCTGTTGCAGCGTTTTTTCATCCAGCTTTTCGAAGACTGGTTTGAGCCATTCAGCAATATCCGGGTAGGCTTTCAGTACCGCCTCACGCACAACCGGGGTTGGAGCGTAGATCGGCTGAACGCCTTTTGGATCGGTCAGGGTTTGTAGGCCCAGCGCCGCGACCGGGCCGTCGGTGCCGTAGGCCATCGCCGCGTTAACGCCGGAGGTTTGCTGCGCCGCCGCCTTAATGGTTACCGCCGTATCTCCGCCCGCCAGCGAGAGCAGTTGTGCCTGGTCGAGCTTGAAGTCGTAGGCTTTTTCAAACGCCGGCAGCGCGTCAGGACGCTCGATAAACTCCGCGGACGCCGCGAGCTTGAAGTCGCCCTTCTCTTTCAGGTAGCGGCTGAGATCCGCAAGCGAGGTGAGCTTCCCTTTCTCCGCCACGTCCTTACGCACGGCGATAGTCCAGGTATTGTTGGCCGGGGCCGGGGTCAGCCAGACCAGCTTGTTCTGTTCCGCGTCGAGTTTTTTGACTTTTTCATAGCCAGCTTTGGCGTTTTTCCATGCTGGATCGTTCTCTTCTTTAAAGAAGAACGCGCCGTTGCCGGTATATTCAGGATAGATATCCAGCTCGCCGGAGGTAATCGCGCCGCGCACGACGGGCGTGGTGCCCAGTTGAACTTTATTGACGGTTTTCACGCCGTGGCTTTCCAGCACCTGGAGAATAATATTCCCGAGCAGCGCGCCCTCGGTATCGATCTTTGAGCCCACTTTTACCGGCTCCGCCGCCTGTAAAGGCAGGCTTAGCGCCGCGAGTAGCGCCGCAGAAACTACCATCCCCGATTTAATCGTCATTCCGCTATCCTCATTTTTTTGCTGCCTTTTTCAGAGGCTTGAGAGAAAAGCGTAGCTTAAAACGGCGGATTTACCCGGCAAAATGCCTTTTTAGCATAAGGTAAGACGCATCCCCCGATGGACGGGGGATGCAAAGGAGGGAAAGGTTACAGCAGCTCGAACTCGCCTTTATTTACGCGGGCGGAATCCACCCCGATAAAGACGTTAAACTTGCCCGGTTCCGCATCATATTTCATCTGCTGGTTCCAGAACTTGAGCGCATCCACGTCAATCGGGAAGCTGATGGTTTTGGTTTCGCCAGGCTTGAGATTGACCTTCTCAAAGCCGCGCAGCTGCTTCACAGGACGGCTCATCGAGGCGGTGACATCCTGCACGTACATCTGAATCACCGTTGCCCCTTCACGCTTGCCGGTGTTGGTCACCTCGACGCTGGCGGTGACCTTGCCGTCACGCTTCAGGCTCGGCGCCGACATTTTCACCTCAGAAACCTTGAAGGTGGTGTAGCTCAGGCCATAACCAAACGGGTAGAGCGGGCCGTTAGCTTCGTCAAAGTAACGAGACGTGTATTTGTTCGGCTTGTCGGCGTTGTACGGGCGGCCGGTATTCAGGTGGCTATAGTAAACCGGGATCTGCCCGACGGAGCGCGGGAAGGACATCGGCAGCTTGCCCGACGGGTTGTAATCGCCAAACAATACGTCGGCGATGGCGTTACCGCCTTCGGTGCCGGCGAACCAGGTTTCCAGAATGGCGTCAGCCTGCTGGTCCTCTTTCACCAGCGCCAGCGGACGACCGTTCATCAGCACCAGCACCAGCGGCTTGCCGGTCGCTTTCAGGGCGGCGATCAGATCGCGCTGGCTCTGCGGGATGGTAATGTCGGTACGGCTGGAAGCTTCGTGCGCCATACCCTGCGCTTCCCCCACGACCGCGACAACGACGTCAGACTGCTTCGCCGCGTTGACCGCTTCGTCGATCATCTCCTTCGGCGTGCGCGGATCGACCTTCACCGCTTCCTCGTACTGGTTGAGGAAGGTGACGATGTCTTTATCGTCGGTGACGTTCGCCCCTTTGGCGTACACCACTTTGGCGTTTTCACCGACGGCGCTCTTGATGCCGGTCAGGACGGTAACGGACTGATCGGCCACGCCCGCAGCAGACCAGCTCCCCATCACGTCGCGCTTGCTGTCAGCCAGTGGGCCGACCACAGCAATAGTGCCGGATTTTTTCAGCGGCAGCGTGTCGAGGCGGTTCTTCAGCAGCACCAGACTTTCGCGCGCCACTTCACGCGCCTCTTTACGGTGCAGGCGACTTTCGGCGTTGGTATCCGCCGGGTCAGAATCTTTCGGCCCCAGGTGGCTGTACGGATCGTTAAACAGCCCCATGTCATATTTCACGTTCAGCACGTGGCGCGCGGCATCGTCCAGCTCCGCCATCGTTACCTTGCCGCTCTTCACCAGCCCCGGCAGGTATTTGCTGTAGTACTCGTCGCTCATGCTCATGTTGATGCCGGACTTGAGCGCCACGCGCACCGCGTCTTCCGGATCGGACGCCGTGCCGTGCTTGATCAGTTCTTTAATCGCGCCGTGGTCGGAAACGGTGATGCCCTTAAAGCCCCACTGGTCGCGCAGCACGTCTTTCAGCAGCCAGGAATCGGAGGTCGCAGGCGTGCCGTTCAGCGAGTTCAGCGCCACCATCACCGCGCCGCTGCCCGCATCCAGCCCTGCCTTGTACGGCGGCATGTAGTCGTTAAACAGGCGCTGTGGGCTCATGTCGACGGTGTTGTACTCTTTACCGCCTTCCACGGCGCCGTAGGCCGCGAAGTGTTTAACGCTGGTCATCACCGAGTAGCGGTCCGCCGGGCTCTTGCCCTGCATCGCTTCCACCATGGTTTTGCCCATCGTGGCCGTTAAATAGGTATCTTCACCGAAGCCTTCCGAGGCGCGGCCCCAGCGCGGATCGCGCGAGACGTCCACCATCGGTGCCCAGGTCATGTTCAGGCCGTCGTCCGCCGCTTCATAGGCCGACACGCGCCCGACGGTTTTCACCGCGTCGAGGTTAAACGAGGAGGCTAAGCCGAGGCTGATCGGGAAGACAGTACGCTGGCCGTGCACCACGTCATAGGCAAAGAACAACGGGATTTTCAGACGGCTGAGCTGCATCACCTGATCCTGCATGGCGCGGATATCCTGGCGGGTGACGGTGTTAAAAATCGCGCCCACCTGGTTCTCTTTGATCATCTCGCGGATGGCCTCTTTCGGGTTATCCGGGCCAACGCTGATCAGACGCAGCTGGCCGATTTTTTCATCGACCGTCATCTTCTTAAGCAACTCCGTGACAAACGCGTCGCGGGCTTCAGGCGTGAGCGGGTGATTACCAAACAAATCCTCTGCCAGCGCAGGTTGCAGCGCCAGGCTGACGGCGACACCTACAGAACATAGCCATTTCATGTTGTTATTCTCTCTCATCAATAACCGTGGGAAGCACCCGGCCAGACCGTGCGAAAAGCGCAGTGTGCCATAAACCCTCTGAACGTTGCAGGGTTATTCTCTGATTTTTCTCGTGAATACTCGACCGCTGAACAGTTAATCGCGCTATGCTTTACAGCGAGAAATTTGCCCCACCACAAGGAGTGGAAGATGACTTCTGTTCGAACTGACGATAACAAAACATTTATTAACGAACTGTCGCGCCTGGTTGGCTCCTCTCACCTGCTTACCGACCCGGCCAAAACCGCCCGCTACCGTAAGGGTTTCCGCTCCGGCCAGGGCGACGCGCTGGCGGTGGTCTTCCCCGGCACGCTGCTGGAGCTGTGGCGCGTGCTGAGCGCCTGCGTTGCGGCGGACAAGATTATTTTAATGCAGGCGGCCAACACCGGCCTGACCGAAGGTTCCACGCCGAACGGCAACGATTACGATCGCGATATCGTGATTATCAGCACCCTGCGCCTCGACAAGCTGCACCTGCTGGACAAAGGCGAGCAGGTGCTCGCGTTCCCGGGGACCACGCTCTACTCGCTGGAAAAAGCGCTTAAGCCGCTGGGCCGCGAGCCGCACTCGGTGATCGGCTCCTCCTGCATTGGCGCCTCGGTGGTCGGTGGGATTTGCAATAACTCCGGCGGTTCGCTGGTCCAGCGCGGCCCGGCCTATACCGAAATGTCACTTTTTGCCCGCATCGATGAAAACGGCAAGCTGACGCTGGTGAACCACCTGGGCATCGATCTGGGCGTGACGCCGGAACAGATCCTCAGCAAGCTCGACGACGACCGCGTGAGGGACGAAGACGTGCAGCACGACGGTCGCCACGCGCACGACCACGATTACATCACCCGCGTGCGCGATATCGAGGCCGATACCCCGGCGCGCTACAACGCCGATCCGGATCGCCTGTTTGAATCGTCCGGCTGCGCGGGCAAGCTGGCCGTTTTTGCGGTGCGTCTCGACACCTTCCCGGCAGAGAAAAAGCAGCAAGTATTTTACATCGGCACCAATCAGCCTGAGGTTCTGACCGAAATTCGTCGCCATATTCTGGGCGAATTCACCCACCTGCCGGTGGCGGGCGAGTACATGCATCGGGATATTTACGACATCGCGGAGCGCTACGGGAAAGACACTTTCCTGATGATCGATAAGCTTGGCACCGACAAAATGCCGTTTTTCTTCACCATGAAGGGCCGCACCGACGCGATGCTGGAGAAAGTGTCGCTGTTCAAGCCCCACTTCACCGACCGCTTTATGCAGAAGCTGGGCAACGTTTTCCCTGCGCATCTGCCGGAGCGAATGAAAACCTGGCGTGATAAGTACGAACATCACCTGCTGCTGAAAATGGCCGGGGACGGGATCGCCGAAGCGCAGAGCTGGCTGACCGAGTTCTTCAGGACGGCTGAGGGTGATTTCTTTGCCTGCACGCCGGAAGAAGGCAGCAAAGCCTTCCTGCACCGCTTCGCCGCAGCGGGTGCCGCTATCCGTTACCAGGCGGTGCATTCCGAAGAAGTGGAAGATATTCTGGCGCTGGATATCGCCCTGCGACGCAACGACACCGAATGGTTTGAGCATCTGCCGCCGGAAATCGACAGCAAGCTGGTGCATAAACTCTATTACGGCCACTTTATGTGCTACGTCTTCCATCAGGACTACATCGTCAAAAAAGGGGTAGATGCTCATGAACTGAAGGAGCAGATGCTCGCCCTGCTGCGCGAGCGTGGCGCACAATATCCTGCGGAACACAACGTCGGGCATCTTTATAAAGCCCCTGACGCCCTTAAGCAGTTTTATCGCGAGAATGACCCTACAAACAGCATGAACCCCGGCATAGGGAAAACAACGCGGAAGAAATACTGGAAAGAGAGTGCAGACGCGGAGCAGCGCATAACGCAAGCGTCTGATTAAACCCTACAGCCAAATTTGAGAGATTGTTTCGCGCGCCTTTATCGTAATAGAGTAGCGGTCTGTCGCCGGAGAAATGTTTCTCCGGCATTCTATAATGAGGAGCAGGCGCATCATGTCGGCTGTTGATGTTTTATCCGAAACCGAACTGGAAGTGCGCGACGCCCTTCCCGATGATGTGCATGCCATCGCCGCCATCTATGCCTGGCATGTGCTTCACGGACGCGCGTCATTCGAAGAAGTCCCCCCCACCATCGACGAAATGCGTCAGCGCATGAAAAGCGTGGCCGAGAACGGTTTACCGTGGCTCATCGCGCTCTATCGCGGCATCGTGGTGGGCTATTGTTACGCCACCCCTTACCGACCGCGTCAGGCCTATCGCTATACTCTGGAAGAGTCGATTTACGTGGATGCCAGCATCACCGGACGCGGTTTTGGCACTGCATTAATGAACGCGCTGATCGCGCGCTGCGAGCAGGGCCCGTGGCGGCAGATGATTGCCGTTGTGGGAGATGGCAATAATAATTCCGGCTCGTTACGGCTGCATAAAAAACACGGCTTTGAGATTGTCGGTCAGCTTCGCAGCGTGGGGTATAAGAAAGGCGACTGGCGGGATACGGTGATAATGCAGCGCCCGCTCAACGATGGGGACTGGACGCTGCCGGAATAAACGTAAAACGGTAACCTGGGTTACCGTTTTTAGTGTTTTCTCCCTCTCCCGTGGGAGAGGGTCGGGGTGAGGGCATCAACGCGCAGAGGGGAATTAATCGTTTTGCGCCGTCGCCATCTGCTCCGCTTTCTGCTTTTTATAGGTCAATGCCGCAGCCGGAACGGGCTGCACTTTCCCGGTCTCAATCCAGGTCCGCAGGCGGCTCGCATCCGCGAAGTGGGTATATTTCCCGAAGGCATCCATCACCACCAGCGCCACCGGCTTACCGTTAAACACGGTGCGCATCACCAGGCAGTGGCCTGCCGCATTGGTAAACCCGGTTTTGGTTAACTGAATATTCCAGTTCTCGCGGTACACCAGATGGTTCGTGTTGCGAAACGGCAGCGTGTAAGACGGATTCGAGAATGTCGCCATGTCCTCACGCGTGGTGCTGAGCTGGCCGAGCAGCGGATACTGCTTGCTGGCAATCAGCAGTTTTGTCAGATCGCGGGCCGTGGAGACGTTGTTAATCGACAGACCCGTCGGTTCAACAAAATGAGTATTGCTCATCCCCAGCGCTTTGGCTTTGGCGTTCATCGCGCGGATAAAGGCATCGTAACCGCCAGGATAGTGGTGCGCCAGACTTGCCGCCGCACGGTTTTCGGACGACATCAGCGCCAGCAGCAGCATATTTTTACGGCTGATTTCACTGTTCAGGCGCACGCGAGAGTAGATCCCTTTCATCTCCGGCGTGTGGCTGATATCCACTTTCAGCTTTTCGTCCAGCGGCAGGCGAGCATCAAGCACCACCATCGCGGTCATTAATTTGGTTATTGAGGCGATCGGGCGCACCAGGTCCGGGTGGCTGGCGTAAATCACCTTATTGGTGTTGAGATCAACAATCATCGCGCTGCCGGACGCAATTTGCGGCTGGGCAGCAGCGGTGGTCACCGCGGGCGTTTTGGCGACAGCTGGCACGGCAGCGGACGCGCCCAGCAGCAGCGCCAGGCTAAGTAAGGAGACACGAAATTTCAGCATGGTGAGACTTCTGATAATTATTCACGCACGTAATGACGTACACCGCCTGCGTCGACGGATAAACACAGGCTGGCTTCGGCATCATAGCGGTCACCGTGCTTTGTCGCCAGCGGATAATCGTGAACAGATGCTGCATTGCTGGCATTTACGCCAGCAATGCAGTGAGCTTAGAAGAGACGGTATCCATAACCCCAAAGAATAACCGTCAGTGCCAGTAACACCTCCAGAACCAGCACCCCGATGGCAAGCGTGGAACCGGAGAAGCTCAGGCCCTCTTCTTTATTGATATTCAGGAAGGTTGGAACGCCCAGATACAGCAGATAACCGGTGTAAAAGAGCGCAACAGTACCGATCAGCGCGCACAGCCAGACCAGTGGATAGAGCGCGACAATACCGCTTAAGAACAGCGGGGTCGCGACGTATCCGGCGAAGACCATGCAGTGTGCCAGCGATGGGCGCTGTGGGTAGTTACGCGCCATCCAGTGAATGACGCGCCCCATGACCGCCACCCCTGCCAGCATCAGGCCATAAAAGAGAATGGCCAGATAAAGCCCGGTAAACCAGGAGAGCTGAACCACGGTACCGTCACCGAAGTTCCAGCCGATTTGTGTTGTGCCAATAAACGCGCATATTACCGGCACCGCGGCCATCAGCAGCACATGGTGGGTGTAATGATGCGAGACCGTTTCGTTCTCACTTTTGATGACATGCATTTCACGATCGGGATGGGAGAAAAGTCCCCAGACATGGTTCATAGCGCCCCCTTGTTGTCGGCCCGTCAGCGATACCTTAAGTATAATGCAGGCTTTAGATTATTTTATGTACAGTGGGAAATTTCCGTTGATTGCCGCGCGGTTGATTCATGAGGTATATGATTAAACGAGGTACGCAGAGGGAGATAACCGTTAGGTAATGGATATTAACGCACTCATTGAACAATATGGATATGCCGCGCTGGTCATCGGCAGCGTGGCGGAAGGTGAAACCATCACGCTGCTGGGCGGCGTCGCCGCGCATCAGGGATTACTCAAGTTTCCGCTGGTCGTCGCTGCGGTCGCGCTGGGCGGCATGATTGGCGATCAGTTGCTCTACTTCCTGGGGCTGCGCTTTGGGCCGACGCTGCTCAAGCGTTTCGTTAAACACAAAAAGAAAATCAACCGCGCGCAGCGCCTGATCCAGCGTCACCCTTATCTGTTCGTGATTGGTACCCGCTTTATGTACGGCTTCAGGATTATCGGGCCGATACTGATTGGTGCCAGCCGCCTGCCGCCAAAAATTTTCCTGCCGCTGAATATTGTTGGCGCGATAGCCTGGGCGCTGATCTTCACGACGCTTGGTTACGTGGGTGGCGAGGTGATTGGCCCGTGGCTGCATAACCTTGACCAGCACCTGAAGCACTGGGCGTGGTTGATTCTGGTGGTTGTGGCGGTGATTGGGGTCAGGCTGTGGATGCGGCACAGAGAGAAGAAGCGGGATGAGGAGTGAGTCAGCCTGGTGCCCCTCACCCCTTTGGGGAGAGGGATACATTGAGGGGAAACCTGTTACCCTTCCGGCTTAAACTGCGGGTTCGCCAGCATAAAGCCCCCGTCGACGATAAACGATTGCCCTGTGGTATAGCTGGCGTCGCTGTCACACAGCCACGCCACCAGGCTGGCGATTTCTTTGGTGTGGCCCGGCCTTGCCAGCGGAATTTCCGGCATTGACCCTTCCTTCACTTCGCTGTCGTCCATATCGTTCATCGGCGTGGCAATGGCCCCCGGCGCGACGGCGTTCACCAGAATCTTGTGCTTCACCAGCTCCATCGCCATCGATTTGGTTAAGCCGCCGAGCGCATGTTTCGCAGCCGTGTAAGCGCTGGCATCAGGCAGCGGCGTGTGCTCATGCACCGAGGTGATGTTCACAATCCGCCCCCCTTCCCCCTGCTTCACCATCTGCCGTGCCGCAATCTGCGAGCAGAGAAACGCGCCGTCCACGTCGACGGTAAAAATGTTCCGCCAGTCGTCAAACGCCATCTCAAGAAATGGCGCTTTGGTCATCGCTCCGGCATTGTTAACCAGCACGTCCAGCCGGCCGAAACGCGCAATGAGCGTTTCAATGGCTTCAGCGCCGTCCGGGAGCGTGCCTAAATCAAGATGGATAGCCTCCGCGCGCTGCCCCCGCGCTTCGACTTCGCGGCAGGTTTCCAGCGCCCCTTTTTCATCCGAATGCCAGGTGACGCCAATATCAAACCCGCGCTCTGCCAGCATCAGCGCCGTGGTTTTACCGATCCCGGAATCCGATGCGGTTACAATCGCTACTCTGTTCATACTCACCTCCTGAAAATGTGCAAAGAGGTAAGTATAGATAATCACCCTTTTTAGCCGTGATGATAGCCACCGCCCAGCGCGGACGTCAGCTGTAGCGTGGCATCCACGTACTGCCCTTTCAGGGTCAGTGCAGCGATATGTTCCTTGAGTGCCGGAATTTTGGCCTCGCTGACGCGGGAACCGGCAATAATCCCGACGCTAAAGCGCGCCTGTGCCAGTGCCACCACGCGCGCGGCATCTTTCTCGACCTGCTGCTGTTGCTGATTTTTTGCGGTCAGGGTTTCAACTTCGCTGGCCGTGCGCGCCACCTGATTAACGGCATCGACCACCGCTTTGTTGTAGTTCGTCACCGACAGATTGTTCTGCGCCTGGGCAATATCCAGATTCGCATTCAGCCTGCCGCTGTCGAAGATCGGCAGCGTCAGCCCGGCGGTGACGCCCATTTGCTGGGCGGAGGAACGGAACAGATCGCTCAGATGCAGGGCATCCTGCTGCAAGAATGCCATCAGATTCACGTCGGGATAGAAGGCGGCTTTGGCGGCATCCACTTCGCTCAGGGAAGCTTCAATGTACCAGTGCGCCTCCTGCAGATCCGGGCGGCGAGCCAGCAGCTCGTATCCCAGCGTGGTAGGCAACGCCGCTTCTGCTGCCGGTAAAGCATGGCGAGTCAGTTTCATTGAGGAGGTATTAGTCAGGGCCTGCAGACGTGCCTCAACGGCTTTCATTTTGCCTTTTACCCCGGCAAGCTGCTCTTCGGTTTTACTGGCATTGATATCGGTTTCGACACCTTCTACCGAAGATGTGATCCCGTGCTGATACAGCTCGCGGTCGGCACCGATGATATTTTCCTGCTCGTGTTTAATCTGTGCGAGAACGTCCCCCACCGCGGCCTGGGTCTGCCACTCCCAGTAAAGCCGCGCGACGCTGCTGGCCAACAGCTGACGCGTCTGCTCCATCTCAGCTTTCTGGGCGTTGACCTTGCCGATACGGGCTTCAACCTGCGCGCGGTTTTTTCCCCACAAATCGAGATCCCAGCCCGCTGTCAGGCCAAAGGTACCGTTGGTATACCACGGCCCGGTGGTGCCCGCGGCCGGATCGGTAATGGCGAAGGGCCCCATCAGCCCTTCCGCAGACATCTTCTGCCGCTCCGCATCGGCGGAAAAATCCATCTGAGGGCCGTCTGCCGCCAGGGTGGCTTTCGCCTGCGCTTCCGCGAGCGTAATACGCTGTCGGGCGATTTGCATATCCGGCGCATCATTTAGCGCCTTCGCGATCAGAGAATTAAGCTGCGGATCGTTATAGTCTTTCCACCATTCGTTTTTCGGCCAGTTGGTTCGACTTAGCTGTGTATTTACCGACGCCGCAGTGGCTTGCGTTTTAATCGGCGACACGCTGGCATGTTCCGGCGCGCAGGCAGCCAGCATTAAGACAAGAGGAGCACTCAGAGATAAAATAAGAGAACGTTTCATTACGCCATAACTCAAAAAATTAAAGGCGCAAATTACGCTTGATGCCATTCCGTTTTTTAGTAACGCGTGGCAATCCGCAAATTGTCATACATTTTCATATTCGGCAATTTATTCCTAACCCCAATGAATAAATTCAACATATCCATTCCAATTATGAATTGGCTGCTACACTTATTCAGTGTCATACACGGGCAGGAGAAGGGAATGAAAATATTACTGTGGGTTATTTTAATTATATTTTTGATAGGGCTGTTAGTGGTTACCGGCGTATTCAAAATGATTTTCTGATTTATTTGCCCGGCACTGCGCCGGGCGACGTTATTCCTTTCAGGCTTTCAGCGATGCCCCCTTCGTGGCAATCACCTCTTTATACCAGTAAAAACTCTTTTTGCGGCTGCGGGCCAGAGTGCCTTTACCGCTGTCATCGCGGTCCACATAAATAAAGCCGTAGCGCTTGGACAGTTCCGCTTTGGAGGCGCTGACCAGGTCGATGGGCCCCCAGCTGGTGTATCCCATTACCTCAACGCCGTCGTCAATCGCCTCGCGCACCTGCACCAGGTGGTCGTTAAGGTAGCTGATGCGGTAATCATCCTGCACCACGCCGTCGGCGTCCGGTTTGTCCTTCGCGCCGAGGCCGTTCTCGACGATAAACAGCGGCTTCTGATAACGATCCCAGAGCACGTTCAGCAGCGTACGCAGGCCAACCGGATCGATCTGCCAGCCCCACTCTGAGCTTGCCAGATGCGGGTTTGGCACCATGCTCAGGATGTTGCCCCGCGCCTGCTGGTTCAACTCGTCATCGGTCGTCACGCAGCCGGTCATGTAATAGCTGAACGAGATAAAATCGACGGTGGATTTCAGCGCCTCGCGGTCGGCGTCGGTGATATCAATCTCAATTTCGCTGTCGCGGAAGAAGCGCAGCATATACCCCGGGTACGCCCCGCGGCACTGCACGTCGCCAAAGAACTGCCAGGCGCGGTTCTCCTGTAGCGCCTCCAGCACGTCTTCTGGCCTGCAGGTCAGCGGGTACATCAGGCCGCCCAGCAGCATGTTGCCAATTTTTGCATCCGGGATAATCTCGTGGCAGGCTTTCACCGCCAGCGCGCTGGCCACCAGCTGATGGTGGATCGCCTGATACACTTCCCCTTTGCTGCTGGTTTCCGGCAGGCCCACGCCAGTCATCGGCGCATGCAGGGACATGTTGATTTCGTTGAAGGTCAGCCACAGCTTCACCTTCTCCCTGTAGCGCGCAAAGACGGTGCGGGCGTAGCGCTCAAAGAAGCCGATAGTCTGACGACTGCCCCAGCCGCCGTACTGTTTCACCAGCCCCCACGGCATTTCGTAATGCGACAGCGTGACCAGCGGCGTGATGTCGTGCGCGGCCAGTTCGTCAAACAACCTGTCGTAAAACGCCAGACCCGCTTCGTTTGGCGTCTGCTCGTCGCCGTTCGGGAAGATACGCGTCCAGGCAATGGAGACGCGCAGGCAGCTAAAGCCCATTTCGGCAAAGAGTTTGATGTCTTCCGGGTAGCGGTGATAGAAATCTATCGCCACATCTTTAATCCCGCAGTCGCCCGCCATGCGCTCCACCACCGGGCCAAAGACCCCCTGCGGCTGGACGTCTGAGGTGGAAAGCCCTTTGCCATCCTCCAGATATGCGCCTTCTACCTGGTTCGCGGCAACCGCGCCGCCCCATAAAAAATCATCCGGGAAAGTTTTCATCACGTTCTCCTGTTATTGATGGCTTACGCTGAGCAGCGGTGCACCGGCGTTGACGGACGTTGCCGCCACGGTCGCCACCGCGCGATACTCGTCGCTGTTACTGATAATGATCGGCGTCGCCAGGTCGTATCCGGCATCGATAATCGCCTGACGATCAAACTCCAGCAGCAGGTCGCCCGGCTGCACCCTGTCGCCCACCTTCACATGGGCGGTAAACGGTTTACCATCGAGCTTCACGGTGTCGATCCCCACGTGGATTAACACTTCAATGCCGCTGTCGCTGAGCAGGCCGATGGCGTGTTTGGTCTGGAAAAGAGAGGCAACAACGCCCGCAAACGGGGCAACCACCCTGTTGTCGGAGGGAATGATGGCGGCACCGCTGCCCAGCAGGCCGCTGGCAAAGGTGGTATCAGGCACCTGATCGAGCGCCAGCACGGTACCGGTCATCGGTGCCAGCACATCGTTTTCACCCGCTGGCGCAACCGCCTCGGGCGCTGAGCGTGCTGGCATGCCCGCCACCAGCGTCAGGACGCAGCCCAGCACCAGCGCCACGACGGTGCCGATAATGCCGCCCCACAGGGTGGCGTCTACGCCGCCCGGCGGGATCATCTGGGCGATGGTAAAAATATTGGCAAAGCCGAACGAATAGACATGAGTGTCGCTAAAGCCGACTATCGCGCCGCCGACGGCACCCGCGACGCAGCCAAAGATAAACGGACGGCGCAGCGGCAGGTTAACCCCGTACACGGCCGGTTCGGTGATGCCAAAAATCCCCGCCGTCACGGACGAACCGGCCAGCATTTTCTGGCGCGCGTCGCGGGTGCGCAGGAAAATCCCCAGCGCCGCGCCCACCTGGCCAAACACCGCCGGGAGCAGCATCGGCAGCATGGAGTCATGGCCCAGCACCGCCAGGTTGTTAATCATCAGCGGCACCAGCCCCCAGTGCAGGCCGAAGATCACGCAGACCTGCCACAGCGCCCCCATCGCCGCGCCCGCCAGCCACGGTGCCAGGACATAAACCCACTGGTAGCCGTTGGCCAGCATCTGGCTGAGCCAGGTCGCCAGCGGGCCAATGACCAGGAAGGTCAGCGGCACGGTCACGCCTAAGCAAATCAGCGGCGCGAAGAAGTTCTTCATCGAGGACGGCAGCAGCCTGGTGCTCTGTTTTTCCAGCCAGCAGCTTACCCACGCGGCGAGAATGATCGGGATCACCGACGAGCTGTAGTTAAACCATGTGATCGGTATACCAAGAAACGCATCGGTAAACGCCCCCGGCTGCTGGCTGGCATTAAACGCAGCGATCATCATCGGGTGCGTGAGGGCCCCGCCGATCACCATCGTAATAAACGGGTTGCCGCCAAATTTTTTCCCCGCGGTATAGCCCAGCACCAGCGGGAAGAAGAAGAACAGCGCGTCGCTCGCGGCGAACCAGATTTTATAGGTGCCGCTTTCAGGAGTGAGCCAGTCGCAGACCACCGCCAGCGCCAGCAGCCCTTTCAGAATACCGGAGGCCGCCAGAATGCCGATAAACGGAGTGAAAATTCCGGAGACGATGTCGATCAGGCGGCCCAGCAGGTTGCCCTTCTCGCCCTTCTCCTCCACGGCCGGCGCGTCGTCGGTGAGCCCGGCCTCGCTACGTACCGCCTGCCAGACGTCGTGTACGTGGTTACCAATCACCACCTGGAACTGGCCGCCGCTTTCGACCACCATAATCACGCCCGGGTTTTTCTTCAGCCCTTCGGCGTCCGCTTTCTGTTTATCTTTCAGTTTAAAGCGAAGCCGGGTCGCACAGTGGACAAGGCTGACAATGTTCTCTTTTCCGCCAACGTGGCCGAGAATATCCTTTGCTAACGCCTGGTATTCCATCTCGATTTCCTTACATCCGATGCCCGCAGGCACCTGTTGACTGAGTATAAAAATAAAAAAACCCGAGAACGTCCTCCTTGCGGAGGCCGCGCCCAGGTTTTGCCTGCGTTATGCAGTAACAATCCAGATTTGAGGCTTAACGCCCCTCTTTTCTCACCCGTTCAATATGAATGGCGAGGAACATAATTTCTTCGGTCGTCAGCTCGCGCTGATAGCTTTTGTTCAGGTGCTGCGCGATTTTCTCGGCGCATTTCCACGCTTTCGCGTAGTTGTCCTTTACCGCGGTATGCAGCGAGACGTCGTCATCGTCCACCACGGTGCGGGTCAGCATCCGCTGGGCAAAAAACTTCAGATGCGTGACAAAACGCTGATAGCTGAGCGACTCTTCGTCGTACTCCAGCTGTAGCTGATACTTCACCAGCTGCAGGATCTCCTGCATCACTCTTGTCACGTGCATCACTTCCGGCATTTCGCTGTTCAACTGCGCGGTGACCAGATGCAGCGCGATAAACCCTGCTTCGTCCTCAGCCAGCTCGACGTTCAGGCGTTTGGCGATAATGGCCCTCGCCTCCTGCCCCAGCTCAAACTCCTTCGGATAGAGGCGCTTGATGTCCCACAGCAGCACGTTTTTAATCGCCAGCCCTTTCTTCTGGCGCTCAATCGCGAAGTAGCAGTGGTCGGTCAGGGTGATGTACAAACTTTCCTGCAATTTCCCCAGCCGTTGCGCCGCCAGCCCAATGATGCGGTCGCAGGTGGTCATCACCTCCAGCGGGATCTGGCTCAGCAGTTCACCGAGACGCTGCACCAGCTCATCGCTCTGTAACGCAAACACCTTTTCAATCAGCGCGGTATCCAGCGCTTCACCCACGCGCCTCTGAAAGGCCAGCCCGCGGCCCATCACCACCTGTTCGCGCCCGCGCTCATCCTGGACAACCACCACGTTATTATTGAGTATCTTGGCGATTTTCATCGGAACCCCAGAAACAAAAAAACCTGACCTCCGGCAGAAGCCAGAAAATCAGGTTTTGCCTGCCGAAGCAGTAACAATCCAGTTCTGGCACTCTATCAGTTTCATTCGTAGCCTCAATGCGTCACGGGTAAAAAACGTGACGCAGATCGACATTGCTAGAACGTCACGACGGTTTTCAGCTCCGTCACCCAGGCATCCTGCGTCCGGGATACGCCGCCCGGATGGTGCCAGTACTGAATGCCCGGCTGCAGCTCCAGCCACGACACCGGACGGAAGCGATAGTAAAACTCACCGTTCAGGGAGTGGCCCGGCACCGGATGGTACGCCGGATCGTTATAGTCCGACACGCCGCTCAGGCTGTTCATATAGCGCTGGTTGCGGGCGTACTGGCTGCTCATATCAATCCAGGTCAGCCCGAAGCCAATCCAGTCTTCCGGGCGAGCGTCAAACAGCCCGCGATAGCGCAGCGAGGCGGCGTAGACCTGATGCATGTAATTGCTGCGCTGATCCGCAAGGCTCATGCTGACCGAGGTGCTCAACCCGCGATTCGGATCGTCCTTGTGCTGCGTGATCTGCTGGTTAAGCCCGGCGTACATAAACCAGGTACGGTTATGCTTCTCGTAACCGTCCGGATCGGTGGCGCCCGCTCCGCCCGATGCACCGCTATAGAGATCGGTTTGCGGCGCGTTGGTAAACACCACGCCGAGGTTATAGGCGCCCGGCAGGCCGTTAATCAGCGGACGCGCTTCGATTTCGACCGGGAGCAAGATTCCTTTGCTGCCCTTCGTCGACCAGCTCCACGCGTGGCTGCGGCTGGAGGCGTCCGGGTTTTGCTCCATCACGCCGCCTTTTAAGGTGACGGTTGGCGTGAGCTTATACTCCAGCGTGGTGCCCCAGGTGTGAACGTTCCAGTTGTTCCAGGTCAGCGAGTTGGCCGATTTCCCACCGCACTGGGAGAGCATCTGGAAGTCGCACGGGATGATTTGATCGAAGGTCTGCACCTTGTTCATCATGCCGATACGCCAGGTGAGGCGTCGGTCGTCAAAGCTGCGGGCAAACGTCAGCCAGCCCAGACGGGTTATGGATTGCCCGCCCCAGCTTTCCTGGGTCAAATCGTTGAAGTTCACGCGCGGATCCTGCACGCGTTTAGTGGTGAGGTCGTCATTGTGGTTGCGGTTGACGATATTCCCCTCAATACGCGCATCCGGGATGCCCGTCCAGCGCGCCAGATCCTGGTGGAAGGTCAGCGCGAACTGGTCAATATAGGCCACGTGGGAGTCGTGGTTATATCCGCCGCCGCCGTTCCAGCCAATTTCATTGAGGTATCCGAGGTTATAGGTAAAACCGTTATCGTTAAGGATTTTGCGTATGCCGAGCATTTCGCCCAGAACAGGCTCCGGCGGGGCTTCAAACCCTAATACCGTTTCATTCCACTCCTGCGCCACTGTTAAAGGCGATATCATCAATAAAGCGAGGGCACAAAGATTATATTTATTTGTCATAATAGCAACCTGTAGCTGAGTATTAATGCGTAACCGTTCGCAGGAAATTTGTTATTTCCCGTCGTATTTTGATTATTCGTTCCAGCAAAAAGCGTTAGGCCAAATGGCCCTCCTTCGTGAATGACAGGCAAAAAAAAACCTAAGCGCTCCACAGCGGTTAATGCTGTGAAACGCTTAGGTTTTGCCTGTTAACCAGTAACAATCCTGCGTTGAAAACAGTGGCACCTTAACACCGTCGCGCCACCTTGAAAACCTGCATCGTTTTATATTTTAAAAAAGTGTGAGCAAATTAACGCTTATTATTTTGACTGGATGACACGCGCAATATCGGCAGAAATTTGTAAGGTGCGGATCTCCTGAAATAAATCCAACGCTTCGCTGTACTCTTTGCGTAAATAACTGAGCCACTGTTTGATGCGCGCGACGTGATACAAACCGGTGTCGCCCTGCTTTTCCAGACGGCTGTATTTTTGCAGCAACGTGACCACGTCTGCCCACGGCATGCGCGGCTCGTTATATTTCACCACCCGGCTGAGGTTCGGCACGTTCAGCGCGCCGCGGCCTATCATCACCGCGTCGCAGCCCGTCTCTTTCATGCACGCCTGCGCGCTCTCGTAGTCCCAGATTTCACCGTTGGCGATAACCGGAATGCTGAGGCGTTTGCGGATCTCGCCAATCGCCTGCCAGTTAATGCGGTCGGCTTTATAGCCATCTTCTTTAGTACGTCCGTGCACCACCAGCTCGGTGGCACCGGCCTGCTGTACCGCATCGGCAATTTCAAACTGCCGCGCGTCGCTGTCCCACCCCAGGCGCACCTTAACCGTCACCGGCAAATGCGAGGGCACGGCCTCACGCATGGCTTTCGCGCCGCGGTAAATCAGCTCAGGATCTTTCAGCAACGTCGCCCCGCCGCCGCTACCGTTCACCAGCTTCGACGGGCAGCCGCAGTTGAGATCCACCCCGTAAGAGCCAAGCGCTACCGCGCGGGCGGCATTTTCCGCCAGCCATTCAGGATACTGGCCGAGCAGCTGAATACGCACCAGCGTGCCGGAAGGGGTCCGGCTCTGGCGATGCAATTCAGGGCAGAGACGATAGAATGACTTTTCTGGCAGCAACATATCGACCACGCGTAAAAACTCCGTCACGCAGAGATCGTAGTCGTTCACCTCGGTAAGCAGCTCGCGCACGAGAGAGTCGAGCACGCCTTCCATTGGGGCCAGTAAAACACGCATAACAGTACCTGTGAAAAAAGACGCGCTATAGTATCTGCTCTGTTTGTGTGTGGAAAGCCCGACGTTCCAATTCGGAATGTCTGATATGCTCAAAATTCATGATGTGATCCGTAGCACATTTTCGGGTTTAATTGTATGATGAATGCGTTTCATCAAGGACTTTCACCATGAGCAAATCATTGAACATTATCTGGCAATATCTGCGCGCATTCGTCCTGATTTACGCCTGCCTGTATGCCGGCATTTTCATCGCGTCGCTGCTGCCTATCACCATTCCCGGCAGCATTATCGGTATGCTGATCCTCTTCGTTTTACTGGCGCTGCAAATTCTGCCTGCAAAGTGGGTCAATCCCGGCTGCTTCGTCCTCATTCGCTATATGGCGCTGCTGTTCGTGCCTATCGGCGTGGGCGTCATGCAGTATTTTGATTTGCTCAAGGCCCAGTTCGGCCCGATTGTGGTCTCCTGCGCGGTGAGTACGCTGGTGGTTTTCCTGGTGGTGAGCTGGAGTTCTCATCTGGTACATGGAGAACGTAACGTGGTCGGGGAGAAAACAAAAAAATGATGGCTAATATCTGGTGGTCACTGCCGTTAACCCTGCTGGTATTCTTCGCCGCGCGCAAGCTTGCCGCACGATTTAAAATGCCCTTGCTGAACCCCCTGCTGGTGGCGATGGTGGTGATTATTCCCTTCCTGCTGCTCACCGGCATTCCTTATGAGCGTTACTTTGCGGGCAGCAAAATTTTAAACGACCTCCTGCAGCCCGCCGTTGTCGCGCTTGCCTTTCCTTTATATGAGCAGCTGCACCAGATCCGCGCACGCTGGAAGTCCATCATTACTATCTGTTTTGTGGGAAGCCTGGTGGCGATGATCACCGGCACGTCGGTGGCGCTGTTGATGGGGGCCTCCCCGCAAATTGCCGCCTCTATCCTGCCTAAATCAGTGACCACGCCTATCGCAATGGCGGTAGGCGGCAGCCTCGGCGGTATTCCGGCCATCAGCGCGATGTGCGTGATTTTCGTCGGTATTCTCGGCGCGGTGTTTGGCCACACCCTGCTGAACGGGATGCGTATTCACACCAAAGCGGCGCGCGGGCTGTCGATGGGCACCGCCTCGCACGCGCTGGGTACCGCTCGCTGCGCGGAGCTGGACTATCAGGAAGGGGCGTTTAGCTCGCTTGCGCTGGTGATCTGCGGGATTATCACCTCCCTGCTCGCCCCGTTCATTTTCCCGCTGATTCTGGCGGCGATGGGCTAAAATTTGCGATGCGTCGCGCAAATTTCAGTTTGATTTCATAAGTTGCATACATAATGAGATTTGGATCACATATAAAGGCCTTGCGGCTCCGTAAACTACCGATCCATTAACCTTTATGAGGCAAACGCCATGCACCCACGTTTTCAAGCTGCCTTCGCTCAGCTTGCAGAGAATTTGCAGTCAGCCCTCGCTCCCGTTCTGGCAGATGCACATTTCCCCGCCCTGCTGACGGCGGAGCAGGTCACGGTGCTTAAACAGGCAACCGGGCTGGATGAAGACGCGCTGGCTTTCGCACTGCTGCCCCTGGCTGCCGCCTGCGCCCGGGCCGATCTTTCCCACTTCAACGTCGGCGCCATCGCGCGCGGCGTCAGCGGAACCTGGTACTTCGGCGGGAACATGGAGTTCCTCGGCGCAACCATGCAGCAGACCGTTCACGCCGAGCAGAGCGCCATCAGCCACGCCTGGCTGCGCGGTGAGAAAGCCCTGAGCGCCATCACCGTAAACTACACCCCATGCGGCCACTGCCGCCAGTTTATGAACGAGCTGAACAGCGGGCTGCAGCTGCGCATTAACCTGCCGGGCCGCGCGCCGCACACGCTGGGGGACTACCTGCCTGACGCCTTCGGTCCGAAAGATCTTGAGATTAAAACGCTGCTGATGGACGAGCAGGATCACGGTTTCGCCCTGTCCGGCGATGACCTGAACCAGGCGGCCATACGCGCGGCGAACAAGAGCCACACCCCCTACAGCAACTCCCCGAGCGGCGTGGCACTGCAGTGCCGCGATGGCCGTATCTTCACCGGCAGCTATGCGGAAAACGCCGCGTTTAACCCAACGCTGCCGCCGCTGCAGGGCGCACTCAACCTGCTGAGCCTGAACGGCTACGATTATCCGGACATTCAGCGTGCCATTCTGGCCGAAAAAGCCGATGCGCCGCTGATTCAGTGGGATGCTACCGCCGCAACGCTCAAGGCGTTAGGCTGCACGACGATCGACCGCGTCCTGCTGGCGTAAACCTTCCGGCGGACAGAAATGTCCGCCACGTTGCTGAAAAACCCCTCAGTTGAGTCGCTGTTTCTTGCGCTAACCAGGCGGGTAAAGTAGCCTGAGTTAAATTTCATCCACGAACGAGCCATCTTCATGTTAAAGCGCGTTTTTTACAGCCTGTTTGTCCTGGTCGGCATACTGCTGTTTATCGTGCTGGGTCTCGACCGCTGGATGAGCTGGAAAACGGCCCCCTACATCTTTGATGACTTGCAGGACTTGCCCTATCGTCAGGTGGGCGTGGTGCTCGGCACCGCCAAGTATTACCGCACAGGGGTGATCAACCAGTATTACCGCTACCGCATTCAGGGCGCGCTGAACGCCTACAACAGCGGCAAGGTGAACTACCTGCTGCTGAGCGGTGATAACGCGCTGCAAAGCTATAACGAGCCGGTGACGATGCGGAAGGATTTGATTGCCGCAGGCGTCGATCCGGCCGATATCGTGCTCGACTACGCCGGGTTCCGCACCCTGGACTCCATCGTGCGCACGCGCAAAGTCTTCGATACCAACGACTTTATCATCATCACCCAACGCTTCCACTGCGAGCGCGCGCTGTTTATCGCCCTGCATATGGGCATTCAGGCGCAGTGCTATGCGGTGCCGTCGCCAAAAGATATGCTGAGCGTGCGCGTCCGCGAGTTTGGTGCCCGCTTTGGCGCCCTGGCCGATCTCTATATCTTCAAACGCGAACCGCGCTTTTTAGGCCCTCTGGTGCCGATTCCGGCAATGCATGAAGTGCCGGAAGACGCGCAGGGTTACCCGGCGGTGACGCCGGAGCAGCTGCTGGATATGCAGAAAAAAGAGAAAAAATAGGCCTGCCTTTATACTTTCTTTACGCCGGTACTGACGCTTTTTATCCGCCCTTTACGCCAGCTCTTTTAACCTGAGTTCACTGCCGCTACGGCTTCATTGAAGAATGACTATGAACTCGATAATGAATGCGTTTTTCCTCAAAAGTCTTCGCCCGTATTTTAACTTCCCCGGATTATCACTCCCCGGCGCACTTAATTCTGGTCTCTGGCTGGATGAAAAAATTGACGCCCTGCAGCACAATGTTACCGTGGAAGTGGCCGACTATCTGGAACGCTACCCGCAGACGAAACACGTTGACGTTTACCTGAACGATATCAACGGCACGATGCGCGGCAAGCGCCTCACGGTGGAGAGCATGCTGAGTCTGGAAAAAGGCTGTTATTTTCCGCTTTCCGTCTACTCCATGGATCAGAAGGGAAAAATCGCCGCCCCGCTTTATGATGAACCCGACCGGCTGTGCGTCCCGGTCGCCGGTTCTCTGCGTCCCTGTCCGCAGGATCCGGAGCATACCGCGCAGATCCTGCTGACGATGAAGGATAGCGACGGTAACCCCTGCCCGCTTGAGCCACGCGCGATACTGCAGAACGTCGTGGCCCGCTTCCACCAGCACGGCCTTTTCCCGGTCATTGCCCCGGAAATAGAGTTTTACCTGACGGGACAGGGCGATCGCGATCCGCAAAATCAGGGCTGTTTTCACATGGACACCTCGTCGGCGCACGCGGCGCTTTTTGACGAGCTGGAACAGCTGGCGCACCTTCAGCGCATCCCGCTGTCAGGGGTGGTAGCGGAAGCCGAGTCCGGACAGTACGAATTAAACCTGAAGCACAGCCAGCGCGTCGTAGAGGTCTGTGATAACGTGCTGGCCCTGCGCCGCCTGACCCGCTATGTCGCTGAAAAGCACGGTCTTCAGGCTAACTTTATGGCTAAGCCCTTCAGCCAGCTCTCCGGCAGCGGTTTGCACATCCATTTCAGCCTGAACAACAGCCGTGGCGAGAACGTTTTTGCCTCGCCGGTGAACGCGCTGAGCAGCATGATGCGCTTGTGCATCGCGGGCCAGCTGGCGCTGATGCCCGCCTCCGTCGCCATTCTAGCGCCGGGGGTCAACGCGTTTCGTCGCCTGCGAAAAAACCTGACGGAACCCGTCTTTAACTCGTGGGGCTATAACACCCGCTCCGCTGCCCTGCGCATTCCCTGCTCGGAAGAGAGTAACCGTCGTATCGAGTACCGACTGGCCGGAGCCGATGCGAATCCGTATCTGGTGGCGGCCACAATCCTGACCGGCATGCTGTACGGGCTGGAACATATCGACGAGGGGGAACTCCCGGAACCGCAGCAGGACCAACCAGAACTCCCGCTGTTCCAGCAGGAGGCGATTGAGGCCTTCGCCCGCTGTCAGTATCTCACCGACAGCCTAGGCGACGCCTTCTCCGAACAGTGGGTTGCCTGCAAGCTTTCTGAACTCGAGTGGTTTGAGCGCATTGTGACGCAAGAAGAGTCCCATCTGGCATAGGCCATAAAAAAGCCCGCTCGGTGAGCGGGCCGGGTATGGCGAGTGACGATTACTTCTTACGGGCGTACTTCAATGAATCCAGCGCCACCGCGAAGATGATGATGGCTCCCTTGATGATGTACTGCCAGTACGGGTTCACGCCGATGTAGGTCAAACCGTAGTTGATGACGGTAAAGATGATCACACCGGTGACCACGCCGAGCACGGTACCCACCCCGCCGCTGAAGGAGACGCCGCCGACCACGCAGGCCGCAATCGCATCCAGCTCGTACATGAAGCCAAGGTTGTTCGTTGCGGAGCCGATACGGCCTGCTTCCAGCATCCCGCCGAAGGCGTAGAACACACCGGACAGCGCGTAAATCATCAGCAGGTTCAAGGCAACGTTTACCCCGGACACTTTCGCCGCTTCCGGGTTACCACCGATAGCGAAGATGTTTTTACCGAAGCGCGTTTTGTTCCACAGGATCCAGACGAACGCCACCGCAATCAGCGCATAGAAGGTAATGTACGACAGGCGGAAGCTGCCCAGCGCGATAAACCCCTGCGTGAAGGTGGAGAAGCCGCTGTCAAAGCCCGAAATCGGCGACGCGCCCACAAAGTCGTAGTACAGGGAGTTGATACCATAAACGATGATCATCGTACCCAGCGTAGTGATAAATGGCGTCACGTTCAGGTAAGCGATGATAATACCGTTGATCAGGCCAATCACCGCCCCGATGGCGCAGACAATCAGGATCACCACGAAAATCGGCATGGTCGCCATCTCCGGGAACACCTTGTTGGCGTTTTCCATCGACTGCAGCAGGGTTGCCGCAATAACCGCCGCCAGGCCGACCTGACGACCGGCAGAAAGGTCCGTCCCCTGGGTGACGATAAGGCCCGCCACGCCCAGCGCAATGATGATACGCACGGAGGACTGGGTCAGAATATTACTCAGGTTCAGCAGGCTTAAGAACGTAGGGTCCTGGAAAATAATAATGGCCAGCAGGACTAAAAGAACAACGTAAATACCGCCTTCTTTCAGGTAAGTGAGAAAACTTTTTTTATTTAACGCACTCATGAGGAGCCCCTGATCTTAAAGGTGCAAAGACGCAAGACGCAAAATTTCATTTTGCGTTGTCGTTTTGGTGTCAACAATACCGGCAACGAGACCATTGCTCATAACCAGAATACGGTCCGTGATCCCTAACAGTTCCGGCATTTCGGAAGAAATAATAATGATCCCTTTATTCTTTTTCGCCAGCTCGGCAATCAGCTGATAAATTTCAAACTTCGCGCCGACGTCAATACCCCGGGTCGGTTCATCCAGCATCAAAATTTCTGGCTGGGTTAATAACCAACGGCCAATAATAACTTTTTGCTGGTTACCACCGGAAAGCGAACCGATTTGGGTACGGTGGCCAGGCGTTTTCACGCGCATGGAGTCAATTACCCACTGGGTATCGCTCTTCATGCGGGAGTTATCCAGCAGCCCGACTTTATTTTTGTAATTGCGAATATTAGAGATTAACGAGTTAAAGTTAATATCCAGATAAGCATAAATACCGGTCGAGCGACGTTCTTCCGTCACCAGCGCAAAACCGTTATTAATGGCTTCGTTGGCATTATGGTTGTTAATTTTCTTCCCGTGCAGCGTGATGGTGCCGTCGGCCTTCTCGCGGATGCCAAACAGGGTTTCCACGATGTCGGTACGCTTTGCCCCTACCAGGCCAGCAATGCCAAGAATTTCGCCTTTGTGAAGGTCGAAAGAAACATCGCGGATGGACGGCTGGCGCAGCGAGGTCAGATTGCGTACTTCCAGAATTACTTCACCCGGCTTGTTCTCTTTGTCCGGGAAGCGCTGGTTCAGGGAACGGCCGACCATCATGGCGATGATCTTGTCCATGTCCAGCCCTTCAAGCGGCTGCGTGGCAATCCACTGGCCGTCGCGCAGGATGGTAATTTCATCGCACAGCTGGAAGATCTCTTCCATTTTGTGCGAGATGTACACAATGCCGCAGCCGCGTTCTTTCAGCTTACGAATAATGGTAAAAAGGTGATTAACCTCTTTTTCCGTTAATGACGAGGTGGGTTCATCCATGATGACGATTTTCGCATCATAGGAGAACGCTTTGGCAATTTCGATCATCTGCATCTGGGAAACGGATAATGTCCCCACGCGGGCGCGCGGATCGATATCAATATCCAGCTCATCGAAAATCGCTTTGGTGTCGCGATACATTTTGTCCTGATCGACAAACACACCTTTGGTTGGGTAACGTCCCAACCACATGTTATCCATTACCGAGCGTTGCAGTACCAGGTTTAATTCCTGGTGAACCATCGAGATACCGTTTTCCAGCGCTTCTTTCGCTGAATGGAAATCGATTTCTTTCCCCTGAAAAAGAATGCTGCCAGAATCTTTTTGATAGATCCCAAAAAGACATTTTAATAACGTTGATTTACCCGCACCGTTCTCCCCCATTAATGCATGAATAGAGTGAGGACGGACTTTTAAATTAACATTATCGAGTGCCTTAACACCGGGGAAGGACTTGTTGACGCCTGTCATTTCCAACAAGTATTCACCGGACGACTGAGTAGTTGTGCTGACCATAATTATACCTTGTTGGCCTCGCATATCGCGTTATAAAAGGGCGCAACGAATTGCGCCCAGTGAAGACAAAACGAAGATCTTATTTACCGATAAACTCAGCCAGGTTGGACTGGTCTACGCCCACGTAAGGCACGCGAACGATTTTGTTGTCAATTTTCCAGTTGGTGCCATCCGCCGCGCCTTTACCGTCGGCGAGGTTTTTCGCCAGATCGAAGGTCGCTTTCGCCTGGTTATTGGCATCGTTCAGAACGGTACCGGCCATCGCGCCAGATTTAACCAGCGCCAGCGCTTCCGGCAGGGCATCCACGCCAAATACCGGGATGGACGATTTATTGTGGGCTTTCAGCGCTTCAACCGCACCCATTGCCATCGCATCGTTGTTGGCAATGACCACTTCGATTTTGTTCGCGTTCGGGCCAGACAGCCACGCGTCCATCTTATCTTTCGCCTGAGCGGTGTCCCACATCGCGGTATCTAACGCCAGCTGCTGGGTTTTCAGGCCCTTGTCGTTCAGCTCTTTGATAACATAGGTGGTACGCGCTTCAGCATCCGGGTGGCCAGGTTCGCCTTTCAGCAGCACGAACTGGATCTGACCGTCTTTGTTCAGGTCCCAGTTCGGGTTCGCCGCCCAGTGCTTCGCGATCAGATCGCCCTGAATAATGCCGGACTCTTTAGAGTCAGTACCGACGTAATAGGCTTTGTCATAGCTGTCCAGCGCTTTACGGGAAGGTTCTTTGTTGAAGAAGACGATTGGCACGTTCTGGCCGCGCGCTTTCTCAATAACCGTGCCTGCTGCAGCCGGGTCAACCAGGTTGATCGCCAGGGCCTTAACGCCTTTAGCCAGCAGAACGTCGATCTGATCGTTCTGTTTGGACTGGTCGTTCTGGGAGTCATTCATCAGCAGCTGTACGTCTGGCGCTGCTTTCGCATCTTTCTCAATTGCTTTACGCACAACAGACATGAAGTTGTCGTCGTATTTATAGATGGTCACACCAATACGGGTATCCGCAGCGTGCGCTGCTGCACCAAAAAGCATGCTTGCCATTACAGCAGACAGGGTCAACACCTTCTTATTCATGGTATCTCCGGTTTTTTTATGCAGGGTAGTTCTTGTGAATAACGATCGGCAGGCAGGTGTTAATAAAACGTTACTGACAGCCGACGTTCACTTATAAAATTTCTATCTTCCGTGGTCGGTAACGCTCCAGAAATGCGTTTTATTCGTTGTTTGCGGCACATAGGCTATGGTGAAAGCGAATAATCACCGTTACATAGCGTTTCAGCCCCTAAAACGCTGACATCATAGTCAGCGCCTTGTTAAGATACTGTGAATTTACTCACAGATTGAAAACGGTTACATCACCTGGTGTAATCAGTTAGTGATCGGAACCACAATTTGCCGGGCGGCGACGGAATGACGACGCACCAGCGTCGGCATGAAGCAGTGAGTTGCCCCCGGATCCAGCAGCCCTGCCGCTCCCTGTAGCGCCAGCTCGGTCGCCAGTTTTGCCATAGAAGCAATGGGATAGCGTACCGTTGTCAGCTGCGGGTCGGTGTAACGGGCAATCGGAATATCATCGAAACCAATCAATGACAAATGCTGTGGCACCGCAATGCCGTTGTCCTTCAGCGCAGTCAGCGCGCCTGCCGCCATGCTGTCGTTATAGGCAAACACCGCAGAAAGCTGCAGATTGCGGCCCAGCAGTTCCACCATTGCCGCCTCACCGCCCTGCATATCCGGCGTGCCGGTGCCAATCCAGCTTTCTGATGGCGTAATACCGTGCTCTTTCAGGGCGTTTTGCCACCCCTCACGCCGCAGCTCGTCATCTTCAATGTGATGGCTGGAGGCCAGATAGCCGATCCGCTGATGGCCGTTATTGATGAGCATTTTTGTGGCCATCATGGCGCCGCTGACGTTATCCAGCCCGACACAGCGGTGGGCATAGCCCGGGACGATGCGGTTGATTAACACCATGCCCGGGATCTGCTCCATAAACCCGGCCAGCTCTTCATCGCTTAAGGCTTTTGAGTGAACAATCAGGGCGTTGCAGCGCTGGCGGATCAGCACTTCAATGGCATAGCGCTCCTTTTCCGCCTCGTGATAGCTGTTGCCAATCAGCACGTATTTCTGATGCTGCTGGGCGACCACATCGACCGCTTTCACCAGCGCACCGAAAAAGGCGTCCGAGACATCCATTACCACCACACCGATGGTATCGCTGACCTGTGTTGCCAGCGCCTGCGCGTTGGCATTTGGCCGGTACCCGAGCTGGGTCACGGCTTTCATTACGGTTTCACGGGTTTCAGGGCTGACCAGCGCGCTGTTGTTCAGCACGCGGGAGACGGTAGCCACAGAAACGCCCGCCAGACGGGCGACGTCACGAATGGTGATCATATTCACCATCCTTCAAAGAATTGCAGCAACTCACAGACACCCCCTGTGTTTAGCAAGGTGGCTATTTTGGCAGCGAGAGAAAGGGGACTACGTGAAGAAGGTCACACTCATGAAAACGCTTACATCCGTTTTGTTAATGATTGTGATCCAGATCGTTATCTGGATGTATTACTCAATGATACCCCTGAAGCATGTGCGGTTAACTGACGCCACACCCACTCCAGCGGTCCCTGGCGGAAATAACGCAGCCAGATGACAGAAAACGCCAGATTTAGTATCCAGACCGGAATAACAAACGCCAGCAGTCCGAGGCGGTCGAATTTCATAAACAGGCCAAAGCGATAGAAAAGCGTGGTGCAGACCAGCGTCTGCAGGAGGTAATTACTTAACGCCATCCGCCCAACGCAGGCTACGGCGCTGACGATCCACAGGCGAGAAAGCTGCGGCCAGAAACCATAGATCAGCGCCGCATAGCCGATGGTCTGGAACGGCGCGCTCAATTCACGCGGCGCCTGCAGCAGGAACGCGCACCAGCGGTAATCCCAGTGAAGGTGCCACTGCGCCATTACCGCCGGAAGGTTAATCAGCACGCCCAGCAGGACCAGCCCCGCGCCGGTGCGGCGGTAGTGCCGCAGGCTGAATTCCCCTTTCAGCCAGCCGGTGCGCATCAGTGACGCGCCCATCAGCATCATGCCCGCCAGCTGCCAGCCGTATTGCGCCCCCAGGGCAAGCAGATTGTCGCCCAGCATATCCGCACGGTTGCTTATCGCTTCCGTACCGCCCTTCAGCTTCCAGTACTGCTCGTACTGGAGGTTAGCGGCGTCCGGGATCCAGGAACGGTTTGTCGCGTCACCGGAGATCAGCCCCAGCAAAAGCAGGACGCCGAGTCCCATGAGATAGAGCATCACGCCGGTGTTAAACAGGCTTTTCACGCTGTGCGCGTCGCGAATCAGCCGCCAGCAGATCAGCCCGACTAACCCATAAGCGAGAAGAATATCACCATCCCAGAAGAACAGGCCGTGGATAAAGCCGAGAATTGCCAGCAGCGTTAAGCGCGACTGGATCCAGCGCGTGCCACGTTTGAGCAGAAGCTGCAGGCCCGCGCCAAACAGCAGCGCAAACAGCGTGAGGAATTTAACCTGAGCAAACAGGTCGAGGATCGCCCACGTCCAGGCATCGCTTCGGGTGATGTCGCCGTACCAGGCGGGATTGAGGTAAGCGGCCTTCGGCAGACCGAAGGCGCTGATATTCAGCAGCAGGATACCCAGAATGGCGACGCCGCGAACAAAATCGAGCGTGACGTTTCGCTCCATGGTCCCTGCCCTGTCTGATTAGTTGTGGTGACGCACGGCGCGCAGGAACTCCTGGCGGGTGTTCTGGCTCGATTTAAACAGGCCGCCCAGCGAGGTGGTGGTGGTCGCACTGGTCGCATCACGCACGCCGCGCGCTTTCACGCAGTAGTGCACCGCATCAATTGAGACCGCCACGTTATTGGTACCCAGCAGCGTTTGCAGCGCGATCAGGATCTGCTGCGTCAGACGCTCCTGCACCTGAGGGCGCTGCGCGAAGAACTGCACAATACGGTTGATCTTCGACAGGCCAATCACCGTGTCTTTCGGGATATACGCCACGGTCGCTTTACCGTCGATGGTCACGAAATGGTGCTCGCAGGTGCTGGTCAGCGTAATATCACGGACCGTCACCATCTCATCCACCTTCATCTTGTTTTCGATGACGGTAATTTTCGGGAAGTTGGCGTAATCCAGTCCGGAGAAAATTTCGTCAACGTACATTTTAGCGATACGCTTGGGCGTCTCCATCAGGCTGTCATCGCTCAGATCGAGATTCAGCAGTTGCATGATCTCGGTCATATGCCCGGAAATCAATCTTTTACGGGTTTCATTGTCCATATCCTGAACGGGCGGACGCAGTGGCGTTTCAAGACCGCGCGCGAGCAGGGCTTCGTGGACCAGGGCAGCTTCTTTACTGAGTGATGACATTTTGTTCTCCTGCAGGTGTGGCGTCTTTCGCCCTCGTTGTGGCAAAAGTATGCGCTCATTGTGCGTGAGGCGACGCACATAATCCAGTATTCACGACGATAATTATTGCAATTGCTGTTGCCTTTCAGCGTGGCGATTCCAGACCAGGGCACCCGCGACAAACAGCGCAACGCCAGCCAGCCCCAGCGCAGGCTCCAGCCGGTGGGTTAGCCAGGTTGATAACGCCGAGGTTACCGGCCCCACCAATTGCCCGATGGCATACCCGGTGGTGAGCAGCCCCGCCATATAGCGCGTGTGGTTCGGTGCCAGTTCGCGGCCGTATAAAAGAGAGAGCTGCACCGCGCAGAGGAACCCGCCGCCCACCAGCAGCCCGCCCGTCAGCAAACCGCCAATGCCCGGCAGCAGCCAGGCTGCCAGCACGCCCGCCCCCTGTAACCACAGCACTATCGCCAGCCTGCGGTTAGCCGTTGAGGTGTGGCGCAAAAGAATGCTGAGCGCAATCCCCACCACGGCCGCGGCACCAAAAATCGGCCAGACAAACTGGGCAAACAGGCTGCCGGGAAAACGCACCGCCGCCATTTGCGAAAGGAAGGTCGCCGGAAGGATATAGCCAAATCCCGCCAGGCTGTAGCTCCAGACCAGGCGCTTGAGATCCGTCGTCAGTACCAGCGGCTCTGGCGCGCTGCCGGGTCGATGAAGCTGTCCGGAACGCGGCAGATAGCGCGCCACCAGCGCGACCAATACCAGCGCCAGCACGCCGTAGATTTGCCACGCCGCACCGGCCGAAAGGGATTTCGCCTGAATATAGACCGCGAGCAGGCCGCTCAGGGCGATGCCCGCGCCAGGACCGGCAAACACGGCGGCGCTGAGCCCCGGTTTACCCAACTGCCCCAGCCGCTCGTTGCTCCAGGCGGCAATCAGCACCATTGACCAGCCGCTCATGCAGCCAATCACAAAGCGCAGCAGGCCGTGCACAACGGCGTTATCCGCGGCAGCGGAGAGCAGGGTCAACGCAACCGCACCGGTGATGCCAAGCCAGAGTCGCGTTTCAACAAAGCGGTGCGCCCGCATGGCATCCCATGCGCCCACCAGATAGCCCAGATAATTCATCGCCGCCACCAGACCTGCGCTGGTGAGCGTGAGTTGCCCGGCGGCAATCATCAGCGGCACCTGAGGCGTAAAGGCGAAGCGCCCTATCCCCATCGCCACCACCAGAACGACAAACCCACTAAGCGCAATACGCAGCGCCATGACTGCTCCAATTGTTAAAGAAAAGTAAATTTATGATGCAGCATCTCGCCGCTCCGCGAAAGTGAAAGTTGCTCACAGGTAAATGAAAACGCTGTATTATGGCTCTAATGAATAGCTATTCTCATTAAGGAGCCCTGCATGGAACTGCTCGAAGAGCACCGTTGTTTTGAAGGTCGACAGCAGCGCTGGCGGCACGACTCCACCACGCTGAACTGCGCCATGACGTTCAGCATTTTCCTGCCCCCGACGGAAAATCCGCCGGTTCTGTTCTGGCTTTCAGGCCTGACGTGTAATGACGAAAACTTCACTACCAAAGCGGGCGCGCAGCGTATTGCGGCCGAGCTGGGCATTGCGCTGGTGATGCCCGACACCAGCCCGCGCGGCGATGATGTGGCGGACGATGCCGGGTACGACCTGGGCAAAGGTGCCGGATTTTATCTCAACGCCACCGAGCAGCCGTGGGCGAGCCATTACCGCATGTATGACTACATTCGCGACGAGCTGCCTGCGCTGATTAAGGCCGAATTTACGGTGCGCGACCGCTGCGCCATCAGCGGGCACTCCATGGGCGGGCACGGGGCGTTAATCATGGCGCTGAAAAACCCGGGGAAATACACCAGCGTCTCTGCGTTCGCGCCGATTGTGAACCCAACGCAGGTGCCGTGGGGACAAAAAGCTTTCACAAACTATCTGGGTAAAGATGAAGAGAAATGGCAGGAATGGGACAGCTGCGCGCTGATGCTGGCAAGCCGGACGGAAGATGCGATTCCGATGCTTATCGACCAGGGTGATGCGGATCAGTTCCTCGCCGGACAGTTACAGCCTGCGGTTCTGGCTGAAGCGGCTCGCCAGAAGGATTGGCCGCTGACGCTGCGCATTCAGCCCGGGTATGACCACAGCTATTACTTTATGGCGTCCTTTATCGAGGATCATCTTCGCTTCCATGCGGAGCATCTGTTCAGGTAAGTTCAGCCTTTTTGCCCGGTAGCCTCCTGCATACCGGGCCTTTCCCCTCCCCCTCATTTACATAGTTCTATCCGCTTGAATCCAGGCTGGTTTCCTCTCACTCCCTTCAAACACAAATGATTTCAATTATCATTTGTGTTTACAATTCTACATTCTTTTGTACAATTCCAGGCTCTTCTCCATCTTAAAGAGTTCTTAAAAGACAAAAACATACAGTTCTCAGGGTTATCCCGATGGAGTTTTATTCATTTTTATACGGAATGTACAAATGACAATACCCCGCATTAAGCTCCTGGCCGTCGCCGTTGGCGCTGCCACATTCACCCCTCTCGTTCACGCAGCCGATCAGGACACCGTTGTCGTCACCGCGACGGGTTTTGAACAAAAGATCCAGAATGCCCCCGCCTCCATCTCTGTTATTTCGAAACAGCAGATTGAAGATAAAGCCTACCGTGATGTTACCGATGCCCTGAGAGACGTCCCGGGCGTGGTCGTCACCGGCGGCGGGAGTAGCAGTGATATCAGCATTCGCGGCATGGCATCTCAGTACACCTTGTTCCTCGTGAACGGCAAACGCGTCAGTACGCGAAGCACCCGCCCAAACAGCGACAACTCGGGTATTGAACAAGGCTGGCTGCCGCCGCTGGAGTCCATTGAGCGCATTGAGGTTATCCGCGGCCCGATGTCCTCACTTTACGGCTCCGATGCGATGGGTGGCGTCATCAACGTCATTACCAAAAAAGTCTCAAACACTAAAGCCTGGACCGGTTCGTTGCACGGCGATGCAACCTTCCAGGAAAACCATGATTCCGGCGATATCTTCCAGACCAACGCCTACGCTTCTGGTCCCCTGATTGACGGTCTGCTTGGCGCAAAAGTGACGGGGCTGTTGTCACGCCGCGCCGAAGATAAAATCGTGAACGGGTATAACGAGCAGAAAATGCGTAACGGTGGCATTACCCTGAACTTCACCCCGGATGAGAAAAACGATTTCGATCTTGATTTTGCTCGCGAGATTCAGGACAGAAACAGCACGCCAGGGATGTCGAAAGCGGCTGAAACCTGCCGGGGAACGACCTGTAAGCCAAATACTAAAAGCGACTCACGCTATGAGCACACAACTTACTCCTTAACCCACAGCGGGTATTACGACGACTTCAATACCACCAGCTATATCCAGCAGGAAGAGACCAATAATCCAGGTCGCAAAATGCGCTCGTATAACACCACCTTCAACAACCAGAACCAGATTTTCCTCGGCGATCATACGTTGACCCTCGGCGGGCAGTATCGGTATGAGAAACTGCGCGACGAGGGCAATCAGCTGGAAGCTGCGGACGGCCTGAACAAACTGACGCGCTGGAGCTGGGCCCTGTTTGCCGAAGATGAATGGTCAATGACGGAAAGCTTTACATTGACCGGCGGCCTGCGTATGGACAAAGACCAAAACTACGGGACGAACTGGACGCCGCGCGGTTACGGCGTATGGCACCTGGCCGATCACTGGACGTTGAAAGGCGGGGTTTCGGCTGGCTATCGTGCGCCGGATCTGCGGCAGTCGTCTGCCAGTTGGGGCCAGGTAACGGGTGGCGGCCGTCTTGACGGTATCATCGTTGGCAACCCGGATCTGAAACCAGAGAAGAGCCTGAGCGAAGAGCTCGCCCTGCTCTGGGATAACAACGATAACCTGAATGCCGGCGTGACGCTGTTTAATACCGACTTCAAGGACAAGATTACGGAAGTTCGCCGCTGTAACAGCAGCGCCGATCCCGCCTGTACGATTGGCGATCACAGCTATGATTTTGTGAGCGACCGCGTTAACGTGGACAAAGCCAACATGCGCGGCGTGGAGTCCTCCTTCGGCTGGAAAATCTCGCGCGATGTAAACTGGACCGCAAACTATACCTATACCGAATCTGAGCAGAAGAGCGGTCAGTTCTCAGGCAAGCCGCTGAACAAGATGCCGAAGCACATGTTCAACACTACCCTGGACTGGCAGGCGACGCCCGACGTAGGTTTCTGGAGCCGTCTGAACCTTCGCGGTAAAACGTCTGAGTACCTGAGCCGCACGTCAATGTCCCAGGGCACACCGTCCTACACTCAGGTTGATGTCGGTCTGCGCTACAACGCGAACAAAAACCTGCTGGTTACCGCCGGTGTGTATAACGTGCTGGATAAGCAGATTGACTACGACACGTATGACACCGTGCTGGACGGGCGTCGCTATACGGTTGGCATGACCTACAGCTTCTGAGCTGCCCATAAAAAAGCCCGCTCGGTTGAGCGGGCTGAAAGAGAGGAAGCGCGGTTATTGTTTAAATCGTTCCGGGAAATCCATTTCACTGTAGCGAACGAAGCGGGTACCTTTCGTCAGTTTGTAGCCAAACCAGATGACCAGGAACAGCGGAATACCAATGTAGGTCGCCGTGACGGCACCCCAGTCAATGGTGTCCGCAAGGAAGGCCTCATAGTTCTGACCCAGAGTAATGATCAGGCACAGAACGAAGGCGAAAATCGGCCCCAGCGGAAAGAACCCTGAACGGTACGGCAGGTTATTCAGGTCATGACCCTGCATGACGTAGCCGCGACGGAAACGGTAGTGGCTGATGGCAATGCCCAGCCAGGCGATAAAGCCCGTCATCCCGGAGGTGTTAAGCAGCCACAGGTACACCGTCTGGTTGCCGAACATGGAGGTCAGGAAGCACAGGCCGGCAATCACCGTGGTGGCATACAGCGCGTTGCGCGGTACGCCGCCGCGGGACAGTTTCGAGAAAATGCGCGGCGCTTTGCCGTCGCAGGCCAGGGTATAAAGCATACGGGTGGAGGCGTACATGCCGGAGTTACCCGCCGACAGCACCGCCGTCAGGATCACCGCATTCATTACCGCCGCCGCTGAGAGCAGGCCCGCGTGCTGGAAGACCAGGGTGAACGGGCTGACGCTGATGTCTTTCACGTCGTTACGCAGCAGGCTTGGATCGGTATACGGAATGATCAGGCTGATAATCAAAATAGCGAACACGTAGAACAGCAGGATACGCCAGAACACCTGACGCACCGCGCGCGGAATGTTCTTCTCCGGGTTTTCGGATTCACCGGCCGCGATACCAATCAGCTCCGTGCCCTGGAAGGAGAAGCCGACAATCATCGCCACGCCAATCATCGCCGAGAAGCCCCCGGCAAACGGCGCATCGCCTATCGTCCAGTTGCTCCAGCCTGCAGGTTCAGCCCCTTTGAAAATACCCACGATCATCGCCACGCCGACGACGATAAAGATGATGACGGTGGCCACTTTGATCAAAGAGAACCAGTATTCCGCTTCGCCAAAGCCGCGCACGGAGATGTAGTTCAGCAGGAAGATGACGGCGAGGAACAGGGCGCTCCAGATCCAGCCCGGCGTGTCCGGGAACCACCAGGTCATCACCAGCTGCGCGGCGACGAGGTCCACGGCGATGGTGACGGCCCAGTTGTACCAGTAGTTCCAGCCCAGCGCGAAGCCGAAGCCTTCCTCAACGTATTTTTGTCCGTAGGTCGAAAACGAACCTGACACCGGCATGTATGCCGCCAGTTCGCCCAGGCTGGTCATCAGGAAATAAACCATCAGGCCAATCAGGATATAAGAGAATAATGCCCCACCCGGGCCGGCTGCCGAAATCGTTGCGCCAGAGGCAACGAAAAGACCTGTACCGATAGAGCCGCCAATGGCGATCATCGTCAGGTGACGCGCCTTGAGTTCACGACGTAGCGTGGGCGCTTCTGTGGTTTTAGTTTCTGAAACCATGTGAAAATGCTGTCCATTTAATAAATGAGGCGCGATTGTAGCAGACGATCTGCGTTCCTTCCGGCAGAAATACCCTGTTATAAGAGAGCTTCATGACGCGTCCAGGATTATAAGTAACGCATTATTTTTCCCTCTCCCCTTTGGGGTGAGGGGCGCTTTTACATCTCGCAGTAGCGCAGAAAACGCTGCAGCGAACTGGACAGGTGTTTCTGACGATGGTGGATGCACCACAGCGTGCGCACCAGTTTTGGCAGCGGAACGGGGATTTCCACCAGCGATCCGGTCTCCAGCTGTTCGGCAATCACCCGCCGGGAAAGACAGCTGATGCCCAGGCCATGACGCACCGCGTGCTTAATCGCCTCTGAGTTTCCCAGCTCCATTCCCAGCTGGAAATGCGGCAGATGCGACAGCAGCAGGTAGTCGACAATCTCACGCGTGCCGGAACCCTGCTCGCGGAGGATCCACTGCGCCTGCGCCAGCCGCTCCAGCGTCACCTCGCCCTGCAATAACGACGAGGCCGGAGACGCAAACACCACCAGCTCATCCTCCAGCCAGGGCTCGGCAATGATATCGACGTTGTGGCAAGGACCTTCGATAAGTCCGATATCCACGCGGAAATCAATCACCGCGTTGATCACGTCCTGGCTGTTACCCACGCTCATCTCAAGCGGCAGGGTCGGGAAATCCCGGCGGTAGCGGGCAATCACTTCCGGCAGGATGTAGTTGCCGATGGTGCTGCTGGCAAATACGCGGATCGCGCCGTTGTCCTCGCGGAACAGCTGCTCGATTTCAATAGCCTGCTCCAGCAGCGCCAGCGCGCGCGGGTAAAGCAGGCGGCCATGTTCGTTGACCACCAGTCGCTTCCCTACCCTGTCAAACAGCTGGACGCCCAGCTGGCCTTCGAGATCGGTCAACGCCGCGCTGACGGCAGACTGCGAGAGCGCCAGCATTTGTGACGCCTGGGTCGTCGAGCCGCTTTTCAGCACCTCGGCAAACACTTCCAGCTGACGCAATGTAATGTGCATGGTTGCTTACCACTTATAAAGATTGATTATAAATATATAATCAATTTTATTTTTAAGCCAGCGCGCCGTAACCTTTAGCCAGACAAAGGAGAAGGTTATGTCAGAAATCACCTTACAACATCATCGTACAGTGTGGCACTTCGTGCCCGGCCTTGCGCTCAGCGCCGTCGTCACCGGCGTGGCCTTATGGGGCGGCAGTATTCCGGCAGTGGCCGGTGCAGGGTTCAGCGCGTTAACGCTGGCCATTTTGCTCGGCATGGTGGTCGGGAACACCATTTACCCCCACATCTGGAAATCCTGCGACGGCGGCGTGATTTTCGCCAAGCAGCATTTATTACGTCTCGGGATTATCCTTTACGGCTTCCGTCTCACCTTTTCGCAGATTGCGGACGTGGGCGTCAGCGGGATTGCCATTGACGTCCTGACGTTGACCAGCACCTTTTTACTGGCGTGCTTTATTGGTCAGAAAGTGTTTGGCCTGGATAAGCAAACCAGCTGGTTAATCGGCGCAGGCAGCAGCATCTGCGGCGCGGCGGCAGTGCTGGCAACAGAACCCGTCGTTAAAGCCGAAGCCAGTAAAGTGACGGTGGCGGTCGCGACGGTGGTTATCTTCGGTACGCTGGCGATCTTCCTGTATCCGGCCATGTACCCGCTGGTGGCGCACTGGTTTAGCCCGGAAACCTACGGCATCTATATTGGCTCAACCATGCACGAAGTGGCCCAGGTGGTGGCGGCAGGTCACGCCATTAACCCGGAAGCGGAAAACGCAGCGGTCATTGCCAAAATGCTGCGCGTGATGATGCTGGCCCCGTTCCTGATTTTCCTCGCGGCCCGTGTTAAACAGCTGGCACCGGCTGGCGGCAGCGAGAAGAGCAAAATCACCATTCCGTGGTTTGCGATCCTGTTCATCGTGGTCGCTATCTTTAACTCCTTCCACCTGCTGCCAAAAGCGGTAGTGGAGATGCTGGTGACGCTGGATACGGTGCTGCTGGCGATGGCGATGGCGGCGCTGGGGGTGACCACGCACGTCAGCGCGTTGAAAAAAGCCGGTGCGAAGCCGCTGCTGATGGCGCTGGTGCTCTTCATCTGGCTGATTGTCGGCGGCGGTGCGATTAACCTCGCCGTGCACAGCCTGATGGCATAAACCATCTCGTCCTTCTCCTGTTAACCCGCTATCATAAGCGTTTCGGGTTAACAGGAGTTTTTTTATGAAATACGTTGGAGCGCACGTCAGCGCTGCAGGTGGCCTGGCGAATGCCGCCATTCGCGCCGCCGAAATCGAGGCGACCGCTTTCGCCCTGTTCACCAAAAACCAGCGCCAGTGGCGCGCCGCGCCGCTCACCGCTGAGGTCATTGACGATTTCAAAGCCGCCTGTGAAAAATACCATTACGGGCCGGGCCAGATCCTTCCTCACGACAGCTATCTGATTAACCTCGGGCATCCGGTGCAGGAAGCGCTGGATAAGTCCCGCGAGGCGTTCCTTGATGAAGTGCAGCGCTGCGAACAGCTCGGGCTGACGCTGCTGAACTTCCATCCGGGTAGTCATCTGATGCAGATTGATGAAGATGCCTGTCTGGCGCGCATTGCCGAATCCATCAACATGACGCTGGATAAAACCAAAGGCGTCACCGCAGTGATTGAAAACACGGCTGGTCAGGGCAGCAACCTCGGCTTTAGGTTTGAACATCTGGCGGCAATCATTGACGGCGTGGAAGATAAGTCTCGCGTGGGCGTGTGCATTGATACCTGCCACGCGTTTGCCGCCGGGTATGACCTGCGCACAACCGAGGCCACGAAAAATACTTTCGAGGAGTTCGAGCGCGTTGTTGGCTTTAAATATCTTCGCGGTATGCACCTGAACGATGCGAAAAGCGCGTTCGGCAGCCGCGTTGACCGCCACCACAGCCTGGGCGAAGGCAATATCGGTCACGATGCCTTCCGCTTTATTATGCAGGACGCCCGCTTCGACGGTATTCCGATGGTGCTGGAAACCATCAATCCGGATATCTGGGCGGAAGAGATTGCCTGGCTGAAGGCACAGCAAACCGCAGAACAGGCGGCATAAAAAAAGCCGGGTTGCATTAGCACCCGGCTTTTTTATTGCTTACTGCTTACGCTGCTTTTGCCACAACTTCCGCTTCCGGACGTTTCAGCACCGCGTAAGACAGGCCTGCCACCAGCGTACCGGCAACAATCGCCAGCAGATAACCCAGTACCGGGGTGATGGCGCCAGGGATCAGCAGGACGAACAGACCGCCGTGCGGCGCCATCAGCTTCGCGCCAATCGCCATGGAGATGGCGCCCGTTACCGCGCCGCCGACGATACAGCACGGCAGAACACGCATTGGGTCACGCGCCGCGAACGGAATCGCACCTTCGGTGATGAAGCACAGGCCCAGCACCAGCGCCGCTTTACCGCCTTCCTGCTGCGCTTTGTCGAACTTACGACGGGCAATAATCGTCGCCAGGCCAAGCGCCAGCGGTGGCACCATACCGGCCGCCATGATTGCCGCCATCGGCGCGTAAGTCTGGGTACTCAGCAGGCCAACGCCAAAGGCGTATGCCGCTTTGTTCACCGGGCCACCCATGTCGGTACACATCATGCCGCCGAGGATTGCGCCCAGCAGCACCGCGTTCGCCGTGCCCATGGTTTGCAGCCAGTGGGTCAGGCCCGCCAGGATACCCGCAACCGGCTTACCAATCAGGTAGATCATCGCCAGACCGACCACCAGGCTGGAGATGAGCGGAATGATCAGGATTGGCTTCAGCGCCTCCATACTCTGCGGCAGCTTCAGCTTCGAGCTAATCAGCTTCGCGACGTAACCCGCGAGGAAACCGGCGATGATACCGCCAATAAAGCCGGAGCCGGTGCTCACCGCCAGCATACCGCCGATAAGACCCGGGGTCAGACCCGGACGGTCAGCAATGGAGAAGGCGATAAAGCCCGCCAGCACCGGCACCATCAGCGCGAACGCTGAACCGCCGCCGATCTGCATCAGCGCAGCCGCAAGCGTCCCTTCTTCTTTAAATGCCGTAATACCAAACGCGAACGACAATGCGATACACAGGCCGCCCGCAACCACCATCGGCAGCATGTAGGACACGCCGGTCAGCAGGTGACGGTATGCGCCCGCAGACTCTTTTTTGCCTTCGGTCGGCGTTTTTGCTGCGCCGGTGGCCTGATACGGTTTGGCTTCTGCCAGGGCCTTATCAAACTCCTGCGCGGTCTTTTTCAGCGCCAGGCCGGTAGAGGTGCGGTACATCGGTTTGCCGGCAAATTTCGCCAGATCCACTTCGATATCTGCCGCCACAATCACCAGATCGGCCTCAGCGACCTCTTCCGGCGTAATGGCATTGCCCGCCCCCACGGAGCCACGGGTTTCAACCTTCACCCACCAGCCGCGTTTTTTCGCTTCGGTTTCAATGGCTTCAGCCGCCATAAAGGTGTGCGCCACGCCCGTCGGGCAGGCCGTGACCGCGACAACGCGTTTCGGACCAGAGGCCGCAGCAGGAGCCGCCGCGACCGGCGCGCTGTAGACGGTCGCGTGACCTTTCGCTTCGCTCAGGAACAGTTCCGGGTGTGCCACCGCGCGATTAATATCGCCCAGCCACACTTTTTTGCCGTTCAGCGCGCTGTCAGCGGGAATTTTATCGCCCAGGACAATCGCCAGTTCGGCATCGCCTGGGTTATCAATGATGTCCAGGTGTGCTTTTTGTGCCGCCGCGCCCAGCAGGGTCTTCGCCATGTAGGCGCGAGCCTGTCCGAGACCGGAGTCAATGATCAGCAGCGTTTTCATTATTCCTCTCCTGCTGTTAGTTAAAAGGTTTTAAGTCAACGCGCGCCATCATCGCGGCTAACTGGGTACGATCGGTAATACCGACATTGCTCTGGCTCACGGCCAGGGCTGCAACGGCGGTGGCAAGACGTAACGTATGTTCACTGGATTCACGCATCAGCAGGCCGTAAATCAGGCCGCCAACCATAGAATCCCCTGCGCCAACGGTGCTCACCACTTCCATTGACGGCGGTTTGGCAATCCATTCACCTGAAGCGTTAACCCACAACGCCCCTTCTGCACCCAGCGAGATCACCACGTGAGCAATACCCTGCTCGCGCAGCGCATGGGCGGCCTCAATCACATCTTTTAATTCCGGCAGCTTGCGGCCTGCCCAGATCTCCAGCTCGCGGCGGTTTGGCTTCACCAGCCACGGAGAGGCTTTCAGCCCCGCCACCAGCGCATCGCGGCTGCTGTCGAAGATAATGCACGGGCACTGGCTGCGCAGGCGCGTCATCCAGTCGGTAAACGCTTCCGGGCTGACGCCGGACGGCAGGCTGCCGCTGACGCAAACCATGTCGAACTGGCCCAGCCAGGTCAGGGAGTCGGTCACAAAGCGCTCCCAGTCAGCTGGCGTCACTTCGAAACCGGAGAAGTTAAGATCGGTCACTTCGCCGTCTTTTTCCGTCAGCTTAACGTTGATGCGGGTACGGCCCTGCACAACCTGGAAACGGTTGGCAATGCCCAGCTCGCTGAACAGCTGCTGGAAGCCATCCTGGTTATCTTTACCGAGGAATCCGCCCACGGTGACGTCGATTCCGAGATCCTTGAGCACCTTCGCGACGTTAATCCCTTTGCCCGCAGCATGCAGGCCAGTGGTACGCACGAGGTTAACTTCGCCGCGCTCAATTTCCGGGCAAAACCCCACCAGGTCATAAGCCGGGTTCAGCGTAATAGTCGCAACACGTCTGCTCATTATGCGCCCTCCCCCAGACCTGCCGCGATGGCGTCGCCAATTGCTTTCAGCGCCTGTTCAGCATCTGCGCCCTGCGCGGTGAAGCGCAGGCGATGGCCTTTCTTCACGCCCAGCGCGACGACTTTCATCAGGCTGCGGCCGTTGGCCGGTTTGCCCGAACCATCCAGGTTGGTCACGGTAATCTCGCTTTCAAATTGTTTAATGGTGTTGACCAGCATGGTGCCCGGACGGGCATGCAGGCCGTGTTCGTTACGCACCACGAACTCGGCGTTCAGCACGTCGTCCGTTAGCGCGTCGTCGCTGGTCAGCAGCGCCAGCACGGTCGCCGCATCAGCGTTCAGCAGTTTTTCAGCTTTATTGTTCAGCAGCAGATCGCCCAGACGCTTCAGCACCGAAACCGGCTGCTCATCGTTCATCGCCACAGTCACCAGCATGGCTGCTGTCTCGCCCTCAACGTCGAACGCGGTGGCGGCGCGGCTCACTGCAATTGCGCTGCGCAGGTTGCCTTCAGCGCTGTCGTTCAGCCAGATGCCCTGGCCGAGATTCAGCGGTTTATCGTTAATCACGCGCGTCACAAAGGTGGCATCAGCGGCACCCGCTTCTTTCAGGCGACCCGCGTTCAGCGCCTGCAGCGTGACCAGATCGGAGGCCACAACATCCAGCGTCAGCGTGTCGTTATCCAGCTTCAGCGCTTCACTCTGTTTTTCGCCCATCAGCAACGCCCGCAGCTCTTCAGCGGTTGTTGCAGACTTCAGCTGTTCCGCCACGGAGTCATCGCTCAGGACATGCGTCAGCTGACGCAGCAGGCCTAAGTGTTCGTCGCTGCTCGCCGCGATACCGATAGCAACATAAGCCACCTGGCCGTCGCCCCAGAGCACGCCCTGCGGGAACTGATAGACCTTAACGCCGGTTTTCAGCACCTGGTCGCGGGTGTCGGTTGTGCCGTGCGGAATGGCAATGCCATTGCCGAGGAAGGTGGAGGTCTGCTGCTCGCGCGCCAGCATACCGTTTACGTAGCCGTCCGCGACGTTACCCGCCTGCACAAGGGCAGCGGCAACCTGACGAATAGCCTCTTCTTTATCCCCGGCCTGAGCGCCCGGGTGAATATCCTGAACAGATAACTGGAACATGGTTCTCCTCTCCTGCTGAAAGTGAATCGTTTCAGCTTACATGAGAAAAAATGCGCTAGCCTGCTCCGTTTGTTAAAACAAGATAGCGCTGAAACGTTTCAAAAAGTCTTGCGCTTTCTGCAATGGCTTGCAAGAAATGTCGTATTTCCGATATCAAAATTTAGAGATACTGCACATTTCTTCTGCGTTCAGCTGAATTTTGCTGAACTTCAGCAAACCAGTTTCAGCTAAGTTCAGCCTGGTGGGGAGTAAGTTGAAATGCCATTTTGATTTTTCGTGGGGTAATTGACTTCACCCACTGTTTATTTTTTAACTGACGGCGTAAACTCCGCCCCTCTCTGTTACTCGCTAATTATAAAACATGCATAACACCCCTGCGGCCACCGCGCCGAAGCCCTTTGATTTGACGTCAACGGCGTTCCTGATTGTTGCCTTCTTCACGGGCATCGCCGGTGCGTTGCAAACCCCGACGCTGAGCCTGTTCCTGACTAACGAAGTTCACGCTCGTCCGGCGATGGTTGGCTTCTTTTTTACCGGAAGCGCCATCATCGGCATTCTCGTCAGCCAGTTTCTCGCCGGTCGTTCCGACCGCAAAGGCGATCGTAAAAGCCTGATCGTTTTCTGCTGTCTGCTGGGGGTGCTGGCCTGCGTCCTGTTTGCCTGGAACCGTAACTATTTCATTCTGCTGTTCATCGGCGTTTTTCTGAGCAGCTTTGGCTCAACCGCCAACCCGCAGCTGTTTGCCCTTGCCCGCGAACATGCCGACCATACCGGGCGGGAAGCGGTGATGTTCAGCTCGATATTGCGCGCTCAGGTGTCGCTGGCATGGGTAATTGGCCCGCCGCTGGCCTACGCGCTGGCGATGGGGTTTGGCTTTACGGTGATGTACCTGAGCGCGGCGGTCGCGTTTGTGGCGTGCGGCGCAATGGTATGGTTTTTTCTGCCGTCAATGCGCAAAGAGCCCAAAGTGGCAACGGGCGTGCTGGAAGCGCCGCGTCGTAACCGCCGCGATGCCCTGCTCCTGTTTGTTATCTGCACGCTGATGTGGGGCACCAACAGCCTGTATATCATTAACATGCCGCTGTTTATTATTGATGAGCTACACCTGCCGGAGAAGCTGGCCGGCATTATGATGGGCACCGCCGCGGGTCTTGAGATCCCGACCATGCTGATTGCAGGCTATTATGCGAAGCGTTTTGGAAAGCGTTTTTTAATGCGCATCGCGGCCGTCGCCGGGCTGCTATTCTACGTTGGCATGCTGACGGTCCATACGCCAGCCCTGCTTCTTGCTTTACAGCTGCTGAACGCCGTGTATATCGGCATCCTGGCGGGGATTGGCATGCTCTACTTCCAGGATCTGATGCCGGGGCAGGCAGGTGCCGCCACCACCCTTTATACTAATACCACCCGCGTGGGCTGGATTATTGCGGGCTCGATGGCCGGTATCGTTGCCGAGATCTGGAACTACCACACGGTGTTCTGGATTGCGCTGGTGATGTGTACGCTGACGATTGGCTGTCTGGCGAGGATCAAAGACGTTTAAGGCGCAGTGAGCGCTTCCAGCTCCAGCAGCCATGTCATTGCCTGCGCGCGCGTGCTGCCGCACATTTCAGCTGATGGCTGAAGCCCGGAACAGACCTTCGGGCGCAGGGGAGACTCAAAGATCATACACAGGTTGGATTCAGAGAGCTGAACGCAGCGGGTATTGGCGGGCTTGCCTTCAGGCATGCCTGGAATGGGGCTTGAAATGGACGGAGCGGTACAGCACGCGCCGCAATCTGGACGACAATCCATACATGCTCTCTCGGTGGCGAACACCCGTACAGTCGGGCATCGGGCGCACAGTAACACCTTTTGCGTATTGATAGCAAAAGCCACGATTTCCACTTGCCTGAAAGGCCGCGCGCGAGTAATTTGGCGCGATATTTTTTACCTCCCGTAGACAGGATTACTGCAATGCCAAGAGCGAACGAAATTAAGAAAGGTATGGTACTGAATTACAACGGCAAATTGCTGATTGTGAAAGACATCGACATTCAGGCACCAAGCGCCCGTGGTGCAGCGACGCTGTACAAAATGCGTTTCGCCGATGTGCGTACCGGCCTGAAGGTGGAAGAACGTTTTAAAGGTGACGATATCGTTGATACCGTGACTCTGACCCGTCGCTACGTTGATTTCTCCTACATCGACGGCAACGAATACGTGTTCATGGATAAAGAAGATTACACCCCGTACATCTTCACCAAAGATCAGATCGAAGAAGAGCTGCTGTTCATTCCTGAAGGCGGTATGCCAGACATGCAGGTGCTGACCTGGGACGGCGTGCTGCTGGCGCTTGAACTGCCGCAGACCGTGGATCTGGAAATCGTTGAAACCGCGCCGGGCATCAAAGGCGCGTCAGCAAGTGCGCGCAACAAACCAGCGACCCTGACTACCGGGCTGGTTGTGCAGGTGCCGGAATATCTCTCCGCTGGCGAGAAGATCCGCATCCATATTGAAGAAAAACGCTATATGGGTCGTGCTGACTGATTATGGCATTTGTCGGGTGGCGGCTTCGCCACCCGACAATTCCGGTTACAGAAGCTCCGGATACTTCGTCATCTTCAGCGCCAGCTCGACCCCTCGCACTTCCGCCATCCCCTTCAGTCGGCCAATCGCCGAATAGCCCGGGTTGGTTTTCTTACGCAGATCGTCCAGCATCTGGTGTCCGTGATCCGGACGGAACGGAATAGGACGCACATCGCCCGCCTGCTTGCGACGCGCCTCTTCAGCCAGAATAGCGTCCACCACCGCCACCATATTCACATCACCGCCAAGGTGCGCCGCCTCATGGAAGGTTTTTGGGTTCTCTTCACGGCAGGTCGCACGCAGATGCGTAAAGTGAATGCGATCGCCAAAGGTTTCTATCATCCGCACGAGGTCATTATCAGCGCGCACGCCGTAGGAGCCGGTACACATGGTAAAGCCGTTATAGATGCTGTCGACCGTCTCTTTCAGCCATTGCATATCTTCAATCGTAGACACGATACGCGGCAGGCCGAGGATAGGACGCGGCGGATCGTCCGGGTGTACCGCCAGACGCACGCCGGCTTCTTCCGCAACCGGAACGATAGCGCGCAGGAAATACGCCATGTTTTCACGCAGCTGCTGCTTATCAATATTGCCGTATTCCGCCAGACGCGCGCGGAACTGGTCCAGCGTGTACCCCTCTTCCGCACCCGGCAGGCCAGCAATGATATTGCGGGTCAGCTTCTCAACGTCCGCTTCACTGGCGGCATTGAACCATTCAAGGGCCTGCTGCTGCTCTTCAGCGGTGTAATCCGCTTCGGCGCCCGGGCGTTTCAGAATGTGCAGCTCAAACGCCGCAAAGGCAATCTGGTCAAAACGCAGCGCTTTCGAGCCGTCCGGCATCTGATATTCCAGGTCGGTACGCGTCCAGTCCAGAATCGGCATGAAGTTATAGCAGACCGTATCAATGCCGCAGGCCGCCAGGTTGCGAATGCTCTGCTGATAGTTTGCAATCCAGGTCCGGTATTCCCCGGAATGGGTTTTGATATCTTCGTGAACCGGAATGCTTTCTACCACAGACCAGGTTAACCCCTTCTCCGCCAGCAGCGCCTGACGCTGTTGAATCTCCTCAACCGGCCATACCTGGCCGTTAGGAATGTGATGCAGCGCCGTGACGACACCCGTTGCGCCAGCCTGACGCACATCATCAAGAGAAACCGGATCGTTCGGCCCGTACCAACGCCAGGTTTGTTCCATTGCCTCATCCTCTCAAGTTGTTATACCAATATGGGTTACTGCAATGACGACTACCATACATGTTTACTGTAAAGGGTCAACACGCCGCCACACATTGATTGATCAAACTCACAGAACGGGGATATTTACGGCTTACCAATTTTATTTGCTGTCATATAACTTTAGACTGGCATTGTTAATTAATGGTTAATCAGGTGTGTATTTCATGAAGACAATTGCCTCAACCGCCCTTCCAGCCCAGGTTCAACAACCGCGCTACGATCGTCATCAACTGCGCTCCCGCATCGTCCATTTCGGCTTCGGTGCGTTTCACCGCGCGCATCAGGCATTGTTAACAAACCGGGTGCTGAATGAAAAAGGCGGCGACTGGGGAATTTGTGAGATTAGCCTGTTCAGCGGCGACATGCTGATGAGCCAGCTGCGCGCGCAGGATCACCTGTTTACCGTGCTGGAGAAAGGTGCTGAAGGAAATCAGCCGATTATTGTCGGGGCCGTACATGAATGCCTGAATGCAAAGCTGGACTCTCTGCCCGCGATAATAGAGAAGTTTTGCGAGCCGCAGGTGGCGATTGTGTCGCTCACCATTACGGAGAAAGGCTACTGCATCGATCCCGCGACCGGTAAGCTGGATTTACAAAACGCCCGGATCGTCCACGATCTGGAAAATCCCGCTGAGCCGCATTCCGCGCCGGGGATCCTGGTCGAAGCCCTTAATCGCCGCCGCGAGCGCGGCTTGCCTGCGTTTACCGTGCTTTCCTGCGACAACATTCCGGACAACGGCCACGTGGTGAAAAATGCGGTGCTTGGCATGGCGCAAAAGCGCTCCCCGGCGCTGGCGGAGTGGATCGAGGGCCACGTGAGTTTTCCGGGAACGATGGTCGACAGAATTGTTCCCGCCGCGACGGAGGCCTCGCTTGCGGAGATCGCCGACGCGCTCGGCGTTGACGATCCGTGCGCCATAAGCTGCGAGCCGTTTATTCAGTGGGTAGTGGAAGATAATTTTGTCGCCGGGCGTCCGGAGTGGGAAGTGGCGGGCGTTCAGATGGTGCAGGACGTTCTGCCCTGGGAGCAGATGAAATTACGCATGCTTAACGGCAGCCACTCTTTCCTGGCGTATCTGGGGTATCTCGCCGGGTACGCGCATATTAATGAATGCATGGAGGACGCCACCTTCCGCGAAGCCGCCCGGCGGCTAATGCTGGATGAACAGGCGCCTACGCTGCGTATAAAGGATGTCGACCTGACTGCCTATGCCGACAGCCTGATTGATCGCTTTGCTAACCCGGCGCTGCAGCACCGTACCTGGCAAATCGCGATGGACGGTAGCCAGAAGCTGCCGCAGCGAATGCTGGATGGCATCCGCGTCCACCTTGAGCGTAAAACGGAATGGCCGCTGCTGGCGCTGGGCGTCGCTGGCTGGATACGCTACGTCAGCGGGTTCGACGAACGCGGCAACGCGATTGACGTTCGCGATCCCCTCAGCGATAAAATCCGCACGATTGTCGAGGCCAGCAGCGACGCCGACCGCGTCAATGCGCTGCTGGGGCTGAGCGAGGTCTTCGGTCACGATCTCGCGCAAAATAGCGTTTTCGCTGAGGCTGTCAGCCAGGCGTACCAGCGCATCACCCGCCGTGGCGCACGCCAGGCTGTTATTGAAACGTTAAATCTTTAGCGATTATTGCGCTTAATGCGAACGGACATTGCCTCCGTTCGCCCTCCCCCTTCTCATTGCGCCCGTTTTTCGCCAGGATAAGAGCATAGTGTTATAGCATCACAATTCTCTTGCGGAGCGCACGTGACCAAAACCAACCTCATCACCGGTTTTCTCGGCAGCGGTAAAACCACCTCTATTCTTCATCTGCTGGCGAATAAAGATCCCGCCGAGAAATGGGCCGTGCTGGTCAATGAATTCGGCGAAGTGGGCATTGATGGCGCGTTGCTATCATCCAGCGGCGCAATGATTAAAGAGATCCCCGGCGGATGCATGTGCTGCGTAAACGGCTTACCGATGCAGGTAGGCCTCAATACGCTGCTGCGTCAGGGCAAACCGGACCGCCTGCTGATTGAACCTACCGGTCTGGGCCACCCGAAGCAGATCCTCGATTTACTGACCGCCCCGGTTTACGAGCCGTGGATCGATCTTCGCGCCACGCTGTGCCTGCTCGATCCGCGTCAGCTTCTGGATGAAAAAGCGGTGGCCAATGAGAACTTTCGCGATCAGCTCGCCGCAGCAGACGTTATTGTCGCCAATAAAGAAGATCGCGCCACGGCGGAAAGCCGGGCCGCGCTGGACGCGTGGTGGCAGCATTTCGGCGGCAATCGGACGCGGGTGCAGGCCACTCAGGGGAATATTGATAGCGCCCTGCTGGATCTTCCCCGCCTGAACCTGGCGCAACTCCCGGTCAGCGCAGAGCATGCGCATCACCATTCTGCGAAGCAGGGTCTGGCCGCGCTTAGCCTGCCGGAACACCAGCGCTGGCGTCGTAACCTTAACAGCGGTCAGGGGTATCAGGCCTGCGGATGGATTTTCGATGCCGACACCGTTTTCGACACCATTGGCATCCTTGAGTGGGCCAGGCTTGCGCCGGTCGAGCGCGTGAAAGGGATCATGCGCACGCCAGACGGGCTGGTGCGGATCAACCGCCAGGGCGACGATTTCTTTATCGAAACGCAAAACGTCGCGCCACCTGACAGCCGAATAGAGTTAATTAGTGCGGTTAACGCCGACTGGAATGCCCTGCAGTCCAGCCTGTTGAAGCTTCGTTTAAGTTCGGGCGGCTAACGTTGCCCCAGTTTTCACTCAATGCAGAACGTTATGACGACTCGAATTCCCCAGATACTACTGCTTAATGTCGCCGGTCTGGCGCTCTTTTTCTCCTGGTATATCCCGGTGAATCACGGTTTCTGGTTCCCGCTGGATTCATCCCTGTTTCATTTCTTCAACCAGGGGCTGGTGAAGAGTGACGCCTTTCTGTGGCTGGTAGCAATTACCAATAACCGCGCCTTTGACGGCTTTTCCCTGCTGGCCATGGGCTGCCTGATGCTCTCTTTCTGGCTCAAAGAGGATGACACGGGGCGTCGCCGCATCCTGATTATCGGACTGGTGATGCTTCTGGCTGCGGTGATCATTAATCAGCTGGCGCAACATCTGATGCCGGTAAAACGTGCAAGTCCTTCGCTCTCTTTCCCGAATATTTATCGCGTGAGTGAACTGCTGCATATTCCAACAAAAGATGCCTCGAAGGACAGTTTCCCGGGCGATCACGGCATGATGCTGCTTATTTTTTCTGGGTTCATGCTGCGCTATTTCGGTAAGAAGGCGTTCGCAATCGCCCTGCTTATTGTGGTGATATTTGCCTTCCCGCGCGTGATGATTGGCGCGCACTGGCTGACGGATATTGTCGTGGGTTCCCTTTCCGCGGTGCTGATTGGTCTGCCGTGGGTTCTGATGACGCCTTTGAGCGATCGCCTAATTACCCTTTTCGATCGCTATCTTCCGCGTAGAAAGCAACAAAAATTGAACAAATAATTACCGTTTTTTAACGTAAACTATCGGGGATCATCACGATCCCTGATAATGCCCTTCCCGCGATCTTTCTGCGCTGTCATATTCTTGTCATCACATTCGTGATAAAAATGAAGCAATTGCACGATTACGCGGCGGATCTGCCGCTATTTTGTGCAATGACAAATTTTTACTTTCTGTATCACAATTTCTTATAAAAAAAAGGCTCTTTTTACTCGCAATAGCCCTGGCAATCGGTTAATCTCGAACTCGTTTTGCCCCATGGAGATAATTATTTCGATGGTGAATAATTTTGTGCGCTGCACCACAAATGTCACCAGAAACAATTGTCTCAATGTGAACAGATAATTAGTCTCGTCACGTTTGGCATTTTTATAACGATATTTGTCGTTAAGGACTTCAAGGGAAAATAAACAAAATGGTCAAATCTCAACCGTTTCTGAGATATATCTTACGGGGGATCCCGGCGATAGCAGTCGCGGTACTGTTATCTGCATGTAGTACATCGAACACCGCAAAGAATATGCATCCTGAGACGCGTGTTGTGGGAATGGAAGATTCCTCTTCACTGCAAGCCTCTCAGGATGAATTTGAAAATATGGTACGTAATCTGGACGTGAAGTCCCGCATTATGGACCAGTATGCTGACTGGAAAGGCGTGCGTTACCGTCTTGGCGGCAGCACTAAAAAAGGCATTGATTGTTCAGGCTTTGTACAGCGTACGTTCCGCGAGCAATTTGGGTTAGATCTTCCGCGTTCGACCTACGAACAGCAGGAGATGGGCAAGTCGATTTCACGTACCAAACTGCGCACCGGCGATTTAGTGCTGTTCCGTGCAGGCTCTACCGGTCGACATGTGGGTATCTACATTGGTAATGACCAGTTTGTACATGCCTCCACCAGCAGCGGTGTGACCATTTCCAGCATGAATGAACCGTACTGGAAGAAGCGCTACAACGAAGCGCGCCGCGTACTGACCCGCAGTTAATATGATAATTGTATCGTTGGTTATCCCTTGGCTGGCGATACAATAAAAAAAAGCACTGCTTCGGCGGTGTTTTTTTTTGCCCGTTACAATGAATACAATCAGCGGCAATTCAGGAACCACGACGTTTATGCTCACCCGCTACTTCTCCAGTCAAAGAAAGATACTGATCCTCAGCATTATTACCGGCCTGGTCGCAGCCCTGCTCCTGGGTTCATTGCAGTTTTTCTGGAGCTACCACAAGCGGGAAGTCCGGTTCGATACGCTGATTAAGGACGTGCGCATCTACATGGAGAACTATTTCGAGGAGCTGAAAACCTCTATCGATGTGCTCCAGCCGCTCACGCTAAATAATTGCCAGGACGTTAACGCGCAGCTTACCTCGCGTGCAGCCTTCAGCATCAACGTGCGCGCCTTCCTGCTGGTCAGAAACAAACTGGCCTTCTGCTCGTCAGCCACAGGGCCAATGAATACCCCGATGGAGGAGCTGATACCCGAACTGCACATCAACAAGCCGCTTGATATCGCACTTCTGCCCGGCACGCCCATGCTGCCCCATAGACCTGCCATTGCCATCTGGTATCGTAATCCTTTAGTAAAAGACGGCGGCGTGTTCACCTCTGTGAATCTCAACCTGACGCCGTACCTGCTTTATACCGCACGCCAGGACGAGTTTGCCGGCATCGCGATTATCATCGGCGACAAGGCATTATCCACCTCGTCGAGCAACATTGTCAGGGCGAGTGATTTACATCAAACGCCAGCGCGAACCGCGACGCTCAAAGAAGTCCCTCTGACCATCAAACTGTACGCCAGGGAGTGGACAAGCGCGGAGATCCTTTTTGCCCTGTTCTTCGGGCTATTATGCGGCATTGCGGCTGGGTCGCTTAACTTCTATATCCTCACCCTGCGTCTCAACCCGGGTAAAGAAATTTTAAGCGCCATCAAGCATGGTCAGTTTTATGTGGTCTATCAGCCCGTCGTCGATGCCAAATCGCTCAGGATGACCGGGCTTGAAGTCCTGATGCGCTGGAAACACCCGACAATGGGAGAAATTCCGCCGGACGCGTTTATTAATTTTGCCGAAGCGCAGAAGCTGATTGTCCCGCTGACGCTGCATCTCTTTGATCTTATCATTCACGACGCTCCTGTATTACAAACGCTGTTACCTCCGGGCGCAAAGGTGGGCATCAACATTGCACCGGGTCATCTGCATGCGGAAAGCTTCAAAGACGATATGCGCACCTTCAAAGCGTTACTGCCGCCGGATTATTTCCAGATCGTGCTGGAAATTACCGAGCGCGATATGCTTAACCATCGGGAAGCTAACAGCCTCTTCGAATGGCTGCATAACGAAGGGTTTGAAATTGCCATCGACGATTTCGGCACCGGCCACAGCGCGCTGATTTATCTTGAACATTTCACCATGGACTACCTGAAAATCGACCGTGGTTTTGTCAACGCCATTGGCACAGAAACCGTCACCTCACCAGTGCTGGATGCCGTACTGACGCTGGCAAGACGACTGAATATGTCGACCGTTGCGGAAGGGGTGGAAACACCGGAACAGGCGGCCTGGCTGCGCGAGCATGGGGTTAATTACCTGCAGGGTTACTGGATTAGCCGCCCGATGCCGCTGGAGCAGTTCCGCACGTGGCAAAATACAGTGTCGCCTGACGGGGAATAATTTCACATTGCCCGTGGCGTCACTTATTATTCAGCTTAACTGAGCCGGTCTGTAAAAGAGGGAGCCGCCGCGAGATGTTTATGCGCTTTATGTTGCTTTGGTTGGCAGTCGTGAGCCTGTCCAGCCAGGCGCAAACCATCAAAGAGAACATCGCGTTCGCCGTGATTGGCGAGCCAAAATACGCGGTCAATTTTACGCACTTCGATTACGTCAATCCTGCCGCCCCTAAGGGTGGAAAGGTCACGCTCTCGGCTACCGGAACGTTCGACAACTTTAACCGCTTCGCCCTGCGCGGCGTGGCCGCGGCGCGAACGGAATCGCTCTATGACACGCTTTTTGTCACGTCGGATGATGAACCCGGCAGCTATTACCCGCTGATTGCCGATAACGTGCGCTACGCGGATAACTTCGCCTGGGCCGAAATTACCCTAAACCCCCGGGCCCGCTTTCACGACGGCACGCCGGTCAAGGCCAGCGACGTCGCTTTTACGTTTCATAAATTTATGACCGAAGGCGTTCCTCAGTTCCGCATTGTGTATAAAGGCGCAACGGTGCGCGCCATTGCGCCCCTCACCGTACGCATTGAGCTGAGCGAACCGAACAAAGAGAATATGCTTAGCCTGTTCTCGCTGCCGGTGATGCCTGAATCGTTCTGGAAAAACCATAAGTTAAGCGACCCGCTCTCCACGCCGCCGCTGGCCGGTGGCCCTTACCGCATTACCGACTGGCGCATGGGGCAGTACGTGGTCTATTCCCGAGTGAAAGATTACTGGGCGGCTAACCTGCCGGTAAACCGCGGGCGCTGGAATTTCGACACCCTTCGCTATGACTACTACCTCGACGATAACGTGGCGTTTGAAGCGTTCAAGGCCGGCGCCTTCGATTTACGCGTGGAGAACAGCGCCAAAAACTGGGCGACCCGCTATATCGGCAAAAACTTCACGAAAGGCTACATCGTCAAAGACGAGCACAAAAACGAATCCGCCCAGGACACGCGCTGGCTGGCGTTTAATATTCAGCGCCCGGTATTTACCGACCGCCGCGTTCGGGAAGCCATTTCCCTGGCCTTCGATTTTGAATGGATGAACAAAGCCCTGTTTTACGGGGCGTACAGCCGCGCGAACAGCTATTTCCAGAACACCGAATATGCCGCGCGCGACTACCCTAAAGCCGACGAACTGCTCCTGCTGGCGCCGCTGAAAGCGGAAGTGCCGCCGGAGGTGTTTACCACGGTATTTCAGCCGCCCGCTTCAAAGGGTGACGGCTACGACCGCGACAACCTGCTGAAGGCCAGCAAGCTGCTGGATGAGGCAGGCTGGCAGCTGAAGAACCAGAAACGCGTCAATGCGAAAACCGGCAAGCCTTTAAGCTTTGAACTGCTGCTCTCCTCCGGCGGCAACGATCAGTGGGTGCTGCCGTTTAAGCACAACCTTGCGCGGCTGGGGATCACCATGAACATTCGCCAGGTCGATAACGCGCAGATCACCAACCGCATGCGCAGCCGTGATTACGACATGATGCAACGCCTGTGGCCCGCACAGCCGTGGCCCAGCTCGGATCTGCAAATCTCCTGGGCCTCCAGCTACATCGACTCCTCGTACAATGCGCCAGGCGTAAAAAGCCCGGCGATTGATGCCCTGATTGCGAAAATTGTGGCGGCGCAGGGCGATAAAGATAAGCTCTTGCCGCTTGGTCGCGCCCTCGACAGGGTGTTAACCTGGAACTACTACATGCTGCCCATGTGGTATATGGGCGAAGACCGCCTTGCGCGCTGGGACAAGTTCTCCGTGCCTGCCGTGCGCCCTGTCTATTCTCTGGGCTTTGACACCTGGTGGTATGACGTGAATAAAGCCGCCAGACTGCCCGCCGAGCGGCGATAAGGAATTATCATGGGTGCCTATTTAATACGCCGTCTTCTGCTGGTCATTCCCACGCTGTGGGCCATTATCACCATTAACTTTTTTATCGTGCAAATTGCCCCGGGCGGGCCGGTCGACCAGGCCATTGCCGCCATTGAGTTTGGCAACAGCGGCGGCATGCCCGGCGGCGGCGGAGAAGGCATGGGCGCCAGCCATGCGCGAACCGGCGTGGGGAATATCAGTGAAAGCCACTACCGCGGCGGGCGCGGGCTGGATCCTGAAGTGATCGCCGAGATCACCCATCGCTACGGATTTGATAAGCCGATACACGAGCGCTATTTCAAGATGCTCTGGGATTATATCCGCTTTGATTTTGGCGATAGCCTGTTCCGCAGTGCGTCCGTATTAACGTTGATCAAGCAAAGCCTGCCGGTTTCGGTCACGCTGGGGCTGTGGGGGACGCTGATTATCTATCTGGTCTCTATACCGCTCGGGATCCGAAAAGCGGTGCATAACGGCAGCCGCTTCGATATCTGGAGCAGCACCTTCATCATCATCGGCTATGCTATTCCGGCGTTTCTGTTTGCCGTTCTGCTGATTGTCTTCTTTGCCGGCGGCAGCTATTTCGACATCTTCCCGCTGCGGGGGCTGGTCTCCGCCGATTTCAGCACGCTGCCGTGGTACCAGAAAATCACCGACTATCTCTGGCATATCACGCTGCCGGTGCTGGCGACGGTGATCGGCGGGTTTGCCGCCCTGACCATGTTGACCAAAAACGCCTTTCTCGATGAGATCCGCAAGCAGTATGTCGTCACCGCCCGCGCCAAAGGGGTCAGCGAAAAACAGATCATGTGGAAACATGTCTTCCGCAACGCCATGCTGCTGGTGATTGCCGGGTTTCCGGCCACGTTCATCAGTATGTTTTTTACCGGCTCGCTGCTGATTGAGGTGATGTTCTCGCTCAACGGTCTGGGCCTGCTGGGCTACGAAGCCACCGTATCGCGCGATTATCCGGTAATGTTTGGCACGCTCTATATTTTCACCCTGATTGGCCTGCTGCTGAATATCATCAGCGATATCAGCTATACGCTGGTCGATCCCCGAATTGATTTTGAGGGCCGCTGATGCCGCGTTTAAGCCCCGTTAACCAAGCCCGCTGGGCCCGTTTTCGCCATAACCGCCGCGGCTACTGGTCGCTGTGGATTTTTGCTGTCCTGTTTGTCCTGAGCATGTGTTCGGAGCTGATCGCCAACGACAAACCGTTGCTGGTGCACTTTAACGACCGCTGGTACGTGCCGGTACTGGCTAACTACAGTGAAAGCGACTTCGGCGGCCCGTTTGCCACCCCGGCGGAGTACCAGGATCCGTGGCTGCGCCAGCAGATCGAACAGCACGGCTGGGCCCTCTGGGCTCCGGTACGCTTTGGCGCCAACAGCATTAACTTCGCGACCACAACCCCCTTCCCTTCTCCGCCCTCTGCGCAAAACTGGCTGGGAACAGATGCCAACGGCGGCGACGTGCTGGCGCGCATCCTGTACGGTACGCGGATTTCTATTCTCTTTGGACTGATGCTGACCGTCTTCTCCAGCGTAATGGGCGTAGTGGCCGGCGCCGTTCAGGGCTACTACGGCGGAAAAATTGACCTGTGGGGGCAGCGTATCATCGAAGTCTGGTCCGGTATGCCAACGCTGTTTCTGATCATTCTGCTTTCCAGCGTGGTACAGCCGGGCTTCTGGTGGCTGCTGGGCATCACCGTTCTGTTCGGCTGGATGGCGCTGGTGGGCGTGGTGCGGGCAGAGTTTCTGCGCACCCGTAATTTCGACTATATTCGCGCCGCGCAGGCGCTTGGGGTGAGCGACCGGGGAATTATCTTCCGCCATATGCTGCCTAACGCCGTGGTGGCAACCCTCACCTTCCTGCCCTTTATTCTGTGCAGCTCCATCACCACCCTCACCTCGCTGGACTTTCTGGGCTTCGGCCTGCCGCTGGGGTCGCCGTCGCTCGGCGAACTGCTGCTGCAGGGCAAGAACAACCTGCAGGCGCCGTGGCTGGGCATCACCGCCTTTCTTTCCGTGGCCGTGCTGCTTTCGCTGCTGATTTTTATTGGCGAAGCCGTGCGCGATGCCTTCGATCCCAACAAGGCGGTATAAGATGACGCAGCCTCTTCTCAGTATTGATCGCCTGTCGATTGCCTTCTCGAAGCAGGGCGAGACACGTACCGTGGTCACCGACCTGTCGCTGCAGATCCAGCGCGGTGAAACGCTGGCGCTGGTGGGTGAATCCGGTTCGGGCAAGAGCGTCTCGGCGCTCTCCATCCTGCGTCTGCTGCCCTCCCCGCCCGTGAGCTATCCGCAAGGGGATATTCTGTTCCACGGCAGTTCGCTGCTGCACGCTGATGAACATACCCTGCGCGGTATTCGCGGCAATAAGATTGCCATGATCTTCCAGGAGCCGATGGTGTCGCTCAACCCACTGCATACGCTGGAAAAACAGCTCTATGAAGTGCTGTCACTTCATCGGGGGATGCGCAAAGAGGCCGCGCGGGGCGAAATTCTGGATTGTCTGGAACGAACAGGCATACGCAACGCGGCCAAACGGCTGAATGATTTTCCGCATCAGCTCTCCGGCGGCGAACGCCAGCGGGTAATGATTGCCATGGCCCTGCTCACGCGCCCCGAACTGTTGATTGCCGACGAGCCGACGACGGCGCTGGACGTCACGGTGCAGGCGCAAATTCTGACGCTCTTGAGGGAGCTGCGTGACGAGCTGGACATGAGCCTGCTGTTTATCACGCACAACCTGAGCATCGTGAAAAAGCTGGCCGACAGCGTCGCGGTCATGCAAAACGGGCGCTGCGTTGAACAGAATACCGCGTCCACGCTGCTGAACGCGCCGCAGCATCCCTATACACAGCGCCTGCTCGACAGCGAACCTTCCGGCGACCCGGTGCCTCTCACGGCAGACAGCACACCGCTGCTGCGCGTCGATGATTTATCCGTCTCGTTCCCGATCCGCAAAGGCGTTCTGCGGCGCATCGTTGACCAGAACCCGGTGCTGAAAAATATCCGCTTCTCGCTGCGACCGGGTGAATCCCTGGGGCTGGTGGGCGAATCCGGTTCGGGGAAAAGCACTACCGGTCTGGCGCTGCTGCGCTTAATTGCCTCTCAGGGCGAGATCCTGTTTGACGATATGCCGTTGCACCGCTGGAACCGCCGCCAGATGCTGCCCGTGCGGCCCCGCATGCAGGTGGTATTTCAGGATCCCAACTCCTCGCTTAACCCGCGCCTCAGCGTGTTGCAGATTATCGAAGAGGGCCTGCGCGTTCACCAGCCTGACCTGAGTGCGCAACAGCGGGAACAGGAGGTCATGCGGGTGATGGCGGAAGTGGGCTTAGATCCCGACACTCGCCACCGCTACCCTGCGGAATTTTCCGGCGGACAGCGCCAGCGTATCGCCATCGCCCGCGCGCTGATCCTGAAACCGGAGCTGATTATTCTGGATGAACCGACCTCGTCTCTGGACAGAACCGTACAGGCGCAGATCCTGGCACTGCTCAAAGGGCTACAGGAAAAGCACCGGCTGGCCTATATCTTTATCAGCCATGATCTACAGGTGGTTCGGGCGCTATGCCATCAGGTGATTGTGCTACGACAGGGTGAGGTGGTCGAACAGGGTGATTGCCAGCGCGTATTTACTGCGCCAACGCAGAGCTACACGCGCCAGCTGCTCGCGGCAGACTAGCGCTTAAAACGGATACTGGCCGGAGAAAGGTTCAGCAATCGCAACGCCAAAATTTTTCAGGCGGCAGGTCGCGGCGAATTCGTCCTGGCTTTTGACAAACAGGCACGGCTCCCCTTCGCACTCCAGTACGGAGCTGTCCACTTCGATATCCGTCAGGGCCTGGCTGAGACGCTCCATCACCCGCCACGCATTTTCGTCGCTCGGGCTCAGCAGCTTGAGCGCCACCAGGCAATTCTCACAGCCCGCGACGCTTTGCGGAATCGGTTCAACTTTCGAGCCTGCAAAACCCGCCGACCAGCGATAGCTCTGGGGCAAGCGATGGACAATGGAGAGTTGTAATGTATTCACGTTCGTTCCCCGGAAGCAAAATTTACTTCACAATTTATTTACATTTATAGTAACACATCATCGCCAACCTGCACTATTCAGCGCTTTTTTATCGGTATCGAGGCTCGCGTCGGCGCTATATGTACCCGTTTCTGCGATCTAACTCAACCTTTTTGAATACAATGATGTGACTTTTTACATAAATAGATTTTACATAAAATAAACAAACACGGAATAAACGAACGCGAGTTTGGTTGATATGCGTCAACAAAAAAGGCCCTTTCGGGCCTTATCTGCGCGTTAGTGCGCCGCTTTTCGCGGCCGGCTGGCGTAAAGACAGAAAAGCACAGAGCTGGTTGCGCAAAAAGCCATCGCCCACAGCATAGGCCAGGCCGTAGTAAAGGTCGCCATAGAGAGTAACGCCCCGACGATGGCACCAATCCCGAAGCGGAAGGTTCCCGCCAGTGACGATGCGGTTCCCGCCATGTGCGGGAATTCGTCGAGGATCACCGCCATCGCATTGGACGAGATCATCGACACGCAGCCGACAAAGGCCGCCACGCCGATCACCAGCGCCCAGAAGCCCACGTCCAGAAACGCGCTCACCACCAGCCAGACCGCCATCACAAACTGGATCCACAGCCCGGCGCGGAACATGTTCAACGCGCCCACCCGCCGGACAAAGCGGCTGTTAATGATGGTCAGGACAAACAGGAAGACGATATTGAGCGCAAAATAATAGCCAAAGTGCTGCGGCGAAACGTGGTTCAGCTCGATATAGACAAACGGCCCGGCACTCAGGAAGGAGAACATTCCGGCGAAGCTGAACCCGCTCGCCAGCATGTAGCTCAGCACCCGCTTGTGGCGAAACAGCGAGGCAAAGTTGCCTATCGTGGTTCGAATATGAAATTTCTGGCGGCGCTCGACGGGCAGCGTTTCATCAATAAAGAAGAAAATCATCGCCGAGGCCAGCAGCGCGGCCAGCGCCAGGATCCAGAAAATCGCGTGCCAGCTAAACCACACCAGCACCGCACCACCGGCCATCGGTGCCACCAGCGGCGCAATCGTCGTCACCAGCATGACGAACGACATCATGCGGGAGAACTCTTCTTTCGGGTAGATATCACGCATCAGGGCGTTGATCACCACGCTCGCGGCAGCGGCGGCCAACCCGTGCAGGAAGCGCATGATAATCAGCTGATCGATACTCTGCGCCAGCGCACAGGCGACCGCTGCAGCCGCAAAGACCAGCGTCCCGCCAAGAATAACCGGCTTACGCCCCAGGCTGTCGGCCATTGGGCCATACAGCAGCTGTCCGAGCGCGAAACCGAGAATATAGGTGCTGAGCGTCATCTGCGCGCTGCCTGCCGGTACGCCAAACTGGGCGGAAATCACCGGCAGCGCAGGCAGATACATGTCGATAGACAGCGGCATCAGCATCGCCAGCAGGCCAAGAATGAAGACAATTTTGAACGACGAGTGTGGCCTGGTGGTCACAGGGTTCTCCTGAAATTAGTGCGAAGGCAGACCGACGCTGGCAATCTCTTCTTCCGTCAGCGGACGATATTCACCGGGCGCCAGGTCGGGATCGAGCGCAATCGCACCGATGCGTTCACGGTGCAGGCCCACAACGTGGTTACCCACGGCGGCAAACATGCGTTTCACCTGATGGTAGCGCCCTTCGCTGATGGTCAAACGGACCTCCGTCGGGGTGATAACCTCAAGCACGGCGGGTTTGGTCAGATCCTTTTCATTATGCAGCTGAACGCCTTTCGCGAATTGCTCTGCCGTGTCATCCGCAACCGGTGACTCCAGCGTGACCAGATAGGTTTTCTCGCAGTGGTGGCGCGGGGAAGTGATGCGATGCGACCACTGACCGTCGTCGGTCATCAGCACCAGACCGGTGGTGTCGATGTCGAGGCGGCCCGCGGCGTGCAGCTTATGCGCCACCGGTTCGTCGAGGAAATAGAGCACAGTTGGGTGATCCGGATCGTCCGTTGAGCAGACATAGCCTTCCGGCTTATTGAGCATGAAATAGCGGGGACCGTGCTGCTGGGTCAGCGGATTGCCGTCGTACTCAACCTGATGGTCAGGCTGCAGTTTGAACGCGCTGTCTCGCACAATGTCGCCATCCACGGTAACGCGGTTGGCGCGAATTTCGCGCCCGGCAATAGCGCGGCTTACGCCGAGTTGCTGAGCGATAAACTTATCAAGTCGCATGAAATCTTTTTAGCCTTAATGGTGCTGGATGTCGGACCGTGCGTCCGAAAAAAGAAGCAGTCAGGAACGGTTCAGTATAATGGTCTGGTTGCGCCACTCAAGGGAAAAAGTTTCGTGGCATACTATATGCGGATTAACGAAACCGAGACCCCATGACTTTTACACTTCGTCCCTATCAGCAGGAAGCCGTTGACGCGACGCTCGCCTGGTTCCGTAAACACCGGGAACCGGCGGCCATTGTCCTCCCGACCGGTGCAGGCAAGAGCCTGGTCATTGCCGAACTGGCGCGCCTGGCGCGCGGTCGCGTGCTGGTATTGGCCCACGTCAAAGAGCTGGTGGCGCAAAACCATGCCAAATATTGTGCGCTGGGGCTGGAAGCCGACATTTTCGCCGCCGGGCTGAAGCGCAAAGAGAGCCACGGCAAAGTGGTTTTCGGCAGCGTACAGTCGGTGGCCCGTAACCTGGATCTGTTCCGCAGCGAGTTTTCGCTGCTGATTGTCGACGAATGTCACCGCATCAGCGATGACGACGACAGCCAGTATCAGCAAATCCTCACTCACCTTAAAGAGGTGAACCCTCACTTACGCCTGCTCGGCCTGACGGCAACCCCGTTTCGTCTGGGCAAAGGCTGGATCTACCGCTTTCATTATCACGGCATGGTGCGCGGCGACGAGAAAGCGCTGTTCAGCGACTGTATCTATGAACTTCCGCTGCGCTACATGATTAAGCACGGCTACCTGACGCCGCCCGAGCGGCTGGATATGCCGGTCGTGCAGTACGATTTCAGCCGCTTACAGGCGCAGAGCAACGGGCTGTTCAGCGAGGCGGATCTTAACCATGAACTGAAAAAACAGAAGCGGATCACGCCGCATATCATCAGCCAGATTGAAGAGTTCGCGCAAACGCGTAAAGGGGTGATGATTTTTGCTGCCACCGTCGAACACGCGCGCGAAATCACGGGACTGCTACCCGCTGACGACGCAGCGCTGATCACTGGCGAAACGCCCGGCCCGGAGCGCGACAGGCTGATTGAGGCTTTCAAAGCCCAGCAGTTCCGCTACCTGGTGAATGTCTCCGTATTAACCACCGGGTTTGACTCCCCGCACGTCGATCTGATTGCGATTCTGCGCCCGACGGAATCCGTCAGCCTGTATCAGCAGATTGTCGGCCGTGGCCTGCGCCTGGCGCCGGGCAAAACCGACTGCCTGATACTGGATTACGCCGGCAACCCGCACGATCTGTACTCCCCGGAAGTGGGCGCGCCAAAAGGCAAAAGCGACAACGTGCCGGTACAGGTGTTTTGCCCGGCCTGCGGCTTTGCCAACACATTCTGGGGAAAAACCACCGCCGACGGCACGCTGATTGAACACTTTGGCCGCCGCTGTCAGGGCTGGTTTGAGGATGATGAGGGGCATCGCGAGCAGTGCGATTTCCGCTTCCGCTTCAAAAACTGCCCGCAGTGCAACGCCGAAAATGACATCGCCGCCCGCCGCTGCCGCGAGTGCGACACGGTGCTGGTGGACCCGGACGACATGCTGAAAGCGGCGCTGAAGCTGAAAGATGCGCTGGTGCTGCGCTGCTCCGGCATGGCGCTGCAGCCCGGCGCGGATGAAAAAGGCGAGTGGCTGAAAATCACCTATTACGATGAGGATGGCGCTGACGTCAGCGAACGGTTCAGGGTTCAGACGCCTGCCCAGCGCACGGCATTTGAGCAGCTGTTTATCCGGCCGCATACCCGTACGCCTGGCGTGCCGCTGCGCTGGATAACCGTGGCGGATATCGTGCATCAGCAGGCGCTGCTGCGCCACCCCGACTTCGTGGTCGCCCGTAAGAAAGGCCAGTTCTGGCAGGTTCGCGAGAAGGTCTTTGACTATGAAGGTCGCTTCCGTCGGGCAAATGAATTGCGCGGTTAACGGGACTTTTCATTGATGTGCGGGGCATTTGAGTATAAAATGCCGCCCGCTTCACATCCGTGGGGCAGAACACTCACCTGCTGCTGGGTCGCCTGTAGTAGGGTTTTAAATACAGAGAGAAATCAATGTTCACTATCGAAGCAGAAGTACGTAACGTGCAGGGTAAGGGTGCGAGCCGCCGCCTGCGTAACGCTAACAAGTTCCCGGCTATCGTTTACGGTGGCGAAGCTGCTCCAGTTGCTATCGAACTGGATCACGACAAAGTGTGGAACATGCAGACCAAAGCTGAGTTCTACAGCGAAGTTCTGACCATCGTTGTTGGCGGTAAAGAAGAAAAAGTGAAGGTTCAGGCTGTCCAGCGTCACGCGTTCAAGCCAAAACTGACTCACATCGACTTCGTTCGCGCATAATCGCAAACCTGTCGAGAAAACCCCGCTTCGGCGGGGTTTTTTTATGGCTGCTATTTACCGCCAGACGTGCGGCGCTGAAGCTGATCGCGCAGGTTCGGCGGCGTACCTTTGATGGTCAGGGTATCGGTGGCCGGATCCCAGAAGATGCGTTCTCCCAACAGCATAGCGTCAAAGTTGATGGTTAACCCACCGCCGCTGCCGGCAAATTTGGTTAACTGACGCAGCGTGCTGCGATCCGCCGGGAAACTCTCCTCAAGCTCATAGCCCTTCTCCGCGGTGAATTCCTGGAAGCTCACTTCGCTGACGCCCGCCAGCTCTTTTGACAGGGACTCCAGTTCAATCTCTTCCCCCGCCTGCAGCTGCTCGTTGCAGTAGCTGTAAACCTGCTGACGTACGGTCTGGCGTTCAGATTTATCGAGCTGCGCTTCCGCCGTGAAGTCATCAACGGCCTGCAGCAGCCCTTTGTTCTGCGCTTTGGCGTTCAGGCCTTCGCTGGCACCGAGGAAGTCCATAAAGAAATCCGCCACTTTGCGGCCCACCCGCCCCTTCAGGAAGGTGAGGTAGCGGGTCGACTCCGGGTTAGTTTCCCACTCGGTCAAATCAATACGCGCCACAATATCCGCATGGTTGATATCCAGATAGTGCGTTGAGCTGATGTCCAGCTGCTCGTTCACGCGCATGCTGCTTAAGTTATTCAGCACGGTAACCAGCAGGTACTCGACCGCCAGGTAACGATAGTGGCAGAACAGGACAATACCGCCGTCGGCGAACGGATATTTCGCCAGCTCGTCGCGCAGACGCCCGGTTGCCGCGCGGCTAAACGCCAGGAAATCCTCTTCACCCTGACGCTGCAGGCGCAGGCTATCTGCCAGCTCACTCTCTTCGCTGAACAGACCATAGGCTTTATTTTTAGCGCTGTAGACGCGATGCAGCTCTGCCATCATTTCCACAACGGTTGCCGTGGGTTCCAGTAACGAATCGCGTAGCACCACTTCAAGGGTTTGCTCATCACGCTTGATAAGCTGGTGCAAGGCAATCTGGTTGATTTCCAGACTCATGATAAACTCTCCTTTTAGACCGGGCGGTATTCAACCACCACCAGGACATGTGTGCAACAACAGATAAAAAAGGGGAAAAAAAGCTGTTGCTACGGTAATATGTTGCCCTTTCATCAACAAACTGATTTTGATTTATGCCACAACATTCCCGCTACAGTGATGAACACGTTGAACAACTGCTCAGTGAGCTGGTCAACGTACTGGAAAAACATAAAACACCGACCGATCTCTCCCTGATGGTTTTGGGAAATATGGTCACCAACCTTATCAACACCAGCGTTGCTCCGGCTCAGCGTCAGGCGATCGCCAAATCTTTCGCCCAGGCGTTACAGTCATCCGTCAGCAACGATCAGGCCCATTAAGGGAAACGAACAACAGTTTATGGTGACGAATCGTCAGCGCTACCGTGAAAAAGTCTCCCAGATGGTCAGCTGGGGACACTGGTTTGCCCTGTTCAACATTCTGCTGGCGACGGTAATTGGCTGTCGTTATCTGTTTGTCGCAGACTGGCCCACAACGCTAACCGGGCGTATCTACTCCTGGATAAGCGTCGTTGGTCATTTTAGCTTTTTGGTATTCGCCACCTATCTGCTGATCCTGTTTCCTCTGACGTTTATCGTCATGTCGCAGCGTTTGATGCGGTTCTTGTCCGCAATCCTTGCGACGGTGGGGATGACGCTGCTGCTTATCGACAGTGAAGTGTTCACCCGCTTCCACCTGCATCTCAACCCTATCGTCTGGGAACTGGTGATCAACCCCGACCAGAACGAAACGGCCCGCGACTGGCAGCTGATGTTCATCAGCGTTCCGGTGATCCTGTTGATCGAGATGCTGTTTGCCACCTGGAGCTGGCAAAAGCTCCGCAGCCTGACCCGACGCCGCCATTACGCGAAGCCCGTCGCCGCGCTCTTTTTCGTCTCATTTATCAGTTCGCACCTCATGTATATCTGGGCGGATGCGAACTTCTATCGCCCTATTACCATGCAGCGCGCTAACCTGCCGCTCTCTTATCCGATGACGGCCCGTCGTTTCCTTGAGAAACACGGCCTGCTTGATGCCCAGGAGTACCAGCGCCGTCTGGTCGAACAGGGTAATCCGGAAGCGGTTAGCGTGCAGTATCCACTGAGCGATCTTCGCTATCGCGATATGGGTCGCGGGCAAAACGTCCTGCTGATTACCGTCGATGGCCTCAACTATTCTCGTTACGAGAAGCAGATGCCTGCGCTGGCCGATTTCGCGAGTCAGAACGTGTCGTTTACCCAGCATATGAGTTCAGGTAACTCAACCGATGCGGGTATCTTTGGCCTGTTCTATGGCATTTCTGCCGGATACATGGACGGCGTGCTGTCTGCGCGCATTCCTGCGGCGCTGATCACCGGGCTTAATCAGCAGGGCTATCAGTTAGGGCTGTTCTCATCGGACGGCTTCAACAGTTCACTGTACCGCCAGGCGCTGCTCTCTGATTTCTCACTGCCTGCCGCGCAGAGCCAGTCTGATGCCCAGACCGCAAACCAGTGGATAAACTGGCTGCAGCGCTACGCGCAGGAAGATAACCGCTGGTTCTCGTGGGTGGCCTTTAACGGCACAACGCTTAACGACAGCAACCAGGCAGGCTTTGCGCGCCGCTACGGCCGCGCGGCCAGCGATGTTGACGCACAGATTGGCCGCGTGCTTGACGCGCTACGTGAATCAGGCAAGCTTGATAACACGGTCGTGATCGTGACCGCGGGGCATGGCGTACCGTTAGGCGACGAGACGAAGAGCATGAGCTGGTCACGTCCAAACCTGCATGTTCCGCTGGTGATCCACTGGCCGGGAACGCCGGCGCAGCGCATCAATATGCTCACAGAACATAAAGACGTCATGACGACCCTGATGCAGCGCCTGCTGCACGTCAGTACGCCAGCAAACGAGTATTCGCAGGGGCAGGATCTCTTCAGCGCCACGCGCCGCCATAACTGGGTGACTGCAGCCGACGGCAACACGCTGGTGGTGACCACGCCGAAGCTGACGCTGGTGCTGAATAGCAACGGGAACTATCAGACCTATAATCTGCAGGGTGAACGGCTGAAGGACCAGAAACCACAGCTTAGCCTGCTGTTACAGGTTCTGACGGATGAGAAGCGCTTCATCGCTAACTGATTAATAATAAACCAGTTAGCGACGGATTCCCTTGCATTCGAAACGGAATCGAGTAGTATTCTTTCTATGCGTCGGCACGTAGCGCAGCCTGGTAGCGCACCGTCATGGGGTGTCGGGGGTCGGAGGTTCAAATCCTCTCGTGCCGACCAAAAACACATTGAAAACCAGCCTCTTACGGCTGGTTTTTTATTTTGCCTCGTCCGGGGTTTTGCGCAGGTACATCAGCGTAACCAGACAAATCACGGCTCCGGCATAAAACGTATATTCCGCGCCAAACGTTTCCCAGATGGCCCCGGCGCCCAGGCTGGCGACTAACAATCCCACGCCGCTGACCAGACTAAAAATGCCGTAGGCGGTACCGCGCAGATCCGCAGGAGCTGTTTTTGCGATCATTGCCGCCAGCAGCCCCTGCGTCATCCCCATATGCACTCCCCAAAGCGCAACGCCCAGAAGCATTCCAGCCCAGTGGGTGCTTAGCGCCAGCACAATATCTGCCCCAATCAGCATCACCAGGCCCCACCGCAGTAGTCGGGTGTGGCTCATCCCGTCCGATAACTTGCCAAACGGATAGGCTGAAAGGAAATAGAGCAAATTCATGGCCACCATCACCAGCGGGATCAGCGCCAGCGGCACCCCCGACTGCTGTGCGCGCAGGACAAGAAAGGCTTCACTGAAACGTGCGAGCGTGAAGATGGCGCCCAGGCCAATAACCCACCAGCAGCCTTTCCCGAGACGCCTGAGGTTCTCTTTTTTGATGGGGTTCGTGCGTTTATGTTCGACGGGCGTTTTCGGCTCATGCAGGCCGAAAAAAAGCAGTGCCACGGCGAGGACGCCGGGGATCACCGCGATCCAGAAAATCGTGCGGAAATCATCGTTCCACAGCAGCATTAAGCCTACGGCCAGCAGCGGCCCGAGAAATGCGCCGACGGTATCCATCGACTGACGCAGCCCAAAGGCCGCGCCGCGAAGTTCCGGCGGCGTAACGTCAGCGACCAGCGCATCGCGCGGCGCGCCCCGGATCCCCTTCCCTACCCGGTCGATTAAGCGTGCCCCCAGAATCATGCCCGACGAAGAGGCGATAGCGAACAGCGGCTTACTCAGCGCGCCAAGACCGTAGCCCAGCACCGCCAGTCCTTTACGTTTACCCAGGTAGTCACTGATGGCACCGGAAAAAACTTTAATAAACAGCGCGGTGGCTTCAGCCAGGCCTTCAATCAAGCCAATGAAAATCACGCTGGCTCCCAGCGTCGTGACCATAAACAGCGGCAGCAGGCTGTGAATGATCTCCGAGGAGATATCCATCAGCATACTGACCCCACCCACAACCCAGACGCCTTTCGGGATCCGGCTGAGCGTTGCAAACCGGGATAACATTGAACATCTCCTGCTTTATGTCGAACGACCTTGTTCGACACAGAATACCCTGGAAATGCGAATAAATATCATCACATATAAAAAAGCCAGCCCGCAGGCTGGCTTCTTATAGCAGGTGAATGCTCAGTGTTTTTCACGTCCGCCCAGGAAGAAAATGCCCAGCGGGATGGCCAGCAGAACGGTGAAGACAAGGCTGTAAACGAAGATCATCGCAGACTGCAGCACATACATGCTGGTAGTCCAGGCGGAGAGAGGGATGTTGTACTGTTCAATGACGCCAACAATAGTGGCCCGCCCGACGCACGCGGCAGCAATCATAAACACGACGAGTAGCGCCAGGAGGAACTTGCGGCCTTCAGGTGTTTTCAGTTTTGCACGAACCATCTCTCTTCCCTTTCACAGATGAATAACATTATCGATGGACTAAAATAACACGAACGCCCGTCACACTCCACACCAGTACAAACACCTGCCAAAACGATTAATGCTAAGTTTATTACGCTGCAAATAATGAAAATGTAAGTAAATCACACCAATCATTCATACTCGTTATGTTAGTCTGTTCAGGACCGTTTTGACATAAAGGAATGACAATGAAAAACGCACCTAAATTTGCCATCGCGCTTCTCGCCGCCGCGTGCGTCAGCACCAGCGCTTTCGCCAGCGACGCCCAAAAAGCGCAGCCGCTGGAAAAAGTTGCACCCTATCCGCAAGCGGAAAAAGGCATGAAGCGTCAGGTGATTCAACTGCCGGTTCAGCAGGACGAAGCGAATTACAAAGTCGAACTGTTAATTGGCAAGACGCTGGAAGTGGACTGCAATCAGCATCGTCTGGGCGGCCAGCTGGAAAGCAAAACCCTGGAAGGCTGGGGTTATGACTATTACGTCTTTGATAAAGTGACCTCTCCGGTCTCTACCATGATGGCCTGCCCGGACGGCAAGAAAGAGAAGAAATTTGTGACGGCCTATCTGGGCGACAACAGCCTGCTGCGCTACAACAGCAAGTTGCCGATCGTGGTATATACGCCTGAAAACGTGGAAGTAAAATATCGCGTGTGGAAGGCAGAAGAGACGGTCGGACAAGCGGTAGTACGTTAAAAACAAGTCGGGTGGCGGCTTCGCCTTACCCGACCTGCTAAACTAAAAACGGTAACAGATGTTACCGTTTTGCTTTTACCTTACAGCGCGATATCCGCAACCGGCTTGTTTTCCGGCTGAGGCTTCAGCTCCGCCTTCGGCGCAGCATCCGCAGCCTGCGGCTTCACGTACTGCAGCTGCAGCACGCGGCTGGTGTACTCCAGCTCTTGTTCCGTCGCATCCACGTTACCGTTCAGCTTCGTGCCGTAGGATGGAATAATGGTTTTCAGCTTCGCCTGCCATTCCGGGCTGGCAACTTTGTCTTTAAACACTTTTTCCATCAGGTGCAGCATAATTGGCGCAGCGGTAGATGCACCTGGTGACGCACCCAGCAGCGCGGCAATCGTGCCATCCTTATCGCTCACCACTTCGGTCCCCAGACGCAGCACGCCGCCCTCTTTCGGATCGCGCTTGATGATCTGCACGCGCTGACCCGCCTGCCACAGACGCCAGTCTTCTTTCTTCGCCTGCGGATAGTACTCTTTCAGCGCCTCGAAGCGTTCTTCATCAGAAAGCATCACCTGGCTAATCAGGTATTTCACCAGGTCGAAATTATCCAGGCCCACGTCCATCATCGGTTTGACGTTAGAGGTGGTGGTCGCGCTCAGCAGATCCCAGAGGGAGCCGTTTTTCAGGAACTTGGTTGAGAAGGTCGCGAACGGTCCGAACAGCACCACGCGTTTACCGTCAAGCATACGGGTATCGATATGCGGAACGGACATCGGTGGCGCACCGACGGAAGCCTGACCGTACACTTTTGCCAGGTGACGGTTCACCACTTCCGGGTTCTCGGACACCAGGAACTGGCCGCCGACCGGGAAGCCCGCGTAGTCGTTAGCTTCAGGAATACCGGACTCCTGCAGCAGCTTCAGCGCCGCGCCGCCCGCACCGATGAAGACAAATTTCGCCTTAATGACGTGCTCGGCTTCATTGTTTTTCAGATCGGCAACGGTCACGCTCCAGCTGTTGTCCGCATTGCGCTTAAAGCCGCGCACTTCGGTGCTGAGCTGCAAATTGAAGTTATCTTTCTTCTTCAGGGACGCCACCAGCTGACGGGTAATTTCGCCGTAGTTCACGTCGGTGCCAATTTCGGTACGGGTCGCCGCCACTTTCTGGTTCGGGTCACGGCCTTCCATGACCAGCGGCGCCCACTCTTTAATCTGCGCGTGGTCTTCGGAGTATTTCATCCCGCGGAACAGGGTGCTCTGCTGCAGCGCAGCGTAGCGCGCGCGCAGGAAATTCACGTTTTGCTCGCCCCACACAAAGCTCATGTGCGGCACGGTATTGATGAAGGAGTGCGGGTCGTGCATCACGCCGCTGTTGACCTGGTGGGACCAGAACTGACGCGAGATCTGGAACGCTTCGTTGATCTCTACCGCCTTCTCGATACTAATGGAACCGTCCTTTTTCTGCGGCGTATAGTTCAGTTCCATGAGTGCCGAATGGCCCGTACCTGCGTTATTCCAACCGTTCGAACTCTCCTGCGCCACGCCATCGAGGCGCTCGACCATGGTCATGGACCAGTCCGGCTGCAGTTCTTGCAGATAGGTTCCCAGCGTGGCGCTCATGATGCCGCCACCAATTAAAAGGACGTCCGTTTCCTGCTCTTTTGGTGCGTCTGCTTTCGCTGCCATTGAGACGGCGTTGAGCCCGACGGCCAGAGAAAAGAGCATGGCAGTCATTTTTTTCATAATTTATGCCTTAGTGTAAAAGTGCTTGATGCGTGGAAATTGCAGGTGAAAAAAGCTGCGTGGGCACGGTAACAACTTTTAAATATTGTTTAAAGGTTACGAAATTATTGTAATTGTGAAATTTAATGATGGATTGTTTGTAGGGGATTGCGGCGCGCAACTGGTATAAGGAGGAATTTATGGCTACTATGCTGCACTTTGTGATCGCGCGCACGGAAGCCTGCCCTAACCAGCGAACTGTTATGTCCTTACCTCATTCTGCCGTATCCCCTGAAGACAGTGTAGCCAGCGTGCTGCACTCCCCTAAACAACTGGCGCGTGAAACGCTGGCGGGCGTGATTACCGCTCTGGCGCTGATCCCCGAAGTGATCTCATTTTCCGTGGTGGCGGGCGTTGACCCGAAGGTCAGCCTGATCGCCTCCGTGGTGCTGTGTCTTGCTCTTTCCGTGCTGGGCGGTCGTCCGGCGATGGTCACGGCTGCGGCCGGTTCCGTAGCGCTGGTGATTGGCCCGATGGTGCATCAGCACGGGGTACAGTACATTCTTCCGGCCGTGCTGATGGCTGGCGTGATCCAGATTCTGTTTGGCGTGCTGGGCATGGCAAGGCTGATGCGCTTTATTCCCCAGTCGGTGATGACCGGATTTGTTAACGCCCTTGGCATTTTGATTTTCTTCGCTCAGGTGCCGCATTTCTGGAGCCGAAGCCCGCTGATTGTGGGCCTGTTCGTGTTGACGCTGCTGATTGTGCTGTGGGTGCCGCGCTATATTAAAAGCGTCCCTTCCCCGCTGATTGCGATTGTGCTGTTAACCCTTTTCACCGTCACCACCGGTCAGATCCTGCCGACTGTCGGTGATGAAGGCTCAATGACTGGCGGTCTGCCTGGATTTACCGAGCTGCTGGTGCCGCTTAATTTACAGACGCTGAACATTATCTGGCCGTGCGCGTTGAGTATTGCCTTCGTCGGTCTGCTGGAGTCCCTGCTGACGGCAAAACTCGTGGATGAACTGACGGTTACGCCCTCCAGCAAGCGTCGCGAGAGCATCGGGCTGGGTGTGGGGAATATCATGGCCGGGCTCTACGGTGGCATTGCGGGCTGCGCGATGATCGGACAAACCATCGTTAACGTGGAGATGGGGAAAGGACGAAGCCGCATTTCAACCATTGCGGCGGGCATCGTGCTGCTGCTCCTGGTAACGGCGCTCAGCGAAGTGATGGCCAAAATCCCGATGGCGGTGCTGGCGGGGATTATGGCGATTGTTGCCGTCAAAACCTTCAGCTGGCACAGCCTTCAGCCCGCCACGATAAAAAAAGCCCCGATTGCCGAAACGGTGGTGATGCTGGTGACGGTAGCCGCCACGGTATCAACCGGCAATCTGGCGGTTGGCGTGCTGGGTGGGATTATCGTCATGGCACTGATCCCCGCCCGCATTAAGCGTCGGGTTAAAGCAGAAAAATCGTTGCCAGCCCAAGAAAAATAAAGAAACCGCCGGTATCGGTGATGGCGGTGATCATCACGCTCGACCCCACCGCGGGGTCGCGCCCCAGTTTGGTCATCGTCAGCGGGATAATGACGCCCATCATCGATGCCACCAGCAAATTCAGCACCATCGCCAGCATCATCACGCCGCCTAAGGCCATATCGTCATACAGCCACCACGTGATGCCGCCCATAATGCCGCCCCATACCAGGCCGTTAATCAGCGCCACGCCCATTTCCCTGAAGATCAGAAAGGCGAAGTTACCGGGCTGAATATTTTCCAGCGCCAGCGCGCGGACGATCATGGTGATGGTCTGGTTTCCGGTGTTGCCGCCAATTCCGGCCACAATCGGCATCAGCGAGGCCAGCGCCACCAGCTGCGAGATGGTGTGTTCAAAGCCGTCAATCACACGGGAAGCGATGAAGGCGGTACACAGGTTAATAGCCAGCCAGGCCCAGCGGGTTTTCACCGCCTTACCGACGGAGGCGTGGACGTCATCTTCGGCGCTAATCCCGCCTAGCGCGCGCAGGTCGTTATCGGTCTCTTCATAAACCACGTCAACGATTTCATCGATGGTCAGACGGCCCATCAGCTTGCCAACGGAGTCTACGACCGCCGCACTCACAAGGTCATCACGTTCAAAGGTACGCGCCGCTTTTTCCGCATCGTCTTCCGGGGAGAAGACCATCGGCTCGTTTTCCATCACCTCGCTCACCCGCTGCTGGGCGCTGTTGAGCAGGATGGTTTTCAGCTCCAGCTCGCCGAGCAGGGTTTTATCCCGCGAGGTGACAAACAGCTTATCGGTGTTGTCCGGCATTTTGCCCAGGCGGCGCAGGTAGCGCTGCACGGTACCGAGCGTGACGTCCGGACGTACCGTGATAACGCCGAACTCCATGATCGCGCCGACGCTGTTTTTCTCGTAGTGCATCACCTGACGCACACGCGCACGTTCATCGGCAGGCAGAGAGGCCAGCAGGCGGCCGGTCAGGTTACGCGGCAGATGCTGTACAAGGTAAATCTGCTCGTCGATATCCAGGGTTTGCAGGGCGTCGAGGATATCCCGATCGCTCATCTCGTCGATCAGGTCATCCCAGACGTTTTCGGAGGCTTCAAGCAGAACCTGGCCGCGCTCGTGATCCTGTACCAGGCGCCAGAGGGCGTGACGCTCTTCCGAAGGAAGCGCTTCCAGGGTATCCGCCAGATCCGGCGGCGGTAAATGAGCAACCAGCGCACCTACCTCAGCAATATCGTCGGCCAAGGTGCCGACATCATATTGCTCAGCCAGGGTCAGTTTGCCTAATAGCGTAGACGTGACCGCTTTATCGGTCGTGAGAAGCCAGATGAGTCGCGCACGTTCCTGGTCACGCTGCCTGGCGCTGTTTTTCTTTAATACCGACATCAATCATAAATCCATTAAATGAGTTGAGACTAAGCATAGCGCGAGGATATGTAAATAAGAATAAACAGCGAGGCGGGATGGAGAAAAAAGCGGCATTACGGCCACGATTATCCCCTCTCCCTGTGGGAGAGGGTTAGGGTGAGGACATCAGGCCGTGCGCGCCACCGCGTCACGCGACGCCGCATCGCGCTCGTCGCCGGTCAGCTCGCTCAGCCTGCCGTCGCGCATCTCCAGCAGACGGTCGGCGTGAATGAAGTAATGATCGTCGTGGCTGATGGCGAAAATGGTCTTGCCCATCTCCTGCATCAGCGGCAGCAGCACCTGATAAAACTCGCGGCGGAAGTGCGGGTCCTGATCCGCCGCCCATTCATCCAGCAGGATGATGTCACGCTCTTCCGCCAGCGCCAGCAGCAGCGCCACGCGCTTTTTCTGCCCCTTAGAGAGCTTGAGGTTCAGGATTTTGCCGTCCTGGAGCTCCAGCTTGTGCGACATCTGCAGCTGCGCAAGCCATTTCTCAACCAGCGCCGGATTGGCCTGCTGCCCTTCCGGCCCCAGCAGCTGGTCAAACAGCCAGACATCGGTGAATACCGCTGAGAAAAGCTTGCGGTAATCCTCGGGTTTCTCCGCGCTCAGCGCCTTACCGTCCAGCAGGATCTCGCCCGACTGCGGCTGGTAAAGTCCGGTGAGCAACATCGCCAGCGTGGATTTTCCGCTACCGTTGCCGCCGATGAGGAACAGCAGTTCGCCGCGGTGAATCGTCAGGTTGACCGGTCCCACGGAGAAGGCGTTGTCCTGATAGCGAAACGTCACGTCGCGCAGCTCCAGGGTCTGCCAGTTCGGGAAGGCCTGCGGGCGCGGGAATTCAGCCTTAAATGGCGCCAGATCGAACTTCTTAAGCTTGTTAAACGCCACCTGCGCGCTTAGCAAGGTGGGCAATGCGCCGACGGCCGAGAGCAGCGGCGTACGCAGGAACAGCAGGGTCAGCGAGTAGGTCGCCGCCACGTTGGTGTCCGCCCAGCCCAGGCTGTTCGCCATCCAGAATACCAGGCCAATGGCGCCCAGCATCATAATGTTGGACCAGTTCACCGCGCTCAGGTGGAAGGTATCGGCGCGAATAATGTGGTGCCGGTATTCGCGCGCGTCCGGGATATAGAGGTTATTGAAGATATGCTCGGCACGCTCGCGGTTGAGGGTCAGTTCTTTGCGCCCTTCCAGCACCGTCTGGTAATCGTTATAGAGCTTATCTTCCGTTTCGCGCAGGACCGCCATGTGTTTATAGACGCGCGACACCAGCACGAAACCGCCCCAGATGGTGATGGCAATCCACACCGCGGTCACCGCCAGCATTTTGGTCGAAAGCCAGGCGAGATAGGCCGCCGAGCCAAAGGTCAGGATGATCCCCTGCACCAGCTCCGGCAGGCGGACAAACGCGATGGTAATCGCGCGCACGTCGCTGGTCAGCCCCGCCAGCAGGGAGGCGCTGCCGAGCTGCTCCACGCGCTCAACCTGCGTGTCGAGGATCCGCTTGATGAACTCGCTGCGCAGGCGGAAAACGAAATGGTGGCCGAGCGCGGTCAGCGCCAGCTGAGAGCCGAGCGTAACCGCCATCAACAGCAGCAGCAGGCCGAGAAACTCCGGCAGAACCGAGAGTGAGGTATCGACCATTTCGATCAGCCGCACGTTTATAAACGCGATCAGGCCAATACCCAGCGCCGCGCTGGCAAGGCTTAAGGCCATTACGGCAATGAAGGGCCAGCGGTACTGACGCCAGACAAGAAGAAGTAGTTGCATGCAGGCAATCCGGACAATAAAAATCAGCCAGCAGTGTAAACTGCCCTGAGCGGACATCAAGAATAATTCTTATTTTTGTTTGCTCAAACCCGCCTGACGGAAAGTCAGATTATAGCGGTACTCGCCAGTGAGGGGATGAACCCCGGGCTTCAGGGGCTGAATGCCGTGATAGTACAGCCGTGACTCCCTGCCCCACACCACCACGTCGCCGTGCTCCAGCATAATGCGCCTGAGCGGATCGTTGCGGCGCAATCCGCCAAACTGGAAGACGGCGGGCAGACCCAACGATACCGAGACGATGGGCGCGCGCAGATCGGGCTCATCTTTGTCCTGATGCAGCGAGAGCTTCGCACCGATGGCGTAGCGGTTAATCAGGCAGGCATCCGGCCGGAAGTCAGGGTAATCTGCTGCAACGGCAGCCTCGTGACAAAGCGCCTGAAACACCGCAGGCATGGGAGGCCACGGCCGGCCGGTCGTGGGATCGTTCGGGGCATACACATACCCCCGTTCGTTCGTCGCCCACCCCAGTTCGCCGCAGTTGGCCATGGCCACCGACATGGTGTAGCCGCCCGGCGTCACCATATGGCGAAACGGTGAAACCGCCGTGACCTCTTCAATACCGGCAAGCAATGCCGCCGCACGGGAGAGTGCAAAGCGGCGCAGGATCACTGCCCCGGGCGCAAGCGGCTCCTGCCACGGTTCAGCATCCGCAAAAAGATCGAGCATTATCCCTCCCGGCGTTTCGCCTCACGTTTCAGTAATAGCGCTTTTCGCGCCGCCCCCCAGCGATAGCCCGACAACGAGCCGTCGTTGCGGACCACGCGGTGACAGGGGATCACAATCGCCAGCCTGTTTGCCGCACAGGCACCGGCGACGGCACGCACCGCGTTGGGCTGACCAATTGCCTTCGCCACCTGCTGATAGCTGGCCGTTTCCCCGCAGGGGATGTCACGAAGGGCCTGCCAGACCCGCTGCTGGAACGCGGTGCCGCGTATATCCAGCGGCAGCGCCAGCGGCACCGCGTGGTTATCAATACTGGCAATGACCTGGCTGATACGCTGGGCAAAGGCATCTTCCTGCGGGGCATGCTCCGCGTTTGGAAACAGCGTCGCAAATTCTTCTGCCAGTTTGGTATCGTTGTCGCCCAGCAGTATCGCGCAAATTCCCCGCTCGCTTTCCGCAACCAGGCAGCGTCCCAGCGAACAGTCGCCGATGGCGTAACGCACCGCTACCTCGCCTTTGCGGTACTGCTTCGCCGTCATCCCCAGCGCATCGTTGGCTTTGCGGTAATAGCTGCTGCTGTCGGGAAACCCTGCCGCCAGCACGGCATCGGTAATTTTGTTTCCCTGCGCAAGCGCCGCGCGCAGACGCTGCCCCCGCGCCGCCTGCTGCCAGGCTTTTGGCGTCATCCCGGTGACGGACTTAAACAGCCGGTGGAAATGGAAAGGACTCATGGCGACCTGCTGCGCCAGGCCTTCAAGCGTCAGCGCGAGATCCTGCTCCAGAAGGCGACAGGCGTGCTCCACTTTCGCCAGCTTTTGCTGATTCGGATCGCGTTTGTCCGGCATGCAGCGCTTGCACGGGCGAAACCCTGCCTGAACGGCATGCTGGACATCGGGATAAAAGCAGACGTTTTTACGCAGCGCGTGACGGGCGCGGCATGACGGGCGGCAGAAAATCCCCGTCGTCTGCACGGCAAAGACAAACCGATCGTCAGCGCGCGGATCGCGAGCCAGAACGGCCTGCCAGCGATCCTCATCATTCATATAGGTTGGATTTTTCATCATCAGCTCCTCTTACAAGCATACCTTTAGCGTGCCCGAGTGCCAGTGATAAAAAACCCGCAACCTTGCTTTTTAATTTTTGTCGCTCACCAGGAAGCTGTTGAACTGCGGCGAGCTCCAGGTTTTGAACCCGTCGTCCTCTTTAGTGATCATATAAACCGCCAGCCCTTCCTGACGAACCACCTCTTTGGCTTTTTCCGGGCCGAGAACCATTAATCCGGTATCCCAGGCGTCGGCTTCCAGCGCAGTGGGGGCAATCACGGTCACCGAGACCAGGTTATGCGTGATGGGACGTCCTGTCAGCGGATCGATCACGTGCGAAATACGCTTCCCGTCGAGCTCGTAATAGTTACGGTAGCTCCCGGAAGTGCTGATGCCGTGCCCGTTAATATCGACAATGGCCTGTACGGCGTTTTGGCGATCGGTCGGTTTTTGAATCGCCACGCGCCACGGTTTACCGCTGGCGTTCATGCCCCGGCTGACTAACGCGCCCCCCACGGAGACCAGGTAGCGCGATATCCCTTCCTGCGTCATCAGCGCGGCAAGGTGATCCGCCGCGTAACCTTCACCTACCGTCGACAGATCGACAAACAGATCGGGGATGTCTTTCTGCAGATACTGCTGGCCGTACTGGTTGATCACCGTCAGATGCTTTAGCCCTGTCCGGGCGCGGGCATCATCAATGGCCGCCTGATCGGGTGTGGTATCCGGCTGTTTGTTCGGGCCAAATCCCCAGAGATTGACCAGAGGCCCGACGGTGACATCCATCGCGCCGTTGGTTTTATATCCCACGCGCATTGATTCGGTGACGATATCGGCCATCGCTTCGCTCACCGGCCACAGGGAGGTACTGGTGGAAAGATTGAAGCGCATCAGCGCCGAGTCATTTTTATAGGTTGAGAGCAGCTGGTCGTCGGCGTCCAGCTGAGACTGGATTTTACCGCGAAGTTCATCAGCGCGCGTTTTATCCAGGCCCATCACGCTGACGCGCCAGAAGGTGCCCATCGTTTTGCCTTCGAGCACCGTCGCGGCGGGTGCATCGGTTTTCGCCACGGGCGCGGAATCGTCACACGCGGTCAGGAAAAAAAGCATAGCCAGAAAGCTGGCGCGTAAAAAAGTCATGTCCATTCATTATTATCCTCATGCCAGGGCGGCAAGAGTACACCAAAACGGTTGCGTTGTGAGGCCAAAAAAAAGCACAAAAAAGGGGCCTTCAGGCCCCTTAGTCACACGATGACGCGATTAGAACTGGTAAACCAGACCCAGCGCGACGATATCATCAGTGCCGATACCGGCCTGACGGGTGAACTCATTTTCATCAACCAGGTTGATTTTGTAATCCACGTAGGTGGACATGTTTTTGTTGAAGTAGTAAGTCGCACCCACATCAACATATTTCAGCAGATCCTGATCGCCGTAACCTTCGATGTCTTTACCTTTGGACTGCAGGTAAGCCACGGATGGACGCAGGCCGAAGTCGAATTGGTACTGAGCAACCACTTCGAAGTTCTGCGCTTTGTTAGCAAAACCGTAAATGTCGCTGCTGCTCTGAGAGTTGCCGAAACGCGTTGCGTTGTAGGTCTGTGAGTATTGTGCCGCCAGGTAGATATTGTTGGCGTCGTATTTCAGACCACCAGAATATACTTCAGCGCGATCGCCTTCGCCTTTCAGCGCCGGGTTAGCGGTGTTGTTCTGGTCAGCGGTACGTTTGGAAGAAGACATTGCACCACCGATGCTGAAGCCTTCACCCAGGTTATAGGTCAGGGACGCGCCGTAGCCGTCGCCGTTCTGTTTCAGGGTGCTACGACCAGTGTCGTTTTCGCCGCTTACGCTACCGTTTTTACCCTGATACTGCAGCGCAAAGTTCAGGCCATCCACCAGACCAAAGAAGTCCTGGTTACGATAGGTCGCCACGCCGTTAGCACGAGACTGCAGGAAGTTGTCTGAGCCGTAGGTATCGCCGCCAAATTCTGGCAGAACGTCAGTCCAGGAAGTTACGTCGTAGATCACGCCGTAGTTACGACCGTAATCGAAAGAGCCCGCTTCAGCGAATTTCAGACCAGCAAACGCCACACGTGTCCAGGACTGGTTATCGCTTTCAGTCGTGTTGCCCTGGATCTGGTATTCCCACTGGCCGTAACCGGTCAGTTGATCGTTAACCTGAGTTTCGCCTTTGAAGCCAAGACGCATGTAGGTCTGGTCGCCGTCAGCACTCTTGTCGTCAGAGAAATAGTGCAGACCATCAACTTTGCCGTACAGATCTAATTTGTTGCCATCTTTATTATAAATTTCGGCCGCATTTGCTGCGCCTGCTACCAGCAGTGCTGGTACCAGGAGGGACAGTACTTTAACTTTCATTTTATTAACCCTCTGTTATATGCCTTATAATTGCCACTGCTTACTGGTTAACCCTCATTAACCAGTCGGCAAATTCATTCTCCGCAAAATTACAGAATAATCCAATGCGAATATGATACGAAAACTTTGAAGATGTTTCATTTATCCATCAACATGTTTCAAAATGTAAATGAAAAGGAACTTTTACAAAGCACAAAAAGCTTAGAAATTTAGCACTTATAATCAAAACGAAAAATGACCCAATACATATCAAAGAGTTAAAATAAAAAACGTTACCGCACTGAATGACAAAACAAGATCGACTCCAGTCTCTAAAATAACTCTCGCTATCATCATTAACTTTATTTATTACCGTCATTCAGCTTTGAATGTCTGTTTATCCCTAATTCAACCGGATGCATCGCATTCGGTTTTTTTTTACCCTTCTTTACGTAACTTTTCCTTTTTTGTGCTACCGCCGCGTAATTGTAACAACTATTAACTAAATTCACGCTCGCCCCTGTGCATAATGGGAAAATTCGCTCAAAACTTAATTTCTTGTTAATTCGTGCTATTTTCTGACGAAATGCATTTTTTATTTGTACATACATTATGTTCTTGTACACATTTAAGACGTCCTTTCTCTCTCGCATGGGCCATCGAAAAAGTCGCTTGTTCAAGGACAGTGGCGCTGGAAATTCAGTTATTACCCTTTATACTGCCCTATCGCCACAGAGCACGACCATCACGGGTTAAAGATATCAATGAGTCAGACTGAAACTACCGCCCAAAGCAAATTCTCCCTTCTGCCCGGGAGCATCACCCGTTTCTTTCTTCTTTTGATCGTGGTGCTGTTAGTCACAATGGGCGTGATGGTGCAGAGCGCGGTTAACGCCTGGCTGAAGGATAAGAGCTATCAGGTGGTGGATATTACCCACGCCGTACACAAGCGTATTGATACCTGGCGCTACGCCACCTGGCAGATTTACGACAACATTGCGGCAGCGCCTGCCAGCTCATCCGGAGATGGGCTTCAGGAGACGCGGCTTAAGCAGGATGTCTACTATCTCGAAAAACCGCAGCGTAAGACTGAAGCGCTTATCTTTGGCTCTCACGACAGCGCGACCCTTGAGATGACGCAGCGTATTTCGACCTACCTGGATACCCTCTGGGGCGCCGAAACGGTGCCGTGGTCGATGTACTATCTGAACGGTCAGGACAACAGCATGATCCTGATCTCGACGCTGCCGTTGAAAGATCTCTCTTCCGGATTTAAAGAGACGACGGTCGGCAGCATTGTCGACTCCCGCCGGGCAGAAATGCTGCAGCAGGCCAATGCCCTTGATGAACGTGAGAGCTTCTCATCGCTGCGCCGATTGGCCTGGCAGAATGGTCACTATTTTACCCTGCGTACCACCTTTAACCAGCCGGGTCATCTGGCGACGGTCGTGGCCTTCGATTTACCCATTAATGATTTGATCCCGCCGGATATGCCGCTCGACAGCTTCCGTCTGGAGCCTGACAGCAGCGCCCAGAACATGCGTGCGGCGTCCGACAAAGAGGCCGCAGAGAGCGTCACCATCTCCTTTAACGGCTCGAAAATTGAAATTGCCTCGTCGCTGAACTCAACCGGCATGCGTCTGGTGTGGCAGGTACCGTTCGGCACGCTGCTGCTTGATACCCTGCAAAATATTCTGCTGCCGCTGCTGCTGAATATTGGTCTGCTGGCGCTGGCCCTGTTTGGCTACAGCACCTTCCGCTTCCAGCCGGGACGCCAGAGCGACGCGTCTGCGGTCTCCGCGGGCAATACCAACGAGCTGCGCGTATTGCGCGCGCTCAATGAAGAGATTGTCTCCGTGCTGCCGCTAGGGGTGTTAGTTCACGATCAGGAAGCGAATCGCACGGTGATGAGCAATAAAATTGCTGATCATCTGCTGCCGCACCTTAATCTGCAGAACATCACCACTATGGCGGATCAGCACCAGGGGGTTATTCAGGCCACGATTAATAATGAACTTTACGAGATCCGTCAGTTCCGCAGCCAGGTGGCACCGCGTACGCAAATCTTCATCATTCGCGATCAGGATCGCGAAGTGCTGGTGAATAAAAAGCTCAAGCAGGCGCAAAGGCTGTATGAGAAGAACCAGCAGGGGCGCGCGGCATTCATGCAGAATATTGGCGATGCCTTCAAGCAGCCGTTAAAAACGCTGGCGACCCAGGCGGCAGCGTTAAACACGTCTGAAAGCCACCAGCTCGCCTGCCAGGCCGACTCGCTGGTCCGCATGGTGGATGAGATCCAGCTGGCAAACATGCTGGAGAATGATTTCTGGAAAGGCACCCCTTCTCTCTTCTCCATTCAGGATCTGATCGATGAAGTGGTTCCCGAAGTCCTGCCCGTAATTAAGCGCAAAGGGCTGCAGCTGCTAATCAACAACCATTTACCCGCCAATGACGAACGTCACGGCGACCGCGAGGCGCTGCGTCGTATTCTGCTGATGATTATTCAGTACGCCGTGACCACCACGCAGATTGGCAAGATCACCCTTGAAGTGAGCACCGACGAGTCGGCGGAAGATCGCCTGACGTTCCGCATTCTGGACACCGGGGAAGGCGTGACGGCGAGTGAAATTGATAATCTGCACTTCCCGTTCCTGAATGACACGCAAAGCGATCATTACGGCAAGGCTAACGCCCTGACCTTCTGGCTGTGCGATCAGCTGGCACGTAAGCTCGGCGGTCATCTGAATATCAAGGCCCGTGAATCACTGGGTACGCGTTACTCTCTGCACGTGAAAATGGCCGCCAATCCACAGGAAGAAGATGAAGAACGCCTGCTGGATGACGTCGTGGTGATGGTGGATGTGACCTCAAACGAGATCCGCAATATTGTGGTTCGTCAGCTCGAAAACTGGGGCGCGGCCTGCATCACGCCGGATGAAAGGCTGGCAAGTCAAGAATTTGATCTGTTTTTAACTGATAATCCGTCTAATCTTACTGCCTCGGGCTTGCTTTTAAGCGATGATGAGTCACGCGTGCGGAAAATCGGCCCTGGCCAGCTGCGCGTCAACTTTAATATAAGCAATGCGATGCAGGAAGCTGTACTACAACTAATAGAAGAGCAGCTGGCGCAGGAAGAGATAACGGAATCCCCGTTAGGCGGTAATGAAAATGCCGAGCTTCACGCCAGCGGATACTATTCCCTCTTTGTTGATACAGTACCAGATGATGTGAAGCGGTTGTATACTGAGTCCGCTGCGAATGATTTTGCAGCGCTGGCACAGACAGCACACCGGCTTAAAGGGGTGTTTGCCATGCTTAATCTGGTTCCCGGCAAGCAGTTATGTGAAACGCTGGAACATCTAATTCGTGAGAAAGATGCCTCTGGCATTGAAAAATACATCAGCGACATTGACGCCTACGTCAAAAGCTTGCTGTAGCAAGGTAGCCTTATACATGAACAATATGAACGTAATTATTGCCGATGACCATCCGATTGTACTGTTCGGTATTCGCAAATCACTTGAACAGATCGAGTGGGTGAATGTAGTCGGTGAATTTGAAGACTCTACAGCACTGATCAATAACCTCCCAAAGCTTGATGCGCACGTGCTCATTACCGATCTCTCTATGCCTGGAGACAAATACGGTGATGGGATCACGCTCATCAAATATATTAAACGTCACTTCCCGGACATCTCGATTATTGTTCTGACCATGAACAACAACCCGGCGATCCTGAGCGCCGTGCTGGATCTGGACATCGAAGGGATTGTGTTGAAGCAAGGCGCCCCGACCGATCTGCCAAAAGCGCTGGCTGCGCTGCAGAAAGGCAAGAAGTTCACGCCTGAGAGCGTCTCTCGTCTGCTGGAAAAAATCAGCGCGGGTGGCTACGGTGACAAACGCCTGTCGCCGAAAGAGAGCGAAGTTCTGCGCCTGTTCGCCGAAGGTTTCCTGGTGACCGAGATTGCCAAGAAGCTGAACCGCAGCATTAAAACCATCAGCAGCCAGAAAAAATCAGCAATGATGAAGCTGGGCGTGGACAACGATATTGCCCTGCTGAACTATCTCTCCTCCGTTACGCTGAGCGCATCGGATAAGGATTGATCCCAGGCGGGTGTGCGGCCTGATGCCCTCACCCCGCCCCTCTCCCACAGGGAGAGGGTGAAAAGTAAAAGGCCCTTACGGGCCTTTTTTATATTCTGGTTTTTCTCACGCGATCCGCATAAACAGACAGCGTTTGTTTGAGCACGTCCAGCGTCACCGGTTTCGACAGGCAGCTGTCCATGCCCGACTCCAGACAGCGCTGTTTCTCTTCCGCCAGCGCGTTCGCCGTTACGCCCACGACAGGCAGCGTCAGGCCAAGCTGTCGGATGCGCTGCGTCAGCCGGTAGCCGTCCATGTTAGGCATGTTGACGTCGCTCAGCACGATATCAATATGATTTTTACTCAGCACATTCAGCGCATCCACGCCGTCATTGGCAGTTTTGCACTGGTAGCCCAGCGATCCGAGCTGGTCAGCCAGCAGGCGGCGGTTAATCGGATGGTCATCCACCACCAGAATCATCATATCGTCATTCACTGACGCCAGACCTTCCGGTGACGGCAGCGCGACTGCACCGTCGTTCTCTTCCAGCTCGACTTTATAGATACGGGCCAGCAGGCTCAACAGCTCATGCGGCGTTGCGACGCTGTGCACCCATTCCCCCGGCGCACGTTCAACCGGTATGCCAATGTGGCGACGGCAGAAGAGCACCGTTCCTCTCCCCTGCCACGGCTGTTCCGGCATCTCGTCGGCGATGAGCACATCGTCCACGTCCGGCGTCTGGCCTTCATAGCGGCAGACCCTCACGCCGCTATGGGCGAGCAGCGCCGTCAGATAGTCATTCAGCGAGGCATTATTGACCGCCAGCCAGCAGCGCTTATCGTTCAGCCCGTCAACCGTGGCTTTTGCCGGATACTGCGCGGAATAGAGCGGTATCCGGATGGTGAACTGGCTGCCCATGCCGGGCTCGGTATCCACGGAAATGTCGCCGTCCATCATGCTGACGAGCTTCTCGCAAATCGCCAGCCCCAGACCGGTGCCCTGGAAGTTACGCTGCACGCCGGTGCCGACCTGGAAGAACGGATCGAACAGACGTACCACCTCCTTGGCCGGTATGCCCACCCCCGTGTCGCGCACGCGGATGCTGAGGTAATCTCCCGCCCGGCAGACGTGTAGCACAATGCAGCCGATATCGGTGAATTTGATGGCATTGCTGAGCAGGTTAGAGATGACCTGCTGCAGGCGCATCGGGTCGCCGTGCAGCGTCAGCGGCACGTCCGGTTCAATGAAGCAGTAGAGCCCCAGCTGTTTACGCACCACCAGCGGCAGATAGTTGGCGCTGATGTGGTTCATGACCTCACGCGGCGAAAACTCGCGCGGCTCGATTTTCAGCTGCTCAGACTCAATTTTAGAGAAGTCGAGAATATCGCTGATGATCTTCAGCAGCAGGCTGGAGGAGTTGTTCATCGCCGTTACCAGCCGGTCGACGCCTTTTGGCAATTCCTTCGTCTGCAGCAGATCGAGGTTACCGATAATCCCGTACAGCGGCGTACGCAGCTCGTGACTGACGGTAGCCAGGAACATGGATTTCGACTGGCTGGCCTGCTCCGCGGCCTGCGCCATCTCCTGCAGCGACTCTTCCATCTTCACGCGCGCGGAGACATCCACCAGCACGCAAATCGCTACGTTTTCATTGCGATAGCGGGAATGAACAAAGCTGATCTGCAGGTTAGTGTGGGTGCTGGTGAGCACGTCGACAAAGTTCACCTGCTGGCCGCAGATGATTTGCGTCAGCCTTTGCCGGTCCTCGTGCGTCAGCATGTTCAGGTAGTTGTGCGCCAGCTCGTTACTCAGGATGTTGGTCCCGTCCTGGGTACGAAGAATGCAGATCCCCACCGGAGCCGAGGCGACAATTTTGCGGTTGAACTGCTCGTGCTCCTCCAGACGCTGGGCGTCACTTTCGGCGGGAATAAAGATTCTCCGCTCATACATGCGCGCCAGCGTAAACAGCGCCCCGCCCACCAGCAGGTTCAGCAGGATCGCATTCATAATAAGAATGCGTATCCGCTCAAGGACCATATCCACCGGCAGCGAGTAAACAATGCTCAGCGACGATGGCGGCAGGCTTTTTTTCAGCACCAGCTCGCGGAAGCCGGAGGTGTAGCCAAACCATGAGCGTTCCTGCATCCAGTGCGGATCGACGTTCAAACTTTTATCCGGCCCGGCGAGTGAGATCAGCTGATGCCCGTTTTCATCCAGAATGGTCACGCCCATCGGCAGGCTGCCCGGCGTGAAGAAGTTTTCCATGCGGATGGTCTGTTCAATCCCCAGCAGCGCCTGCAGACGATTACCCAGGTAGACCGGCGTCAGCGCGTAGAAATAGCCCACGCCCATGCGCGGCCCCTGGCTAATCCAGAAAATGTTGTTCCCGCGCTCGTCCTGCGGCGCATTGCGATATTTCACAATACGCTCGTGCAGGCTTTTCAGCGCATCATCACGCTCGACGGGCACATCGCGCAGGCCAAAGTCAGCCATGCAGAGGTTTTCACTGCCAATCAGGAATACGCGGTTGAGATCGTAAGCGGCGGAGAAGTTGTCGCGCCAGTAGCGCATAAACCAGGCGAGGGATTCCAGCGACCCGCGCCAGGTGCTGCTCATGGTGGAGCAATCCGAGTCCGGGAACAGCGGCTGGAAGTCCGGTACTTCGGTTTTGTCATTGCGCCCGCGCAGGGCAAGGATACCGTTTTCTGCCGTCAGCCGATTTTCGGCAATATACTTCAGCTCCTTCATCACGTCAGACGTTCGCTGAATGTAGCGCTGGGCCTGATCGGAGCTTAAATTAAACTCCTGGCGGATCTCCGCTTCTTTCTGGTTCAGCGCATTGACGATGTAAAACACCGACAGCAAGGCCACCAGCAGCCAAAGCAGGAGCGCCAGCGCCCGGAACAGATAGCGAGAAACTTTCAGCGTGGTACGAAAGGAGACGAGGTATTTCAAAGGGGCGAGGCTCCGCCGTCGGGGTCAAAAGAATGTGGTTAAGGTAGCGGTAAACGCGGCTTGTCGCAACGTTCACGTATCTGCATCTGCAAAAGAAAAGGGCCGGAATCCGGCCCTTTATGCGTCAGAAGAGATTACTCGTCAGCGTCATCCGCTGCGTCGTCGTCGCTCTCTGCTTCCGGTGCGATTTCATCATCACCTTCCGCGACGCTGCCGTCGATGGAATCGAGCTCTTCGTCGTCCACCGGCTCAGCAACGCGTTGCAGACCGACCACGTTTTCATCTTCCGCCGTACGGATGAGGATAACGCCCTGGGTGTTACGGCCCACCACGCTGATCTCGGATACGCGCGTACGCACCAGCGTACCGGCATCGGTGATCATCATGATCTGGTCGGCATCGTCCACCTGCACCGCGCCCACAACAGAACCGTTGCGCTCGGTGACCTTGATGGAGATAACGCCCTGCGTGCCGCGTGACTTGGTCGGGTATTCGCTTTCCGCCGTACGTTTACCGTAGCCGTTCTGGGTGACGGTCAGGATTGCGCCTTCGCCACGTGGAACGATCAGGGAAACAACGGAGTCTTCACCCGCCAGCTTGATACCGCGCACGCCGGTCGCCGTACGACCCATTGCGCGCACGGCGTTCTCTTTGAAGCGCACCACTTTACCGGCCGCAGAGAACAGCATCACTTCATCAGAACCAGAGGTCAGATCCACACCGATCAGCTCGTCGCCTTCGTTCAGGTTTACCGCAATAATACCGGCAGAACGCGGACGGCTGAACTCGGTCAGCGCGGTTTTCTTCACGGTACCGCTGGCGGTCGCCATAAAGACGTTCACGCCCTCTTCGTACTCGCGTACCGGCAGGATGGCGGTGATACGTTCGTTCGCTTCCAGCGGCAGCAGGTTGACGATTGGACGTCCACGCGCGCCACGGCTCGCTTCCGGCAGCTGATAGACCTTCATCCAGTACAGACGGCCACGGCTGGAGAAGCAGAGGATCGTATCGTGGGTGTTAGCCACCAGCAGACGGTCAATGAAGTCTTCTTCTTTAATACGTGCCGCAGATTTACCTTTACCGCCACGACGCTGTGCTTCGTAGTCGGTCAACGGCTGATACTTCACGTAGCCCTGGTGAGACAGGGTCACTACCACGTCTTCGCGGTTGATCAGATCTTCAATGTTGATATCAGAGCTGTTGGCCGTGATTTCGGTACGACGCTCGTCGCCGAACTGATCGCGGACCAGCTCAAGCTCTTCGCGGATCACTTCCATCAGGCGCTCGGCGCTACCCAGGATGTGCAGCAGCTCAGCAATTTGCTCCAGCAGCTCTTTGTATTCGTCGAGCAGTTTTTCATGCTCAAGGCCGGTCAGCTTCTGCAGGCGCAGATCCAGAATCGCCTGGGCCTGCTGTTCAGTCAGGTAGTACTGACCGTCACGCACGCCGAATTCAGGCTCGAGCCACTCAGGACGCGCGGCGTCGTCGCCCGCACGTTCCAGCATCGCCGCCACGTTGCCCAGATCCCACGGACGCGCAACCAGCGACGCTTTCGCTTCTGCCGGCGTCGGCGCACGGCGGATCAGCTCGATGATCGGGTCGATGTTCGCCAGCGCAACCGCCAGTGCTTCAAGGATATGAGCGCGATCGCGCGCTTTGCGCAGTTCGAAGATGGTACGACGGGTCACCACTTCGCGGCGGTGACGCACGAACGCGCTCAGGATCTCTTTCAGGTTCATGATCTTCGGCTGACCATGGTGCAGCGCAACCATGTTGATACCGAAGGAGACCTGAAGCTGAGTCTGGGAGTACAGGTTGTTCAGCACAACCTCACCCACCGCGTCACGCTTGATTTCAATCACGATGCGCATACCGTCTTTGTCAGACTCGTCACGCAGCGCGCTGATGCCTTCAACGCGTTTCTCTTTTACCAGCTCGGCGATTTTTTCAATCAGACGCGCTTTGTTCACCTGATACGGGATCTCGTGAACAATGATAGTTTCACGGCCGGTTTTGGCGTCCGCTTCCACTTCGGCGCGGGCACGGATGTAAATCTTGCCGCGACCGGTGCGGTACGCTTCTTCAATGCCGCGACGACCGTTGATGATCGCCGCCGTCGGGAAGTCCGGGCCCGGGATATGTTCCATCAGCCCTTCAATGCTGATGTCTTCATCGTCGATATAGGCCAGGCAGCCGTTGATCACTTCCGTGATGTTGTGCGGCGGAATGTTGGTCGCCATACCCACGGCGATACCGGACGAGCCGTTCACCAGCAGGTTAGGGATCTTCGTTGGCATAACGTCAGGAATTTTTTCCGTGCCGTCGTAGTTATCAACGAAATCAACCGTCTCTTTTTCCAGGTCGGCCATCAGCTCATGGGCAATCTTCGCCAGACGGATTTCCGTATAACGCATTGCCGCGGCGGAGTCGCCGTCGATAGAACCAAAGTTACCCTGACCATCTACCAGCATGTAACGCAGCGAGAACGGCTGCGCCATACGGACAATGGTGTCGTACACCGCGGAATCACCATGGGGATGGTATTTACCGATTACGTCACCAACGACACGGGCAGATTTTTTGTAGGCTTTATTCCAGTCATTGCCCAATACGTTCATGGCGTATAGTACGCGACGGTGTACCGGCTTCAGGCCATCGCGGACGTCCGGCAGCGCACGGCCAACAATGACCGACATCGCATAGTCCAGATAGGAGCTTTTCAGCTCTTCCTCGATGTTAACCGGTGTAATTTCTCTCGCAAGGTCGCTCATCTAACCGCTATCCCTCTACTGTATCCCGGATTCAAAGGTCGCAAATTATAACACAGCCGCGGTGATACAGGTAAACCTATACGCTTTATTCACAGGGATTGCCTGATATACTCATTTGTCTTGCTAAATAAGGAGTAAAAGCGCCCATGAATGCCGAAAAATCCCCGGTGGCACACAACGTTGACCACGAAGAGATTGCCAAATTTGAAGCGGTGGCGTCCCGCTGGTGGGATCTCGAAGGTGAGTTCAAACCGCTGCATCGCATTAACCCGCTGCGTCTGGGCTATATCGCGGAGCGTTCCGGCGGTCTGTTCGGTAAGAAAGTGCTCGACGTCGGCTGCGGCGGCGGCATCCTGGCGGAGAGCATGGCGCGCGAAGGGGCCACCGTCACCGGCCTGGACATGGGCTTCGAGCCTCTACAGGTTGCCCGTCTTCATGCGCTGGAGTCCGGTATACAGGTGGAATATGTGCAGGAAACCGTGGAAGAGCACGCGGCAAAACATGCCCACCAGTACGATGTGGTGACCTGCATGGAGATGCTGGAGCACGTTCCGGATCCGCAGTCCGTGGTAAACGCCTGTGCAAAACTGGTGAAGCCGGGCGGCCAGGTCTTCTTCTCGACAATCAACCGCAACGGAAAAGCCTGGCTGATGGCCGTGGTCGGCGCAGAATATGTGCTGCGCATGGTGCCGAAAGGGACGCACGACGTGAAGAAGTTTATCAAGCCTGCCGAACTGCTGGGCTGGGTTGACCAGACGTGGCTTAAGGAGCAGCACATCACGGGCCTGCACTACAACCCGCTAACGGATAAATTCAAACTTGCCCCGGGCGTGGATGTTAACTATATGTTGCATACAACCGCCAAAAACGACTAACGTCATCCATTATTCTTATAATGATTGCGCGACATCATGTTGCGCAATTCTGACCTCCCGTTGAAGAAATCAGCACTCGATCAAATTTTGAATTTTTTTTCTAAATTATTGACATCTCTTCCAGGCCTTACGGTACGAGGACTTACGCTTTTTTACCCTTTCACAACCTCAATTTAACCTCAAAATCAACCCTTGTGCTGAAAAGATTCGATACTAGAATACTCACCATATAGCGTTTTTCTTATCGCAAACCCCCTATATGTAGTATTTATCCACAGAGTTAGTCACAAGACGGATCTGTGGATAAGCGGGGGATATTTTTTATTTCACGGACAGGTAAAACCCACATGAATCAGAGTCTGCTGGTGACAAAGCGCGACGGTACTACCGAGCGTATCAATCTGGACAAAATCCATCGAGTTCTCGACTGGGCAGCAGAAGGACTGAATAACGTATCTATATCCCAGGTTGAACTGCGTTCTCACATTCAGTTCTACGACGGCATCAAAACGTCTGATATCCACGAAACCATTATCAAAGCAGCGGCGGATCTGATCTCCCGCGACGCACCGGATTATCAGTACCTCGCTGCGCGTCTGGCGATTTTCCACCTGCGTAAGAAAGCCTACGGCCAGTTCGAGCCGCCAAAGCTTTACGATCACGTGGTGAAAATGGTTGAGCTGGGCAAATACGACACGCATCTGCTGGAAGACTATACGGAAGAAGAGTTCGAGCAGATGAACGGGTTTATCGATCACTGGCGCGACATGAACTTCTCCTACGCGGCGGTGAAGCAGCTCGAAGGCAAATACCTGGTTCAGAACCGTGTAACCGGTGAAATCTACGAAAGCGCCCAGTTCCTCTACATTCTGGTGGCCGCCTGCCTGTTCTCAAACTACCCGCGCGACACCCGTCTGGACTACGTGAAGCGTTTCTACGATGCGGTATCGACGTTCAAAATTTCTCTGCCAACGCCGATCATGTCTGGCGTGCGCACCCCTACCCGTCAGTTCAGCTCCTGCGTACTGATCGAGTGTGGTGACAGCCTGGATTCCATCAACGCCACCTCCAGCGCCATCGTGAAATACGTCTCCCAGCGTGCCGGTATCGGCATCAACGCCGGTCGCATCCGCGCGCTGGGCAGCCCGATTCGCGGCGGTGAAGCGTTCCACACCGGCTGTATCCCGTTCTACAAGCACTTCCAGACGGCGGTAAAATCCTGCTCTCAGGGCGGCGTGCGCGGCGGCGCAGCGACCCTGTTCTACCCAATGTGGCACCTGGAAGTGGAAAGCCTGCTGGTACTGAAAAACAACCGCGGCGTGGAAGGCAACCGCGTGCGTCACATGGACTACGGCGTGCAGATCAACAAGCTGATGTACACCCGTCTGCTGAAAGGGGAAGACATCACCCTGTTCAGCCCGTCCGACGTCCCGGGCCTGTACGACGCGTTCTTCGCCGATCAGGACGAGTTCGAGCGTCTGTACACCAAATATGAAAAAGACGACAGCATCCGTAAACAGCGCCTGAAGGCGGTAGACCTGTTCTCCCTGATGATGCAGGAGCGCGCCTCTACCGGCCGTATCTACATCCAGAACGTTGACCACTGCAACACCCACAGCCCGTTTGATCCGGCGGTTGCGCCAGTGCGCCAGTCTAACCTGTGCCTGGAGATCGCCCTGCCAACCAAACCGCTGGAAGACGTGAACGACGAAAACGGCGAAATCGCCCTGTGTACGCTCTCCGCGTTCAACCTGGGTGCGATTAAGAGCCTGGACGAGCTGGAAGAGCTGGCCGTGCTGGCGGTACGTGCGCTGGATGCCCTGCTGGACTACCAGGATTACCCAATCCCGGCCGCTAAACGCGGCGCAATGGGCCGTCGTACCCTGGGTATCGGCGTGATCAACTTCGCCTACTGGCTGGCGAAAAACGGCAAGCGTTACTCCGACGGCAGCGCTAACAACCTGACGCACCAGACGTTCGAAGCGATTCAGTACTACCTGATGAAAGCCTCTAACGAGCTGGCGAAAGAGCAAGGCGCGTGCCCGTGGTTCAACGAAACCACCTATGCAAAAGGCATTCTGCCGATCGACACCTATAAGAAAGACCTGGATGCGATCGTCAGCGAGCCGCTGCACCTGGACTGGGAAGGCCTGCGCGAGTCCATCAAAACGCACGGCCTGCGTAACTCCACGCTCTCTGCCCTGATGCCGTCCGAGACCTCTTCGCAGATCTCCAACGCCACCAACGGTATTGAGCCACCGCGCGGCCACGTCAGCATTAAAGCGTCGAAAGACGGCGTGCTGCGTCAGGTGGTGCCGGATTACGAAACGCTGGGCAACAACTACGAGCTGCTGTGGGAGATGCCAAACAACGACGGTTACCTGCAGCTGGTGGGTATCATGCAGAAGTTTATCGACCAGTCGATCTCTGCCAATACTAACTACGACCCGACGCGCTTCCCGTCCGGCAAGGTACCGATGCAGCAGCTGTTGAAAGACCTGCTGACCGCCTACAAATTTGGCGTGAAAACGCTGTACTATCACAACACCCGTGACGGTGCAGAAGACGCGCAGGACGACCTGGTACCGTCAATTCAGGACGATGGCTGCGAAAGCGGCGCATGTAAGATCTAATGAAGGGCGGGGATATCCCCGCCTTTATTTCGTAAGACAGGACACACTCATGGCATATACCACCTTTTCACAGACGAAAAACGACCAGCTCAAAGAGCCAATGTTCTTCGGCCAGCCGGTCAACGTGGCACGCTACGATCAGCAAAAATATGACATCTTCGAAAAGCTGATTGAAAAGCAACTCTCCTTCTTCTGGCGTCCGGAAGAAGTGGACGTTTCCCGCGACCGTATTGATTACCAGTCGCTGCCGGATCACGAAAAGCATATCTTCATCAGCAATCTGAAGTACCAGACGCTGCTGGACTCCATTCAGGGCCGTAGCCCGAACGTGGCGCTGTTGCCGCTGATCTCGATTCCTGAGCTGGAAACCTGGGTGGAAACCTGGGCGTTCTCCGAGACGATCCACTCCCGCTCTTATACCCACATCATCCGCAACATCGTGAACGATCCGGCGGTGGTGTTTGACGATATCGTCACTAACGAGCAGATCCAGAAGCGCGCGGAAGGCATTGCGCACTACTACGACGAGCTGATCGAGATGACCAGCTACTGGCATCTGCTGGGCGAAGGCACCCACAGCGTGAACGGCAAAACCGTTACCGTGAACCTGCGCGCGCTGAAAAAGCAGCTGTACCTCTGCCTGATGAGCGTTAACGCCCTGGAAGCGATCCGCTTCTACGTGAGCTTCGCCTGCTCCTTCGCCTTTGCCGAGCGCAAGCTGATGGAAGGCAACGCCAAAATCATCCGTCTGATCGCTCGTGACGAAGCCCTGCACCTGACCGGCACCCAGCACATGCTGAACCTGCTGCGCAGCGGTACTGACGACCCGGAGATGGCGGAAATCGCTGAAGAGTGCAAGCAGGAGTGCTACGACCTGTTCGTGCTGGCGGCTCAGCAGGAGAAAGAGTGGGCAGACTACCTGTTCCGCGACGGCTCCATGATTGGCCTGAACAAAGATATTCTGTGCCAGTACGTCGAGTACATCACCAACATCCGCATGCAGGCGGTTGGTCTGGACCTGCCGTTCCAGACGCGCTCTAACCCGATTCCGTGGATCAATACCTGGCTGGTATCCGATAACGTGCAGGTTGCGCCGCAGGAAGTGGAAGTGAGCTCTTATCTGGTCGGTCAGATTGATTCTGAAGTCAACACCGACGACCTGAGCGACTTCCAGCTCTGATGACGCGCGTAACGCTGAGCCTTTCTGGCACCGAAGTGCTGTGCCAGGAAGAGCACCCTTCCCTGCTGGTGGCGCTTGAAGCGCATCAGGTGGAGGTAGAGTACCAGTGTCGTGAAGGCTATTGCGGCTCCTGCCGCTGCCGTCTGGTCGCAGGCCAGGTGGACTGGCTGACCGAACCGCTGGCCTTTATCAGTGAAGGGGAAATTTTGCCCTGCTGCTGCCGGGCAAAAGGCGATATTGAGATCGAGATGTAAAAAAGGGCCTTACGGCCCTTTTTTCTATTTTAAGAACGTCACCGCTTTATCCGGGAAATCCGTAAACAGCCCGTCCACGTCCGCCTGCTTATACAACACCTCGTAAAGCTGATTCACATCGGTGGCATATGGCGGCAGCTGGTCGGCACGCACCGTGTACGGATGCACCTGCATCTTGCTGGCGTGCGCCTCTTTCACCATCGCCGTCAGCTTCACGTGGCCAGGCGTTGAGCCTTCCGCCACCAGCATGTGATAATCCGGCCCGATGCCGTCAGCGTACTGCGCAATCTGCTTCATCGCGCCCGGCTTGAACATCCAGTCGTAGCTGTAGTTCACCCACTTCCCGTCCGGCTGTTTCTCCTGGGTTTCATTCCAGTCGGTGTAGGCAATCAGCTGCACCAGATTGAGATCCATCCCCATCTTCGGCTCCAGCTCGGTTTTGATGCGCTTCAACTCGGCGGCGTCAAAACACTGCAGGTAAACTTTGTCCTTCTTGCTGGTGTAGCCGTACTGTTTCAGCACCTCCAGCGTCTTCGCGGCAATGTCCTTCCCTTCCTGATGGTGGAACCACGGCGCTTTGATTTCCGGGTAGATACCGATGTTTTTCCCGGTGGAGTGGTTCAGCCCCTGAACAAACTCAATCTCTTCCTGGAAGGTATGGATCCGGAAGTCAGATTTGCCCATCGGGAAGCGTCCCGGGTAGACCTGCACCTTCTTGCCGTTTTCAATCTCAAAGCCTTCGGTAAACTTCAGAGAGCGAATTTCATCCAGGGTAAAGTCGATGGCGTAGTAACGACCGTCTTTGCGCGCGCGGTCCGGGAAACGCTCCGCCACGTCCGTGACGCGGTCAAGATAGTGGTCATGCAGGACCACCAGCTGGTCGTCCTTCGTCATCACCAGATCCTGCTCCAGGTAATCCGCGCCCTGGGCATAGGCCATCGCTTTCGCCGGCAGCGTATGCTCCGGCAGATAGCCGCTGGCACCGCGGTGGGCGATAACGATTTTATCCGCCGCCAGGGCAGAGCCTGTCATCAGGCCTGCCAGCAGCAGGCCGGTGGTTAATGGAGTTAATTTCATCGCAATGCTCCTTATTGACGACGCGCCAGCACTTCCGCGTGGTGACGTTTCTCGCCGATCATCACAACAACCAGCAGCAGAACCGCCAGCACGCTGCCGCCGATCATCACCATAAAGCCGCCGTCCCAGCCGAAGAAGTCAACGGTATAGCCCACGATGGCGCTCGCCGCGACCGAACCGCCGAGGTAGCCAAACAGGCCGGTAAAGCCCGCCGCCGTTCCCGCCGCTTTCTTCGGCGCCAGCTCCAGGGCGTGCAAACCGATCAGCATCACCGGACCGTAAATCAGGAAGCCGATGACGATCATACAGGCCATATCCACACCCGGATTTCCCGGCGGGTTGAGCCAGTACACTACCGTCGCGATAGTCACCAGGGTCATAAAGAAGACGCCCGTCGCACCGCGGTTGCCCTTAAACACCTTGTCCGACATCCAGCCGCAAATCAGGGTGCCCGGGATACCGGCGTATTCATACAGGAAGTACGCCCAGGAGGATTTATCCAGCGCGAAGTGCTTCACCTCTTTCAGGTAGGTCGGGGACCAGTCCAGAATGCCGTAGCGCAGGAGATAAACGAACACGTTGGCGACCGCGATGTACCACAGCAGCTTGTTCGGCAGCACGTACTTCATGAAGATTTGCTTCGCGGTCAGCTCTTCTTCGTGCTTCTCGCTGTAATCATCCGGATAGTCGTTTTTGTACTCTTCAATCGGCGGCAGGCCGCAGGACTGCGGCGTATCGCGCATCAGGGCGAAGGCAATAATCGCCACCAGAATGGCACCAAAGGCAGGCATGTAGAGCGCCGCGTGCCAGTCGTTGAACCAGGCCATCCCCAGCAGGAACAGCAGCGGCGGAATACCGCCGCCCACGTTATGGGCGCAGTTCCACACCGACACGATGCCGCCGCGCTCTTTCTGTGACCACCAATGCACCATGGTGCGTCCGCACGGCGGCCACCCCATGCCCTGGAACCAGCCGCAGAGAAACAGCAGCACGAACATGATGGCAATGCTGGAGGTTGCCCACGGCACAAAGCCCATAAACAGCATCACCGCTGCCGCCAGGATCAGACCGGCAGGCAGGAATACGCGCGGATTCGAGCGATCCGACACGGAACCCATGATGAATTTGGAAAAACCGTAGGCGATGGAGATCCCCGACAGCGCGAACCCCAGATCGCCGCGGGAGAAGCCCTGCTCCACCAGATACGGCATGGCGAGCGCAAAGTTTTTACGTACAAGATAGTACGCCGCATACCCGAAGAAGATCCCGAGGAAGATTTGCCAACGCAGACGGCGGTAGAGAGGATCGATCTCTGCCTCTGGCAGTCGCGCCCGATGCGGCGCAGGTTTGAAGATACTGAGCATAACAGCCTCCGTGGCCTTTCAAAAAATGACCAGGCATCTCGCGCCTGGTTACAGAGGCGGGGATGTTAAAAAAACATGCGGTTTGTTACTGTGAATCAACGCACAGATTGTTACAGAAATATGACAGAATGCGCAAAAAAGCGCATGAAATCACGTTTCAGTTTCGAATTTCGCGCGTTTATGTTCGAAATCAAACAAACCACACAATCTATGTGGCTAAATGCTAAAAAACGAACATAGAGGAAAGGCAATGACAATTCACGATCCACGCTACAGCGATGTGATTATCATTGGCGGTGGCGCAACCGGCGCCGGCATCGCACGCGACTGCGCCCTTCGCGGCTTAAGCGTCACGCTTCTGGAGCGCCACGATATCGCCACCGGCGCGACGGGGCGTAACCACGGCCTGCTGCACAGCGGCGCGCGGTATGCGGTCACCGACGGTGAATCCGCGCGCGAATGTATCGCTGAAAACCAGATCCTCAAGCGTATCGCCCGACACTGCATAGAGCCGACCGACGGTCTCTTTATTACCCTTCCCGAAGATGACCTCGCCTTTCAGTCAACCTTTATAACCGCCTGTACTGCCGCGGGCATTCAGGCTGAGGCCATGGATCCGGCTCTGGCCCGGCGGCTGGAGCCGTCGGTGAACCCGACGCTGATCGGCGCGGTGAAGGTGCCTGACGGCACCGTCGATCCGTTCCGCCTGACCGCCGCCAACATGCTGGACGCCCGCGAGCATGGCGCGCGCATTCTGACCGGACATGAAGTGACCGGGCTTATCCGCGAGGGTCATCGCATCTGCGGCGTGCGGGTGTTTGATACGCAGTACAACGAGCACAGCGAGCTGCACGCCGCCGTGGTGGTCAACGCGGCGGGGATCTGGGGCCAGCGCATCGCGGAATACGCCGACTTATCCATCCGCATGTTCCCGGCCAAAGGTTCGCTGCTGATCCTTGACCACCGCATCAATAACCACGTCATCAACCGCTGCCGCAAACCGTCTGACGCCGACATTCTGGTGCCGGGCGACACCATTTCGCTCATCGGTACGACGTCAACGCACGTTGACTACAGCGACATTGACGTCAACCGGGTCACCGCCGAAGAAGTGGATATTCTGCTGCGCGAAGGGGAAAAGCTGGCGCCGGTGATGGCGCAGACGCGTATCCTGCGCGCCTACGCGGGCGTGCGTCCCCTTGTCGCCAGCGATAACGATCCGAGCGGACGTAACGTCAGCCGGGGCATCGTGCTGCTCGATCACGCCGAGCGCGACGGCATGGACGGGTTTATCACCATTACCGGCGGCAAGCTGATGACCTACCGGCTGATGGCCGAGTGGGCGACCGATGCCGTCTGCCGCAAGCTCGGAAATACCGAACCGTGCGTTACCGCAGAACAGCCGCTGCCGGGATCGCGCCAGTCTACCGAAAAAACGCTGCAAAAAATCATCTCCCTGCCCGCGCCGCTGCGCGGTTCGGCCATCTACCGCCACGGCGACAGAACGCCGCAGTGGCTCGGTGAAGGACGACTGAGCCGCAGCCTGGTGTGCGAGTGCGAAGCCGTTACCGCAGGCGAAGTGCAGTACGCGGTAGAGAACCTGACAGTCAACAGCCTGTTGGATCTCCGCCGCCGCACCCGCGTCGGAATGGGGACCTGTCAGGGCGAACTGTGCGCCTGTCGTGCCGCCGGGCTGCTGCAGCGTTTTCATACCACCACCGCCACCCAGTCGCTCGATCAGCTCAGCGCGTTTTTGAACGAGCGCTGGAAAGGCATTCAGCCTGTCGCCTGGGGTGATGCCCTGCGCGAAAGCGAATTTACCCGCTGGGTCTATCAGGGGCTTTGCGGCCTGGAGAAGGAGCAACACGATGAAATTTGATACCGCAATCGTCGGCGGCGGGCTGGCAGGCTTGCTCTGCGGCATCAAACTCACGAAGCAGGGGCTGCGCTGCGCCATTATCACCCGCGGCCAGAGCGCCCTGCACTTCTCGTCGGGATCGCTGGATCTGGTGGACGAAGCGTACCGCGACAGGCTGCCGCCGGAGCACCCCTATCACCTGGTTGGCGCGCAGCATATTGACCGCTTTGCGCTGGAAGCCGAAGCGCTGCTGGCGGGCTGCGGCGCGCGTCTGAAGGGAAGCGCCAGGCAAAATCACCAGCGCATCACGCCGCTCGGCACCCTGCGCTCCGCGTGGCTCAGCCCGGAGGAAGTCCCCGTGGCCCCCGTCAGCGCGGGACGAGTGCGGGTGGTAGGTATTAGCGGCTTTCTGGATTTTCAACCCCATCTCGCGGCGGCCTCGCTCTGTCGCCAGGGCATCAACGCCGACACGGCAGAAATAGAGCTGCCCGAGCTGGATATCCTGCGCGATAACCCGAGCGAGTTTCGCGCGGTGAATATCGCCCGTTTTCTGGATAACGAGGAGAAATGGCCGCTGCTGTATGAGGCGCTCAGGCCGCTCGGTAAAACCTGCGATGCCCTGATAATGCCCGCCTGCTTTGGTTTAAACGACAACCGGCTCTGGCGCTGGCTCTCGGATCGTCTGCCCTGCACGCTCGGTTTGCTGCCGACGCTTCCCCCTTCCGTACCCGGCATTCGTCTGCACACCCAGCTTCAGCGCCAGTTTGTTGCGCAGGGCGGCGTATGGATGGCGGGTGACGAGGTGAAAAAAATCACCCTGACCGATGGCGCGGTGAGCGAAATCTGGACGCGCAACCACGAGGATATTCCGCTTCGCGCCCGCTATACGGTGCTGGCGAGCGGGAGCTTCTTCAGCAACGGGCTGCTGAGCAGCCGGGAGGGCATCCGGGAAGCGATTATGGGGCTGGATGTGCGGCAAACCGCTTCCCGCGCGGACTGGTATCAGTGTGATTTCTTCACGCCGCAGCCCTGGCAGCAGTTTGGCGTAATTGTCGATAACCGGCTACATCCGCAGCTTTCCGGTATGCCCGTCGGTAATCTTTTTGCCATCGGCTCGCTGCTGGGCGGATACGATCCGATCCCCCAGGGATGCGGCGGCGGGGTTTGCGCCGTTACGGCGCTGTATGTAGCCGAGCAGATTATCCAGCGCGTGGAGGCTGAACAATGAATGACACCCGTTTCGAAAGCTGCATTAAATGCACGGTCTGTACCACCGTCTGCCCGGTCAGCGGCGTAAACCCGCGCTACCCTGGGCCAAAGCAGGCCGGGCCGGACGGCGAGCGCCTGCGCCTGAAGGACGGCAGGCTGTACGACGAGGCGCTGAAATACTGCATCAACTGCAAGCGCTGCGAGGTCGCCTGCCCGTCGGACGTGAAAATCGGCGACATCATCCAGCGCGCCCGGGCGCGCTACAGCACGCAAAAGCCGATACTGCGCGATGCGATCCTGAGCCATACCGATCTGATGGGCAGCGTCTCCACGCCGTTTGCCCCGCTGGTGAATGCCGCAACCTCACTCAAGCCGGTGCGTCAGCTGCTGGATGCCACGCTTAAAATAGACCATCACCGCAGCCTGCCAAAATATTCTCACGGCACCTTCCGTCGCTGGTATAAAACCGTAGCGGAGCAGCAGGCGCAGTACGACGATCGGGTAGCCTTTTTCCACGGCTGCTATGTGAACTACAACCACCCGCAGCTGGGAAAAGACCTGCTGAAGGTGCTGAACGCCATGGGAACAGGCGTTCAGCTGCTTAGCAAAGAGAAGTGCTGCGGCGTGCCGCTGATTGCCAACGGCTTTACCGATAAAGCGCGCAGGCAGGCCAAAAGCAACGTCACCTCCCTGCGCGAAGCGATTGTCGATAAAGGCATGCCGGTGCTGGCGACGTCGTCCACCTGCACCTTCACCCTGCGCGATGAGTATCCGCACCTGCTGGACGTGGATAACGCCGGACTGCGCGAGCACATCGAGCTGGCGACGCGCTTCCTCTGGCGCAAGCTGGACAGCGGGCAGACGTTGCCGCTGGGAACATTGCCGCTGAAGGTGGTCTATCACACCCCGTGTCATATGGAGAAAATGGGCTGGTCGCTCTATACGCTGGAGCTGCTGCGGTTAATTCCGGGGCTGGAGCTGACGGTGCTGGATTCGCGCTGCTGCGGCATCGCAGGCACCTACGGCTTTAAGCGTGAAAACTACGAAACCTCGCAGGCAATTGGTGCCCCGCTGTTCCGCCAGATTGAAGAGAGCGGCGCGGATATCGTGGTGACGGACTGCGAAACCTGTAAATGGCAGATTGAGATGTCCACCAGCAAGCGCTGCGAACATCCGATTACCCTGCTGGCGAAAGCGCTGGGCTGAACGTTGCCGGGGCGAAAGGCCCCGGCACAGGCATTACTCAACGAACAGCGACTCGACAACGTTAATCCAGCCGTGCTCGCTGGCGACCTCTTTGCCGTTGAGCCAGCGGCGCAGCATATTCAGCGCCATCATGGCGCACACCTCCTGACGCACCGCCAGGCTGTGGCGGGTGATGCTCATTTTTACCCGCAGCGCCCAGGTGCCTTCCGGCGTCGCCAGCGCGAAGTTGAGGTAATCCTCATCCAGCCCGCCGACAAACAGCGCCAGACCGGCAAAATGCTTCACCCTTCTTTCGGAAGCCCAGCGGGCGGTTTGCGCCAGGGTCTCCTGCTGAAACGGCACCACTTCGCTGGCGAGCAGCGGCGCGTTGACGCGCGACAATTGCAGCGCCAGCAGGCCACCGGTGAACTGCTCGCTTAAGGTCACGCTGAGCTGGCGAGTCTGCAGATGTTTTGCAATCTGCTCAGGCAACCCTTCCGTCCCTTCAAAAATCAGGCTTTCGCCCGCCACGCGCTGCACCTCAGGCCACAGGGCCAGCATCGCCTCTTTCTGCGTGGCCGGTCCTGTTAATTTGAGTTCAATGATCGGCATAGAGGAGCGATAGCCCATGGACACGCCCGGCGGCAGCGGAAGGTGGTCAAGGCTCTGGGCCAGATCGCTTTCCGAGCGGCCAAAGGTGGTCAGGCGCAGGCACAGCGGAGGTTCAGGCAGAGTAAAACGCTGGCGAAGGCGCGGCAGGATCTGCTGCTCGACCATCACCTTAAATTCGGAAGGCACGCCCGGCGTGAAGAACATCAGGCAGCGGTTCAGCTGCATGGCAAACCCGCATGCGGTACCGACCGGGTTATCAACCAGCTCGGCGCTGGCGGGAATTTCAGCCTGTTTACGGTTGCTGGGGGCCATGACGCGGCCACGTCCGGTGAAAAAGCGCTCCATCTGCGAAAGCCACGCCTCGTGCAGCACCAGCCCTTCGCCTTTTGCGGTCGCGGCGGCCAGCGCGCTGAGATCGTCACTGGTGGGGCCGAGCCCGCCGTTCACGATCAGCACGTCGCACTGTTCACTGCGCTCGCGCAGAACAGCGACCAGTGACTCCAGATTGTCGCCCACGGTATTGCGGCGCGTTAACGGTAATCCTTGCTCAAAGAAAAGATCGGCAAGCCAGGCAGCATTGGTATCAATAATCTGTCCGTGCAGCACTTCGTCGCCGGTGGATAACATCTCCACGTTAATCATTGTGTTCTCCCGCTTATTTGGTCAAAACACTATAGCGCAAACGCGGGGCGGAGATGAGAGAAACTGGCGCGACGGAACGCCGCGCCGGAACGATTAGAAGCCTGCGCTCACGCCCACGTACGGGCCGTCAGCCAGCGCGTTATCGCGGTTGCCGTCTTTACCGGCCAGGTTCAGATAACGGTAGCCCGCTTCGATGGTAATCGGACGCATGATGGTCCAGCGCGCGCCGGCGTTGGCTTCTTCATAGCTGTCGATGCCGCTGGAGAGGGAATCCGGAGAGTAGTAGTACTCGCCAAACAGGCCGAAGCTGTCGCCAATTTTCCACTGCAGGCCGCCGCCCACAGCCGCTGCGTACCCTTCATCACCGTCATTTGGGTTGGTGTAGATACCTTTACCGCCAACGGTGGCCAGGAATGGGCCAAGAGGAATATTCAGACCGAGGCCGAGGCTTGCCGCGTCGCCGTCGTCATCGTTGTGCGTCCAGCCGCCGGTCATTGCCAGACCGGAGGTGTCAGTACCCATGCCAAAACCGAGGTGGGTATAGTCCTGACCCGCCGAACCATTAATGCTAATGGCGTTAGCCGCCGCAGATACAACCATCAGGCCGAGGCCCAGTAATGCCACTTTTTTCATTATCGCGATCCTGCATAATTATAGAGAAGTCCCCAAAACCGCGAGATTTTAACCTGAGTCTGCGGGGGATCAAGCACTCTGCGTGCGGCGGACAGGAAGATTGTAACGATTTGAAACCCCCGGCTTTTTTACGTAAGCAGCAGAAAGCGCATTTTGACGCAAAGGCCACCCAGCGTTTCGCTGCGAGTCAGCTGCAAATGGCTGCGGTGCAGCCGGGCGATATCCCCCGCCAGCGCCAGCCCAATCCCGGAACCGGCGGCGTTCCCGACGTTGTCCAGACGGTGGAAAGGCTGCATCGCCTGGTAGATCTGATCCTCTTCAATGCCGGGGCCGCTGTCCTCAACGCTCAGATCAACGGCACCGCCATCCACGCGCAGGAAAACGGTCACGGTCCCGCCTGCAGGCGTATATTTAATCGCGTTCTCCAGCAGGTTGGCGCACAGCTCGCCCAGCAGAACGTCATCGCCTTCGATCGTGACCGGCTGCTGTACACCGTCATATCCCAAATCGATCGCCTTGCTCCGCGCCTGCGCCAGCCGGGAAAAGCAGCAGTTCTGCACCACCTGAACCAGATCCACAGGCGTAAAATGACGATCCCCCTGCTCTTTTCCCTTCACCGCTGAAAGCTGCAGCAGCCGCTCGGTGAGCACGATAGTGTCGTCCAGGGTGGCATTCATTGCCCGCAGACTCTCCTGCCACAGGGCGGGATCCTGACGCGCGAGGGCGACGGAGACCTGGGTTTTAAGCACCGCCAGCGGCGTTTTGAGCTGGTGCGACGCATCCGCGTTAAAGCGTTCCTGACGCGAAAGCACGCCGCGCAGCCGGTCGATATAGCGGTTAAAGGCGACTATCAGCAGCCGGGTCTCGGACCAGGGCAGCAGCTCCGGCAGCGGTGCGAGCAGGCCCGGCTCGCGCCGCACCATCAGTGACGAAAGCTGGCGCATTGGGCGCAGCACGCGGCGCAGCAGCCATGCGGTCAGCACCAGCGTCAGCAGCACCAGCAGCCCCTGTGAAACCCAGGATGAAAAGAGCAACTGGCTGGCGAGATAGCGGCGGGACTGGAGCGTCTCGGCGACGTAAATCTCCGCCATGCCAAAAACATTATCTTCATTTACGGGCTGCAGCAGGCGCGCCACCCGAATCGCCTGGCCGCGATATTCGGTGTGGTAAAACCAGGCCAGCGCCGGATAGAGCGTGGTGCGCGACGTCGCAGGCGGCATCTTCGGCAGATCGTCATAGCCGGAGATCACCCGTCCGTCGGGGTCGACCACCTTATAGTAGAGCCGGTCGTTCATGTTGAGCTCAAAGCTGTCGAGCACCACCCAGGGCACGTCGACCGCCAACCTGCTGTTGAGCACCTCCAGCCGCTCGGAGATGGTGCGGGCAGAGGATAACAGCGTGCGATCGTAGGCCTGCGTGGCCGCCTGCAGCGCGCTAACGTAGCTGTTAAAGGCCGACAATCCCCACAGCAGCAGCAGCGGTAGACCCAGGAAAAGCAACAGCTGCAGATAGAGCGACTGCGGCTTAACCCACCTCATCGCCGCACTCCAGCACGTACCCAAGCCCCCGAAGGGTGGTTATCCGCACGCCGCTGCCGGTCAACTTCTTACGCAGCCGGTGAATATAGAGATCGATGCTTTCAGGGCTGACGTCGTCGTTCAGGCTGAACACCTGGTCGAAAAGCTGCTGTCGTGAAACCGGACGGGTCCGGCGGTGCATCAGCACTTTCAGCAGGGAGAGCTCCCGCGGCGTCAGGGAAAGCGGTTCATCGCGCAGCAGGAAAAAGCCCTCGTCGTCATACTCCAGCTCCCCAAGGCGCTGGCGCTCCTGCGTTCGCCCCTCGCTTCGGCGCAACAGGGCGCGCAGACGCGCGTCAAGCTCCTCCAGCTCAAACGGTTTTGGCAGATAGTCATCTGCCCCGGCGTTCAGTCCCTTCACCCGATCCGCCACGTTGCTGCGGGCGGTAAGAAACAGCACCGGCAGCGTTTGCCCCCGTTTTCTGAGGCGGTGGACCACTTCCAGGCCGTCAAAACCGGGCATGCCGATGTCCAGAATAGCGACCGCGTAGTTTTCACCCTGCAGCAGATGGTCGGCGGCACGTCCGTCGGAGACGCAGTCCACGGCAAAGCCTTCCTGCACCAGCGCTTTCTCCAGCCAGTGAGCCAGCTCACGATTATCTTCTGCGAGTAAGAGACGCATGTCACATCCTGTAAAGTTGGTGTCCCGTTGAAAGGGAAATGAAAGGTTATTGTTTTAACAATCACGCAACGGAACCGCTACAAGGTGGTTCACATAATCAGAAAAAAAGACCCGTACCCCCGGCGTGAGGATAAACGATGAAAAAACAATTACTTTCTACCCTTGCTGCAAGCGTATTGCTGTTAAGTACCTCTGTCGTTCAGGCCCAGGACGCTCCGTCCCGTACCGAATGTATCGCCCCGGCCAAACCGGGCGGCGGTTTCGATCTCACCTGCAAGCTTATTCAGGTCAGCCTGCTGGAGACGAAGGCCATTGAGAAACCGATGCGCGTCACCTACATGCCAGGCGGCGTGGGCGCGGTGGCCTATAACGCGATTGTCGCGCAACGTCCGGCGGAAGCGGGAACGGTGGTGGCCTTCTCCGGCGGCTCGCTGCTGAACCTGTCGCAGGGCAAGTTTGGCCGCTACGGTGTGAACGACGTGCGCTGGCTGGCGACCGTCGGCACCGACTACGGAATGATTGCCGTGCGTGCCGATTCCCCGTGGAAATCCCTGAAAGATCTGCTGACCGCTATGGAAAAAGATCCGAACAGCGTGGTGATTGGCGCAGGGGCGTCTATCGGCAGCCAGGACTGGATGAAAGCGGCCCTTCTCGCCCAGCAGGCGAAGGTTGACCCGCATAAGATGCGCTACGTGGCCTTTGAGGGCGGCGGCGAACCGGTCACGGCGCTGATGGGCAACCACGTTCAGGCCGTTTCCGGCGATCTCAGCGAGATGGTGCCGTACCTGAGCGGGGATAAAATACGCGTGCTGGCGGTCTTCTCGGAAAACCGTCTGCCGGGCCAGCTGGCGAACGTCCCGACCGCCAAAGAACAGGGTTATAACCTGGTCTGGCCGATCATCCGCGGCTTCTTCGTCGGGCCAAAAGTGACCGACGCCGAGTACCAGTGGTGGGTCGACGCGTTCAACAAACTCCAGCAGACGGAAGAATTTAAGAAACAGCGCGATCTGCGCGGACTGTTTGAGTTTAACCTGACCGGTAAGCCACTGGATGAGTACGTCAAAAAACAGGTGAATGACTACCGCGAACAGGCGAAAGCCTTTGGCCTGGCGAAATAACCGGAGGCGCTATGAGCGATCGTATTTTTGCCGGAATATGGCTGCTGCTCTGCGTTGGCGGGATGTTTGTCGCCTGGCAGATCCACAGCGAATACAGCTATGAACCCGTGGGACCCCGCCCCTTCCCGATGGGCCTCGTCGGCCTGATGCTGCTCTGCTCGGTGGCGCTGCTGCTTCGCCACCCGGATACCGTCGAGTGGCCGCCGCGTCGCATTCTGCAGCGTCTGCTGGTGATGGTGATTGTCCTGCTGATGTATGCCTGGGGCTTTGAGTGGCTCGGCTTCCCGGTGGCGACCGCCATTCTGACGATGGTCATCGGCATGCTGTTTAACGCCACCCTCCCCGCGGCGGGGATCTCTGGCGTGGTGATGGGGATTTTACTGTGGTACGCCTTTGACCGCCTGCTGGACGTGACGTTACCGCTCGGCGCCTGGCTTAATTAACGGAGCACGCTATGGATACCTGGATTTACCTCTCGCAGGGGTTCGCCGTGGCGATGACCCCGGAAAACCTGGTGATCGCCCTGATCGGCTGTTTCGTGGGCACGATTGTCGGCCTGCTGCCGGGCCTTGGGCCGATCAACGGCGTGGCGATTTTACTCCCGCTGGCGTTTGCCCTGCATCTGCCTGCGGAATCGGCACTGATCCTGCTGGCAACGGTCTACATCGGCTGTGAATATGGCGGACGCATTTCGTCGATCCTGCTTAACGTGCCGGGGGATGCGGCGGCGATCATGACCGCGCTGGACGGCTACCCAATGGCGCGGCAGGGACGCGGCGGCGTGGCGCTCTCCATCTCTGCGGTCAGTTCATTCTTTGGCTCACTGATTGCCATTGGCGGCATCATTCTGTTCGCTCCTGCGCTGGCCCAGTGGTCGCTGGCGTTTGGTCCGGCAGAATATTTTGCCCTGATGGTGTTCGCCATTGCCTGCCTCGGCAGCATGATGGCGCAAAATCCGCTGAAGTCGTTTTTATCCGCGCTGATTGGCTTAGGGTTAGCCACCGTCGGCGTGGATGCCAACACCGGGGTCTATCGCTTTACCTTCGACAGCGTTCACCTGTCCGATGGCGTGCAGTTCATTGTCGTCGTGATCGGCCTGTTCTCTGTCTCTGAGATCTTACTGATGCTGGAGCATACCAGCAGCGGGCAGACGCTGGTGCGCAAAACCGGCCGGATGCTCTTTAGCGCTAAAGAGGGCGCGCAGTGCATCGGCGCCACGCTGCGCTCGTCGGTGATTGGCTTCTTCGTCGGCATCCTGCCGGGCGCCGGGGCCACTATCGCCAGCGCCATCACCTACATGACCGAGAAGAAGCTCAGCGGCAATAGCGACAGCTTTGGTAAAGGCGATATTCGCGGCGTCGCCGCGCCTGAGGCGGCCAATAACGCCTCGGCCTGCGGCTCGTTTATCCCGATGCTGACCCTGGGCGTGCCGGGATCCGGCACCACGGCGGTGATGATGGGCGCGCTGACGCTCTATAACATTACGCCCGGCCCGGCGATGTTTACCGAGCAGCCTGATATTGTCTGGGGGCTGATTGCCGCGCTGCTGATCGCCAACGTCATGCTACTGGTGATGAATATCCCGCTGATTGGGCTGTTCACCCGCATGCTGACGATTCCGCTGTGGTTCCTGGTGCCCGCCATTGCCGCCGTCTCTGCGGTGGGGGTTTACGCGGTGCACAGCACCACGTTTGACCTGGTGCTGATGGTGGTCCTCGGCGTGTTCGGCTACATCTTGCGAAAAATGCACTTCCCAATGTCTCCGCTGATTTTGGGCTTTGTGCTGGGTGAGATGCTGGAGCAGAACCTGCGCCGCGCCCTGTCCATCAGCAACGGTAATGTGTCGATACTGTGGGACAGCAGCGTCGCGAAGGTTCTGTTAGCGCTCGCGGTCATGGTGATTGTGGTGCCGCCGGTGTTGCGCCTGCTGCGTCGTCGCCAGCGCAAACCGGAGCCGGATATCGGCTAACTATACGGACAGCTGGGCATTGACCCACTGCTTTAACGCCTGGCGGGAGATCTTAATCCCGCCATTTTTTAGCTCAGCCGGCAGCACCAGCCAGTGAACGGGCTGCTCAAAGCGCGCCAGCCTGCCCTGTACCCAGGTCGGGAAACGGGTGATATCCGTTCCCGGCTCGCACTCCACCACCGCCACCGGACGCTGTCCAAACTCGGCGTCATCCAGCGGGACGATAAAAACCTGGTTAATCTGCGGGTGCGCGGCGATAACGCGCTCCAGCGATTCCGGCTGGATCCCCTCTCCACCGCTGAAAAAGAGATTGTCCATGCGGCCTAAAATCGTCAGACGGTCGCCATGCCATTCCCCGCGATCGCGAGTGGCAAACCAGCCCTGCGCGTTGGTCAGCGGTATCAGGGCGCCGTCCCGCCAGTAGCCGGAAGCCATGCTCTGCGCTTTGATCCAGACTTCACCGTTAACGACCTGCACCTCTCTGCCCGGCAGCGCACGGCCCACGTCCGGATCGCCGTCAGCCTCTTTTGCGCAGACGGTAGAGGCAAACTCGGTGAGGCCGTAGCCGCAGTACGTCCGAACGCCCTGTTCCCGGGCCTTTTGCGTCAGCGTTACGGGAATGGCCGCCCCGCCGAGCAGCACCGCTTTCAGTGCGATGTGGCTTTCGCTATTGAGGAGACGCCAGAGCTGGGTCGGCACCAGCGAGGCGTGGGTGCAGCCGCGTAGCGCCTGCTCCAGCGGCTGCTTCTCGCGCACGGTTAAGCGCGCACCGGCCTGCAGCCAGCGCCATAAAATCCCCTGGCCTGAAACGTGAAACAGCGGCAGCGAAAGCAGCCAGTCGTCATTATCCCCGTAGGGCATCAGCGACAGCACGCCGCGGGCGCTGGCAAGATGGGCGGCGCAGGTATGCACCGCCGCCTTCGGCAGCCCGGTGGAGCCGGAGGTGAGCGTCATGGTGGCCAGCCGCGACGGCTGCCACGCAGCGCAGTACGCATCTGCTGGCTCGCACATGCTCAGGCCGTGAAGGCCGTCGTAGCTGCCGTCCAGCACCAGCGCAAAGCGCAGCGTCATCTGCGGGATCAGCACGTCGAGCAGCGGGCGCGGCAGCTGCGGATTAACGGGAAGAATACGTGCCCCGCACTGAAGCAGCGCCAGCCATGCCAGCAGCGTTTGCGGGTGGTTATAGGCCAGCAGCAGTACGCCGTCGCCCTCCGCCACGCCCTGCTGGTGAAACCCTGCCGCAAGGCGGTCGACGCGCACACACAACTGCTGCCAGGTGAGCGCGTCATCATTCAGCCTCAGGGCCTGATTATCGGCAAAAAGCGCGCGCCAGTGACGCCAGGGCCAGTCGGTAAAACTCATAGCAACGGCTCCAGCGCCTCTGCGTCGAGGCACGGCAGCGTGCTGGCAGGCCACTCGCGGAGAAGCTGAGCCTGCATCAGGTTCAGCGTGTCGAGGCCGGGAACCGTGTCCGGCGTTAACCAGGCGGCAATGCGCGCCAGCTGGGTCAGCCCCAGGCTGGACTCTATCGACGAGCTGATCACCGCCGTCAGCCCCAGCGCGTGCGCCGCCGAGACCTGCTCGCGCACCTTCGCCAGGCTGCCGGTTAGCGTCGGCTTAATCACCACCGCGCTGACGCCGGGCTCGGCGACAAATTCAAAATCGTCCTCGCGCAGACTTTCATCCCAGGCGATGGCGATCCCCGTTTCGCGGGCAAAGGCGCGCGAGTCATCGCGGGTTTTGCACGGTTCTTCGAGGAAGGCAATGCGGCTGCGGTACGCCGGGTTGACGTACCTGGCGAACTGCTGCGCCTTAAGCGGCGTCCACGCGCGGTTGGCATCCAGACGCAGGTGCAGATCGGGGATTGCTTCCAGCAGCAGATTGGCGACCATGCCGTCACGCACCGCTTCGTAGAGACCGACTTTGATTTTCGCCACTTTCTCGCCCGGCATGGCGGCGAGCAGCGCGAACAGCTCGTCCGGGTCGCCCGTGCAGAGCGGTGCGGCGCGATAGTTAGCCTCTTCCGGCAGGCTACCGTCCAGCTCCGCCAGCGCGCAGCTGATGCCAAAGGCGGCGGAAGGCGCGTCCGGTAATGCCGGGTTTGCGCCCTCACGCCACGCCTTTACCCACGTCAGCAATGCAGACTGCGCCTCATCCAGCGACTCCAGGCTAAAGCCCGGCAGAGGCGAAATCTCGCCCCAGCCTTCCCGCTCGCCCTGCTGCAAATGCACGAAGAAGCCGTCACGGGTTTTTAAACGCCGTTCACGCAGCACCACGCCCGCGTCCATCGGTATCTGCCAGCGGTAAACCTGCGCGCGACGCATTACGGATTCCGTTTGTATTTGCTGAAGTCTGGCTGGCGTTTTTCGTTAAACGCGTTGCGTCCTTCCTGACCCTCTTCGGTCATGTAGAACAGCATGGTGGCGTTACCCGCCAGCTCCTGCAGACCCGCCTGACCGTCACAGTCGGCATTAAGTGCCGCTTTCAGGCAACGCAGCGCCATCGGGCTGTTTTGCAGCATCTCTCGGCACCAGCGCACGGTCTCTTTTTCGAGATCGGCAAGCGGCACCACGGTATTCACCAGGCCCATATCCAGCGCTTCCTGTGCGTTGTACTGGCGGCACAGGAACCAGATTTCGCGGGCTTTTTTCTGCCCGACGATGCGCGCCATGTAAGAGGCACCCCAGCCGCCGTCGAAGGAGCCCACTTTCGGGCCGGTCTGGCCGAAGATGGCGTTTTCAGCAGCGATGGTCAGGTCGCACATCATGTGCAGCACGTGGCCGCCGCCGATGGAATAGCCCGCCACCATCGCCACCACCGGTTTCGGGCAGGTGCGGATCTGGCGCTGGAAATCGAGGACGTTCAGGTGGTGCGTACCCGCATCGTCCTGGTATCCACCGTAGTCGCCGCGCACCTTCTGATCGCCACCGGAGCAGAAGGCCTTCTCGCCTTCACCGGTCAGCACGATCACGCCGATACTGTCGTCGTAGCGCGCATCCGCCAGGGCCTGAATCATCTCTTTGACGGTCAGCGGACGGAAGGCGTTACGCACCTGCGGACGGTTGATGGTGATTTTGGCAATGCCGTCGGCGGATTTGTGGTAACGAATGTCGGTGTAGCCTTCGGAGCAGTCCTGCCATTCAACCGGCGCATAAAGCATGTGTTCATCAGGATAGATCATAGAGTGTCCTTTATTCGAAGACGCAGTATCTGAGCCAGACTCGCGGCAACCGCGTCGGGGTTTTCCCGGTGGGCGTTGTGTCCGGCGTTTGGAATCGCATGGCGAACGGCGTCCAGTTCAGCGGCCAGGGCCGCGAACTTCTGGTCACGTTCACCGTAGAGATAGTCAAAAGGGAAATTGCATACGCTAATCGCGGCACGCAAATCGGGCTGCACGGCCAGCGACGTTGCTTCGAGCATCTTCGCCAGCGTCGCGCCGTTGTTCTGACTGCGCAGGGCGATAAGCGCCTTGCGCTGGTGGTCAATGAGGGAAGCAAATACCGGCTGTTGATACCAGTCGGTAAAGACCTTTTCCAGCGGTTCGGTGCGAAAACGCGTCGCCCAGCGGCGGTCGGATGTCCACCGTGCGTGACGCTCATCCTCATCCTGCAGGCCCGGATGTCCACCTTCAACGATCACCCCCAGCAGCCCCTTCGGCTGCTGGCAGGCATGAAACATCGCAATGCGGCCACCGAGGGAGTACCCCACCAGCCAGTAGTCCAGTATGTTGTAACTAAGCAGAGTTCGGGTAAGTAACGTGCTCATCTCGTCGAACCCCGTCACGGCAATATTCCCGGACTCACCGTGGCCCGGCAGGTCAAGATAGAGCCGGGAATACTCGCCGAGTTGCTTCCCGACAGCCTGCCACTCGCGGCAGTCGCCGGAAAAACCGTGCAAAAAGACCAGCCAGGGATAGCCTGATTTTCCGGCCTGCTGCACGCCCGAGAGGATCACAGCTGGCTCACCTGCGCCAGCAGGCTTTGCAGGGTCTGCGCGCCGTCGGCCTCGTTCACCACCAGCTCAATCAGCGTCGCGCCCGGCTGCTTCCAGGCGGTGCTTAACGCCGCTTCCAGCTGTTCCCAGCTTTCCGGGCGATGGTATTTCAGGCTGAACATCGCCGCGGCGTGTTCAAACTGCACGTTCTGCGGCATCAGGTAGAAGCGCTCGCGCTCGCTCTGGGGCGTTGGCAGCAGGGAGAAAATCTGCCCACCGTTGTTGTTGACCACAATCAGCACAAACGGCGCGGACGCCTGACGCAGTAGCGCCAGCGCGTTGAGATCGTAGAGCGCGGAGAGATCGCCCACGATCGCCAGCGTCGATTTCGCGCTGGCGCGCTGCACCCCCGCCGCCGTCGAGATCAGCCCGTCGATGCCGCTGGCACCACGGTTGCTGTACACCGGGTAGCCCGCCGGCAGCTGCGAAAAGGCATCGATCAGCCGCACGACCAGGCTGTTGCCGACAAACAGCTGCCCCTGTTCCGGCAGGTATTGGCGAATACGGTGCGCCAGCCCGGCCTCGCTGAATGTCTCACAGCGCGCTTTGGTGATTTCCCACGCCTGACGCGACAGCTCAGGGATCGCCACCGCCCAGGGCTGACGTTTTTCCGCCGGGTGCAGTTCCAGCCAGCTATCAATTTTGCTCACCAGACGACGGCCGCGATGGTGCGCCGGGTCGAGCCGCCCTTCCAGTGCGTCCACCACCCAGTACTCTTCCGGCGTGCAGGTCGCCTGCCACTGCAGCAGACGTTTTCCGGTCAGGCTTGCGCCGATCTGGACCACAATCTGCGCCTGCGAAAGCTCAGTAACCGCTTTCGCGTTACCCAGCCAGAGATCGGCGCACGGCAGCGGCTGGCCAGTCTGGGAAAGCACGTCGCCAATCAGCGGCCAGCCGAGGGTTTGCGCCCATTCGGCGACCAGCCTGCCTTCGGCGGCGCTCATGCGCCCGGCGATGACCACGCCTCGCTTCTGCCGCCAGAAGAACCAGTCGCGCTGTTTCGCGCTCTCAAGATGCGTCTGCTCGCGCAGCCACGGCTTTTCGCTCTGCCACCATTCGCCGAGCGACCGCTGCCAGTCAAGGCCGGTATCGTCCAGCTCGCCGTACAGCGGTTCGGCAAACGGGCAGTTGATATGCAGCGCCCCGCTGCGCAATGTCGCCATGGCGTGATCGACGGTGGAGACCAGCCAGCTTGCAGGAATATCCTGGGTGGGACGCGGTAACGAAACCGTCTGCGAAGGGTGCGTAGAAAAAAGTCCGGGCTGGCGAATGGCCTGATTGGCGCCGCAGTCGATTAGCTCAGGCGGACGGTCGGCCGTCAGCAGGATCAGTTTTTCACCGGTTAACCCGGCTTCAATCAAGGCCGGATAGAGGTTCGCCACGGCGGTACCGGAAGTGACAATCACCGCCACGGGTTCTTTGCTTACCTTCGCCAGCCCGAGCGCGAGATGTCCCAGACCTCGCTCGTCAAAGTGGGTGTGGTGAACAAACGCCCGGTTTTCAGCCGCCGCCAGCGTCAGCGGCGTTGAGCGAGAACCCGGTGCAATACACACGTGCCTGACGCCATGGCGCGTCAGGGCTTCAAGGATCACCGCCGCCCAGCGTCGGTTAAAAGAACTTACTGACATGAGATTGTCCGGTATCAAGAATGCGACACAGTATAAATAATAGAAAAAATTGGAATTTTGATATGAATCGGGATTGCGCGAATCAGTATTAATCCCTTAGGAGCAGAGAGCGCAATCCGGCGGCTTTGTTTTCGATCTCCTGCCACTCCTGCTCCGGGTCAGAGCCGCTGACAATGCCCGCTCCAGCGTAAAGCCGCAGAGCGTCTTCCTGTACGCGCGCCGAGCGCAGCGCCACGCAGAATTCGCTTTGTTCGGGGGATAAATACCCGGCCGAACCGGCGTACCACTCGCGGTTAAAGGGTTCAACGTGCTGAATAAACTCGCGCGCTGGCTGTCGCGGAAGCCCGGCAACCGCCGCCGTCGGCTGTAGCACGTGCAGGCACAGCTCATCGTCGGCCTGCTTGAGCTCGGTCCAGATACAGCGGCGTAAGTGCTGCACTTTGCGCAGGCGGACGACCTGAGCCGGCAACACCTCCAGCGTCTGCGTATGGTGTTGAAGACGCTGGCAGATATCTTCCACCACCAGCATATTTTCGCGCTGGTTTTTATCGTCATTCAGCAGCCACTCGCCCAGACGCTGCGCCTGTTTATCGTCAGTATGGCTGGCGACGGTGCCCGCCAGCGCTTCGGTGCGCAGCAGCTTGCCGCGCCGCCGCCAAAGACGCTCGGGCGTGGAGCCGAGAAACGCGTTGCTGGCGTCGAATATCATGCAGAAATGATAGCAGTTTAAATTCAGGGCGCGGCTGGCGGCCATCAGCGCGACGGGGTTAACGCGCTGTTTACACTGCAGGTCGGTGGCTCGGGCGAGAACGACCTTTTCGAAATCACCGCGTGCAATTGTCTCTGTCGCTTTGCCGATAAGGCTAAGCCATTGCGGTTTTTCCGGGTGATGGGTTTCGCGCTCAACCTGCACGGAGAGCGGACGGATCGGTCTGGCGGGAAGCAGTTGCTGTAAGAACGCCCGCGCGGTGTCGGCATCGTCCTCAAGCGAGCTGTCGCTCCACAGCTGCAGACGCAACGTGGCGTTGCCAGCGGTACGTCGCCACAGCAGACGCGGTAAAAAGAGGCTGCCCTGCTCCGGGTTAAACGCGTTCAGGCCGCAGATTCGGGTATCTTCAGGGGCGTGTTGCGCACTTAAAAACTGCGAGGCTAACGCCAGAGAGGAGAATTGGACCACCGCTCCCAGCGCGGCCAGCTCTTCATCGCCGTTACGCTGTTGCCAGTAAAACTGAGGATAGCACTGCTGCTCGCCCAGCCAGGCAAGGGGATCGAAGGCATCGTTTAACGGGAAAGAGACGTCGAAATGACGCAGGCCGGATGTGGCAGGTAACGCTTGCGAAAGATGGCTACGCAATTGTTCCAGCGCGAGGAAAATCGAATTCACGCGAACCTCTCCCTGTTAAAACCTCATATTATACGGGGTACCATAAGAAATATCAGTACCCACGTATAGGGAGTGGTTAAACGGCTTAACGACGGGCCAGCAGCAGACCCAGCACCAGCCCTACGGCTGCGCCCACCCCAATGCCCTGCCACGGTTTTTCATGGACGTAATCATCGGCACGATAAACCGCTTTTTTGGCGCGGTAGTAGTAAGTATCAGACGCATGGCTGACGCGGTTTTTAACGTCGTGGAGCGCCTGCTCGGCACGGGCTTTCAGCTCGATATATTTCTGATCGGCAGGGTCGCCCGAGGAACGTAACACCTCTTCCAGCGTTTCGCTCAGTAAGGTCAGGTCGTCGTCGATACGGGTATCCCAGGATTGAAATGACATATTTTTCTCCATGTTAGTACACCAGTCCGCTAACTATAGACAACGACGCGCCATTACGCCTGTTTCGCTTCCCGCGCCATGCCGATGTGCGGAATACCGTCTTCGTCGTAGATGTCGGTGACCGGCATAAAACCGAAATGACCGTAGAAGGATTGCAGGTGCGCCTGCGCGCCCAGGTATAACGCCTTGTCCGGCCACTGTTTCTGGCATGACTCCAGCGTTTTTTCCATCAGCTGATAGCCCAGTTTCTCACCCCGAGCGTTACCGCTGATAATGACGCGGCCTATCACCACGGGCTCGACATCGTCCTCGCTTTTCAGAATCCTCGCATACGCCACCAGCTCGTTATCCTTCCAGCCGAGGATATGGCGGTTTTCGCCAACGAGGTCATCGCCGTCGATGTCCTGATACGGGCACGTCTGTTCAACCACAAACACTTCGCAGCGCAGTTTAAGCAGCGCGTAGAGCGAATGAACGGTGAGCTCACTATGATGTAAATCTTGCCACTGGATCATCTCTTTCTCCTTCCTGGGGTTCATCACGTTATACTAAACCCCTCCCCGTTCGGCAAAGGGCTGATTGCGTTATGGAACTGATTTTTCTGGGTACGTCCGCTGGCGTGCCAACCCGCTCACGAAACGTGACGGCAATTCTGCTGGATCTTAAGCATCCCACCCGCGGCGGGCTGTGGCTGTTTGACTGCGGTGAAGGGACGCAGCATCAGCTGCTGCACACCGCGTATCACCCCGGCAAGCTGGATAAAATTTTTATTACTCACCTGCACGGCGACCATCTGTTTGGCCTGCCGGGCCTGCTGTGCAGCCGCTCCATGGCCGGCAACGCCAATCCGCTGACGATTTACGGGCCTGCGGGTGTGCGTGAATTTGTTGAAACCGCGCTGCGCCTGAGCGGATCATGGACGGATTATCCGCTGGAGATCGTTGAGATTAGCGAAGGCCTGGTTTTCGATGACGGTGATTATAAGGTGAGCGCTCAGCCGCTGAATCATCCCGTTGAGTGCTATGGCTATCGCATTGAAGCGCATGACAAGCCCGGCGCGCTGGACGCCGCCGCGCTGATGGCCGCTGGCGTAAAACCCGGACCGTTGTTCCAGCGCCTGAAGCACGGCGAGACCGTCACGCTGGAGGACGGTCGCGTCATCAACGGTCAGGATTATCTCGCCGCGCCCGAGCCGGGCAAGAAGCTGGCTATCTTTGGCGACACGGCCCCGTGCCCGGCGGCGCTTCAGCTTGCCCAGGGCGTTGACGTGATGGTGCACGAAGCCACGCTGGAAACGGCGATGGAAGAGAAAGCCAACGGCCGCGGCCATAGCTCAACGCGTCAGGCGGCGCTGCTTGCCCGCGACGCAGGCGTCGGAAGGCTGATCGTCACTCACGTCAGTTCCCGCTACGACGCGCAGGGGTGTGCAAGCCTGCTGGCAGAGTGCCTGGCGGTGTTCCCGGCGTGCGAGCTGGCCGAAGATTTCGCTAAGGTCAGCGTTTAGCCCTTCATTTTTCTCTCAGGATGCCGATAACGATTAAAAGGTCAGCATTTCTCTCGAGGGTAGAATGGATAATTTCCAGAAAGATATTGATGACAGGGCGAATCTCACCCTGTCGAACCGTTTTGAACTGTTGCTGTTCCGTCTTGGCACCTCTCTGAACGAAAATAAATCCGAGCTGTTTGGCATTAACGTCTTTAAGCTGCGTGAAATTGTGCCGATGCCGGAATTCACAAAACCCGCCGGGATGAAATCACCGCTGATGGGGATGGTGAATATTCGCGATCAGGTGATCCCGGTGATCGATCTGGCCGCCGTGGCGGGCTGTAAGCCTACCACCGGGCTGAACATCCTGCTTATCACCGAATATGCCCGAAGCGTGCAGGCCTTTGCCGTGGAGTCGGTTGAAAACATCATGCGTCTGGACTGGAAGCAGGTGCACGCGGCGGAAACGGCCGTCAGCGGCCGCTATATCACCAGCATTGCCTGCCTGGATGAGAAAACGGATACCAACGATCTGGCGATGGTGCTGGACGTTGAGCAGATCCTGTATGACATCACCCCGGCCAACCACGATCTGCACGCCACCAATCTGAAAACCACCAAGTTCAACATCAAGCCGGGCGCAGTCGCGATTGTGGCGGAAGATTCCAAAGTGGCGCGTTCGATGCTGGAGAAAGGTCTGCAGGCGATGGAGATCCCAGCGCAGCTGCACATCACCGGCAAAGACGCGTGGGAAAAAATTGGCGTGCTGGCCGCGCAGGCGCAGGCTGAGGGCGTGCCGATCACCGATAAGATCGCTCTGGTGCTGACCGACCTCGAAATGCCGGAGATGGACGGATTTACGCTGACGCGCAAAATCAAAACCGACCCGGTTCTGAAGGATATTCCGGTAGTGATCCACTCCTCCCTTTCCGGCAACGCCAACGAAGATCATATTCGCAAGGTGAAGGCGGACGGGTACGTGGCGAAGTTTGAGCTGAACGAGCTGTCGTCGGTGATTGAGGAAGTGCTGGATCGTTCGATGAAGAAGATTGGCGGGCCGTTGATTAGCCGGAAGCAGCTGGCTTAAGTCCTGTGCGGGCTGGTGCCCTCACCCCATCCCTCTCCCACAGGGAGAGGGCGCAAACCATAAAAAACCCGCCGAGGCGGGTTTTTTGTTTTTACATTAATGGCATCGCTCGCTGCACGATATCAATCAGCGGCTGCGGATAGATACCGAAGATCAGCACCAGCAGCGCGGAGATAAGCACTACGATACCACCGGCGCTGTACTGCCAGTTGCCTGGAGCATCACGGTTAAGCTGCTGAGGCGCGCTCAGGTACAGGCTCACGGCCACACGCAGGTAGTAGTACAGACCAATCGCGGAGCCGATAACGACACCGGCAGTCAGCCACCACAGGTGCGCCTGCACACCGACGGCCAGCACGTAGAACTTACCGATAAAGCCCAGCGTCATCGGGATACCCGCCAGAGAGAGCATCATCACGGTCATTACCGCGGACAGAATTGGACGGTGCCAGAACAGACCACGGTAGGAGAACAGTGAATCGGCATCCGGACCACGGTACGGGCTGGACATCAGGCTCACCACGCCGAAGGCGCCGAGGCTGCTGAACAGGTAACCGGCCAGATACACGCCTACGGCTTCCATCGACATCTCACCGCTCTGCAGCGCAATCAGCGCCACCAGCAGGTAGCCCAGATGAGAGATGGACGAGTAGCCCAGCAGACGCTTGATGTTGGTCTGGCTCAGCGCCATCAGGTTACCGAAGATGATGGAGACGAACGCGATGATGCCCAGCACCACGCGAACGGCTTCACTATCACCCACCGGCGCGTACAGGAACAGACGCATGACCACACCGAAGATAGCGATTTTGCTCGCCGTCGCCAGGAAGGTAGAGACCGGTGCAGGCGCACCCTGGTATACGTCTGGCGTCCACAGGTGGAACGGAACCAGAGAGAGCTTGAAGCCGAGGCCAACGATCATCATGCCCAGACCCGCCAGCAGCAGCGGCTCATGTAGCATGCCGTCGCCGAGGCTCTTGCCGAGCGCCATGAAGGAGAGGTTACCGGACTGTGCGTACAGCAGCGCAATACCAAACAGCAGGAAGGACGACGCGGCAGCAGACAGAATGGTGTACTTGATGCTCGCTTCCAGAGAGCGCTTCTGACGGAAGGCGTAACCAATCAGGCCGAACAGCGGCAGAGAGATCAGCTCAATACCGAGGAACAGCGCGGCCAGATGGTTGGCATTCGCCAGCAGAATGCCGCCCAGCGCGGCAATCAGTACCAGCAGGTAAAACTCTTCTTTGTTGTCGTTGTAGCCTTCGAGCCACGGGTAAGCAAAGGTACAGGTTGCCAGGCTCGCCAGCAGCACCAGCCCGGTATACAGCATGGCGTAACCGTCAACGCGCATCAGCGGGGTGACGTCCATCGCCCCGCCCTGGCCAACAAACCAGAGTGAGACTAACGCGGCGTTCAGGCCGATGACCGACAGCGTGGCATTCAGGAAGTGATTGCGTCGCCACGCAATGGAGAGCATCACAACCACCACCGTCAATCCGACGATCAGCAGCGGTAGCAGCGCGATCAGTTGTTGTGGAGTTATTGTCATGGCGAATTACGGCCTTGTAGTAGAAACAGAATTAACAAACCACTGCTGGATATTGCCCATCGCGCTGTGCGAGGTATCCAGAATCGGCTGCGGGAAGAAGCCCAACAGCACCAGCAGTACGACCAGCAGCAGGATGATGAACAGCTCACGCAGCGACATCCCCGGCAGTTCTTGTGCAGCAATTTCGCTCTTCGCTTTACCGAAGTAAGCGCGGTGCAGCATCGCCAGCGAGTACACGGAAGCGAACACCAGACCAAAGGTGGAGATCACGGTAATCACCGGTACCACTTTGAAGCTGCCGAACAGAATCATGAATTCGCCGACGAAGTTACCGGTACCCGGCATCCCCAGGGTAGCCACCGCGAAGAACATGGAGAGCGCTGGCAGCCATTTAATTTTGCTCCACAGGCCACCCATCATACGCATGTCGCGGGTGTGCAGACGTTCGTACAGCTGGCCGCACAGGATGAAGAGACCGGCTGCGGACAGACCGTGCGCAATCATCTGGATCACCGCGCCCTGGTACGCCAGCTGGCTGCCGGTGTAGATAGCAATCAGCACGAAGCCCATGTGGGAAACGGAGGTATAAGCAATCAGACGCTTGATGTCGTATTGCGTGAAGGCCATCCAGGCACCGTAGAAGATACCGATCACACCCAGCCACATGGCAATCGGTGCGAACTCCGCGGAGGCATTCGGGAACAGCGGCAGTGCGAAACGCAGCAGACCGTAGGCCGCCGTTTTCAGCAGGATGCCCGCCAGGTCAACGGAACCCGCCGTTGGTGCCTGGGAGTGCGCGTCTGGCAGCCAGCCGTGCAGAGGAACCACCGGCATTTTCACCGCGAAGGCAATGAAGAAGCCCAGCATCAGCAGGTATTCAACGCCGTGTGACATCGGGGTCTTCAGCAGGTCTTCGTAGTTGAAGGTCCAGGTGCCGGTTGCGTTGTGATGAACGAACACCAGCGCCAGAATGGCAATCAGCATTACCAGACCGCTCGCCTGGGTATAGATGAAGAACTTGGTTGCCGCCGTGATACGCGTTTTACCGTCGGACGCCTTGTGGCCCCACAGCGCGATCAGGAAGTACATCGGCACCAGCATCATCTCCCAGAAGAAGAAGAACAGGAACATGTCGATGGCAAGGAACACGCCGATCACGCCGCCCAGGATCCACATCAGGTTCAGGTGGAAGAAGCCCTGGTATTTTTCGATTTCTCGCCAGGAGCAGAGTACCGCCAGAACGCCGAGCAGACCGGTCAGCACCACCATCAGCAGCGACAGACCGTCAATCGCCAGGTGGATCGTAATGCCGAAACGCGGGATCCACGGCAGGATAAACTCAGACTGCCACTGCGGAATGCCCGCAGACTGGGTCAGTGAGTAACCGCCCTGCAACCACAGTTGCAGGCCAAGCGCGAGCGTCAATCCCATGGTGATCAGCGCGATCCAGCGCGGCATCTTCACGCCAAAGCGTTCGGTCTGCCAGCACAGGAAGCCGCCGATGAAGGGAATTAATATTAGCCAGGGTAGTAACATGGCGATTTACATTCCTTTTTAAGGCCCCCAGCAGGGGCCTGATTTTCAACGAATTCGAATAAAATTCACTTAACGATCAACGCAATACCATCAGCAGCGCCAGCACGACAACCGCACCGATGCTCATGGACGCCACATACCAGCGCAGGTAACCGTTCTCGCTGTACAGCAGGCCTTTACCTGCAAAGCGGGAGAGGATCGCCGGGATGTTCATCAGGCTGTTCAGCGGGTCGCGCTTCAGCAGCCACGCAACGCCCAGGAACGGCTTAACGAAGATCATGTCGTACAGCCAGTCGAAGCCCCACGCGTTGTACCACCAGGTGCCCAGCAGGCGGCCCGGCGCACTGTTAGCCACGGCAGTGACCAGCGTACGTTTGCCCAGCCACAGCCATGCCGCAATCAGGATACCCGCGATAGCGACCACACCGGAGGTGATTTCAAGCGTCAGAACGCGACCGTGCTCAAGCTCGGTGGTGTCTGGCAGTACGCCCTGCAGCGGTGGCACAATCATCGCGCCAACGAAGGTGGACAGTACCAGCAGCACAATCAGCGGCAGGTGGTGGGTAATCCCCTTCCCTGCGTGAGCGTGAATTTGTTCTTTACCGTGGAATACGATGAAAATCATACGGAAGGTATACAGGGAGGTCATGAACGCACCGACCAGACCCGCAACCATCAGATTGATATGACCATTCGCCATGGCACCCGCAAGGATTTCGTCCTTACTGAAGAAGCCCGCGGTGATCAGCGGCAGTGCCGCCAGCGCCGCGCCGCCCACCAGGAAGCAGACATAGACCAGCGGGATGGACTTACGCAGTCCGCCCATCTTGAAGATGTTCTGCTCGTGATGGCAGGCCAGAATCACCGAACCGGATGAGAGGAACAGCAGCGCTTTGAAGAACGCGTGCGTCATCAGGTGGAAAATGGCCGCGTCCCACGCCTGAACGCCCAGCGCGAGGAACATGTAACCAATCTGGCTCATGGTGGAGTACGCGAGAACGCGCTTGATGTCGGTCTGAACCAGCGCGGCAAAGCCTGCCAGCACCAGCGTGACCGCACCGACGATACCCACCAGATGCAGAATTTCCGGAGTCATCAGGAACAGGCCATGAGTACGCGCAATCAGGTAAACACCGGCGGTGACCATGGTCGCGGCGTGGATCAGCGCGGAGACAGGGGTTGGACCCGCCATCGCGTCGGCCAGCCATGTCTGCAGCGGCAGCTGCGCGGATTTACCCACGGCACCACCCAGCAGCATCAGCGTTGCCCACCACAGCATGTTATTGCCTGCCTCGAAGTGTGCTGGCGCCAGTTCCACCATCTCGCGGAAGTTCAGCGTGCCCAGTTCGTTGTAGAGAATGAACAGCGCGAACGCGAGGAAGACGTCACCCACGCGGGTCACGACGAACGCTTTCATGGCCGCTGCGCCATTCTTCGGATCGGTGTAGTAGAAACCGATCAGCAGGTAAGAGCACAGGCCCACGCCTTCCCAGCCCAGATACATCAGCAGCAGGTTATCGGCCAGCACCAGAACCACCATGCTGGCGATAAACAGGTTGGTGTAGGCGAAGAAGCGGGAGTAACCCTCTTCACCGCGCATATACCAGGAGGCGAACATGTGGATCAGGAAGCCGACGCCGGTGACCACGGAGAGCATGGTCAGCGAGAGGCCGTCCAGCACCAGGTTGAAACCGATGTTGAAATCACCGACCGACATCCAGGTCCACAGCGGCACGCTGAAAGGCTGGCGTCCGTTGTTAAAGAAGTCGATACCCGCATACGCTGTGACCAGCGCGGCCAGGCCGACAGAGCCCATGCCAACGGTCGCGGACAGATTCTCAGACCAGCGGCCGCGAGAAAACGCCAGCAGCACGAAGCCAATCAGCGGAAAAATAATGGTTAAGGCAAGCATGTTCATCCACGCAACTCACTTACTGAATCGATGTTCAGATTCTGGCGGCGACGATGGAGCTGCAGCAACAGCGCCAGGCCAATACTCGCTTCAGCAGCCGCGAGGCTGATGGCGAGAATGTACATCACCTGACCATCGGTCTGGCCCCAGTAGCTTCCGGCGACCACGAAGGCCAGCGCGGAGGCGTTAATCATGATTTCCAGACCGATCAGCATAAACAGCAGATTGCGGCGGATAACCAGACCGGTCAGACCCAGAACGAATAAAATCGCAGCGAGGATCAGTCCATGTGTTAAGGGGATCATGCGCGCTCCTCCGTTTTTCTTTTCGCGCGGTCGTCAGTGCGGTTGCTCAGCACCTCGCCAGCACGCTCTTCGCGGCCAACGTGGAAAGCCACAACCAGGCCTGCCAGCAGAAGCATAGAGGCCAGTTCCACCGCCAGAACGTATGGGCCAAAGAGCGTGATACCCACCTCTTTCGCACCAATTGGCGTGCCGTCGATGCCCTGATCGTTCACGCCCAGAATGGCGTAAACGATCACCACCAGCATGATGGCCGACAAAATTGCCGGGCCAATCCACACCTGCGGTTTTAACCACTGACGTTCCTGCTCAATTTCAGAGCCGCCCAGGTTCAGCATCATCACGACGAACACGAACAGCACCATGATGGCCCCGGCGTAAACGATGATCTCCAGCGCACCGGCGAAGTGCGCGCCCAGTGCGAAGAACACCCCGGAAATAGCCAGCAGCGAAATGATTAAGTACAGCAGCGCATGCACCGGATTGGTGTGCGTAATCACTCGCAGCGTAGCCAGGATGGCGATAAGGCCACAGATATAAAAAGCGAATTCCATTGCCCTCTCCTTACGGTAACAGGCTCTTGACGTCGATAGGCTTAGCTTCGTTCTCTGCTTCGCCCTTATCTTTGCCGTCGATTGCCATACCCGCCATCCGGTAGAAGTTATATTCCGGGTATTTGCCCGGACCGGAAATCAGCAGATCCTCTTTCTCGTACACCAGGTCCTGACGCTTGTACTCACCCAGCTCGAAGTCTGGAGTCAGCTGAATCGCCGTGGTTGGGCACGCTTCTTCACACAGACCGCAGAAGATGCAGCGTGAGAAGTTAATGCGGAAGAACTCAGGGTACCAGCGGCCGTCTACCGTCTCGGCTTTCTGCAGAGAGATACAGCCGACCGGACACGCAACCGCACACAGGTTACAGGCAACGCAGCGCTCGGAACCGTCCGGGTCGCGCGTCAGCACGATACGGCCACGGTAGCGCGGCGGCAGATATACCGGCTCTTCCGGGTACATCCGGGTTTCGCGTTTAGCAAACGCGTGCAGGCCGATCATCCAGATACTGCGCACCTGGGTACCGAAACCTACCAGTAATTCTTTTAAGGTCATGGTCTATAGCCCCTTATGGCTGCTGCCAGAGAATGACAGCTGCCGTTACCAACAAGTTGACGAGCGTCAGCGGCAGGCACACTTTCCAGCCGAAGGACATTACCTGGTCATAACGTGGACGCGGTAACGCTGCGCGAATCAAAATGAACATCATCATGAAGAACGCGGTTTTCAGCGCGAACCAGATGAACGGCGGTAAGAACGGGCCATGCCAGCCACCAAAGAACAGCGTTACCATCAACGCGGAAATGGTGACAATACCGATGTACTCGCCCACAAAGAACAGACCGAACTTCATGCCGGAATATTCAATGTGGTAACCGTCGGCCAGTTCCTGTTCGGCTTCCGGCTGGTCAAACGGGTGACGGTGACACACGGCCACGCCCGCGATAGCAAAGGTAATAAACCCAAAGAACTGCGGGATAACGTTCCAGATGTCGGCCTGGTTGTTGACGATGTCGGTCATGTTGAATGAACCGGCCTGCGCCACCACGCCCATCAGGGAGAGCCCCAGGAACACTTCGTAGCTCAGCGTCTGCGCGGAAGCACGCATCGCACCCAGCAGCGAGTATTTGTTGTTACTGGACCAGCCTGCGAACAGCACCGCGTAAACCGCAAGGCCTGCCATCATCAGGAAGAACAAAATGCCGATGTTCAGGTCAGCGACCACCCAGGTCGGGCTGACCGGAACGATAGCAAACGCCAGCAGCAGCGAGGTGAAGGCGATCATCGGTGCCAGAGTAAAGATCACGCGATCCGAGAAGCGCGGAATCCAGTCCTCTTTAAAGAACATCTTGATCATGTCCGCCACCAGCTGGAGTGAACCACCCCAGCCCACGCGGTTCGGTCCGTAACGGTTCTGGAACAGACCGAGAAGACGACGTTCACCAAAGCTCATGAACGCGCCGCAGGTGACCACCACCAGCAGGATAACAATCGCTTTCAGTATGCTCAGCAGGATGTCGATAAGATCCGGCGTTAACCAACTCATGCTTTTGCCTCCTGCAGATTATCAAGACGCGCACCCGCCAGAACCGGCGCGATGCCAGGCATACCCATCGGCAGACCGACCTGCCCTGCTGTCAGATTTTCAGAAATAATCAGCGGCAGGCTGATGGTCTGGCCGTCATAGCTAAAGGCGATGTTCGCGCCCGCGTTAACGCCAAGCTTCGCGGCATCCGCCGGGTTGAGCTTGATGTAAGGCTGCGGCATACGGGTCTGGAAGACCGGTGAACGCTGGGACAGCTCGTCGCTACCGAACAGGTGGTAGTACGGGGCAATACGCCAGCTACCGTCCTGCGCCTGGAAGCTCGCCGGTACGGTGGTGAAGAAGTCCAGACCGGTTTCGGAAGCTTCAATCAGACGCACGCCCGGATCGCCGTGGCGCAGGGAGCCACCCACTTCAGCCTGGAACTTGTTCCATGCCTGCGGGGAGTTCCAGCCCGGTGCCCACGCGAATGGGATTTGCGAACGCGGCGCAGACGGCTGGTTGTTCCCTTCCATGGAGAAGGCGAACATGGTGTCTTTATCCTGCGGCTGGCGCGGTTCGTGCACGCTGATGTTGGCACGCATCGCGGTACGGCCGCTGTAGCGGTGCGGTTCACGCGCCAGCTTCTGGCCGCGGATGCGGAAGCTTGCTTCAGGCGCGGCATCTTTAATGCCTGCCAGCTGAGGCAGTTTTTCCACCACCGCGTCGATAACGTGGTCGAGCTGCGTCCAGTCCACTTCACGGCTCTGCACGGTGCTGTGCAGGGAGTGCAGCCAGCGCCAGCTTTCCAGCATCACGGTGTTGCTGTCGTAGTACGCCGGGTCATAAACCTGGAAGAAACGCTGGGCACGGCCTTCGTTGTTGATAACGGTACCGTCGCTTTCTGCGAAGCTTGCCGCAGAGAGCACCAGGTGCGCTTTGTCCATGATCGCGGTGCGCTGATGGTCAATGACCATCACCAGCGGCGCTTTGGAGAGCGCGGCATCAACGCGAGCGGCAGACGCATGACGATGCAGATCGTTTTCCAGCACCACCACGGCGTCAGCGGAACCGGATTCCAGTTCGCTTAACGCTTCTTCCAGCGAGCCGCCGCCAATCATGCCCAGACCGATGCTGTTTACCGCACGGGCAATCATGGTCACGCCGACGTCTGCACCGCGGCCTTTCAGGGCTTTGGCAACGTTCGCGGCGGCCTGAATGATTTCAGCGCTACCGGCGTTGGTTCCGGAGATAATCAGCGGTTTCTTCGCACCTGCGAGGGCCTGAACAATCACGTCGACCTTGTTTTGCAGGTCGCGATCCAGCTCAACGGCCGGTGAGCTGTTGTCCAGCGCGTGGGCAATGGCAAAGCCAAGACGCGCCTGGTCTTCAACCGGCGCGCAGTAGGTCCACGCCGCGATATCGTCCAGACGGGTATTGTCGACGTTAGTCACAAACAGAGGATGCTTCGCGCGCTGGCCGATGTTGAGGATCGCCGCAATCTGCCAGTCAGCCACTTTCTGCGCCGCTGCCATTTCACGTGCTTTACCCTTCACCGCCTGACGAACCGCCAGAGCCGCGCGTGCGCCGGTCTGCGTCAGGTCTTCACCCAGCACCAGAACCGCATCATAGGATTCAATTTCGCGCAGCGCAGGGGTATGGATACCGCCTTCACGCAACACTTTCAGTACCAGCTGCAGACGTTCCTGCTCGCCCTGAGCGATGCCGGTGTAGAAGTTTTCCGCTCCAACCAGCTCGCGCAGTGCGAAGTTGCTTTCGATGCTGGCGCGCGGGGAGCCGATGCCGATCACTTTCTTCGACTGGCGCAGAATATCTGCCGCGCCCTGCATCGCCTGTTCAGCATTCAGGGTAATGAAGTCGTCGCCACGGCGCTGGACCGGCTGACGCGGACGGTCTTTCAGGTTCACATAGCCATAGCCGAAACGACCGCGGTCGCACAGGAAGTAGTGGTTAACGGTACCGTTGTAACGGTTTTCGATACGACGCAGTTCGCCGTAGCGCTCACCGGGGCTGGTGTTACAGCCGAGGGAACACTGCTGGCAGATGCTTGGCGCAAACTGCATGTCCCATTTACGGTTGTAACGCTCGGAGTGGGTTTTATCCGTGAATACGCCGGTCGGACAGATTTCTACCAGGTTACCGGAGAATTCGCTCTCCAGCACGCCGTCTTCCGGACGGCCGAAGTAGACGTTGTCGTGCGCGCCATAGACGCCCAGATCCTGACCATCCGCGTAGTCTTTGTAGTAACGCACGCAGCGGTAGCAGGCGATGCAGCGGTTCATTTCGTGAGAGATGAACGGCCCCAGATCCTGGTTACGGTGGGTACGCTTGGTAAAGCGATAGCGACGGAAGCTGTGACCGGTCATCACGGTCATATCCTGAAGGTGGCAGTTACCGCCCTCTTCACAAACCGGACAGTCGTGCGGGTGGTTGGTCATCAACCACTCCACCACGCTTTCGCGGAACTGTTTGGCTTCTTCGTCATCAATCGAAATAAAGGTACCTTCGGTGGCTGGCGTCATACAGGACATCACCAGGCGACCACGCGTGTCTTCCGCGTTTTGATATTGCTTCACCGCACACTGGCGGCAAGCACCGACGCTGCCCAGCGCCGGATGCCAGCAAAAGTACGGAATATCGAGGCCAAGAGACAGACAAGCTTCCAGCAGGTTGTCCGCCCCGTTGACTTCGTATTCTTTGCCGTCTACATGAATCGTAGCCATTAGCATGCTTCCAGTTGGCTCAGTCGAAACCGAGCGTTAATCAAAATTCTTGTCGTTACCAGCGCGCTTTCAGCAGGTTCGGCTGAATACCATTGATCGAATGGGTATTGCTGAACGGCTGCTTGATGCCTGCTTCGAATTCGTCGCGGAAATATTTAATCGCGCTCTGCAGCGGCTCGACGGCACCCGGTGCGTGGGCGCAGAAGGTTTTACCTGGCCCTAAGAATCGACACAGTTGCTCAAGTGTCTCGATATCGCCAGGCTGGCCTTCGCCACGTTCGATTGCGCGCAGGATCTTCACGCTCCACGGCAGACCGTCACGGCACGGTGTACACCAGCCGCAGGACTCACGGGCGAAGAACTCTTCCAGGTTACGTACCAGCGATACCATGCCGATCTCGTGGTCGACGGCCATCGCCAGCGCCGTACCCAGACGGCTGCCTGCTTTCCCAATGCTTTCGAATTCCATCGGCAGGTCAAGGTGGGCTTCGGTCAGGAAGTCCGTCCCTGCCCCGCCCGGCTGCCAGGCTTTAAATTTCAGGCCATCGCGCATGCCGCCGGCGTAGTCTTCAAGAATTTCGCGTGCGGTGGTACCGAACGGCAGTTCCCAGACGCCAGGGTTTTTAACGCGACCGGAGAAGCCCATCAGTTTGGTACCGGCATCTTTGCTTGAGGAGATGCCCTGATACCACTCCACGCCGTTGGCGAGGATAGCCGGGACGTTACACAGGGTTTCGACGTTGTTTACGCAGGTCGGTTTACCCCACACGCCGGAGCTTGCCGGGAACGGTGGCTTGGAACGCGGGTTCGCACGGCGGCCTTCCAGGGAGTTAATCAGCGCAGTTTCTTCACCGCAGATGTAACGCCCGGCACCGGTGTGCACGAACAGTTCGAAGTCAAACCCAGTACCCAGGATGTTTTTACCCAGAAGGCCGGCTTCGGTGGCTTCGGCAATCGCGCGACGCAGGTTTTCTGCCGCTTCGATGTACTCACCGCGCAGGAAGATGTAGCCACGGTACGCTTTCAGCGCAAACGCGGAGATCAGCATGCCTTCCACCAGCAGGTGCGGCAGCTGCTCCATCAGCAGGCGGTCTTTGTAGGTGCCTGGCTCCATTTCATCGGCGTTACACAGCAGGTAACGGATGTTCATGGATTCGTCTTTTGGCATCAGGCTCCACTTCAGACCAGTGGAGAAGCCCGCACCGCCGCGGCCTTTCAGACCGGAATCTTTCACCGCATTAACGATGTCGTCCGGCGCCATGCCGCCAAGGGCTTTACGCGCACCGGCATAGCCGTTTTTGCTCTGGTATTCGTCGAGCCATACCGGCTGTTTGTCATCGCGCAGACGCCAGGTCAGCGGATGCGTCTCAGCAGTACGAATTACAGTTTTCATTTGTACTGCTCCAGCAGGTCAGGAATCGCTTCCGGCGTCAGATGGCTGTGAGTGTCCTCATCAATCATCATGGTCGGCCCCTTGTCGCAGTTACCCAGGCAGCAGGTTGGCAGCAGAGTAAAGCGTCCATCGAACGTGGTCTGGCCCGGCTTGATATTGAGCTTTTTCTCAATCGCAGCCTGAATGCCCTGATAGCCGGTAATGTGGCAGACGACGCTGTCACAGTAGCGGATCACATGGCGGCCTACCGGCTGACGGAAGATCTGGCTGTAGAACGTGGCTACGCCCTCTACGTCACTTGCCGGAATGCCCAGCACTTTTGCGATCTCGTAAATCGCCCCATCCGGCACCCAACCACGCTGTTTCTGTACGATTTTCAGCGCTTCAATGGACGCCGCACGCGGGTCTTCGTAGTGGTGCATCTCGTGCTCAATGGCGGCACGCTCTGCTTCACTCAGCTCAAAAGCCTCGGTTTGTGGTTGTTGATTCTCGTGCATAATTAGCGGTCCACATCTGACATAACAAAATCGATACTACCCAGATACACAATCAGGTCAGAGACCAGACTGCCGCGGATGGCGGACGGGATCTGTTGCAGGTGCGCAAAGCTCGGCGTACGCACGCGGGTACGGTAGCTCATGGTGCTGCCGTCACTTGTCAGGTAGTAACTGTTAATACCCTTGGTCGCTTCAATCATCTGGAAGGATTCTTGCGCCGGCATGACCGGGCCCCAGGAAACCTGCAGGAAGTGGGTGATCAGGGTTTCGATATGCTGCAGCGTGCGCTCTTTCGGCGGCGGCGTGGTCAGCGGGTGATCCGCCTTGAACGGGCCTTCCGGCATGTTGTTGAGGCACTGCTCAAGGATGCGCAGACTCTGGCGCAGCTCTTCCACTTTCAGCATCACGCGGGTGTAGCAGTCGGAAACGCCGCCGCCAACCGGCACTTCAAAGTCGAAGTTCTCGTAGCCAGAGTAAGGACGGGCTTTACGCACGTCGAAATCAATACCGGTCGCACGCAGACCTGCACCTGTGGTACCCCACTCCAGCGCTTCTTTCGCGCCGTAGGCAGCAACGCCCTGGGAACGGCCTTTCAGGATGGTGTTGCGCAGCGCGGCTTTCTCGTAGGAGGCCAGACGTTTCGGCATCCAGTCGAGGAATTCACGCAGCAGGCGGTCCCAGCCGCGCGGCAGATCGTGCGCCACACCGCCAATACGGAACCAGGCCGGGTGCATACGGAAGCCGGTAATCGCTTCCACCAAATCGTAGATTTTCTGACGGTCGGTAAAGGCGAAGAAGACCGGGGTCATCGCGCCGACGTCCTGAATGAACGTGGAGATGTACAGCAGGTGGCTGTTGATGCGGAACAGTTCAGACAGCATAACGCGAATCACGTTAACGCGATCCGGTACGGTGATGCCTGCCAGTTTCTCAACGGCCAGCACGTATGGCATTTCGTTTACGCAGCCGCCGAGGTACTCGATACGGTCGGTATACGGAATGTAGCTGTGCCAGGACTGACGCTCGCCCATCTTCTCAGCACCGCGGTGGTGGTAGCCGATGTCAGGGACGCAGTCGACAATCTCTTCGCCATCAAGCTGAAGAATAATACGGAATGCACCGTGCGCAGACGGGTGGTTCGGACCGAGGTTGAGGAACATGAAGTCCTCGTTTTCAGTACCGCGCTTCATGCCCCAGTCTTCCGGCTTGAAGGTCAGCGCTTCCATCTCCAGATCCTGCTTGGCTTTGGTCAGCTCAAACGGATCGAATTCGGTCGCACGTGCCGGGTAGTCTTTACGCAACGGGTGGCCGGTCCAGGTCTGCGGCATCATGATGCGCGTCAGGTGCGGGTGGCCGTCGAAGGTCATGCCGAACATTTCCCAGGTTTCACGCTCATACCAGTTAGCGTTCGGGAAAAGTTTGGTGATCGTCGGCAGATGCATGTCGTTTTCAGACAATGCCACCTTGAGCATGATATCCGTGTTGCGGTCTATTGAGATCAGGTGGTAGAAAACGGAAAAATCCGCAGCAGGGAGACCCTGGCGGTGCGTTCTCAGACGTTCGTCCATGCCGTGTAAGTCAAACAGCATGACGTAAGGTTTTGGCAATTTCTTGAGGAAATCGACAACTTCCAGCAATTGTTCACGCTTCACCCAAACAACGGGTACCCCGGTGCGGGTCGCCTGAACGGTAAAGGCATCCGGCCCAAAACGGTTGCGCAGTTCGCCAATAACGGGGTCATCAAGATGATCCCGGGTCTGCCAGGCGGCTTCTTGCGCGGTTAAGTCGGTCATATTGTTCACCATTGCAAATGGTCCGTGGTGACTGTTAAGCCTGGCTTCGCGCTATTTGAGTAGTGATATGCGAAGGTTTTCTCCAGGCCTACAGGCGCAAATTAAATTTCGTCAGGCGTACGCAGGTTGGTGACGGCAATACGTTCACCGCGTTTACGCTCGCGCTCGGACTGCATGTTCGCGCGATAGACACCCTGATCGCCAACAACCCATGAGAGTGGGCGACGTTCTTTACCGATAGACTCCTGCAGCAGCATCAGCGCCTGCATATAGGCTTCTGGGCGCGGCGGGCAGCCCGGGATGTAAACATCCACTGGAATGAACTTATCAACGCCCTGTACAACGGAATAAATGTCGTACATACCGCCGGAGTTTGCACATGCGCCCATGGAAATAACCCATTTTGGCTCCAGCATCTGGTCATACAGACGCTGAATAACAGGTGCCATTTTGGTAAAGCAGGTACCGGCCACCACCATCAGGTCAGCCTGACGCGGGGAAGCACGCAGTACCTCGGCCCCAAAACGCGCAACGTCATGCACCGCAGTGAATGACGTCACCATTTCAACGTAGCAGCAAGAAAGGCCAAAGTTGTATGGCCAGATGGAGTTCTTACGACCCCAGTTGACCATATCGTGCATGGCATGTTCGAGTTTGCCCATGTACACGCTTTTGTTGACTTCTTGCTCCAGGGGGTCGGTTACGATCTCCTGTTTTTGCAGGGGGTAACGGTCATTCTCACCGTTAGGATCTATGCGGGTGAGCGTATAATCCATCTTATTGCCTCGCTGTTACTGCTGACGATTAGAGATACTGTTTTCCGGGTTGATGTGTTCACGACGTGAACGCGCAGGCGTCCAGTCAAGCGCGCCAATACGCACCAGATAAACCAGACCGGCCAGTAGCACTAAAATGAAAATTGCGGCCTCGACAAAGCCCACCCAACCACTTTCGCGAATGGAAGTCGACCATGCGAACAGGTAGAGCGCTTCCACGTCAAAGATGACGAAGAACATCGCTACCAGATAGAACTTGGCAGACAGGCGTAAGCGAGCGGAACCTACTGAATCAATACCTGATTCGAAAGGTGTGTTTTTGTGCCTTGCACGGGCGCGACCGCCCAGGAACCAGCCGCCGACTAACATCAGGCAGCACAGGCCAATGGCTACAATAAGAAAGATTGCGAATGCCCAGTGATGAGCGATGACTTCTGTGGATGTTGACATACTCATTGCTTACTCATCAAAAGTGATACCGACGACACTGCTCTTGCTGGCAGATGGGCATCACATCGATTCATGGGGAGGAACAAATAACCTTACACTAACTGTCTGAAATGAGACGTAGACAGCAAAATGATGGGGTTTTTTACTCCTTTCTATAACCTATTGTCAACTTTAACAAAGGTTTCTTCACATTAAATTACATCGAGCGATTCTCATTAACATTTGGTGCCCTTTAACCCTGGTGGTTACCTGACTTTTCGTCAAATGCATGTTGTTGAATCGTGTCCGTTTTGGAAGTAAAAAAAATAACCCTCCTATTTTGACAGGATTTGCCAACGATTCCTCCCCCCAAATAGGAGTATTTTCTTGATCTGAGACACGCTTTTGTTAATTCACCCAAAAAACCGGCAACATATTTGCTGCTTTTTTAACATCAAGGGGTTATGGATGAAGTTAGAACGGAAAGTGAACAAGATTTAAGCAGAAGCATTTATTCCCTTGATATGTATGTTTTATTTATGAAAACCCTGTAACGAAAGAGGATAATAATGGCAAAAAAAAGCCACTGCGTGCGAAAACGGCACGAGTGGCTTTTTTTTACACTTACAATTTGTTACCAGAATTTTGAGCTTTTGATCACTCAAAGTCACCTTCAACGATCAGGGAATCATCCCCCCCTTCGGAGGTAACATGCTCGAACTGCCATGGGTTATGGTAATTTTCCATCGCCTCAAACACCACCTTCGCCAGCTCGTTATGACTGGACGCGTTATGGCAAAGCAGATACTCGGTATCCGGCAGTGCTGGGAGACCATCAGATTTACCGAGAACGCGCAGATCGGGGCTCATCATCTCTACCGGACGGGCCGTTACGCCAAGACCCGCTTTCACGGCAGCACGCACTGCGGGCAGCGTGGACGCTACATAGGCCAGACGCCACGGAATGTTGGCTTCATTTAACGCCGTAAGCACCATATCCCGGAAAGGACTCGGATCGTCCAGTAAAACCAGCGGTACGGGTTCCCCTTTTTGCAACACGTATTCCGCTGCGCAATACCAGTGCGTTGGCGATGTGCGCAAGGTCAGACAATCAAACTGTCCGGGACGATGCGTCGTGACCACCAGGTCGACCTTGTTCTCATTTAACATCTCAACCATAAAGGCATTACGCTTTACGCTCACATCCAGCGCAAGCTTCGGATAAACCGAGCTAATTCGGTTGAGAAGAAACGGCAATATTGTATCCGCTGACTCATCAGATGCCCCTAAGGTTAACACCCCCTGAAGGTTGCTAAACATTAATGACATACATGCTTCATCATTAAAGCGAAGAATTTTCCTGGCATAACCCAGTAGCTGAATACCGTGTTCCGTTAAGAGCTTATTACGCCCGTGACGGGCAAAAAGCTCTTTCCCAACCAGTTGCTCCAGCCGCTGCATTTGCTGGCTAACGGCGGACTGAGTTCGGCAGACGGCGGCAGCAGCTGCTGCAAAAGTGTTGAGATCGGCGACCGCAACAAACGTTCTCAGCAGATCGAGGTCGAGATTCATTATCGGACGATTTGCATTTATCATATCTATTCACTTTCAGGTTGCTCGTGCGGAGCTGCCCGGGTTGAAGCTGTGTGTAACAGTTAAGCAATTCCTTCTGAAGGTTTTCCCTCGCATCCCGGCCCGGCAGACTGCCTGACAGATAGTTATTGTGCTGCTTTATATCAACAGTCAGAAAGCACGTTTCATGACGTTATTTTTATTCTCTTAAACGTTCAGGATATTTAGATGTTCGCAGGGTTATGTAAATTACATTAAAGGCGTAACACTTTTTCTGCCATCTTTTTCGCAGCGCTGTCAACGTAGCAGGAGATGTTTGACACATTCCAGCCAGAGATAACTCCAACAATAACAATCAATTAAATCGAAAAATCAGTTTCAAAAATGCAAAACCACTGCATCTTTCTACTGCTTTCCGTATAGACATCTTAACCCAAATCCACTTTATTTATAAGTCTTATTGCAATATTCGGGATTAAAGAGGTTTGTTAAGCTTCTAAACTAATTTTATTAGAATTAACTAAAGTTGCATTTTGTTGGTTAATAATAAATAAATTTTAATTTAGATTATGGTCATTCATTAATAACACTTAACATTAATTTCACATGATTAACTTTTAGCCGCTCCGGGCTATTACTGCAAGGTCCCTTCAACACTCAGGTTTTACGAAATGTCACCCAGCGTAACTTCTGCTTGTTGTCTGCGCGTTTTTTATTTTCCATCAGAACAATATACATAATTCACATGAATCAGTAGCACAATCAACCTTTATTTATGGTTTGCACATGACGTTAAGGCAGTGAAAGCGTCAGTCAATAGTTAAAAAGATTCATTACAATTTCGCTATGAGCACAAAATCTTCTTCTGCACACCCTTCAAAACGAAGCGTGGGGGGAGTACATTATTCCGTGCTGACTTCCACGGCAGGGAGTGGCAATAATAGCGAAAAGGTTAAAGGTTCATGTCCCCTATCGAAAAATCCAGCAAGCTAGATAACGTCTGTTATGACATCCGTGGCCCGGTTCTGAAAGAGGCAAAACGCCTTGAAGAAGAAGGCAACAAGGTTCTGAAGCTCAACATCGGCAACCCCGCGCCATTTGGTTTTGAAGCGCCGGATGAAATTCTGGTTGATGTGATCCGCAACCTGCCTACGGCACAAGGCTATTGTGACTCAAAGGGACTTTACTCCGCCCGTAAAGCCATTATGCAGCACTACCAGGCGCGCGGTATGCGTGACGTTACCGTCGAAGATATCTATATCGGCAACGGCGTCTCCGAACTTATCGTTCAGGCCATGCAGGCGCTGCTGAACAGCGGTGACGAAATGCTGGTTCCCGCGCCGGACTATCCGCTGTGGACCGCTGCCGTATCGCTCTCCAGCGGTAAAGCGGTACATTATCTTTGCGACGAATCCTCTGACTGGTTCCCGGATCTGGATGACATTCGCGCGAAAATCACGCCTCGCACGCGTGGGATTGTGATCATCAACCCGAACAACCCGACGGGCGCGGTCTATTCAAAAGAGCTGCTGATGGAGATCGTGGAGATCGCCCGCCAGCACAACCTGATCATCTTCGCTGACGAAATCTACGACAAGATCCTGTACGACGCGGCGCAGCACCTCTCTATCGCCGCGCTGGCACCCGACCTGCTGACCGTCACCTTTAACGGACTGTCTAAAACCTACCGCGTGGCCGGTTTCCGTCAGGGCTGGATGGTGCTGAACGGCCCGAAAAAGCACGCAAAAGGCTATATTGAAGGGCTTGAGATGCTGGCGTCGATGCGTCTTTGCGCCAACGTGCCTGCGCAGCACGCGATCCAGACGGCGCTGGGCGGCTACCAGAGCATCAGCGAGTTTATCGTCCCTGGCGGTCGCCTGTACGAACAGCGTAACCGCGCATGGGAACTGATCAACGATATCCCGGGCGTCTCCTGCGTGAAGCCGAACGGGGCGCTGTATATGTTCCCGAAAATTGACGCGAAGCGCTTCAATATCCACGACGATCAGAAAATGGTGCTCGATTTCCTGTTGCAGGAAAAAGTGCTGCTGGTTCAGGGGACGGCGTTTAACTGGCCGTGGCCGGACCACGTGCGTATCGTGACCCTGCCGCGTGAAGACGATCTCGAAATGGCCATCAGCCGCTTCGGGCGATTCCTCTCTGGATACCATCAGTAATCTTAAAATCAGGCTACTTCGGTAGCCTGATTTGCATCTTCCCTCCCCTCCCCGCACAATGAAGTCCTGTCGCAGTGAAGACAAAAGGTAACCTATGAGTCAGAGCCATTTCTTTGCCCACCTCTCCCGCCTGAAACTGATCAACCGCTGGCCGCTGATGCGCAACGTGCGTACAGAGAACGTGTCTGAGCATAGCCTGCAGGTTGCTATGGTCGCTCATGCGCTGGCTGCCATTAAGAATCGCAAATTTAACGGGCAGGTGAATGCCGAGCGCATCGCTTTGCTGGCGATGTACCACGACGCATCAGAGGTGCTGACCGGCGACCTGCCTACCCCAGTGAAATATTTCAATTCTCAGATTGCTCAGGAATATAAGGCTATCGAGAAGATTGCCCAGCAAAAGCTTATCGAGATGGTGCCCGAAGAGCTGCGCGATATCTTTGAACCGCTCATCGACGAGCATCAGTATACGGAAGATGAAAAGTCGCTGGTCAAGCAAGCCGACGCGCTGTGCGCCTATCTGAAGTGTCTGGAAGAGCTGTCTGCGGGCAATAATGAGTTTTTACTGGCGAAAACGCGTCTGGAAAAAACGCTGGAATCCCGCCGCAGCGAAGAGATGGACTACTTCATGCAGGTATTTGTGCCGAGCTTCCATCTATCGCTGGACGAGATTAGCCAGGATTCACCGTTGTAATTTTAGCCGGGTGGCGGCTTCGCCTTACCCGGCCTACGTTTCTGCGCTCACGCTAAAACGGGAATAACACCGGAATTAACACCACGCACACCACCATCACCAGCACGGTGAACGGCACGCCCAGCTTCACGAAATCGCTGAACTTATAATTCCCCGGCCCCAGCACCAGCGTGTTCACCGGCGATGAAACCGGCGTCATAAACGCCGCGGATGCCGCCATCGCGACCATCATCGCAAACGGGTACGGCGACACGCCCATAGATTTCGCCATCGCCAGCGCAATGGGCGCCATCAGCACCGCCGTCGCGGTATTCGAGATAAATAACCCTATCGTGGCGCACATGACAAACAGACAGACCATCATCATGTACGGTCCATACCCGCCGCCCACGTCCATCAAGCCTTTTACGATCAGATCCACCCCGCCGGTTTTTTGCAATGCCAGGGCAAAGGGCATCATCCCGACGATAAGAATAATGCTCGGCCAGTGAATGGCTTTATACGCGCTTTCGGCGTCAATGCAGCGGAATTTCCCCATCAGCAGGCAGGCGATAATGGCCGCGACCGGATTAGGGATTTCATCGGTCAGCATCAGCGCCACCATCAGCACCAGACAGAAAATCGCATGGGGCGCCTGGCTGTGCGCCGGGGAGGCATCGCTCTCCTCGACCGGCATGTTGAGCACCACAAAATCACGCCCTTTTTGCCCGAGCTGGCTTATCAGCTTCCAGTTGCCGACCACGAGGAAGATATCTCCCAGCAGGATCGGCTCATCGACGACGGCCCCTTCCATCGCCACGCCATCACGCTTCAGCCCCACTACATTCAGGCCATAGCGGGTACGGAACTCCATTTCACGCACGGTTTTACCCAGCAGTTCCGATTCCGGTATCAGCGACACTTCGGCCATCCCCACATCCAGCGCCTGGTCGGAGAAATACTCGCCGCGTAGCACCATCGGCTCCAGCAGCTGCTCGCTACAGAACTCTCGCAGATCCACGTCCGCCGTTGACATATCAATCAGCAGGACATCACGCGCGCGGAACTCTGATACCCCGTTCACGTTAACGATCACCCGACGAAAACGACGCCAGCGCTCAACCCCGATCACGTTCGCGCCATAACGCTCGCGCAGCTTAAGGTCGTCGAGCCGCTGGCCGACCATCGGCGAGCCGGGGCGAATGGCCAGACGGCGCGCCCGCCCGGTGAGACGGTACTCTTTGATCAGATCGCGGAAGGTACGTCGCTTCCACCCCTCTTTATTCTTATCCTGTTTGTCGCCTTTGAGGGCAAAACGGGTCAGCAGCATGTAGACCACGCCCATCGCCAGAATCACCAGCCCAAGCGGGGTGACGCTGAAAAAGCTGAAGCCCTGAAACCCTTCACGAATCAGCTCGCTGTTGACAACCAGGTTCGGCGGCGTGGCCACCAGCGTCATCATTCCGCTGATCAAACCGGCAAAGCTCAGGGGCATCATCAGGCGCGACGGCGAGCTCTGCATCCGCATTGAAACGCTCAGCACCACCGGGATAAAAATAGCGACCACGCCCGTTGAGCTCATAAACGCCCCCAGTCCGGCGACCGTCAGCATCAGGTAGATCAGCATTTTGGTTTCACTGCTGCCGGCCACCTTAACCAGCCACGCGCCCATGATGGTCGCCACGCCGGTGCGAACAAGGCCGTCGCCGATGATAAACAGGGCAGCTATAAGGATAACGTTGGGGTCGCTGAACCCGGAGAAGGCTTCCGGTAGCGTGAGCGTGCCGCTCAGCACAAACGCGACGATGACAAACAGGGCGACGGCATCCATGCGCACCTTGCCTGTGGCGAAGAGAATAATGGCGATTAAAAGCAGGCTCAGAACCCAGATCAGTTCACCGTTCACAACCTATCCTTGTCAGTGGAAGATGAGAAATTTTGCCATAAAAAAGCCCCAGCAGCGTGGGGCTATATCATGGGATTACATTTTTAGCGAGACGGTTACAACTCCGTCGGGCGCTTTTGACACCGCCAGCGCCGTCAGGGAATGAATCACAAAGTCCGCCTCGTCCAGGCGTGGAGATCCCGCCGGAACGTTAACGGCAATGACGTGGCTCCCGGCGTTCAGCCCGGCCAGCACGCCAGCGGCCGCATCTTCCACCACCACACACTCTGCAGGCGCGAAGCCCAGCATTTCTGCACCAAGCAGAAACGCATCCGGCTCCGGCTTGCCGCGTTTAACGCGCTCAGCCGTAATGAACACCTCTGGCTTCGGTAAACCGGCCGCCTTATGGCGGGCATGCGCGACCGGAACAGAGCCGGAGGTGACGATAGCCCACGGGATCTGCGCTTCATTCAGATGCTCAAGCAGTTCGCGCGCCCCGGGCAGCGCGGTAATGCCCTCGGTGTCGGTGGCCTCAATCTGCTCCAGGTATTTGAACTCCACCTGGATCTCTTCCTCAGAACGCCCCGCTAAAAAGTGCCGCAATGAGGTAATGGCCTGTTTGCCATGGATAAAATTCAGCACGTCCTGATGGTCGATGCCGTGCCGGTCGGCCCAGTGGCACCACGAGCGTTCCACCACCGGCAGCGAATCCACCAGCGTACCGTCCAGATCAAACAGAAAACCTTTACACTGCACACGCACCTCCGTCAGGCATTAATGATTTGTTGAATTTCGTTGCTGCTTAAATGGTACTGACGCGGGCAGGCGTGCCATGCGCTCAGCATACGTTGATATTTATCCCACATGGGGGTTTGGGCGTTGAAGCCGTGCGTTCCCGCATCAAAATGGGTGTAGCGCCCTTCGGTGTTCACCATAAAGCGAACATAGCTCAGGTAGCGCGCTTCCGTCGCGGCATCAAAGCCTAAAAAGGTCACGCGACGTTCGTCAATGGTCTGCTGGTCTTTGAGATTCGTCCAGGAGACGTGCAGAGCGTGATACATCTCCATAATGTCGATCACGATGCGGCAGGTTTCTTCTTTCAGCTCGCCAAACTCGCGGTCCAGTTCGCGCATTTGCAAACCAAAACCGCGTTCGACGATGGTTTGCAGGCGGCTGTAGCGCGCAGCGTTATCGGGATCAAGCATAGTCATCATCTTGTACTGGTTAGACAAAATCAGACGTTGAGCATGGGTCATTTCCATCTTTCGACTCCTGTAGCGCATTGCACTGTAAAAAAAAGACACGGTAACGGTGTGTTACTGTGCCTTCTTTTGTTAGTCGTTTCGATGATCAATCACAAGTCATCGAGGAATGTTTTATCCAGCTGCTTAAAAGCACGCTTTAACGTGTCCGCCAGCGCCTGGTAATCCGGCTTGCCTTCAACCGGGGCCAGCGCCTGCCCGGCCTCCTCCAGTTTTCCACGCACTTCATAAAACCAGTGTAAAATTGAAGGCGGAAGCGGCGTAATGGAGCGTTTGCCTAACCACCACAGCCCCTGCATCGGCAGACTTAACGCGAAGAGCGCCGTTGCGACGGCAGGACCAAGCTGTCCACCGAGGGCGATTTGCCAGCACAGAGTAAAGATAGCGACCGGAGGCATAAAGCGAATCGCATAGCGCGTGGCGCGGATCGTGCGATTCTCAATAAACATTGGCGCAAGGCGCTTTTCCATTGGCCACGTCTTTGCGTAATGCTGTCCCCGACGAAACAGACTGAAAAAGCTCACGGACGGGATTTCGGGTGTCGACATGGCTGTACCTCAACTTCACATATAAAAATTAAAATTTTTGTGCAAAACCACAACAGGCTATGACAACGTTCAAAATATTTTGTCATCGCTACCCCGTATCGGGTATTCTGTGCCAGCCTGATAGGGCCGTAGACGAGAAGCGTTAACTCGTCAAATTATCGCATATTATGCCATTGTCTGAAAAATGTTCAAAATGGCTTAAAATCATAGGTATTTCTTCCATCCTGCCAGAATGTTCGTTTGGCATGATGTTAATCATAAACGTCTGGGTCAGCTTGCGTTACGCTTTTAGGCTCATTGACGTTTTTTTAGCCACGTATCAATTATAGGTACTTCCATGTCGAGTAAGTTAGTACTGGTTCTGAACTGCGGTAGCTCTTCACTGAAATTCGCCATCATCGATGCGCTCAACGGTGACGAGTACCTCTCTGGTTTGGCCGAATGTTTCCATCTGCCTGAAGCACGTATCAAGTGGAAGATGGACGGCAGCAAACAAGAAGCGGCTTTAGGTGCAGGCGCCGCTCACAGTGAAGCGCTGAACTTTATCGTTAACACTATTCTGGCACAAAAACCAGAACTGTCTGCTCAGCTGACTGCGATTGGTCACCGTATCGTCCACGGCGGCGAAAAATACACCAGCTCCGTTGTCATCGACGACTCTGTTATCCAGGGCATCAAAGACTCTGCCTCTTTTGCTCCGCTGCATAACCCGGCGCACCTGATCGGTATCGCTGAAGCGCTGAAGTCCTTCCCGAATCTGAAAGACAAAAACGTGGCCGTGTTTGACACCGCGTTCCATCAGACCATGCCGGAAGAGTCTTACCTCTATGCCCTGCCGTACAGCCTGTACAAAGAGCACGGCGTACGTCGCTACGGCGCGCACGGCACCAGCCACTTCTATGTGACTCAGGAAGCCGCAAAAGTCCTGAACAAGCCAGTTGAAGAAGTCAACATCATCACCTGCCACCTGGGCAACGGTGGTTCTGTTTCTGCTATCCGCAACGGTAAATGTGTTGATACCTCTATGGGTCTGACCCCGCTGGAAGGTCTTGTGATGGGTACCCGTTCCGGTGATATCGACCCGGCGATCATCTTCCACCTGCACGACACTCTGGGCATGAGCGTTGACGACATCAACAAAATGCTGACCAAAGAGTCTGGCCTGCTGGGTCTGACCGAAGTCACCAGCGACTGCCGTTACGTTGAAGACAACTACGACAGCAAAGAAGACGCGAAGCGTGCAATGGACGTTTACTGCCACCGTCTGGCGAAGTACATCGGTTCTTACACCGCGCTGATGGATGGTCGTCTGGACGCGGTTATCTTCACCGGTGGCATCGGTGAGAACGCGGCAATGGTACGTGAACTGTCCCTGGGCAAACTGGGCGTTCTGGGCTTCGAAGTCGATCACGAGCGTAACCTGGCTGCCCGCTTCGGCAAGTCTGGCTTCATCAACAAAGAAGGCACCCGCCCGGCTATCGTTATCCCAACTAACGAAGAGCTGGTCATCGCGCAAGACGCGTGCCGCCTGACTGCCTGATTCCACACCGCCAGCAATGCTGGCGGTGCTGTTTTGTAACCCGCCCAACGCGGCGGTAACGAAAGAGGATAAACCGTGTCCCGTACTATTATGCTGATCCCTACCGGAACCAGCGTCGGCCTGACCAGCGTCAGCCTCGGCGTGATCCGCGCTATGGAACGCAAAGGCGTTCGTCTGAGCGTCTTTAAGCCTATTGCCCAGCCTCGTGCCGGTGGCGATGCGCCAGACCAGACCACCACCATCGTGCGTAAGAATTCCAATCTTCCTGCGGCTGAACCGCTGAAGATGAGCCACGTTGAGTCTCTGCTCTCCAGCAACCAGAAAGACGTGCTGATGGAAGAGATCATCGCCAACTACCACGCTAACGCGCAGGACGCGGAAGTGGTGCTGGTTGAAGGCCTGGTCCCGACCCGCAAACACCAGTTTGCCCAGTCCCTGAACTTTGAAATCGCGAAAACCCTGAATGCAGAGATTGTTTTCGTGATGTCTCAGGGTACTGATACCCCAGAGCAGCTGAAAGAGCGTATCGAACTGACGCGCAGCAGCTTCGGCGGCGCGAAAAACACCAGCATCACTGGCGTGATCGTTAACAAACTGAACGCACCGGTTGATGAACAGGGCCGTACGCGTCCTGACCTGTCCGAAATCTTCGACGACTCTTCCAAAGCGAAAGTCATCAAGGTTGATCCGGCAAAGCTGCAGGAATCCAGCCCGCTGCCTGTACTCGGCGCAGTGCCATGGAGCTTCGATCTGATTGCCACCCGTGCAATCGATATGGCGCGTCACCTGAACGCGACCATCGTTAACGAAGGCGATATCAACACCCGCCGCGTGAAGTCCGTGACCTTCTGCGCGCGCAGCATTCCGCACATGCTGGAACACTTCCGCGCAGGTTCCCTGCTGGTGACCTCCGCAGACCGTCCGGACGTGCTGGTTGCTGCCTGTCTGGCGGCGATGAACGGCGTGGAAATCGGTGCAATTCTGCTGACCGGCGGCTACGAAATGGACGCGCGCATCAGCAAGCTGTGCGAACGTGCGTTCGCGACAGGCCTGCCAGTCTTTATGGTGAACACCAACACCTGGCAGACCTCTCTGAGCCTGCAAAGCTTCAACCTGGAAGTGCCGGTTGATGACCACGAGCGTATCGAGAAAGTTCAGGAATACGTTGCGGGCTACATCGACGCAGACTGGATTGAATCCCTGACCGCGACCTCCGAGCGCAGCCGCCGTCTGTCTCCTCCAGCCTTCCGCTACCAGCTGACCGAGCTGGCGCGTAAAGCGGGCAAACGCGTGGTTCTGCCAGAAGGCGACGAACCACGTACCGTTAAAGCGGCGGCTATCTGTGCAGAGCGCGGCATCGCGACCTGTGTGCTGCTGGGTAACCCGGATGAGATCAACCGCGTTGCGGCGTCTCAGGGCGTTGAGCTGGGCACAGGCATCGAAATCGTTGACCCGGAAGTGGTGCGCGAAAGCTACGTTGCCCGTCTGGTTGAGCTGCGTAAGAACAAGGGCATGACCGAAGCCGTTGCGCGCGAGCAGCTGGAAGACAACGTCGTGCTGGGCACGCTGATGCTGGAGCAGGACGAAGTTGACGGTCTGGTTTCCGGTGCGGTTCACACCACCGCGAACACCATCCGTCCACCGTTGCAGCTGATCAAAACCGCACCGGGCAGCTCTCTGGTCTCCTCCGTGTTCTTCATGCTGCTGCCTGAACAGGTTTACGTTTACGGCGACTGCGCGATCAACCCGGATCCTACCGCAGAACAGCTGGCAGAAATCGCTATCCAGTCTGCGGACTCCGCGACTGCCTTCGGTATTGAACCACGCGTAGCGATGCTCTCCTACTCCACCGGCACCTCTGGTGCAGGTAGCGACGTAGAGAAAGTCCGTGAAGCGACCCGTATTGCGCAGGAAAAACGTCCCGATCTGATGATCGACGGCCCGCTGCAGTACGACGCCGCGGTCATGGCTGACGTGGCGAAATCCAAAGCGCCGAACTCGCCGGTTGCCGGTCGCGCTACCGTGTTCATCTTCCCGGATCTGAACACCGGTAACACCACCTACAAAGCGGTACAGCGTTCTGCCGACCTGATCTCCATCGGGCCAATGCTGCAGGGCATGCGCAAGCCTGTGAACGACCTGTCCCGTGGTGCGCTGGTTGACGATATCGTCTACACCATCGCGCTGACGGCGATTCAGTCTTCGCAGCAGCAGTAATGTTAAAAAGCCCGGTGGCGCTAGCGCTTACCGGGCCTACGGTGTTGTAGCCCGGATAAGCGAAGCGCCATCCGGCAAGAAAGGCGACCACTTAATTGGTCGCCTTTTTTTATTACAGCAGCTCGCGCGCCGCCGACACAATGTCACGCGCCGTCAGGCCATACTCTTTTTGCAGGAAGTCCTGTGTGCCCACCTGGCCGTAACGCTCCTTCACGCCCACGCGACGCATCGGCACCGGGCAGGTCTCCACCAGCACTTCCGCCACCGCTGACCCGAGACCGTTGTGAATACTGTGGTTTTCGCAGGTGACGATGCGCCCGGTTTTCTCGGCATAGTTTTTCACCAGCATCCGATCGATGGGCTTCAGGGTAAACATGTCGATGACCGCTGCGCTTACCCCTTCCTGTTCAAGCTGGCGCGCCGCCTCCAGCGCTTCCGCCACCATGATACCGATGGCAATCAGCGTGATATCGCTTCCCTCGCGCAACACGTTGCCTTTGCCAATGGTGAAGGTTGAGCCCGGCGCATAGACGCTCGGCGCCTGCTTGCGGATGGTGCGCACCCAGTAGAAGCCTTCGAGCTCGATAAGCTGGCGCAGCACATCCTCGAACATCACCGCATCGGTGACTTCCAGCACCACCGAATGCGCCAGACCGCGCACGATGCCCATATCCTCGAAGGACATGTGCGTCCCGCCGTTGTGGCAGGCCGTCACGCCCGCATCCGAGGCAATCACCTTCACGTTGTTGCGCTGGTAGTCCAGGGACATAAACAGCTGGTCGAAGCAGCGGCGGCTGGCAAACGCGGTGAAGGTGTGCACGAACGGCTTACGGCCGGTGAGCGCCAGCCCCGCCGCAGTGCCGATGACGTTGGCCTCCATAATGCCGCAGTTAATCACGTGCTGCGGATAATCGCGCGCTACGCCGTCCATCGCCATTGAGCTCATCAGGTCCGCTTCCAGGGCGATAATTTCGCTGCCGGCCTCAATCTGCTTTGCCACAAAGCCCGCGTAGACCTTGCGCATCTCAACGGCGTCTTTCTGTCCTGCCGGTGCAACCTTAATCATGTGAAGCCTCCAGTTGGCGAATGGTCTCATTGAGGGCCGCTTTGCTCTCCGCGGTCAATCGCAGGTGGTGCGAGTTGCTGAGCTGTTCCAGGTACGGCACCCCCTGCCCTTTGATGCTGTCGAGGATCACCACCCGCGGACGCGCATCGGCCTCCGGTACCCTTGAAGTCACCTTCAGCAGTGCCGGAATGTCGTCCCCTTTGACCGTCACCACGTCAAAGCCAAAGGCGCGGAATTTGCCCTCCAGGTCGAAGGCACAGATGATTTCGTCCAGTTCGCCGTCGAGCTGCTGTTTGTTCCAGTCCACGAACACGGTCAGGTTGTTCAGACGATGGTGAGCGATAAACTGGAACGCTTCCCAGCACTGGCCTTCGTTCAGCTCGCCGTCGCCAACGATGCAGAAGACCCGATTCGGTCGCCCGGCCAGCCTGTGCGAGAGTGCCATACCGCCCGCAATGGAGATCCCCTGCCCCAGCGAGCCGGTGGTGGCATCCACGCCGCGCGTTTTCAGGCGGTCCGGGTGGCTGGGCAGACGCGTTCCGTTCTGGTTCAGCGTGCTCAGTTCTTCAACCGGGAAGTAGCCCTTAATCGCCAGGGTGCTGTAGAGCGCCGGGCCTGCATGACCTTTCGACAGCACAAAGTAATCGCGCTCAGGCCAGTCCGGATCCGCCGGGTCGATCTTCATCACTGCGCCGTACAGCACCGCCAGGGTTTCCACCACCGACATGCTGCCGCCGTAGTGCCCAAAGCCCAGCTGCGTCAGGGATTTGAGGGTTTCAAGACGGATCTGACGCGCCAGTTCGGTTATCTCGTTCTCATTCATGATTTGGCTCCGGTATTTTCCTGCGCGTTACTACCCGCAGGTTTGTTTTTCGCGAAGATGTTGTAGGCCACCAGCAGCGCGAACAGCGCCACAACCAGCCCGGTGATGGCAAGCGGTGACAGGAAGCGCGCCAGGTTGCCCAGCACAATCCCGACCGCGCCGAAGTCGGCGTCCGAGAAGGTGGTGTTAGCAAAACCAATCGCACCCAGTACCGGCAGCAGCAAGACCGGGAGGAAGGTAATCAGCAGGCCGTTAGCAAAGGCGCCTATCATTGCCCCGCGGCGTCCACCGGTGGCGTTACCGAACACGCCTGCCGTTGCGCCGGTGAAGAAGTGCGGCACTACGCCCGGCAGGATCAGCACCCAGCTAAACTGACCGCAGATCAACAACCCCACAATTCCCCCGAGGAAGCTGAACAGGAAGCCAATCAGCACCGCGTTTGGCGCATACGGGTAGACCACCGGGCAGTCCAGCGCCGGACGCGCGTTCGGCACCAGTTTTTCCGAGAAGCCGGTAAAGGCCGGGACGATTTCCGCCAGAATCAGGCGCACGCCCTGCAGGATGATGAACACGCCCGCCGCGAAGGTGATCGCCATGATGATGGCGTAGACCAGGTAGTTTTGCCCGCCGCTGAAGGTGGACTCCACATACTCACGCCCGGCGCTTACCGCCATGATCAGGTAGATAATCATCATGGTCAGGGAGATGGAGATCGAACTGTCGCGCAGGAAGCTGAGGTTTTTCGGCAGGTTCATCTCTTCGGTGGAGCGCGAGCCTTTGCCGACCCTGCTGCCAATCCAGCCGGACAGCACGTAGCCCAGCGTACCGAAATGACCGAAGGCGATCTCATCGTTGCCGGTAATACGCTTCATATAGCGCTGCGCAATCGCCGGGAAGAAGGCCATAATCAGGCCGAGGATCAGTGAACCGGTAAAGACCAGCCCTACTCCCTCGAAGCCTGCGACCGTCAGGATCACGCCGATCATGCACGCCATGTAGAAGGTGTGGTGCCCGGTCAGGAAGATGTACTTCAGGCGGGTAAAGCGCGCGACGACAATGTTCGCCACCATGCCGAAGGCCATGATCAGCGCGGTCGAGGCACCGTATTTTTCCAGCGCGATCGACACAATCGCTTCATTGTTTGGAATAATGCCCTGGATATTAAAAGCGTGCTCAAACATGCCGCCTAACGGGTTTAACGACCCCACCAGCACCGTGGCGCCACCGCCCAGTACAATAAAGCCGAGAATCGTTTTAATTGTGCCTTTTACGACATCAGAAAACGCTTTTTTCTGCGCGACCAGACCAATTAACGCAATTAAACCCACCAGCACCGAAGGGACTTTTAAAATATCGACAACGAAATTCAGCGTTTCAAGGATAAACATATCCACCTCGCCTTATCAGGGTTATTGTCTGTCGAACCAGGCGCGCAGCTGCGCTTCGAGTTCGTTGATATCAATGATGTTGTTGATCACCACCAGCTGGCTTTCCGGCACGCTGGCGCTGGCCGCGATGTCTTTCGCCATCACGAACAGGTCCGCCGCGCCCGGCGTGGCGGAGGAGAGATCGGAGTGTTCAACCTCGGCCTCAATGTCCAGCTTTTTAAGCACTTTTTTAATGTTCATTTCGACCATAAAACTGCTGCCCAGGCCAGAACCGCAAATAGCCATGATTTTCATTGTTGTCCCCTTATTTTGAGTAGAGCACGCCCCATCACGCTGGCGCGTAATGTTGTGAATAATCGGATTAAAAAATTAAATCAGAAGCGGTCAATAATGGCTTTAATATCCTCCAGGGTATTCGCCTGATGTAATTTCTCCATATCTTCGTCGCTGGAAAATAATTCAGCGAGCGCGGATATCATTTCGATATGGCTATGTTTATCCGGTGCCGCGAGCATAATAATCAGATCGACAGGGTCAAACTCTCCGGCACCAAAAGAGACGCCCTGTTTTAGTTTTAGTAATGACAAACCCAATCCTTTGGCGCCTTCCTCCGGCCGCGCATGCGGCATGGCTAGCCCTGGTGCCAGCACATAATAGGGTCCTAACGTATGGTGCTGCTGAATGATTGCCGTCACGTATTCCGGTGCAATCACCTGCAGATCCAGCAGCGGTTTCGCGCATATCTCCAGCGCCTGTGGCCAGCTTTCCACGCTATCCTGCAGCGTGATGGTTGTATCATATATCCACTTTTTGAGCATTTTCCCTCCCGCCAAACGCTAAAGATGGGCAAACTTTATTCAACCCCTCAATCATTGACTGCGATCGCGATCACAAAGATAGCGCTACCAATTACCAACATGCAGAAATGTGATAGCGCTATCAAAATGTAATCATGGTGTGAAATCACAGCAAAAAAAGGGATTTAAGGCGTATACTGCCTGTCACCTGAAATGAAGGAAAAAAGAACGCGTCTGGTCAGCAGGAAGGTGTATGTCTTTAACCCGAAAACGGCGCAGTACCGGAAAAGTCACGCTCGCTGATGTCGCGCAGCTTGCCGGAGTCGGCACGATGACCGTCTCCCGTGCGCTTCGCACGCCCGAACAGGTTTCCGATAAACTGCGTGAAAAAATTGAAGCTGCGGTGCAGGAGCTGGGCTATATGCCCAATCTCGCCGCCAGCGCACTGGCATCCGCGTCCTCATGGACGATTGCGATGGTTGTTCCCAATCTTTCCGAAGCCGGTTGCTCTGAAATGTTTGCGGGCCTACAGCAGGTGCTGCAGCCCGCCGGATACCAGATTATGCTGGCAGAGTCCCAGCATCGGCTTGAGCAGGAAGAGAAGCTGCTTGAGACCCTGCTGGCGTCAAATATCGCCGCCGCGATTTTGCTCAGCGTCGAGCACACCGACACCGTTCGCCACTGGCTGAAAAACGCCTCGATTCCGGTAATGGAGATGGGTGCGATGCGCGCCGATCCGATCGATATGAATATCGGGATCGATAACGTGGCGGCCATGTACGAGCTGACGGAAATGGTGATCAGGCGCGGCTACCAGAATATCGGCCTGCTGTGCGCCAACCAGGAGCAGTGGATTTTCCAGCAGCATTTGCAGGGCTGGTACAAGGCGATGCTGCGCCATCATCTGTCGCCGAACCGGGTGATTAACGCGGCGATGCCGCCGAGCTTCTCGACCGGCGCGGCACAGCTGCCAGAGTTCTTGCTGGCGTGGCCGGAGCTGGATGCGCTGGTGTGCGTATCAGACGAGCTGGCCTGCGGCGCGCTGTATGAGTGTCAGCGTCGACGCATTAAAGTGCCGGACGATCTGGCTGTCGTGGGCTTTGGCGATAGCGACGTGAGCCGCGTCTGCCAGCCGCCGCTGACGACGATGGCGGTACCGCATCGAAAGATTGGGATTGAGGCAGGTAAAGCGCTACTGGAACGTCTGAATGACGGAGACTGGCGCGACCAAAAACCCATCGCGTCCAGCCTGTGCCTGCGGGAAAGCTGTTAAGGCTTACTCAGCCTCTTCCTCTTTTTCCGCTTTGTTTTCCGGCTTAGCGGATTCGTTTTTGGCGTTGCGGGTCATCCACAGCGCCAGCGCTTTTAACGAATCCGGCGTGAACTCGTCGCAGCGGGCGGTAATCTCTTCCGGCGTCATCCAGCAGACTTCGCTCACTTCCTCTTCCTGCAGGGCGAAAGGCCCATGGGAAACGCAGCTAAACAGTCCACCCCAGACGCGGCAATGTTCGTCTTCGAAATAGAACTGCCCGTGCTCGGCAAACGGCACCCCGGCGATACCTAACTCTTCTTCCGCTTCACGACGTGCGGAATCCAGCAGCACTTCATCGGCCTGCACGACGCCGCCTGCGGTGGCATCAAGCATGCCCGGAAGAAAATCTTTGGTGTCCGTGCGGCGCTGGACCAGAATCTTGCCCATGCCGTCATGCACAACGATGTACGTTGCACGGTGACGCAGGCGCTCTGCACGCATTTGTTCGCGGCTCGCCTGCGCGATCACTTCATTTTCTTCGCTGACAATGTCAACCCATTCAGTACTTGCCAAATGATTCTGCTCCACCATCGGGAAACCTTCTCGTCTAAGCGCTCTTTCGGCGCGTTTGCAGTTGTGGTGTAACTTACGGATTAATCGCTACCTGCGCAATAACTTGCTGATCATTAAGTGCGATAACGCTCAGGGTATTTCCATCCAGCAGGCCATAGCTCGCAGGATATCCGCCTTTCGGGATGCTGACCGACCCCGCATTAAAGTGATAAATCTCACCGCGTTTTTCAGCCACCGGAATATGAGTATGGCCGTAAACCAGGACATCGCCAGCCGCGAGCGCCGGGAGATTATCCGGGCCGAAAAGGTGTCCGTGGGTAAGAAACAGGCGGCTGTTTTCCAGCAGAACCTGTTGCCATGGCGCGGTAAGGGGAAAATGCAGCAGCATCTGGTCGACTTCGCTGTCGCAATTACCGCGAACGGCGATAATGCGCGAGGCAAACGGGTTAAGCTTTTCCGCCACCTGCGCCGGGGCATAGCCTTCCGGCAGCGCATTACGCGGACCATGATTTAACACATCCCCCAGAATCACCAGCCATTGGGCCCCGCTTTGCGAAAACAGAGAAAGCACTCGCTCGGTCGCGGGCAGCGATCCATGGATATCTGACGCAAACATCAGTTTCATCCGTCACTCCCTGGTAAAAAAACTCCCCTTATCATACCTGAAGCGTCAGGGCTTATCAGCCCGCGCGCTTAGCGGAGAGTGCCACATAGCGCTGTACGGAGGCTCGCTGCCACTGGAACGCCGCATAGTCCACCAGCAGTTGAGGGATCTCATCGCCGTTGAGGATCAAACGGTTCAGCATCAGCGCCAGATCGGTATCGGCAATACACCATTCACCGAACAGGTTCGGGTTGCCGTGAGCGAGCAGCGAGGTTGCAGTTTCAATCAGCTTTTGCGCGCTATCGACGCCTTCTGCGCTGAGCGCTGGCTTTTTCACACCGGCAAACACGACATCCGTGGAGCGCTCGACGCGAATCGGCACCAGGTCGCTACGCAGCCACGCCTGGATCTGCCGGGCGCGGGCGCGCTTTTGCAGATCGTGAGGATAGATGCGCTCCCACTCCGGCGGCGCAAAACGATCTTCCAGATATTCATCGATCGCCGAGGATTCGCTCAGTGCAAAACCATCCAGTTCCAGCACCGGCACGCGTCGCGTCAGGTCGTAACCCTGCCACTGGGGTTTGAGGTGTTCACCACCGTCGAGATCGACGGTCTTCAGCGTAAAAGAGAGCCCCTTTTCGGCCAGCGCGACGTAAACGCTCATAACATAGGGAGAAAAGAAATTTGCATCGGACCACAACGTAATTACGGGCTGGTTCATAACATCCTCATCGGCTGATCGGTTTTTACTCAACATATAATCTCTTTGCTTCGCTGTCACTTGATGAAAACTCACGATTTACAACAAGCACCTATACTCATTTGTCATGGCACCACTATTCGCATGGACAGGAGTTGAGAATGATTGACCTTTATTACGCCCCTACCCCAAATGGCCACAAGATCACCCTCTTTCTCGAAGAAGCCGAACTGGATTACAGAATCATCCGCGTGGATATCAGCAAAGGCGAACAGTTCAACCCTGTGTTTTTGGCTATCTCGCCCAACAATAAAATTCCGGCCATTATTGATAGCCAGCCGGCGGACGGAGGCAGGCCGTTAAGCCTGTTTGAATCCGGTGAAATTTTGCTTTATCTGGCAGAGAAAACCGGCAAGCTGCTGAGCGGTGAACTGCGCGAGCGTCACCACACTCTGCAGTGGCTTTTCTGGCAGTCAAGCGGCTTTGGGCCGATGCTGGGGCAGAACCACCACTTCACCGCCTTCGCGCCGCAGACCATTCCCTACGCCATTGAGCGATATCAGGTTGAAACCCAGCGTCTTTACGGCGTTCTGAACCAGCGGCTGGAGAAAACGCCGTGGCTCGGGGGCGACCATTACAGCATTGCCGATATCGCCTGCTGGCCGTGGGTAAATACGCATGATAAACACCGGATTGACTTAGCGTCTTACCCGGCGGTGAACAACTGGTTTGAGCGTATCCGGACCCGCCCGGCCACCGAACGCGCAATGCAAAAAATCCAGCAGGTTTAATCACCTATGAGGCTGGGTGGCTGAGAGGCTCTCATGTATTATGGGCGGGAAATACTGACACGGAGAAGACCTGCAATGTCACAGCCAGACGCTATTATTCGTATAAAAAATTTACGCTTGCGCACGTTCATTGGTATCAAAGAGGAAGAGATTGCCAACCGTCAGGATATTGTCATTAATGTGGTGATTCACTACCCGGCAGACAAAGCGCGGGCCAGCGAAGACATCAATGACGCGCTGAACTATCGCACGATCACTAAAAACATCATCCAGTACGTGGAAAACAACCGCTTCTCGCTGCTGGAGAAATTAACCCAGGATGTGCTCGATATCGCACGCGATCATCACTGGGTCACTTATGCTGAAGTAGAGATCGATAAACTTCACGCCCTGCGCTATGCCGACTCCGTCTCCATGACGTTAAGCTGGCGACGCCAGGCGTAAACCTGGAGGTTGTATGAAGATTCTGCTGACCGGCGGTACAGGCCTGATTGGGCGCCATCTCATTGCGCGTTTGCAGGCGCTGCATCACGACATTACCGTAGTGACCCGCAGCCCGGAGAAAGCGCGCCAGGTGCTGGGCGCGGGGGTCGATATCTGGAAAGGGCTGGCCGATCGGCAGAATCTGGACGGCTTCGACGCCGTCATCAACCTTGCGGGTGAACCCATCGCCGATAAGCGCTGGACCGAAGAGCAGAAACAGCGGTTGTGCAGCAGCCGCTGGAACATCACTGAGAAACTGGTTGAGCTGATTCGCAACAGCCAGACCCCGCCGTCGGTGCTGATTTCAGGCTCTGCAACGGGCTATTACGGCGATCTCGGCGAAGTGGTGGTGACCGAGGAAGAGCCGCCCCACAACGAGTTCACCCATAAACTCTGCGCCCAGTGGGAGCGCATCGCCTGCGCGGCGCAAAGCGATATTACCCGCGTCTGCCTGCTGCGTACCGGCGTGGTGCTTGCGCCGAAAGGCGGCATTCTGGGTAAAATGCTTCCGCCCTTCAGGCTGGGGCTCGGCGGGCCGATCGGCAACGGGCGACAGTACCTGGCCTGGATCCATATCGACGATATGGTGAACGGCATTATATGGCTGCTGGATAACGAACTGCGCGGGCCATTTAACATGGTTGCGCCGTATCCGGTGCGAAATGAACAGTTTGCCCACGCGCTGGGGCATGCCCTGCATCGCCCGGCGATATTACGCGTGCCTGCGACGGCGATTCGCCTGTTGATGGGCGAAGCGTCCGTGCTGGTGCTGGGCGGTCAGCGCGCGCTGCCAAAACGGCTGGAAGCGGCGGGGTTTGCGTTTCGCTGGTATGACTTAGAAGAGGCGCTGGGGGATGTGGTACGCTGAATATGTTACAGTGATACGCCATGTTCCGATGAAATGGCGTAACAATGGCAACCATCACCACTCCCCGGCTTCATCTCACCCCTTTCGAACTCTCTGACTGGGCGTTCTTCCGCTCGCTGCGCGAAAACCGCGACATTATGCGCTATATGGCCGCGATTGCGCCTGAGAAAGAGACCCGACGCGTGTTTGCCGCACGCCTGATGGCGGAGCATGTCTTCGTGATCCGCTTTCTGAATGAAGATACGCCACTCGGCGATATCGGCCTGCAAATCAGCCCTGAGAATCGTGAAGAGGCGGACATCGGCTACACGGTTGTGCCTGCCGCGCAGGGAAAAGGCATCGCCAGCGAGGCGCTGCGCGCGGTATGTGACTACGCGTTTAACCAGACCGCCGTGAAGGCGATTAACGCGTACGTGCTGGCGGACAACGGCGGGTCTGTGCGGGTGCTTGAGAAAGCCGGGTTTGTGCGCACGCAGGTGCTTGAAAAGGCGTATGAGATTGACGGTGTGCGGTATGACGACTGGGTGTATCGCCTGGAGTGTGGTGCGGCCTGAATGCCGGGCGGCACTGCGTTTGCCCGGCCTGGGGTTGTGTAGGCCCGGTAAGCGAAGCGTCACCGGGCGATTGGGCTGCACTGCGGGCTGATGCCCTCTTTATTTCAGAGATCCTTTAAGGAACTGCTGCAAACGCGGGCTCTGCGGGTTTGCCAGCACCTCGTCAGGGTGCCCCTGCTCTTCAATTTTCCCCTGATGCAGGAAAATCACGTGGTTCGAGACGTTACGGGCGAAGCCCATCTCGTGCGTCACCACCACCATCGTTTTGCCCTCTTCGGCCAGCTTCTGCATGATGCGCAGCACTTCGCCGACGAGTTCCGGGTCCAGCGCGGAGGTCGGTTCGTCGAACAGCAGCACTTCCGGCTCCATCGCCAGCGCGCGGGCGATGGAGACACGCTGCTGCTGGCCGCCGGAAAGGTGTACCGGATACTTCATCTGCTGGCGCTCGTCGATACCCACTTTCGCCAGGTATTTCACCGCGCGTTCCCGGGCTTCCTGCTTGCTTAGACCGAGCACCTGAACCGGCGCTTCCATCACGTTCTCCAGCACCGTCATGTGGCTCCAGAGGTTGAAATGCTGGAACACCATTGTCAGGCGAGTACGCAGCAGGCGCAGTTGATGCTTATCCGCCACCTTCAGCTGGCCGTCTTTGTCACGCACCAGGTTGATGTTCTGCCCGCTCACCACAATCGAGCCTTCGCTCGGCTTTTCGAGGAAGTTAATGCAGCGCAGGAAGGTACTTTTACCCGAACCGGATGAACCGATGATACTGATCACGTCGCCTGCGTTAGCCTGCAGCGACACCCCTTTCAGCACTTCATGTTCGCCGTAGCGTTTGTGCAAATCAATAACGTTTAATTTGTTCTCAGCCATCATCTTTCTCAGTGCGTCGAAGAAGGTTTTATATGCTGCAACCAGCGTTTTTCAGCCTTACGGAACAGGCTAATCAGAACATAAGAGATAATTAAATAGAGCACCGCCGCAATGCCAAACGCGGTAAACGGCTGATAGGTCGCGGAGTTGATATCGCGCGCGATTTTGAGCAGGTCCGGCACCGTGGCGGTAAAGGCGAGCGCGGTGGAGTGCAGCATCAAAATGACTTCGTTGCTGTAGGCCGGTAGCGCAATGCGCAGCGCCGACGGCAGAATAATGCAGCGGTAAAGCTTCACCGAGGAGAAGCCGTACGCGCGCGCCGCCTCGATCTCACCGTGCGGCACGGAACGAATGGCCCCGGCGAAAATCTCGGTGGTATAGGCGCAGGTGTTGAGCGTTAGCGCCAGCACCGTACAGTTCAGGCCGCTGCGGAAGAACGCATTCAGCATTTCAGTGCCTTTTACGATCTCCAGCGTATACATCCCCGAATAGAACACCAGCAGCTGCACGTACAGCGGCGTGCCGCGAAACACATAGGTAAATAGCCAAATCGGGAACTGAATAAATTTATTGTTCGACACGCGACCGATGGCGAGAAACACCGCCAGAATGCCGCCCATCACCACGGAAGAAATCAGCAGCCAGAGCGTGATCGCCACGCCGGTAAAGCGGTAGCCATCCGTCCACAGCAGGGATTTCCAGTATTCCTGAATAATCTCAATCACAGGTCAGCCCTCTTCACACCCACGGAGTAGCGACGCTCGAGCAGAAGCAGCACACCATTGGAGACGGTCGTAAAGACCAGATAGATCGCGCCGCAGACCACCGCAAAGTAGAACGGCTCCCAGGTGCTCTTGCCCGCCAGCTGAGTCGCTTTCACGACGTCTTCCAGACCGAGCAGCGAGACCAGCGCCGTCGCTTTGAGGATAACCTGCCAGTTGTTGCCGATGCCCGGCAGCGCATAGCGCATCATGGCCGGGAACATAATCCGGCGAAACGTTTGTGAAGAGGTAAAACCAAATGCGGTTGCCGCTTCAATGTGTCCTCTGGGAACCGCCATATAAGCGCCACGGAAGGTTTCCGTGAAGTAGGCACCGTAGATAAAACCGAGGGTGATAATACCGGCCACCATCGGGTCGATATCAATTTGTCCCATGCCCATCGCATCCGTCACGCTGTTCAGGGCAATCTGCAGGCCGTAAAAAATAAGCAGCATCAGCACCAGATCGGGTACGCCGCGAATGAGCGTGGTATAGCCTTCGAAAATGAGCGCCAGCGGTTTGTTTGCCGAAAGCTTCGCCCCTGCGCCCGCCAGACCTATCAGCACCGCCAGCACCACGGAGCTGATAGCCAGCTCAAGGGTGACAAGCGCGCCCTGTAAAATAACGCCAGAAAATCCGTACAGCATACCGCGAGCCCTGTCGTATCGTGAGTGGTAAACCGTGTCTTATCCCCTCCCCCAGCGGGAGGGGCCGCACGTTATTTGACGGAGCGATTAGCCGCCGTACACATTGAAATCAAAGTACTTTTTCGCCAGCTTGTCGTAGGTACCGTCAGCGCGCATTTCAGCAAACGCTTTGTTCAGCGCCTCACGCAGTTCGTTGTCTTCCTTACGCAGGCCCATACCGGTACCCACGCCAAAGAGCTTCTCGTCCTTAATGGACGGACCGCCGAACTTATAATCTTTACCCACCGGCGTTTTCAGGAAACCTTCGCTTGCCGCGACTTCATCCTGGAATGCCGCATCAATACGGCCTGCCGTCAGGTCTGCGTAAATATTTTCCTGGCCCTGATAGGAGACGATTTCGATCCCCTTCGGCGCCCAGTGTTCGTTACCGTAGGTTTCCTGCGTGGTGCCCTGCAGCACGCCTACGCGTTTCCCCTTCAGCGACTCGAGGGTCGGTTGAATGTCAGAAGACTTAGCCACTACCAGACGTGAATCGGCCGCATAGAGCTTGTCGGTGAAGGCAATCTCCTGCTGACGTTTCTCGGTGATGGAAAGCGAGGACATAATCACGTCTATTTTTTTAGCTTTCAGTGAAGGGATCAGCGCATCCAGCGGGTTCTCTACATAAGTACACTGTGCTTTGATGCGTTTGCACAGCTCATTGGCCAGATCGATGTCAAAACCCACCAGTTCACCCTTTGAATTCTTCGATTCAAACGGCGCGTAGGTGGGATCGGTGCCAATACGAATTTTCTGCGGAATGGCTGCGAAGGCCGCGGTGGCGCTGGAAAAGGCCAGTACCAGAGATAATGACAACACGAGTTTTTTCATATTTGTCCTCAACAAACTGTCTTCATACGGTTTTTTTACGACGACGGGGTGGGGTTAATGTGCCATTAATCCACGCTGTCAGGCAAAGAATAATGCCTTTCAGACGGGAATTTTTGCATTATAAATGCTTAAGTATGCACATAGCGACCCAATATGGTGCACAAATTGCACCATATTGAATCACCCACACCCGCCACGCACCACGCTGGTGCGTTAATCACCGTAGACGTTGAAGTCGAAGTATTTCTTCGCCAGTTTGTCGTAGGTACCGTCTTTGCGCAGCTCCGTGAATGCTTTGTCAAAGGCGGCTTTCAGCTCTTTATCGTCCTTACGCAGGCCGATGCCGGTGCCGTCACCAAAGTATTTTTTGTCTTTCACGGACGGGCCCGCAAAGGCGTAATCTTTACCGGCCGGCTGCTTCAGGAAGCCTTCGCTCGCCGCGACTTCATCCTGGAACGCGGCATCCAGACGGCCTGCCGCCAGGTCAGAGTAGATCAGATCCTGGTTCTGGTAAGCCACCACGTCGACCCCCTTCTCGCGCCAGTTGGCATTCGCGTAACCTTCCTGGGTCGAGCCCTGGAGCACGCCCACATGCTTGCCTTTCAGCGAGTCGATGGTCGGCTGGATCGGGGAACCTTTCGCGGCAATCAGACGCGAATCCGCAGCGTAGAGCTTGTCAGAGAAGGCAATCTCCTGCTGGCGTTTTTCGGTGATGGAGAGAGAAGAGATAATGGCGTCGATTTTCTTTGCCTTCAGCGACGGGATTAACGCGTCGAAGTCGCTGCCCACCCATGTGCATTTCACTTCCATACGTTTGCACATTTCATTTCCCAGATCGATATCAAACCCCACGAAATCGCCTTTCGCATCCTTGGAAGAGAATGGCGCGTAGGTTGCGTCTGTACCGATACGAACCGTCTGTGGAAGCGCTGCGTAGCTACCTGCCGCCGCACTTAACCCCACCAGCAAAGACAGAGCCAGAACCGTCTTCTTCATACATTTACCCTCAAGTACCGTGATTTTATTATGTATTGTGTTGTGTGTTGTGTTGCAGGCTTCTCTTGCAGGTCTTATGCCACATTGCCGTCTGGTCAAAAGTTCGACGTTAAATATGTTAATAAAACGTTGCGATATTGCCTTAATGGTGAAAGATAGCAGGTCTGCCGAACGAACCGGAAAGAGAAAAAGGGAAAAAGCGAATTAAATGTCGAGGATATGATCGCCGTTGCATAATTGCCCTGAAACAGGGCAACGTCTCTTTTCATGCACAGCATTTGTGCACAGAATCAGGCTCCCTGCCAGCGGGTGAAGAGGTCTTCGGGCAGGTCGATGTCAAACTGATCCAGCACGCGATTGACGGTCTGATTAATCACATCGTCCAGCGACTGTGGCCGGTGATAGAACGCCGGCACCGGCGGCATGATCACCGCGCCCAGCTCGGCGGCCTGGGTCATGAGGCGCAGATGGCCCAGGTGTAGCGGCGTTTCCCGCACGCAGAGCACCAGCGGGCGGCGCTCCTTCAGCACCACGTCCGCCGCGCGCGTCACCAGCGTGTCGGTATAGCTGTTCACAATCCCGGAGAGCGTTTTGATTGAACAGGGCAGGATCACCATACCGGCGGTTTTAAACGAGCCTGAGGAGATGCTGGCGGCGATATCGCGGGCATCGTGAACCACGTCCGCCATCGCCTGGACATCGCGCAGGGAGAGATCCGTTTCAAGGGAGAGGGTTTGCCGCGCCGCCTGGCTCATCACCAGATGCGTTTCCACTTCTGCCACGTTACGCAAAACCTGTAGCAGGCGTACGCCGTAAATCGCGCCGCTGGCACCGCTGATGCCTATTATGAGTCGTTTCATGATTTCGCCCTTGCTGAATTCTGGGCTGACTGTGCAGGATTTTGCGGGGAGTTGCAAGTGAGGGCGAGCGCCCTCACCTGCGGAGAGATTAACCTTCGTTGTGCATCTCTAAGCTTTCGAGATCGTTTTGCAGCTGAACGGCTTTCGCATCGTCGTTGCGCAGCGAATCAAGGTAGTCGAGGTACTGCTGATCAACGTCTTTCGTCACGTAGACGCCATTGAACACGGAGCATTCGAACTGCTGAATCTCCGGATTCTCGGCGCGCACCGCGTCGATGAGATCGTTCAGATCCTGGAAAATCAGGCCGTCGGCACCGATGATCTGGCGAATCTCATCCACTTCACGGCCGTGGGCAATCAGCTCGTTGGCGGTTGGCATATCAATGCCGTATACGTTCGGGAAGCGAATCTCCGGCGCGGCAGACGCCAGGTAGACTTTCTTCGCACCCGCTTCGCGCGCCATCTCGATAATCTGCTCAGAGGTGGTGCCACGAACGATGGAGTCATCCACCAGCAGAACGTTTTTGTCGCGGAATTCCGCGCGGTTGGCGTTCAGCTTGCGGCGCACGGACTTACGGCGCAGGTGCTGGCCCGGCATGATAAACGTGCGGCCAACGTAGCGGTTCTTCACGAAGCCCTGACGGTACGGCTTGTCCAGAATGCGGGCGATCTCCAGGGCGATATCGCAGGAGGTTTCCGGGATAGGAATCACCACGTCGATGTCGAGATCGTCCCACTCGCGGGCAATCTTCTCGCCGAGCTTCGTGCCCATATTGACGCGCGCGCTGTAGACGGAAATCTTGTCGATGAACGAATCCGGACGGGCAAAATAGACGTATTCAAACAGGCACGGGTTGCTGACCGGGTTGTCGGCACACTGCCGGGTGAACAGCTGGCCCTTCTCGGTGATATACACCGCTTCGCCCGGCGCAACGTCGCGCAGGAATTCGAAGCCCAGGGTATCCAGCGCCACGCTCTCAGAGGCAACCATATATTCGGTACGGCCATCGCCGAGGTCGCGCTTGCCCAGCACCAGCGGACGAATGCCGTTTGGATCGCGGAAGGCGACCATGCCGTGACCGATGATCATCGCCACGCAGGCGTACGCACCGCGGATCTGGCGGTTGGTCGCGGCAATGGCAGCGAAGATATTGTCTGCTTCCAGCGGGTAGTGACGGAAGTTATCCAGCTCGCTGGCGAACACATTGAGCAGGATTTCTGAATCAGAGGTGGTATTAATGTGGCGACGTTTCTCTTCGAACAGCTTCTTACGCAGCTCATGAGCGTTGGTCAGGTTGCCGTTATGGGCAAGCGTGATGCCATACGGTGAGTTGACGTAGAAAGGCTGTGCCTCAGAGGCGCTGGAACTGCCAGCAGTAGGATAACGAACGTGACCGATCCCCATATTACCTTGCAGACGCTGCATATGGCGGGCTTCAAACACATCGTTTACCAGGCCATTGGCCTTACGTAAACGGAAGCAGTTGTTTGCATCAATGGTGATGATACCCGCAGCATCCTGCCCACGGTGCTGAAGCACCGTTAACGCGTCATAAATCGACTGGTTTACCGGCATGAAACCGGCGATACCGACAATACCGCACATTCGTCTTTTCCTCGTTAAGCCACATCTCAGGGTTTATGCCCTGGGCAAAAAACTCGACGAGCTTTGCAGATAGTCAAAGAACCATCTGATGATGAAGCTGAACTCTGGAATGAGCTGCGATTTTTGCCAGTCTTCGCTTTTGGAGAACCCGGTGAAGGTATCCAGGAAGAACAGGATCGCGGCCACAATCAGCACGCCTCGTAATGCCCCGAAACAGATCCCGAGTACCCTGTCCGTTCCTGACAGACCGGTTTTCTCGACCAGCTGACCTATCACGTAATTCACGATAGCGCCGACAATCAGCGTCGCGATAAACAGCACCGCGATGGCGATTCCATTTCGGACCAGTTCATCTTCAAAGCCCGTGAACCAGACAGACAGGTAAGTGTAGTAATGACTGGCAACAAAGAAAGCACAACCCCAGGTTACCAGCGATAACGCTTCACGAACAAAGCCACGGATCAGGCTAACCAGACAGGAAAAACCAATCACCGCAATGATGGCGTAATCAATCCAGACCATATGTGTCCCACGATTAAACGCCCTGTCATCCAATTCGGGGCGAATTCTAACAGAAAAAGAAAACGTTTGCGTAGGGATTTCCTTCCCGCGCGTAAATAAAAAAGGCGCTGAAAAAATGTTCAACGCCGTGGCTTATCGCCTCTCTCTAAAGGAGCAGGTCGTACTTAGTTCGCGCTGTAGCTCATCACCACACCACTCAGCCCGGAGATCTGCTTCAGCTCGCCCAACGACCCTTTCAGCTTGTCTTTCGACGCCTCCGGCCCCACGAGGATACGGGTAATTTTACCCTGTACCGGCGTGGAAGGTGAAGTGTAAACGCGATAGCCCGCGCTGCGCAGTTTACCCACAACCTCGTTGACTTTATCGGCGTTTTTCAGCGCACCCAGCTGCACAACGTAGGCTTTGCCGGTCGGCGCTGCGTCTTGCTTCGCAGGTGGTGGAGTTTCAGACGCTGCAGCAAGCTGCTCTGCTGCTTTATCTCGCTGTTGCTGAGGCTTCGGCTGCGGTTTCTCTACCGGCTTCGGTTTTTCAGCAGGCTTAGGCTTCTCTACCGGTACCGGATCGATCTCGATGTTGTTATTCGCCGCCAGACGCGACGGGTCGAGTGACGGTGCAGCGGCATCGCCCGCGCGAACTTCTTCCGCCGCCCCTTCAGGCGGCTGAGCAGGCAGCGCCTGAGTCGCCGCAGGCAGCATATCCGGCTCATCGCGGTCGCCCGGCTTCGGCACCAGCGGAATGGCTGCAAACTCGTCCTGATAATGTTTTTTCTGCCCGTCGAGCAGCCCGGGAAGAATAATCACCCCGAGCGCGACCAGCACAATGGTTCCTGTTAAACGGTTCTGAAACTTACTCGCCACCGGTTCTCCCCGCGTCCATCACTTCCATGACATGTGCCACCGTGTGGAAAGAGCCACACACCAGCACGGTATCTTCTGGTTTTGCATCCGCCATCGCGGCATGCCAGGCCTGCGCCACGCTACTGTAGATTGCACCTTTACCGAGATGTTCCATCAACTGCTCAGCAGTCGCACCGCGCGGCCCCTCCAGAGGAGCACAATACCAGCTATCGACCACACTCTCCATGCAGGCCAGGGTGCCGCCGATATCTTTATCATGAAGCATACCGATAACCGCCAGCACGCGCCCGGTTTTTGGTAACGATTTGAGACGTCCTGCGAGATACGCCGCCGCATGTGGGTTGTGCGCCACATCCAGAATCAGACGCGGTGACTCGCTGACTATCTGGAAACGCCCCGGCAGCAGCGCATTCTGAATGCCGTCACGGATCGCCTGCTCACTTACAGCTAATCCGCTGGCGCGCAGTGCCGCCAGCGCGGTTGCCGCGTTCGGCTGTGGCACCTGCGGCAGCGGCAGATTCTCCAGCACGCCCTGCGCATCGCTAAAGCGCCAGCCGTTGCCCTGCACCGCATACTGCCAGTCAACGCCTCGGCGCAACAGATGTGCGCCCTTCTCTTTCGCCACGTCGGCAATGGTATGCGGCATGTCCGGCTCGCCCACCACGGCGGGCTTATTCGCCCGGAAAATACCGGCCTTCTCGCGGCCAATGCTTTCACGGTCCGGGCCCAGCCAGTCGGTATGATCCAGCGCGATGCTGGTGACCACCGCCACGTCCGCATCCACCATATTGGTGGCATCCAGACGCCCGCCCAGCCCCACTTCCAGGATCACCACGTCCAGCTGCGCCTGTTTGAACAGCCACAGCGCCGACAGGGTGCCGTATTCAAAATAGGTTAATGAGGTTTCCCCGCGCGCCGCTTCGATAGCCGCGAACGACGCCGTATGGGCAGATTCCGCCAGCTCGGTGTTCTGCACCCGCACGCGCTCGGTATAGCGCACCAGATGCGGTGAGCTGTAAACGCCAACCTTGTACCCCGCCGCCATCAGGACTGACTCCAGCGTGCGGCAGGTCGTCCCTTTACCGTTAGTACCTGCAACGGTGAACACGAACGGAGCCGGTTTCAGCACGTCGAGACGCGCGGCAACCTGGCTTACGCGCTCAAGGCCCATATCGATGGTTTTACTGTGCAGGTTTTCCAGATAAGAAAGCCACGCGGCCAGGGGCGACGTGGCTTGGGGAATGCTTTTATTTTCCATAATGCCCGGTTGTCATTAACAGGTTATAAAGCAAAAGGGCAGCGCCATCTGGCCCTGCCCTTTTCAGTTATCAGGCCTCGGGTTCCTGATCCGGTACCACCACGCCTTCGCGCGGCTCATCCGGGTTAGGCGCTGGCAGATTCATCAGCTTCGCCAGAATGCTGGCCAGTTTCAGGCGCATTTCCGGACGGCGGACGATCATATCGATAGCGCCTTTCTCAATGAGGAACTCACTGCGCTGGAAGCCCGGCGGCAGTTTTTCACGAACGGTCTGCTCGATGACGCGAGGACCGGCAAAGCCGATCAGCGCTTTTGGCTCAGCGATGTTCAGGTCACCCAGCATCGCGAAGCTTGCGGAGACGCCACCCATGGTTGGGTCGGTCAGTACCGAGATGTACGGCAGACCGCGCTCCTGCATTTTCGCCAGCGCTGCAGAGGTTTTCGCCATCTGCATCAGGGACATCAGCGCTTCCTGCATACGTGCACCACCGGAGGCGGAGAAGCAGATCAGCGGACAGTTGTCTTCCAGCGCCTGCTCAACGGCACGCACGAAACGCGCGCCGACCACGGAGCCCATTGAGCCGCCCATAAAGGAGAACTCAAACGCAGCGGCAACCACCGGCATCTCGTGCAGGGTGCCTTTCATGACGATCAGCGCGTCTTTCTCGCCGGTCTCTTTCTGTGCAGAGGCCAGACGATCTTTGTATTTTTTGGAGTCGCGGAACTTGAGCACATCTTTTGGCTCCAGTTCGCTGCCCAGTTCTACCAGAGAACCTTCGTCCAGCAGGCTATGCAGGCGGTTGCGCGCCGACATACGCATGTGGTGGTCACACTTCGGACACACCTCAAGATTGCGTTCCAGCTCTGCACGATACAGAACCTGGCCGCAGCTATCACACTTCGTCCATACCCCTTCAGGAATGCTCGCTTTGCGCGTCGGGGTAATGTTGCTTTTAATTCGTTCAATCCAGCTCATTGATAACCTTTCTGCCTGAACCTGGTCGTATGCCAGTTTTGCTATAAGAGGCGAATAATGCCATTTTTGCCTCCAACAGACCATGAATGTTGCACATTAAAACATAACAGCCCGAAACTTTGGATAAAAAAGTGGTCGAACCGCCAGCGTGCATTTACTTCGCTTGCTTTGCTGCCGCGCGTTTGTGACGAATAATTTCAATCACGCCAGGCAGTACGGAAAGCACAATAATCGCTACAATCAGTAACTTAAGGTTTTCCTGAACCACCGGCAAGTCGCCAAACAGGTAGCCTGCATAGGTAAAGAGCAACACCCAAAGCAGTGCGCCCACCACGTTATACATTGCAAAATGACGATAGGACATATGGCCCATTCCCGCCACAAACGGCGCAAATGTGCGCACAATAGGCACAAAACGCGCAAGGATAATGGTTTTTCCACCATGACGTTCATAGAAGGCATGGGTCTTGTCTAAATAGCTGCGGCGGAAAATTTTCGAGTCCGGATTACTGAACAACCGCTCACCGAACACCCGGCCAATCGTATAGTTGACCGCATCCCCGACAATCGCGGCAATCACCATCAACACCACCATCAGATGCACGTTCAAATCATTGGTGGGCAGCGCCGACAACGCACCGGCCACAAACAGCAGCGAGTCTCCCGGCAGGAACGGGGTAACGACCAGACCGGTTTCACAGAACAGAATCAGGAACAGAATGGCGTAAACCCAGACGCCGTACTGTGCGACCAGCTCCGCCAGGTGAACATCAATATGCAGAATGAAATCAATCAGAAAACGTATTACGTCCATATTGTCTAAGCCTTAATTGCACCTTTGTTTAGTCCGCTAAAAACAGCGGGCCCATTGGCGGTTTTGGCAGGTCAAACCGATCCGGATAGTCTACCGAGACCAGATAAAGCCCTTCCGCTTTCGCCGTTGCTGCCGCAAGCGTTCTGTCCTTCGCTGCCAGCAGTTCTGCAATCCAGCTCTCCGGCTGGTGTCCGGCGCCCACTTCCATCAGGCTGCCCACAATATTCCGCACCATATGATGTACAAAGGCATTGGCTTTGATATCCACCACCACATACGCGCCAAAACGACTGACGTTAATGTGCATGACGTTACGCCACGGCGTACGGGACTGACACTGCACCGCACGAAACGACGTAAAGTCATTTTCACCAATCAGACACTGCGCCGCGCGATGCATGCGTTCTGCATCGAGCGGTTCATAAAAATGCGTCACGCCCTGGCTTAACACCGCCGGACGCAGACGCTGGTTGTAGATGACATAGCGATAGCGACGCGCCGTTGCGCTGAAGCGCGCGTGAAAATCATCCGGCACAGATTTCACCCAACGCACCGCGATGTCACCAGGTAAATTCGCATTTACACCCAGCGTCCAGGCGGCATCCTTACGCACGGCGGTGGTTTCAAAGTGAACCACCTGCCCCGTGCCATGAACACCCGCGTCCGTACGCCCCGCGCACAGGACGTTAATCGGCTCGTTTGCTACCTGAGAGAGCGCTTTCTCCAGCTTTTCCTGAACGCTGCGCACCTCATTCTGACGCTGCCAGCCATAATATTTACTGCCATCGTACTCAATACCGAGGGCAATTTTATGAACCGGCTTTTGATCCACTTCGGACATCAGTACAGATACTCCTGCACCAGCTTCTCGGCGATCTTGACCGCCATCAGCGCGCCGCCAAAGCGAACGTTATCGGCAACGGACCAGAACTGAACCTGCTCCGGCATACCGTAGTCGTTACGCACACAGCCAACGGAAAGATGCGCGCTGCCGGTGGCGTCGCCCACCTGGGTCGGGAACTCGCTCTCTTCGGAAAGGACGATATCTTCACCGCGGCCAAACGCGTCGCTCGCTTCCTCTGCCGCCAGCGGGCGCAGGGCTTCAAAACCGACCATCTGCGCGTGGCCGTAGAATACCGGGGACTGTACGACGCTGGCGGAAATCATCAGCCCCTCGTCCTGCAGAATCTTGCGCGCTTCGTCGACGAGACGACGCTCTTCGCGCACGGAACCTTCACGATCCGGCAGCAGCGGCAGCATGTTGAACGCCAGCTGGCGGCCAAAGAAATCATCTTCGTCGATCGGGATGCCGTTCAGCAGCTTCGCACTCTGCCCGGCCAGCGCGTCAACGGCCTTTTTACCGTTCGCCGACGCGGACAGCAGGCTGGTGACGGTAATGCGCGACAGGCCGCCGTCGTCAATCAGCGGTTTCAGGGCAGTCAGCAGCTGGCTGGTCAGGCTGTTCGGTACCGCGATAACGTTACGGTTGCGGTAGTCAGCCAGCACAAACGGATTGACGTCCGGGACCACCAGCGGCACGTCCGGCTCCAGGGAGAACAGACCGCTCAGGTCGATCACCAGGCAGCCCGAATTGGTCGCCTCTTCAATGTAAGACGCCGTGGCTTCAGCACCTGCGGCAAAAAACGCCAGCTGCGCCTGGGTCCAGTCAAACGTGGCCGCATCCTGAACCATCACGGATTTACCGCCAAAACGCAGATGTTCGCCAGCGCTGTCGGTGCGCGCCAGCGCATAGATATCTCCCACCGGGAACTGACGCTCGGCAAGAGTTTCGAGCAGGGCTTCGCCCACGGCACCCGTGGCACCTAAAATGGCAATGTTCCAGCCTTCAGACATGGTGGTTTACTCCAGAAATAAAAAAGCGTCCCTGTCGGCGTATCCGACAGGGAGCATTAAGAAGACATTAATGCGCCGGGTGATGAACGGCGTTAAAACCCAGTTTCTTGAGCAACGTCGCAGCCGCTGCGTCGTCGCACATCACATACAGGGAAGACCACTCGCGGCGCTCAACGTAGTTCTTGCGCAGCTTATCAAATTCACCCGGGATCCCCGCCACCTTACGCAGCAGCGCATCGTCGCGGCGCACATCATACACCAAATGCACCAGCCTTTTCAGCGTTGCCTGATCGAGCGGGCCATGCAGGGTAATGCGGCCAAATTCAGGCGCGGGGAGTAAAGTATCAAGCGCCACCTGCTGCGGATGGCCGATAAAGGCGCTGTAGGCTTCAAATACCTGCGTCGTGCCGCGCGCTTTGCCTTCAAGCGTATAGCCCGCGATATGCGCGGTGGCAACGTCAACCTTGTTCAGCAACTCAACGTTGAGATCCGGCTCCGGCTCCCAGACGTCCAGCACCACGCTGAGATCGTGTCCTTCATTCAGACATTTCAGCAGCGCGGCATTATCCACCACCGGGCCACGACAGGCATTTATCAGAATAGTGCCAGCCTTCAGACGGCGAATCAGCGCCTCGTCCGCCAGATGCAGGGACTTATACGGCCCCTCTTTAAACAGCGGCGTGTGGAACGTCAGCACATCGCACTGTTCAACCAGCTCATCCAGCGCGCGGAAATCCTCGTCGTCACCGTTGTCTTTACGCGGCGGATCGCACAGCAGCGTGCGGATACCTAACGCTTCAAGGCGCTTTTGCAGACGCCCGCCGACGTTACCCACGCCGACAATCCCCACGGTGCGGTCTTTCAGCGCAAAACCATCGCGCTCGGCCAGCATCAGCAGCGAGGAGAAAACGTATTCCACGACGGCAATGGCGTTACAGCCCGGCGCGGCGGAAAAACCGATTCCGGCCTGCTTCAGCCACTGATCATCCACATGATCGGTCCCTGCCGTTGCGGTTCCGACAAACTTAATCGCTTTACCGGCAAGCAACGCCTCATTTACATTGGTCACCGAGCGCACCATCAGCGCGTCTGCGTCATCCAGTTCGTTAACCGGGATCGGGCGACCAGGGACAGCCTTAACGTCGCCGAGGCGGCTAAACAGCTCGCGGGCGTAAGGCATATTTTCATCAACGAGGATTTTCACGTCTGAGTACCTGTTTGAGAGGAAGAAAACCTGCCAAGTGTGCCATAATCTGGCCGCCAGGCATATACGTATGCCGGGTTTACGCTGAGTTTTGACTTTAAGGATTTTTGACGATGCAGCCCATTTCAGGTACGCCGCCACGCCCTCCGGGTGAAGGCCCTGTCACGCCAAACGTTGCCGGTGAACAGCCACTATCCACGCAACAGCGCACCGTGCTGGAGCGACTGATCACGCGCCTGATAGCGCTGACTTCGCAGCAAAACGCGGAAGTCTGGGCCGGGGTAAAGCATGATTTAGGCGTGAGGAACGACGCACCGCTGCAGTCGCGCCATTTCCCTGCCGCCGAGCAAAATCTCAACCAGCGTATTACGACCGCGCAGCAGAACCACACCACGCGTCAGATTGTCACGCAGTTGACTGAGCTGCTGGGCCAGGGAAATAACCGTCAGGCTGTCAGTGACTTTATCCGTCAGCAGTATGGCCAGACCGCCCTGAGCCAGCTGACGCCAGACCAGCTTAAAACCGTGCTGACGCTGTTGCAGAACAATCAGTTGTCTATTCCGCAGCCTCAGGTGCGCCCCTCAACCGAGCGCCCGCTGCAGCCTGCCGAGCACAACACGCTGAACCAGATGGTGACCAAACTGGCCGCCGCCACCGGCGAGTCGACGAAGCTTATCTGGCAATCCATGCTGGAACTGTCCGGCGTGAAGGCGGGCGAGCTGATTCCGGCCAAACAGTTTACCCATCTGGTGACCTGGCTCCAGGCGCGCCAGACGCTCAGCACCCAGAGCGCCCCTACCCTGCATACCGTTCAGGCGGCGCTTAAACAGCCGCTGGAACCGCACGAGTTCGAGGTGATTCGGGATTACGCCCAGCAGAACTGGCAGGCCACGCCGCAAACGGTACTGACCACCGCGCAGGTGCAGGATGTGCTGAATCAGATCTTTGTTCGCCGCGCCGAGCGGGAAGGCGGCGTGCCGGAGGTAAGAAACGTTCAGCCGATCTACAGCCCGCTGTTTGCGCCCGTTGTGGAGACCTTCAGAACGCTCTCTGCCCGCCCGGGATTAATGTTGATTGCATTATTGATTGCGCTGGCGATTTTCTGGCTGGTTGCCTGAGGATTTGCCCGGTGGCGCTACGCTTACCGGGCCTACAACGGCTCGAACCGTAGGCCGGGTAAGGCGCATCCGCCACCCGGCGACAACAGTTAATTTCTGCGAAACGCCACCAGCGTCACCACGATCCCCACCACCGCAGAAACCGCGCCGGCCAGGAAGACGGACGGGTAGCCAAACGAGGTGGCTAACAGACCCGCCAGCGGCCCGGTTACGCCGTATGAGATATCCTGAAACGCCGCATAGCCGCCCAGCGCCGTACCGCGGACCTGCGGCGCCACGCGCTTCACCACCTCAACGCCCAGCGCCGGGAAGATCAGCGAGCAGCCGCAGCCGGTTAACGCCGCACCAAGCAGCGCAACGGAGGCGACCGGCGCCTGCCAGAGCAACACCAGCCCAACGGTTTCAATCACCAGCGACGCCACCGCCACCTTCACGCCGCCAAAGCGATCCGGCATCCAGCCGAACAGGACACGCATCACGACAAACGCGCCGCCAAAGGCCGTCAGCGTAAAGCCCGCCATTGCCCAGCCGCGGCTCATGAAATAGAGGGAGACGAAGGTACCAATCACCGCGAAGCCTACTCCCTGAAGCGCCAGCCCCAGCCCTGGCTGCCAGATTTGCCCCACCACACTCCACAGCGAAGGACGTTCGCCTTTATGGGCGGGCACCTTGCGTACCGAACCGTTAAAAGCCCACGCCAGCAGCGGTAATACCATGGTGGTTGCTGCCAGTACCGCAAAACCAAACTGGCTGTGGATCAGCAAACCCAGCGGCGCGCCTGCAGCCAGTGCGCCATAAATCGCCATCCCGTTCCATGACATCACTTTGCCGGAGCGCGCAGGCCCCACCAGCCCCATCCCCCAGGTCAGGGTGCCGGTCAGCAGCTGGCTTTCACCGAAGCCAAGGATTAAACGGCCCACCACCAGCAGCGCAAATTTATACGCGGCGTCGACCGGCAGGAGAGCGGCCAGCAGCCACGCGCCCCCCGCCAGACCGCAGGCAAACATGCCCTGCAGCGCCGAGCGTTTTGCACCGTGCTGATCGGCCAGCCGTCCTGCGTAGCCGCGGGTTAATACCGTGGCTAAAAACTGAATGCCCACAGCAATGCCGACCATGGTGTTGCCATAGCCGAGTTCGTGATGAACGAACAGCGGGATCACCGGCAGCGGCAGGCCAACGGTCATGTAGGTCAGGAATACCGCAAAGGCGATGCGGAAAAGAGAAAGGTTCCCGGAAGGAGTGCCCTTCTCGGGGGTAACAGCCTTCATGCATAACTCCGTGTTCAGGCATAAAAAAAGGGAGCCTTTCGGCTCCCTTCTATTATACATTCAAACGCTTATGCTTTCAGCTTGCGCATAACCAGCGTGGCGTTGGTGCCGCCGAAGCCGAAGCTGTTGGACATGACGGTGGTCAGCGTCGCTTCCGTTGGTTTGGTCACGATGTTCAGGCCAGCCGCCTGCTCGTCCATCTCGTCGATGTTGATGCTTGGGGCGATAAAGCCGTTTTCCAGCATCAGCAGAGAGTAGATCGCTTCCTGCACGCCCGCCGCACCCAGAGAGTGACCGGTCATGGCTTTGGTGGCAGAGATAGCCGGGCTGTTGTCGCCGAACACTTCGCGGATCGCACCCAGCTCTTTCACGTCACCTACCGGAGTAGAGGTACCGTGGGAGTTCAGGTAGTCGATTGGGGTATCAACACCGTGCATCGCCATCTTCATGCAGCGCACCGCGCCTTCGCCGGACGGAGCAACCATGTCGGCGCCGTCGGACGTTGCGCCGTAGCCCACGATCTCAGCGTAGATGTGCGCGCCGCGCGCCAGCGCGTGCTCCAGCTCTTCAACCACAACCATACCGCCGCCGCCCGCGATGACGAAACCGTCACGGTGCGCATCGTAGGTACGGGAGGCTTTGTCTGGGGTTTCGTTGTACTTGGTGGACAGTGCGCCCATCGCGTCGAACTCACAGGCCATTTCCCAGCCCAGCTCTTCGCCGCCGCCAGCAAATACGATGTCCTGTTTGCCCAGCTGGATCTGCTCAACCGCGTTGCCGATACAGTGTGCGGAAGTCGCACACGCGGAGCTGATGGAGTAGTTCACACCGTGAATTTTGAACGGGGTCGCCAGGCACGCGGAAACCGCAGAACCCATAGCTTTCGTGACCACGTACGGACCTACCGCTTTCAGACCACGCGGGCTGCGCATGGCGTCAGCACCGAATACCTGCGCTTTAGAGGAACCGCCGGAACCGGCAATCAGGCCCACTCGCGGGTTGTTCTGATAAACCTCTTCGCTCAGGCCGGAATCTTTGATCGCTTCCTGCATGGAGAGATAAGCATAAATAGAGGCATCGTTCATGAAACGAACCACTTTGCGGTCAATCAAACCGGTGGTGTCCAGTTTGACGTTACCCCATACGTGGCTACGCATACCTGAATCTTTAAACTCTTCAGAGAAAGTGATCCCGGAGCGTCCTTCACGCAGAGATGCCAGGACTTCCTGCTGGTTATTACCGATGCTGGAAACAATGCCCAGGCCAGTAATCACTGCACGTTTCATTCAATACCTCTGTAAGTCGCACTATAAAAAGTTTCGAGTCGCACAATAGCGTACACTTGTACGCCGAACAAGTCCGATCAGACATTTTCTGCGGAAATTTGCACCGATGGACTCACATCGTTAAGATCGTGCCACTGCCTGTCAGACGAGTAACTTACGTGAAACAAAACGCTATACAACCCGCCAACCTCGAATTCAACGCTGAGGGTACACCTGTTTCCCGAGATTTTGATGACGTCTACTTTTCTAATGATAACGGACTCGAAGAAACCCGCTATGTTTTCCTCGAGGGAAACCAGCTCAGCGCCCGCTTCCCTGCGCACCCGCGCAGTCTGTTCGTTGTTGCGGAAAGCGGATTCGGCACCGGGCTCAATTTTTTAACCCTCTGGCAGGCGTTTGACCAGTTTCACGCTGCGCACCCTGAGGCTACGCTACAAAGATTACATTTCATCAGTTTTGAAAAATTTCCGCTTACCGCGCACGATCTGCGGCTCGCCCACCAGCGCTGGCCGGAGCTTGCAGCCTGGGCGGAGCAGCTTCAGGCGCAGTGGCCGCCGCATATCGGCGGCTGCCACCGTCTGATTCTGGACGGCGGACGGGTGACGCTGGATTTATGGCTGGGCGACATTAACGACCTGACCGATACGCTCGACGACGCGATGAACCAGACGGTGGACGCGTGGTTCCTTGACGGCTTTGCGCCCGCCAAGAACCCGGACATGTGGAGCCAGCATCTGTTTAGCGCGATGGCCCGGCTGGCGCGTCCCGGCGCAACGCTCGCCACCTTTACCTCGGCCGGCTTTGTTCGCCGCGGCCTGCAGGACGCGGGCTTTACCATGCAGAAGACCAAAGGCTTTGGCCGCAAGCGCGACATGCTGGTCGGCACGATGGAACGGACGCTGGACATTCCCGCTTGGGCTCCCTGGTTTGCGCGCAGCGCCAGCGCATCGCGCGAAGTGGCGATCGTTGGCGGAGGGATCGCCAGCGCCCTGCTCTCTCTCGCGCTGCTGCACCGGGGCTGGCAGGTGACACTCTACTGCGCTGACGAGGCACCAGCCAACGGCGCGTCCGGCAACCGCCAGGGCGCGCTTTACCCGCTTTTAAGCTCGCACGATCCGGCCCTGTTCCAGTTTTTCCCGGCAGCGTTTACCTTCGCTCGCCGCCTGTATGATTCCATTCCGGTGGCATTCGACCATGACTGGTGCGGCGTGACGCAGCTCGGATGGGATGAAAAGAGCCAGCAAAAAATCGCCCAGATGCTGTCGCTGGGTCTGCCGGAGGAGATTGCCCGCGCGGTCAGTGCGCAAGAGGTGGCAGACACCGCGGGTGTGGAAACCGACTGTGGCGGCATTCATTATCCGCTCGGCGGCTGGCTGTGCCCGGCTGAACTGACCGCGGCGGCGATTAGCCTGGCGCAGTCACGCGGGCTGAGGGTGCATTATGCTCATAAGGTTGAATCGCTTAGCCGGTCAGAACGGTGGACTCTGCATTTTGCTGATGGCAAAGCGGCACACCATGCCAGCGTTGTGCTGGCAAACGGACATAACATCAGCCAGTTTATCCAGACCGAGACGTTGCCGGTTTATCCGGTCGGCGGCCAGGTAAGCCATATCCCGACCGCGCCCGAACTGAGCAAGCTGCGCCAGGTGCTGTGCTATGACGGCTATCTGACGCCACAAAATCCGTCTAACGGACATCACTGCATCGGCGCCAGCTACCATCGTGGCGAAGCGGATATGCGCTACAGCGAAGCGGATCAGCAGCAAAACCGCCAGCGCCTGATTGACTGCTTCCCGGACGCGGCGTGGGCGAAAGAGGTTGACGTGAGCGAGGGCGAAGCGCGCTGCGGCGTGCGCTGCGCGACCCGCGATCACCTGCCGATGGCGGGAAACGTGCCGGACTATGAAGCCACGCTTGAACTCTATCAGGATCTGGCAGAAAACAAGGAAACGGCGGTAAGTGCCCCGGTTTATCCGGAACTGTTCATGCTGGGCGGATTAGGATCGCGAGGATTGTGCTCCGCGCCGCTGCTGGCTGAAACGTTAGCCTCGCAAATGAGTAATGAGCCTGTTCCGCTGGACAGAACCACGCTTGCGGGGCTGAACCCGAATCGACTGTGGGTACGGAAACTGCTGAAGGGGAAAATGGTTAAGTAGGGTGCGGTCGAATCCCCTCTCCCCAAAGGGGAGAGGGAAGAGAGGGCAGCGGCTTAGCGTTTAGCCTGCTGGAATAAATTGTCCCACATCCCCAGCACCAGAGACTGGTCGCGCGGAGAGAGCTCCCCGGCCAGAATGGCTTTTTCCAGGCTGCGCGTGACTTCAGCGTGAACGGCGTCGGCAGAGTGATCGTCACCTGCTTCCAGCTCGGCTACCGCCAGCGTCAGGTGACCACGCAGATAACCGCTGGCGAACAGCTCATCATCACTGGCGTGTTCCACCATGTCATCAATTAACGCCAGAATGCGTGATTCAAATTCTGCGATCATCTTCTTTCCTCTGTTAAAGATCTTCCGGCCAAGGGAAGCATTCCGCCGTGATCTCCGGCGTGTGGTAATAATTCTGTAAAGCCTCGATCAGGCGCGCCGGACGTTCCGGGATGCCTTTCTCAAGATACTCCATCACCTGCGCATGCACGCGGCGCTGGAAGACGATACGGTCTGGCTCAAAGTCACCTTCTAGGTTGTCACAGCTCACGTTGAACGGGAAACCCGCCGCCACGCAGAACAGCCATTCCAGCGCCTGCGGCTTCACTTCCACGTCTTCAAACTGGCCCTGGGTTGCGGCGTCGCGCCCGTCCGGACAGTACCAGTAACCGAAGTCCACCAGCTCGCGACGCGCTTTCCCCGCGATGCACCAGTGCGAAATTTCGTGCAAACCGCTGGCGTAAAAGCCGTGGGCAAAGACGATGCGGTTGTACGGAACCTCTGCATCAGCAGGAAGATAGATCGGTTCGTCGTCGCCTTTAATCAGACGGGTATTAAAATCATCAGCAAAACAGCTATCGAAGATCTCTATCAACTGTTCGTATTTATGCGTACTGTTCATTAGTTCATCCCCAACCAGGTGAGGATCTCCTGTCCATGGCTGTCATAAAGAAGTTTGGCGCTCATCACCGCCGAGACGACAACAATCATCGGGCGGATCAGCTTTTGCCCTTTGCTTAATACCAGACGCGAGCCTGCGCGCGCGCCCAAAAACTGCCCTGCCATCATCACAAACCCGGTTGCCCAGATAACCTTGCCGCCAATGATAAACAGCAGCAGGCCGCCGACGTTCGAGGTCGCATTCAGCACCTTGGCGTGGGCGGTGGATTTGGCGAGGTTAAAGCCGGCCAGCGTCACGAACGCCAGCGCGTAAAACGAGCCTGCCCCCGGGCCAAAGAAGCCGTCGTAAAAGCCGACGCAGCCACCGGCAATCAGCGCAAACGGCAGGCCGTGCAGCCGCCGCGCCCGGTCTTCCTCACCGAGCTTAGGCATCAGCAGGAAATAGAGACCGATGCAGATAACCAGAATCGGCAGGATCTGGCGCAAAATATCCGACTGCACGTGCTGCACCAGCAGCGCGCCCGACGTTGAGCCGATAAAGGTCATCAGGATATTGAGCTTTTGATCGGCGAGATTCACCACCTTGCGGCGGATAAAATAGAGCGACGCCGAAAGCGAGCCGCCGCAGGCCTGCAGCTTATTGGTGGCAAGCGCCTGCGCCGGGCTCATGCCCGCCGCCAGCAGCGCGGGCACGGTTAACAGCCCGCCGCCGCCCGCGAGCGCATCGATAAAACCGGCCAGCATGGCCACAAAGAACAGCACCACCAGCAGCAGCGGTGACACCATAAACAGATCGACGAAATTATCCATTAAAGTACATGCTCATCCAGTAGCGCCTGGCAGGAAGGCGGCAACGGAGGCGGTGTCTTCTTCTCAGGCTTAGAGGTTCCAGGTTTTGCCGGCTCAAACCAGCTTTGCAGTTCGTAACCACAGCCATCGCCTGGCGGCGGTAGCGGCTGATCTTCACATTCCAGGCTGTTCGCCGGGCAGCGCAGACGAACGTGCATATGCGCACGATGCTGGAACCACGGGCGCACTTTGCGCAGCCAGTCGCGATCCGTCCCCGCATCCAGGCAAAGCTGCTGCTTGATCGCCGGGTTGACGAAAATCCGCGTGACGTCGTTATCTTTCGCCGCCAGCTTGATCAGGCTCGAAATATCCCGTGACCACAGTGATGGCACCACGCTTTTGCCGTCGCGCGACACCAGATCCAGCGCCTGCGGCTTCAGCAGCTGCGCAGACGTCCAGCGCGTTTTCGGCAGCTGCAGGAAGATGTCGACATCCAGTCCGGTCTGGTGGCTGGCGTGCCCGCCGTTAAAGCGGCCACCGGCAGGCATCCCCATATCGCCAATCAGCATCGTCCCCAGCCCCAGGTTATGCACCTGGTTCCCCAGTCGCTGAATGAACAGCACCAGATCAGGGTGGCCGAAGTAACGACGCTGGTCGGTACGCATCACCTGATAGGTATCTGATTGCAGCGGCAGCTCCTGCGCACCCACGATACAGCCGTTAGCGAAGGCGCCGATGGACTGCGCGCTTCCCGCCACCGGGTGGGTGATTTTTTGCCACGGCGTGGCGGCCAGACTGGCTCCACTGGCCAGCAGCGCCAGCAGAGCAATTGCGGTTTTTTTCATGTTTACCAGCGTGGAATGGTGGTCGTCACGTCCGCGTTCTGCGCGCGCTGGCGCAGGAAGTGATCCATCAGCACGATCGCCAGCATCGCTTCCGCGATCGGCACCGCGCGGATCCCCACGCACGGATCGTGACGACCTTTGGTGATCATCTCAACTTCTTCGCCTGAGCGGTTAATCGTGTGGCCCGGCACGGTGATGCTTGAGGTCGGCTTCAGCGCGATGTTGGCAATAATCTGCTGTCCACTGCTGATACCGCCGAGAATGCCGCCCGCATGGTTGCTCTGGAAGCCCGCTTTCGTGATTTCGTCGCGGTTCTGGCTGCCGCGAAGTGCCACCACGTCGAAGCCGTCGCCAATCTCGACGCCCTTCACCGCGTTGATGCTCATCAGCGCGTGGGCGATATCGGCGTCGAGACGGTCAAATACCGGCTCGCCCCAGCCAGCCGGGACGCCATCTGCCACCACGGTGACTTTCGCGCCAATGGAGTCGCCCTCTTTTTTCAGGCCGCGCATCAGTTCGTCCAGGGCGTCAAGCTTATCCGCATCAGCGCAGAAGAACGGGTTTTGCTCGACCTGATCCCAGTCCTTGATCGCCAGCGGAATGTCGCCCATCTGGGTCAGACAGCCGCGAATGACGATGCCAAATTTCTGCTGCAAATACTTTTTAGCAATCGCGCCAGCGGCCACGCGCATCGCGGTCTCACGCGCGGAAGAGCGTCCGCCGCCGCGATAGTCGCGAAAACCGTACTTTTGCTCGTAGGTGTAGTCGGCATGGCCCGGGCGGAACACGTCCTTGATAGCACCGTAGTCCTGAGAGCGCTGATCGGTGTTTTCAATCAGCAGACCAATGCTGGTGCCGGTGGTGCGGCCTTCAAAAACGCCGGAGAGAATTTTGACCTGGTCCGGCTCGCGACGCTGCGTGGTGTAGCGAGAGGTGCCCGGACGACGGCGGTCAAGGTCGTGCTGTAAATCTGCTTCGGTCAGTTCGATGCCTGGCGGTACGCCATCAACGATACAGCCCAGCGCCAGCCCGTGCGACTCGCCAAAGGTGGTCACGCGGAATAACTGTCCAATACTGTTTCCTGCCATCACGGCTCCGATGTTGTTGTTTGTGTTTGAGCGTTGTGAAACGGGCCGAAGCCCGCTGGATTAATCTTTATAGATGCTGAAGTGTTCGCGCGCGTCGAGCAGCTGCGCTTTGGTCAGCATAAAGACGCCGTCACCGCCGTTGTCGAACTCAAGCCAGGTGAAAGGCACATCCGGGTACTGCTCTATCAGATGTACCATGCTGTTGCCCACTTCACAAATCAGAACGCCGTCATCGGTCAGGTAATCCGGCGCGCAGGCCAGAATGCGGCGGGTCAGCTTCAGGCCGTCCGAGCCTGACGCCAGGCCCAGCTCCGGCTCGTGACGATATTCGTTCGGCAGATCGGACATGTCTTCTGCATCGACGTACGGCGGGTTAGTGACGATCAGATCGTACTGCAGCGTCGGCAGGTCGCGGAACAGGTCAGAGCGGATTGGCGTGACGTGATGGATCAGGCCGTGCTCTTCAATGTTGTGTTCGGTCACGGCCAGCGCGTCGGTGGAGATATCGACGGCGTCCACTTCCGCTTCCGGGAAAGCGTAGGCGCAGGCAATAGCGATGCAGCCGCTGCCGGTGCACATATCGAGAATGTGCTGCGGCTGATGGTTAATCAGGCCTTCAAAGTGATTATTGATCAGCTCACCAATCGGCGAGCGCGGTACCAGCACGCGTTCATCGACGTAAAACTCGTGGCCGCAGAACCAGGCTTTGTTGGTCAGGTAAGCAACCGGAATGCGCTCGTTTACGCGACGGATCACGCGCTCAACGATGCGATGTTTTTCGCTGGAGGTCAGGCGCGCGGTGCGCATGTCTTCCGGAATATCCAGCGGCAGGTAAAGAGACGGCAGCACCAGCTGAACGGCCTCGTCCCACGGGTTATCGGTACCGTGACCGTACCAGATATTGGCGGCGCTGAAGCGGCTAACCGACCAGCGCAACATGTCCTGTATGGTATGCAGCTCGTTTACTGCTTCATCGACAAATATTTTATCCACTCTTTCCTCCAGGGCATGCTCGCATAATTTTCGGCGGCTAGTTTGCCATGAAGACGGCGATAAATCAGCAATGACGCGTACCGCTTGAGGTTAAAAAATGCGTTTAGTCGGGTACACTATCGGAAATACGAGATGAGAATGACGAATGAAAAAGAAAACATCGCTCAGCGAGGAGGATCAGGCTCTCTTCCGCCAGCTGATGACCGGGACGCGTAAAATCGCGCAGGACACGATTGTCCACCGTCCGCAGCGTAAAAAAATCAGCGAAGTTCCGGTCAAACGGCTGCTCCAGGAGCAGGCGGATAACAGCCACTATTTTTCAGATGAATTTCAGCCGCTGCTCAATACGCAAGGGGCTGTGAAGTACGTGCGCGAAGACGTCAGCCATTTTGAGCTGAAAAAGTTACGACGCGGAGATTATTCGCCGGAGCTGTTTCTCGATCTGCACGGCTTAACCCAGATGCAGGCGAAACAGGAGCTGGGGGCGTTGATTGCCGCCTGTCGCCGCGAACACGTTTTTTGCGCCTGCGTGATGCACGGCCACGGTAAACACATTCTGAAGCAACAGACGCCGCTGTGGCTGGCTCAGCATCCGCACGTGATGGCGTTTCATCAGGCACCGAAAGAGTACGGCGGCGATGCCGCATTGCTGGTGTTGATTGAAGTTGAGGAGTGGCAGCCGCCAGAGTTGCCCTGACAGAAGGGCGGGAAACACGTAGTACCCCGCCCTGTCACACGTCACGTCAGATGGCTTTTGCCATCTTCAGGTTGCACGGGCTCATTTGCCAGTTGAAGACCCCTTTGCCGGTTTCGTCGAGAGTGACGTTGGCAATGGCGGAAGTGGTGAACATTGGCGGCGTTTCGCCCGGGCACAGCTCAGATACCAGATAGCCGACCAGCGGCAGGTGGGAAATGACCAGTGCGGAAGCGACACCTTCATTGCACAGCGCCTGAAGGTAAGCGCTGACAAGACCGACATCGCCGCATGGCGTCAGCTCAGGGAGAACGTCCACGCTGGATGGCAGGTTCATACACTCCCCTACCACGTCCAGCGTCTGTTCTGCACGCAGGAACGGACTCACCAGAACGCGTTCAATGTCCACTTTTTGACCTTTAAGCCACGTCGCCATTTGACGGGATTCGTCACAGCCACAGACGGTTAAAGGACGTACTGAGTCACTGGCGGCATCGAGTGCCGCGTCGCCGTGACGCATGATAAAAACTTGCATATTGCACCGCTTTTGTTAACCAGAATCACCGGCGTTAACTACCCGCGATTAATGCTCTGAGGTAGAAAACCCGATGGCCGGGCATTGTGCCTGATCCATTCGGTGAATGAAACGCTGTTTTTTACCTCAATGGCGTAAGTATAGTCAATCTCTGTTTACAAAATAGCCAGAACAGGTTCATTCATCTCAGGATTTACCCTTCTTTGACTTCAGTTTACGAAATCAGTTTCCCTTGCAGGCCAGAATGTCTGGCCCCGCTCCGCCATCTGCAATAATTCGTCACACGGTGTAAACCGCGGACCGTATTGCGAGGCCAGACGTTGCAAAATGACAACCACTTCACCCGCACCGAGCGTATCCATATAACGGAACGGGCCGCCAAGGAACGGCGGGAAACCAATACCAAATACCGCGCCGATGTCGCCATCGCGTGCGCTCTTGATCACCTCTTCACCAAAGCAGCGCGCCGCTTCATTGAGCATCATCATGACGCAACGTTCTGCGCACTGAACGGCAGACAGTCTTCCCTGACCGGTGGCCGAAATAAGCCCATAAACCGAAGGGTCGACCTGTTTCTTGCTTTTACGCCCTTTCGCGCCGTAAAGATAGAAACCTCGTTCATTTTTTCTGCCTTTGCGATCGTCCTTCAAAATTGCAGAAACAATGTTTGCAGGCGGGGTAAAACGATCGCCATAAGCCGCTTCCAGCACAGGTATAATTTTAGTGCCGGTGTCTATTCCCACCTCATCCAAAAGTTGGATTGGACCGACGGGGAAGCCAAACTTTACGAGCGCCTCGTCGACGTGCTCGATTTTCTCCCCTTCCGTCAGCAGCCGCATCGCTTCGTTGATATAGGGTGCCAGAATACGGTTGACGTAGAAGCCAGCCTTGTCCGCGACCACAATAGGGGTTTTACCCTGTTTTTTCGCCAGCTTCACCACGGTGGCGATGGTCTGCGGGCTGGTCGTGGCGTGCGGGATCACCTCCACCAGCGGCATTTTTTCGACCGGACTGAAAAAGTGCAGACCAATGACCTGCTCCGGACGAGCAGCTTTCGCCGCGATATCGCCAATCGGTAAAGACGAGGTGTTTGAGGCAAAAATAGTGTGCGGCGCGCAATGCTGCTCCACGTCAGCCACCATCTGCTGCTTAAGCGCCAGGTCTTCGAATACGGCTTCAATCACCAGGTCCCGGTGTGCAAAACCGCTGTAATCCGTCGTGCCGGAGATCGTCGCCAGGGTTTTATCACGCTCGCTTGCCTTGATATGGCGGCGTTTGACCTTCCGATCAAGGTTCTGCCAGCTGTACTGCAGCGCGTGGTTGATGCCCTTTGCGCTGATGTCTTTGATACGCACGGGCAATTTGCCTTTGCTGGCGGTAACAAACGCGATTCCGCCGCCCATCAGCCCACCGCCCAGCACGCCAACGGCGCGCAGCGGCGCAGGCTCTGCCTCGCTGCCCGGATCTTTTTTCACCTCAGTACTGGCGAAGAAGATGCTGCGCAGCGCCTGCGACTGCGGCGTCATCGCCAGTTCGCCAAAGGCTTTGGCCTCAGCGGCATAGCCGCTGCTGCTGCCCTGCGACAACCCGGTTTCCATCACTTCCAGAATGCGCTTTGCCGCCGGGTAGTTGCCTTTGGTTTTTTGCTCGGTTTTTTTGCCCACCATGTTGAACAGGAGCGCGCGCCCCAATGGCCCTGCCAGCACGCGCTCGCGTACAGGGAGAGGACGTTTTGTCTGACGTCCCTTCAGCGCCAGCTCAACGGCAGCGTCCAGTAGAATGGTGTGCGGAACGACGTCGTCAACCAACCCCACTTTCAGTGCCTGACGGGGGCGTAGCTGCTTGCCGGTTAAGATCATCTCCAGGGCGGTGCTAACCCCAACCAGACGCGGCAGACGCTGTGTTCCACCCGATCCCGGCAGCAGGCCTAACTGCACTTCTGGCAACCCTAAAACGGTTTTCGGATCGTCAGTGCAGATACGGCTGTGACAGGCCAGCGCCAGCTCCAGCCCGCCGCCCAGGCAGGCACCGTGGATCGCGGCAATAACCGGAATCGGCAGAGCGTTGATTTCAGCCATCACCTGCTGTCCCTGACGCGCCAGATCTTCAGCTTCCTGCGCGCTTTTCGCTCGGGCGATCATGTTGATATCGGCCCCGGCAATAAAGTTATCCGGCTTAGCCGAGATAAAGACCAGACCACGAATCGCTTTATTTTCGCGGATCTGCTTGAGCATGGCGCGAACCTGAGTGCCGAATTCAGCCTTCAGGGTATTCATCTTTTCATCAGGCACATCAATAGTGATAACCGCGACGTTATCGAGGCGAACCGTCAGATTAAATGCAGATGGCATATCCATTATTCAGCCTCCAGAACCATTGCTGCGCCAAGGCCGCCCGCCGCGCAGGCGGTGACGAGACCAAACCCGCCGCCGCGGCGACGGAGTTCGTGTAGTGTCTGGGTGATCATTCGCGCGCCCGTGGCCGCAAACGGATGGCCATAGGCGATCGACCCACCCAGCACGTTGAATTTGCTCTGATCCACTTCGCCGGTGGCATGGGCGCGGCCCAGCACGTCGCGTGCAAAACGCTCGCTTGCCAACAGCTGCACGTTTGCCAGGGTTTGCGCGGCAAAGGCTTCGTGCATATCAATCAGGGTTATATCCGCCAGGGTTAGCCCTGCACGATCCAGCGCCAGCGGCGTGGACCACGCCGGACCTAACAGCATGTCCTGCCAGACATCAATGGCGGTAAAGGCATAGCTGCGCAAATAGCCCAGCGGCGTGATGCCCAGCTCTTTTGCACGCGACTCCGTCATCAGGATCACCGCAGCAGCACCATCGGTCAGCGGCGTACTGTTGGCCGCCGTCACGGTGCCGTGCTTGCGGTCAAACGCCGGGCGCAGTTTGGCGTAATCCGCCAGCGTCGAGGTGCCACGAATATTGTTGTCTTCAGTAAGAGGCTCTCGATAGGGAGGCGTGTAGGCGGTCATGACCTCGTCGGTGAGTTTGCCCTCCGACCAGGCTTTCGCTGCCAGCTGATGCGAGCGATGCGCCAGCGCATCCTGCTGCTCGCGGGTGATGCCGTAGGTTTTGGCCATCTGCTCGGCGGTATCGCCCATTCGCAGGCCAGTCGAGTATTCCGCGACGGCAGGTGGCACGGGCATGAGATCGCGCAGGCGTAAACGCGAGAAGAGTTTGAGCTTCGCACCGGTGGTGCGGGCTTTATTGGCATCCACCAGAATGCGGGCCAGCTTTTTACTGACGCCAATCGGCAGTACGGAGGAAGAATCGGCGCCACCTGCGATCCCGGCGCGAATGGTGCCCGCCATCAGACTTTCCGCCACGTTTGCTACCGCCTGGAAGCTGGTCGCGCACGCGCGGCTGACGCTGTAGGCATCGGTATGAACGTTCATGCCGGTACCGAGAACAATCTCCCGCGCAATGTTAGGGGCTTCAGGCATCTGTACCACCTGGCCGAAGACCAGTTGTTCGATGACCTCAGGCGGAATTTCGCTGCGAGCCAGCATCTCCCCCACTACCATTTTCCCCAGATCGACAGCCGGTATACCGTGAAACGCCGTCGCCTGACGTGCAAACGGCGTACGCAGACCGCTGACAATGGCAATGCGGTCACCTTGTCGGGTGATTAGCGGTAATGCCTGACTCATAACCTTCCCCTGTGAAAAATTTTACATGACTATAAAGTGGTCTGACCTGATAACAGTCTTAACCATTTTTTTACATTCAGCCAATCGGGGAAGCTTAAAAATGCGAGGTAAAACACAGAGAAAAAAAAGAAAATGCCCCTGCATGGCAGAGGCAATTGTGCGGTTTGTTGCCGGGTAGCGACGGTGCCTTACCCGGCCTACACGATCGTAGGCCCGTGCAAGCGAAGCGCCGCCGGGCAAAAAGAATTAACGCAGACCGAGCTGGAAAATCAGCGTTTCAGCTTCGCAGGCAAACACAAAGTCGATATCCAGCTTCACGCCGCCCTCCACTTCCGTGAAGGTAGATTTGATTTCACACGGATCGGACTCCACATCACGCGCGCGCTTGCTCAGCGCGGCCAGCGTTTCTTCGGCTTCGGCGCGGTTGGTGAACACACGACTGTAAGACGCGGTGCAATCGGTGTTGTCCATGATGGTGCCAACATCCATACAGCAGCAAACCGGGGTTTCATCAGCACTGCATTTACTCATAGCTCAATTTCCTCTGTATTCGCGCAGCGCGCGAGATAAACACGATGCTGATATTTTACGCCCCAGCGCTGGCTCTCTCCAGCCGTTAATGGCGCAAAATCGGATAAGTGACCGATATCACACTAAAAAATGATCTAAAACAAAAACCACCCTTTTGAGTGAGCCGCGATGGTCACAATTTTGCCAACCAGATCTCGTTTCAAGAAACATGTTTGAAAATATTAATAAACAAACTTGCAACATTCAGGCTGGTCGGACCTATACTCTGGCCACTGGTCTGATTTGTCTGTCATACCTCAGACCCTACACTTCGCGCTCCTGTTACGGTATGTAACAATTATTGAATAAAAATAACTCAATGAGGTTATGGTCATGAGCCAGAAAACCCTGTTCAACAAGACTGCGCTGGCAGTCGCAGTGGCAATCGTCTCTACTTCCGCCTGGTCAGCGGGCTTTCAGCTAAACGAATTTTCTTCCTCTGGCCTTGGCCGCGCGTATTCAGGGGAAGGTGCAATCGCTGATGATGCGGGTAACGCAAGCCGTAACCCTGCATTAATCATGATGTTCGATCGCCCGACCTTCTCTGCTGGTGCGGTGTATATCGATCCTGATGTCAACATTTCCGGCACGTCACCTTCTGGTGCGAGCCTGAAAGCAGATAACATTGCGCCAACGGCGTGGGTACCTAACCTGCACTTCGTTGCACCAATCAATGAACAATTTGGCTGGGGCGCATCCGTCACGTCTAACTATGGCCTTGCTACCGAGTTCAATAACAACTACCCGGCAGGCGAATACGGCGGTAAAACAGACCTGACAACGCTAAACCTGAACCTGAGCGGTGCTTATCGTCTGAACGACAGCTGGAGCTTCGGTCTGGGCTTTGATGCCGTCTACGCCGATGCAAAAATTGAGCGTTACGCCGGTGAACAAACGGCTCGCCTGCCGAAAAACAGCAACAAAATTGCCAGCCTGAAGGGCGATGAGTGGGGCTATGGCTGGAACGCCGGTATTCTGTACGAGTTGGACAAAAACAACCGCTGGGGCCTGACCTATCGTTCCGAAGTAAAAATTGACTTCGACGGCGATTACAAGAGCGGCATCCTGACGCCGGTCAACAGCCTGGTCCCTGGTGCGGGTACCACTATCCCGTGGGGGACTTCCGGTCAAACTGTCCCTGGCTCACTGTCACTGCATCTGCCAGAAATGTGGGAAGTCTCGGGTTACAACCGCGTAGCGCCACAGTGGGCTATTCACTATAGCCTGGCCTATACCAGCTGGAGCCAGTTCCAGGAGCTGAAAGCGACCGGCACCAACGGTCAAACGCTGTTCTATAAGGACGAGAGTTTCCACGACGCCTATCGCATTGCGTTGGGTACCACCTACTATATGGATGACAACTGGACATTCCGTACCGGTATCGCATTCGATGACAGCCCGGTACCGGCTGATAAGCGCTCCATCTCCATTCCGGATCAGGACCGCTTCTGGGTGAGTGCTGGTGCAACCTACGCGTTCAACGAGAATGCTTCTGTCGATGCGGGCGTATCTTATATGCATGGCCAGAAAGTGACCTTCAAGGAAGGCCCGTACGAATTTACCTCTGAAGGTAAAGCCTGGCTGTTCGGTACTAACTTCAACTACGCGTTCTAATCGCGCAGGGTTCAAAAAAGGTGAGCGTTGCTCACCTTTTTTGTTTATTCCGAATCAATATCTTTGAGTTCGTTTTCAATTGCCTTCGCGTTTGGATTATCTTCCGGCTTCAGCTTGCCGCCGTTGGCGATAAAGTCATGATTCTGGAAGTACGCTTCACGCACCATAATGTACGGATCGGACGACTGGCGCAGCAGACCGTCTGAATCAAGCAGTTGCGCACGGGTTTCAATCCCTTCCACCGTCCATTTACCCACCGACAGCGGCCAGGTCAGCCACGACAGAACCGGATACAGCGTATCGACCATATCGCCGCCATCATCACGCACGGTGAAGCTGCCATAGAACGGCAGATGGACGTAAGGGCCGTAACCGACACCATAATGCCCCAGCGTACTGCCGAAACGGTGCGGCTGTTCACGCTGCAGTTTCGGGTTTGCCATACCTGCAACATCGATGAAACCACCCATCCCCAGCAGGGAGTTCAGGAAGAAGCGCGTAAAGTGCACCATCCCCTGATACGGATCGCCCTGCAGGAAATAGTTGACCATCACCGCAGGCTCTTCGAGGTTGCTGGTAAAATTGCTTAACCCGTTACGCGCGGGCTGTGGAACGTAATCGCGCCATGCTACTGCCACCGGGCGAACCACATACGGATCCAGCACGTTGTAGTTGAAGCTATACATAGAGCGGTTAAATCCTTCGAGAGGATCGGAGCGTCCCGTTTGCTCCCCGGAGCTGGCGCAGCCCACAAGCATCGTCGCGCCCAGCGCAAGCGCCGACAGCCGAAGTTTCATAAATATCTCCCTGTTCAGTATGGCTATCGTTGATTGCCATCCGTAACGGAGCATCTGGCGCTCCGTCTGAAAACGTGCAAGTGATTGTAACAGCACGTTTACCGATGTCTATGAGTACAGTTACGGGCAGTAATCACCGTGACTCTGATCTCAGCATAGCCTGACTTTTGGAATTCGTTTCGCTGGCAATTTTATAATGTCTTTGAACAAGATGTATCACCTTTGTTGTCATTCCCGCCAATTTAAGAGCATCCCCACAGGCATCCCGATAAAAGCCGCTACGCTTAAAAGAAAGATCAACCTCCGGGAGCAGATATGAAAGAAGTGGGTGAAGACAAAATTGGCGAAAGTAATGAGGAACATGAAATTGAAAGCGAGGAGAAAGCGCGCGGGGAGGAGATAGAGATTGATGAGGATCGCCTCCCCTCCCGCGCGATGGCAATTCACGAACATATACGCCAGGACGGGGAAAAGGAGATGGAGCGCGATGCCATGGCCCTCTTCTGGTCAGCTATCGCGGCTGGACTGTCAATGGGCGCCTCGCTGCTTGCTAAAGGGATATTTCATGTGCAGCTGGAGGGCGTGCCCGGCGGATTTTTACTGGAGAACCTCGGCTACACCTTCGGCTTTATTATCGTCATCATGGCCCGCCAGCAGCTGTTTACTGAGAACACGGTGACCGCCGTACTGCCGGTGATGCAAAACCCTACCCTCGGCAATTTTGGTTTATTGATGAGGCTCTGGAGCGTGGTTCTGCTGGGAAATATCATCGGCACGGGCATCGCGGCCTGGGCATTTGAATATATGCCGATATTTGATGAACCCACCCGGGACGCGTTTGTGAAGATCGGTATGGATGTGATGAAAAACACGCCAGTCGAAATGTTTTCAAATGCCATTATCTCTGGGTGGATTATCGCCACAATGGTGTGGATGTTCCCTTCTGCCGGTAGCGCTAAAATCGTGGTGATCATACTGATGACCTGGCTAATTGCGCTGGCGGATACCACGCATATTGTGGTCGGTACTGTTGAAATACTTTACCTGGTCTTTAACGGTACGCTTCACTGGAGCGATTTTTTCTGGCCGTTCGCCATTCCGACGCTGGCGGGGAATATCTGCGGTGGAACGTTTATCTTCGCGCTGTTAAGCCATGCCCAAATCCGTAACGACATGTCGAATAAACGCAAAGCCGAGCTTAAGGCGCAGGCAGAAAAGGATAAAGCAGCAAAAAAATCAACCTGAATGGTGACTCTTTGAGCAGTCAGGCGGCAACGCGCTTAACGCAAAGTGTAAATAACGCTATACTCGTGCCGCCTCGTCCCCTTAGTTAAATGGATATAACGAGCCCCTCCTAAGGGCTAGTTGCAGGTTCGATTCCTGCAGGGGACACTTTTATCTTCCTCTGTTTTTAACCCAAATTAGTCTGTTCGCTGCAAAAACTCATTGAGCAGAAGCATCCTGCTTTATTTGAGCATAACGCGTTGCCAGTTGCTTTAGGTGAAGCTCAAGTTGGGTCTTTTCTGCTTCAGGGAGCGCACTTCCTGCAGGATACTGCGACAGGCGCCTGAGCTGCTCTTCAGCGGGTATCGCATGGTTAAATGACTGCATAGTCGAAAAAACCACGGATTTAAGCTCACTCACGGTTAGATATTTTCCTTTTTGCTCATCCAGACTACTCAGCCGATCACTCAGTTGCTGAAGCGTCATCATCCCCTGATACCAGCTGTTCATTGCGTCTACAGGCAACGCCGTCGCGTTAAACTTTTTTTGCCACTGTATTATCAGCGCTTTAGCCTCTTCGGGCCGTAATGTCTGGAGCTGCTTTAACAGCTGTAGGCTGTAGGAAATATTCCAGTCAGGAGACAGTTTATCCAGCCGTGCAAGCTGCTGCTGCGTATCTGAGATAAACGTAGACGGTAACGTTCCTCGCTGCGTTAACGCGTCTTGCTGAACAGGTGTAAGCACTTCAGGTAACGGTGCCAGCGAGGCAATGGCCTGAGTCGTTAAGGGATCGGGTCTGGAGAGAAAATTCCATCCCCATACCATGGCGACGCCGATTACCAGCGTAGAACACATCCCGGCGACAAAGGGTTTCCGCTGCCCGGCAATCCGGGAGGGCATCACAGGTTCCTCACCGTTCGGCTCATTTTTCTGCTGGACAACATATACCCTTTTCACCGCCTGGATCGGTTCATCCTTTTCCAAAGGCGCTTCCCTGTCGGGCTTCATCTCATGCGAATCTGTCATTCCATGATTTTTTTCCAGTCTTGCCGCATTAGAATGTATCACCGTTCGTAATGTCTCGAACTGGCTAAGGTGTTTAAGCTCAAGGGTCTGGAGCACCGCCCCCAGTCTGGAAAGCAACGCTTCAGCGTTATATAGTTCACTCAGATTGCTGTCATCCAAAGTGAGCATACGCATGAGTTGCTGCAGGCGCTGGCTCAGGCTGCTAAGGATTTCCATTCGCACGTGTTGCGAATGCGGCCAGAAAACCTCCCACTGGTGGCTAATCAGAGCCTCCAGGATCGCCAGCCCCTCGTTCAGGCCAGCGACTCCAGACTGCTGCGTACGGGCGAGGGTGTACCAGGCTGCAGTCTGCAACTCAACACCGTTTTGCTCGAATAATGAAAGGCAGCGTTTTTCAACGTATACCCAGTTTACGTCCGGTCGAGCGGGATGGCTTAATTTACTCAGTTCATCGCGAAGGGCGGCATAATCCGGAAGCGTGCGCGGGTCGCCGCCGGTTTTTAACGTTATATCTATAGTCATTCTGGAGGGCCTGCATATTCGTGTCAGTTGATTTCGTCAGTTGATGAAATAATGTTATCGCTATGGCAACAGCGCTAAAATCAGACCGAAAAAAATACCTTCATCAAATAATTGTCCTGACCGGGATGGTGCATCTGGGGGAGTGAAGATCCAGTCACTTCTCCCCCCTACCCGCATAAAGAGCCGCCCTTGAGAAATAGCATTTTCTCCGGAACAGAAAGTCACCTTGACACAACCGGCGACGCCCTGTCCATACAGAAAGATCGGCATAAACTTTACCGCCCGACTGTCATAACGAAGAACAATACCGGAAATCTCAAAAGCCCCTCCCTCCACCAGCAGGTCCGAAACGGAAGCAGAGACAGTGCTCACATTCAGTCCGGTACCTGTGAGCCACTCATCCATCTGCTGCTGAAGTTGCTCCATTCGCAGGCGAAACGCTGCAATATCTGCCTGAGTTTTACTGACTGGAGGAACGGGTGAAGGTTGACTGGCCTGCAGTTTTTTTATGAATTGTGATTTTACTGACATAGTGTTTCCTGGCCTTAAATACGGGCTGTGGTATCGAGGTACTGCTGTTGCCTGAGGTGCCTCAACAGAACCCGTCCTTCGGGCATAAACTCAGTGCCATAGCGCACCAGGCCAATCCCCTTGAGTTCAGCGTCAATGGCATAGCGCAGTTCGCCTGGAACTTTTTGGTCCAGCAGAACAACATCTATCTTCTTCAGTCGAGGTTCATATTTGAGCAAGACAGTCGACAGCGTGCTCATAAGTTCATGGGCCGTCCCTGGCATACCCTGAAGGATTTTCGTCATATCGGGCAAGCCGAAGTCAGGGAGATGCGCGAGCGTGCCGGCGCGACAGTTGAGAACGCGCTGCATATTATCCAACACTGAGAGGATGACCTGATTTTCTTCACTCACCTGGTTGAGGTTGAGGCCACCGGAAAAATTTCCGGTTAGCATTTCATACAGTGAAGGCGTGTTATGTCCGTGGGGCATCAGTTGTCCTTAAGCGGTTGCAGCGTCAGATGATTCTCGCCAGCTTCCAGAGTACGCGGTTTATCCGTATCCAGGTCGCTGCGTTTGATAACCTGCTTCCAGGTGCTGTTGACCTCATCCGGATGGCGGAACAGCCCCACCACAGCCACAAACTGCGCAGCTTCTTCCATCGGCATATCAAGGCTTGCATCACCGCCTGGTTTTACCACGACATCACGGCTCGCTAGCATATCGTCTTTCAGAATGCTGCTATCATCCTGAAGCAGTTGCATATAAACCGTCTTATCAAAGATTTTTCGATCTTTAAGCTGGTAAACCCGCACCACGACTGGTTCAGAAAGCGGATTACTTTCTCGGGCATCAATGTTCAGCGCCTCACGTGCAGTGAAATCCAGATGCAGTATTTTAATCTTTTTATAGAACACAGAATTAAACGCCGATTTGGTCCCATCGGTAACGCTCTGCGCCACGCCGCAGCCTGTCAGGCTAATCGCTATAAAAGGCATAAGCCAGCGCATGGTCTTAATTAAACTTGTAGGTAACACGTCGATTTCCTTGTTGCGGTTTCGCAGGCTCCAGCCCGCGGTAATCACCCAGTTCTGTCGTAAAGGTCTCGGGTATTTCATCCGAAAGAGTATCACCCTCTACTCCCAGCACACCGTTCATTCCCAGCCAGAAAGGGCTTTCGCCCAGCGGTGGAACGGCCAGCAGCCGGACTGAAGTGGTCAATGTAATTCTGGCCTTGAACCGCCAGCCCAGGTACACCCGGAGCATGACCAGGAAATCCTGATACAGCTGGCCGTCCGGCTTCCAGCCCTGCGCCTCCTGTTCGTTTTCCGTCGCGAGCGCAACCAGTAACTGGCTGCTGGCATCCATTGCTTCGTCACCCAGCGGGGTATTGCCGTCCAGTTGAAAATCGTCATCACCGTAGAAGCCCAGTTGCTGACTGACCTCCACCGGTCGAAGGCAGTATGGACTGACCTTCACGAGAGTATCCGGGGCCAGCAGTGTCACCAGGGCCTGCATTCCCTCCTGGGTTTTGCCCGGCTGCTGCAGAACCCCGAGTAGCGCCAGAAAGCGGGACACCGGGGTGGCAATGTGGTTTGCGGTTCCCGGTATGCCCAGCCCTACCAGCCCCAGCAGCGACTGTGAAATGCTGTCCGTTCCCCCCGGCTCAAACGTTGCGGGATAGGAGTATTTGCGCCAGATGCGGTAAAACTGCGTCAGGATGCGATGGCTGAAGATATCCAGAAAACCCTGCAGCGCTTCATACCCTTCACGACGCTGAGTAATATCATCGAGATAGGCCGTCGGCAGCGGTGAATCAACGCCATACATCCCCATAAAGGTTGTACGGATGATCGGTGGCTTGCTGTCATCATCCTCGTCATACTCGACAGCCTTCAGTTCACTGGCCGGGAACCCCATTCCAGGGTGCGGCGCAAAGCGTACCGGGTCATCCGCCGGATGGCTGGTCGAGCCCATCAACGGCTTACCTGGATTGCGCTTCTCCAGCAGTTGACAGAAACGGTAAAAGTTAATGCGGTGAAGATCCGCCTCCAGCCGTGCGCTCAGCCGGGAATACGGCGGTTGTGCTTCTCTTGCCATTCCAGGCGTTCTCCGGTCGGTTGCAGAATGATAATCAGGCGGTTAAACAGATAAATGTCGGTGTAGAGCGCAAAGAAACGACTCAGCATCTCACCAAACAGGCAGATGTCACCGCGCCCGGCAAAGCCATGGCTGTCGAGCGTCACCTCAATCTGCACGCCGCGCACCAGGTAGCCCTGCTCAAAGCGTTCGGTTTCACTGTGCTTCACGTCAATGATGGCTTCCAGGCGACGGCGGTTCATCTCGCTGTCAGTCCACTCGTACAGCGCCAGGGTGCCGCGCAGCACGTCGGCGTTATCCATCATTGACAGGAACCCGCTGCCGAGGTGGCTCAGCACACGCCAGTGAAAACGGTCCTGCGCCGGGGGATAACAGGGCAGCGTCGGCGCACACAGGTTACGCACGGCAATACTGGCTGAAGTCGTTTTCATCACTGTATCGAGCACGGTGCTCTGGAGCGCTCGCCGCGGGAGCTGGCCGTTTGTGCCCGTGAGCGTCAGGGACAGGCTTTCATCTTCTGGTACCGTGTGGTTATCAAACGCTTCGCCGCCCAGAATAAGCCAGGTGTTGTACAGGCCTGACGGGCCGCGCCGCACACGAGTGTGATAATAATATTCCGGGGCTTCATGACGCATCATGCCGCCTTTGTGACGGAAGCTCGAGAATGGCACGTAGGTATGCTGGCTGGATGACATCACCGAGTCCACAGAGTAAATCTCAGTTTGGCCGTCCTGCACCCGCATCGGTCGCAGCATGTATTCGGTCTGCAGGGAGTTGAGCGTCAGCGGGTCAGATTCCAGCGGGAACAGGTTGATCACCGGCACACAGTTCAGGCGCAGATGCTTTTCGGTAAAGCTGAAATCATGCTCCCAGCGTTCTGCAAGCACCACGTCGATTTCAAACCAGGGGAGTTCAGCCGGAAAGACTACGGTCTCCAGCCCACGCAAGCCGGTAAACATGAATTTCTCACGGAAGGTGAAGTACTCCAGCAGCAGCTGATAGCCGCTAAAACTACTGCTCCCCTTCGGCCAAAGGTCGTCATCATCGTCAAATCCCAGCACGGCGAAATAGCCGTCAAGCGGTCTTCTGTCTATATCACCCGGCATCCGCAGCCACAGGCGCGCCGTGTTCATAGTAAAGGCTTCATGCATGGCGCAGGCTAGTGGTGCGTCTGCGTTGAAGTAGAACGGGAGCTGGCTGAGATCGATACGGCTCCAGTCGGCGAGATGGCTGCAGTTAAACCGCAGGCTAATAACCGAACGCCCGTCAGGGTCAGTCGACAGGCGGACGTGCTCCAGCGATAACGGCAGGAGGGTGATCTCTTTGGTTGTGGTGTACCGACAACGCGTGGCCTTCTCGCCGATCGGCCGCGAGTTCACTTCGAAACCTTTGGCGATGCGCATCTGCTCTTTCATCTCGCGCCAGTCAGGGGTGAACTCCACCACCGACATCGACGGTATGGTGCGCAGATAATGCGGCCACAGCAGGCTGACCAGCCCTTCGGTCAGTTCAGGCAGGTCGTCATCGAGCTTTTCACGCAAGCGCCCCATCAGGAAGGCAAAGCCCTCGAAAAGCCGCTCCACGTAAGGGTCGCGCGCGCCCGCTTTATCGAGATTGAGCATTGCCGCCTGCTCGGGGTGAGCGCGGGCAAATTCTTCGCCGGCTTCCAGCAAGTAGCGCATTTCAGCGTCGTAGTAACGCAGGGTTAAGTCGTCCATAAAAAACCTGAATATAGGAATGTTAAAGGTAGCCAGGCGTTTTTATCCGCAAAGCACCGCACTACTTGCCGGGTCGAGCGCAATCAGACCGGCAAGAAGCTGGTCCATCTCATGCTGAAGACGTGATTTATCGGTTTCACTGTGTGTAGCTTTCATGCGTAGCAGTCTGAGGCGACGGGATTTCACTTCAAATAACAGGGCCGGTGTCCACTGCGTGAGGGTGATTGACCGTGCGGCGCTATCGAGTTCACCCAGCAGATGCAGGGCCAGCTCATTTTTACCCTTTTGCTCGGCTATGCGGGCCATCAGCAGGCGCAGCAGCCATTTGTCTTTTGTAGAGTCGCAACCAGGACGGGTCTGGAGCCAGTGAAGGGTGGCATCCAGACCGTCAGTGTCCGCTTTATCCAGCGCTTCCGGCTCGAGGAGCAGGATATCGTTATCTGTCTCACCAGCAGCACTGACCGGCTCATCCCGCCAGTTGGACAAATCGTCCAGCACGCTCTGATTTATCCAGTTGAGCGTGACCTCATCGGCAAACGGCGTTCCGTCATTAAAGGCCAGCGTTTCAAGTCCTGTGAGACGGCTCAGCAGCCCTTTCAGATCGGCGATGATGATATCGGCCAGCACATCGTGCCCCAATTTCACCAGAGCCTGGTGGATATACCACTGCAAATCCAGCCAGAGGTGATTAGCGCCACGCGAGAAGGTGCTGTCCGCCTGCTCCAGTATCTCCAGCCAGCTCTGTTGCAGATAGAGTCGCTTGAGCATCGCCCGCTGGTCAGCCCGCGGTGGTTCGATACGTGTTTTCCCTTCGGCATCCGGTGCAGGGATCGCTCTCAGCGTGTCATGGCGCAGGCTTTTCATCAACCGGTGTGCGGCTAGCCAGCCATCAGGCTGCTCGCGCAGATATCCCGTCAGGGTACGGGCCTGGGCCAGCAAATCCTGACCGGAGGTGATGCGGCTCAGAACCGGCGCATCTGACTCGGTCGCATGCGTAAAGGGCTGTGACTGCGCCTTATTCCCTGCGTTCTGCGGTACCACGGCATCCACACCACCGGCCTTCATCAGGCGAGACTCCAGCCCGCTGTACAGGGCATTCAGCTCTGGCCGCGACGCTTCCGGCTCTGTCTCCAGGCTGTCGCGGATCAGCAGCAGCGCCCCGGAGGTCCGCTGCGCATCCTCGCGCACGACTTCCGGATACAGTGACAGGCTGTCCAGGACACGGGTACCGGCGAGCCATTCCAGCGCGGCCTTGCGGCTGCGGTCCCGCCGGGGATGGAGCTGCGTGCCGTAGCGCTGCAGCAATCCCGCCAGCAGCTCAAGTCCTTCGGCAAAGCCGGTTTCGCCATCCTGGTGCAGTCGCGCCCAGCAGTAATAGGTCGCAATCCGGATGTCTTTGGCCGTGGTGGTCAGTAACTTTTCAGCAAGCGTGCATATCAGTTCGGTATCAATCCCGGAGAGCTTATTAACCTCTTCGCGGATACGCTGAAAATCATCGTCATATCCCGGGTCTTCCCCTGTCGGACTGGCAACGCTTACCGGAGCAAGCCAGGGATGCCAGTTATCCGTGCGCGTCTGCGCCTGTTCACGCAGCTGAGCATCGTCAGCCTTACAGGCGGTAACCAAATTCTGCAATGTGCTCATTATTCGACACCCTCCATGTCATTGTTTTCCGTATTAGCCATCAGCGCCTGAGCGGTGGCCGCGCTGTCGACATTGAATATGTGATCCGGCAACGTGAAACCACGCAGATCCAACAGCGCCAGCGGGCCTTTTCCGAGTTGTGAGCGCAGCACCCACTGCAGGGTGCGACCATCCGGTGCGGTAAAGCTCATCATCCACTGGCTGCGGTCAAGCTGCTGACGCTTGCTCAAGTCCAGCCAGCGGATAAAGCCCCAGGTCCCGCTGTAATCCCCGAACAGGCGCGCACCAGCGTTGACCGTGGTCCATGTCAGCATCGTTCCCGGCTTGTAAGTTTCTCCCGGCCAGCGGAAGCTTTGCCAGTCGGCCATCTGGTTGAAATAGTGCAGCTTTTGTCCATCAATGGTTAGCTGCGTCTCCACCACCTGTGGCACAGGACGCGCCTGCAGCTCAAAGCTGATGCCCTGACTGCCATCGGTTAACAGGATGTCTGACAGCTGGCTCAGCTGGTTAATGGCCCGCAGGAAGGCCGGGTTAAAGTTCAGTCCCTGGCTGTTGACCTTATCCGGTACCCACTGGCTACCCTCTTTGTGCAGCACACCGTTGAGCTCTGTCGACAAGAAGCGCTCTATCCGTCCACTGTCCTTACGCACAAATTCAGCCAGCATCGGTAAAGAGGCATCGCTTTTGCTGGCAGCAAACGGGAAACGACCGTCAAAGGCAGTTTGCCAGTTCGCGACAACCGAGCGGCTCCATTTGTCATTCAGACTGGCTGCCGACGGCTGAAGTACGGTCTCCCAGGCCTGGGTCAGCGGCTGCACAAACATTGTGCTGCCAAATCCGCTCCACTCCTCGCCAAGACTTGCCGAAATCAGGCTGCCGTATTGCTGAGTGTCGGTGAGGTCCACGCTTTTGCCCTGGAATACGGTCTGCGCCAGGGTCTGCATCATTGCCTGCGGGTCAGAAGCGCTGGCCACCTGCTGCAGTCGCAGACGCACGCGGGTGATACGGGTCAGATACGTCTGCAGACTCAGGGAGTTGTCCGCCGACATGACATTACCACCTTTGTTTTTACCCAGAAGCTGCAGCAGCGGGCCAAAGGTATCGTCCAGCGGCCCCTTCGGCCCTGACGCAGACTGATCAATGGCAGGTTTATCTTTTCCACCGACGAGATCTTTAGCCGATTTGATGAGGGAGTCCGAAAGACCTTCGCTTTGCTGGCCTGTCTGTCCCTGCCAGGCGAGGGTATTCATCAGGGCAATCAGTGGCGACTGGCGGACATCGCTCATCAGCGTAAGCTGGTCGGTAACGTCCGCAATATTGTTTGCCGGGTTCCAGTGCAGGCTGTTAAGGAAATTCAACCAACTGCCTGCAAAGTCAATGAAATAACGCTCTGTCAGGCGTGCTTTGAGCGCTTCCGGCGACAGATCCGCCGATACGGCTTTACGGGAATCACTCAGCACCCAGTCAATTTCATCCCGGCGGGAATTTGCAGCCTTTTCGATAGCCTGCTGAATGCCACCTTCCCAGGCCTGGCGGGTGAACATGCCCGGCACGACCTCCTCGGTAGTAAAAAGTCGACGCGCATCGGTACCGCTGGTCATGTCCTCCAGGGAGACATCGGCGAAGTTACGACGCACTGACTTGAGCATATTTTCATACAGTGTGCTTTCAGCGTTACGACGCCCAATTTGCTGCAGCAACAGCTGGCGACTCTGGCTGACCAGCTGCGCATCCGGTGTGATTTTCCACTGTGGCTGCTTAGGCAGTTCGGTGATGTAGAAGGCCCACAAATCCGGCGCCAGGCTTTGCCACAGACCGGTAGAAATACCCATTCGTGTCGGCTGCACGGTTTTCAGGGTCTGCGCATAAAACGCGCCGTCGACTTTATCCGGACGGGCCATCATCAGCCAGGCTTTAAGCTGGTCATAACCTGGCTTCGCCAGCTGTGCACGCTGGTCGCTGTTGGGGGCAGAGTTTGCCAATGCGCTGAGTTTTTGTGTCAGCGCCTGATTCGCCGGGTCGCGTATCAGGCGGTTGTTTGCCACGCCGTACCAGGGCAGCAACGCATCGAGCAGCTGCTGGTTATGGTCCAGACCGAAGCGCTGGTACCAGGGCGCTCCTTCCTGAATACGGTGCTGCAGGCGGCCGGCGTCATTACGTAGGGTATGCAGAGCCGTGAGCTGGTAATCCGATACGGAAGAATGCTCCACCAGCGCATGCGCCTGCTCGGCAACAGAGACTATCTGCATGCGGTTGATCGCGAACGACAGCAGTATTCCCGCTCCCCAGATACCGATGATAGTCATCAGTGTCCAGGCCAGCGTCTGTTCCCAGGCCATACCGACACGGCGGCCACGCACACGGATGCAGTCATCCACAATGCCCTGCCAGGTTACGGGCAGAATCAGGGCGTGACGCTGTGATTCGGGAACATACTTCTCAGCGTCAACAGATGCAGCATCTGCAGCTTCTGACGTTTCAGCAGGTTTATTCTCCGGCAGGCTGAACATCAGGCCACGCAGTGGAACACGCGGCTGTGAGGCTGACAGCCATGGCACCAGTTGTTGAGTCCAGCGGACGATACCGCCGTCTTTAAGGTACTGGCCCAGACGCAGCAGGAAATCGTGGCCGTTGTTCTCAGCGACCTGACTTACCCCCTGTATCCGCAATGCAGGCAGCATCAGCTCAAGCTGACGGGTAATATCGTCAGCTTTGGCACGCAGCGGAAAACGGGCTCCTACCGCCTGTTCAGTACGTTTTGCCTGCGACCATTTGCTGTTACACAGTTGCCACAACCAGACCGGCGCGGAATAACGGAGCAATTCGCTGATTTTTTCCAGCCCGCGTAAATCGTTGTCACTGATTTGTGGGCTCAGATTAAGCGATGCGGGTATGACGCGTACAATACCGTCCAGTGGGCGCCAGCGACGCAGTTTACGCAGCGCGGTATATTTCTCCCGGCCAGGCTCTAATGCCAGGCTCCCGCCGTAAATCAGAACGGTGCGGTTGCCTTCAAGCCACTGGCTTTCCTGCAGGCCTGGTACCAATTGCTCTATAGCGGCTTCATTGCCAGTGACGAGCAGCAGGTGGACTTTGCGTCGCCAAAGGACGCCATAACGAAGATTAAGATGCTGTTTTAAATCGGTATAATCTCTGATGGTTGTACTCACATCTGGAGTTGTTTTAGTTTCAGCACTTGAGGGTTCCGGTGGTAAATAAATGAGTTGTTTTTTTCTTTGCTTCCAGCGCCAATAAAAAGGAGAGCAAATAGTGCCTAAGAATAAAAAACCAAATACACCACCCCACACCGACCAAATTTGGCGATATGTCAGCCCATATTTAAGCAAGGCATCTTGATTAATAAATAGTAAAAACGCAGTTATACCCGCAAGGCCAACAATTAAAACAAGATAGCCCCAAAATCCATAACGTGCTGACTGTAATTCCTTTTCTTGGGTCATAAGTAAAGTTTCCGAGTAATCAAACAAAGCAGTCTGGACTGAGGTGATGCCTGAATAATTAATAATTGGTTAGCTTCAGTCTTTTGAGCCGCGTCAACCAACAATGCGAGTGAAACAGGGAATACCATTTCACCAGGGGGACCAAAAGAAAAATCAATCAAATTAAAAGGATGTTTCTCTGGAAGTTTCCACTGACATCGATCGGCATACTGAATTAGTTTTGAATTAATATCAGCAGGAATACCAGAAAGCCAGACATGGCGTAAATCACGCTTGTCAATTCGATTGTATTCAAAAAGCATATCTAAATCTTTTTCAATATTCTCATTATCCACAGGCATAACACGGCCTAATCCGGCAAGTACCGGTACAGCATGTTGTCTGGAAAAAGTTGAGGATGATAAAAGCTGGGCAGAGACCATTTCGCTGGATTGTTTCGATACACCTGCCAACCAGCATTGGAAACTAAGAACTAATATCAAACCATCAAAATTAACGTTATCGTGGAATTTTCCAATACACTCAACGGAACAATTTACTTCAGGAAGCAGATCCCATTGAGACAGAATAATCTGGCATACGTTCTTTTTGTCCCAACCAGAGGGTTGCAATACATAAATAGTATGCAAAAATTTCCGATAACCAGGATACTGTTGCTCAAGCTGTTTGTCGATCATATCAGACAAAACACGAAGGGAGCCCCAGGAATGTGACAACGACCTGACTTTATCTGGATATGCTGGAATATCAGACAGAGGTCCAAGAAAACTCGCGGCCCCGTTTTCCTCAGGAGTAAAGATAACATTACCAACCACTGACAACTGCTGTCGGCTCCAGTGCTGCCATAAAGCCTTAGTTCTATCAGTTTCTTCTTTCCAGGCAGAAAGAGCGCTCCTTGACTGCTCATAACGGTTTAGCGCTGCGCCAAAAATACATAACCATATGAAAAATGCCGGAAGTAGCAGGAAAAATACTATTTTAGTATATGCCTCCGTTCCCCACAAAGAAAAACCAAAAACAGAACAAACCATTAAAATAGAAATAAGAACAATCCCCCATCGCTTGTATGACAAGCTGGCAATTGTACTTTTTTTGGGTACTTTGGGGATAGGCCACATAATATCAAGACTCAATAGTATTTTCGATGTGAGAACTAATGACTCTGCATCCACAGGAACAGGCGCAGTTATTAACAACAACGTTCATCCCATTTTCTGACGCTCCGGGATCACCTTCTTTTATCGGATTAATTCCGTGTTCTGGACATGAAACCAAATCACCGACCAAGGCAACCTGAATACCATTGATAAACATTGTCGACGACGCGCTAATAACCTTTCCACCATGGGTGGTATCATCACCCAGGCAAACAATTCCAGGCATATCTTCCTCTTTTTTAAAAATTAATTTACGACAATATAATGGTTTGCGACCAAGACAGCGCCCCACTTAATTATTATCGATAAAACTTTAATTTTCGCTGTATGAAAATACATAATCAAAACGCGCCGGGGCGCACGCGTACGCTACGGCTGATCGTGTCCCAGAAGGCGATAATTTCCTCCTTGCTGTAGGAGGTTGGCGGCATGGAATCATTCTCCAGGGTCAGAATAAAATTGGGAGTCTTGTAGCTGGCTGTCATTTCATTGATGAACATATCAAAGCCGTAACGTGGCTCGTCCTGAGATGCCTGTAAACCCGTTGCCAGAAACTCCTGGGCCTGCAGTCCGTTAATATTAAAGGCCCCTTTTCTTTCCACATGGCCACGGTACAAGTTACTCTCTATCTCACCTGCTCTCTCCAGCACCGTGTCTTTTTCTCGGGTGAAGTTATCGGTAGAAAGAATAACTCTGATATGTTCCAGTGTTTTACTTTCAAGCCCAACGGAGATATCTTCCCGTTCCCTTGCCGTCGGGTCGGTGGCAATAAACGCATGGGTGATACAGGAACCTGGTTTCGTCGGAATGACGTCATTATCCCTGCCACTAATTCTCGCCATCAGCGACTGCATCTGGCTGACGTCACTTGTGACATAGTTTCTGGCGGGTCGCCCTCTTCGTTGCTCATTATATACAGAGCTGGAATCATTAATGGTTTGCTTCTGAAGTTTAATAACTACGCCATTAGTATATAAATAGCCTTCCAGTGTTCGAATAAAATCTGCGGTACCCCCATTATCATTCCGTTCAAAAATCACACCATCCATACCGTCCGGCAAAGACCAGACTTTTTTTAAAAAAGGCATATCCTGAGCGTCAATAGTTTTACTTTCTCGCAGAGCCTTTTCACGTAATGCGATTAACTGCTTAAAACCCGGATGATACATTTTCTTTGTCGCCAGATAGGTTTTATACGTATCCTCAGGCCGGGAAATCACCGCCGCCCAGATATTATTATCCAGCGGTGCAGCGTCATTATAAGCCGTAAAGGATGATGGCAGGTCGAGCATATAGCGCCCGACGCAATAAGGTTTCATTTCAGCGTTTATTTTGTTCATGGTTACCTGCTGTGATGACGTCAGTGTCTGCGGTGATGGATTGTAAGGGCGAAAATACTGATACAACCCATATCCCGCTACGATTAAGGCGACCAGGATCATTGCTTTTTGTTTTATCTTATTCATGGTATGCAAGCCCTAGGTCGTCCTCACCGTACTGCATCACCTGTTCACGGCGCGGGTATTCTTTTGACAGCGAGAACAGAAAATCCTGGCCGCGCATACCGTGGCGCTCGCGCAGGATTTTTTCCACGATTTGCGGAACCGACATGTCCTGGTAAATGGCGTTCTGGTGCGAGCGGTCGAGCAGCGCCAGACGTGGCCGGAGCGTCAGGGCGTAGCGGGTTTCATCTTTTGACGTGCTGAGGCGTTCAAAACCGGTCACCACGCCCTGAATCACCCGCACCGGCTGCTGCACTTTAATGCCGTAACCCTGGTCTACCGGGGCCTGCAGCGTCAGCGAACCGGGCTTCATCAGCATCGCCTCTCTGGCGATAGCGTGGTCAATGCTGGTGAATTCAATACGGTAGCGGAACGGCGTGCTCAGGGCCTCATCGCCTTCAAACGCCAGCACATCGAGTTCTGCTTCACATCCTTTCACCGCCAGCAGGTGGTGGTTATGGCTGTATCTTAATGGAGGATTATTACTCATGCGTCCACTCCCTGTTTCACATCAAATTCCAGCACGCTGCTCTTTTCTCACTCCAGCTGGCATAAGTAATTGCAGTTTTAATTTATAGGATTCTGTAGATTAGCAGCGGGTGTTTATCTCAAAATTAAAACCAGCATTAAAAATATGTTTAGAGCGCTCTCTTATTTAAGATGCATTTACTCCCTGATGTTTACCGGAGCTGTTCCAGTTCGATACCTGAACGTTCTTGTGATTCTGTCCCAGATATCAACCAGTTGTGAATCCGTATAGTTTTTTGTTTCCAATCCAGAATTATTCAACTCAACGGAAAATACCGGATGCCTTGAGTCGGCTATATCCTCATTCCCATAAAAGGCGAATCTGTAGGCAGGAACTATTTTCTCTTTCGGTTGATAAATATCCTGCTTACCTTTCATCAACCACTCTTCTGCATTTATCTTCGGTAGTTTTACTGCCCCTTTCTTCAGAGTGCGTGCGCCAACTCTGATGAGGGTAGCATTTATTTCATCAGACCTTTCTAAGAATGGTTCAGATTTTCGAAGCGTATTATCACTGTTAACAATAAGGCCAAAGTCATCACTGTTATATATAATGTTGATGACATCGTTCGATACCCCCCCCGAATCATTAATAAAACCTTCCGGAATACAGATACCAGGCAGTGTTGGCACTTCATCATCATTTCTTCCCTTTAGTCGGGATAGCAGGCTTTGCATTTCAGCAAGCTTCTGAGGCTTATCGTTTAAATCATTTTCCTTCGAACCACTATTTAAATAATCCTCTCTGTCCTTTTTATATTTTGGATCGGACAAGTCTGTAATCTCAGTTGTTACGATGAATGCCACGCCATTACTATAAAGATGGCCCTCAAGAATTCTCCCAAAGCCTGGAACACTCTCGTTTTCATTGCGGTCAAAAATGACTGTATTATCGTTTATCCGGTATACCTGCTTCAGATAGGGAAGGTCCAGGGGATCAACTACAGGACTATTTTTTAACTCCTGTTCACGTAACCGGATACGTTGTGCAAACGCCGGAGGATACAGCCGCTTGCTGGTAATTCTCATGTCATTGATCTTTACCTGACCTACGTCAGCGTTATTGAATGAAGCGGGCACATCAAAAAGATAGCGGCCAATGCACTGAGGTCTGGTCTGTTCAAATAGTTTATCCGTCATTTGTTTTTCCTTTGCCGTTAAAGGGGCTACCGGCCACGAACGGGTGAGTAACCAGAAAGCTGTTGAAAGAATAAGGACGACAACAAGTAATCCCATCCATAAATGCCTTACCCGCATGAGGCGACCTCCCCGGCCATTTTTATAATTGAGCGTAACGTGAACTTCATCGCAACGGAAAGACCGTTTTCCGTACTGGTATCCCCCACGGCGTAGGCACCTTCATGATCTACTTCAGTCGCAAGCAGCGAGCGGATCCCGGGAAAATTAGTCCTGCCGGCACGTACTGGTACGGTTCCGTCCCCGGCGCTGCCGGAGGAGGTCAATTCAAACGTGTTCCCTGCTGCATGGCGATAAACGGGAAGCTCCAGCGGTACGCCCATAACCGGTCTCGGTGCCGGGATCTGCTGCCATATCAGATGATCGTCTGAAGGATATTTTTCGCTGGCACCATAAAATGCATAGGTATTGGGGTGATATTTGCCGTTTAAATTTTCTATAAATTTTTGCACATCCTTTTTTATCCTGCTCTGATAACTTTTCCATCCCTTACCCACATCATCCAGCAGCAATTCTTTCTCACACAGTCGCCACCAGTCACTTTCATTCAGATAAATTTCCGTGTAAGGATCAGACTCCGGCTTATTCATATTTACCGTGCCGTTAATTTTCAGCCAACCCGGCCCGTAGGCTTTACCCGGCAGCAGTTGCAGAGGGCCGGGTGACTGGGCCAGTACCGGCATCAGGTTGGCTGCATCAGCGCCAATTACCGCTCCGACAATACCCCGTTCTCCGGTCTTCATTCGGCGATATGCCGCTGGCGATCCCAGATCAGGCATAACGCCATGAACGATGCCCAGAATATTGTCTCTGCCGTTCATTTGTTCTGAATAATGTCGGGCCACCAGGCCACCCATGGAGTGGGTGACCAGAATGACTTTACTGGTGGCAAGCCTGCCGTGATAAGTGCCTAAAGTCTCACTGATATATCGCCCGAGAGACGCGGCCGAATCGGCGTTTGACTGCAGCCAGTTATAGCCAAAAACATGCACGGGAAAAAGGTAATCATAACTCCGCCTGACCTCAGGCTCAGTCAGCGCATCTTCGCCTTTCTCTGCACCTAAATTTTCACCAATCAGTAACTGGCGGGGCGTGCGCCTGCTGGTACCATTGATCAGGTTATCAATCAGAATATGACCGTCATTCAGCATGCACTGAAGCACATGGAGAGGTTCGCCGTAGCTTTTGTAAAGCGCACTGCCCCAGCCACGGGCCGCTCTGGAGGGAAACCCTCTGCCGTCAAGATCGTCGTAAAGTACCTTTCCCGTTAAATCGACTTCGGTGGTAAGAGGATCCAGCAAGGCTTTTCTTTGTTCTTTAGACTTATAGAGCCATGCCAGCGCATCTGAGCCCTGAAACATGTCAGCATGCCAGACTTTTTCAGGGGATTTTATCTTTTTGAGATTCGTTCCCATGACTCCCGGCAGAAAAATAACCGGGATCACCTTTTCCGCCACCTTAGGACAGGCAATCACCAGATTGTCTTGCGCTCTGCCATTAGGCAGGCTGTAGTACACTCGCCCATTTTCATCATATTCTGGTCGGCTCACGATCTCATTTTCTGCTGCTTGAGTCATGGTTATTTTTCTCCCTCGAACCGCAGTTTGTCCATCACCACACTAACCTGCTTCATTAAATCGCCTTTTCCATCTTCAGAGGTTGAGACGGTTTGACTGACTACATCCTCACCCTGAATGGCCATTTTCTGCGCTGCCAGAGCTGACCCATCGTAGGCATCAATCGCCTTAGGCGTATAAGAAAAATTCGCGTTTTCCCAGCTCTGCATTGCCTGACTTATGCTCTGCCCACCAAACTTCTGCCACACCGCCCCGCGCTCGATGATTTTGTCCGGCGCCGCACACTCCACCGTTCCGTCCGCTATCCGGATATATCCCCCGCCGCTCGTCAGCACTATCTCCTGCTTCGCGCTGATGATGAGTTTTCCCTCACTGCTGCTGATGAGGATATCCTTCAGCGCATCCAGCGTCATCTCATCCCCCTGCGCCTGGATCTCCACCTTCCCTTTGCCGGCAAACATTTTGATGCCCAGCTT